>NZ_QETF01000036.1 GCF_003129565.1 Salibaculum griseiflavum
AGACCCTTATTTCCTTCTTCAACCCTGGCGGGAACGAGGAGGGTTTGGAGCTGGCGCGGTCGAAGGGTGCGAGTGTTATCGCGATGGAGATGGTTCCCCGGATCAGCCGTGCGCAGAAGATGGATGCGTTGTCGTCGATGGCGAACGTTGCGGGCTACCGCGCGGTGATCGAGGCGGGCAACAATTTCGGGCGGTTCTTCACCGGCCAGATCACGGCGGCGGGCAAGGTGCCGCCGGCGAAGGTTCTGGTTGTCGGCGCGGGTGTTGCGGGCCTGGCCGCCATTGGCGCCTCGACCTCTCTTGGGGCTGTGACCTATGCCTTCGACGTGCGCCCCGAAGTGGCCGAACAGGTCGAGAGCATGGGCGCGGAGTTCGTCTATCTGGACTTCGAGGAGGACCAGCAGGACGGCGCGGCGACGGGGGGCTATGCCTCTGTTTCCTCTCCGGAATTCCGCGAGGCGCAGCTGGCGAAGTTCCGCGAGCTGGCGCCGGAGGTGGACATCGTGATCACCACCGCGCTGATCCCCAACCGCGAGGCGCCCAAGCTGTGGCTGGAGGACATGGTCAAGGCGATGAAGCCCGGCTCGGTGATCGTCGACCTGGCCGCCGAGAAGGGCGGCAATGTCGAAGGCACGGTGATGGACGAGAAGGTCGTCACCGACAATGGCGTGACGATCATCGGCTACACGGACTTCCCCAGCCGGATGGCGACGCAGAGCTCGAACCTCTACGCGACCAACATCCGCCACATGATGACCGACCTGACGCCCGGCAAGGACGGGCAGGTCGTGCATGACATGGAAGACGACGTGATCCGCGGGGCGACGGTAACCCACGAGGGCGAGATCACCTGGCCGCCGCCACCGCCCAAGGTGCAGGCGATCGCGGCGCAGAAGAAGCCCGAGGTGAAGGAGCCGACACCCGAGGAGAAGCGCGCGGCCGAGGTCGCGGCGTTCAAGGCGCAGACCCGGACGCAGGTGACGCTTCTGGCGGCGGGGGCGGCGCTGATCCTGGGGGTCGGGCTGATCCCGGGGATGCCGGCCAGCTTCATGCAGCACTTCATCGTCTTCGTCCTGGCGGTGTTCGTGGGCTTCCAGGTGATCTGGGGTGTGGCGCATTCGCTGCACACGCCGCTGATGGCGGTGACCAACGCGATCTCGTCGATCATCATCCTTGGCGCGCTGATCCAGGTCGGCTCGTCGAGCTGGCTGATCACGGTTCTTGCCGCGCTCGGCATCTTCATGGCCGCCGTGAACATCTTCGGCGGCTTCCTCGTGACACGGCGGATGCTCGCCATGTTCCAGAAATCCTAAGGGGGCAGGCAGATGGAAAACGCATTCACGATCGCGGCCTATGTGGTCGCGGGCATTCTCTTCATCCTGAGCCTTGGCGGCCTGTCCGGGCAGGAGAGCGCCAAGCGCGCGGTCTGGTACGGGATCGCGGGCATGGCGGTTGCGGTCCTTGCGACGCTGGTGGGTCCCGGCTCGGGTCTGTGGCTGGTCTCGCTGGTGCTGATCGCGGGGGGCGCGGCGGTGGGCTACCAGCTGGCCACGCGGGTCGAGATGACGCAGATGCCGGAACTGGTGGCGATCATGCATTCGCTGGTGGGCCTGGCGGCGGTCTTCGTGGGGTTCAACGCGGACCTGATGATCAACCACGTGGCCGGGGTCTATGCCGCGGCGGGCCAGGTGATGGGCGCGGTTGGCGCGGATGGCGTCAGCGCCATCGGCCTGCCCAAGGAGGTCCATGAGGGCCTGTCGGCCTTCGGCCAGCTGATCGCCAAGAAATCGGGTGTCGAGATCGGCATCCTGCGGGTCGAGCTGGTGCTGGGGATCTGGATCGGCGCGGTGACCTTCACCGGGTCGGTGATCGCCTATGGCAAGCTGGCGGGCCGGGTGGACTCGGCGGCCAGGAAGCTGCCGGGGGGGCACCTGCTCAACATCGCCGCGGCGCTCGGCTCGGTCGTGCTGGCGGGTCTCTACCTGGGCGGCGCGGGGTCCTGGACGCTGGTGCTGCTGACGCTTCTGGCGCTGTTCATCGGCTATCACCTGATCATGGGGATCGGCGGGGCGGACATGCCGGTGGTCGTGTCCATGCTGAACAGCTATTCCGGCTGGGCGGCGGCGGCGATCGGCTTCAGCCTCGGCAATGACCTCTTGATCGTGGTGGGGGCGCTGGTGGGCTCGTCCGGTGCGATCCTCAGCTACATCATGTGCAAGGCGATGAACCGGTCCTTCATCAGCGTCATCCTGGGCGGCTTCGGCGGCCCGGCGGGCGAACAGATGGCGGTCGAGGGCGAACAGGTCGCGATCGAGGCCGACGGCGTGGCCGCGGCCCTGGACGAGGCCGACAGCGTGATCATCGTGCCGGGCTACGGCATGGCGGTGGCCCAGGCGCAGAATGCCGTCAGCGAGCTGACCAAGAAGCTGCGGGCCAAGGGCAAGGAGGTGCGCTTTGCCATCCATCCCGTCGCCGGTCGTCTGCCGGGGCACATGAACGTGCTGCTGGCCGAGGCCAAGGTGCCCTATGACATCGTGCTGGAGATGGACGAGATCAACGAGGACTTCCCCGACACGGACGTGGTCATCGTGATCGGCTCGAACGACATCGTGAACCCGGCCGCCCAGGACGACCCCAACAGCCCCATCGCCGGCATGCCGGTGCTGGAGGTCTGGAAGGCGAAACAGGTCTTCGTCTCCAAACGCGGCCAGGGCACCGGGTATTCCGGCATCGAAAACCCCCTCTTCTTCAAGGAAAACACCCGCATGTTCTACGGCGACGCAAAACAATCCCTCGATAAACTCCTCGGGTTGATCG
>NZ_QETF01000037.1 GCF_003129565.1 Salibaculum griseiflavum
GTAACCGCCCGGTTTGAACCGCCTTGCGGCCTCAGGCGGCTTCGGTCTTGGGCGCCGCCTCTGACATGGGCGCCCAGTTCCACGGCAGAAGCTCATCGAGCCTGTTGATTTTGTGATCGTGGATGCGATCGAGGACGTCGGCGAGGTAGGCCTGCGGGTCGTGGCCGCTCATCTTCGCGCTCTCGATCAGCGTCATCGCGCGGGCCAGGGTTTCGCCGCCGGTATCCGATCCGGCGAAGAGCCAGTTTTTCCGCCCGACGCCGATAGGCCGCATGGCGCGCTCGGCCGGGTTGTTGTCGATCGCGACGCGGCCATCCTCCAAGAAGAGCGTGAAGGAGGGCCAGCGGTTCAGAGCGTAGCGGAAAGCCTTGGCGAGGTCGCTCTTGCCGGGAATGCGGGTCAGCTGCTGCTCGGCCCAGGCCTTGAAGGCCGCGACCTTGTCGGCGCTGTGGTCCTTGCGGGCGGCAAGCCGTGTCTCCGCGGGCTGCCCGGAGATCTCGCGTTCGATGTCGTAGAGCGTGCCGATCCGGTCGAGCGCCTCGCGGGCGATCTCGGATTTTTTGGCCGTCCAGACATCGTGGAAGGCGCGCCGCAGATGCGCCCAGCAGGCGGCCTCGCGGAACTGCTGTGAGCCGTCCGCACGCGTTTCATAGAGTTCCCTGAAGCCGGCATAGGCGTCGGCCTGCAGGATGCCGCTCGAGTTGGCGAGATGGCCGCGTGGATGTTCGCCTTTTCGGTCCGGAGAGAAGTAGTAGACGACGCCGGGCGGCGCGGGGCCCGACCATGGTCGCTGATCGCGGACATAGGTCCAGATCCGGCCCTGTTTCACGGCCTTGCCGAGCTCCTTCTTCTTGGCCGATCGGTCGAGCACGCGGATGGGGGTGTCGTCGGCATGCAGGACCGAACTGGCCATGACGTCGGCCTCGATCTTCTCGATCAGCGGGCTCAGCGTCTTTATCGCGCCCCCGCACCAGTCGACCATCGTGGTATCCGGGATATCGGCGCCCATGCGGGCGAAGATCTCGTTCAGGCGGTACAATGGCACGTGATCGTCGAACTTGGAGACGAGGATGTAGGCCAGCAGGCTGGGGCCGGCCATGCTGCGCGGGATCGGCCGGCTCGGGGCGGGCTCCTGCACCATGGCCTCGCAGCGGCGACAGGACTTCTTCACCCGGGCGATCTCGATGACCTTGATCTGCGCGGCGATCATGTCGAGCAGCTCGCTGACGTCCTCGCCGACCACGCGCAGATCGCCACCGCAGTCGGGACAGGCCTCGCCGGGATCCAGCTCACGGCGCTCACGCGGCGTGTCCCTTGACACCTTCGGGCGACGGCGCGGTTTCTTCTCCGGTGGGGTTTCCCCCTCCTCGGCCGGCGGGTCTTGCTCCGGGGTCTCGTCCTCGTCGAGCGGCGCGTCGTCGGCCTCCGCTTTGGCCACCATCAGGTCTTCGAGCGCCAGTTCGAGCTGTTCGATCTCGCGCTCGATCTTTTCCGAACTGGCACCGAACTTTTGCTTCTGGAGCTTGGCAATGCGGGTCCGCAGGGACTGCACCAGCAGATCATGGGCGCGCAGCGTCGCCGACATCTTCGCGTTTTCCGCCTGCAGGACAGCGATCATCGCCTTCAGAGCGGCAGGGTCATCGGGCATATCGGCGGGCGCTTGCGACATACCCGTACATACCACAGGAGAGCTTCAAGCGCCATAAAAACAAGGCCGTTCAGGTAGATAAATCACCCCACCCGGGCCGGCGGCGCCCCCCAGTCAGGCCGCCGCCAGTCGATCCCTTCCCAGAGCATCGCAAGCTGTGCCGAGGTCAGCCGCGCGGCGCCATCCTTCGCCGAGGGCCACGGAAAGCGCCCCCGCTCGAGCACCTTGTAATAGAGACAAAAGCCCTGGCCGTCCCAGTAGAGCACCTTGATCCGGTCGCCGCGCCGGCCGCGGAACACGAAGACCGCCCCGCTGGCGGGCTTCTGCCGCAGAACGTCCTGCGCGATGGTCGAGAGCCCCGAGATGCCCTTGCGCATGTCGGTGACCCCGCAGGCCAGGTAGACGCGAACACCTGTGCCAGGCCCGATCATGCCGTCTCCACCGCACGGATCAGCCGGGTCAACGCCGTAGCCTCCATCGCGCTGTCGAACCGAAGACAGCGACCATTGGCCAGACGAAGCTCCACCGGCACGGCAGGGACCGGCTCCGGGTCGGACGGCGGGGGCTCAATGGCCGACATGCCGACCGGCAGGAAGACCGCGCCCTGGTCCGGCGACCAGAGCCCCTTCTTCTTCAGTTCATGGCGCCACGCGTAAATCTGCTGTCGAGTGATATCGTTGCGCTGCGCGACCCGCGTGACCGTCGCCCCATCGAGGCCGACCGACGACACGATCGAAAGCTTCTCCTCGTCGCTCCAACGCCGCCGGCGCTCGACCCCAAGAACCTCGCCCCGCATACACCCTCCGTCTCAGACACGTCCCTAGCGACGTCGCTATGCACGTGTCTTAGCCATTCAGGTCAGGAATGGGCAGGCGGTGCCAACCGGGTGATTAC
>NZ_QETF01000038.1 GCF_003129565.1 Salibaculum griseiflavum
TTCATCCTGTTTTCGATGAGGTCATCGACGACGGAGGGGTCTGCGAGGGTTGAGGTGTCGCCGAGGCTGCCGTAGTCGTTCTCGGCGATTTTGCGCAGGATGCGGCGCATGATCTTGCCGGAGCGGGTTTTCGGCAGGCCGGGGGCCCACTGGATGAGGTCGGGGCTGGCGATGGGGCCGATCTCCTGGCGGACCCATGTGCGCAGCTCCTTGCGCAGCTCCTCGGAGGGCTCCTGCCCGGTCATCAGGGTGACGTAGCAATAGATGCCCTGGCCCTTGATGTCGTGCGGGTAGCCGACGACGGCGGCCTCGGCCACCGCGGCATGGGCCACGAGGGCGCTTTCGACTTCCGCGGTGCCCATGCGGTGGCCCGAGACGTTGATCACGTCATCGACCCGGCCGGTGATCCAGTAATCGCCATCGGCATCGCGCTTGCAGCCGTCGCCGGCGAAGTAATAGCCCTTGTAGTCCGAGAAATAGGTCTTCTCGAAGCGGGCGTGATCGCCCCAGACCGTGCGCATCTGGCCCGGCCAGCTGTCCTTGATCGCCAGCACGCCCTCGGTCGGGCTTTCGTGGATCTCTTCGCCCGATTGCGGGTCCAGCACCACCGGCTGCACGCCGAAGAAGGGCTTCATCGCCGCGCCGGGCTTGGTGGCATGGGCGCCGGGCAGGGGGGTCATCATGTGGCCGCCGGTCTCGGTCTGCCACCAGGTGTCGACGATGGGCACGTTGCCCTTGCCGACCACGTCATTGTACCAGGCCCAGGCCTCGGGGTTGATCGGCTCGCCCACGGTGCCCAGCACCTTGAGGTCGGACAGGTCATACTTGGTGACGAAGTCCGGCCCCTGGCCCATCAGCGCGCGGATCGCGGTGGGGGCGGTGTAGAACTGGTTGACCTTGTGCTTCTCGCAGACCGCCCAGAAGCGGCCGGCATCGGGCCAGGTGGGCACGCCCTCGAACATCAGCGTGGTGGCGCCATTGGCCAGCGGCCCGTAGACGATGTAGCTGTGGCCGGTGACCCAGCCCACATCGGCGGTGCACCAGTAGATGTCGCCGTCATGGTAGTCGAAGGTGATCTCGTGGGTCATCGAGGCCCAGACGAGATAGCCGCCGGTGCAATGGACCACGCCCTTGGGCTGGCCGGTGGAGCCGGAGGTGTAGAGGATGAAGAGCGGGTCCTCGGCGCCCATCTCCTCGGGCGGGCAGTCCGAGGAGACCTTCGCGGCCTCTTCGTGCCACCAGTAATCGAGGTCCGAGCGCCAGGCGACCTGGTCGCCGGTGCGCTTGACCACCAGGCATTTGACGTCGTCGAAATCGTTCAGCAGGGCCTGGTTGACATTGTCCTTGAGCTTGGTGACCCGGCCGCCACGCGGGGCGGTGTCGGCGGTGATCACCAGCTTGGCGTCGCAGCCATTGACCCGGGCGCCGAGCGCATCGGGCGAGAAGCCCGCGAAGACGATCGAATGGATGGCGCCGATCCGGGCGCAGGCCAGCATGGCATAGGCGGCCTCGGGGATCATCGGCAGGTAGATGACGACCCGGTCGCCCTTGCCGATGCCGAGGGTCTTGAGGACGTTGGCCATGGTGCCGACCTTCTCGCCCAGCTCCTTGTAGGAGATGTGCAGGGCCTCGTCCTCGGGATCATCGGGCTCCCAGATGATCGCGGTCTGGTCGCCGCGGGTCTCCAGGTGCCGGTCGATGCAGTTGGCGGCCACGTTGAGCGTGCCGTCCTCGAACCACTTGATGTCGATATTGCCCGGCGCGAAACTGGTGTTCTTCACCTTGGTGAACGGCGTCATCCAGTCGACACGACGCCCATGCTCGGCCCAGAACCCCTCCGGATCCGAAACAGACGCCGCATACATCTCCTCATACCGAGACGCATCAACATGCGCACGCGATACAGTCTCGGACGACGGCGGGTAG
>NZ_QETF01000039.1 GCF_003129565.1 Salibaculum griseiflavum
CGGAGGATTTCTGGTTCATCGCAGCTATCAAGCGGCGAAGATGAACAAGAAATCCGGAACATCGAAGGACGCGGCCGACAAGCTGGTCAAAGGGATCAAGCGCAAGACGCGCAAGCATTATTCTGCGGAAGAGAAGATCAGGATCGTGCTGGCTGGTCTGCGCGGCGAGGAGAGTATCGCCGCGCTGTGTCGCCGGGAAGGCATCAGCGAGAGCCTGTATTACACTTGGTCGAAGGAATTCCTCGAAGCGGGCAAGCAACGCCTTGCGGGGGATACTGCCCGCCAGGCGACATCGCCTGAGGTCAAGGAGCTGCGCTCGGAATCCGCCGCGCTCAAGGAAGTCGTTGCTGATCTGACTCTGGAAAACCGTCTGCTCAAAAAAAGCATGATCAGGGGTGGGGAGTACGAGGCATGAGGTATCCTGCATCGGAAAAGCTGGAGATCATCCGCACCGTCGAAGCCTCGCATCTACCCGCCCGTCAGACGCTGGCCATGCTCGGCATTCCACGCACGACCTATTACCGCTGGTATGACCGCTGGTCCGAGGGTGGGCTTGACGCGCTTGAGGACACACCGTCCCATCCGGGGTCTGTGTGGAACCGCCTCCCGGATGAGACCCGGGCGGACATTATTGAGTTTGCACTCGAACATGAGGATCTGACGCCCCGTGAGCTGGCGGTGAAGTACACCGATGAGAAGCAGTATTTTGTCTCGGAATCGTCGGTTTACCGCATCCTGAAGGCGGAAGATCTGGTGACGGCACCGGCGCATATCGTGATGAAGGCGGCCAATGAGTTCCGGGATAAAACCACGCGCCCAAACGAGTTGTGGCAAACTGACTTCACCTATCTGAAGGTTTTGGGCTGGGGCTGGTTCTATCTCAGCACCATCCTGGACGATTACAGCCGTCACATCATCGCTTGGAAGCTCTGCACCACGATGAAAGTCGAAGACGTGACCGACACGCTTGACCTCGCGCTGGAGGCCTCGGGATGTGACTGCGCAACCGTGGTCGCCAAGCCAAGACTTCTTAGCGACAACGGCTCGTCTTACATCGCGGGGGACTTGGCGGATTACCTCGACGAAAAGGGCATGGATCATGTTCGCGGCGCACCCTACCACCCACAAACCCAAGGCAAGATCGAGCGCTGGCACCAGACCATGAAGAACCGTGTCCTGCTGGAGCATTACTTTCTGCCCGGTGATCTCGAGCGCCAGATCGGGGCCTTCGTCGAATACTACAACAACCAACGCTACCATGAGAGCCTTGGGAACCTGACGCCCGCTGACGTCTATTACGGGCGCGCAGAGCAGATCCTGAAACAGCGAGAGGAGATCAAACGAAAAACCATGCTCACCCGGCGCTTGCGCCACGAAACTGAAACCGCATAAACTCAATCAAGGATGAGCCAGAGCCTCCAAACGGAAAACCGCTCAAATGTCCCAAATTATCTGACGACGCACA
>NZ_QETF01000004.1 GCF_003129565.1 Salibaculum griseiflavum
CCAATCCTAAAGCAGGCCCTTATCGACCACCGCCAAAAGGACCAGCTTGACCAGATCAAGGACGCCGCATAACCTCGCATCAAGCTGCGCCACTCAGGCAAGTTTCAACATCAAGCGGGACATTCCCTTTCTCTTCGCTTATTCGTTGGTAGTTATCACTTAGAATGCAGTTCAGGGAAGGATTGAAACATGAAAATTCAACTGTTTGCGGTTAGTCTTTTGCTCCTCGGAGCCTGCGCCGAAACAAGCGTGCAACCGATGTCGCAAGACACCTTTAAAGTATCGACAAACGCTGCACCGGCCTGCGGCCCGACAGGAGCTCGAACGTTGGCCTTCAAAGCAGCGGCCATTGAGGTGATTCGAAAGGGAGGCGATAGATTCGTTATCGTTAATGATACGTCTGATACGGGTATGACCGGAGACATTTTCACTGGAATGTACCAAAACTACCAACAAGGTATGATCGTAAAAATGATCCAACCCGGTACAGCCGAGGCAAGAAACGCGCTTTCTGCGAGAGAGACCTTGGGCGCAAACTGGCAAGAGGTTGTGGCAGAGGGCGTTCCGAATACCTGCACCTAGCGCAGCCAGACCCCAACCACCCTTCAGGCACTGGGGCCCCACGAACTGCCCCACTTGCCGGAGGTGGTCACGAAAGGTCATGGACGGGAAGGGGAGGCAGGGTCTCCTACCACCCCAGCCAGCGGTTCCGGATGTCAGAGTAGCTTGGCGCCTGAACGCCGCATGCCCCCCGAAATGCCCCTGAAAGTGCCCCGGATCGGGTGCGACGGTTGTCGACCCCATAGGGCCGGGGAGGCCTGTCCCACGGTTGGTCAGAGGAAGTCTGGGTCGACCCCGTAGGCCCAGTTCGCCCAGTCGTCCCGCTTGTTGTCCGCCTGCGAGCCAAGTTCGAGATGATGCGGGTTTATGCATCGCCGGTTATGGCACCGATGGCGCACGACCTGATCCCGCGCGGCGACCTGCTCGTTCAGGACACAGTAGATGAACCGATAGGCGTCCCACTGGTGCCCACCGAACCGGACCTTTCGCGGCTTGGTGGTGTCGGTAACGAGGCACCCACGGTCATCATGACGTGCCGCTTCAATAAGCGAGAAGGCCCGCGCACGGGCCTCCTCCAGTTCACCTTCAATCACTTCACGCAGCCGTATCTCGCTGTCGTCTTCCAGACATGGATATTGATCTACTTCTCTCATCAGTACAGCGGGGCCTCCACGCAGACATCAAGCCCGGGCGCAGCGGCCCCAGGTTGGCGCGCTCCTGCGAGGTGTTCTGAGATCGGTTGCGAGTAGTGTCCAGGCCCCTTCACTCGACCCTGTTCGACCCAGTAGCCATCACGAACCCAGATGGCGCGAGCGTACTCACAGCCACCCCACTTAACCTTCGACTTCGACCAGCCCATCTCAATCATGATATGGCGCGTCGAATTCGGGTTCTGCCCTAGCTCTTCGCGGATCAGCTTTACTACTTCACCCTCAGGCACGACATGCTGGCCACGATCGTCGAGGAGCTCTCGCAACTGGGCCCTGACCGTCTGTTCGGACGCGGCATGTATCCGTCGCATGATTTCGGTCCCGTCGCGCTCGACGTTCAGTGTTTTCGCAGAGAAGCCATTGCTTAGGCGTCGCTCCATCAAGGCGCGGTACACCCCTGCCATCGCTCGCTCATCTTCCATGAACTCAACCAGGCGTCCAACTAGGGCGGAGAACTCCTCCGCTCGTGGACCTGCAGCGTGGCCATCGTGGTCGAATTCTATGATGTAATAGCGGCGATCCTCCGGCTCGATCCACATCGGAGCGTGGTTCGTGGTAAACAGGAAGCAGCAGCAGTGGTCGACTGTCTCCGCATCCTGGCCCTTCCGCTCGGTCATGACCCGGCTCTCAGTCAAGTAGGTCTTAAGCGCATTGCCTTGCGGGGAGTCTTGCCGAAGGTTGAGCTCTTCGCATATCACCAGCTTCTTGGTCAGGACTGGTGCGTTGAACCTGCCCGAGAGCTTGTCGACGTTGTTCTGCGACACGGTGTTCTCTTCGCCGAACAGCCGGGCGACCAAGCTGCATAGCGTGCTCTTTCCGCTTCCCTTGGTCTCGGAATAGAGAAAAGGGGCCCAGTTCGGCTTGTCGCTCTCATTCTGCAGGCACCAGGCAAGCCAGTCTAGGAAACGCTCCCGTTCCTCTCGCCGTGTGAAGACGAAGTCTAGGAACTCGCCAGCGACGCCCCATGCCGGGCTTGCGTCCTCGATCAACCGATAAGGTGGGCGGCGCCAAGTGTTTACGGTTACCGATCCTCGTTCGTGAATGGTGCTAGCATCAACGGCAGGAGCGCAATATTCTCGGCCATTCCATACAGGGATAGTCAGGCCTGGCATGGCATGCTTCTTGGTGATGGCATGATCGAATACCGCTCGGAGGAGCGCTGGTGTGTGCTCGACATCTTCGAATTCATGGGCGAAGCGGGACAAGGCAATGTACGTGACATCATCCTTAGACAGCTTGGTCCCGAGATGTTCGACATCATAGTATTTGCTATCGCGTCGGATGAACCAGGAGCAAAGCGCTTCGGTGAGTCGTTCGAAATCTTCGCGGGAATACTCTTCATTATTATCTTTTCTAGTCATATCAGCCTTTCGAAAAATCGTGCTGGGCCAGCCTAAAGAAACACGGGCTGGACCCTGGATTTCGTCCTCGTGTTTCAGTTTAATGGTCCCCTGGCAGAAAAGACGTAAAAACAATAACTTAGAAGTATGGTAATTCGACCCATATCCGACACCACCAAGCCGCGAAAGGTCCGGTTCGGTGGGCACCAGTGGGACGCCTATCGGTTCATCTACTGTGTCCTGAACGAGCAGGTCGCCGCGCGGGATCAGGTCGTGCGCCATCGGTGCCATAACCGGCGATGCATAAACCCGCATCATCTCGAACTTGGCTCGCAGGCGGACAACAAGCGGGACGACTGGGCGAACTGGGCCTACGGGGTCGACCCAGACTTCCTCTGACCAACCGTGGGACAGGCCTCCCCGGCCCTATGGGGTCGACAACCGTCGCACCCGATCCGGGGCACTTTCAGGGGCATTTCGGGGGGGCATGCGGCGTTCAGGCGCCAAGCTGCTCTGACATCCGGAACCGCTGGCTGGGGTGGTAGGATTCGAACCTACGATACACGGTACCAAAAACCGCTGCCTTACCACTTGGCTACACCCCAGCAGCGGAGCGCGTGATACGCCGAAGCGGGCGGGTGATCAAGCCCTGAATGTCGCGTTTTCGGCTATTCTTTCGCGGCGTCTTCGCGCAGCAGGTCCTCGTTCTCGTCATCCTCGCGTTCGGCCTCGACGATCTTGTCCAGCTCGGCCTCGGCATCGGTCGTAACGGCAGTCCGGTCCGGAACCGGCAAAGTGGTTTTGGGAGTGGGCGGCGGAGTCGTGTCTTCGCTCGCCATGCGGATCGTGTAGGTGGTATCGGGGATCTTGACGCCCATCGCCTCGATGGCGGCCATGACCGCGCGCAGGGCCTCGCTGCGGGCCAGCAGCAGCGAGGTCTCGCGCTGGTCGATCCAGCCTGTCACGATCACCTCGACCCCGGAATCGGTGATCTCTCCCAGCCAGACCGAAACGCCCGGTGTCTCGACCACGAAGGGCAGGGCGCGCACGGCCTCCGTGGCAGCCTCGCGCACCGCGCCCAGGTCGGCGCCGCTTTCGACACCGACCGTGAACATGAAGCGGCGCTCGGGATTCTGGCTGTAATTCACGATGCGGCTCTTGAAGACCGTGGCGTTGGGGATCCGGATATGGTTGCCGTCGAAGCTGAGCAGGATCGTGGCGCGGCTTGTCAGACGGATGACCTTGCCCTCGTCGCCGTTGATTTCCACCACGTCATTGGGGCGGAAGGGCTGGCGGATCGACAGCATGACCGAGGCGATGAAATTCTCGACCGTGTCGCGCACGGCAAAGCCAATGGCCAGCCCGATCAGGCCCGCCGCGCCGAGGATCGTGGACAGCAGCGCGGTGGCATTCATGATGTCCAGGGCGATGACGATGCCGATGATGACGAAGGCGATCTTGACCAGCGTGCGGAACAGGTCGGCGATGAAGGCATTCGGGGCGAGCCGGTCCCAGGGGCGGCGCATGCGCCCGATGCGGAGCCCGATGAAGACGATCAGCAGGAAGACCCCCAGCGCGATCAGCGCCAGCGGCAATTGCACCAGCAGGGCATCGACCCTGCCCATGAACCTGTCCCAGGCGGGGTCCAGGCGGCGGACGATATCCGAGGTTTCGCGCACCTCGTTCTTGACGGCCACCACCCCTTCGACCCGCGCCGCGAGGCCGTCGAGCGCCTGCGCCTCGGTCAGCGACGTGGCGGTGCCGCGGAAGGTGACGATGCCGTCCGCGACCGTAACCGTGACATCCTCGTAATTGCCCAGTTCTTGCAGGATTTCGCGCAGGCGGACGGCGATTTCGGCGTCCTGCTGGGCCGTCTGCGCGGCCGTTATGGTGCCGCTGGGGCCAGTGTCCTGGGCCCATGACAGGCCGGGAAGGGCCAGGAACAAAGCAAGCAGGCACAGGCGCAGGAAGGGCATGAGGGACACCGCCGCGATTGAAGATCGCAATCAGCTTAGAATGCCCGGTGCCCGGTTGGAAGTCGTCTTGGGGCGGCGT
Source organism: Salibaculum griseiflavum (assembly GCF_003129565.1). GTDB lineage: Bacteria > Pseudomonadota > Alphaproteobacteria > Rhodobacterales > Rhodobacteraceae > Salibaculum > Salibaculum griseiflavum. Next base: position 4,667 of record NZ_QETF01000004.1, read on the forward strand.
GGGCGCTAAAGGCGGATCGGGTCGGCCTTGGCCAAGGCGTCGAACTGCATCAATGATCCGACGAGGGCCTCCATCCGGTCCAGCGGGATCATGTTCGGTCCGTCGCTGGGGGCATTGTCCGGGTCCTCGTGGGTTTCGATGAAAACCGCCGCGACGCCGAGAGAAACTGCAGCGCGCGCCATCACCGGGGCGAATTCGCGCTGGCCGCCGCTGCTGCCGCCCTGGCCGCCGGGCTGCTGCACCGAATGGGTCGCGTCCATGACCACCGGGTAGCCTGTCGCTGCCATCTGCGGCAGAGACCGCATGTCGGCAACGAGGGTGTTGTAACCGAAGGACGTGCCCCGTTCGGTCAACAAAATCCGGTCATTCCCGGTGCTTTCGATCTTGGAGATCACATTGGGCATGTCCCATGGCGCGAGGAACTGGCCCTTCTTGACGTTGATCACCGCGCCGGTTTCGCCGGCGGCCAGCAACAGATCGGTCTGGCGGCACAGGAAGGCGGGGATCTGCAGGATGTCGGCCACCTCGGCCACCGGGGCGCATTGCGCCTCGGAATGGATGTCGGTCAGGACCGGGCAACCGATCTTGTCCTTCACCGCCTGAAGCACGCGCAACCCTTCGTCCATGCCCAGGCCCCGCTTGCCCCCCAGCGAGGTGCGGTTGGCCTTGTCGTAGCTGGCCTTGAAGACGTATTGCGCGCCATGCGTGGCGCAGGCCTCTGCCATGGTTTCAGCGATCATGAGGGCATGTGCCTCGCTCTCAAGCTGGCAGGGCCCGGCGATCAGCGTGAGGGGGCGGTCGTTGGAGACCGTCAGGGCGCCGACAGAGACATCTTTCATCAGGAACTGACCTGTTCTCGGAGGATGGAGGCGGTAAGCGAAATCATCAGGTAGATGCCCGAGAAGATCAGGAAGGACAACAGGGTGTTCTCGAAAGCGCGCGGGTAGGTCGGCTCATCGGGCGCGATGGGTGCGACCGAGACCGACAGGAATCGCACCTGACGGTTGGCCTCGATGCGGGCCTGGTCCATGGCGGCCTGTGCGGCGGTGACACGTTCGATGGCAAAGGCGTAGTTTTCCTCGGCCTCGCGTAGCTTGGCGACGATCTCGGCCTGGCTGAGCGATCCGTTAGTGCCCTGAGACAACTGCCCGCGCAGCAATTCGATCTGCTCGCCGATCCGGGCGATTTCGCCCTCTACGGCAGAAACCCGCGCCTCGTTCGGCCGCGCATTGGCTTGCAGGCTCGCGAGTTCGATCTGCTTTTCGTCCATGCGCAATTCCAACGTGCTGATCCGCTGTTGCAGGGCCGACACCGCGCTGGCCGGGTCCACGACCTCGGCTTCCTGCTGAATTGTCGTCAGGTCCGAAAGCGCCTGCTGGCGCGCGGTCTCGGCGGCTTCGTAATTGGCGACCGCGTCTGACATCTGGTCTTCGCGCATGCGTTGGGTCAGCTGGTCGACGCGGTTTTCGGTATAGCCGATCAGGGCCTCCGAGAATTCCTGGCTCTTGGCAGGGTCTGCGGCGATCACCTCCATCTTGATGATGCCCTCTGTCGGGTCGTAGCCCACCTGCACATGGTCCTGGTAAAGACCGTAGGCCTCTTCGTTGGTGGCGTCCGCGTCGAGCCGCTGGATCGCGTCGATCTCGTCGCTCTGGAAATGCGCCTTGAACGCATGATCCGCATCGAGTCGCAGCATGGCCTCGCGCGAGGTCAGGAAGGATTGCGCATTGACGGCCTCGGACTGGGTGGCAAGGCCGGTGCCCTGGAACAGGCCGCCGAACCCGGAACTGCCCTGCGCTTCGGCCTGCTGGATAACGAATTCCGACTTGGTCGCATACATTGGCGTGGCAATGACGAAGAAGTACCAGCCCATCGCGAATGTGGGCAGAAGCACGAAAACCGCAAGCCGCGAGAACAGCGCGAACAGCTTCTTGCGGCGTCGCCTGGCGATGTCGCGTTGCAGGGCCCGGATTTCGCCGGCGCGCTGTTCTGCAGAGGCTGGTGCGGCCGTTTCGGTTGACGGCAGGTTGGGCTTATGGACGACCGTTTGCGGCAATTGGACCTTGTCCTGTTTCTGCAGCTGGGTGCCGGGGTCGGGCTGTTTGGGCTGACCCTGTGTCTGTGCCATGTCGGCCGCCGCCTTGTCGGTCTGGCTGTCGTCCGGGGTGACCAGCTCCAGAACGTTGTTTCGCTGGAAGGGGTCGATGCCGCGCTGGCGCAATTGCCGGACGGCATCGAAATCCGAGGTCACGGCCAGGCCGTGCTTGTGCGCCACGCGCCGGGCCATGCGCAATTGCCGGCCGGTCAGCCCCTCTTGCCGGATCGCGTCGATGTCGGTCTCGGCGGCCATGCCGCCGGGGCTGGTGATGTTGGCGTTGGTGGCGGGCGATGGCCCGGTCGCAGGCCGGACCACACGGGTCCCATTGTCGGTTTCGGGGGCCGGGTCGGCCTCGGCTGCTGCCGAGGCACCGCTGGCGGCGAGCGCGTTGTTGCGCCGGATCCGGTATTTTCTAGCCTTGGGTTTGGTAGTCATAAAGCTGTCTCGCCTCTTCCAAGGTGTCGAACATGTGCAGCCGGCCGTCCCGCAGAACAGCCGCCGAGCGCGCGAATTTTTCCAGCGTCTCCGGCTGGTGCGAAACGATGATCACCGTCGTGGTGGCCAGTCGTTCCTTGAGGATCTCCCCGGCCTTGCGATTGAATTCCGCATCCGTGGTTTGGGGCATGCCCTCGTCGATCAGGTATATATCGAAATCCAGCGACAGCATCAGGGCAAAAGTGAACCGCGCCTTCATCCCGGCCGAATAGGTGCCGACGGGCATGTCGTAATATTCCTCGATCCCCGAAAGCCAGCGGGTGAAGGCCTCGACATAATCGGGGTCCAGCCCGTAGAGCCGGGCGATGTAGCGCGCGTTCTCGCGCGCCGTGTGACGGCCGACGACACCGCCCATGAAACCCAGCGGAAAGGAAATGCGACAATTGCGGCGCACTTCGCCCTCGTCGGGTTTTTCAAGGCCGGCCATCATGTTGATCAGGGTCGTCTTGCCGGTGCCGTTGGGCGCGAGAATGCCGAGCGAATGGCCCAGGTCGACACGGAACGACGCCCGGTCGAGGATGACCTTGCGCTGCGTGCCGGTCCAGAAGGACTTGCTGACATTGTCGAATTCCAGCATCGACGCCTCTTTTACCTTTTACCCGCCAGGATGACCTGCATTGTTCCCGATAAGAGGACAATCTGGCGACATTATGTCGGATCGGCCATGAAAAATGCAATCGCCGCCCGACCGGACGCGGTCCCGGGTCGCAGGCGGTGGGCTTGCCAAGGGCCGTGCCGCGCAGTACCGCGCAGGCGAGAGGTGCGAAATGCAAGACGAGACCGAGATCGACCGGGCCCATGCGGTCATGGAAGCCGCGCCGGAGGATGCGGCGGCGCGTTTGCGCTTCTATGAGCGGATGGCTGACAGCGAATTGTTCCTCCTGTTGAGCGAGGAGGCAAAGGGCGACGATATCTCGCCGGAGGTGTTCGACGTGGACCAGCAGCGCCTTGTCCTGGTTTTCGATCGGATCGAGCGCCTGTCGGCCTTTGCGCAGGGACCGGCGCCTTATGCGGGCCTGTCGGGCCGCGCCTTGGTCGGGATGCTGGCCGGGCAGGGGATAGGGCTTGGCCTGAACCTCGACGTCGCGCCCTCGGCCATGCTGATCGGGGCCGAGGGGGTGGAATGGCTGGCCCGGACGCTGGCGGATGCGCCCGAAGAGATCGAGGCCAGACTGCGTGAACTGACCCCGCCTGGTGGCTTGCCCGAGACCGTGCTGACCGCGCTGGACCGCAAGTTGGCCATGGCCGGTGGCCTGGCATCGCTGGCCTACCTGGTGGGTGCGGAATTGCAGGATGGCACGCAAGGGATGCTCCTGGCCTTTGTGGATACGGTCGAGGGCGCCGAAGCCGCGCTGGCCCGCGCCGTGGGCGAGGCTTTGACCTTTTCGGGGATCGAGGCGGGCCGGATCGACGTGATCCACCTGCGGTCCAGCGACGAGTTGGCCGCCCGCGCGGCGCGGGTGGGCCTGCGGTTCGACCTGCCCAAGCCGGCGGCGCGACCCGTTCCGGGCGCCAATCCCGGCATGGACCCCGACAAGCCGCCCAAACTGCGCTGAGCCGGCGGTGTGGCTGCGCCACGCCGGCTGGTCTCGTCGGCGCTTTGCGCCTCCTCGGGGATCGGGGGCTTTGCCCCCCTGCCTTCGGCATTCCCCCCAGAGTATTTCTGGCGAAATGAGAGCGGGTTAGTAGCCTGAGCTGCGATCCACCAGATGCCGGAAAGGGGCGCCTGCCTCGCCGCGGCGGATGTTCTCTGCGATCACTGTGGCGGCGGTGCGGGGCCGGGTTTCCGAGGCGATATGCGGGGTCACGGTGACCTTGGGATGCGCCCAGAACGGGTGCTCCGGCGGCAGGGGCTCGGTGTCGAAGACATCCAGCGTGGCGTGACCGAGGTGCTCGTCCAGCGCGCCCAGCAAGGCGTCGTTGTCGATGAGCGACCCGCGGCCGGGATTGAGGATCACGGCGTCTGGGGCCAGTAGTGCCAGTCTTTCGGTGTTCATGATGTGCCGGGTGGCGTCGGTCAGGGGGAGCAGAAGGATGACGATCTGTGCCTTGTCCAGGGATTGTGACAGTCCGCCCGGACCGGCGAAGGTTTCGACGCCGTCGATGTCCTTGGCGCTGCGCGCCCAGCCGCGCACCGGGAAACCCAGGCCTGCCAAGGTCGTGGCGCAGGCTGCGCCGAGCGCGCCCAGCCCCAGCACCGTGACGGGCCGGTCCCAGGCCAGCGGTGGCACGAAATCGCGCCAGACACCGTCCTGGCCATGAATATGCAGGTCCATGCCCAGATGATGGCGCAGCGCGTGGCCTGTCACCCATTCGACCATGCCCTGGGTCAGGCCGGGATCGACCATGCGCGCCAGGGGTTGGGTCAAGGTCGGGTTGTCGGTGATATTCTCGACCCCGGCCCAGATGTTCTGAACCAGTTTGCAGGCCGTGTAGGGGCGGTAGTCCTGCACGTCGCCATTGGGCGAGGTCACGATATAGTCAACGGTTTCGGGCGCATGGTCGCGGGCCAGGTCGACATTCAGCCCGGCCTTTGCAAAGGCTTCGGGCAGAGCCTCGGCGTAATCGGGCCACCGTTTGGCCCCGGCGGCGAAGAGGACATTGACCATCGCTTACCTCGGTTTATGGACATGGGCGGATTGCACCAGCCCGAAGCCGATCATCAGGACCAGCATCGCCGATCCGCCATAGCTGACCAGTGGCAGCGGCACACCGACGACAGGGGCCAGACCCGTGACCATCGCCATGTTGACCGCGAAATAGAGGAAAAAGGTCACTGCGACGCCCAGGGTCAGGAGCGAGGCGAAGCGGTCCTTGTTGGTCATGGCCGAGGCGATGCAGAACAGGATGATGAGGGCGTAGAGGAGCAGCAAGGTGGACGCCCCGAGAAAGCCGAATTCCTCGGCGAGGGTCGTGAAGATGAAGTCCGTTTCCTTTTCGGGCAGGAAATTCAGGCGGCTTTGGGTCCCCTGCATGTAGCCGCGCCCGGTCCATCCACCCGAACCGAAAGCGATCTTGGCCTGCATGATGTGATAGCCCGCGCCCAATGGGTCCTTGCTGGGATCGAGGAAGGTGTCGATCCGGGCATACTGGTAATCCTGAAGCAATTGCCACGGGGTCCCGCGCGAGGTGAAGACCGCCGTCACCAACCCGATCGCGGCGGCGATGACGCTGGCGAAATAGGCCCAATGGACACCGGCCAGGAACAGCACCGCCCCGCCGCCCATGACCAGCAGCAAGGTGGTGCCGAGGTCGGGTTGCCGCAGCACGAGAAAGGCCGGGATGGCGATCAGGATCAACGGGATGACGATCCACAACGGCCGGCTGACCTTGTCCAGGGGCAACCAATCGTAATAGGCGGCCAGTAGCATCACCAGCGAGATCTTCATGAGTTCCGAAGGTTGCAGGTCCATCGGGCCGAGATCGAGCCAGCGTTGCGAGCCGTTGCGTTCCACGCCGATGACCTCGACGAGGCCCAGAAGGATCAGCGCGACCGCATAGGCCAGCACCGCCATGTTGCGCCAGAACCAGATCGGCACGAGGCCGACGATCAGCATCAATACCATGCCCAGCCCAAATCGCTGCATCTGGGGCCGCGCCCAGGGGTCCATGCTGCCACCGGCCACCGAATAGAGCATCAGGAAGCCGGCCCCGCAGACCGCCGAGACCAGAAAGAAGATGGGCCAGTTCAGGTAAAGCAGCTTGCGAAAGCCGGAGGGGACGTATTTGACCTGATACTCAAGATAGCTCATGGCGCGCCTCAGGCCCGGTCAGCCGTACGGCCGGGCCGGATATCACGCAGGTCCAGGCGGCGCTGCTGCTCTTCGATCCGGGACCGGTCGGCGCTCGGATAGGCCGAGAGCGGAGGTGTCCCGCCGTGCAGGGCCTGGAGCATGATGTCGCGGGCGATGGGCGCCGCTGCGGCCGATCCGCCGCCGCCATGTTCCACGACGATCGCCACGGCGTATTTCGGGTTTTCGTAGGGGGCAAAGCCGACATAGAGCGCGTGGTCCCGGCGGTGCCAGGGCAGATCCTCGTTGCGCCAGACACCCTGGGCGCGTTCTTCGGCGGTGATGCGGCGGACCTGGCTGGTGCCGGTCTTGCCTGCCATCTGCATCCCTTCGGCCACGATCCGGGTGCGATAGGCGGTGCCGCGTCGATGATTCGAGACATCGAACATCGAGGCGCGGATGCGGCGCAGGTGGTTTTCATTCAGGCCCATGTCCTCACCCGCGCCCGAGGGCTGTTCGACCCCGTCGATCGAGAGCACGAGCCGCGGCGAAACTGACCGGCCCGTTGCGATGCGCGCGGTCATCACGGCCAGTTGCAGGGGGGACGCCAAAACGTAGCCTTGGCCGATCGACGCATTGACCGTGTCGCCGATGCGCCAGTCCTCGCCACGTTCGCGGCGCTTCCAGTCCTTGTCGGGGGCGATGCCGGTGGTGATTGCGGACATGGGCAGATCGTGACGTTCGCCCAGGCCGAGCCGCCGCGCCATGGCGGCGATCTTGTCGATGCCAACCCGCTGGCCGATGTCGTAATAGTAGACGTCGCAGCTCTGCTTGAGGCTTTCATGCAGGTTCATGTTGCCGTGGCCGCCGCGTTTCCAGCAATGGAAGCGCACGTCCGAGACATCCATCTGACCCAGGCAGCGGACGGTTTCCTCGGGTTCGACAACACCGTCTTCCAGGGCGGCAAGGGCCGTGACCATCTTGAAGGTCGAGCCGGGCGGATAGGCGCCCTGCACGGTCTTTGCCGCCAGCGGGCGATGATGTTCGCGCGGGTCCTTGTCGCGTTCGTTCAACGCGTCCCAATCGGCCTGGGAAATGCCCCGCACGAACAGGTTGGGATCAAAGGAGGGGGCCGATCCGATGGCCGCGATATCGCCGTCTTCAAGGTCGATCACCACCGCCGCGGCGCTTTCCTCGCCCAGCCGGGCCTGCACATAGTTCTGCAGCCGTGCATCTACGGTCAATTGCACGTCCGAACCCGGCTCGCCCTCTGAGCGGCTCAGCTCGCGCATGACGCTCCCGGCCGCGTTCTTTTCGACCTCCAGCGTGCCGGCCTTGCCGCGCAACACCCTCTCCAGCTTGTTCTCGATCATGGTCTTGCCGATCTGGAACCGCGGAATCCGTAGCAACGGGTCCTGATCGTCGATGCGGCTGAGGTCATAGTCGCTGACCGGCCCCACGTAGCCGACCACATGGGCCATGTCTGTTTCCTGCGGATAGAGGCGGCTCAGGCCGAGCTCTGCGGTGACGCCGGGCAGGGCGGGCGCGTTTACCACGACCCGGCTCACGTCGTCCCACGGCACCCGCTCGGCGACAGTGACCCTGATGTCGCCGCGCACCTTGTCCAGTTCTTCACGCGCGCGCGCTATCTGCTCTTCGGTGATCGGAATCAGTCGGGCCAGCTTGGCCAGAACGGCATCCACATCGCCTGCATCCTCACGCGTGATCGTGATGTTGTAGAACTGCTCGTTCTCGGCAAGGATGACGCCGTTCACATCGTAGATCAGCCCGCGATCGGGGGGCAGAAGCTCGATGTCGATGCGGTTGCGTTCGGCCAGGCTGCGATAGATGTCGCCCTGCTCAACCTGAAGCGCGCGCATGCGCCAGCCCAGCACGCCCACCACGGCAAGCTGGCTTGCGCCCAGAAACAGCGCCCGCCGCGAAATGCGGCGCGCGCTGGTCTCGGTTTCCTTCGATCCGCGTTTCATAGCCGGTGCCCCAATGCGTCAACTTCGCCCTGGGCCGGTCGGCTGACGCCGAACAGAAGATGCGACAGCAGCGCCACCAGGGGATATGCCATGATGGTAAGCATCATTTGCGTCAGAGTCAGCCCAAGCGGTGCCTGTGGCACCATCACCAGCGACAATGTGAACCGGTAAGCCAGGGTGATTGCAACGATCCCGGCCGCGATGCCGAACCATTCCAGCGGGAAAGGCACAACGCGGATTGATCGGGAACGGGTCCGCAACACCTCGGTCAGCACGAGAACCAGCGCGGTCCAGAGGCCCGGTGGACGGTGAAAGAGCATGTCCGCCAACAGGAACACGGCGCCGATCAGCATGGCCGGAACATGATCGGGGCGCCGCGCGGTCCAGACCAGGGTAACCAGCAGCACGAAATCCGGGCTGCCCCAGCGCCGAGGCATCGTTTCCATGGGGAGAAGGTGCAGGAACATGATCGCGCTGCACAGCACGACATAGAGCCCGCGGCCCAGCCAGATGCGGCGGCGTGAGGCCTCAGCCATCGCCGGTCTCGGTGGCCTGCCCGGACAGGGTATCGCCCTCGGGAAGATCGGCCGGCTCGGGTTGCACGGCCGGGTCGGGAGGGGACACGGGAGCGATCAGTGCACCAGTGGCGTCGATGCGTTCGGCCTGCTGGCTGCGCAAGACGCGCAGGAATTCCAACCGCTCGAAATCCGCAGCCAGCCGCAGGCGAAAGCGCCGGTCGGTGCCGAGCACGACCTGCCCCACAAGAATGTCGGCCGGGAAAAGCCCGCCATCGCCAGAGGTCACGACACGGTCACCGGGGCGGATCGTGTGGGGGTCCTCGATGAAATCCAGCTGCGGGGTCATGGTATTGTCGCCGGCCAGGATGGCGCGTTGGCCCGAAGGCTGGATCGTGACCGGGATGCGGCTGGATGTATCGGTCAGAAGCAGAACCCGGCTGCTGTTCTGGCCCACGCCGGAGATTCGCCCGGCCAAGCCGATCCCGTCCATGGTGGGCCAGCCATCGAGGATGCCGTCGCGGGCGCCCACGTTGAGCAGAACCGACTGCCGGAAGGGCGAGCCGCTATCGGCCAGCACGACGCCGGTGACCCAGGTCAGTTCCGGGTCCAGCCGCACGTTGTTGAGGTCGCGCAGCACGGCGTTTTCCTGTTCCAGCTGCAAGGCCGCCTCGCGCCAGGCCTTCATGTCCTGCAACTCGCGCCGGAGGTCGCGGTTCTGCTCGGCAAGCCGTTGATAGGATTGGAAATCCGACACGAGGTTGGCCAGCCCCGTGACCGGCGCCATGGCCCATTCGAAGGAGGGCACGACCCGGTCGATGATCTCGGCCCGGACTCGTTCCACGCGGGGGCTGTCGATGCGCCACAACAGGAAAATGCCCAGCATGAACAGCACCAGCACCCCGATCAGCAGGCGCCGAACGGGGCTGACATAATCCTCGGACTGGGCTCTGTCCCGTGCCATGGGGCGCTATCCCCCGGTTGGATGCTCAGCTGTCGTAGTCGATGACGTGCCGCAGCTGTTTTTCATATTCCAGCGCCTTGCCGGTGCCGAGCGCCACGCAGTTCAGGCTCTCGTCGGCGACCGAGATGGCAAGGCCGGTCTGTTCGCGCAAGGCCAGGTCGAGCTGGCCCAGCAGGGCGCCGCCGCCGGTCAGCATGACGCCGCGATCGACGATGTCGGCGGCCAGGTCCGGCGGGGTGGCTTCCAGCGCGGTCATGACCGCCTCGCAGATCTGCTGGACAGGCTCGGCCAGCGCCTCGGCCACCTGGGCCTGGCTGATCTCGGTTTCTTTCGGGACACCGTTCAGCAGGTCGCGGCCCCGGATCTGCATGGACTGGCCGCGCCCGTCATCGGGCATCCGGGCCGTGCCAATGGAGGTCTTGATGCGTTCGGCGGTGCTTTCACCGATCAGCAGGTTATGCTGGCGGCGCAGGTAGCTGACGATGGCCTCGTCCATGCGGTCGCCGCCCACGCGGACCGACCGGGCATAGACGATGTCACCCAGCGACAACACGGCAACTTCGGTTGTCCCGCCGCCGATATCGACGACCATGTTGCCGGTCGGGTCGGTGATCGGCATGCCCGACCCGATGGCCGCGGCAATGGGTTCGGCGATCAGCCCGGCGCGGCGGGCGCCGGCGGACAGCACCGATTGGCGGATGGCTCGCTTTTCCACCGGGGTGGCGCCGTGCGGCACGCAGACGATGATCTTGGGCTTCGAGAAGGTCGACCGTTTGTGCACCTTGCGGATGAAGTGCTTGATCATCTCCTCGGCGGTGTCGAAATCGGCGATCACGCCTTCGCGCATCGGGCGGATAGCCTCGATACTTCCCGGCGTGCGGCCGAGCATCAGCTTGGCATCCTCGCCCACGGCCAGCACCTTCTTTACGCCGTCCTTGACGTGATAGGCCACGACCGAGGGTTCCGACAGGATTACGCCCCGGCCCTTGACGTAGACCAGCGTATTTGCCGTGCCCAGGTCGATCGCCATGTCCGACGAAAACAAACTTGCAAACCCTGCCATCATGAGGCCCCGTTCCCATTAGCCGATGGTCCGCGACTCCCCCTTGGGTCCGGACTGCCCGTGCTTATAGGCCCCGCACGGGGCAGGGAAAAGGGGGCTTGGCGACGGGGGGCGTTATTCCGCCGTGATTTCGTCGAAGAAGACGCTGCCCAACGGGGCGCCCTGCGGGTCCAGCTGAATCGAGCCCAGCACGAGCCCCAGATCGGGGGCATAGGATTTCTCGAAGGCCATCGGCGCCATGCCGTCAAGCTGCAAGACCTCGTTGACACGCCAGACCGTATAGCTGCACTCGCCGATCTCGGCCTCGCCCAGCCCGCTGAGCTGCGCGCTATAGGTGCCGGTATTGAGAACCTCGTTGCCGGAGCGCAGGGTCACAGCGCTGGTCCAGTTGCGGGGGCCGGGCAGTTGGTCGAGTTCCCTGGTATCCTTGGCGTAGTCCAGTTCCAGCGTGCCGCCGCCACCGTCACGGCGGGTAACGGTCAGCGCGTGGCCGTACCGGGTCGAGACCTGTTCCGGGGTGCCGTTGCGGGTCAACACCCGGGCCTCTGACAGCCCGTCATCCTCGCGTTTCATCACGATCGAAAAATGGGGGTCGAACCGGGTCAGGCGAATGCCCTCGTCAAGGTCCTCGGCGGTGGGGCAGTCCTGCGCGACTGCCCCGGTGGCGACCAGGGACAGGATGCAGGCAAGCCTCATTCCCCGGCATCCGTGTAGCGGATTTCCTTCACGTCAGCGCCGGGCCCGGTCTTTTCCAGCCGTACGAGCAGCCGGTTGAGCGCGTTGATATAGGCGCGGGCCGAGGCGACCACCGTATCGGTATCCGCCGAGGACCCGGTGGCGATGCGCCCGTCCTCGGCCAGACGAACCGAGACCGTGGCCTGGGCATCGGTGCCTTCGGTCACAGCATGCACCTGGTAGAGTTCGAGCCGCGCCTGGTTGGGATGGATCGCCCGCACCGCCTTGAAGGTCGCGTCGACCGGGCCATCGCCGGTATCGGTGACCGTGTGGCGCGTGCCGTCCACCTCCATGGTGAGAACCGCCTCGGCGGGGCCGCCGGTGCCGCAGGTGACCTTCAGTTCGACCAGCTTGAGGTGATCCTCGGCCCCTTCGTTGATGCGCACCAGCGCGATCAGGTCGTCGTCGTAGACCTCTTTCTTGCGGTCGGCCAATTCCTTGAACCGCACGAAGATGTCCTTGATCTCGTTATCGCCCAGATCGAAGCCCAATTCGTCGAGCTTGGCGCGCAGGGCGGCGCGGCCCGAATGCTTGCCCAAGGGAAGAGAGGTGCCGGCAAGGCCCACATCCTCGGGCTTCATCACTTCGAAGGTTTCGCGGTTCTTCAGCATCCCGTCCTGGTGGATGCCGCTTTCGTGCGCGAACGCGTTCTTGCCGACGATGGCCTTGTTGAACTGGACCGGGAAGCCCGACACGGTGCTGACCCGGCGCGAGATCGCCATGATCTTGGTCGTGTCGATCCTGGTGTCGAACGGCATGATGTCATGGCGCACGCGCATCGCCATCACGACCTCTTCCAACGCGGTGTTGCCGGCCCGTTCGCCCAGGCCGTTGATGGTGCATTCGATCTGGCGGGCGCCGCCATTCACGGCCGCCAGCGAATTCGCCGTCGCCATGCCCAGATCGTTGTGACAATGGGTCGAGAAAATGACCTCGTCCGCGCCGTCAACCTCGGCTATCAATCGACGGATGAGATCGGCGCTTTCGCCCGGTTCGGTGTAGCCAACCGTATCCGGGATATTGATGGTGGTCGCCCCGGCCTTGATGGCAATGTCGATGGTCCGCTTGAGGAAGTCCCATTCCGTCCGGGTCGCATCCATCGACGACCATTGCACGTTGTCACACAGGTTGCGGGCACGGGTGACACAGTCATGGATCCGGTCGGCCATCTCGTCCATCGTCAGGTTCGGGATGGCGCGGTGCAGCGGCGAGGTGCCGATGAAGGTGTGGATGCGCGGGGATTCGGCGTGTTTCACCGCCTCCCAGCAGCGGTCGATATCCTTGAAATTGGCACGCGCCAGGCCGCAGATCGTGGCGTCCTTGCTGCGTTTCGCGATTTCCGAGACGGCTTTGAAGTCCCCTTCGGAGGCGATGGGAAACCCGGCCTCGATGATGTCCACGCCCATCTCGTCCAGCATCTCGGCGATTTCGAGCTTCTCGTCATGGGTCATGGTCGCGCCGGGCGACTGCTCGCCGTCACGCAAGGTGGTGTCGAAGATCAACACATGGTCTGTCATTTTGGTATTTCCTTGATTTCCTTAGCGTTTCTTTGGCGCATCATCCCCTCTGAGCGGTCGCGCCGAAGGGCACGCTCAGAGGCGGCTAAGGAGAAGCAGGCCGAGCAGGGCCGGGATATGTGCGATGCTCGTCATGGGAAGGCACTATACGCAGGCGATCGTGTTTGGAAAGGGGGCCTGCGGAAAATTTTGCGCAGGCGCATGCCACGACCTTGGATTGAGAACCGCGACGGCATCAGATCCAGCTTCTGCTGTCGGCGCGGTCGGGCGAATCCAGGTGGGGGATGGCGTTGAAGCTGGACAGGTAGGTGCCGGTGTCGAGGACGCGGAACCGGTGGATCGACGAATTGTAGATCGGCAGCAGAACCTGGGCCAGGCGTTCGGGGTCGAGGTCGAGCGCCAGGCGCAGCGCCATGGCGATGACCCCGCCCGAGGTCACGCAGAGCACCCGGCGGCCCGGTTCGGCGGCCTCGTCCAGCACGGTCCGGATGCGATCCTCGAAACTGGCGAAGGGTTCCGCGCCGGTGATCTCGGCGGCGTGCCAGGCGGCGAAGGTCTGCGGGACATGGGCCGCGAAATCCTGTTCCGAGGCCGGTTGCGGCAGGCCGTGGGTGATCTCGATGTCGCGGGCCAGCGCGAAATAGTCGAGCTCGTTGAGCCGGTCGTCGGCCTTGTCGGCCGTCACGCCCATGCCTTCGGCGGTTTCACGGTGGCGGCGCATCGTGCCGGTCAGGACATGGTCGAACGGGGATTCGTGGGTTTGCATCCATTCGCCCAGCCACGCGGCCTGCCGGTGGCCAAGCTGCGACAGGCGGTCATACTCCGCCTCGCTGGTCGCACCGGTATTGGCCTGCCCATGTCGCACCATCACGATTTCGCCCATCTTGGTCCCTTTCCGGTGGTGGAGTGGATTGGGTGGCATGGGCGCAGGTCGGATACAACTGGAAAGGTCCGGGGGGCGCCCTAGGCTTGGCTCTATGAAAAGAGCACTTGTCATCGGCGCCTCGGGCGGGATCGGCGCGGCACTGGCCGCGGAACTGGAAACACGCGACTACGCGGTCACGGGCCTGTCGCGGTCCGTTGACGGGCTGGACGTGACCGATGCGGCCTCGGTCGAGCGGCACCTCGGCGCGCTGGAGGGACCGTTCGACGCGATCTTCGTCGCGGTCGGCACGCTGGCGGATGGCGGTGCGCCGGAAAAATCCCTCTCAGCCATCGAGCCGGCGCAGATGGCCCGTGTCCATATGGTCAACGCGATTGGACCGGCGCTGGTTCTGGCGCATGTCGAACGGCTCTTGCCGCGTGAGGGGCGTTCGACGGTCGGTGTTCTGTCGGCGCGGGTCGGGTCGATCGGCGACAACCGGATGGGCGGCTGGTATTCCTACCGCGCTTCCAAGGCGGCCGTGAACCAGGTCATCCATGGCGCGGCCATCGAGATCGGGCGCAAGCGCAAGGAGGCAGTTATCGCTGCGTTGCATCCCGGCACGGTCGAAACCGCCTTTACCGCCGGCTATCCGGGGCATTCGAAAGTGTCCCCGGAAGAGGCTGCCCGAAACCTTTGTGACGTGATGGCGGGCTTGGAGCGGACGCAGTCGGGCGGGTTCTTCGACTATGCCGGCAAGGAGATCCCCTGGTGACGCGGCTGGTCCTGATCCTTGGGGATCAGTTGAGCGAGGGGCTTACGGCCCTGAAAGCTGCGGACAGGGCGCGTGACGTTGTGGTCATGGCCGAGGTTGCGAATGAGGCCGGCTACGTACCGCATCACCCCAAGAAGATCGCATTCCTTTTCAGCGCAATGCGCAAGTTCGCCGCCCGGCTGCGCGCGGGGGGCTGGGATGTGCGATACGGGCGGCTGGATGACCCGGATACCGGCGACAGCATCTGTGCCGAACTGCTACGCCGGTCCGAGGAAACAGGCGCGACGGAGGTTCTGGCGACGGAGCCGGGCGAATGGCGGCTGATCGAGGCACTCAAGGCCTGTCCGGTCCCCGTGACAATGCTGCCCGATGACCGGTTCCTGTGTTCCCACGCGGAATTCGAGGCCTGGGCGAAGGGCCGCAAGGCCCTGCGGATGGAGTATTTCTACCGGGAGATGCGCCGGAAGACCGGCCTTCTCATGGAGGGGCACCAGCCAGCCGGTGGCCAGTGGAATTTCGACCATGACAACCGCAAGCCCGCCCCCGGGGCGGTGGATTTCAGCGGCCCGATGCGGTTCGAGCCGGATACGGTGGCGCGCGAGGTCCTGGACCTCGTGCGCGACCGGTTCGGCCAGAACTTCGGCGACCTCGATGATTTCTGGTTCGCCACGGATGGCACACAGGCCCGCCGGGCGCTGGCCCATTGGGTCAAAGGCGGCCTGCCAAAATTCGGTGACTACCAGGATGCGATGCTGAGCGGCGAGCGATTCCTCTGGCATGGCGTGATCTCGATGTACCTCAATGCCGGGCTTCTGGACCCGCTGGAGGTGTGCGCGGCGGTGGAACAGGCCTGGCGCGACGGGGCGGCGCCGCTCAACGCGGCCGAAGGGTTCATCCGACAGGTCATCGGCTGGCGGGAATACGTGCGGGGCATCTATTTTCTCGAAGGGCCGGACTACGTGACCCGCAACGCGCTCGGCAATTCGCGCGACTTGCCGTGGATGTATTGGGGTGGCGAGACAAGGATGCGTTGCATGCAAGAGGCCGTGGCCCAGACCCGGGCCGAGGCCTATGCGCACCATATCCAGCGGCTCATGGTGACGGGCAATTTCGGGCTGTTGGCCGGGATTGACCCGCAGAAGGTGCATGAATGGTACCTGGCGGTCTATGCCGATGCCTATGAATGGGTCGAGGCGCCGAACACGATCGGGATGAGCCAGTTTGCCGATGGCGGCATCATCGCGTCAAAACCCTATGTGTCGAGCGGCAATTACATCAACAAGATGTCGGATTACTGCAAGGGCTGCGCCTATTCGGTCAGCAGGAAGACAGGGGAGGGGGCCTGCCCGTTCAACCTGCTCTACTGGCATTTCATGGACCGGCACCGGGATCGCTTCGCGGGCAATCCGCGCATGGCGCAGATGTACCGGACATGGGACCGCATGGACCCTGACAAGCGCGAAACGGTGCTGGCCGAGGCGGGAGAGCTGCTGGCCCGGCTGGATGCGGGCGAGGTGGTGTAGGGCGCGACTGGCCGGATCAATGTCGGCGCAGGGACTTGGGCCTCGAAATGGCGAAAGAGGAGCAGCGAACGGTTGCTGTGAGTTGATGTCCGACGTTTGTCGGGAGGCCTATCGCCAGCCCCGGGGGCGGTCTGGCAATAGGCCGGCACCTTCGGTGCTATTCGGCGCAGACTACAGAATGACCGCTTCGTCCCGCCAACCCGACCGTTACTCGGTCGTGGACTCTTCGCCCACCGGGTCCGAGGCCGGACTGCCGCTGTTCTGGCTGACGAGGGCACCATCCTGCCAATCGCCTTCGGCGACCTGGCCCGTGGCATAGGTCATCGTGCCTTCACCCTGGCGGCGGCCCGAGCGGAACATGCCTTCGTAGACGTCGCCATTGGCATAGGTGGCCACGCCCAGCCCGGAAATCTCGCCGTTCTGCCACTGGCCTTCGTAGACGAAGCCGTCCGCCATGGTGATCTTGCCGGTGCCGTGGCGTTGGCCGTCCACGAATTCGCCTTCGTAGACCGTGCCGTCGGCATAGGTCGCCTTGCCCATGCCGTTGCGCTGCCCATTCGCCCATTCGCCTGTGTAGGAATATCCGTCGGCATAGGTCATCGTGCCTTGGCCGTGGTTCTTGCCGTCCTTGAATTCGCCCTCGTAGACCAGCCCGTTGGCATAGGTGGCGACGCCTTCGCCATCGATCACGCCGTTTTTCCAGGTGCCTTCATAGGTGGACCCGTCGGGATAGGTGATCTTGCCGGTGCCGTGGGCGATGTCGTCCTGGAATTCCCCAACATAGACCGAGCCATCGGGATAGGTGACTTCGCCCTGACCCTCGATCTGGCCCTCGGACCACTGGCCGACATAACGATAGCCGTCGGTGCCGGTGAAGACCCCCTGGCCGTGGCGCAGGTCATTCTTGAAACCGCCCTGATAGACATCGCCATTGGCGAAGGTCACGGTGCCCTCGCCCTCGCGCTTGCCCGCGACGAGGTCGCCCTCGTAGATGTCGCCGCCGGGCTGGATCAGCCGGCCTTCGCCCTGGATCTGGCCATCGGCCCACATGCCTTCATAGACCAGCCCGTCGGGCATGGTCAGCTTGCCCTCGCCTTCGCGCGTGCCATCCTCCAGGTTGCCTTCGTAGATCGCCCCGTCGGGATAGGTGATCCGGCCGATGCCCTGCTTGACGCCATTGACCCAAGGGCCTTGATAGACATAGCCGCCCGGGCTGCGCATGACGCCCTGGCCGTGATGCATCGCATTTCGGAACTCGCCCTCGTAGACGACGCCGTTGGCATAACGGGCGATGCCTCGGCCCGTGATGTTGCCCTCGGTCCAGTCGCCCTCGTACGTGCCGCCATCGGCAAAGGTGATCTGCCCGAACCCATGTGGCTTGCCGGCGGCGAATTCGCCTTCGTAGACCGAGCCATTGGGGAACTTCGCCGTCCCCTGGCCGCGAATCTCGCCCTCGAACCATTCGCCGGTATATTCGTAGCCGTTGGGCAGCCGGTAGGTGCCCTGGCCGTGCTGAAGCCCGTTGAGGAACTGTCCCTCGTAGACACCGCCATCGTCATACTGCTTGGTCTGGATGGACTGCGCCCAGCCCGGCATGGCGCCGGCGAGGGCCAGCGAGGCGGCAAGGATCATCGGCGTCTTGATACGCGGCATGGTTGGCTGCTCTCCCCACGAGTGTTGCGCCACAGGGTAATCAGCGGCGGGCCGCAAGACAACGGTGAAACCGGACCCAGTCATGCCATTCGGCTTCACCTTGCCGGTCAGTCTGCTACATGAGCGGCCAGGACTGTCGAAGGATGTGCAGCAATGGCCGACCGTTTCCGCCTGACCATGGCGCAACTGAACCCGACCGTGGGGGATATCGCGGGCAATGCCGCAAAGGCGCGCGCGGCCTGGGAAGAGGGCAAGGCGGCGGGGGCCGACATGGTCATGCTGCCGGAGATGTTCATCACCGGCTACCAGACGCAGGACCTTGTGATGAAGCCGATCTTCGTGCGCCGTGCGGTCGAGGCCGTTGAGGCGCTGGCGGAGGATTGCGCCGACGGGCCGATCCTGGCGATCGGGGGACCCCTGCCGGAGACCAACAAGCTGCACAACGCCTATTTCATACTGAAGGGCGGCAAGATCCACGCCACGACACGCAAGTATTTCCTGCCCAATTTCAATGTTTTCGACGAGGTCCGCCTGTTCTCGCGCAGCGATATGCAGGGGCCTTGGGATGCCGGGCCGCTGCGGATCGGGACGCCGATCTGCGAGGATGCCTGGTATCCGGATGTCTGCGAGGCGATGGCCGAGAGCGGCGCCGAGTTGCTGCTGGTGCCCAATGGCAGCCCCTATTTTCGCGACAAGCGCGAGGTGCGGATGAACCAGATGGTGGCCCGCGTCACGGAATGCGACCTGCCGCTCGTCTACCTCAATACCGTGGGGGCGCAGGATGACCAGGTGTTCGACGGGGGCTCCTTCGTGCTGAACCGGCACGGTGCGCTGGCGATGCAGATGAGCCATTTCGCCGAAGAGATCGCCCATGTGGATTTCACCCGTGACGGCGACGGCTGGTGCGCCGCGCCGGGCGAGATGACCCACGTGCCCGACAGCCTGGAACAGGATTACAACGCGATGGTTCTGGCCTTGCGCGACTACATGGGCAAGACCGGGTTTCAGAAGGTGCTTCTGGGCCTTTCGGGCGGGGTGGATTCGGCCATCGTCGCGGCCATCGCCACCGACGCGCTAGGGCCGGAAAACGTGCGCTGCGTGATGCTGCCCTCGGAATACACGTCCGAAGGGTCGCTGACCGATGCCAAGGCCGCGGCCGCGGCGCTGGGCGTGCGCTACGATACCGTGCCGATCGGCGAGGTGCGGGCGGCGGTCACGCAGACGCTGGCGCCGCTGTTCGAGGGACTGGCCGAGGACCTGACCGAGGAAAACATCCAGTCGCGCATCCGCGGCCTGCTGCTCATGGCGCAGTCCAACAAGTTCGGGGAAATGCTGCTGACCACCGGCAACAAGTCCGAGGTCGCCGTGGGCTATGCCACGATCTATGGCGACATGGCCGGCGGCTACAATCCGATCAAGGATCTCTACAAGACACGGGTCTTCGATATCTGCCGCTGGCGCAATGCAAATCACCGCGATTGGATGATGGGGCCTGCGGGCGAGGTTGTGCCGGCTGCGATCATCGACAAGCCACCCTCGGCCGAACTGCGGGAAGACCAGAAGGACAGCGACAGCCTGCCCGATTACGAGGTGCTGGACGCGATCCTGCATATGCTGGTGGATGAAGAGGCCAGCGTGTCGGATTGCGTGGCCGCAGGCTTTGACCGGGACGTGGTCAAGAAGGTCGAGCACCTGCTCTACATCAGCGAATACAAGCGGTTCCAATCCGCACCCGGTCCGCGCCTTTCGCTCAAGGCCTTCTGGCTGGACCGGCGCTATCCCATCGTCAACCGCTGGCGCGACGACAGCTGACGGACGGGCGCCGCTCGCTGGCCCCGGCCAGCATCGCCCCGCCCGCCGTCCCGGTTGATGTCGCGAACGGGCGGCGAGGTCGAAAACGGAACAGATCGGCGCGCCGTTTCGTATGACAGGATCTCATGATCCGGACCCATGCGATTCCCGACGCTTTCTCCCCTGCCGAATGCGAGCGCCTTTTGGCCGTGGTCGCCGAGGCGCCGGCAAATGATGCGCGGCTGGTGGGCCGACAGACCGATCACAACCAGCGCCGTGCCAGCCTGGTCTGGGTGGAGGACCTCGACGAGGTCGATTGGGTCATGGACCGGATCGTCACCCTCGTGGCAGAGGCCAACCGGACCGTTTTCGATTTCAGCCTGACCGAGTTTGCCGAAAGCGCCCAGGTCGCCAGCTATGACGCAGATGTCGGAGGGCATTTCGATTGGCATTCCGACATCGGTGACGGACGGTTGGCCGGCAGGCGCAAGTTGACCATGGTGGTGCAATTATCCGACCCCGCCTCCTATGAAGGGGGCATGCTGGAGATCATGCCGTCGGGCCATGTCATCGCGGCCAGCAACGCGCGCGGGGCCGCCGTTCTGTTTCCCTCCTACCTGCTGCATCGGGTGACACCGATCACGCGCGGGCAGCGGCAGTCCCTTACGATCTGGGCCCACGGACCGGCCTTCCGCTGATCGGATTGCCGTTGTGCGCAACCGCGCATAACCTCTGTATTTTCGCGAAATTGCGCGTTGTGCGCAGGGGGTTATCTGAGCCGGGATGCAATTCATGGAGAGTGACATGAGCAACCCGAAAATCGCGATTATCTATTATTCGACCTATGGCACCAATCACGGTGTCGCCCAGGCTGCAGCGAAGGCCGCTGAAGAAGCCGGGGCCGAGGTGCGCCTGCGTCGCATCCCCGAAACTGCCCCGGCCGAGGTCGTCAATGGCCAGGATGCCTGGAAGGCCGCGGCCGAAGCGCAATCCGACATTCCCGAGGTCAGCCTCGACGATGTGGAATGGGCTGATGGCCTGTTCTTCTCCTCGCCCACCCGGTTCGGTAGCGTTGCCAGCCAGACCCGGGCCTTCATCGACACGCTTGGTCCGCTCTGGCAGAGGGGTGCCCTTGCCGACAAGGCGGTTACGGCGACCACGTCGGCCCAGAACCAGAACGGTGGCACCGAGACTGCCTTGCAGGCGCTTTATGTCAGCTTCATGCACTGGGGTGCGGTCATCGTGCCGCCGGGCTATACCGATCCGGTCAAGTTCGAGGATGGCGGCAACCCCTACGGGTTCTCGACCCAGCCGGGTGCCCTCGACGAGGTCGGGCAGCGATCGGTGGCCCACCAGTCCAAGCGACTGGTTGCCATGGCGGCCAAACTGGCCGGCTGACCGCACGAACCATGCTAGGCTGCCCCTTTAACGAGATTCGGGGGCAGCCATGAAGCCGAACAAGACAAAACCGACAGAGCAAGGCGTTCAGGCCTTTCTTGACAGCGTGGATCATCCGACTCGGCGTGCTGATGCGTTGGCGCTGGATGACCTCTTTCGCCGCGTGACGGGCTGGCAGCCCCGCATGTGGGGTCCGACGATCATCGGCTACGGCGAATACCACTACAGATATGACAGCGGGCGCGAGGGCGACTTCCTGGCGACCGGGTTCAGCCCGCGCAAGGCGAACCTGTCGCTCTACATCATGCCCGGCTATGCCGATATGGGCGCGATGCTGGAGCGGCTGGGCAAGCACAAGATCGGCAAATCCTGTCTTTACATCAACAAGCTGGCTGACGTGGACCTGGCCGTGGTCGAAGAGATCATTCGCAAGGGCCTCGATGATCTGGCCGCGCGATGGCCGGTGCGTGCGACCTAGAGCGTTTCCACCTCTGTCTTTTCAAGAAGCGCCTCGAAATCCTGCGGCAGGCACAGTTGCGTGCCTTCGGTCATGCAGGCGGCCGAGGCCGCGGCAGAGCCGCGACGGAAAGCCTCTTCGATCGGGTGATCCTGCGCCAGGGCCATCACGAATCCGGCGACGAAACTGTCGCCTGCTCCGACGCGGCTGCGAACGGTCACATCCGCCGCGTTGACCCGCAGCTTGCGGGTGCCATCGGCCAGAACGGACCCATCGGCGCCCCGGGCCACAATGACCATTCGCGCGGCCCCTTGTTTGACGAGGCGTTCGGCAAAGGCGGCGCTGTCGCCGCGGTTATTCAGAGGGCGCCGGGCAAGGGTTTCGGCCTCGTGGCTGTCCATGCGCAGCAGGTAGGGCGGGTTGTCCTGCCCTGCGGCCAGATGGGCAAGCGCGGGGCCTGACGTGTCGAGGATCACCTCGGCCCCGGAGTCACTGACATCCTCGCAGATGCGGGCATAGAGGTCGGGGGCCGCACCATGCGGGCCGCTGCCCGATAGAACGATGAAACCATCCTGCTGCGCGCATTCGCAGATCGCGGCGCGGGCCCGCAGGATATCTTCGCGCGACCAGTCCGGGCCGGGCAACATGAAGCGGAATTGTTCATTGGTGCTCAGGTCTGTGACGGCAAGGCTTTGCCGGGTCTCCCCCGGGGCTTCGTGAACGATGATCTGCAGTCCGGTCCGACGCAGCAGGTGTTCCAGCGCGCTGCCGGTATCGCCGCCGAGGGCAACAAAGGCCTTGGAGGTGCCGCCCAGCTGGTGGATCGCCCGCGACACGTTCAATCCGCCGCCACCGGGGTCCTGTTCCGGCGGGGCGCAGCGCAGCTTGGCATCGGGGACGATCTTGGCGACTGATGTGGCCAGATCAAAGGCCGGGTTCAGCGTAACGGTGAGTATCTCGTGCATGGGCGACTCCTGTTGGCGCTAACATAGCCCCTTTGGCGCCCCCATGCCAAGCGGCGGCCCTCGCAGGGAGGGCCGCCGTGGCAGAAAACAATATCCGCAGGTCCGTTACATCAGCTGGTAGCTGTGCGGCACGTAGTGGAACCCGTCGCCACGGGTTTCCACGAAACCCAGACCGGGGAAGGGCATGTGATAACCGATCAGCGGAATGCGATCGGTTGCGGCCATGCCGAGCACGCGGCGCCGGGTTTCGGCGGCGGCGGCCTTGTCGGCATCAAAGCGCACTTCCCAGTCGGGATAGGCCAGCGACCAGACGTAGTGGTTTGCCGTGTCCGCCATCAGCATCAGTTGTTCGCCGTTCGATTCCAGCATATAGGCCATGTGGCCCGGCGTATGCCCGAAGGCGGCCATGGCTGTGATGCCCGACCGCACGCTGTCGCCATCGCCGAGGAAGGACATCTTGTCAGCCAGCAGGCGCACTTTGGCCTCGAAGCCATCATTCTCCATCGTGGCCCAGGTATCGTATTCGATCTGGCCCGTCACATAAGCGGCATTGGAGAATGTCTCGGTGCCGCTGTCATCGGACAGCCCGCCGATATGGTCCCCATGCATATGGGTCAGCACGACATGGGTGATGTCGCCGGGCGCATAGCCCGCGGCGGACAGCGCGTCGGTGGTGCCGGCGGGGGACAGGCCCGTGTCGAACAGGATCACCTCGCTGCCGGTGTTCACCACCGTCGGCGTAAAGAAGAACTGTGCCATGTCGGTGGGGATGAAATTCGCCGCACTTGCCTCGGCGAATTCCTCTTCCGAGACATTCATCCCGAAGATGCCCTGCGGGCCCTCGACCGGGCGCGATCCGGCCAGAAGGGTCGTGACCTTGAAATCGCCCAAGGTGAAATCGCGGAACCGGGGCAGACTGGTGGTCGGGGCCTGGGCACTGGCCGTGTTGGCGAGCGTAGTGGCGAAGGGCAGGGCCGCGGTGCCTGCCATGGCTTGGCGTCGTGTCAGTTTCATATTGATCTCCCTGTTGGGTCGTGACGGAAAGCCTAGCGCGATATGCGGGCCCTGACTTGGCCAATGCCGCAGATGTGATCTGCATGGTTGCACAGGGGCGCTCGGCTGCAGCCGGGTCGGGCGCAGCCGTGGCGCTCACTCTCACCAGCGGTCGATGGTGGCAATATCGGCGTCGGACCAGCCGAAGTGATGCGCGAATTCGTGGATCGTCACATGGGCGACCAGAGTTTCCAGCGTGACATCGCGGTCCTCCAGCTCCATCAGGATCGGCTGGCGGAACAGCCAGACGATATCCGGGCCGTAGGGTTGGTCGTAGCTGGATTTCTCGGTCAGCGGGATACCGTCATACATGCCGGTGATCTCTTCGCGCTGGGCCTGCGGGTCGTCGCCGGGGTCGAGGAGGTGATCGGGCAGCCAGTCCACAGCCTGGATCGCGACCTCCTGCGCCAGCCCGGCAAAGGGGGCCGGCAGCGCCGCGACCGTGTCGCGGGCGATCTGTTCGATCTGGTCCAGGCTGGGCGTTTCCATGACCCCCGATATGGACAATTCCGCGCGGCTGTGAAAGAGCCTGCGCCGGAATAGGAGAGCCCCATGACCATCACCCGTTTCGCCCCGTCACCGACCGGCTACCTGCATATCGGCAACCTGCGCGCCGCGCTGTTCAACTATTGCATCGCACGCCAGGCCGGGGGCGAATTCATCCTGCGCATCGACGATACCGACCCCGAGCGGTCGAAAGAGGAGTATGTCGAGGCCATCAAGGAAGACCTGACATGGCTGGGCCTGACATGGGACAGGGTGGAACGTCAGTCCGAGCGGCTGGACCGCTACGCTGCCGCCAAGGCGACGCTGATCGAGATGGGGCGCCTTTACGAATGTTTCGAAACCCCGACGGAGTTGGACCTCAAGCGCAAGAAACAGCTGAACATGGGCCGCCCGCCGGTCTATGACCGGTCCGCGCTTGACCTCACCGAAGACCAGAAGCAGGCCTATCGCGACGAGGGGCGCACGGGGCATTGGCGCTTCAAGCTCGATCACGAACGGATCGAGTGGACCGACGGCATTCTCGGCGACATCTCGATTGATGCGGCCAGCGTCAGCGACCCGGTTCTGATCCGGGGGGACGGGCAGGTGCTCTATACCCTTGCGTCGGTTGTCGATGACACGGAAATGGGCATCACCGACGTGGTGCGCGGATCGGACCACGTGACCAATACCGCCACCCAGATCCAGATGATCCAGGCGCTGGGCGGCACGGTGCCGAATTTTGCGCATCATTCGCTGCTGACCGGCCCACAGGGCGAGGCGCTGTCGAAGCGCCTCGGCACGCTGGCGCTGCGTGACCTGCGGGCGCGGGGGATCGCCGGCATGGCGGTGAATTCGCTGATGGCGCGGCTGGGATCGTCCGACCCGGTGGAATTGCGCGAAACCATCGACGAGGTGGTCGCGGGCTTTGACCTGACGAAATTCGGCAGCGCGCCCACCAAGTTCGACAGTGACGACCTGGAGCCGCTGACCCATCGCTGGCTGGCCGCGCGGCCCTTTGCCGAGGTCGAGACCCGCGTGCGCGAACTGGGTGTGCCGGAGGAACTGGCCGAGGTGTTCTGGGATGTCGTGCGCGAAAACATCAACACGCTCGACGATATGGCCGAGTGGTGGCAGCTGTTCTACGAGGGCGGCAATCCGAAGGTCGCGGAGGAGGATGCCGAATTCGTCGATACCGCGTTGGGCCTGCTGGGTGAGCCGCCCTATACCGCCGACACTTGGGGCGAATGGACCTCTGCGGTGAAAGAGGCCACGGGTCGCAAGGGCAAGGGGCTGTTCATGCCGCTGCGCCGGGCCGTCACGGGCATGGATCGCGGGCCGGAAATGGCCGACGTGATGCGCCTGATGCAGGTGAAGCCGAAGGTCTAGCTGTCCTGCGTGCGGATGATCCGCGCGCCGATATCCTCCAGCGTGGTATCCACCATGCGCCGCTCGGCCTGTGACAGGGTTTGATGGCGCGGATAGATCGGAGCTTTTCGGTCATCGAGGATCGGCCCGTCGAACCCGGCTGTGGTGGCAAAGAAATGCGCCACCCCATCGGCCCCGTGCAGGTTCAGATAGCCCTGCACAACGACGTCAAGATAGCTCAGCAGGATCGGATGTTCTGTCGAGGGTGGCGCGATATAGCCGCGTGCCGCTTCGTAGACGGCGGTTTGCCTGCGTGGACGGTCATGGGTCACATGATCGGTCACATCGCGGCGCAGATAGGCCTGTTCACGCTGGTCCAGCGCGGCCCAGTCGCCGCCGGGCACGTGGGCGAGGACTCCGAGGATCTCGGCGCCTTCGGCCCGCTCGACAGAAAGAAACGCAACAGGCCGGCGCGAGGAATGCTTCCACACCCGGCGCCACCCGCGCAGGCGGGCCGTGAACGGGTCCTCGTAGTCATGGGTCGCAAGATTCACCAGCGAGCCATAGCCGAAGAAGGCGGGATGCGGGGCGTCCGTCGTCATTCCCGCGCCCTTAGCACGCGGGCCGGTTTTGCCGAAAGGGGGCGCAGCGCGAAGGCCAGCCCGGCCAGAAGGGTCGTCAGCACCCCGCCCAGCACGATGGCCAGCGCGTTGGACCAGATGGGTGTGAACCCCGTTTCCATGATGAAGGTGGAAACAGCCCAGCCGCCGGTCATGCCCGCACCAAGGGCCACCAAGGCCGCCGCCAGACCCAACAGGGCTGCCCGCAGGGCGAAGCTGCGCAGAATACGCGCCCGCGGTGCGCCCAACGTCTTGAGCACCGCCGCTTCATAGGTCCGGGCCCGTTCGCCCGCCGCCGCCGCCCCGATCAGAACGAGGAACCCCGTCACGAGTGTCGCCAGCGCCCCGTATCTCGTGGCCGCCGCGATGCCGCCCAACACGACCAGCACCTGGTCGATCGCGTCGCGGATGCGGATGGCGGTGATGTTCGGATAGACCTGGGCCAGATCGCGCAGGATCGCCGCCTCGGCCTGTGGTTCGGCATAGACGGTGCTGATCCAGCTATGGGGTGCGCCTTGCAGGGCAGCGGGGTTCATGGACATCACGAAGCCCATGCCGGCATCATCGAAATCCACCTGCCGGAAGCTGGTGATCTCGGCGGTAATGTCGCGGCCCAGCACGTTGACGGTCAGTGTATCGCCCAACGACAGGCCCATCTCCTCGGCCTCGTCGCGGCTGAAACTGACCTGGGGCGGGCCGCTGTAATCGGCCGCCCACCATTCGCCATCGGTGATGACGGTGCCCGGGCGCGGTTCGGTGGAATAGGTCAGACCACGATCGCCCTGGATGACCCAATGGTCGGTGACGTCGCGCGCGGGCTGGCCGTTGATGCGGGTGATGATGCCACGCAGCATCGGGGCGGCCTCATAGTCTTTCACCGCCGGATCCCCGTCGAGGCGGGCACGGAACCCGTCGATCTGGCCGGGCTGGATATCGACGAAGAAGTAAGACGGGGCGACCTCGGGCAATTCGTCGGAAATGGCCAGTCGCAGGTTGCCGTCGATCTGGCCCACCGCGGCCAGCACCGACAGGCCAAGGCCAAGCGACAGCACCACGGATGTGGTCTCGCCCCCCTGCGCGCCGATGGCGCCAAGGGCGAAACGGAACGTCGGGCGGCCCCGTGCGGCGCGGCGGAACCGGCGCGCCAGCCATCCCACGAGCAGCGCCGCCAGAACCAGCATCCCCAGCGCCATCGCAATCCCGCCCGTGGTCCAGAGTGTCAGGAACGCGGTGCCCGAGAACCAGATCGCCGCCCCGACCAACGCCGCCAGCAGGCCGGCGATGGCCAGCAGGTAGCGCAGGGCGGGCAACCGTCCCCCGCCTCCGCCGATGTCGCGGAACAGGGTGGCGGCGCGGATCTGTTCGGTGCGGGCCAGCGGCCAAAGCGTAAAGATCCCGGCGGTAAGGATGCCGTAGAGCGCGGCCTCGGCCAATGGCGCGGGGTAAAGCCGGAAATCGGCTGGGATCGGCAGGCGCTCCACGATGAGGGGCGACAGGGCCAGCGGCACCAACGCGCCCAGCACCACGCCGATGCCGACACCGATCAGGGTCAGGAAACCGATCTGGTAGAAGTAGGTCAGGAAGATCGTGCCGCTGGTCGCGCCCAGGGTCTTGAGGGTGGCGATGACCTCGGTCTTGCCGGCCAGATAGGCGCGCACCGCGGCCGATACGCCGACACCGCCCACGGCCAGCCCGGACAGACCCACCAGAACAAGGAAAGCGCCGATCCGGTCGACGAACTGGCTGATCCCCGGCGCGCCGTCGCGGGCATCCTGCCAGCGCAAACCACTGTCCTGAAACTTTGTCTCGGCCTCGGCTTCCAGCGCAGCAAGGTCCGCACCCTCGGGCAGATCCAGCCGGTAATTGCTTTCCATCAGCGTGCCCTCGCCCAGCAGGCCGCTGCCGGCAAGGTCAGCCAGCCGCACCAGTGTGCGTGGGCCAAGGCCGAACCCACCGCCGGAATTATCCGGATAGGATTCGAGTATCGCCGACAGCACGAACTCCTGGGTGCCAAGACGGAAGGTGTCGCCCGGCGCCAGACCCAACCTGTCTGCCAGCACCTTTTCCAGCACTGCGCCGGGGGCCTGATCGGTGCCGGCAAAGGCCTGCTCCAACGGCAGGGGCGGGTCCAACTCGACCGCGCCGATCAGGGGATAGAGGTCATCGACCGCCTGAACCTGCGTCAGGCCGCGTTCTGGGGGGTCGCCTTCGACCACGACCATGGAGCGGAAATCGGTGGTTTCGGACACCGCCAGCGCGACGGAATCCATCCACTCCAACTCTTCAGGGGTGGCGAAGCGATAGGTGAAACGCACCACGGCATCGCCGCCCAGAAGGGCCGCGCCCTCTTCGGCCAGCCCGGCCTGGATCGAGGCGCGAATGGTGCCCACGGCGGCGATCGCCAAGACGCCCAGCGCGAGGCAGGCCAGGAAGATACGAAAACCCCGCAAGCCGCCGCGCAACTCGCGCCGAGCCAGTCTGTAGGCCAGCGTTGCGTTCATTCGGCGGCCGCCCTGGCCGGTTCGATCCGGCCATCACGTAGCCGCACAACCCGGTCACACCGGCGCGCTAGCTCGGTCGCATGGGTCACGAGGATGAGCGTTGCCCCGTGGCGGTCCCGCAAGCCGAACAGCATGTCGATGATCGCCGCGCCGTTGGCTTCATCGAGGTTGCCCGTCGGTTCATCGGCGAGCAGGATCCTGGGCCGGGGCGCGGCGGCGCGGGCCAGGGCCACCCGTTGCTGCTCGCCCCCCGACATCTGGCTTGGATAATGCCCGGACCGGTGAGCCAGGCCTACCGCCTCCAGTTCAGCCGCGGCCCGGTCGAAAGCGTCGCGGTGCCCGGCCAGTTCCAGCGGTGTGGCAACATTTTCCAACGCCGTCATCGTCGGTATGAGGTGGAAGGATTGGAACACCACCCCCATATTGTCCCTGCGGAACCGCGCCAGCGCATCCTCGCCCAGACGGGTGATGTCTGTGCCCAGCGCGGTGATGCGCCCCGAGGTCGCGGTTTCCAGCCCGCCCATCAGCATGAGGAGTGACGATTTGCCCGACCCGCTTGGCCCCACGAGCCCCAAGGTTTCCCCGCCCGCCACATCCAGCGTGATGTCATGCAGGATGTCCACCGGCCCGGCATTGCCCATGAGGGACAGCGATACATCGGACAGGGACAGGACGGGATCAGTCAT
Source organism: Salibaculum griseiflavum (assembly GCF_003129565.1). Lineage (GTDB taxonomy): Bacteria > Pseudomonadota > Alphaproteobacteria > Rhodobacterales > Rhodobacteraceae > Salibaculum > Salibaculum griseiflavum. The sequence goes on from NZ_QETF01000004.1 coordinate 33,911, forward strand.
GGCGCGGGCCTTCGGGGTTTTGCGTTTCATTACATATGGGGCATTCGCAACAACGCGCAACGTGATTGCTGCAATCGTTCTGATCCCCGCCATGGCCCAGGCCGAGCAGGTCACGATCGCGGCGCTGGGCGACAGCCTGACCCAAGGCTACGGGCTGATCGAGCAGGACGGCTTCGTGCCACAGATGGAAACCTGGCTGCGGGAAAAGGGCGCCGATGTCGAGATGATCAATGCGGGCGTCTCGGGCGATACCACCGCCGGGGGCCTGTCGCGTGTGGGCTGGACGCTGACACCCGATGTGGACGCGATGATCGTGGCGCTGGGTGGCAACGACCTGTTGCGCGGGATTGCCCCCGAGGTGGCGCGGTCCAATCTCGATGGCATCCTGCAGGCGGCCGACGCGGCCGGGGTGCCCGTGCTGCTGGTCGGGATGCAGGCGCCGGGCAATTACGGCCCCGACTACAAGGCGGCCTTCGACGCGATCTATCCCGAACTCGCCGAGGCTTATGACAGCCAGCTGTTCCCCAGCTTCTTCCAGGGCATCCTGTCCGATGACCTGTCCAGCGCGCGGGCGCAGTTCATGCAGCCCGACGGCATCCACCCCAATGCCGAGGGCGTGGCGCGGATCGTCGATGAGATGGGCCCGGCGGTGTTGGATCTGATCGCGCGGGTTGAGTGACCCGGTGACGAAAAACGCCCGGGCGGCTGGCCCGGGCGCTTGAGTGTCAGGAATCTGGTGCGGGTCAGGCCAACGCGAGATCGACCGCGGATTGCCGGCCGTCGCGGCCTTCCTGCAATTCGTAGGTCACTTTCTGATCATCGGCGAGGCCGGTCAGACCGGACCGCTCGACGGCGGAAATATGGACGAACACGTCCTTGCCGCCATCTTCGGGGGCGATGAACCCATACCCCTTGGTGGTGTTGAACCATTTGACTGTGCCAGTGGCCATGTCACTGTTTCCTTCAATTTGCTCCGCTCGCGGGATGCAGCGGACCGGCTCGTCAGTGCAGAGGATCGAGAGACTGCGCCGATAGAGGAGACAGTGGTAGATCGTGGTAACGTCGCGGACTCGATTCTGCGCGCCTTCGCGTGGTCACGCAAGAAAAACTTCCATGACAGGGCGTCGCGGGCCGGTGCTTGCCGATGGCTTGAAGACCTGTCCGGGAATACATATAAAAGAAATGACATATTTTTGTGGAGGCCATCATGGCGGATGAAACCCTGACTTGTCTGGAATGCGGGCAATTGAACAAGGTGCCGGGCGACCGGCTGGCGTCGGGCCCCAAATGCGGGACTTGCGGCGCGAAACTGATGCCGGCCAAGGCGGTCGAGATCGACCTGAAAACACTGGAAAAGGCCGCCAAGAAAGATAGCGTTCCGCTGGTCGTGGATTTCTGGGCGCCGTGGTGCGGGCCGTGCCGGATGATGGCGCCGGAGTTTTCCAAAGCCGCCGGAGAGTTGTCGGGCAAGGCACGGCTGGTCAAGCTGAACACAGAGGACCACCAGACCGCCGGCATGAAATACGGCATCCGTGGCATTCCGACGATGATACAGTTCCGCAAGGGCCGCGAGATCAAGCGCCAGTCGGGGGCGATGCAGGCCCCGGCCATCATCGGCTGGGCGCAGGGCTAGACATGAAAAAGGGGCAGCCAAGGCCGCCCCTTTTCGAATCCTGTCGCGTCCGGCTTAGGCCAGGGCGATGTTCGTCGCGCTTTCGCGGCCGTCACGGCCGGCTTCCACGTCGAAGGTGACCTTCTGGTCATCGGCCAGGCCGGTCAGGCCAGCGCGTTCGACTGCGGAGATGTGGACGAAAACGTCCTTGCCGCCGGTTTCAGGTGCGATAAAGCCGAAGCCTTTGGTGGTGTTGAACCATTTCACGGTGCCATTGGCCATGTGAAGTCTTCCTTTTGATATATGCTGCCCGCGTTGGTGCGACAGCCCGGCTTGGTCAGTCTGGGTCGAAGAACTGAGTGCCGGTAAAGGAAGTCAGGGTCGAGGTAGAATAACGTCTGCATGGCCCATATGGGGGTTCGGCGGGCGGATAGCAAGGAAAAACAATGGGGCAGCCGTGACACCCGGTTGTTCGTGGCAAGTCAATTGAACCTCGCAGCATTTGCGCGAAGCATGCGATCCGCGTTTCTTGGGGCCAGATCATCAATGGCATCTGCCATTGATGACGCGCCCGACCCGCCCCTTGGGCGGGCGCGTTACACGCCCCCACCCCGGGTCGGGCGCGACGAGTCCGATGGAGATCCTGCGCAGGGGGGCGTCAATTGCCGACCTATGTTGCCATAAAGAGCCGGCGCTTCTATCGGCTGAACTTCTTGTGCTTCAGCCGCTTCGGCTCAAGCGCGTCTGCCCCCAAACGCCGTTTCTTGTCTTCCTCGTAATCTTCGAAATTGCCCTGGAACCATTCCACATGGGCCTCGCCCTCGAAGGCGAGGATGTGGGTACAGATCCGGTCGAGGAAGAAGCGGTCGTGCGAGATGACGACGGCGCAGCCTGCGAACTGGGTCAGGGCGTCTTCCAGTGCCCGCAGGGTTTCGACGTCCAGGTCGTTGGTCGGTTCGTCGAGCAGAAGAACGTTGCCGCCGGATTTCAGCAGCTTGGCCATGTGGACGCGGTTGCGTTCGCCGCCTGACAGCTGCCCGACCTTCTTCTGCTGGTCGCCCCCCTTGAAGTTGAAGGCGGAGCAGTATGCGCGGGAGTTCATCTGGGCGTCGCCCAGCTGGATGATCTCGCCGCCGTCGGAGATTTCCTCCCAGACGGTCGCATTCGGGTCGAGCGCGTCGCGGGACTGGTCGACATAGGACAGTTCCACCGTGTCGCCATATTCCACGGTTCCCTCGTCGGGCTGTTCCTGCCCGGTCAGCATCTTGAACAGGGTGGATTTACCCGCACCGTTGGGGCCGATCACGCCGACGATGCCGCCCGGCGGCAGGGAAAAGGACAGATCCTCGATCAACAGCTTGTCGCCCATGGCCTTTTTCAGGCCCTCGACCTCGATCACCTTGCCGCCAAGGCGCGGGCCGTTGGGGATGATGATCTGGGCGCGGGACAGCTTTTCGCGTTCGGACTGGTTGGCCAGTTCCTCGTAGGCCTGGATACGCGCCTTGGACTTGGCCTGCCGGGCCTTCTGGCCCTGGCGCATCCATTCCAGTTCGCGTTCCAGCGTCTTCTGCTTGGACTTGTCCTCGCGGGCTTCCTGTTCCAGCCGCTTGGCCTTCTGCTCCAGCCAGCTGGAATAATTGCCTTCGTAAGGGATGCCCGACCCGCGGTCGAGTTCGAGGATCCAGCCGGTGATGTCATCGAGAAAATAGCGGTCGTGGGTGACGACAAGGATGGTGCCCTTGTAATCGATCAGGTGCTGTTGCAGCCAGGCGATGGTTTCCGCGTCGAGGTGGTTGGTCGGTTCGTCCAGCAGCAGCATGTCGGGCGCTTCCAGCAGCAGCTTGCAGAGCGCGACGCGGCGCGCTTCGCCGCCCGAGAGGGTTTCTGGCATGGCATCGTCGGGCGGGCAGCGCAGGGCCTCCATCGCGACGTCGATCTGGGCGTCCAGATCCCACAGATTCTGGGTGTCGATCTCGTCTTGAAGCTGGGCCATCTCATCGGCGGTTTCGTCCGAATAGTTCATGGCAAGTTCGTTGAAGCGGTCCAGCTTGGCCTTCTTTTCGGCGACGCCTTCCATGACGTTTTCGCGGACGGTCTTGGATGTGTCCAGCTGCGGCTCCTGCGGCAGGTAGCCGACACGCGCGCCCTCGGCCGCCCAGGCCTCGCCCGAGAAATCGGTGTCGATCCCGGCCATGATGCGCAGCAGGGTGGATTTACCCGCGCCGTTGACGCCCACGACGCCGATCTTGACGCCGGGCAGGAAGGACAGGCGGATATTCTCGAAACATTTCTTGCCACCGGGATAGGTCTTGGAGACGCCATCCATGTGGTAGACATATTGGTAAGAAGCCATGACGCACCCCCGGTCAGATCTGCGGATATCCGCAACTCGATACCGGCTAAGCCGGGGCGCTTCAACTGCCGATCGGAGGGTCTAGCCCGAGATCATGCGCAGGGCCGGGCCGATCTTCTGCGCGGCCAGCCAGCCGGGCAGGTCCTCGGCGCTCAGGGGGCGCGAAATCCAGTAGCCCTGCACGGCGGTGCAGCCCATGTTCAGCAAGACATCGGCGGTCTGCCGGTCCTCGACCCCTTCGGCCACCACATTGAGGCCGAGGTCGTTGCACAATTCGATGATCTTGCGCACGATCTTGGTGGCGGTGTCGTCGCCGCGCACGTTCTGGATCAGGCTGCGGTCGATCTTGACCCCCGATACGGCCAGTTCCGCAAGGTGGGCCAGGCCCGCATAGCCGACGCCGAAATCGTCCAGGTAGACCTTGAAGCCGGCATCGCGAAGGTCGCGGATCGTTGCGGCATGGGATGACTTCTCGGTCACCTTGCCGAAGGCCGTGGTCTCCAGCACCTCGATGGCGACCTGCTCTCGCGCAAGGCCGCCGGCCTCGACCCCCCAGACCAGCCGATTGACGAATTCCGGATGCGCCAGGAGACTGCTGGAGGCATTGAACGAGATCGACAACTCGCTGTGTCCCGTTCGGTCCAGCATGTGTTTCTGTTCCAGCGCCTTGCTCATCGAACCAAGGTCCAAAGCGCCCATCAGGCCCAGTTCATCGGCGATCGGCAGGAAATCATCCGGGCCGATCAACCCGGCCTCGGGGTGGGCCCAGCGCACCAGCGTTTCGAGGCCAATAACCTTCTGGCCGTCAAGGTCGAAGATCGGCTGAAACACGTGGTCCAGTGTGCCGGTATCGACTGCATCGGCCAGTTCGCTGGCGCGTTCGGATTGCTGCACATGGCGGCTGTGCAGCGCCTCATCATAGATCTCGGCCCGGCCGCGCCCCAATGTCTTGGCCTCGTAGAGCGCAAAGTCCGCTTGCAGAAGAAGGGCATTGGGGTCTGTCTCGCCTTCGGTGGACAGCGCGGCGCCGATGCTGCAACTAACTGAAATCAGGCGATCATTCCAGTAGAATGGGTCCGCAACCCGGCGGGCGACGCGGTCGGCGACATCGCGCAGGTCCTCGACCCGGCGAATCTCCGGCAGAACGACCACGAACTCGTCACCGCCGACCCTGGCCACCAGAGAGCCGGCCATGACCTCGGCGCGCAGCGCCCCGGCAACATGGATCAACGCGGCATCGCCCGCGGAATGACCGTGGGTGTCGTTGATGGCTTTGAAATGATCCAGGTCCACATGCAGCAGCCCGATCCAATTGCTGGCGCCGGCCGCCGCTTCGAGCGCCCCGGCCGTGTAGTCGAGAAAGGCCGCGCGGTTGGAAAGTCCCGTCAGGCTGTCATGGGTGGCTTCGTGGGCCAGCTTGTTGCGGGCCTCGCGCAGGCGCTCTTCTTGCTGGATCTGCTGGGTCACGTCTCGGCAGATCAGGATGGCATGCTGTTCCCCGGCGGTGGATTTGCGGAACGAGATCGAGATTTGGTTCCAGAACAGCTCTCCGTTCTTGCGCCGGTTTTCGAACAGTTGCAGCGAATCGAAGGTCGGGTCGTCAGGATCGTATCGGAACGCCTTGATTTCCTTTTTCGAGGGGGTCTTTTCCTTTGGCAGGGCATAGCTGAGCGGATTGCGCCCGATCATTTCCTCGGGGCCGCGCCCCATGATCCGGCAATAGGCCGGGTTGGGCCAGACCACGATCCCGTCGAGGGTCTGGATAACGATGCCGTCGCTGGCATGTTCGCAGGCCATGCGAAAATGCTCGGCCTCGCGCAGTTGGCGGATCAGATCGCGGCGCGTGCCGCGCAGGGTGACCGAAAGTGCCTTGTTCTCGGCCCGGCTGCGCAGCAGCAACGACCCCAACAAGAAGGTGGCGCCCAGCATGGCAAGAACTGCTGTTATCAGGAAAGACACAGGGGGCAGCACCGTCGTTCGACTCGATTCGAACGACCCTAGCTCCGTCGGGGTTTGGGTCAGGTTAAGGACCTGTCGGTTGCCAAGGTGAGCAGGGCGGCGTAAGGCCCGCCCCATGATGCGCGCATCTTTGCCATATGCCCGGGCCGGACAGGTGGTCGGACTGCTGGGCGGGTCGTTTGACCCGGCCCATTCGGGCCATGTGGACCTGACGCGTGCGGCGCTGCGGCGGTTCGGGCTGGATCGGGTCTGGTGGCTGGTCTCGCCCGGCAATCCGCTCAAGGTCGACGGGCCGGCACCCTTGGCGACGCGCATGGAACGGGCCTGCGCCATCATGCAACATCCGCGTGTCGAGATCACGGATATTGAGGCGCGGATCGGCACGCGCTACACGGCTCGCACCTTGGCGCGGCTGCAGGCGCTTTATCCCGGTGTCCGTTTCGTCTGGCTGATGGGAGCGGACAACCTGGCGCAGTTCCATCGCTGGGGCGACTGGGAGGACATCATGCAACGGGTCCCAGTCGGGGTGATTGCCCGGCCCGGCGACCGTATCTCGGCGCGCATGTCACGGACCGCGCGGATCTACAGGGCGCAGCAATTGCCCGGCCGGGACTCGGCCCTTCTTGGGCGTGCGGACCCGCCGGCCTGGTGTTTCATCAACATGCCGATGAACGATGTTTCTTCCACCCAGATGCGGGCAGACGGTGCCTGGCAGCGATAGGCGGTTGCCCACCGGGCCGGCCGCGGCCTAGTTTGACCGCATGATGGCAAGGATGACACGGCGGGGCTTGCTGGGCGGGCTGGTCGCGACAGCGGGCGGGGCGGCCTGGGCTGGCCCTGTCGCCACCTCCCTGCGACCAAGGCTGCGGCCCGGGCCGGTTGCCACGGGCGAGATGCCCCGGCTCCGCCCGGATCTCGACACCTTGATCGCGCGGGCACAGCTGGGCGGTGTCGTCGGGGTCGAGATGCGCGATCTCGAAACCGGCGAGACGCTCCTGTCCAATGCAGCCGGAACAGACCTGCCGCCGGCCAGCGTGACCAAGGCGCTCACATCGCTCTACGCCCTGCGGCAACTTGGCGGGGCGTATCGCTTTTCAACAAGAGTTCTGGCCACAGGGCCGATCGAGGCGGGTTTGGTGCAGGGCGACCTGATCCTTGCGGGTGGCGGTGATCCGACGCTGAACACCGATCACCTCGCGGAAATGACCGAGGCATTGGCTGCGCAGGGCATCACCGGCATTTCCGGGCGCCTTCTGTGCTGGGGCGGGGCCCTGCCTCATATCGAGGAGATCGAGCCGGGCCAGCTGGATCACCTGGGCTACAACCCGGCGGTCAGCGGGCTGAACCTGAATTTCAACCGCGTGCATTTCCAGTGGGCTCGCGCGGGGGGCGACTACGAGATCACCATGGATGCCCGGACGGAACGGTATCGCCCTGATGTCGCCATGTCGCGGGTGCGGCTGTCCAGCCGGTCGCTACCGGTCTATGCCTATGAAGGACCCGACGAATGGACAGTGGCGCGGTCGGCGCTGGGCGATGGCGGTGCGCGTTGGCTGCCGGTGCGGCGCCCGGCGCTTTACGCGGGAGACGTGTTCCGGACGCTGGCGGGCGGGCAGGGTCTGCGCCTGCCCGAGCCCGTCGAGATCGACACGCTACCCGACAGCGGAACGGAGCTTTTGCGCCATGACAGCGCCACCTTGCGCGCGATCCTGGGCGACATGATGCGCTATTCCACCAACCTGACGGCCGAGGTCTGCGGGCTGGCCGCGACACGGGCACGGCTGGGCCGCCCGGTGGGGCTGCATACCTCGGCGGCGGGCATGTCCACTTGGTTGCGACAGACCTACGGAATCGGTGCGCGCTTCGCGGACCATTCCGGGCTGTCGGATGCCAGCCGCATCAGCGCTGCCGACATGGTTAAGGTGCTGGCGGCAGAAGGCGCCGAGAGCGACCTGCGCCCGTTGTTGAAACAGATCCCGATGCTGGATTCGGAACGGCAGCGGATCGAGGAATATCCGGTCGCCGTCGCGGCGAAGACAGGCACGCTCAATTTTGTGAGCACGCTTGCCGGAATTGCAACCGCGCCGGACGGACGCGACTATGCCTTTGCGATCTTCACCGCGAACCTGGACAGGCGGGAAGCGGCGAAGCGCGTGAATGATGAGGTGCCCGAGGGCAGTATCGCCTGGAACCGACGGTCCCGGCGCCTTCAGCAGGAGATCCTGCAGCGCTGGGGTCTGACGCGTAGGGGCTAGAGGGTCAGGTGACGCGCCCGCGCGCCACGCTCGATCGCGGCGGCATGCAGACGGTCGATGTTCAGCTCGTAGCGCATTTCTTCCAATAGGCGCAGTTCGGATTGGGCGATGTCCCCATCCGCCGCCGCCACGTCGCAGGCAAGGGCATAGGCGGTTTCGTACAGGCGCTCGGGCAGCGCGTCACGCACCAGGCCGAACAGGGCGTCAAGCCCGTCCTCCTGGGTGAAGAGCTCGAAGACCACGCCCGAGACCTTGCCGATCTGGTCGGCGTCGTAGTCGCCGAAGACCGGCAGGTGATTGACCGTGCTGGTGATCTTGACCAGTTCGGCGGTGCGAATGTCCTCGTCACTGGCGGAAACGGCCACCATGATGGCGACAAGGGCGTCTTGAGCGGTCAGGGCGGCGGTGGCGTTCATTGGAAAACTCCGATCTGGAACGGGTTACATTTATTGACCCTTTCGCTGCACTGCAATAGGAGGCAGGCCAGCCGGCCATGGGGGCCGGTCCAACCCCGAGGAAACCCTGAAATGTCCGATCTGCGCGACGCCGCGATGAGTTCGAAAGCCTGGCCCTTCGAAGAGGCTCGGGCGCTGCTCAAACGGGTTGAGGCCTCGGGCAAGAAAGAGGTGTTGTTCGAAACCGGCTACGGGCCGTCCGGCCTGCCGCATATCGGCACGTTCGGCGAGGTTCTGCGCACCACGATGATCCGCCGCGCCTTCGAGGTGATCTCGGACATTCCGACGCGGTTGATCTGTTTCTCGGACGACCTGGACGGGATGCGCAAGGTGCCGGGCAACGTGCCCAATCGCGATAAGCTGCAAGAGGCGTTGCAACTGCCGCTGACATCCGTGCCGGACCCGTTCGAAGAGTTCGAAAGCTTCGGCCACCATAACAACGCCATGCTGCGCCGCTTCCTCGACACCTTCGGGTTCGAGTACGAGTTCTACTCGGCAACGGACTTCTATAAGTCGGGCCAGTTCGATGCCGTGCTCAAGCGCGCCGCCGAACGCTATGACGACATCATGAAGGTGATGCTGAAATCCCTGCGCGAGGAACGCCGGCAGACCTACTCGATCTTCCTGCCGATCCATCCGGAAACCGGCCGCGTCCTTTACGTGCCGATGAAGCACGTGGATGCCGAGAACCACACCGTGACCTTCGATGATGAAGAGGGCCGCGAATGGACGCTGCCCGTCACCGGCGGCAATGTGAAGCTGCAATGGAAGCCCGATTTCGGCGCGCGCTGGGCGGCGCTGGACGTGGATTTCGAGATGTATGGCAAGGACCATTCCACCAACACCCCGATCTATGACCGGATCTGCGAGATCCTTGGGGGCAAGAAGCCGAACCACTTCACCTACGAGCTGTTCCTGGACGAGAACGGCCAGAAGATTTCCAAGTCGTCTGGAAATGGCGTCAGCATCGACGAATGGCTGACCTATGCCAGCACCGAAAGCCTGTCCTATTTCATGTATCTCAAGCCGAAAACGGCCAAGCGGATGCATTTCGACGTGATCCCCAAGGCGGTGGACGAATACCACCAGCAACTGCGCGCCTATGCGACGCAGGACACGGCCGCGCGGTTGAACAACCCGGTCTTTCATATCCACGGCCACAACGTGCCCGAAAGCACCATGGTTGTGCCGTTCTCGATGCTGCTGAACCTTGCCGCCGTGTCCGGGGCCGAGGAAAAGGACAAGCTGTGGGGCTTCATCCAGCGCTATGCGCCCGATGCCAGCCCCGAAAAGAACCCCGACCTCGACCAGGCCGCCGGGTTCGCGATCCGCTATTTCAACGATTTCGTGAAGCCGACGCGCCAGTTCCGCCTTGCGGATGACAAGGAACGCGCGGCGCTGGAAGAGTTGATCGCCTGTCTCCAGGACGAGGGCAAAGCGCTGGACGTGATCGCCCGCAAGAATGCGCAGGAAGGCAAGGACATGCCTCTTCCGACTGTCGACTGGCACGATGACGAATTCCTGCAATCGATCGTCTTCGCCATCGGCAAGACCCACGGATTCGAGCCGCTGCGGGCTTGGTTCTCGACACTCTACGAGGTCTTGCTGGGCGCATCCCAGGGCCCGCGTTTCGGCGGCTTCATCGCGCTTTACGGGATCGACGAAACCGTCGCCCTGATCGAAAGCGCGCTGCGCGGCGATCTGGCCGGGTGAAACCGAACCCCGGGTTCGTGCGTATCAGGAATGATGCGGACTAACCGGAGGTTTCCCGATGCGACACCTATTGACGATCCTGTTCCTGCTGCTGGCTCCACCGCTGGCCGCGCAGGACGAAGACATCCAGGCGGTGATCGAAAGCCAGATGCGGGCCTTCCAGGCCGGTGACAGCGCGGCGGCCTTCGAACATGCCAGCCCGCTGATCAAGCAGATTTTCGGCAATTCGCGCAATTTCGGCATGATGGTCCGGCAGGGCTATCCGATGGTCTGGAACAATGCCGAGACCCGGTTCCTGGACCTGCGCGAGATCGACGGAGAGCTTTGGCAGAAGCTGCAAGTCCGGGATGCGGCGGGTGGCCTTTACCTGATGGACTACCGCATGGTGCAGACGGAAAGCGGCTGGCAGATCGACGGCGTCGTGCTGCTGCCCGCGCCGCAGTTGGGCGTCTGACCGGCGCTGTTGCGCGGCTTCGCCGGCCATCGTGACGGTGGCCCAAGCGGGCGTTTACCCCGGCCCCATACCCCTTTCGCCCATGCCACGGATTTTGAACGGCGCTGCCGGGAAAGGGGAATGATGAACAAGGTGATCACGGATGGGCTGGTGCTGATGCCGCCGGCCTTCGCGGACGGTCTTGATGTCTGGTCAAGCGGGGATGGCACGCCGGGCTCGGACACCTATGCGGGGTCGGGCACTGGCGTTTTCGTGCCTGCCGACCAGGATTTCGGCGGCTGTATCGAGATCAGCAAGGCCAATTCCGTGCAGAAGCTGCGCCACATGGGGGCCACGCTGATCCGGCCGGGCTGCTACCTGCGGGTGACCGCGCGGGTCAAGGCGGTGTCCGGGGCATTGCCCAATGTGCGGATCGCGGGGTTTCCGCTTTGGCCGGATGGGTCTGTTCTGGGCGGCGTCACCAAGGAGGGACCGGAGATCACGCTGACCGCTTACGGAGAGGTGGTCGAGATCAGCGCGATCATCGGCACCGGTCCGCGTGGCGGGGTGGACATGGTCTGGTCCAAGGCCGGATCGGCGCATATCGGGCTGGACCTGACCGGCCCCAGCGGCGGCCTTGTGCGGATCGACGATATCCGTATCGAGGACGTGACAGGGGCCTTTCTGCGCGACATGATGGGCGTGGTCGACGTGCGCGACTACGGTGCGGTCGGTGACGGTGTGACCGATGACCGCGACGCGTTCGAAGCGGCCGATCTGGACGCCGGCGGGCGCGAGGTGCTGGTGTCGGCAGGAACCTATTTCCTGGGCGACAACGTCACTATCCAGAACCAGATCCGGTTCGAGGGCACGGTGACAATGGCCCCCGATCACCGGCTTGTGTTTCAGAAGAACTTCGACTTCGCCACCTATGCGGATGCCTTTGGCGACGAGGAGCTGGCTTTCAAGAAGGCGTTCCAGGCGCTCCTGAATTTTTCGGACCATGAATCGCTGGACCTGTGCGGGCGGAGGATCAGCCTGTCCGAGCCTGTCGATGCCTTCGCGGCCGTGGTCAACAAGCCTGCTTTCGAGGTGCGCCGCGTCATCCGCAATGGCCAGCTGCAGCCCGATCCCGGCGCGGCCTGGGATACCGAGATTGTCACATCACAGGCGAGCTACTCTGTCGCGAGTGCCCGCACGCTGACCAACGTGGTCAACGCCGCGTCGATCCCGGTCGGTGCGTTGGTGACGGGCAACGGGGTGGGCCGCGAGGTCTATGTCAAGGCGGTGGACGTGCCCGGCCAGGAGGTCACGCTGTCCTCGTCGCTCTTCGATGCGGAAGGCACCCAGGTCTTCACCTTCACCCGGTTCAAGTACCTGCTCGATTTTTCCGGCTTCGACAGGCTCTCGGCGCTGGAGCTGGAAGACATCGACTTCCACTGCAAGGGGATCGCGTCCTGTGTCATGCTCGCCCCCGATGGCCATTCCATGCGGATGCGTGACTGCCAGTTCAACAAGCCCAAGGACCGGGCCATCACCAGCCCCGGCACCGGGTGTAACGGGTTGGATATCTTTGGCTGCGTCTTCAATTCGAACGAGCAATCCCTGCCGCTGAGCGACCGCACGACGCTGTGTTTCAACATCAATCACAACGATGCGACGGTCCGGAACAACCGGGCGGCCCGGTTCAAGCACTTCGGTGTCTTGGGAGGAAACGGCAACCTGATCACCGGCAATCACTGGTACATGGGGGATAATGAAACTCAGGGTGTGCGGCAGGCCGGGATCATCCTGACTTCGCACAATTGCGTTTCGACCATCACGGCGAACTACATCGACAACAGCTTTGTGGAGTTGACCAACGAACATGACGCGCATCCCGATGCCCAGAACGAATACACGTTCGGTGGTCTGACCATGACGGGCAACATCTGTGTCTGTTCCGACGTGGCACCGTGGTTCAGCTGGATCGTGGTGAAGCCCTATGGCCAGAACCATTCGATCCAGGGACTGAACGTGTCCGGGAACGTGTTCCGCACCTATAGCGGAAATATCGACCGGGTCGAGCATATCGACACGACCTATGCCGATCTGGACTTCAACACGATGCGCAACATCACTTTCTCGGGCAATGTTTTCAATGGGGTCAACCAACAGGTTCGCAACCCCTACAGCGACATCCACAACCAGCAGACCGAGGACAGCGTCTGGATCGTGGATACCGGAACCTTCCTGCCTTTCGGTGGCTGGACCCGAACCATCGAAAGCGTGGAGCCCGTCCAGGCGATAACCAATTCATCCGGCCAGACGGTCTTTCACCAGCCCTATATCGACCCGGTGAACGGGGCCAACACCCATGAATTCCGGGTTGTCTGGCCCGAGCCGGTCAAGGGAAAGATCCGGTTCTGTGTGCGGATGGACAACCCCGCCTGACCGCAGCATCCCGAATGTGGAAAGGCCTGCCGACCGGCGGGCCTTTTTCCTGTCCGGATTGCAGTCGGCTCAGATGTAGTAGAGGTCTTTGAAGACATAGTGCGCGATCCGGTCGCGCGAAATGCCCATCTCGGCCAGTTCGGCGTCGGATTTTTCGTGCAGCGCCTCGATCCGGCGGCGGCGCCCAGCGCGGCTGCCATGGGCCTCGGCGGCGGTCCAGAAGGCCCGCCCGACTCCGCGCAGGATGTCGCGAAGGCGCGGTGCGCCGAAGGTGGTGTCGGTGATGTCTGCCATTGGAAACCTCGTCCCGGGTTGTGCGTGGTTTCCTCCCTTGCCGCGAAGTTAGGGAAGCGCCGGGCGGAGCGCTACGTCCAATCGCGCATTCGCGCTATGCGCCTGCTGCAAAGCACGGTCCGTGAGACGCAACAGGCGTAATCTGTCCTAGCGCAGCCGCTGCTCGGTCTCGCCGTCGAAGAACATGGCGTCGGCGGTGTCGAAGTCGATCACCACGCTCGTGCCCTCGGTCATCGCGGTGTTGTCGCGGCTTTCTACGATGATCCTCTCGCCGCCCGGCGGGATCAGGTAGTCGTAGGATACGCCGCCAAGCCGTTCCCGGATGTCCAGCTTGATGTCGCTGTCACCCGGCGCGATTGTCAGGTGCTGTGGACGCAGGCCCAGGTAGACCGGTTTGCCCTCGGCGGGCAGGCCTACGGGGGCATCGACAAGCCGGTTGCCAAGCGACGGCACCCGCAGCTTGCCGCCTTCGACCGTGCCTTCGATGAAGTTCATCGAGGGCGATCCGATGAACCCGGCGACGAACTTGTTGTCGGGGTCCTCATACAGGTCCATCGGGCTGCCGACCTGTTCGACCCGGCCCGCGCGCAGCACCACGATCTTGTCGGCGAGGGTCATCGCCTCGACCTGGTCGTGGGTGACATAGATCATCGTTGCGCCGATTTCCTTGTGCAGCCGGGCAATTTCCACGCGCATGTCAACGCGCAATTCGGCGTCGAGATTGGACAGCGGTTCATCGAAAAGGAACACCTCGGGGCCGCGGACGATGGCGCGGCCGATGGCGACGCGCTGGCGCTGGCCGCCGGACAGGGCCTTGGGCTTGCGTTTGAGGTAATCGTCCAGCTTCAGGATGCGGCTGGCCTCGGCCACCTTCTCATTGATCTCGGTCTTGGGGTGGCCGTTCATCTTGAGCCCGAACCCCATGTTTTCCTCGACCGTCATATGCGGGTAGAGCGCGTAGGTCTGGAACACCATGGCCACACCGCGATCCGCCGGATCGACCCGCGTGACGTCGCGCGGGCCGATGTGGATCTGGCCCTCGGTGGTTTCTTCCAGCCCCGCGATCATGCGCAGCAAGGTGGATTTGCCACAGCCCGAGGGGCCGACGAAGACGCAGAACTCCCCATCGGCGATGTCCAGGTCGATGTCATGGATCACTTGCGTGGCGCCGTATCTCTTGACGGCCTTGGTCAGCGTAACACCGGTCATCGGTTTCTCCTCCAGATGCGATCAGCCGGGGAACTGCCAGCTTTCGGCAGCTTCGGCGATTTTCGTGGCAGTTTCGGTCAGGGCCGGGCGGAGCTTTTCAAGCCCGTCCAGCGTGTTGCGTTGGGTCGAGGTGGTGATCGACAATGCGCCCATCACCCGGCCCGTGGCCGACAGGATCGGCGCGGCGATGCAGATGATGCCCTGCTCGTGTTCCTCACGGTCGAAGGACACGCCCTCGGCGCGGATCGCGTCCAGTTCCCGTTCCAGCGCTTCGGCGTCGGTCAGGGTGCGCGGGGTGTGGGCGAAAAAGGCCTGCATGTTGATCGCCTTGGCGCGGTCGTCTTCGGGCAGGAAGGCCATCATCGCCTTGCCGACCCCGGTGCAATAGCCCGGGCCGATCTTGCCCGCCTCTGAAAACATGTCGATGGGTTTGCGGGCATTGCGCTTGTCCACGTAGAGCACTTGCCCCTGGTCCATCTGCGCGAGGTGGATCGTCTCGCCTACCTGTTCGGACAGCGCATCCAGAAAGGGCCGGGCAATGGGGGCGAGCGAGCTTTGTTGCCAGGCCGCGTGGGCCAAACGCACCAGCCGCAGCCCCGGCGCATAGGTCTGGCGCGCCTCGTCATAGGTCAGCATGCCCTGATTGGTCAGGGTTTGCAGCAGCCTGTAGAGCGTCGCCTTGGGGTGGTCGGATTCGGCCAGAAGTTCCGCGAATCGCACCGGACGCCCCCTCGCCGCGACAAGGTCCATCACGTCCAGCGCCTTGCCGACCGTGCCATCCGCATGTCCGCCATTCGTGGTCTGCCGGTTCATCCGCGTTATGTCCTCCCTTGTCCGGACGGTGCCGTCCGGGTGTTGACTTTGCTAACCCGAATCCCGCATAGTTTCAATAGTTGGAATAAGGTTTCATTATTTGGAACAATCCGACGCTGCATTATGGGAGGACACCAATGCTCAAGAAACTCACTTCGGCAGCCGTCGCGCTGACGATGACCACTGGCCTTTCCGGCCCTGCCTTCGCCGAGGCGCACTCGGAGCTCGAGGGCACCCTGCGGATCATTTCCGATATGTCGAATCCGGCGCCGCGCGCCGTGATGGAGGGAATGGCCGCCGAGTTCGACGCCATGCACCCGAACCTGACGGTCGAACTGGACATCGTCGATCGCGAAGCCTGGAAAAGCCAGATCCGCAACGCCCTGTCGGCCAATCCGCCGGACGTGGTGAACTGGTATGCCGCCAACCGGATGGAGCCATACGTCGACTCCGGCCTGTTCATGGACATCACCGATTGGTGGGACGCCGGCGACTATGAGGGGCTCGAGTCCGTCAAGGGCGCGATGACCATGGATGGCAAGCAGTGGGGCATCCCCTATACCTACTACCAGTGGGGCGTCTATTACCGCGAAGACATCTTCAACGAGCTGGGGCTGGAAGAGCCCGAGACCTTCGAGCAGGAAATCGCCAACTGTCAGGCGATCCTTGATTCGGGGCGCAAGTGCTACACGATCGGCACCAAGTTCCTTTGGACCGCCGGTGGCTGGTTCGACTACCTGAACATGCGCACCAACGGGTTTGACCACCACATGGCCCTGGCCCGCGGCGAGCTGTCCTGGACCGAGGATGAGGGCGTTCGTCAGACCTTCGAGAACTGGCGCACCCTGATCGACATGGGCGCCTTCATCGACGACCATCAGACCTACAGCTGGCAGGAGGCGCTGCCCTTCATGGTCAACGGCGAAGCCGCCGCCTACCTGATGGGCAACTTCGTGGTGCCGCAGCTGCGCGATGCCGGTCTGGGCGATGACCAGATCGACTTCTACCAGTTCCCGGCCATCAACCCCGATGTCGCCATGGGCGAGGATGCCCCGACCGACACGTTCCACGTGGCCTCGGGCGCGCAGAATGTCGAGGCGGCGCGCGAATTCCTGAAATACGTGACCTCCGCCGAGGTGCAGACCGAGATCAACGGCCCCGATGGCCTTGGTCAGCTTCCGGTCAACGCCAACGCGTCGGTCGCGGATGACGAGTTCATCCAGCAGGGCTTCACCATGCTGTCGGAAAACGCCACCGGCGGGATCGCGCAGTTCTTCGACCGTGATTTCCCGGCCGAGATGGCCTCGATCGGCATGGAAGGTCTGCAGGAGTTCATGGTGTTCCCGGACAACCTGGACGACATCCTGGCCCGCCTCGAAAGCGCACGCGAGCGCATCTACGAGTAAATCCGTTACGGCCGGGGCCCCAATGCGGGGCCCCGCGCCACTCGCAGGCCATCCGCAAGCCCGGTCCGGGCTTTCGCATGCATTGCGCGCGGCCCAGGCGCCGTGCCCGGAGGACACGCCATGACAATCGCCACCGACCCGGAAACCCAAGGCTGGTTCCAGCGCAACCGGATGATCATCACGCCGTTGATGTTCCTTCTGCCGGGCGTGCTGTTTTTCGCGATCTACGTGATTATCCCGATTTTCCAGAGCTTCTACATCTCGACCTATGAATGGAACGGGCTGGGGGATCTGTCCGAGCAGGGCGAATTCGTCGGGCTGGACAATTATCGAGAACTGATGACCGACCGCGCCTTCGAGGTGTCGCTGTGGAACAATGTCAAATGGCTGGCGCTCTACCTTCTGGCCATTCCCGGTGGCCTGTTCATTGCGCTGTTCCTCAACCAGACCATCGTGGGCATCCGCCTTTACAAGTCGCTGTTCTTCTTTCCCTTCGTCATCAGCCAGGTCGTCGTGGGTCTGGTGTTTTCCTGGTTCTACCTGCCGCGCGAAGGCCTGTTGAACGGCTTCCTCGGGCTCTTCGGGGCGGGGCCGGTCAACGTCCTGGGTGACCCGACGCTGGCGACCTATGGCATCATCGCCGCCGGCCTTTGGCCACAAACGGCCTATTGCATGATCCTCTACCTGACGGGTCTGAACGCGGTCGACCCCGAACAGATCGAGGCCGCCCGGCTGGACGGCGCGCGGGGGCGGCGCATGCTGTGGCACGTGATCCTGCCGCAGCTGCGTCCCGCCACATTCATCGCCTTCGTGGTCACGATCATCGGCGCGCTGCGCTCCTTCGACCTGATCTCGATCATGACGAATGGTGGGCCGTTCGGCTCTACCCGTGTGCTGTCCTTCTACATGTTCGAGAAAGCCCTGTCGGAATACGGGTTCCGCATGGGCTATGGCTCGGCCATCGCGGTGATCCTGTTCCTGATCATGCTGGTCTTCATCGGCTATTTCCTGTGGTCCATGTGGCGCGACGAACGCGACGCGCGGCGCTGAGAGGAGTGTAAGAGATGTTCCCGACACCCATCGAAAAGCGGTCGCGCGCGGCGCAGATCACCTATCAATCGCTGGTTCCCCTGGCACTGGTCATGTGGCTCATGCCGCTGATCGCGGTGGCTCTGTTCTCGATCCGGCCCGGCGTCGATTTCTCGAACGGCAACTACTGGGGCCTGCCCTCGTCCTTCGAGCTGTTCACCAATTATGGCAAGGTCTTCTTCGAGAGCGATATGCCCCGCTACTTGTGGAACTCGGTCCTGATCACCGTGCCGACGGTGATCGGCGCCGTGGCGCTGTCCTGCATGACCGGGTTCGCGCTGGGCATCTATCGGTTCCGGGGCAATCTTCTGATCTTTTTCATGTTCATCGCGGGCAACTTCGTGCCCTTCCAGATTCTCATGGTGCCAGTGCGCGACCTGACGGTGGACGCGGGCCTCTACGACACCAAGCTGGGCCTGATCTTGTTCCACATCGCGTTCCAGACGGGGTTCTGCACGCTGTTCATGCGCAACTTCATCCGCGCGCTGCCCTATGAACTGATCGAGGCCGCGCGGGTCGAAGGCGTCAAGGAATGGCGCATCTTCTGGTTCATCGTCCTGCCCCTGATGAAGCCCGCCATCGCGGCGCTGTCGGTGCTGATCTTCACCTTCATCTGGAACGATTACTTCTGGGCTGTGGTGCTGACCCAGGGTCCGGACGCCCAACCTGTCACTGCCGGGATCACCAGCTTCAACAGCCAGTTCGTGGCGCAATACCACCTGATGAGCGCGGGCAGCATCGTTGCCGCCCTGCCGCCGGTGGCGATGTTCTTCCTGATGCAGCGCCACTTCATCGCAGGTCTCACACTCGGAGCCGTTAAATGACCAAGCTGACCTTCATCGGGGCAGGATCCACGATCTTCATGCGCAACATCGTGGGCGACATGCTGCATTTCGAGGCGTTGCGCGACGCCGAGATCGCGCTGATGGATATCGACGAAAGTCGTCTGGCCGAATCCGAACAGGTGGCGCGGCGCATGATCGCGACCATGGGCAGTGGCGCGCGGGTGACCACCCATACCGACCAGCGCCGTGCGCTGGAGGGCGCGGATTTCGTCGTCACCGCCTTTCAGATCGGGGGATACGATCCCTGCACGATCACCGATTTCGAGATCCCCAAGGCCTACGGGTTGCGCCAGACCATCGCCGATACGCTGGGTGTCGGTGGCATCATGCGGGGCCTGCGCACCGTGCCGCATCTGTGGAAGGTCGCCGAGGACATGAGCGCGGTCTGCCCCGATGCGCTGCTGATGCAATACGTGAACCCCATGGCCATCAACACTTGGGCCCTTGCCGAACGCTATCCGCATATCCGGCAGGTGGGGCTGTGCCATTCGGTGCAGAACACCGTGCAGGAACTGGCCCATGACCTCGACATGGACGCGGGCGATATCCGCTACAAGGTGGCGGGCGTGAACCATGTGGCCTTCTTCCTGCGGCTCGAAGACGCGGCGGGGGCCTCGCTTTATCCACGCCTGCGCGAGGGTTACCGGGCCGGGCGACTGCCCAAGGCGCCGCTGCTGATGCCGCGCTGCCCCAACAAGGTGCGCTACGAGGTGATGGAACAGCTTGGCTATTTCTGCACCGAAAGCAGCGAGCATTTCGCGGAATACGTGCCGTGGTTCATCAAGGAGGGCCGCGAGGACCTGATCGAGGCGTTCGGTATTCCGCTGGACGAATACCCCAAGCGCTGTGTCGAGCAGGTCGCCGAATGGAAGGCGCAGGCGGCCGAACTGGCCCAGCAGGCCAGCATCGACGTGCCCAAGAGCCACGAATTCGCTGCCGAGATGATGAACGCTATCGTGACAGACCAGCCGTTCACCGCCTATGGCAACCTGCGCAACCGGGGACAGGTTCCGCAGCTGCCCTTGGGCGCGGCGGTGGAAACGCCCTGCCTGGTGGATCAGAACGGCGTGCAGCCCTCTGTCGTCACCGACATTCCGCCACAGCTGGTGGCGCTGATGCGGACGCAGGTCAACGTGCAGGAACTGACGGTGCGTGCCCTGCTGGACGAGAGCCCCGAACATATCTACCACGCCGCCATGATGGACCCGCACACCGCCGCCGAGCTGGACCTGCGCCAGATCCGGGCGCTGGTGGATGATCTGCTGGCGGCCCATGGCGACTGGCTGCCCGGCTGGGCGCAAGTGAAGAAAGCGGCCTGAGGGCCGGAACGGACAGGAATAAATGACCACGAAAAGACGCAGCGCCGCCTGGTATGGCAAGCTCGACCGCGACGGGTTCATCCACCGCAGCTGGATGAAGAACCAGGGCTTTCCCGATCACGCGTTCGACGGGCGGCCGATCATCGGAATCTGCAACACCTGGTCGGAGCTGACGCCCTGCAATAGCGGCCTGCGCGATCTGGCCGAGGGCGTCAAACGCGGTGTCTGGGAGGCGGGTGGTTTCCCGGTGGAATTCCCGGTGATGTCGCTGGGCGAGACCCAGATGAAGCCGACCGCCATGCTGTTCCGCAACCTTCTGGCCATGGATGTCGAGGAATCGATCCGTGCCTATGGCATTGACGGGGTGGTTCTGCTGGGCGGCTGTGACAAGACCACGCCGGGGCAGCTGATGGGCGCGGCCAGCGTCGATCTGCCGTCGATCGTCGTGTCCTCCGGCCCGATGCTGAACGGCAAGTGGCAGGGCAAGGATATCGGCAGCGGCACGGATGTCTGGAAATTCTCCGAAGCCGTGCGCGCGGGCGAGATGACCTTGCAGGATTTCATGGCCGCCGAAAGCGGCATGTCCCGGTCCAAGGGCGTGTGCATGACCATGGGCACGGCCTCCACCATGGCCAGCCTGGTCGAGGCGATGGGCATGTCCCTGCCCACGAATGCTGCGCTGCCCGCTGTCGATGCGCGTCGCATGGCGCTGGCGCATCTGACCGGCAAGCGGATCGTTGAAATGGTGGACGAGGATATAAAACCCTCGGACGTGCTGACCAAGGCGGCCTTCATCAACGCCATTCGCGCCAATGCGGCCGTGGGCGGGTCCACCAATGCGGTGATGCACCTTCTGGCGCTGGCAGGCCGCGTCGGCGTGGAGCTGACGCTGGATGATTTCGAACAGGGCAGCGATGTGCCGCTTCTGGTCAACTGCATGCCGTCGGGCGACTACCTGATGGAGGATTTCTGTTATGCGGGCGGCATGCCCGTCGTGTTGCAGGAACTGGCGGGGCAGGGGCTTCTGTCAGCGTCGAAGACCGTGCTGGGCGGCGATATCGCGGCGTATGCCGAGGGTGCGGAATGCTTCAACGCCGACGTCATCCGTTCCTTCGACAATCCGGTGAAACCGGCGGCGGGCCTGCGTGTGCTGCGCGGCAATCTCGCGCCGCTGGGGGCCATCGTGAAACCCTCGGCGGCCACGGATGCGCTTCTGGAACATGAGGGCGAAGCGTTCGTCTTTGAAAACATCGAGGACATGAAGGCCAATATCGACCGCGACGACCTCCCGGTGACGCCGGACACCATTCTCGTGCTCAAGGGCTGCGGTCCGAAGGGCTATCCGGGCATGCCCGAGGTGGGCAACATGCCGATCCCGAAGAAGCTGGTGCAGCAGGGGGTGCGCGACATGATCCGCATTTCCGATGCCCGCATGTCGGGCACGGCCTACGGCACCGTGATCCTGCATGTCGCGCCAGAGGCGCAGGCCGGTGGAAACCTGGCGCTGGTGAAGACCGGCGACCGCATCCGCGTCTCGGCCAGTGCGGGTCAGTTGGAACTTCTCGTCGATGCCGCGGAACTGGAGGCGCGCCGCGCCGCCTGGCAGCCCGACGCGCCGCATTACACGCGCGGCTACGCGAAACTCTATATCGACCACGTGTTGCAGGCCGACCGGGGCGCGGACCTGGATTTCCTCGTGGGCAAGGACACCCGCCCCGTGACAAGGGAGAGCCACTGATGACCCAAGCCAGCTATCCCGATCTGAACGGCGCCTCGGTCTTCATCACCGGGGGCGGCTCCGGCATCGGCGCGGCCCTGACCGAAGGGTTCCTGCGCCAGGGCGCGCGGGTCGCGTTCGTGGGCCGTTCGGATGCGACCGATTTCGTGGACCGCATGGAACAGGAAACCGGCAATCGCCCGCTGTTCATCCAATGCGACATCACCGACATTCCGGCGCTCAAGGCGGCGATCGAAAAGGCGGCCACCGCCAATGGCCCGATCCGCGCCTTGGTGAACAATGCCGCCAACGACCAGCGCCACACCACCGCGGAGGTCGACGAGTCCTTCTGGGATTGGATGATGGCGATCAACCTCAAGGCCTATTTCTTCGCCTGCCAGGCGGTCATGCCGGGGATGAAGGCGCTGGGCGGTGGGGCGATCATCAATTTCAGCTCGATCAGCTACATGATGGGCGGGGCGGGCTATCCGCTCTACACCACCGCCAATTCGGGCATCAACGGCATGACGCGCAGTCTGGCCCGCGAATTCGGGCCGGACAAGATCCGTGTCAACGCGCTCGCGCCGGGCTGGGTGCTGACTGAAAAACAGCTGGAGATGTGGGCCGACCCCGATGCGCTTGCCGCGCATATGGACAAGCAATGCCTCAAGGAACACCTGCATCCCGACGACATCGTCGGGGCCACCCTGTTCCTGGCCTCGGATGCCAGCCGGATGATGACCGGACAGGCCATGGTCGTCGATGGCGGCGTGGCGGTAACCGGGTAGTGAGCGACAAGGAGGGTGACATGACACCGGACTGGCTGGCCGTCGACTGGGGCACCTCGCATCTGCGGGTCTGGCTGATGGGGCCGGACGGCGCGGTGCTGGACCAGCGCCGATCCGACCGGGGCATGGGCCACCTGTCGCGCGATCAGTTCGAACCGGCGCTGCTGGCGCTGGTGGGCGATGCGCTGCCCGATGGCGGCACCGTTCCGGTGATCGTCTGCGGCATGGCCGGGTCGCGCCAGGGCTGGGCCGAAGCACCCTATGCGACCGTCCCCTGCGCACCACCCTCGATCGGCGCGGCTGTCGCGGTGACAACCGCCGATCCGCGCCTTTCGGTTTTCATCGTGCCGGGGATCAAGCAGGTCTCTCCGCCTGACGTCATGCGCGGCGAGGAAACCCAGATCGCCGGGTTCCTGGTCGACGATCCCGGGTTCGACGGGGTGCTGTGCCTGCCCGGCACTCATTGCAAATGGGTGCATATCAGCGCCGGGGAGGTGGTCAGTTTCCGCACCTTCATGACCGGAGAGCTGTTCGCCCTGCTGGAACAGGCCTCGGTGCTGCGCCATTCGGTGAAGGGAGGCGACTGGGAGGCCGACGCCTTTGCATCGGCGGTCGAGGATGCCATGTCGCGTCCGGCCACCGTCGCGGCCGAGCTTTTCTCCATTCGTGCGGCGGCGCTGCTCGAAGGGGTCGGGCCGGGGCCGTCCCGCGCGCGGCTGTCGGGCCTTTTGATCGGACTGGAGCTCGCCGGGGCGCGGCCCTATTGGCTGGGTCAGGATATCCGCGTGGTCGGGGCGGGGGGCATCGCTGCCGCTTATCATGACGCGTTGGCCGCCCAGGGCGCCAGCGTCGCCACCGTGACCGGTGACGGCATGGCCTTGCGGGGGCTGCGTACGGCCTATGAGACCCTGCGCGAGGCCGCCCAATGACCCGAGAGATCATTGCCATTTTGCGCGGTGTGCAACCGCACGAGGCCATCGCGATCACCGATGCCCTGATGGACGCGGGCATTACCCGGATCGAAGTGCCGCTGAACTCGCCTGACCCGTTCGACAGTATCGCCCGCATGGTGGACCATGCAGGGGATGCGGCGATGATCGGGGCGGGCACGGTGCTGGACGTCGACGCGGTCACACGGCTGGCCGGGATCGGTGCCGGTATGGTGGTGTCGCCGGACGCCAACCCGGAGGTCATTGAAGCGACCAAGGCCCATGGCATGGCGTCCTATCCCGGTGTCTTCACCGCGACCGAGTGCTTCAGCGCCTTGCGCCACGGCGCGGACGGGCTGAAATTCTTCCCGGCTTTCAAGCTGGGATTGGACGGCTTCAAGGCGCTGTCTGCGGTGTTGCCGAAAACGGCAGCAACATATGCGGTGGGCGGGGTCGGCCCCGCCGATTTCGCCGATTGGCACGCGGCCGGGATCACCGGGTTCGGGCTTGGCTCGAACCTTTACAAACCCGGCTATGACGCGGCCCGCGTCGGCAAGCTGGCGGCAGAGGCCGTGGCCGCCTACGACTCCGCGTTTTCCTGATACAAGACCGAAAAGAGGATCCGATGCAGCGCACCCTTGGCACCTGCTATTACCCCGAGCATTGGCCCGAGGCGGTCTGGGAAAGAGACGCCGCCCGCATGGCCGAGGCGGGGCTGACCTGGGTGCGGATCGGTGAATTTGCCTGGGGCCGGATCGAGCCCGCGCCCGGTGATCTGCATTGGGATTGGCTGGACCGCGCGATCGGGGTGCTGGGGCAGGCGGGGCTGAAGGTTGTGCTGGGCACGCCCACCGCCACGCCGCCGCGCTGGGTGGTGGACAAGCACCCCGACATGCTGGCCGTCGATGCCGAGGGACGCCCGCGCAAGTTCGGCTCGCGCCGGCATTACTGTTTCAGCCATGCGGGCTACCAGGAGGAATGCCGCCGGATCGTCACGCTGATGGCGGACCGCTATGGCCGCAATCCGCATGTGGCGGCATGGCAGACAGATAATGAATATGGCTGCCACGATACGATCCTGTCCTATTCCGAGGCCGCGCGGGGCGCATTCCGTGACTGGCTGGCGCAGCGGTATCAATCGCCGGACGCGCTCAACCGGGCCTGGGGCAATGTGTTCTGGTCTATGGACTACGCCAGCTTCGACGATGTCGACCTGCCCAACCTGACCGTGACGGAACCCAACCCGTCTCATGCCCTTGATTTCCGCCGGTTCAGTTCCGACCAGGTGGTGCGGTTCAACCAGGTGCAGGCCGAGATCATCCGTGCCCGGTCCGACGCGCCCATCGCCCATAACTACATGGGGCGCGTCACCGATTTCGATCATTTCAAGGTGGGTGACGATCTGGAAATCGCGTCCTGGGACAGCTACCCGCTTGGGTTCCTGGAGGATCGCGTCGGGGCTGACGATGCCAAGAAGCGCCATTTTGCCCGGCAGGGCGACCCGGATTTTCAGGCCTTTCACCACGATCTTTATCGCGCCGTGGGGCGTGGCCGCTGGTGGGTGATGGAACAGCAGCCCGGCCCGGTGAACTGGGCGCCCTACAACCCCGCCCCGCTGCCGGGCATGGTGCGCCTATGGTCATGGGAGGCCTTTGCCCACGGTGCCGAGGCGGTCTGCTATTTCCGCTGGCGGCAGGCGCCTTTCGCGCAGGAACAGATGCATGCGGGCCTTTTGCGCCCCGACAGTGCCGACGCGCCAGCGATGGACGAGGCCCGCCAGGTCGCGGCAGAGATCGCCGAGGCGCCCGAGGTGCAGCCAGCGCAGGCCCCGGTCGCGCTTATCTTCGACTATGATGCGGACTGGGCGTGGTCGGTGCAGCCGCACGGCGCCGGGCTTTCGTATTTCGGGCTGGTGCTGGAGTGTTACCGCGCCTTGCGCCGGGCGGGGCTGTCCGTGGACATCATCCGCCCGGATGCGGCGCAGCTGGCAGGCTACAAGGCGATTTTCGCGCCCGGCCTGATGCACATCCCGGACGACATGAAGGCGGCGCTGCTGGCCTCGGACGCGCAGGTGGTGCTTGGACCCCGGGCCGGGGCGCGGACCCGCGACATGGCCATCCCGGACCGCCTGCCGCCGGACCTGCCCGGCATCGACCTCAAGGTGACTCGCGTGGAATCCATGCGCCCAGATATGCCTGTGCCCCTGTCGGGCGACGGGGCCGTGACCGGCTACCTGGACGAGATCGAAGGTGTGGGAGAGACCGTTCTGGAAACCGAAGCCGGTCAGCCGGTCGCGATGCGCTTTGGCGGGCTGACCTACCTGGCGGGCTGGCTGGATGCGCGGGGCTTCGACAGGCTGGTCTCTGAAATCGCCGGCCGGGCGGGTGTGGCGACCCATCCCATGCCCGAGGGCGTGCGCATCCGCGACACGGGCACGGAACGGTTCTGGTTCAACTACAACCCGCACCCCGTCTCGGTCGAGGCAGGCGAATTGCCACCGGCTGGGGTGATCCGTCAGCCGCGCTAGCCCTTCCCGAACCCGTGCAACCTGCCCGAGGGATTGCGCAGGCGGCGGGCTTGGGCTTGATTTTCGGGCCCGCCACCTGCGTTACTGATAAGGGCTCAGCGGTGTGCAGCTGTTTCCGGGTTGCCCGCCGTGTTGTCGTGTCAGTTTGGAAGGGCCGCGGAATGATCCCCGTCTATGTTATCAATCTGGATCGGCAGCCCGAGCGCTGGGCGCGTCTTTCGCGCAATGCCCAGGCGCTGGACCTGCCACTGACACGGGTCCGCGCCATCGATCGCCAGACGGAGTTCGGCCCCGACCTGTTGCGCGAACACGGTCAGCGCGATGCAGCGCGATACGGCCCCCTGACACCGGGCGAGGTTTGCTGTGGTCTCGGCCATATGCGCATCTGGCGTCGCCTTGCGGAAAGCGACGCTCCGGCGGCACTGGTGCTTGAAGATGACGCGGTGATCGCGCCGCAGATCCACGCTTTCCTGGGTGCCGGGTTTCTCGGGCTGCTGAAGCTGCACGACCTGACCTGCGTCAAGCTGGAATACCACCACGTCGCCCCGGCACGACGGGGCAAAAAACGTCCGTTGGGACGGGCGCTGGACGAGGTGCCGGGGGCGGTGCCGGCCAGGCTCTACCGATTGCTTGGGCCATTCCTGGGAACCGGCGCCTACCTGCTGACCCGCGAGGGGGCGCGGGACCTGCTGCGCCGCCATGATCGCCTCTACTGGCCCGTCGATCAGTTCATGTTCGATCCGGTCGTGGCGCTGGGGTTCCGGACCCTGCGGACCGGCTTCGTCAACCCCGCACCTGTCTTGCATGACCAGGTTGGCATGGCATCCGATCTCATCGCGGACAAGCAGGACCAATCGCGGGCCAACCCCGGTGTCAGGGTGACTCCGACCAGGGATATTCGTTACAGGTTGCGGATCGAGGCCGCCGGACTGCGCCGCGCGCTGCACAAGGTGACGGGCGCCCGCGCTGTCGAGCCGGCGTTCCTCGGGGCATTGCCCGGCGATGACTGAGGGTCAAACCCGTTCGTCGCCGATCCAATGGTCACGCAGCCAGGGGCACGGGCGGCTCCAATGCCGCCAGGACCCGTGATAGCCGTCGATCGCCTCTTCCATGTGGGGGCGTCCGTGAAAACACATGACGCGGCATTCGGCGGGCAGACGGGGCGGCAAAAGGAAATTCAGCGGCAGCCGCGGGATGGCGTTGCGCTTGAAGCTGCAGACCAGTTCGCCCGGCAGGTAGGACAGCGTCCCATGCCGCAAGGCGGTCATGGACGTGTAGTATTGCTCGCTGCCCTTGTGGCGCGCGATGGCCCGCTCCGGGTCGGCGGCGAAGTCGTCGTAGAGATAGGGATGCAGGTCGGGATCGAAACAGAAGACCGAGCCATGCCCGCCATCCTTGCCACGCCATTCGTAGCGCCATTCGCGGCGCATGGCGATTTTGTCCGGGGCATGGTCGACAATCGCATCCAGTGGTCCGGTGATCGCCACGTCCAGATCGAACCCCAGCCGCAGGCCTTGCATGTCCGCCAGCCCGGGGCGGAACAATGATACCTTGCGCCATGCGCCCTTGCGCCCGGCGCGGGACATGCCGGCGACAATGGCGTCCTCGAATTCCTCCTGTGGGAGCGGATGGATTTCGACGCCGTCTTCGATCCCCTCGGGATCGTCGGTGAAGCACAGGAACCGAAAGTCTCGGTCCAGCCATCGCCGCACACCGCGATGCAGGCGGTTCACATAGGCTGCGGGGTATTTCGTGCCCCATTTGATGCAGATGACATTCAGCATTCGGCGTCTTTCGCGGTCAGCCCGTGTTGCGTTTCGATCCGACCGGTCGAGCGGGTCTCGTCGATGATGGCCATGTTGGCGGCGCGTATCTCGGCGCTCTTGTAGCCGCGCGGGTGGTCGAGATGCAGGCAGAGCGTGGAATAACGGATCACTTTCGGCGCAATCCCTGCATGTTCCAGCCGATAGCCGAATTCACGGTCGCCGCCGCCATAGCGGATGCGCGCATCGAAGCCCCGCACGCGCAGGGCATCCGTGCGCCAGCACGAGGAATTGTTGCCGTTGAAGGTCTTCTTGGCGGGGGAGAGCCTGTCGAGCAAAGCGTTGATCCGCCATGCCATCCCCAGGACCTTGAGCCATTTGAGGCTGAACCCCAGCCCGTGTGCACGCAGCCATCCCAGCCGGAACGCCGCCCCGGTGCGGATCGCGTCGAGCGTGATCGCCCGACTTGTCGCCATGGGCAGACGGAAATATCCGCCCGACAGGAACCGGCCCGGCGCGGCCAGCCGGGCATGGGTGGCCACAAGATCGGGATGCGGGATGCAATCGCCATCGGTAAAGATCAGGTAGTCGCCCCTGGCCGCTGCGATGGCAGCATTGACGATCTCCCATTTGCGGAACCCGTCATCCTCGTGCCGGACATGGGTCAGTCGAAAGCGGCCGCTGTCCTGGCCCAGCCCTGTGAAGCGGTCGATCAGCTGCGCGGTCTCCGGGCCGGAGCCGTCATCGGCGATGACGATCTCGAACGGGGCGGCATTCTGGCAGGCATAGCCCGTCAGGACCTTTTCAAGCCAGTCCGGCGAATTGTAAGTCGAGATGATGACGGAGATTTCGGGCATGGCCTGTCACGCGGGCATCTGGGTTGCACCCCGCCTTGTGCCGGTTTCTACAGCCAAACGCCATAGGTCTCCTGGAAATAGCGCACGGCAGCGGCGTCGGCCTGCCGACGGTTGTGCCCTTCGATGACCGAATGCAGAAGTGGCGTCGCACTGTCGGCCTCGGTCAGGCGCGGTTGCAATTCCGCCGGGGCTGCAATCGCCCAGATCGGCACCCCGCGACGGGCCATGTGGCCCGACAACATGTAGTCATCGACCGCCCAGATCACCGGCGGGATGTCGAAGCAAAGGTCATCGAACCAATCGGGATCGACGCAGACACCGCAGACCCCGGCGAAATGGTCGACCCGACCGGCCTTGCGATAATACTGGCGCTTGGGCTTGTCTCCCAGCGTCGCACGGAATGGTCGAGTGGACTTCTGCACCAGCCGCTGGGCCTGGTAGCGCAGGTTGCGCCGCTTCGGAATCGTGACCGCGTCGGGCAGCCCCCAGGTTTCACGCGGCGGAGCAAAGCCGAGGCTGTCGATCCGCGCGCCGCGCAGGCAGACGGCCTTGTCAGGATGATCGCGTGCCGCTTCGATCAGGGCCGCCGCCCAACCTTGCGGGTAGTCCTGGTCGTCGTCGCAGAACAGAATACGCCGACCGCTGCCGCGCAGGTCACGCGCGCTGAACAAAACCTTGCTGGCCGGGCCGAGATCGGTCTCGGGCCGGATCAACTTGATCCCTTCGGGCAGTTTCGGCGCGCGTCCATCGTAGTCGGGAAACCGGCGATAATGGTGTGGCACGTGCAGGCGGATTTCCTCGATATCACCGCGCTGGGCCAACAGGCTTTCCAGCGTCGGTCCGATCTTGTCGAAGCGGGTGGGAATGGTGGACAGGGAAATGACGGTCATCGGTCAAAAGTCTGGGACGTCTCGAAAATCATGGCACACGGGCATCTTGGGCTGACGCCTACCCGGTGCGCAGCCGGTTGCCAAGGCGATGCACCCGGCCTGCGTCAAAGTTCGGCGATAAAGGCGTAATCCTCGGCATAAAGCCGCCGGATCAGGCGCATGTCGTCTGCCGAGATATCCTGTGCCGCACGGGCGCTGGCGCCTGTCCTGTCGACCGGAGACGTGGCGGGCGCGGCGGCGCTGCCGAATATGCGTTCCATCACATGCGGCAAGTCGGTTTCGATCCGCTCCACCCGGCCGACAAAGTCGAACGCCCGCCCGCCATCGACCAGCATCAGCGTCTGCGGGCACCAATGCAGATCCTTGTCCAGCAACCCCGCGTCCAGGCGCCGCAGGAAGTCCGAAAACGCGATTGGTCTACCGGGTGCCTTCGGGTCTTCGAGACCATATCGCCGCATGTATTTCGTGTTGTGGCCCTTGTCGCGCCATGCCGAAAGGACCCGCGTCGCCGGGTCGCGAACGAAGGTGAAACTGAAGCTGTCGGCGAATTGCTCGGGCGAGGGGAGGCGGCGCAGGCGGCCCTTGGCTCGGGCGCCGTGCCCGTCGCGTCGGATCGCCTCGTTGCCCAGGATATGTGCGGCCAGGGTGCGGGCGATGGTGGAATTCGCCGCTTTCGGCACCCTCTGATAGGTGAAGCCGTGCTTGGGCGAAAAAATGAAGCGCTTGGCGATATTGTCTCGCAAATGATCTGGCAAACCGCGCAACAGAGGATGCCGGGCAAGGCCACCATAGCGCAAAAGGACGCCCAGCTTGATCAAGTGATAATCCACGCGGTGCCCCTTCTTGCGCTGCGCCCGTCGTGTTTCCCTAGTCG
This sequence comes from Salibaculum griseiflavum, assembly GCF_003129565.1. GTDB lineage: Bacteria > Pseudomonadota > Alphaproteobacteria > Rhodobacterales > Rhodobacteraceae > Salibaculum > Salibaculum griseiflavum. The sequence continues at coordinate 64,444 of NZ_QETF01000004.1, forward strand.
CTGCCTGCTGTTCCGTCAATCTGGCCCGCTTCGGTCACCTAGGGGCCATTGATCTGGGTCAAGGCGCCTTTTGAGTGGCGGCGAAACACTGTCTGCAGGGAGGATGACCATGCAGACAGACAGCCCCAATGCGCTGTCTCGGGCAAAGGGTTCCCGGCCCGAGATGTCGCATCCTGATTCCGTAGAGGCCGAGCGCTGGCGCATGGCCGCTGAACTGGTCGACGGGTTCGACGATGGCCTCAACATATGCCACGAGGCGCTGGATCGGCACGTGGAGAACGGCCATGGCGACCAGGCCGCCCTGCGGTGGCTCGGCAAATCCGGCGAGACCCGCGACCTGTCCTATGCCGATATGCGGGCATTGGCTGCCCGGTTCGCCAATGTTCTGACCGCCCACGGATTGCAGCCGGGCGATGCTGTCTTCGGCCTCATGGGGCGGGTTCCCGAACTCTATGCCGGGGCCTTGGGCACGTTGAAGGCCGGCATGGTCTTCACCCCGCTCTTTTCCGCCTTTGGTCCCGAACCGATCCGCACCCGGATGGAGATCGGGAGTGCCACCGCCTTGATCACCACCGCGTCGATCTACAAGCGCAAGATTGCCGCCTGGCGGGACGAGCTGAAGAGCCTGAAACTGGTCCTGATCCTGGGGGACGAAGCGCCCGAGGGCTGCGTGGCGCTGGGCCCGGCGCTGGGCGCCGCCGCCCCCGAGTTCGACACGGTCCATACCGCCCCCGAGGATCCGGCGCTGATCCACTTCACATCCGGCACAACCGGCAAGCCGAAGGGTGCGGTGCATGTTCACAACGCGGTGCTCTATCACGCCTTTTCGGGCCGCCATGCGCTCGACCTGACACCGGGCACGATCTATTGGTGCACGGCCGATCCCGGCTGGGTCACGGGCACGTCCTACGGGATCATCGCGCCATTGGTGAACCGGGTGACCATGATCGTCGACGAGGCCGAGTTCGACCTGGACCGCTGGTATGGCACGATCCAGCGTGAAAGGGTCGAGGTCTGGTATTCCGCCCCCACGGCGATCCGCATGATGATGCGCACCGGGGCCGAGGCGGCCCGGCCCTACGATTTTTCATCCCTGCGGTTCCTGGCCAGCGTCGGTGAGCCGCTCAATCCGGAGGCGGTGACCTGGTCTGCCAAGGTGTTCGGAAAACCGTTTCACGACAATTGGTGGCAGACCGAAACCGGGGGCATCATGATCGCCAACCAGCCGGGGATGGAAGTGCGGCCGGGGTCGATGGGCAAGCCGATGCCCGGCATCGAGGCCGGGATCATCGACCGCGCCGAAGACGGCACCCTGACCGAGCTGGGCGATGGTCAGGTGGGCGAGCTTGCGCTGCGGCCCGGCTGGCCCTCGATGATGCGCGCCTACCTTCACGAGCAGGCCCGCTATGACAAGTGTTTCGTCGATGGCTGGTACCTGTCCGGTGACCTGGCGATGCGCGATGCCGATGGGTATTTCTGGTTCGTCGGCCGGGCTGATGACCTCATCAAGACCTCGGGGCACTTGATCGGCCCCTTCGAGGTGGAAAGCGCCCTGATCGAACACGAGGCCGTGGCAGAGGCCGGCGTCATCGGTGTGCCGGACGAGACCGCCGGAGAAGTCGTGAAGGCCTATGTCACGCTCAATCCCGGCCACGAGCCGAGCGCAGAACTCGAACGCGCCCTTCGCGGCCATGCGCGAAAGGCCCTTGGCCCTGCCGTGGCCCCGCGTGAGATCGTCTTTCGCGAAACCCTGCCCAAGACCCGGTCGGGCAAGATCATGCGCCGACTTCTCAAGGCGCGCGAACTGGGATTGCCCGAAGGCGATATCTCGACATTGGAGACCGACGAGTCATGACACGAAGCGATAAGCCGAAGCTGGACCGGGGCCATGTGCTGGCGCTTTTGCGGGACATGATCCGGGTCAGGAAATTCGAGGACAAATGCGCCGAGCTATACACCCAAGAGAAAATCCGCGGATTCTTGCATCTCTACGATGGTGAAGAGGCGATTGCCGCCGGGATCATCCCGGTTCTGGGGCCTGAGGACAGGGTGGTGGCCACTTACCGTGAACATGGTCATGCGCTGGTGCGGGGCGTGCCGATGACCGCCATCATGGCCGAGATGTATGGCAAGGCCGAGGGCTGTTCGGGCGGGCGCGGCGGCTCGATGCACCTGTTCGATGCGGGGAAGAATTTCTATGGTGGCAACGCGATCGTGGGTGGTGGGCTTCCGTTGGCGGGTGGTTTGGCGCTGGCCGACCGAATGCGCGGCGAGGCCAGGGTCACTGTGTGTTTCTTCGGCGAAGGCGCCGTGGCCGAGGGTGAGTTCCACGAGACAATGAACCTGGCCGCGCTTTGGGGTCTGCCCGTTCTGTTCGTCTGCGAAAACAACGGCTACGCCATGGGCTCCGCGCTGGACCGCACGGAAAGCGCCACCGATATCCACGCCAAGGCGGCATCCTACGGGATCGAGTCGCACCAGATCGACGGGATGGATGTGGTTGCGGTCGAGGCCGCGGCACGCAAGGCCGTGGCGCGTATCCGTGAGACTGGCCAACCGGTCTTTCTCGAATGCAAGACCTACCGGTTCCGGGCGCATTCGATGTTCGATGCGCAGCTCTACCGCGACAAGGACGAGGTCGCCGATTGGCGCAAGAAGGGGCCGATCGTGCGGTTCCAGGGCTGGCTGCTGGAAAACGGACTGATCCATCAATCCGATATCGACGAGATCGAAAAAGCGAGCGAGGCCGAGATCGCCGAAGCGGTGTCCTTTGCCGAGGCTGGCACATGGGAACCGCTGGAAACGCTGACCAACCATGTGCTGGGCGAACAGCCCCCTGCGCCGCCTGCGCCCGCGGCGTCTGGTGAGACGGTCGAAATGACCTACCGAGAGGCGGTCAAACAGGGCATTCGCGACGCCATGAACCGCGATGACCGGGTTTTCCTGATGGGCGAGGACGTGGGCGCCTATGGCGGCTGCTACGCGGTGTCCAAGGGTTTGATGGATGAATTCGGCCCGGAACGGATCCGCGATACGCCACTGTCGGAATCCGGGTTCACCGGGGCCGGCATCGGGGCGGCTGCGGCCGGAATGCGGCCCATCGTCGAGCTGATGACGGTCAATTTCTCCCTGCTCGCGCTCGACCAGATCATGAACACCGCCGCCACGATCCGGCATATGTCCGGCGGGCAGTTCGGCGTTCCGGTGGTGATCCGCATGGCGACAGGCGCCGGCAAGCAACTGGCCGCCCAGCATTCCCATTCGCTGGAGGGGTGGTATGCGCATATTCCCGGTCTCAAGGTTCTGGCCCCGGCGACTCTGGAGGACGCGCGCGGCATGCTCTGGACAGCGATACAGGACCCCGATCCGGTGCTGATCTTCGAGAACGTCATGCTCTACAACATGACAGGCCGGATCGACGCCAAGGCTGGCCCGGTGGATATCGCGGGCGCCGCCGTTCGGCGCGCCGGAACGGATTTGACGCTGATCACCTATGGTGGCTCGCTCTTCAAGACGCTGGAGGCGGCCGAGGCCCTGGCCGGGGATGGCATCAACGCCGAAGTGATCGACCTGCGCAGCCTAAGGCCGCTGGATGACGCGACGATCATGGCGTCGGTCAACAAGACGCGCCGGGCGCTGGTTGTGGACGAGGGCTGGCGCAGCGGGTCGCTCTCGGCAGAGATATCGGCCCGGATCATGGAACAGGCGCTCTGGTCGCTGGATGCGCCGGTGGGCCGGGTCTGTGCGCAAGAGGTGCCAATTCCCTATCCCAAACACCTCGAGGATGCTGCGATCCCGCAAGTGCCGGGCATCGTCGCGGCGGCCCGGGCGATGATGGGGCGCTGAGATGGGGGTGTTCAGCATGCCCTCGCTCGGGGCGGACATGGAGGCCGGCAAGCTGGTCGAATGGTCGGTGCAACCCGGTGACCAGGTCAATCGCGGCGATGTGGTTGCCGTGGTCGAAACCCAGAAAGGCGCGATCGAGATCGAGATTTTCGAGAGCGGCACGGTGCACGAGCTCATCGCTGAACTGGGCGCGGAACTCCCGGTGGGTGCGCCCCTCGCCGTGATCCTTGCCGAAGGTGAAGCGCCGCCCGCCGAGGCCCCGGCGGCGCCCGAGCCGGTCCAGGAGGACATGACCGCACAAAGCCCTGCTGACGACATCACCGCGCCCCCGCCGACGCCCGACATTGCCCCGCATGCGGGCGCTGGCCCCGCCGCCTCGCCGGCGGCGCGGGTGCGGGCGCACGAACTGGGCCTTGACCTGTCTGCCATCACGGGCAGCGGGCCGGGCGGGGTGATCGTTCTGGCCGATGTCGAAGTCGCTGTGCCTGGGCCAGCCCGGCCGCAAGCCCGGACCGGCGGGACGGGGTCAGCGGTCGACGAGATGCGCAAGGCCATCGCCGCCGCGATGACCCGGTCCAAGCAGTCTATCCCGCATTTCTACCTGTCCGAGACCATCGACGTGCAGCCGGCAATGGACTACCTCGCCGCCCTCAATGCCGACCGGCCCCCGCCCGAACGGGTGCTGCTGGGCGCGCTGTTCGTCCGCGCGGCGACGCGGGCCGCGGCCAAGATCAAGGTGATGAACGGGCATTTCACCGATGGCGCATTCCGACCTGCCGACCGTGTCAATCCGGGGGTCGCCGTTGCCTTGCGCGGCGGCGGGCTCGTCGCGCCTGCCTTGATGGATGCCCAGGACATGACGCTGGACCAGACCATGAGCGGGATGCGCGACCTGGTGACCCGCGCCCGCGCCGGGCGCCTGCGCAGTTCGGAAATGACACAAGGCACCATCACGATTTCCAGCCTCGGGGAAACCGGAGCCGAGGCGATGACCGGCGTGATCTTCCCGCCGCAGGTGGCCCTGGTGGGCATCGGGGCACCGCATCGGCGACCCTGGGTGGTGGGCGACGCAGTCGTGCCGCGCCACGTCGTGACCCTGACCCTCTCCGCCGACCACAGGGTCAGCGATGGCCGCCAGGTTGCCCGCTTCATCTCGGAATTCGAAACGCTGATGTCAGAACCGGAGGCCCTATGACCGATTTTCGCGCCGCCTACCTGGAGGAATTGACCAATATCGCGCCCGATATCGACCCTGATACCGTGGGCGATGACGAGCATATCCAGGATGATCTTGAACTCGACTCCATGGATGTCCTGAACCTCGTCATGGCGCTGCATAAACGGTTCGGCGTCGATATCCCCGAGGCCGATTATCCCCGCATCGCCACCGTGGCGCTGGCCACGCGATACCTGGAGAGCCACGTGGCAAGCTAGGCCGCGCGGGATCAGGGATGTTCTGCGAAAAGGTGCGCCTGTTCGGTGTCGAAGGTCAGGCCGATCTCGGTGCCGGGGTCCAGCATCCTGTCTTCCGACAGGGCGGCGATGATTTTGGTGCCGTCCTTCATGGCGACATCGACGATGGTTTCCGCGCCCAGCCGCTCGGTCAGCGCCACGGTGCCGTGCAACATGCCCTTGTCGGGGTCCGTCGGGTGCAGGTATTGCGGGCGAATGCCAAGCGTCGCCTTGTGTCCAACGGCGACCGGTTGCTTGACCGAGCCAATCCGCACCGGGTCGAGCGACGGGTTTGACACCAAGGCCACGCCGTCGGCGACCTCGGAGACATCGACGCTCAGGAAGTTCATGGACGGTGCCCCGATGAAGCCCGCGACGAAGAGATTTGCGGGATTATGATAAAGCTCCATCGGGGTGCCGACCTGCATCACCTCGCCATCTCGCAGCACCACGATTTTGTCGGCCAGGGTCATCGCCTCGACCTGGTCGTGAGTGACATAGATCATCGTCGCCTCAAGCTGCTGATGCAGCTTGCCGATCTCCATACGCATGTCCATGCGCAACGCGGCATCGAGGTTCGACAGCGGCTCGTCGAACAGGAAGACGGACGGTTTGCGGACGATCGCCCGTCCAATGGCGACCCGCTGGCGCTGGCCGCCCGACAACTGGCTGGGGCGGCGGTCCAGCAGGTGTTCCATCTGCAGGATGCGAGCGGCTTCGTTCACGCGGCGGTCCTTTTCCTCCTTGCCGGCACGGGCGATGGTCAGGCCGAACCCCATGTTCTCGCGCACCGTCATATGGGGGAAGATGGCGTAGGTCTGGAACACCATGCCGACGCCCCGCTCTTTCGGGGGCATCTCGTTGACGACGGTGCCGCCGATACTGAGCGTGCCGCTCGTGATATCCTCCAACCCGGCGATCATCCGCAACAAGGTTGATTTGCCGCAGCCGGATGGGCCGACGAAGACGACGAATTCGCCGTCCTCGACCTCGATATCCACGCCGTTGATCACATCGACCGCGCCGAAGCTCTTGCGCACGTTCTTCAGTCTTACATCCGCCATGTCCCTACTCCGCCGCCTGCGTCCGGGGGCGAACCTGCAACAGCCTGTCCGACCGGATGTCCACCGGTTCGGGGTCCATTACATGCCCCAGGAAATGCCCGTCCTCGCCGCGGTCGGCGAAACCCATGATCATCAATTGCCCGTTATCCTCGACGATCCGTGCCGCGTAGCGCCGGCACGGGTTGGCCCCGTCCAGAAACGGGCCGGGCGCGATGCGCCATGGCCCGCGCGGGCCATCCCCGATCAGGTAGTGGTTTCCGGTGACCGGACCGCCCGGCGTCTGTTCGGCCTGTTCCTTGGAGAAGTGCTCGGCCGCGGTGCAGAACAGGCAATACCAGCTGCCGCCCGCCTCGAAGACCTGCGGCACCTCCAGTTGCCCATATCCGCCCGCGAAGACCGGCGGTTGCAGGGTCCAGGTCATCAGGTCGGGCGAGGTCGCGAAACCGATCGCTCCGCCGGCATTGGGCTCGCGCACATCCGGCACCCGTGCGGTGAAGAACATCAGGTATCCGTCGCCTTCGGGGTCGGGCATGACCCAGGGGTCGCGCATGGCCCGGTCATGCCAGTGACCCTCGGCAAAGTCCGCCTCGTAGAATTTCGCGTTTGGCCCCACCAGGTCAAGGCAAAGGCCATCGCCGACCCGCTCCCAGCTGTGCAGGTCGGTCGAAGTCGCGTGGCCCAGGCGTTGGTAAAGCCCCTCTTCGGATTGGCGGCTGCCGGTGTAGAACAGGTGCCAGATCCCATCTGGCCCTTGCAGCACCGACCCGGTCCAGGTGGTGAAATCGTCCCAGGCTGGTCCTTCGGCCGGGGCAAGCGAGGTGCCCAGATGTGTCCAGTTCACCAAATCATCACTGACCGCATGGCCTTGGCTGACGTTGAAATGGCGCAGTTCTGGATTGATCAGGGATTTGTCTGCCTTGAGAAACCAGGCATGCCAGCGTTCCCCGTCATGGGCATACCAGCTGTCCCAGATCCATTGGTCGGGAAGTGCGAGAACCATCGGTGATTATCCTTTCACGCCGGTCGAGGCGATTGATGCGATGAAGGCCCGCTGGAGGACCAGGTAGAAGGCGAGCACCGGCACCGTGATCAGCGTCAGGTAGGCCATGACCTCGCCCCATGCGATGTTGAGTTGGAAGAAGTATTGCAGCCCCACCATGACCGGCCGGTAGCTTTCCTGCTGCACCACGATCAGCGGCCAGAGATATTGGTTGTACATGACCAGAAACTTGAGGATCGCCGCCGTGGCCAGTACCGGGCCGGCCAGCGGCATGACCACCTTGTAGTAGATCTGGAACCAGCTGGCGCCCTCGACCCGTGCCGCCTCGATCAACTCCCGCGGCAGGTCCTTGAAATACTGGACGAAGAGGAAAATCGTCAGGCCATCGGCGATCCAGGGGATGATCTGCACCCGGTAACTGTTGAGCCAGCCCCATTCCAACCCTTCGAAACCGATCCACGGCAGCTTGCTGACCAGAAGCAGAAGCGGGATCGCGATGGTCTCGAACGGGATGATGAGCGTTGCCAGAATGATCGACAGGATCAGCCCGCGACCCCTCCATTCAAGATAGGTAAAGGAAAACGCCGCGAGCGAGCAGATCGCGAGGCTGAGCAGGACCGTTGTTCCGGTCACGAGCACCGAGTTGAACACGAACAGCCCGACCGGCGCGCGCTCGAACGCCTCGCGGTAGTTCTCCAGGCTCAGGTCGCCCACCGGCAGGAAGGCCCGCAGGCTGCTGGTGTCCGCCAGCAATTGCTGGTCGGGCTTGAGGCTGGACATGCCCATGAAGAGCAGCGGAAAGATGAAGATGATCGCGATCAGGGTCAGAACCGCATAGCGCACGACCAGCCGCAGACCGCGATTGTCGGGAGTGATGACGGCCATGTTATTTCTCCCTCGTCAGCCAGCGCTGGATCAGACTGATCGTCAGCACCAGAAGGAACAGGATCACCGAGATAGTCGAGCCGCCCGAGATGTCCTGCTTTCCATAGCCCCGTTCGACCGCCTGGAAGACGACCGTCTGCGTGCTGTCCAGCGGTCCGCCATTGGTCATCACGTCGATTTGCGCAAAGAGCGCGAAGGCCTGCATGGTGATCACGATCAGGACCAGGACGGCGGTGTTGCGCAGCCCCGGCCAGGTGACATAGCGGAAGGTCTGCCACTTCGACGCCCCTTCGATTTCAGCCGCCTCGTAGAGCGTTGGGCTGATCGTCTGCAGGCCGGAGAGCCAGATCACCATATGAAAGCCCACAGCCTGCCAGATGGACATGGCCATGATGGACCCCAGCGCGGTGTCGGGGTTGCCCAGCCAGTCCACCGGTTGCCAGCCGCCGAAGGTGATCGCTGACAGCAGGTTGTTCAGCAGCCCGTCATTGCCGTCATAGATGAACCGCCACAGCAGCGAGACGACGACGATGGAAACGACCACGGGCATGAAATAGATCGCCCGGTAGATATTGATGCCCCTGAGCTTCTGGTTGATCAGCAGCGCAAGGATCAGCGCCAGCCCACCCTGAACGGGGGCCACCACCAGAACGAACATGAGCGTGTTCACCAGCGCTTTCATGAAGACCACGTCGCTTGCGATGACCACCCGGGCGGTTTCGGCGGATTGCCAACGGAACCATTCGCGCATGCCGCGATATTGCGGAAAGTCGTCGGACCGGGTGATCGTCCTCACACGAGGATATTCGATTTCGCCATCCTCATCGCGGATGACCGCACCGCTGTCATCGCGTTCGGGTTCGAGCGTGATCACGGACAGGCTCAGCAGGTCGCGGTAATTCTCGAAGCCCACGTATTCCGTCGGGTTCGGCGAAATCAGCCGCTGGTTCGTCAGCGACAGGCCAAAGGCAAAGAAGAAAGGCACGATGATGAAAAGCGCGATCAAGCCAAAGCCCGGCAATGCAAAGGCCCAGCCGGCCCCCGTGGACCGGGTCAGTTTCGACGCCATGGTCGTTCTCCGTCGTCGTGTCGCATGGGCAAGGGGACCGCGCCCCGGAAATCCTCCGGGGCGCGGATCTCTGCGTTAGTGGCCGTAACCGCTATTGGCCTCGATATCGGCGTCGATCTCGTCGACGGCGGCATCAAGGGTATCGGCCACATCCGCGCCGTTGGCGATATCGGCCATCGCCTTCTCGAAGACCTTGGCGGCAACCACGTAGCCGGGCGAAACCGGGCGCACCAGCGCCTGGCCCTCGGACAGGCCGAAGAACGGCTCCAACGCACCGCCGGGGGCGTAGTTCTCGGTCATTGCTGCGGCTTCCTCGGTTGCCGGAATCAGGCCGATACCATCCGAGAATGCAGCCAGGTATTTGTCCTGAAGCGCAAATTCGACGAACTCCGCGACGCCATCAGGATGTTCACAAGTGCCTGAGGCTCCGAATTGCCACGACCCGGCGCCGATGGTCGGGCCGTTGCCAAAGTCGGGCGCCGGCAGGAACACCACGTCATCGACGCCGCCTTCAAGCGTTGCGACAGCGGCCCAGTTGCCGTTCCAGCTGAACGCATACTTGCCTTCGATGAAACCGTTGTCGCGGTCGGCGGGGTCCTGGCTGGTGCCGGGCGCGTAGCCCTCGGTGAAGAGGCTCTGCCACCATTCCCCGAATTCCATCGCGGCCTCACCGTTCAACGCACCTTCGGCGGTCTGGTAGGTGGAGCGGTCAACGATGTCGCCGCCAAAGCTTTGCAGGAAGGGCGAGAAGGCATAGGGATACCATTCCCCGGTCCAGGCCATGCCCGGATCGAAGGCGTATTCGAACTCGCCCGAGGCCTTGGCCGCTTCGAGCGCAGCCATGAATTCCTCGCCCGTCCAGGGGTTGTCCAGGGTCGGCGTGCGCAGGCCCAGCGCGTCCAGCGTGGCCTGACGGGTGTAAAGCGCCACGGCCGCATCCCACAGGCCGACCGAGTAGATCTCGCCATCCCAGCGACCGACGGTCGAGTCCAGATGCCCGGCAATTGCCTCTTCCGAGATCGGCAGTGGCTGCATGTAGCCCGACCAGGCCCAGTTGGGCATGACAGGGCCATCCACGTCGAGGATGCAAGGCAGGTTGCCCGACAGCGCACCGGCCACGACGGAATCGTTGTAGCTGCCCTGCGGGAAGCTTTCGACGCTGACGGTCCAGTCGGATTGCGCGGCGTTGAAATCCTCGATGATGCCACCCAGGATGTTGCTTTCCACCTCGTTACCTGCACCGTGATACCACATCGACAATTCGGTCTGGGCCATGGCCCCGGTTGCGATCAGCGTGGAGCTGGCAAGAAGGCCAGCTTTCGTCAGTCGTTTCATGTCTTCTTCCTCCCAATTGGTGTGACATTCGTGTTCGGTTTGACGAGCGGCACGACACTGTCGCGCCAACAGACGGGACCGCTGACAAGCTGCGGCTCCGAGGGGGCTTGGCCCTCTTCCCGGATCAGGGACATGAGAAGCTGGGCCGCCCGCACCCCCATTGCCGCGTAAGGCAATTCGACCGTGGTCAGGGGCGGGTAGAGCGTTTCGGCGAGCGTGCGGTAATTGTCATAGCCCGCAATCGAAATATCCCCAGGCAGGTTCAAACCGCGTGACCGCAGGATGCCGTAGGCGCGCATCGCCATCCGGTCATTGCCCATGCACAGCAAGGTCGGTGGGTTTTCCAGCCCGAGCATGCGGTCGATCGCGTCCCAAAGCAGCTGTGTCTCGACTTCGGGGTCGGGTTCTGCCATGTCGGCCTCGATCACCAAGGCCGGGTCGTAGGCGATCCCGGCGTCGGCCAGGGCACGGGCATAGCCCGCCGTGCGCAGCCGCGTGGCGTCGAGCGCATTGGCCAACGTGAGGTAGCCGATACGGCGATGCCCTTTGGTGATCGCCTCCGAGACAAGGGCGTATTGCCCTTTTTCATCATGTGGCAAGACGCAGGGCGTGCCCTGTTCGTCATAGCCGTTGGCGATAACCACCTTGCCGATGCCGGGCGTGTCGGGCAGGTCAACCTTCTTGTGGTAGTCCGCCACGTAGATCAGTCCCTCGACCCGGTGTTCGGCGAAGGTCCGCATCAATTGCGGCACCCGATCAAGGCGGCCACCGGTATCCGAGATCATCAGCGTCATGTTCAGCGGCTCGATGGCGCGCTGAATACCCTGCACGATGAACAGTTCCGGCAGGCCGGACAGCTCGACATTGGAGGGTGTGCTGGAAATCGCCCCCGTGATTAGACCGACCAGTCCGGATCGGTTCGATCGCATGGCACGCGCGGCGTTGGACGGGACATAGCCGAGTTTCGACATGGCCTTTTCGACCTTGTCGCGGGTGCGTTGCCCGACAGGCCCATCACCATTCAGCACCCGGCTGACCGTCTTGGGCGAAACCCCCGCCGAGCGGGCGACATCATAGATCGTGGCCATCGAATCCTCCCAGCACGGATGTCAGCGATTCGCTCTGTGACATCGGTGTCATGACATCGGTGTCACAAGGTGCGGAGCTTTGCAACAGGTTCTTGGCTTCTGGTGCTCGCAAGTCGGTGACGATGCGGGCCTCTACCAAGGGCGCGAAAACACATACCCGCATCATGGTTCGGACGATACTGTCTGTGCCGTCTACGTCATCACATCCGACAGAACGACAGGCTTTGACCGCGCCAAACGCGGCCTTGCATAGGATTTTTCTTGGGGGATTTGGTGGAGCCTAGGGGAGTCGAACCCCTGACCTCTTGCATGCCATGCAAGCGCTCTCCCAACTGAGCTAAGGCCCCATCCTGGTGTCGCCCAGGGGCGACGACGTGCTCTCTAAGCACGGGCGCGGGCGAGATCAAGCGAAAAATCCCGCCCTGCCGAAAATCATTCGACGATCAGCTGTCGTCGTCCGGTGCGGCCACGTCGGCCAGGTCGTCCAGCGACACGTCATCGCTGTCATCGTCGTCTTCGAGAACGTCATCGCCCAGGTCGACATCGGACTCGTCGTCATCGTCTTCAAGGACGATTTCTTCGTCGTCGGACGATTCCTTGAGCTTCTTGGTCTGGGCGTCCTCGGCGTCGGCAACCATGGTGCGGGTCTTTCCGGTCTCCACCTCGACGATCTCGCCCGTGTAGGGGCTGACGATCGGATCGGCGTTCAGGTCATAGAACCGCTTGCCGGTGGTCGGGCAAACCCGCTTGGTTCCCCATTCTTCCTTGGGCATCGTTTCTTCCTTTGTGCAAACTGACAGCACTTGGCGTGATCGCCGCCACCTGCCATAAGCGTGGGGGCGTGTCAAAGGCTAAGACACGCGGGAAATTCATGAAGGGCGGATATGGGCCGTCTTGTCCTTGAAGGCAACCCCCCGGTCGAGGTGAATATCCGCCGCAGCGCGCGGGCGCGGAGGCTGAGCTTGCGCGTCTCCCGCCTGGATGGAACGGCCACGCTGACCTTGCCGCGCCGGGTGCCTGAACGCGAGGGCCTGGCCTTCGTGCAGGACAGGGCCGACTGGCTGCGCCGGCAATTGGCGGACCTGGCGCCCGAGGTCAGGCCCGGTTTTGGGCAGTCGCTTCCTTTTCGCGGCCGGCCGGTGCTGCTGGAGCCCACGTCGGAGCGGCGGGTGCGGCTGGACGGGGACCGATTGCTGGCCCCGGCCGATCCCGAGCGACTGGCGCCGCGGCTGGTTGCCTTTTTCAAGACACAGGCCCGCGATGCCCTGGCCGAGGCCAGCGATCGTCACGCGGCCCGGCTGGGGCGGGGCTATGGCCGGATCACGCTGCGCGATACGCGGTCGCGGTGGGGGTCCTGTTCGGCGCGTGGTGACTTGATGTATTCATGGCGACTTATCATGGCGCCGCCCGAGGTGCTGGATTACGTGGCCGCCCACGAGGTCGCCCACCTGCAGCAGATGGACCATTCGCCAGCGTTCTGGGAGATCGTCGAGCGCTTGTTCCCCGACCATGCGCCGGCCCGGCGCTGGTTGCGCACCGAGGGCACGGCCTTGCACCGAATCCGTTTCGATTGACGGCATGGATTGACGGCTGCGGAATTTGTGATCACAAGACCGCATGCTCATTCATTCCAAGACCACGGAACCGACCGGCGCGGCCCATGATCGCGTCTATCGAACGTTGCGCCTGCGCATCCTGCATGGCGAGATGCATCCCGGCCAGCAGCTGACCCTGCGCGGCATTGGCAAGGAATTCGGCGTCTCGATGACCCCGGCACGCGAGGCGGTCCGGCGATTGGTGGCGGAAGGGGCGTTGTCGCTGTCTTCGTCCGGGCGTGTGTCGACGCCGGAATTGTCCAACGAACGGATCGAGGAACTGGCCGCCCTTCGGGCCCTGCTGGAACCGGAACTGGCCAGCCGGGCGCTGCCGCGCGCCCACCTTGCGCTGATCGAAAGGCTGGAGGAGATCAACGGCCGGGTGCGGCAGGTGATCGCGCGGCATGACGCCAGCGGCTATATCCGGCTGAACCTGGAATTCCACCGCACGCTCTACCTGCGTGCCCAGGCTCCGGCGATGCTGGCGATCGCGGAAACCGTCTGGCTTCAGCTGGGGCCGACCATGTCCAAGCTCTATGGCAAGCTGCGCCGGACGGAACCCCCGTATAACCACAAGTTGATCCTCGCCGCGCTCAAGGCGGGCGACGAACCAGGCCTGCGTCTGGCCGTGCGCAGCGACGCCACGCAGGGCCTTCGGATGCTCAAGGTCTGATCAGGCGGGGGTGGATTCCCGCAGCGTGGCGGAAATCCGGGTCAGCGCCTCGCGGAATTCAGTTCCGCCGATGCGCAGCCGGTTCGCGATCTGGCTGACCAGCTGGTATTCGGTGGGGTGGATCTGGCCATCGGCCACCGCGACATGCAGAGCCGATTCCATCACGATCCGGCGTTCCGCATCGCTCAGCCCTTCGCCCAGGGCGTCGATATCGCCAATATGGTTTTGAACCTGGTAGATCATGTCGCGCACCCGGTCCCGAGGATAGTCGCGCCCGGTCAGGCGGGCCAGGACCCCGGCGATGTGGCTGACCTCGCGTTCATCCACGTCCCCATCGGAAATCGCCACATGGGCCATGGCGGCGAGAGCGTTGATGGCCAGGGTGTCCGAAACCCTGGACTTGCGACGGCGAGGCTTGCGGCCATGAATAACCCACGCCAGCAGCGCGAACAGCCCCGCGACGGCCAGCAGGAGCGGCCCGGCATGGCCGACAACCATATCCCTGGGGGACAGGCGTGGATCGACCGGCAGATCGGCAGGGAACGCACCAATGGACTGGCCGCGCGCGAACATCTCCGGCGTCAGCGGGCGATAGGACGTGCCCGTGCAATCCTCCTCGGACATCGCGTAGGACGTGACCGTGGTGTAGACGGGGATGAAGGCCACGGCCATTGTCTCGACCAGGTGGCACAGGGCAAAAGTGCCGCCGGTGGCGGTCGGCACATCGGTTCTTGCCACGAAGACAAGGCCGTCGCCCCAACTGCCGGCACCACGCGCGGCCTGGGCCGGGCCGGACAGGCTCAGTGTGAAGGCGAGGGCGAGGGGCAGCAAGAAAAGCCACTTTCTCATCGGAAATGTCCTGGTTGCGATTTCTCAACCATAGGTTTTTCCAAGAACGGGGCAGGTTTTGGGCCGCACCGGGGCGATTTGCGGCCCAGACCAAAAACAAGGGCCCCGGCGCAATGCGGGGCCCTCGTGGCGTCCATCGCTGGGGACGGATCAGCTGTGGATCGGGCCGTCGCCGCAGGCCAGTGCCGCCTCGCGCACCGCCTCGGAATAGGTCGGGTGGGCATGGCAGGTGCGGGCCAGGTCCTCGGCCGCCGCGCCGAATTCCATCGCGACGCAGACCTCGTGGATCAGGTCGCCGGCCGCCGGGCCGATGATGTGGCAGCCCAGGATGCGGTCGGTTTCCTTGTCGGCCAGGATCTTGACGAAACCGTCGCCCGCGAAGTTGGCCTTGGCGCGGCCATTGCCCATGAAGGCGAACTTGCCGACCTTGTAGGCGCGACCCGCCTCTTTCAGTTGCTCTTCGGTCTGGCCGACATTGGCAACCTCGGGATGGGTATAGATCACGCCGGGGATCACGTCGTAATTCACATGCGGCTTCTGACCGGCCAGCCCCTCGGCGCAGGCCATGCCCTCGTCCTCGGCCTTGTGGGCCAGCATCGGGCCGGCAATGGCGTCGCCGATGGCATAGATGCCCTTAACGCTGGTGGCGTAATGGTCGTCGGTCTTGATCTGGCCGCGCTCGGTCATCTCGACGCCAAGCGCCTCCAGGCCCAGCCCGTCGGTATAGGGTTTGCGGCCCGTGGCGACCAGAACCGTGTCGGCATCCACGGTGTGCTCGCTGTCGTCCTTCTTGAGCTTGTAGGTGACCTTGGCCTTGGTCTTGAGGGTCTCGACACCCTGCACGGCGGCGCCCATGACGAAATCCATGCCCTGCTTCTTGAGCAGCCGCTGGAAGGTCTTCTGAACCTCACCATCCATGCCCGGCGTGATCGCGTCGAGATATTCGATGACGGTCACTTCGGCGCCGAGGCGCTGGTAGACGCTGCCCAGTTCCAGGCCGATGACGCCGGCCCCGATCACCACCAGTTTCTTGGGCGGCTTCTTGAGGCTGAGCGCCCCGGTCGAGGAGACCACGGTTTCCTCGTCGATCTCGACGCCGGGCAGGCTGGAGGCTTCGGAGCCGCTGGCGATGATGATGTTCTTGGCCTCGTGCACCTCGTCACCGACCTTGACCTTGCCGGCCTCGGGGATCGAGCCCCAGCCCTTGAGCCAATCGACCTTGTTCTTCTTGAACAGGAACTCGATGCCCTTGGTATTCTGGCCGATCGTGTCCTCCTTGTAGGACAGCATCTGGTCCCAATCGACCGACGGGCTTTTCCCCTTGAGGCCCATGGCGGCGAAGTTGTGCTCGGCCTCGTGCAGCATGTGGCTGGCATGGAGCAGCGCCTTGGAGGGGATGCAGCCCACGTTGAGGCAGGTGCCGCCCAGCGTCTCGCGCCCCTCGACAACGGCGGTTTTCAGGCCCAGCTGCGCGCAGCGGATGGCACAGACATAGCCGCCGGGGCCGGAACCGATGATGATGACGTCATAGGATGCCATGGGAATGTGTCCTTCGTGTTTCGGGCGGGGCAGGGGCCCGCGATCAGATCAAGGCTGCCAGAAGCATGGCCATGGTTGCAAGGAATCCCGCCACCCAGATCAGGCTTCGGCCCGGGGCCCAGCCCATCAGGTAGGCGGGAACGTAGAGAAGGCGGGCCGCCAGGTAGACCCAGGCGCAGGCCGCCGTGAAGGCGGTGGATTTGTCGGCGAGGGTTATCACCAGAACGGCGGGCGTAAAGAGGGCAAGACTCTCAAAATGGTTATTCAGCGCCCTCTGCGCCCGCCCCGCCGTGCCGGTCAGCTGCCGCGGCTCGTCGCGGGGCGAGGCGGCGTATTTCGTGCCCACCTGTTTCTGGGCCAGCGCCGAGTAGAGCACGAATTGGACGCCTTGCAGCAAGACGGCGAGGGTGAGGGCGAGGAGTTCGGGGGTCATGTTTGTCTAAAGTCGCAGATAAGCCAAATACAATCCCGCAAGTGTGAGTGCGAAGCCAGAGATCCATTTCCATTCACGCTTACAGAATCCGACAATGCTTCTCGCCCAGGTTGCGGTCCAGTGACGTTCAAATCCGATGAAAAAGAAGCCGTCGCCTTTGTCGCCAACGAACTCACCTTCCCACCATTTTGATACTCGCGTCTTTAGGCTGCACAAAAAATTTCGAATAGAACTGGCTCCATTTCGCAACCGCATTTCCAAGCCGCTTCACACTCAAGTCACAAATCCATCAACAACCGGCGCGGATCTTCCAGCGCCTCTTTCACGCGCACGAGGAAGGTCACGGCGCCTTTGCCGTCGACGATGCGGTGGTCATAGGACAGGGCCAGGTACATCATCGGGCGGATGACGACCTCTCCGTTGATGGCGACGGGGCGATCCTGGATCTTGTGCATGCCCAGGATGCCCGATTGCGGCGGGTTCAGGATGGGCGAGGACATGAGAGAGCCGTAGACGCCGCCGTTCGAGATGGTGAACGTCCCGCCCTGCATTTCCGCCATGGACAGCTTGCCATCGCGCGCCTTGCGGCCCTTTTCGCCGATGGCCTTTTCGATCTCGGCAAAGGACATGCTGTCGGCGTCATTGATCACCGGCACGACCAGCCCCTGCGGGGTGCCCGCGGCGATGCCCATGTTGACGTAGTTCTTGTAGACGATCTCGGTGCCGTCGATCTCGGCATTGACCTCGGGAACCTCTTTGAGCGCGTGGCAGCAGGCCTTGGTGAAGAAGGACATGAAGCCAAGGCGCACGCCGTGCTTCTTCTCGAACTCGTCCTTGTACTGCTTGCGCAGGGCCATGGCCTCGGACATGTCCACCTCGTTATAGGTGGTCAGCATGGCCGCGGTGTTCTGGCTGTCCTTCAGGCGCTTGGCGATGGTCTGGCGCAGCTTGGTCATCTTGACCCGTTCCTCGCGCGCGGCCTGCTCGGCGGCGACGGGGGCGCGCGGTGCTGCGGCAGCCGGGGCAGGGGCCGATGCCGCGGGGGCGGCCATGGCCTTGAGCACGTCCTCTTTCATGACGCGGCCATCCTTGCCGGTGCCCTGCACATCCGTCAGGTCGTTCTCGGCCATCAGCTTCTTGGCGCTGGGCGCGTCCTCGACATCCTTGCCGGTGCCCGAGGAGCTGGCGGCCGGGGCCTCGTCCTTGTCGTCGGCGGCGGGGGCCGGCGCGGCATCGCTGTCGGTCGACATGATGGCCAGCTTGCCGCCGGCCTCGACCGTGCTGCCTTCTTCGGCCAGCACCTTGGTCAGGACGCCGGCAGCGGGCGCGGGCACCTCGACCGAGACCTTGTCGGTCTCCAGCTCGCAGAGCATTTCGTCGGCGGCGAAGGCCTCGCCCGGTTTCTTGAACCAGGTGGACACGGTCGCCTCGGACACGCTTTCGCCCAGGGTCGGCACCATCACGTCCATCTCGGCACCACTCCCGCCGGTATCGGACTTTTCGTCCTTGGCTTCGGCGCGGTCGCCGTTTTCCTTCTGGCTGCGTTCCTTGGGTTGTTCCGGGCCGGCATCGTCGGCGGCCGAGATGCTGGCCAGCAGGGCATCGACGCCCACGGTCTCGCCCTCGGCGGCGACGATCTCGGACAGGGTGCCGGCGGCGGGCGAGGGGACCTCGACCGTCACCTTGTCGGTTTCCAGCTCGCACAGCATTTCATCCTGCGCGACCTTGTCGCCGGGCTTCTTGAACCAGGTTGCCACCGTCGCTTCGGTGACGCTTTCGCCCAGGGTGGGGACACGGACTTCGGTCATTGGATTAGTTCCCTTCGATGGTCAGCGCGTCGTTCACGAGCGCCTCTTGTTCTGCCTTGTGGCGCGAGGCCAGGCCCGTGGCGGGCGAGGCGGCGGCGGCGCGGCCCGCATAGACGGGGCGCGTGTGCTTGGCCTTGATGCGGGTCAGCACCCATTCGATGTTCGGCTCCATGAAGAACCAGGCGCCCTGGTTCTTGGGCTCCTCCTGGCACCAGACCATGTCGGCATTGGGGAAGCGCTGAAGCTCTTTCACCGCGGATTGCGCCGGGAACGGGTAGAACTGCTCGAACCGCATCAGGTAGATGTCGTCGATGCCTCGGCGGTCGCGTTCTTCCAGCAGGTCGTAATAGACCTTGCCGGAACACATGACGACACGCTTGATCTTGTCATCCGCGACCAGCTGGGTGTCAGAATTGCCGTATTGCGCATCGTCCCACAGCACCCGGTGGAAGCTGCTGCCTTTCTGGAATTCCTCGGCCTTGCTGACGGCCAGCTTGTGGCGCAGCAGGGATTTCGGCGTCATCAGGATCAGCGGCTTGCGGTAGGTGCGGTGCAATTGACGGCGCAGGATGTGGAAATAGTTGGCCGGCGTGGTGCAGTTGGCCACGATCCAGTTGTCCCCGCCGCTCATCTGCAGGAACCGTTCCAGCCGGGCCGAGGAGTGCTCCGGCCCCTGGCCCTCGAAACCGTGGGGCAAGAGGCAGACAAGACCCGACATGCGCAGCCATTTCGATTCACCGGAACTGATGAACTGGTCGAACATGATCTGGGCGCCGTTGGCGAAATCGCCGAACTGGGCTTCCCACAGAACAAGCGCGTTGGGTTCGGCCAGCGAATAGCCGTATTCGAAGCCGAGCACCGCGTATTCCGACAGCATCGAGTCGATGACCTCGTAGCGGGCCTGCCCGTCACGAATGTGGTTGAGCGGGAAATAGCGTTCCTCGGTCTCCTGGTTGACGATGCCGGAATGGCGCTGGCTGAACGTGCCGCGGGTGCTGTCCTGGCCGGCCAGCCGCACCGGGTAGCCTTCGGTCATCAGGCTGCCGAAGGCCAGCGCCTCGGCCGTGGCCCAGTCGAAGCCCTGGCCGGTCTGGAACATCTTCTGCTTGGTTTCCAGAAGGCGGCCCACCGTCTTGTGCATGGGAAAGCCGTCGGGGACGGTCGTCAGCGCCTTGCCGATTTCGTCAAAGGTCTTTTTCTTGATGGCGGTTTCGCCGCGCTGGTAGTCTTCTTGCTTGCGGTCCATGTGGGACCACTTGCCGTCCAGCCAGTCGGCCTTGTTGGGCTTGTAATCCTTGCCGGCCTCGAACTCATCATTGAGGTAGCTCTGGAACCCGGCCTTCTGTTCCTCGACCTCGCCCTCGGGGATCAGCCCGTCCTTGACCAGCCGTTCGGTATACAAGGTCAGCGTGGTCTTCTGCTGCTTGATCTTCTTGTACATGATCGGGTTGGTGAACATCGGTTCATCGCCCTCGTTATGGCCGAAGCGGCGATAACAGATCATGTCGATGACCACGTCCTTGTGGAACTTCTGGCGGAACTCGGTGGCGACCTTGGCGGCGTGGACCACGGCCTCGGGATCGTCGCCGTTCACGTGGAAGATCGGCGCCTCGACCATCAGCGCGATATCCGTGGGATAGGGCGAAGAGCGCGAGAAATGCGGCGCGGTGGTAAAGCCGATCTGGTTGTTGACGACCAGATGCATCGTGCCACCGGTGCGGTGGCCGCGCAGGCCCGACAGGCCAAAGCCCTCGGCCACCACACCTTGCCCGGCAAAAGCCGCATCCCCATGCAGCAGGATGCCCATCACCGCCGTGCGGTCGGTGTCATTCAGCTGGTCCTGCTTGGCGCGGACCTTGCCGAGGACAACCGGGTTCACGGCTTCAAGGTGCGACGGGTTCGCCGTCAGCGACAGGTGCACGGTGTTGCCGTCGAATTCCCGGTCGCTGGAGGCGCCGAGGTGGTATTTCACGTCGCCGGAGCCATCCACGTCCTCGGGCTTGAAGCTGCCGCCCTGGAATTCGTTGAAGATGGCGCGATAGGGTTTGCCCATCACGTTGGCCAGGATGTTCAGGCGCCCGCGGTGGGGCATGCCGATGACGATTTCCTTCAGGCCCAGCTGACCGCCGCGCTTGATGATCTGCTCCATGGCCGGGATCAGCGCTTCGCCGCCGTCCAGGCCGAACCGCTTGGTGCCCATGTATTTGACGTGCAGGAACTTCTCGAAGCCTTCGGACTCGACCAGCTTGTTCAGGATTGCCTTTCGGCCATTCTGGGTGAAGGCGATTTCCTTGCCCAGACCCTCGATCCGCTCCTTCAGCCAGGCGGATTCCTCGGGGTTGGAGATGTGCATGTATTGCAGGGCAAAGGTGCCGCAATAGGTGCGCTGGACGATGGCCAGGATCTCGCGCATGGAGGCCACTTCGAGCCCCAGCACATTGTCGATGAAGATCGGCCGATCCATGTCCTTTTCGTCGAACCCGTAGGATTTCGGGTCGAGCTCGGGATGCGGGGTCTGGTCGCGCATGCCCAGCGGATCGAGATCCGCCACAAGGTGGCCGCGAATCCGGTAGGCCCGGATCAGCATCAGGGCCCGGATCGAATCCAGAACGGCATGGCGCACCTGCTCCTCGGTGATGGCAATGCCCTTCTCATCGGCCTTGGCCTTGATCTTGTCCCCGGCAGCCTTCGCGTCCTTTGGGTCGGCGGGCCATTGGCCATCGAGTGCGGCGGTCAGGTCGTCGGCCGGCTGCGGTGGCCAATCGTTGCGGGCCCAGGATGGGCCGGCCGCTTCCGCGCGGGCCTCCGAGGGGGCGTCC
This sequence comes from Salibaculum griseiflavum, assembly GCF_003129565.1. GTDB lineage: Bacteria > Pseudomonadota > Alphaproteobacteria > Rhodobacterales > Rhodobacteraceae > Salibaculum > Salibaculum griseiflavum. The sequence goes on from NZ_QETF01000004.1 coordinate 85,899, forward strand.
CCCAGCGCCTTGAAGAACTCGCGCCAACTTTCATCGACCGCGCCGGGATTCTCGGCGTATCGCGCATAAAGCTGCTCGATATATTCCGCATTGTGCCCCTGCATGAAGCTGGAGGCGTGGAAGACGTCGTTGGGGGATTGGTCGGTCATTTTGACGATCCTTCGATGCAGCAGGGTGCGTGGCCTGCAGATGCAAGTGATCCGGGCGACTGCGCCCGGACCTGTGCGGCGATGATGACAAGACCCAGCACCAGGAACAGGGCCGCGAACAGGCGGGGGGCCAGGGCCTCCCGCCGGAGCACGCGGATATCCCGGTGCGGCCGCTGCATCACTTGCCGATCGCTTCCATCACGGCCTCGCCCAGGGTGGCGGGGCTGTCGGCGACGACGATGCCGGCGGATTTCATGGCCTCGATCTTGCTTTCGGCGTCGCCCTTGCCGCCCGAGACGATCGCGCCGGCATGGCCCATGCGGCGGCCCGGAGGCGCGGTGCGACCAGCGATGAACCCGGCGACAGGCTTCCAGCGGCCCTTCTTCTTCTGTTCGGCCAGGAATTCGGCGGCTTCTTCCTCGGCGGTGCCGCCGATCTCGCCGATCATGATCATGGACTGCGTCTCGTCATCGTCCAGGAACATGTCCAGCACGTCGATATGCTCGGTCCCCTTGATCGGGTCGCCGCCGATGCCGACGGCGGTGGACTGGCCCAGCCCCATATCCGAGGTCTGCTTGACGGCCTCGTAGGTCAGCGTGCCGGAGCGGCTGACGACGCCGACCGACCCGCGCTTGTGGATATGGCCCGGCATGATGCCGATCTTGCAGGCCTCGGGGGTGATGATGCCGGGGCAGTTCGGCCCGATCAGGCGCGACTTCGACCCTTCCAGAGCGCGTTGCACCTTCATCATGTCCAGAACCGGGATGCCCTCGGTGATGCAGACGATCAGTTCCATCTCGGCGTCGATCGCTTCGAGGATCGAGTCGGCGGCGAAGGGCGGCGGCACGTAGATGACGGAGGCGTTCGCCTCGGTCTTGGCCTTGGCTTCGTGGACCGAGTTGAAGACCGGCAGGTCCAGGTGGGTCTGTCCGCCCTTGCCCGGTGTCACGCCGCCAACCATCTTGGTGCCATAGGCAATGGCCTGTTCCGAGTGGAAGGTGCCCTGCGAGCCGGTGAAGCCCTGACAGATCACTTTGGTGTTTTCGTCTACAAGAATGGCCATGGATTGCCTTTCACTTTCTTTGGTGTTTCGCGGCTAGGTCGAGCCGACCGGGGTAAGGGAAACGGTGAGCCGCGCTAGGCGCGCCTGTCCCGTGATAAGTTGCCAGATATGCCGTGGCAGGTTGCGCAACTGCGCCCAGCCACGCAGCCAGGCCTGCCGACGCAGGTCGCGTTTGTCGGCGGCCTTCTTATGCGTCCGCACCGTCTGCTCATGGCCCGGATCGTTGCCTTGGCCGACCAAGCCAGGGGAGACTTGGTAGATGGATGCCTCGCGGGCCACGCCCGACACATAAGGGTCGAATATGAAGGAGTCCGTGGACAAGTTGATCCGATCAACTCGGAGCATCCGCTGCGCATGTTGGCGCGTGACGAGATATCCAGCGGCGCCAGGATGCCGTGAATAAAGACGCGCGATAGAGCGGCCTCGGAATTCGGAAGCGCGGCGCGACAGGATGTGAACCATGCGCGTATCTGGCCAGACTTCCAACTTCACGATATCGGCGTCGGCGGGCCACCATGAAAGATCTTCCAGCCATTCGCCCATTTCTGGTGCGATATACACGTCGTCTTCCAGCACGAGTGCGATATCCGCAGCAGTCGCCAAGAATTCTTGCCAGATGTTCTGGTGACTCCAGGTGATAGCCATATTCGTGACTGGCACGATGCCCCAAGGCCCGAAATCATCAAAGCGGGCAAGTAATGCCGCTTCACCGACTTCGGCGGCGTCCACGGCTGGCAGAAATTCACCGTTTATACCCGCACCTGCGAGTTCGCGTTCCATGGTTTCGCGGCGGATCACCGCCCGATCCAAGTTGACCACAAAGGTGGCGACTTTCGCAGGCGTATTCGTCATGCCCCCACCTCCTCGGCCGCTTTCGCCGCAGCGCGGGCGTCGAGCACGGCGATGATCTGCTCGCGCGTCCACAGCCCCATGGAGCGGTGCTTGCGGCCCTCGTCGCGCTCGGCGATGTCGGCGGGCAGGTCGTCTGCGGTTTCATGGATCATGTCGATGGGGGCGGGAAAGTTGAACGGCGCGGCCATCGGGTTGAACTTGGTGAAGCCGCCGTTCTTGCCCAGTTTCTTGTTGGCCTTGATGTGATGCATCGTGGTCAATAGCAGGGGCGTTCCCGAGGCGACGAAGTTTTCCAGGAATTTCCAGCGCAGCCAGAATTTCAGGTGAAACAGCACATCGCGCGCCATCATCATGTCGGCCTTGGGCAGCGGGTCCGAGGTGATATCGAGCAGAATGAAGTCCCGGTTGGGGCCACCATGGGCCGCGCGCACCTCCTCGACCACGGCATCGGCGATATCCCCGCCGATATACTGGATATCGCCCAGATCGACCGAGGCCATCCAGTTCCAGTCGCCGCAGGGCGCGTCGAGGAACGTGCCGACACCGTGCTTTTCGAGAAACGCGGGAAGCTGCGCCCGAAGACGTTCGGTGAAAGCCAACGTCGATCCGGCGCCCGAGCGGCTTTCGTCCTGCTGCCCGTGCCAGATCTTGTCGTTGAATTCCTTGCGCAGGTCGTCCCGCATTGCCTCAGCCCTTGACCGCCTTGACGATCTTCTGGGCGCCGTCCTTGAGGTCGTCGGCCGCGATGACGTCCAGACCGGAGGTGTTGATGATCTCCTTGCCCTTCTCGACATTCGTGCCTTCCAGGCGCACGACCAGCGGCACTTGCAGGCCGACTTCCTTTACAGCGGCCACCACGCCCTCGGCGATCACGTCACAGCGCATGATGCCGCCGAAGATGTTCACCAGGATGCCTTTGACGTTGGGGTCGGAGGTGATGATCTTGAACGCCTCGGTGACCTTTTCCTTGGTCGCGCCGCCACCCACGTCGAGGAAGTTGGCAGGCTCCGCGCCGTAGAGCTTGATGATGTCCATGGTCGCCATGGCCAGGCCTGCGCCGTTCACCATGCAGCCGATCTCGCCATCGAGCGCGATGTAGTTGAGGTCGTATTTCGACGCCTCGAGCTCTTTCGGATCTTCTTCGGTGGTGTCGCGCAGCTCGCCGATATCGGCGTGGCGGTAGATCGCGTTGCCGTCGAAGCCCATCTTGGCGTCAAGGCATTTCAGGTCGCCCTTGTCGGTCACGATCAGCGGGTTGATTTCCAGCTGCTCCATGTCCTTCTCGACGAACATCTTGTAGAGCGTGCCCATCAGCGCGACGCATTGCTTGACCTGCGGGCCTTCCAGCCCCAGCGCAAAGGCGATGCGGCGACCGTGGAACGGCTGGTAACCGGTGGCCGGATCAACCGAGAAAGACAGGATCTTCTCGGGGTTGGTCTCGGCGACCTCTTCGATATCCATGCCGCCCTCGGTGGAGGCGACGAAGGACACCCGCGACGTGCCGCGGTCGACCAGCAGGGCGAGGTAAAGCTCACGGTCGATGCCGGAACCGTCCTCGATATAGATGCGGTTGACCTGCTTGCCGGCGGGGCCGGTCTGCTTGGTCACCAGGGTGCGGCCCAGCATTTTCTTGGCTTCGTCGGCAGCTTCTTCCACCGATTTGGCCAGGCGCACGCCGCCCGCTTCGCCGGCACTGTCTTCCTTGAAGGACCCCTTGCCGCGTCCGCCCGCATGGATCTGCGCCTTGACCACCCAGAGCGGGCCGTCCAGTTCGCCGGCCTTGGTCTTGGCCTCTTCCGCTTTCAGGACAACGCGCCCGTCGCTGACCGGTGCCCCGTAAGAACGCAGCAGCGCCTTAGCCTGGTATTCGTGGATATTCATGGGTGTCCCTCATCAGATGGATTTGGATTACGGAAAGCACAGGGCTACCTCTGACAAAAAGCGTTATTTTGAGGTGAAGGCCGAAAAAGCGACATTTGTGATCACACCGGAATAAGCGTGATCACAAAATTTGGTATACAATGGTATTCCGGTGGATGGGCGTAGAATCACTGATCTTTGCGACGTGACGCGTTCCCATTGCGACGGAGTGGCCCTGCGTCTTGGTCAATCGGATCGGCCAGGTCCGATGAAAAAAGGCGCCCGAGACCGGGCGCCTTTCGAGTTTTGATCAGGGTGACGGTCAGCCGTGTCAGGCGAGGGTCTCGTCGATGCCCTTGCAGGCCGCAACAAGGCCCTTCACCGCGTCGACCGAGTTGTTGAACATGGCCTGTTCGTCCTTGTTCATCTTGATCTCGACGACGCGTTCGATGCCGCCGGCGCCAATCACCGTCGGGACACCCACGTAGAACCCGTCCAGCCCGTAGGCGTTGTCCACATAGGCCGCGCAGGGCAGCAGGCGCTTCTGGTCCTTGAGATAGGCTTCGGCCATTTCGATGGCACTGGTGGCGGGGGCGTAGAAGGCCGACCCGGTCTTGAGCAGGCCAACGATCTCGGCGCCGCCGTCACGGGTGCGTTGCACGATGGCGTCCAGCTTGTCCTGCGTGGTCCAGCCCATCTCGACCAGGTCGGGCAGCGGGATGCCGGCGACGGTGGAATAGCGGGTCAGCGGCACCATGGTATCGCCGTGGCCGCCCAGAACGAACGCGGTCACGTCCTTCATCGACACCTTGAATTCCTCGGCCAGGAAGTGGCGGAAGCGGGCGCTGTCCAGAACGCCGGCCATGCCGCACACCTTTTCGTGGGGCAGGCCGCTGAATTCGCGCAGGGCCCAGACCATGGCGTCCAGCGGGTTGGTGATGCAGATCACGAACGCGTCGGGGGCATGCTTGGCGATGCCTTCACCGACCGATTTCATGACCTTGAGGTTGATGCCAAGAAGGTCGTCGCGGCTCATGCCCGGCTTGCGCGGCACACCGGCGGTGACGATGCAGACATCGGCGCCGGCGATATCGGCATAGTCCTGCGTGCCCTTGAGCGAGGCATCGAAGCCTTCGGCGGGGCCGGATTCGGCGATGTCGAGCGCCTTGCCCTCGGGGATGCCTTCGGCGATGTCGAAAAGCACGACGTCACCGAGTTCCTTGATCGCCGTCAGGTGGGCGAGCGTGCCGCCGATCTGACCGGCGCCGATAAGGGCGATTTTGGGTCTGGCCATTGTGAATGGATCCTCTGTCCGTTCCGTTTGTAAACGGCGCTTGGGTAGTCCTTTGCGCTGCGGCGCGCAAGCCTGAGCCGGCAGGGGCCTGTAACCATGCGATTGTTTGCGCTAAAGCACCCCCGACCACCCGGCCCGCATGCGGCCCGGTTGGGGCCGAAACGACTGATTCCCCCAGGGCCGAGAGGAGCCGAGACACGATGGAAGGACCCCTGTTCTGGGCGTTGGCGTTGATCGCCTCGGTCTCGGTCGGACTGGGCAAGGGGGGGCTTCCCGCCGTGGCGATGCTGTCGGTGCCCGCCCTGTCGCTGGTGATCAATCCGATCACCGCGGCGGGGTTGCTTCTGCCAGTCTATATCCTGTCGGACATTTTCGGCGTCTGGGCCTATCGCAAGGATTTCGATGGCAAGGTGCTGAAGATCGCCATGGTCGGCATGGTGATCGGGACGGGCATCGGCTGGGCCACGGCGGAACTGGTGCCCGAATGGGTTGTTCGGCTGATCATCGGCGTGATCGGCGTCAGCTTCGCGCTCAATCTGCTTCTGCGTCAGGGGCGTGATGCCCCGGCCCGCCCGGTGCGCGCCGCGCCCGGGTTGTTCTGGACCAGCATCTCGGGTTTCACCAGTTTCGTCAGCCATTCCGGCGCGCCACCCTGGCAGGTCTGGGTTCTACCCCTGCGCCTGTCCAAGATGGCCTTTGCGGGGACCACCACGATCGTCTTCGCTTTCGCCAACGCGCTCAAGCTGGTGCCCTATTACTTCCTCGGCCAGTTGGGCCTGGAAAACCTCAAGATCGCGCTGGTGCTGGCCCTGCCGGCGATCGTAGCGGTCTTCCTGGGGCTGAAACTGGTTAGGATCATCCCCGAGGCACTGTTCTTCCGCTTCGTCAATTGGGCGCTGCTGGCGATCTCGGCCAAGCTGATCTGGGACGGGTTGGCAGCGGCCTGACCGCGCCGGGGCCTCAGCAGGAGGCCCGCTGGTCGATGATCACGTGTTGAGGGGTGAAATCACCCATCCCGGCCTGTGCCTTCTGGGCGGCCAGCGCGGCCCCGGTCAGCGCCATGGCGCAAAGCATCATGCGACGTGACATGCCTTGTCCTTTCTATGTGCGGCCGGAAACGGGTGTCCGGCATCCACCGGCGATCCTGCGAGAGCGCGGGCGAAAAACTGGTTAATGACCCGACACGTGGGCGTTGCGTGCGTCCCGTTTCTGCGACGCGGCATTTTTCGGGTTGCAAGATCGGGAATTATATGGCCCTTTCCGCGCAACATTGTTACCTGGAGGCCAGATCATGACCCGCCCCTATCGCTCGGCGCTGTATATCCCCGGATCGAAACCCCGCGCCCTGGACAAGGCACGCGGCCTGGCCACGGACGTGATCCTGTTCGACCTCGAGGATGCCGTCGCCCCCGACGAGAAGCCGTCCGCCCGCGTCACGCTGGCCGCCGAGCTCGCCAAGGGCGGTTATGGCCCGCGCATGCGGATCGTGCGCATCAACGGGCTGGATACCGAATGGGGCGCCGATGACGCGCAGGCCGCCGCCGAGATGGAGTGCGATGCGGTGCTGCTGCCCAAGGTGAACGGGCCGGGCGATCTGGATGCGATCTCCGGGATGGTCCCGGACAAGCCGGTCTGGGCCATGATGGAATCGCCGCGCGGCATCCTGAACGCCGCCGCCATTGCTGCGCATCCGGCTCTCGAAGGGTTCGTGATCGGAACCAATGACCTGGCCAAGGATCTCGGCACCCGGACGACCCCGGACCGCGCCGCGCTCTGGACAGCGTTGCAGACCTGCGTGCTGGCCGCCCGCGCCCATGGCGTTGTGGTGCTCGATGGGGTCTATAATGCCTTCAAGGACGAAGAGGGCCTGCGCGCCGAATGCGAACAGGGCCGTGATTTCGGCATGGACGGCAAGACCCTGATCCACCCCGCTCAGCTCGAGATCGCCAACGCGGTCTTTGCCCCGACCGAAGCCGAGGTCGACCTCGCGCGGCGTCAGATCGAAGCTTATGACGCCGCGATAGCCGAGGGGCAGGCGGTTGCCGTCGTGGATGGCAAGATCGTCGAGAACTTGCATGTCGCAACCGCGCGCGCGACGTTGGCCAAAGCAGAGGCAATCGCGGAACTGGAATCGGCATGACACTTCTTATAATCGGTATCCTTCTTTGGGTCGGGGCCCATATGTTCAAGCGCCTGGCCCCCGAGGCGCGCGCCCGCATGGGCGACAAGGGCAAGGGGTTGGTGGCACTGGCGCTGCTGGCCAGTATCGTGTTGATGGTGATCGGCTATCGCGGCGCGGCCTTTGTCAACGTGTGGTATCCACCGAGCTTCATGGTGCATATCAACAACCTTCTGATGTTGATCGCCTTCTTCGTCTTCGGCCTGTCGGCAACCACCGGCAGCCTGCGTGGCAGGCTGCGCCACCCGCAGCTGTTGGCCGTCAAGATCTGGGCGGTGGCGCACCTTCTGGTCAATGGCGACCTGGCCTCGATCGTGCTGTTCGGGTCGATGCTGATCTGGGCCGGGTCCGAGGTTGCGGTCATCAACCGCGCCGAAAGCTGGGAGCGGCCCGCGCCGGGCGACCCCAAGCGCAATCTGCTTCTGGTGGTCATCACTGTCGTGACCTTCGCCATCACCGCTGCCATCCACGCCTGGCTGGGCGTCTGGCCTTTCCCGGGGTGAGACCATGAAACTCTATCGTTTTCTGACCGCCGATGACACCTCGGCCTTCTGCCACAAGGTCACCGAAGCCCTGTCCAAGGGTTGGGTGCTTTACGGCGACCCGCAATACACCTTCGACCAGGCAAATGGCGTGCTGCGCTGTGGCCAGGCCGTGACCAAGGAAGTCGAGGGGGAGTACCACCCCGACATGAAGTTGGGGCAGCAATGACGACCAAGACCAATCCGGGCCGCTTTTTCGAGGATTACCAGCTGGGCCAGGTGATCGCGCATGCGGTGCCGCGCACCGTCGGGGCAGGGGAACGGGCGCTTTACCATGCGCTCTACCCGGCACGGCATGCCCTGTATTCCTCCGATGAATTCGCGCGGGCCTGTGGTTTACCCGAGAGCCCGCTGGACGACCTGGCGGCCTTTCACGTGGTCTTCGGCAAGACAGTGCCGGACATCTCGCTGAATGCCGTCGCCAATCTGGGCTATGCCGAGGGGCGCTGGCTGCAACCCGTCTATGCGGGTGACACGCTGCGATCCTCGTCCGAGGTGATCGGGCTGAAGCAGAATTCCAACGGCAACACCGGCGTTGTCTGGGTCCGCACCACCGGCACCAACCAGCGCGGCGAGGCGGTCATGGAGTATGTGCGCTGGGTCATGGTGCGCAAGCGCGATGCCGATGCGCCCGCGCCGGCAACCACCGTGCCCGAGCTGAAGAAGGCCTTGGCGGTCGAGGACCTGACCCTTCCCGAGGGACTGGATTTCTCAAGCTACGATTTCACCCTGGCGGGCGAGCCGCATCGCTGGGGCGATTACCAGGTGGGCGAAGTGATCGACCATGTCGATGGCGTCACCATCGAGGAAGCCGAGCACATGATGGCGACGCGCCTTTGGCAGAACACCGCCAAGGTGCATTTCGACCTGACCTTCCGCCCCGAAGGCCGCCTGATCTATGGCGGGCACGTGATCTCGATGGCGCGGGCGCTGTCGTTCAACGGGTTGGCCAATGCCCAGATGATCGTGGGTCTGAATGGTGGGGCCCATGCGAACCCCTGTTTCGCAGGTGATACGATCAAGGCCTGGTCCGAGGTGCTGGACAAGGCCGAGACAACGACCCCCGGTGTCGGCGCGGTCCGGTTGCGCCTGGTGGCCACCAAGGACGGCCATGTCGGTCATGCTCATGGCGAGGACGGCAAATACCTTCCCGGCGTCCTGCTGGATCTCGACTATTGGGCGCTTATGCCACTGTGACCGACCCCGCCATCGAGCGCGGGCCGGGGCGGCGATGCTACCGCGACGACCGGAATCGGTTGCGCTAACAGATTGGCGATGCGTGATCACAGTGACTTTTCATGTGATCACAAACCTAAAAAAGTGCCGTCCTGCGGCAAGATTCACCCTATCTTCCCCTGTCCAAAGGCGTGACTCTTCTGACAAGATGGCTAAAACGGGAGATGATATGCCATTGTATACCAAGACAATGGTCCCGATCACAAAAGGGAGCCGGACATGGCCGACGTGAACCGGGGGGATCGCCCCCTTTCGCCTCACCTTCAGATCTACCGTCCGCAATGGACATCCGTCACCTCGATCTTCGTGCGCATCACGGGCAATGCCCTGCTGATTTCCGCGCTGCTCGCGATCTGGTGGTTTGCCGCTCTGGCGCGCGGCCCCGAGGCCTACGCGGTCGCGAATGGCGTGCTGACAAGCTGGTTCGGTGACCTGGTAATGTTCCTCAGCGTTGGTGGTATCTGGTATCACCTGCTGGGCGGCGTGCGTCACCTGATCTGGGACAGCGGCCACATGCTCGACGTGAACCGATCCGAGATGTTCGGCCAGGGCATGGTCATCGTGTCGGTCCTGCTGACAATCTTCACCGTTATCGTGCTGTAAGGAGGTCCTGATGCGTTATCTGACAGACCGCAAACGCGCCGCGGGCCTTGGTTCGGCCAAATCGGGCACCGAACACCACTGGCACATGATGATCTCCTCGGTCGCGCTGGTCGGCCTGGTGCCGCTCTTCGTCTTTACCTTCGGGCGGGCGCTGGGCATGGGATACGAGGACGCGCTCGCCTATTATGCGCGCCCTTTCCCGGCGATCGTGGGGATCCTGACCCTGCTGGTGGGCTTCTACCACTTCAAGGGCGGCGTGCAGGTGTTGATCGAGGACTATGTCCACGGTTTCGCCCGCAAGGCGCTTATCATCGGCATGACCTGCCTTTCCTATGCGGCTGCCGCGGTGGGCGTTTTCGCCATCGTGCGCATCGCCCTCTGATCCGGGACTGAAAAGACATGGCTGAATACGAATACGAAACGCATGAATACGATGTGGTCGTGGTTGGCGCCGGTGGCGCCGGACTGCGCGCCACGTTGGGCATGGCCGAACAGGGCCTGCGCACGGCCTGTATCTCGAAGGTGTTCCCGACGCGCTCGCACACGGTTGCCGCGCAGGGGGGCATCGCCGCCTCGCTCGGCAACATGGGCCCCGACAGCTGGCAATGGCACATGTATGACACCGTCAAAGGGTCGGACTGGCTGGGCGACACGGACGCCATGGAATACCTCGCCCGCGAGGCGCCCAAGGCGGTCTACGAGCTGGAGCACTACGGCGTGCCCTTCAGCCGCACCGAAGAGGGCAAGATCTACCAGCGTCCCTTTGGCGGCCATACCACCGAATTCGGCGAAGGCCCCCCGGTGCAACGCACCTGTGCCGCCGCCGACCGGACCGGCCACGCCATCCTGCACACGCTCTATGGTCAGAGCCTGAAGCAGAAGGCGGAATTCTACATCGAGTATTTCGCCATCGACCTGCTGATGTCCGAGGACGGCCAGTGCGAAGGCGTGCTGTGCTGGAAGCTCGATGATGGCACCATGCATGTCTTTGCCGCCAAGATGGTCGTTCTGGCCACCGGCGGCTATGGGCGCGCCTATTTCAGCGCCACCAGCGCCCACACCTGCACCGGTGATGGCGGCGGCATGGTGGCCCGCGCGGGTCTGCCGCTTCAGGACATGGAATTCGTGCAGTTCCACCCCACCGGCATCTACGGCGCCGGCTGCCTGATCACAGAGGGCGCGCGCGGCGAGGGCGGCTACCTGACCAATTCCGAAGGCGAGCGGTTCATGGAGCGCTACGCCCCCAACTACAAGGACCTGGCCCCGCGCGACTATGTCAGCCGCTGCATGACCATGGAAATTCGCGAAGGCCGCGGCGTGGGGGCCAATGGCGATCATATCCACCTGAACCTCAACCACCTGCCTGCCGAGGCACTGGCCGAACGCTTGCCGGGCATTTCCGAAAGCGCCCGGATCTTCGCCGGTGTGGACGTGACCAAGGAACCGATCCCGGTCATTCCCACCGTGCATTACAACATGGGCGGCGTGCCGACGAATTACTGGGGCGAGGTTCTGAACCCGACCGAGAAGGACCCCAACGCCATCGTGCCCGGGCTGATGGCCGTGGGCGAGGCGGGCTGTGCCAGCGTGCACGGGGCCAACCGCCTCGGCTCCAACTCGCTGATCGACCTCGTGGTCTTCGGCCGCGCCGCCGCGATCCGCGCGGGTGACGTGGTGGATCGCGCCAAGGCGGTGCCGACACCCGCGAAGGCGGCGATCGACAAGGCCTTCGACCGGTTCGACGGGCTGCGCCATGCCAATGGTGGCACGCCGACTGCCGAGCTGCGCCTGGAGATGCAGAAGACCATGCAGCAGGATGCCGCTGTCTTCCGCACCGACGAAACCCTGAAGGCCGGTGTCGAAAAGATGAAGGGCGTTGCCGCCAAGATGGACGACCTGCATGTCACCGACCGCAGCCTCGTGTGGAACAGCGACCTCATGGAAACGCTGGAGCTGGACAACCTGATGCCCAATGCGCTGGCTACGATCTTCGGCGCAGAGGCTCGCAAGGAAAGCCGCGGCGCCCATGCCCACGAGGATTACGCCGAACGCGACGACAAGACCTGGCGCGTCCACACGATTTCGCGGGTCGAGGGCAATAAGGTCGACCTGTCCTATCGCCCGGTCATCGAGGCGCCGCTGACCAAGGAAAAAGAAGGCGGCATCAACCTCAAGAAGATCGCGCCCAAGGAACGGACCTTCTGATGTTGCGCGTCGTGCCCGTTCTGCTGGCCCTTGCGGCCTGCGCCCCGCAGCCGATCAGCCCCGAACGGGCGGCGGAAATCTGCGAGCAAAGGGCGCGGGCCGCGCAAGGGCCGACGGGCCGTGTTACGATCGGAGCCAGCAGCAGCGACGGACCCTTTGCCGGTGCCGAGATCGGGCTGTCGGCCGACTACCTGGCCGGGCGCGACCCGGTCGAGGTCTACGAAGAGTGCGTGTTCGAGCGCACCGGGGCGGCCCCGATCCGGCCTCCGGTGCTGCGCTAGAAACAAGGAGTATGAAGATGAAAAGAATCATTCTGTCCCTGATCGCCGCAACCGCGCTTGCGGGGTGTGACATGCCCGGCTTCATGGCCGACCCGACCGCGACCACCGCGACCGACCTCGTCACCGCCTCGATGGTAGGCACCGAATTGTCCGGCGGCATCGTCGTGACCGAACGCATCGCCCGCCCCCTGGCCGAATGTGTGGCAGAGCACGCCACCGACGAGGAACTGGCCCAGATCGTCGCGGCCACGGATGATGCCACCCGCAATGCCATCACCAGCGCCGTGCTGGCCCGCCCCGAAGCCATCAGCTGCGCCACTGCAGCCCTGACCGCCTGAACCTGAAAGGAGCCAGACCGCCATGGTCCAGCTGACCCTTCCCAAGAACAGCCGGATGACCACCGGCAAGACCTGGCCCAAACCCGAGGGCGGGACGAACCTGCGCAAGGTGCAGATCTATCGTTGGGACCCCGATGACGGGCAGAACCCGCGCCTGGATACCTACTGGGTGGACATGGATGAGTGCGGACCGATGGTTCTCGACATCCTGATCAAGATCAAGAACGAGATCGACCCGACCCTGACCTTCCGCCGGTCCTGCCGCGAAGGCATCTGTGGGTCCTGCGCGATGAATATCGACGGGATCAACACGCTGGCCTGTATCTACGGCGCCGACGAGATCAAGGGCGATATCAAGATCTACCCGCTGCCGCACATGCCGGTGGTCAAGGACCTGATCCCGGATCTCACGCATTTCTACGCCCAGCATGCCAGCATCATGCCCTGGCTGGAAACCAAGACGAACCGTCCCGCCAAGGAATGGAAACAGTCCATCGAGGACCGCAAGAAGCTGGACGGTCTTTATGAATGCGTGATGTGCGCCAGTTGCTCGACGGCCTGCCCGTCCTATTGGTGGAACGGTGATCGCTACCTCGGGCCGGCAGCGCTTCTGCATGCCTATCGCTGGATCATCGACAGCCGCGACGAGGCGACGGGCGAACGGCTGGACCAGCTTGAGGATCCGTTCAAGCTCTATCGGTGCCACACGATCATGAACTGCGCCAAGACCTGCCCCAAGGGTCTGAACCCGGCCGAGGCCATCGCGCATATCAAGAAGATGATGGTGGAACGCCGGGTCTGAACCCGTGCAAGACGCCGTTCTGATTGCGCTTGCCCTAGCCGCGCTGGCGGGGTTGTCGATACCCGTCGGAGCGTGGCTGGGCAGCCGCGAGAACCTTTTCCCGCGCTGGCTGGAGGACGAGTTCCGCCACACGATCATCGCGTTCGGGGGCGGGGCACTTCTCGCGGCGGTGGCACTTGTGCTGGTTCCCGAGGGCGTTCGATATGTCAGCCCGTTGACCGCGATGCTGGCCTTCTGCGCCGGCGGCGCGGTGTTCTGGCTGGTCGATAGCGCGCTGGAACGGCGCGGTGGCCACGGGGCGCAGTTCATGGCGATGCTGCTTGATTACGTCCCCGAAGCGATGGCCCTGGGTGCGCTGCTGAGCGATGCGACGGGCGTGGCCGTGCTGATGGCCGGTCTCATCATGGTGCAGAACCTTCCCGAAGGCTTCAATGCCTACCGCGAGATGGAAGGTGGCAAGCAACGCAAGCGGCGGTCGCTGTTCTGGCTGTTTGTCCTGGTGGTGCCATTCGGGCCGCTTGCTGCCTGGCTGGGGGTGTCCGTCCTGGCCAGCAATACAGCGGTGCTCGGCGCGATCATGCTCTTTGCCGCGGGTGGCATCGTCTACTTGCTGTTCGAGGACGTGGCGCCGCAAGTGCGGCTTGAACGGCGATGGAGCCCGCCGCTGGGCGCCGTTGCGGGCTTCGCGCTGGGCCTCGCGGGCAGTCTCGCCACCGCCTGACATCCAGACGGCAGAATTCTTTGCAGGCCCCCGTCACCGCCGATTGCCAATTCCCGGGTGCTGGTGTTTCCTGCGGCCATGGAACCCAAAGATGCCGATGCACGCCGGGCCGTGGCCCCGGTGATTTGCTACCCGACCGATGACCTGCCGGCGCCAGACCTGGCGCTCTACCGAAAGGCCGCAGAGGGGGCGCGGGTCGTCGAGACGGTTATCGTCCCGCCGCGCGATGCGGCGTACGTCGAAATACCTGCCGGGTCGCTCCTGAGGATCACGTCCGTCGAGGGGCCACAGGTTGGCGATCTGAACCTCTTCAACGCGCATGACCTGTCTGAACGGTTCTATTCCGGAAAGACCCGCGCCCTCCACGGCACCCATGTGACGACGGGCGACAGGCTCTGGTCGTCCTTTCCGGCGCTGCGGCCCATGGCGACCGTGGTCGAGGACACGTTGCACTGGTACGGGATCGACGCCTATGGCGGCTCGGTCCATGACGTGATCGGCACGCGCTGTGACCCCTACACCGGCAATCTTTTATCCGGCAGCCAATACCACCATTGTTGCCATTCCAACCTGACGCGGGCGCTGGCCGGGGCGCGGAACCTATCGCTGGACGAGGCCGAGCGGCATGTTCATGACGTGCTCAACGTCTTCATGTGCACCGGGTTCACCCGCGATACCGGCCAGTATTTCATGAAGGCCAGCCCGGTGCGACCCGGCGACTATATCGAGCTCCTGGCCGAGATCGACCTGTTGGCGGTGCTGAGCGCCTGCCCAGGCGGCGATTGCGGGGCCGAGCATTCCAGCGATACCGCGGCCTGTCACCCGCTGCGGATGGAATGCCGACAGCCCGCGGAGGGGGCGCTGAGAGGCTGGGCGCCCCCGCCGGTCAACGGCTATGACCGCAGCCACGGCACCTAGGCAAACGCGGCGTTCAGGGCAATTTCGATCATGTCGGCAAAGCTGCGCTCGCGGTCTTCGGCGGGCAGGGCCTCGCCGGTCTGAAGGTGGTCGCTGACGGTCAGAACGGCCAGCGCGCGGCGACCATAGCGGGCGGCCAGCGTGTAAAGCTCGGCCGCTTCCATCTCGACCCCGAGGATTCCGTGGCGGGTCATCTGCTCGTTCAGGTCCGGGCGCTCGTTATAGAAGGTATCCGAGGAATAGATGCCGCCCACATGCACCCCGACCGACCGGTCCTGCGCGGCCTGCGCCGCGGCGGACAGGAGGCCGTAATCGGCGCAAGGGGCGTAATTGAATTCCCGGAAGATGGTCGAGGACGGGGTGGACACCGTCGAGGCGGTCATGGCGAGAATGACGTCGCGCACCTTGACTTGCGGCTGCATGCCACCACAGGAGCCAACCCGGATCAATGTCTGCACGTCGAAATCGCGGATCAGTTCATTGGCGTAGATCGACATTGACGGCATGCCCATACCGGAGCCTTGTATCGTCACCCGGTTGCCGTTCCACATACCGGTGAAGCCCAGCATGCCACGGGTTTCGTTGATGCAGGTCGGGTCGGTCAGAAAACGCTCCGCTGCCCATTTCGCGCGATAGGGGTCGCCGGGCATCAGAACCGTGTCCGCGATCTGGCCTTTCTCCGCTCCGATATGAATGGTCATCTTTGATCCCCCGTTTGCAATGGCCTAGAATGATTTTGGTAGCCGCAGACGGAGCATTTGCCAATGAGAGCTTTCGCGCTGGCCACGGCCCTTTTGGTGGCGGCCGGGGTGCAGGCCCAACATGTGCCTGATCCCAGCTGGGAAGAGATCGATTTCGCCAAATCGGTTTTTCTGGAGATCCAGGATAGGTCCATTGCCAAGCGACGCGAATATTGCGGCTATATCGGGCGCGACGCCACCGGTGCGTTGGTCGCGACCGAGGCGGTGCCGGGCACCATGGCCTCTTGCCTTCCGGTCTGGCCCCCCTCTGCGGAGATGGAGGTTATTGCATCCTATCACACCCACGGTGCGTTTGATCTTGGCTATTTCAACGAGATCCCGTCTGACATTGATCTCGAAGGCGACATCTCTCTGGGTATCGACGGCTGGATCGCCACGCCCGGCGGCAGGCTGTGGTTCAATGACGGAAAGGCGGGTGAGGCGCGGCTGATCTGTGGCGTGGCCTGCCTGCCGGTCTCGCCGGAATTCTACAAGGGCGCGAATGGCCATATCGCAAAGCGCTATGCCCTTGATGACCTGATTGCGAAAATGGGCCGCTGAGAACCCGGCCGGGATCAGAGAACGCCAGTTTGTCGATTGGCCTCACGATGCCCTTTTGCGGTTCTGGCCGACGACCTGCGTGCGGGCGTTGAAAACCCATGCCCTCGAATTGTGGGCTGGGCAGGCTTGACGTAATGTGCTGCCCCATTAACGGAATCTGGATTCCGTTACAGATTCAACCGGGACTATCAGCGCATTAACTTGCGTCGGCGAAGGCACCCCGAAAACGGGTGAATTGAAAACGGACCCCGCAGGGCCCGGCTTCAAAGCTCCATGCTTTCGGGTGATTTCCCGGCTGCAATGGCATCCTTGTACCATTGCGGCTGGCGGCCCTTGCCGGTCCAGGTCTGCGACGGGTTCTCCGGATTGGCGTATTTCGGTGCTCCGGCAGACTTGGCTTTGCCTCGGCTGGCACGGGGCTTCTTGCCGCCATCACCGATCACCTCGTCCAGCGAGAACCCCAACGAGGCGGCGGCCTTCTCGGCAGCTTCGCGCGCTTTCTTGAGGTCCTGTTTTTTCAGGCGTTCGATCTGTTTGTCGACGTCGCGACGGAGTTTTTCCAACTCCTTGCGGGTCATGGTCTTGAGGTCAGTTGACATGAGTGGTCCTTGAAAAGGCTGTCAGTTAATAGAAACCTAGTAGGTGCTAATCCTACTTTCGTGAAGCAAGATTACGTCCCTATTGGACTAAAGACCACTAAATTGATGGAATAGGGCGGAAAAGCGCCCTATTCGGCGGCGATCCTTTCGGGATCGGCAAGTTGAATGATGTCGCGCATGATCGTATTGAGTTCGAAATCCTTGGGCGTATAGACCCGTGCAATTCCCATGGCACGCAAACGCTCAGCATCATCTTCCGGAATGATTCCACCCGCGACGACGGGCACGTGCCCGAGGCCGTTTTCGCGCATTTTTTCCATGAAATCGGAAATCAGCGGAATATGCGACCCGCTGAGAATCGACAGGCCGACAACATGGGCATCGTCGCGTTTCACCGCGGCGATGATCTCGTCCGGGGTCAGGCGGATGCCTTCATAGGTGATGTCCATGCCGCAATCGCGGGCCCGTGCGGCGATCTGTTCGGCGCCGTTGG
The DNA here is from genome assembly GCF_003129565.1 of Salibaculum griseiflavum. Lineage (GTDB taxonomy): Bacteria > Pseudomonadota > Alphaproteobacteria > Rhodobacterales > Rhodobacteraceae > Salibaculum > Salibaculum griseiflavum. Next base: position 103,335 of record NZ_QETF01000004.1, read on the forward strand.
AATGGCCGTCCAGCCCCGGTTTGCCCATGATGAATTTCAGCCGCCGGCCCAGCTTGTCCGAGACCGCGTCGACCATCTCGCGCAGATCGTCCAGCCCCTCGGTGCGGTTAGACGGGTTCGGCGAAACGCCCGTCGGGCCGCGATACTGGCCGAAGGCCGCGCGCACCACGTCGGCCCACTCGCCTGTGGTCACGCCGGCCTTGGCGCAGGCGATCGAGGCGGGCATGACATTGGCGCCGGTGATCGCTGCCTCGTTCAGGTCAGCCAGTGCCTGCTTGACGGCCGCCGCATCACGGCCGGCGCGCCAATCGTTCAGTCGCCCGATCTGGTCGGCCTCGACTTCCGGGTCGACGGTCATGATCGAGTCCTCGCCACTGGTCAGCGGCGATGGCTCTCCGGCCTCGTATTTGTTGACGCCGACCACGACGGTCTCGCCGCCCTCGATCCCTGCGATGCGTTCGGCATTGGCCTCGACCAGCCGCGATTTCATGTAGTCGATGGCACCGACGGCGCCGCCCATGGAATCGATCTGGGCCAGTTCGGCACGGGCCCCTTCCTTGAGCGCGGCGACCTTCGCGTCTACTGCCGGATTGCCCTCGAACAGGTCTTCATACTCCAGCAGGTCGGTCTCGAAGGCCAGGATCTGCTGCATCCGCAAGGACCATTGCTGGTCCCAGGGGCGGGGCAGACCGAGCGCCTCGTTCCAGGCGGGCAGCTGCACGGCGCGGGCGCGGGCCTTTTTCGACAGGGTCACGGCCAGCATCTCGATCAGGATGCGGTAGACGTTGTTTTCGGGCTGCTGCTCGGTCAGGCCGAGCGAATTGACCTGAACGCCATAGCGGAAACGGCGGAATTTCGGGTCCTCGACGCCATAGCGGTCGCGGCAGATCTCGTCCCACAGCTCGACGAAGGCGCGCATCTTGCACATTTCGGTCACGAAGCGGATGCCGGCATTCACGAAGAAGCTGATACGCCCGACCATGGCCGGGAAATCCTCTTTGCTGACCTTGCCCTTGAGGTCGTCCAGAACGGCGGTTGCGGTGGCCAGTGCAAACGACAATTCCTGCTCCGGCGTCGCGCCGGCCTCTTGCAGGTGGTAGGAACAGACGTTCATCGGGTTCCATTTGGGCAGGTGTTCGCGGGTATAGGCCGCGACATCGGTGATCATCCGCAGGCTGGGCTCCGGCGGGCAGATATAGGTGCCGCGCGACAGGTATTCCTTGATCAGGTCGTTCTGAACGGTGCCCTGAAGCTGGCTGACATCGGCACCCTGTTCCTCGGCCACGGCGATATAGAGCGCCAGAAGCCAGGGCGCGGTCGCGTTGATGGTCATCGAGGTGTTCATCTGGTCCAGCGGGATCTGGTCGAACAGCATCCGCATGTCGCCCAGATGGCAGATCGGCACACCGACCTTGCCGACCTCGCCGCGGGCCAGCTCGTGGTCGCTGTCATAGCCGGTCTGGGTGGGCAGGTCGAAGGCCACGGAAAGGCCGGTCTGCCCTTTGGCCAGGTTCGACCGATAGAGCGCGTTGGAGGCCGCCGCGGTGGAATGACCGGCATAGGTCCGGAACAGCCAGGGGCGGTCCTTGGGGCGATCGTGCTGCATCTGCGACATGGGGCGGGCCTCGTGAATCGGCTGGAGTAATTTTCTTACGTTGCGACCGGGTTTATCGGACATTTTATGGCGCTGTCAATTCGCTGCATCGCGGCATGTGTGCATTTACCCCCCTTGGGTTTCCTGCCAACGTGGCGTCCATGTTCCAAATGGTCACTCTGCCGCTCTGGCTGTTCATCCTGATCGTTCTGTTCGCGGCGGTGACCTTCGCGTCGCATTTTCTGTTTCCGTCCGTGCGCTGGTTCTTTCGGCGTCGGGCCGAGAGGGTGGTCGCGCGGCTGAACGAGCGGCTGCAGAAGCCGATCGAGCCGTTCAAGCTGGCCCGACGCTACGACATGATCCAGCGTCTGGTCTATGACCCGCAGGTGGCCGAGGCGATCAACGATCATGCGCGGCGCAACGGGGTCCCCGAGAACGTCGCCTTCGAACGCGCCCGCCGATATGCCCGAGAGATCGTGCCGTCCTTTTCCGCGACGCTCTATTTCACGGTCGGGGCGCGTCTGGCCAAGTGGTTGTCTCGGTCGATGTATCATGTGCGGGTCGGGCGGTTCGACCGTGACCTTTACGAGCAGATCGACCCGGAGGCGACGGTGGTCTTCGTGATGAATCACCGATCCAACATGGATTACGTGCTGGTCACGCATCTGGTCAGCCAGACCTCGGCCCTGTCCTATGCGGTGGGCGAGTGGGCGCGGGTCTGGCCGCTCTCGGCGCTGATCCGGATGATGGGGGCCTATTTCATCCGCCGCAAATCGCGCGGCGACCTCTATCGCCGGGTTCTGGCGCGCTACGTGCAGCTGGCCACGCAGGGCGGCGTGACACAGGCGGTGTTCCCAGAGGGCGGGCTGAGCCTGACTGGGGGGCTGGGCCAGCCCCGGCTTGGCATCCTGTCCTACATCGCCTCGACCTACGACCCCGAAGGACGCGATATCGTCTTCGTTCCGGTCGGGCTGAATTATGACCGGGTGCTTGAAGACCAGATCCTGCTGGATGCGGGCAAGTCCGAGCATCGGCGGTTCCGGCCGCCGATCCTTCCGGCGGCTTTGCGCGTGCTGCGCCATCTGGGCCAGAGGATAACACGCCGGTTCCGCAAGTTCGGCACCGCTACGGTCAGTTTCGGTGAACCATTGTCCCTGCGCGACCTAGACGATCCCAAGGATATCGAGGCGCTGGGCGGCGAATTGATGGCGCGGATTGCCGAGGTCGTGCCGCTGTTGCCAGTGCCGCTTGTGGCCCATGCGCTGGTCAGCGGTGCGACTAACCCGAGCGATGTGCGTGCACATATCGACACAGTGATCGGCGGCCTGAACGATGCCGGCGCGGTGCTGCCGCGCCGCTCGGTTGAAAAAGTGGTCGAGGACGGACTCTCGATCCTGGTGCGGCGCGGCCTCGTCCGGAAAGGAGCCGGCAGCCTTGCCCTAGTCGAGGGCAGCCGCGACCTGCTTGGCTATTATGCCCGGTCGATTGCCCATCATGTTCAGTCCTCCGATGACGCCGCGACGCGGCAGACATAAAATTACAAAATTTACCCCGTATTGGTTGCAATGTTTCGCACTCGCCGCTATTCCTCCGGTGGCGCGCCGATTCTGCGGCGCGGCAAAGCCATTTTTACTTGCCGACGGAGACACCCATGGCCCTCGATCAGACGCCCCCGGTCAGCTACGATGCCCCGGAGAAGGACCTTTACGAAATCGGTGAAATCCCGCCCATGGGCTACGTGCCCAAGAAAATGTATGCTTGGGCGATCCGTCGTGACCGTCATGGCGAACCCGAACAGTCCTTTCAGCAGGAAGTGGTCGATACCTGGGAAATCGACAGCCATGAGGTGCTGGTCCTGGTGATGGCGGCAGGCGTCAACTACAACGGCGTCTGGGCCGGTCTTGGTCAACCGATCAGCCCCTTTGACGGGCACGGCGCCGACTATCACATTGCCGGTTCCGATGCGTCCGGCATCGTCTGGGCCGTGGGCGACAAGGTGAAGAACTGGAGGGTCGGCGACGAGGTCGTGATCCACTGTAACCAGGATGATGGCGACGACGAATTCTGCAATGGCGGCGATCCGATGTATTCGCCGAGCCAGCGCATCTGGGGCTATGAGACCCCCGATGGGTCATTCTCGCAATTCACCCGCGTGCAGGCCCAGCAGCTGATGCCGCGCCCCCAGCACCTGACCTGGGAAGAAAGCGCCTGCTACACGCTGACGCTGGCCACCGCCTACCGTATGCTCTTCGGTCATGAACCGCATGACCTCAAGCCGGGACAGAACGTTCTGGTCTGGGGCGCGTCGGGTGGCCTTGGGTCCTATGCAATCCAGCTGGCCAACACTGTTGGTGCGAACGCGATCGGCGTCATCTCGGACGAATCCAAGCGCCAGTTCGTCATGGACCAGGGCGCCAAGGGCGTCATCAACCGCAAGGACTTCAACTGCTGGGGGCAACTGCCCACGGTCAACACGCCCGAATACAATGAATGGCTGAAAGAGGCGCGCAAGTTCGGCAAGGCGATCTGGGACATCACCGGCAAGGGCGTGAATGTCGACATGGTCTTCGAACATCCCGGCGAAGCGACCTTCCCGGTCTCGACCCTCGTCGTGAAAAAGGGCGGCATGGTCGTGATCTGCGCCGGGACCTCCGGGTTCAACTGCACCTTCGACGTGCGCTACATGTGGATGCACCAGAAGCGCTTGCAGGGCAGCCACTTTGCCAACCTCAAGCAGGCCGCCGGCGCCAACCGTCTTATGGTTGAACGCCGCCTGGACCCCTGCATGTCCGAGGTCTTCCCCTGGGACGAGATCCCGCAGGCCCACACCAAGATGCTGCGCAACGAACACAAGCCGGGCAACATGGCCGTGCTGGTTCAGGCCCCGCGTACCGGGTTGCGCACCTTCGAGGACGCGCTCGAAGGCTGAAGCGGCCGAGACATCGCCGGGGCGCGGTCCGTTGGCCGCGCCCCTTCTCTATTGACGCACCTGCCGCTGCGATCTGGCCCCGATCCGCCCTTTCCAAATGGCACCGGACTGGCTATCTGGCCCGGTAATGCCCGAAAGGAAGGCCGTCATGACGCAAAGCTTCGAAAAACCCGGACCGGTGGAACAGGATTGGGGCGATGCCATTTCCTCGATCGAGGAGATCATCGACGATGCCCGCAACGGGCGCATGTTCATCCTCGTCGATCACGAGGACCGCGAGAACGAGGGCGACCTGGTGATCCCGGCCCAGATGGCCACCCCGGATGCGATCAACTTCATGGCCACCCATGGCCGCGGGCTGATCTGCCTGTCCCTGCCGGGTGAACGGATCGATTCGCTCGGGTTGGAACTGATGTCGACCAACAACAGCAGCCGTCACGAAACCGCCTTCACCATTTCCATCGAGGCGCGCGACGGGGTGACCACGGGCATCTCCGCCGCCGATCGGGCGCGCACCGTGGCCGTGGCGATCGACCCGTCCAAGGGGCCGCAGGATATCGCGACGCCGGGCCATGTCTTCCCGCTGCGCGCGCGCGAGGGGGGCGTTCTGGTCCGTGCCGGCCATACCGAGGCCGCCGTCGATATCAGCCGGCTCGCCGGGTTGAACGCCAGCGGCGTCATCTGCGAGATCATGAACGAGGATGGCACCATGGCGCGGCTGCCCGACCTTGTGGCCTTCGCCCAGCGGCACAACCTCAAGATCGGGACGATTTCCGACCTGATCGCCTATCGCCGCCGCAACGATAACCTTGTCCGCGTCCGCACCGAGGAAACCATCGAGAGTGAATTCGGCGGCGAATGGCAGATGAAGATCTACACCGATGAAACCCATGGCGATGAACATATCGTGCTGACCAAGGGCGACATTTCAGGCAATGATCCGGTGCTGGTGCGGATGCATGCCATGGATCCGATGCTCGACGTTGTCGGGACAGGGCCGAAGGGGCGCGCAGACGAATTTGCCGATGCGATGCGTCTTGTCGCGCAAGAGGGGCGTGGCGTGGTCGTGCTCTTGCGGGATACCTCGATGAAGATGGATGTGGGCGACGAGGTCAGCCCGAAAACGCTGCGCCAATACGGGCTGGGGGCGCAGATCCTGTCGTCGCTCGGGTTGTCGGATATCGTCCTGCTGACCAATTCGCCCAAGCCGAAGGTTGTTGGCCTTGATGCCTATGGCCTTGAGATCGTCGGCACGCGCAAAATCTCGGAGCTTGGATAATGGCCGGACAATCACATTACATCATGCCCCTGCCTGAGTTTGACGAGGCGCCAAAGCTGCTGATCGTCATTTCACCCTACTACAAGGACATCGCCGACAATCTTCTGGCGGGGGCACGGGCGGAGATCGAAAAGGCCGGTGGCACCCACGAGACGATCGAAGTCCCCGGCGCGCTGGAGATTCCGACCGCAATCGGCATTGCCGAACGGATGAGCAATTTCGACGGCTACGTCGCCTTGGGCTGTGTCATTCGCGGTGAAACCACCCATTACGAAACGGTGTGCAATGACAGTTCTCGGGCCCTGCAATTGTTGGGGCTGCAGGGCCTTTGCATTGGCAACGGCATCCTGACCGTGGAAAACCACGAACAGGCCGCCGTGCGCGCCGACACGGCAGACCAGAACAAGGGCGGCGGGGCGGCCGCTGCGGCCTTGCACCTGATCGCGCTTGCCCGTAAGTGGGGCCGCGCCGAGAAGAAGGTCGGGTTCACCAGCGACATCCTTCTGGCCGGTTCAACCGACGGAAACAGCACGGCCTGACATGACCCTGTCCAACAACCAGAAACGCAAGATGCGGTCCGCCGCGCGGCTTTACGCCGTTCAGGCCCTGTTCCAGATGGAAAGCAGCGGCCAGACGGTCGAGCAGGTGGCCCGCGAATTCGAGGATCACCGTTTCGGCGCGGTCTACGAGGGCGACGAAATGGCCGAGGGCGACCCCGACCTGTTCCGGTCGCTGGTCGATGGGGCGGTGAACAACCAGGCCCGGATCGACCAGGCAACGGACCGGGCGCTGGTGGCCAAGTGGCCCATCGCGCGTATCGATCCGACCCTGCGCGCCCTGTTCCGGTCCGCCGGGGCCGAGTTCGTCGATGACGCCACGCCGCCAAAGGTGATCATCACCGAATATGTGGACGTTGCGCGGGCCTTCTTCCCCGAAGGAGAAGAACCGAAATTCGTCAACGCCGTGCTGGATCACATGGCACGGGAATTCCGGCCCGAGGCCTTCTGAGATTTTGCACAGGTATCTGCGCATTATCTGACTTATGTGCGTCGATCGACATGGTTATCTTCCTCGGCGAAAGGAACATGCCATGACATATACTGCCCCTCCCGAGGCCCGGATCGGCCATATCCACCTGAAAGTCGCGGACCTGGACCGCGCTATCGCCTTCTATTCGGGCGTGCTGGGCTTTGATGTCGTGCAGCGCTATGGGTCCGGTGCGGCCTTTCTTTCGGCTGGCGGCTATCACCACCATCTCGGCCTGAATACCTGGGAAAGCAAAGGCGGCACACCGCCGCCGCCAGGATCGACCGGGCTCTATCATACCGCGTTTCTCTATCCCGACCGGTCCAGCCTGGGCGCGGCCGTGCAGGCCGTTCTCGACGCGGGCATCCCACTGGACGGGGCCGCTGACCACGGGGTGAGCGAGGCGGTCTACCTGCGCGATCCGGATGGCAACGGGGTCGAGCTCTATCGCGACCGGCCCGAACCCGACTGGCCCCGCGACGAAGATGGTGGCCTGGCCATGGTCAACGCCCCGCTGGATGTCGCCGCGCTCATCGCCGAGGCCGATGCCGCCGCGTCATAAATCTGAATCCGACTCACCGCATCCTGCGCGCCGGATCACCTCTGTCCCGCGGTGATCGCTGGCCTCGCGACACCTGTCCGTCCTCGTTTGGCCGCAGCCGGCACCCACCGGCACCCCTGAGAGCGCCCGGGTCCCCCTGGCCCGGGCGCATTTTCAATGGACCTTCCGGACCGCCGCGCCTAACGTCCCGATCACGACGCAAAGGACAGGACCATGGCGACCGGCACAAATATCCGCACCTATTTCGATGGCACCTGGCACGATGGCGACATCTCGGTCATTCGCGCCGCCGATCACGGCGCCTGGCTTGGGTCCAACGTGTTCGACGGGGCACGGTTCGTGAACGGGCTGGCCCCTGATCTCGACAAGCATTGTGCCCGGGTCAATCGCTCGGCCGAGGCCCTGATGCTGACCCCGCACCTGTCCACCCAGGAGATCGTCGACATCGTCCACGAGGGGCTGAAAGCCTATCCGAAGGACGCCGCGGTCTATATCCGGCCCATGTATTGGGGCGTGGCCTGCGGCATGTCGGCCATCGTTCCGGGCGAGGGGCAACCGGGGTTCGCCATCTGCCTCGAGGAAATCCCCATGCCGCCCGCCGATCAGGCGATCCAGGTCACGACCACCCGGTTCCGCCGCCCGGTGCTGGAAGATGCGGTGGTCAATGCCAAGGCTGCCTGTCTTTACCCCAACAATGCCCGCATGCTGGCCGAGGCGCGCAGCCGCGGCTTTCACAACGCGCTGGTGGCCGATGCCATGGGCAACCTCGCCGAAAGCGCCACCGCCAATGTCTTCCTCGTGAAGGATGGCGAGGTCTTCACCCCGATCCCCAATGGCACTTTCCTGGCCGGGATCACCCGTGCCCGCCATATCGAAAACCTGCGCGCCGATGGCGTCACCGTTCATGAAACGGTGCTGAGTTTCGAGGATGCCCGGCAGGCTGACGAACTCTTTCTGTCCGGCAATATGACCAAGGTCATGCCGATCACGGCCTTCGACGATACCCGATACGAGGTCGGCCCCATCACCCGCCGCACCCGCGATCTCTACTGGGACTGGGCCGCGAGCGTGTGACATCTTGCACGGGCCGGCGGCCTCGGTCACACTTGCCCGGCCAAGGGAGGGCACCAATGCGCAAGTTTCTCGTCATTCTGGACGACAGCCGTGAATGCCTCAACGCCATGCGGTTTGCTGCCATGCGTGCGGCCAAGTCGGGCGGCGGGGTCGAAATCCTGTCGATCATCCCGCCGGACGAATTCAACCACTGGATCGGCGTTGGCGAGGTGATGCGTGCCGAGGCCCGTGAACGCATCGAGGTGCATTTCGAGGTCTTCGCCAAGTGGATGCGCGACAAGCAGGGGATCGACCCCGAACTGGTCATCCGCGAGGGCGAGGCGGTCAAGGAAATCCTGGCACAGGTCAGGGAAGACCCAGAGATCGGCGTGCTCGTGCTGGGTGCGGGGACCGACAAGAAAGGGCCGGGGCCGTTGGTCACGCAGCTGACCAAGAATGCCGGATCGTTGCCGATCCCGATTACCATCGTGCCCGGTGACATGTCCAAAGAGCGGCTTGAAGCGATCACCTGAAGCCGGACGCGCGTGGTTTCCGCGCTGTCGGATTCAAGGGATATGCTACTGAAGACACATTGAAAAATTCGTGACCGGCCGGCCCCTTTTCGTGGCGCCGGCGGGGCACCACGTCTGTGCCAAGCCGCAGCGGAAGGCTGTGGTTGTATTGTAAATCCAATCCGCCCGAACAGGGCAGAAAGGACACGACATGTTTGACAAGAAATGGATCTATGCCTCTGCCGCCGCCGTGATGACCACCGCTGGCGTTGCAACGGCCGACACCTATTTCGGCCTCACCGGCGTGATGGAGGAAGATTCCTCGCTGATGATCGAGACCGTGACGGCCGACAGCGCGGGTGTTCTGGAGATCTATGACTATCATACCGGAGAACGCGGTGAATTGCTCGCGACCGAGCCGCTGAATGCGGGTGCGAACAACGACGTTCTGGTCGATCTCGGGGCCGCGCCGCGCGGCGATGTTCTTGCTGTCGTGATGATCGACGGCGAGATGGCCGCGATGGCTGAAATCGAGCTTGAGGACGACGACATGTAACCGATGCAGGCTCACCTGCGACTTGGGGCCGGTCCTTTCGGGGCCGGCCCCTCTTCATTGGTGGGGTGCCGAAATCACGAGATTGGAACCGTTCTAAATCTTGACTTCGGCCCTTGGCGCGCGCATATCTGACCTGCGCGATAAGGATTAGACCAGATGTTCATACAGACCGAATCCACACCGAACCCGGCCACCCTGAAATTCCTGCCTGGACAGGCCGTTCTGGACAGCGGCACCGCGGATTTTCCGACCGAGGATGCTGCCGGAACCAGCCCATTGGCGCGCCGTATCTTTGCGGTCGAAGGTGTCACGGGCGTCTTTTTCGGCACCGATTTCGTGACGGTGACGAAGGCCGATGCGGTCGAGTGGGACCACGTGAAGCCCGCGATCCTGGGCGCCATCATGGAGCATTACCAGTCCGGCGCCCCGGTGATCGAGGGTGAGCGTGCCGCCTCGGCCCATGCCGAGCACGAGGGCGAGGATGGCCAGATCGTCGACCAGATCAAGGAATTGCTGGATACCCGTGTGCGCCCCGCCGTGGCTCAGGATGGCGGCGACATCACCTTCCACGGGTTCGACCGTGGCATCGTCTACCTGCATATGCAGGGCGCTTGTGCCGGTTGCCCTTCGTCGACGCTGACGCTCAAGATGGGGATCGAGAACCTGCTGCGCCATTACATCCCCGAAGTGATCGAGGTGCGGCCTGTTGCGGCCTGACCCGGCGATCCTGGTTTTCGACACATCGGCGGCGCATTGCGCCGCCGCTTTGCTGTGCGGTGACGAGATCGCCGACCTGCGCATCGAAGACATGGCGCGCGGGCAGGGCGAGCGTCTGATGGGCTTGCTGGAGGAGGTGCTGACCGGGGCCGGCATGAGTTGGTCGGACCTGTCGGCGCTTGCGGTTGGCACCGGCCCGGGCAACTTCACCGGCATCCGGATCTCGGTCAGCGCGGCCCGTGGTCTCGCGTTGGGCCTCGGCATCCCGGCGATTGGCGTCACCACGCTCGAGGCGCTGGCCCACGGGCGGCCGCGCCCGGTTTCCGTCGCGCTGCCCGCGCCCCGTGACCAGTCCTATCGCCAGGAGTTTGATGCCTCGAGCGCCGGTGCCGCCCGGCTCGACACGCGCCCGGCTCCTGCGCCTGACTGGTCTGCGACCCTGACGGCCATGGCTCGGATCGCGGCGGGCCGCCTGGCCGAGGGCGTCGGACAGGCGCGTCCCGTGCCATGCTATGTGCGCCCGCCCGATGCCGCACCGGCCCGCGACACCGGCCCGAAGATCCTGACATGACGCCCGCGGACATGGCCGTCTTGATGGCCCGTGCGATGCCTGATGCGCGGCCCTGGTCCGAGGCGGAATTCGCCGACCTTGCCGCGCGACCGGGCACGATCCTGACCGGCGATGCCCGCGTTCTCGTCATCGGGCAGGTGGTCGCCGAAGAGGCGGAAATCTTCATGGTGCTGACCGATCCTGCGCATCGGCGGACGGGTCTTGCCAGGGACGCCCTCGCGCGGTTCGAGCAGGCCGCGCGGGAGGCGGGCGCGATCCGGACGATTCTCGATGTGGCGGCCGACAATGACGCGGCGCGTGCGCTCTATGATCGCGCTGGCTATGTCTGCATCGCCGAGCGGCGGGCCTATTACCCGCGTCCGGAGGGCGACGCTGTCGCGGCGCATATGCTGGAAAAACGGCTCTGACCCGGCGTCAGTCCGGCCAGTTGCCGCAGGCGCGGCAAAAACCGGTTGACCCCCGCCCGTCCCCGTTGCCTAAATTGCGCATGATAGCGAACTGCTCGCTTCACGCCGGTGACGGCCTCGAAGGCCGCGCCGCATAACAAGAACCTGGGAGATATACATGACCCTCATGACGAAATTCCTTGGCGCGTCCGCCGCGCTGGCCCTGTCCGCCGGCGCCGCGCTGGCCGATCCCGCGATCATCTTCGACCTGGGCGGCAAGTTCGACAAGTCGTTCAACGAATCCGCCCATAACGGTGCACAGCGCTGGGCCGAGGAAACCGGAGAATCCTACAACGAGTTCGAAATCCAGTCCGACGCGCAGCGTGAACAGGCGATCCGCCGCTTCGCCGAGAACGGCAACAACCCGGTCGTCATGGCCGGTTTCTCCTGGGCGACCCCGCTGGCCGAGGCCGCCGGTGACTACCCCGATACCAAGTTCGTCATCATCGACGGCGTGGTCGAGGCCGAAAACGTGCAATCCGTGCTCTTCGCTGAAGAGCAGGGCTCCTACCTCGTGGGCATGATGGCCGCCATGGCGTCTGAATCCGGCACGGTCGGCTTCATCGGGGGCATGGATATCCCGCTGATCCGTAACTTCGCCTGCGGCTATGCCCAGGGCGTGAAGGCCGTCAACGAAGACGCCGAGGTCATCGCCAACATGACCGGCACCACCCCGGCTGCATGGAACGACCCCGTGAAAGGCTCTGAACTGACCCGCGCCCAGATCAGCCAGGGCGCCGACGTGGTCTATGCCGCTGCCGGTGGCACCGGCGTGGGTGTCCTGCAGACCGCCGCCGACGAGGGCATCCTGTCGATCGGCGTGGACAGCAACCAGAACTACCTGCATCCGGGCCAGGTTCTGACCTCGATGATGAAGCGCGTGGACAACGTCGTCTACCAGAGCTTCATGACCGGTGAGGACATCGAAACCGGCGGCCTGCGCATCATGACGCTGGACAATGGCGGCGTCGGCTACGCGCTGGACGAGAACAACGCGGAACTGGTCACCGACGAGATGAAGGCCGCCGTGGACGAGGCCGCCGCTGCCATCGCCGCTGGCGAAATCTCGGTGCACAACTACAACAGCGACGAAAGCTGCCCGGTGATGAGCTTCTGAAGCTCGGCCGCGGATTGAAAAGGGCCGGGGCCGCGCTGAGGGATCGGCGCGGCCCCGCGCGCTAGGGGCGGAACGGCCCCCAGGGGAGAGGGACAGTCATGAGCGAGACCGCACCCGCCATCGAGCTGAAGGGCATTTCCAAGTCCTTCGGGCCGGTCCAGGCGAACAAGGATATCTCGATCCGGGTCATGCCCGGCACGATCCACGGGATCATCGGCGAAAACGGCGCGGGCAAGTCGACGCTGATGTCGATCCTCTACGGCTTCTACAAGGCGGATGCCGGCGAAATCTTCATCAACGGGAAGAAGACCGAGATTCCCGACAGCCAGTCGGCGATCGCCGCCGGGATCGGCATGGTGTTCCAGCATTTCAAACTGGTGAAAGTGTTCACCGTGCTGGAAAACGTGGTGCTGGGCGCCGAAGACGGCGAGATGCTGACCCCGTCGCTGGTCAAGGCGCGCGACGAGCTGACCAACCTGGCCCAGGAATACGGCTTGAACGTGGACCCCGATGCCCTGATCGAAGAGATCGGCGTCGGCATGCAGCAGCGGGTCGAAATCCTCAAGGCGCTCTACCGCCAGGCCGATATCCTGATCCTGGACGAACCGACCGGGGTGCTGACCCCCGCAGAGGCGGATCAGCTGTTCCGTATTCTCGCCCGGCTCAAGGAAGAGGGAAAGACGATCATCCTGATCACGCACAAGCTGCGCGAGATCATGGAAATCACCGATACGGTCAGCGTCATGCGCCGCGGCGAGATGACCGCGACGGTCAAGACCGCCGATACCAACCCCGCCGAACTGGCCGAGCTGATGGTCGGCCGCAAGGTGCTGCTGCGCGTCGACAAGACCCCCGCCAAACCCCGCGAAACCGTGGTCGAGGTGCGCGGCCTGAACGTGACGGACAGTGCGGGTGTGCACCGCGTCAAGGATGTCAGCTTCGAGATTCGGGGCGGCGAGATATTGGGCATCGCCGGCGTGGCGGGCAACGGCCAGTCCGAGCTTCTGGAGGTTCTGGGCGGCTACGAGAAGGCCACCGGCGAGATTCTGATCAACGGTCAGGCCATCGACCTGACCGGTGCCCATTCCGACGGGCAAAGCCGCCGCAAGCGCGGCATCGCCCATGTGCCCGAGGATCGCCAGAACGAAGGCCTGATCATGGATTTCCAGGCCTGGGAGAACATGGCGTTCGGTTATCATCATGATCCGAACTACCAGAAGAATCCCCTGCTCATGGACAATCGGAAGATCCGCGACGAAACCCAGGCCAAGATGGAGCGCTTCGACGTGCGCCCGCCGAACCCCGACCTGATGGCCAAGAGCTTTTCGGGCGGCAACCAGCAGAAGATCGTCCTGGCCCGAGAGATCGAGCGCAACCCGGACCTCCTCCTGGTGGGGCAGCCGACGCGCGGGGTCGATATCGGCGCCATCGAATTCATCCACCAGCGCATCATCGAGCTGCGCGACGAGGGCAAGGCGATCCTGCTGGTCTCGGTGGAGCTGGACGAAATCCTCGGTCTTTCGGACCGGATCGCGGTCATGTTCGACGGCCGGATCATGGGCGAACGCCTGCCCGAGGAAACCGATGAAAAGGAACTGGGCCTGCTGATGGCCGGGATCACCGACACCAAGACGGATCATTCCGTCGCGGAGGTCGAGGCGCAGCTGGCCAATGCGGGCGGCGCACCGCGCAAGGAGGTCTGAAGATGAACGAACTACCCCGCTGGGCCGACGTTGTCCTGGTGCCGCTGATCAATATCGCCCTGGCCTTCATCGTCGCGGGCCTTGTGGTGCTGGCCATCGGCCAGAACCCCATCGACATGGTCTATTTCATGGTCAAGGGCGCGCTGGGGTCCACCAGCAGCATCGGCTACACCCTTTATTATACCACCAATTTCATCTTCACCGGGCTGGCCTTCGCCGTGGCGATGAACGCCAAGCTGTTCAATATCGGCGGCGAGGGGCAGGCGGCGATCGGCGGGCTTGGTGCCGCGCTGGTGCTTCTGGCGATCGACTGGCCGCATTGGACGTTGGCCTTGCCGGCCGCGATCATCGGCGCCAGCGTGTTCGGCGCCGGCTGGGCGGCGATCCCGGCCTATCTGCAGGCCAAGCGCGGCAGCCACATCGTGATCACGACGATCATGTTCAATTTCATCGGCGCGGCGATCCTGGGCTATCTTCTGAACGGGTTGCTCAAGAAACCCGGTCAACAGGTGCCGGAATCGCGCAGTTTCTCGGAAGGGGCGCATCTGCCCAATTTCCACGAGATGCTGCAACCCTTCGGCATCGCCTTCAACAAGTCGGCCCCGGCGAATATCAGTTTCTTCCTCGCCATCGGCGCCGCCATCCTGGTCTGGCTGCTGATCTGGCGGTCGCGCATCGGCTATGAGATCCGCGCTTTCGGCAATTCGCCCGGCGCAACGCTTTACGCGGGGATTTCCTCGGTCCGGGTGACGATCATCGCCATGCTGATCTCCGGCGCGCTGGCCGGGATGATGGCAATCAACGTCGTGATGGGCGAACAGGAACGGCTGATCAAGGACTTCGTCGAGGGCGCGGGCTTCATGGGCATCGCCGTGTCGTTGATGGGCCGCAATCACCCGTTCGGCATCGTTCTGGCGGCCTTCCTGTTCGGGATGCTGAACCAGGGCGGGTTCGAACTGATGTGGGAAATGCCCGAAATCAGCCGTGAAATGGTGCTGGTGATCCAGGCGCTGATCATCATCTTTACCGGCGCACTGGTGAACATGACCCGCGACCCGATCGAGAAGATCTTCCTGCGCCTGCACAAGAAAGGGGCCGCGTGATGGACTTTCTGCAATTCATCCTGACGCTGGATTCCACGCTGCGGCTGTCCACTGTCCTGTTGCTGGCCTGCCTTGCGGGTCTGTTCTCGGAACGCTCGGGCATCGTCGATATCGGGCTGGAAGGGAAGATGCTGATCTCGGCTTTCGTCGCTGCCGCCATCGCCTACGAGACCGGCTCGGTCTGGATGGGGCTTGCGGCGGGCATGCTGGCCTCTCTGATATTTGCCATGATCCACGGCGTTGCCTCGATCATCTATCGCGGCGACCAGATCATTTCCGGCGTCGCGCTGAATTTTCTGGCCTCGGGGCTGACGGTTGTTGTCGGCGATGCGCTTTATCGTCAGGGCGGACAGACGCCGACCCTGGCCGGGTCCGCCCGGTTCAGCGAGATCACCTTGCCTTTCGCCGACGCGCTGCGCGATGTGCCGATCCTCGGCCCGATCTATTCCGAGCTGATCTCGGGCCACAAGCCGCTGGTCTACGTGGCGTTCCTCGCGGTGCCGCTGGTCTGGTGGGTGCTGTTCCGCACCCGGTTCGGGCTGCGTCTGCGCGCGGTGGGCGAAAACCCCTCGTCGGTTGATACCGCCGGGGTCTCGGTTGTGGGCATGCGCTTCAAGGCGCTGCTTATTACAGGCCTGCTTTGCGGGATTGCCGGGGCCTACCTGTCCACCTCGCAGGCGGCGGGCTTCGGCAAGGAAATGACCGCCGGGCGTGGCTATATCGCGCTGGCCGCGCTGATCTTTGCAAAGTGGCGGCCGCTCCATGCCATGGGGGCCTGCCTCTTGTTCGGTCTGCTAGAGGCCGTGTCGAACCTCTATCCGAATATCGATGTCTTCGGGTTGTTCACCATCCCGGTGCAGTTCACCCAGACCTTGCCCTACATCCTGACCGTCATCATCCTTGGCGGTTTCATCGGCCGCGCCATGCCGCCCAACGCGATCGGACAGCCCTATGTCAAGGAACGCTGAGGAGCTGGCCGACAAGATCCGCGAGATCGCGGGGGATGCGCCGGTGCGTCTGGGCCTGATCCTCGGGTCGGGCCTGGGCCATCTTTCGGGCGCGGTGGACGGCGTGGCAATCGCTTATGACGAGCTCGAAGGCTTTCCCCATGCCGGGGTCTCGGGGCACGTCCCGCAACTGGTGATCGGCCAGCTGGAAGGCCAGCGCGTTGCCGTTTTCGGTGGCCGCGCGCATTACTACGAAACCGGGCGCGGCGATATCATGCGCCTGCCTTTGGAAGTGCTCAAGGCGCTGGGCGCCGAGGCGATGATCGCCACCAATGCCGCCGGGTCGCTCGATCCGGACATGCCGACCGGCGACATCATGTGCCTGTCCGATCACATCAACTTCTCGGGCCGGAACCCCCTGATCGGAGAGCCGACCGATGCCCGCTTCGTGCCGATGACCGAAGCCTATGACCCGGATTTCCGCGCTGCGCTGCACAATGCGGCCCAAGCCGAAGGGATCAAGATGCATGACGGTGTCTATGCCTGGTATTCGGGTCCGTCCTTCGAAACCCCGGCCGAGATTCGCGCCATTCGTGGCATGGGCGCCGACGCGGTCGGCATGTCCACGGTGCCCGAGGTGATCCTGGGCCGATTCCTGGGTCTGCGCTGCGCCGCGATCTCCACGATCACCAACATGGCCGCCGGGATGAGCGACGAAGCCATCAGTCACGAACACACCAAGGCCATGGCGCCCTTGGGCGCGGCAAAGCTGGAAAAGGTGCTGCGCGGGTTCCTCAGGGCGCTTTAGCGGGCATTTCCCTTAGCTTTGAGTTGCACTTGACCGTGTGGCATGGCTATTGGGGATATGTTGATCTACCTCCCGATAGCCGAGGTGTCGGTGAACGCCTTCCTCCTTCTTGGGCTGGGCGGCATGGTGGGTGTGCTTTCGGGCATGTTCGGGGTCGGCGGCGGCTTCCTGATGACGCCGCTTCTGTTCTTCATCGGCATCCCGCCGGCGGTGGCTGTCGCGACCGAGGCAAACCAGATCGTCGCCTCGTCCTTTTCCGGTGTGCTGGCACATCTGCGGCGCAAGACCGTGGACCTCAAGATGGGCACGGTGCTGCTGGTCGGCGGTCTGATCGGCGCGGCGCTGGGTGTCGTGATTTTCAATTACCTCAAGGCGATGGGCCAGGTCGACCTGCTGGTGCGCCTGTCCTATGTCGTGTTCCTCGGCATCGTCGGCGGGCTGATGTTCATCGAAAGCCTGCGCGCCCTGCGCAAGACCCGCGCGGCCGGCGGCGCCTCCGTCAGCGAGCGGCGCAAGCATACCTGGGTCCACAACCTGCCCTTCAAGATGAAGTTCCGGGTGTCCGGCCTCTATATCTCGGTCATCCCGCCGCTTCTGGTCGGGGTCTTTGTGGGTATCCTGTCCGCCATCATGGGTGTGGGCGGTGGCTTCATCATGGTGCCGGCGATGATCTACCTTCTGGGCATGCCGACCAAGGTGGTCGTGGGCACCTCGCTGTTCCAGATCATTTTCGTGACGGCCTTCACCACGCTGCTGCATGCGACGACGAACTTCACCGTCGACATCGTGCTGGCCGTGTTGCTGTTGGTCGGCGGTGTGATCGGGGCGCAGATCGGCACCCGCATCGGAACCCGGATGAAGGCGGAACAGCTGCGCATCCTGCTGGCGGCGCTGGTGCTGGTGGTCTGCGGCAAGCTGGCGCTCGACCTGTTGCTGACGCCCTCGGAGATCTATTCGCTCGGCACGGCGGGGGGGCACTGATGCTGCGCTGGCTCGTCCTGTTCATGGTTCTTGCCCTGCCACTGCGGGCGGAGCAGGTCGTGTTGGGCCTGTCACGCGACGAGGTGGCGATCACCGCCACCTTCGACGGTTCCGACATCCTGATCTTCGGCGCGATCAAGCGCGAAGAGCCGATCCCGGAGGACTCGAACCTTGAGGTGATCATCGCCCTGGCGGGCCCGTCCGAGCCCATCACGGTACGCCGCAAGGACCGCGTGGCCGGGATCTGGGTGAATGTCGACGCGGTCGAAGTGGACGAGGCGCCCTCCTTCTACGCCGTACTCAGCTCTGCCCCGATGGAGACCGCCTTGCGCCAGGTCGAGGACCTGCGCCACGACATCACCATTCCCCGCGCCATCCGGTCGGTCGGTGCGCCCATGAACGTGACCGACGCGGAAGCCTTCACTGAGGCGCTGATCCGCATCCGCGCCGGGGCCGGGCTCTACCAGGTGCTGGAAAACGCTGTGGACCTGGAAGAGGACACGTTGTTTCGCGGCCAGGTTACGCTTCCCGCGAACCTGACCGAGGGGCCGTATCGGACGCGCATTTTCCTGACGCGGGACGGCAACGTGGTGGACATCTACGAGACCTCGATTGCGGTGAACAAGGTGGGGCTGGAACGCTGGCTCTACGAACTGTCCCGTAACCAGCCCCTGATCTACGGCCTGATGTCGCTGGCGATCGCCATCGCGGCGGGGTGGGGGGCCTCGGCCGCGTTCCGCTTGTTGCAGCGTTAGGCGCTATTCGGCTTCCAGTTCCAGCGGCGCGGCCGGCGCTTTCAGATCGGCGATGGTCAAGGTGCCGCTCGGGCGGGCCAGGCGGTTGCGCACCACCCAGAACAGGCGCTCCTCGGCCCGGGTGATCGCGACGTAGGCAAGGCGCTTCCACAGGGGTTGCCCGGCCTCGACCCGGCCCATGCGGCTGGCGGCGTAGATGTCGGGCGCGAAGACCTGCACGTTCTCCCACTGAGACCCTTGTGCCTTGTGGATCGTCACCGCCGCGCCGTGCAGAAATGTTGCCCCCATGCGCGCCGCGAAGGGGATGAAGGGCTCCTCGTCCTCGACCTGGCTTTCGATCTTGACGATTGACGCGGCGCTGACCTGCGGATCCTCGGCCCCGATCACGTGCAGCCGGCTGAACCCGGGCCGGCGGCCCGGTCCCATATAGATCACCTGTGCGCCCTTGATCAGGCCGCGCGCCTCCAGGTCCAGCCGCTTCTTGCGGTGCTTGAGCGGCAATTCGATCCCGTCGCAGATCAGCGGCTCGCCTTCCAGCAATTCGTCATCCGGCGCGCCAAAGGCCGCACGGAAGGCGTGGATCAGGCGGATTCGCGTGGCATTGCGCCAGACCAGAACGGGGGACCGCGCCATCAGGTCGGATTCGACCCGTTGCGCCATCACCACCCGGTCGTCCTTGGCTGCGATCTCTTCGATCATCCGCTCGAAGCCGTGGAAATCCAGCTGCGGGTCTGCCAGCGCATGGGCGAGGTCGAGGATCGGGTTGTCCGCGTCCTGCCGGTGGATGCGGTGCAGCTCCAGCTTGTGCTTGTCGGGCAGGCTGTCGAAGACCATGCCACCGCCTTCGGACTTCACAGGCGGCAGCTGGGCGGGGTCACCGAACAGGACCAAAGTCGGAAAGATCTCTTGCAGGTCTTCCAGTTGCTTCGCATCCAGCATCGAGCTTTCGTCGACGAACCCGATATCCAGCGGATCGTCACGCCGTTTCCAGCCGGTGATGAAATCCGATCCGCGCAAACCGGCGGCCGCAAGGGCGGCAGGGACCGAGCTGTTCACCTGATAGGAGGCCCAGGCACGGTCCAGCGCGGTGTCGCTCAGTCCCTCGATCTCGGGTTTTTCGCCTTCTCCGGCCAGCCATTCGGCGACCTTTTCGTATTCCGGGTCGTAGACGGGGGTATAGAGGATGCGATGGATCGTGGTCGCGGGCACGCCCCGTGTGCGCAGGACACTGGCCGCCTTGTTGGTCGGGGCAAGGATCGCCAGGGTGCGTTTGTCCTTGCGCCGGCGTCCCTCCCAATCGCCTGATACGACGCGCACGCCAGCGTCTTTCAGGGCCTCGTAGAGGCGAGCCAGAAGCATCGTCTTGCCGCTGCCGGCCTTGCCCAGAACCGCAAGGGTGCGATCCCCGTCGCCGTCGCGCGGCGGGGTCGTCGTTGCCTCGAACAGATCGACGCCGGCCCCCCTCAGCGACTCGGCGATCACGTCCCAGGCCTCGGCCTGATCGTCGGAGAAGGTAAGGGCGGTCTGCGGCATGGCGGGACACTAGGCAGCGCTTTGTCGAATGCCAAGCGTGAAGCGGCAGCCCCATGGCAAAAGGTCGCTGGCCAATGGGCCACCACTGGACTCATGACGTTTCGTTGTTACGTTACATGCAAAGGAGGCTGTTCCAATGACCACTCAGAAAACGCCCGACCTCATCAAGCTCTATATCAAAAGCTGCGCAATCGGCTTCGCTGCGGCGGCTGTCTTCGTCGGGATGCTTCTTGCATTCGACGTGGTGGGTCTGTGGGGGCTGGTCTCGGGGTCGTCGGCCGGTATCCTCGCGGTGATCATGATGTGGATCTTCAACGGCATCGTCTTTGCCGGTGTGCAGTTCGGCATCAAGATCATGTCGATGGCCGAGGATGACGACGACGATCGCGGCGGCAAGCATATCCCAGTCCACTTGGCCGAACCGATCCCGGTGCGCCACGCCGACCAGCGCGGCTGAAGCAAGCCGCGCGGCTCTGCCATGACCGACCCTCTGAACCAGTTTCCCGGCGAACTTCTGGACCGGCTGCGTGAAAATCGTGGCCGGATCTTCTGGCTCGGGGTGATCCTGAGCCTGATCGGATTGCTGCTGATCGTGTTCCCGGTCGTCGGGTCCATCCTGACCAAGGTGATGATCGGTTGGGTGTTCTTGCTGGCCGGAGCGGTGATGCTGTGGCAAGCCTTTCAGGCAAGACGCTGGAACGCGGCGCTCTGGACAGGGCTCGTCGCGGTGCTGCACCTCGCGCTCGGTGTCTACCTTTCCTTCTTTCCGCTGACCGGGCTTGTCGGGCTGACCATTCTGATGGCGGCGCTCTTCGCCATTCAAGGGGTCGTGGAACTGTGGATGGGGCTGACCCATCGTGCGGCACGGGGCTGGGTCTGGATGGTGCTGTCGGGGATCGCGTCGCTGGTCCTGGCGTTTCTGCTGGTCCTGGGCCTGCCGGGGGCGGCGATGTGGGCGCTTGGCCTTATGGTGGGGCTGAACCTGTTGACCAGCGGCATCGGTTTCATCGCGCTGTCCCGCTCGGTCTGAAGTCGAAGGAAGGGGTGGCGGGCACCACGACAACCGTTTGGGTGTGCTATTCCCGAGGACCTGTTTGAACAGGTGGGCGCCAGGTAATCAGACCACGGCCTGAACAGAGCCAGCTCCCTCGGATTTGCTTAAGGCCACCGGAAT
Source organism: Salibaculum griseiflavum (assembly GCF_003129565.1). Classification (GTDB taxonomy): domain Bacteria; phylum Pseudomonadota; class Alphaproteobacteria; order Rhodobacterales; family Rhodobacteraceae; genus Salibaculum; species Salibaculum griseiflavum. The sequence continues at coordinate 124,701 of NZ_QETF01000004.1, forward strand.
GAACCCGTTTCACGCGAAGCGCAGACACCCGCCGAGTCGCGACATAGGCTGCGCAGGGCCGAGCGACAAGGGGGTCCGTTCCCGGTCAGGCCAGATCGCGCCGCAAGAGCCAGCCCTCGGGGCCAACCATTGTCGCTGGCGCAAACCGGCACAGCAGGGTTTCGACGGCACCCACGGTCAGAACGGCGAGTGCGATCTCCAGCGGTGTGATCTGGGAAAGAATGGACATGGCAGGCTCCGTTTAGCAGATGTGACCTGAATCGCCTGCCGCTCTGTTCAAAATGTGGCGGGGGCGCGGAAATGCAGTGTGCAGCCGGGTGCATTCCGCCGCATTCTCGTCACATCGGGCGAAGCCTTGATTAATGTTCACGAATTGTTCATGTTTGACCCATGCCCGAGGATCGTCCAATCGATGCCCTGATGCCCGGTCAGGTGCTGGCCCGCGGTGTCTGCCGCCATTTGCGGCAGGCGCACGGATTTGCCTGCGTCGAAGAACTCGTGCCGACGCGCGGGTTGCGCGTGGACGTGATGGCGCTGGGCCCCAAGGGCGAGATTTGGGTGGTGGAATGCAAATCGTCGCGTGCCGACTACCGGTCGGATCGCAAATGGGACGGCTATCTCGAATGGTGCGACAGGTTCTTTTGGGCGGTGGATGCGCATTTCCCGACCGAGCTGTTGCCCGAGCAAACCGGCCTGATCATCGCCGATGCCTATGACGCGGAAATCATTCGTATGGGGCCGGAGGACAAATTGGCCGGCGCGCGTCGCAAGGTCATGACCCAGAAATTCGCCCGGCATGCCGCGCTGCGGTTGCAGGGGCTGCGTGATCCGGGCGTTCTGGAATCCTGGGGTTAGCCCAACCCTCTTCGAACAGGGCATTTGGTGACTTGGGCCGTCGAACATGCTTTGCTTGGGAGGCACATAATCGGAGCCTGACATGCCGTCCTCTTACGAAGACCTGACACGCCGTATTTCCGAACTGGAAGACGCATTGGAAGCCGAGCTTGCAGAAAAGCGGCGCAAGTTTCGATACCAACTGGAAAGAAGCCGCGTGGTTTTCGACACGGAGATGCGGGCCCGTCATCGGGCCGCGCGGGAACGTCTGTCCAGCTTCCTGTCGCGAACCCGCCCGCTGGTCGTGCTGACCGCGCCGTTCATCTATATCCTGATCGTGCCTCTGGTGTTGCTGGACCTCTTCGTCAGCCTGTACCAGGCGATCTGTTTTCCGGTCTACGGTATCGCCAAGGTGCCGCGACGCGAGCATATCGTGATCGACCGGCAGCACCTGGCCTATCTCAATGGGCTACAGAAGCTGAACTGCATCTATTGCGGCTATGCCAACGGCCTGATCGGCTGGGTGCGAGAGGTTGCCGCGCGCACCGAGACCTTCTGGTGCCCGATCAAGCATTCCCGTCCGGTGATCGGGTCACACGGCCATTATCACCGATTCGTCGATTTCGGTGACGAGACCGGGTTTCAGCAAGACCTGTCCGCTCTCCGCCGCTCGCTGAGAGAGGACGATAGGGACAAGTCCTAGCTTTTCAGGAAACCGACGATCTCGTAGGTGCGCTGCAGGATCGGCGCGGCGATGGTCCGGGCCTTTTCCGCGCCGCGGCCAAGCGTGCGGTCGATTTCGGCGGGGTCGTCCAGCAGGCGCTTCATTTCGTCGGAGATGGGCGCGAGTTTCGACACTGCGAGGTCCGCCAGCGCCGGTTTGAACTTGCCCCAGCCGGCCCCGGCGAATTCCGCGATGACCGCCTCGGCGGTCTGGTCGGTCAGACCGGCATAGATATCGACAAGGTTCTTGGCTTCCGGGCGACCGGCCAGCCCCTCTACGGTTTCGGGAAGGGGTTCCGGGTCCGTCTTGGCCTTCTTGAACTTCTTGGCGATCGTATCCGCGTCATCGAGCATGTTGATCCGCTCCATGTCGCTTTCGCCGGATTTCGACATCTTCTTGGACCCGTCGCGCAGGTTCATCACGCGGGTGCCCGGCCCTTCGATCACCGGCTCGGTCAGGGGGAAGAAATCAACGCCGTAATCGTGGTTGAACTTGGCGGCGATGTCGCGGGTCAGCTCCACATGCTGTTTCTGGTCCTCGCCCACCGGCACGTGGGTCGCGTGATACAGCAGAATGTCGGCGGCCATCAGCGACGGGTAGGCATAAAGGCCCAGCGACGCCTTCTCGGCATTCGCGCCGGCCTTGTCCTTGAACTGGGTCATGCGGTTCATCCAGCCGACACGCGCCACGCAGTTGAACAGCCAGGCCAACTCGGCATGCTGGTGCACCTGGCTCTGGTTGAACAGGATCGAGCGGGCCGGGTCGATCCCGGCAGCAAGCAACCCGGCTGCGATCTCGCGTGTGCCCTGGCGCAGGGCGTGCGGATCCTGCCAGACCGTGACGGCGTGCAGGTCCACGGCGCAATAGATGTTCTCCATCGCCTCGTCCTGCATGTCGACCCAGCGCTTGATCGCACCAAGGTAGTTGCCAAGGGTCAGCCCGCCCGAGGGCTTGATCCCGGAAAAGACGCGGGGGGTGAAGGATGCATCGGTCATGGATGTGGTCGCCATCTGGTCTGTTGGGGGCTGGAAAAGCGGGTCGCACTCGCTTACCCACGGGGGCAAGTCCCGTCAACCGAAGGACAGCCGCGCAATGGACAACCAAAGCCCCTTCAACGCCATCCCGCCGGTCCCGCTGGCCCTTGTGCTGCTGATCGCCGGGGTCGAACTGGTCTTTTCCGCGGCCGAGAGCGGCTTCGTGGGCGGGCCGTCGGGGATCGGTTGGCGCGCCGGGGCAATGCAGGACTACGCCTTCGCGCCCGCCGTCGTGGAACAGGTGTTCGGGGCGGGCGATTTCGGTGTCGACATGCTGCGCCGTTTCGTCAGCTACATCTTCATCCATTATTCCTTCACGCACACGCTCTGGGCCTGTGTGCTGTTGCTGGCGCTTGGCAAGTTCGTGGGCGAGGCCTATCGCCCCGTGCCCTTCGTGATCCTGTTCTTCGGCTCGGCCATTTTCGGGGCGCTGGTCTATGGCCTGTTCAGCCCGCGCAATGTCGGGCTGGTCGGGGCCTATCCGGGCATCTACGGCCTGATCGGGGCCTACACCTACATGATGTGGCTGACCCTGGGCAGGATGGGCGAGAACCAGTATCGCGCTTTTACCCTGATCGGCATCCTGATGGGCCTCATGCTGGTCTGGTCCATGATTTTCGGCGCCACGCCGATTTGGATCGCCGAAGCCACCGGCTTTGTCATTGGTCTTGCCCTGGCGCCGCTCGTGGCACCGGGCGGTTGGCAGCAATTCCTGTCCCGGGTGCGACAGCGCTAGCCGCGCCGCATTGCGGACTTGAATTCCGCAAGCCGGAAGGCCCCCAGCAAATGGCCAAGGCCGAAATATCCCGCGATCCCGATCCCCACGATCAGGGCCAGCGCGGCATAGCGCAGGGTTGGCACACCCAGCCACGGCCCGATCGCCAGAACCGCCACCCAAAGCAACCCGCCCATCAATAGCGCCGCCAGTATGATACGCAGCAACCGTCGCTTGAACCGCATATCCAGAAGTGCGGCGACGCCCATGCCGCGACTGCCGCGCCACAGCAGCCAGACCATGGCCCATCCGGCCAGCGTGGTCCCGAAGGCGGCGGCGATATAGCCGATGAATGGTGCCAACCCTATGGCGATGGCGGCATTCACCACCATGGACACCACCGCGTAATAAAAGGGGCGCCGCGTATCCTCGCGCGCGAAGTAGAGCGGTTGCAGGGTCTTCTGCATGACGAAGGCCGGCAGGCCCAGCCCGTAGACGGCCACCGCCAGCGCCGTGGACGCGGTGTCGTCGGGGCCGAAGGCGCCGCGCTCGAACAGAACGCTGACCAGCGGCACGGGGATGACCACCAATGCGACGGCCGCCGGTATGGTGAGGGCCAGAGAAAACTCGGCCGCCCGGTTGAAGGCATGGGCCCCGCCCTCGGTATCGTCGGCGCGCAGGCGGCGCGACAGGTCGGGCAACAGCACGACACCGACGGCGATACCAACCACGCCCAGCGGCAGTTGATAGAGCCGGTCGGCATAGGACAGCCACGCGATGGCGCCGTCGAAGAAACTGGCGACCTGCCGCCCGATCAGCAGGTTGACCTGCACAACGCCACCGGCCAGTGCCGCCGGTGCCGCGATGATGGCCAGCCGTTTCAGTTCCGGCGTCAGGCGTGGTCGCCGTGGCCTAAGGTGATAACCGGCCCGCTTGGCGGCGACCCAGACCAAGGCGAGCTGTGCCAGCCCGGCCACGGGCACGGTCCAGACCAGCGCATCGCCCACGTTCCAACCCATATGCACGGCCAGGGTCATGGCCCCGATGAAAAGCACGTTGAGCAGAACCGGCGCGGCAGCGGCGGCCACGAAACGGCCCACGGCGTTCAGGACCCCCGAAAGCAGGGCGGCCAGCGAGATGAACAGGATATAGGGAAAGGCGATCCGGCCATATAGAACGGCCAGATCGAACCGTTCGTCACCGATGAAGCCGCCCGCCATGGCCACGACCAGCCACGGCATGATCAGCAGGGCCAGCCCGGTAAAGACGATCAGAACCGTTGCCAGCCCGGCAAAGGCATCCCTGGCAAATCCCAGCGCATCATCGCCGCCCTCGACCTTTTTCGAGAACATCGGAACGAAGGCCATGTTGAACGCGCCCTCGGCGAAGAAGCGGCGAAACATGTTGGGCAGGGCGAAGGCGATCAGAAAGGCCTCGGCCACCGGGCCTGCGCCAAGAAAGGCCGCGATCAGGATGTCGCGGACGAAGCCCATGATACGGCTGAGCAGGGTCCAGACCCCCACGGTCAGAAAGCCGGTGACAAGGCGAATGGGTTTCAAGGGTCGCGGTCCTCAGCGGCTGGGCGGTTGCCACTCCATTCCCATGTAGCCATGGCCCTGCGCAAGCTCTGCCAGCATCTTTTCCATGCGCCGTTGCCGGGTCTCCTCGCGCTTGGCGCGGGCGATCCAGCCCAGCCAGTCATTGCGCTGATAGGCGGGGCGCGCATCGAAGGCATCGCGGAGGCCGCGCTGGGCGAGGGCGGCCGCGACATCGTCGGGCATCGGGTTGCGGGGCCGGGTCAGTGACATGATGTCCGCGCGGACCAAAATTCCAGAATTTTGGTGACGCGGCCACGTCCCGACAGGCGAAGCCCCGCGGTCATGACCGGGCTCGCTCCGACCCTTCGGCAATCGCCTCGCGCAGTTTCTTTTCCAGGGCCTTGCGTTTGCTTTCGGCGTGGAATTTCAGACCGAACATGTCCTTGACGTAGAAGGTATCTACCACCTGTTCGCCATAGGTCGCGATCACGGCACTGGAGATATAGACGTTCTGCGTCGCCAATGTGCGGGTCAGATCATACAACAGGCCGGGCCGGTCGCGCGTGTCGACCTCGATGATCGTGTAGATTTCCGAGCCTTCGTTGTCGAAGGTGATCGAGGTGGGCACGCGGAAGGCCTTTTCCCGTTTTTTCATCTTGTCACGGTTGGCCAGCGCCTCGCTTGGGACGACCTCGCCCTGCAAGGTGCGTTCGATCATCTTGCGCAGGCGCGGCAGGCGATCCTCGTCATAAGGGTGGCCTTCGGCATCCTGAATCCAGAAGGCGGCGGTCGCAAAACCGTCCTTGGTGGTGAAGGTTCGGGCATCCACAACGTTGGCGCCCACCAGAGACAGCGCCCCGCACATGCGGCTGAAAATGCCGGGATGGTCGGCCATCGCGAAACAGGCGCGGGTGGCGTCCCGGTCCTCGTCCGGGGTCAGGCGAATACGGATTTCGTCGGTGTCGATGTCGCGCAGAAGCTCGGCGAAATCCACATGGGCGGTCACGTGCAGCCCTTGCCAATAGGGCGGGTAATGCCGGCCCAGTTCGCGGCGTATGGCCTTTTCCGACCAGCCTTCGAGTGCTGCGCGAAGGTTCTTGCGCGCCTCCGAGCCGCGTTCCTCGCGGTTGAGCGCCTCCATGCCCTCTTCCAGCGCGGTGCGGGTTTGCCGGTAGAGCGCCCGCAACAGCGCGGCCTTCCAGTTGTTCCAGGTGCCCGGTCCGACGCCGCGAATGTCGCAGACCGTCAGCACGCAAAGCAGGTCCAGCCGGTCCTGCGTTTTCACCGCCTTGGCAAAGTCCCGCACGGTGCGCGGGTCGGCGATGTCGCGCTTCTGGGCCATGTCGGACATCAGCAGGTGATAGCGCACCAGCCATTCCACCGTGGCGCATTCTTTCTTGGTCAGGCCCAGGCGCGGGGCGACCTTGCGCGCGATCTGGGCGCCCAGAACCGAATGGTCCTCGTCCCGGCCCTTGCCGATATCGTGCAACAGCAGCGCGACATAGAGCACCTTGCGATTGATCCCGCCCCGGATGATGTCGGTCGAAACGGGCAGTTCCTCGTCCAGCTCCTCGCGCTCGATCCGGGCCAGGTGGCTGATGCATTGGATCGTGTGCTCGTCCACCGTGTAGTGGTGATACATGTTGAACTGCATCATCGCCACGATGGGTTCGAATTCGGGGATAAAGGCCGACAGGACCTGCAATTCGTTCATCCGCCGCAGCGCCCGTTCGGGATTGCCATGTTTCAGCATCAGGTCGAGGAACAACCGCGCCGCCTCGGGGTCGGCCCGCATTTCATCGTCGATCAACTCGATATTCGACTTGATCAGGCGCATGGCATCCGGGTGCAGCAGGGTGCCCGTGCGCAAGGCTTCCTCGAATATGCGCAACAAGTTCAGCTTGTCGCCCAGGAAGGCGTCCGGGTCGGCCACGGTCAAACGGTTCTGCTTGATCGCGTAGGGCGGCTTGGCCCGGCGGCGACGCTTGAGCAGCCGTTGCAGCATCGGTTCGGTCTTGAGATGCGCGGCTTCCTGTGCAGTCAGGAAGATGCGGGTCAGCTCGCCCACCTCGGTGGCCTGCCGGAAATAGTCCTGCATGAAGACCTCGACCGCGCGGCGGCCCTTGCGATCCTCGTAGCCCATGGCCGCGGCCACTTCGACCTGCATGTCGAATGTCAGCTGGTCCGTGGCGCGCCCGGCGATCAGGTGTAGATGACAGCGCACGGCCCATAGGAATTCATGCGCCGTGCGGAAGCTGTCGTATTCCTCTTGGGTAAAAACCTTGTGGCGCACCAGGTCCGAGGCATCGTGGACCCCGTGGATATACTTGCCGATCCAGTAGAGCGACTGCAGGTCGCGCAGACCGCCCTTGCCCTCTTTCACATTGGGTTCGACCATGTAGCGCTGACCGCCCTGCTTGCGGTGGCGTTCATCGCGTTCCTCCAGCTTGGCCTCTATGAATTCGGCCACGGTGTCGGCGAAAAGGTCCGATTGCAGCTTGTCCGACAAGGTGTCGGCCAGGTTCGCATCCCCGGCGAGGTAGCGGCGTTCGACCAGCGAGGTGCGGATCGTGAAATCGTCACGGGCCAGGCGGATGCAATCCTTCACCGTGCGGCTGGCGTGCCCGACCTTCATCTTGAGGTCCCAAAGGATGTAGAGCATCGACTCGATGACGTTCTCGGCCCAGGGTGTCAGCTTGTAGGGGGCGAGGAACAGCAGGTCGACATCCGATTGCGGCGCCATTTCACCGCGTCCATATCCCCCCACGGCGATCAGGCAGAGCCTTTCCTGCTCTGTCGGCGTGTGGGCCGGATGAAACACGCTGCGTGACAGCTCGAACGTGGCCGCGACCAGCTGGTCGGTCAGCCAGGCGTAGGCGCGGGTCGTGGGGCTGGCGGAAAAGGGGCTTGCGCGGAATGCCTCGGCAATGGCCGCACGACCTTCGGACTGGGCGGAGCGCAGCACCGCCACGGCGGCCTTGCGCCGTTCCATCTGGTCGCTGCCGGCCTCTTCGACGGCGGCCAGCAGTCGTGTCCGCAGGGCCGCTGGATCGACGATCTCGGCAGCCGGACGGATCAGGTCATCGGGGAGGGCGGCGGTAGGCTCAGGACCCGCCGACGCCGAAACTTCTTGGAGCTGGGTCAACGACCACCACCTGGTTATTCTGGATTCGCGCCACGGCAAGGGCGCGGTCATTCGTGCCGTCGGCATTGAGCCGGAAGATGCCCGTCGCCCCGGCGAACCCGGACCGCCGCGTCAGGCTGGACGTTGTCAGTGCCCCGGAATCGCCGGTGGCCACGAGCGAGCCGACGGCGGCGATCCCGTCATAGGCGATCGACGCCAGAGGGTGCGGCGGCGCGCCGTAGATCGCTGCATACCGCGCAGAGAACTGTTCGGCCAAAGAGGTGTCGGGTCGCGCGTAATAGCCGTTCTGAAGTCCCGGCAGGGTCAGTGCCTGGCCAGTTGCCTCCCAGTTGGTGAGGCCGACGAAGGGCGTCTGGGCAGGATCCAACCCCTGGTCGACCATCGACGTCGCCAGAAGCGCCAAGCCTCCATTGATCGTGTCGGTGACGAAAACCGCCTGCGCGCCGGAATTGCGCACGGCGCTTGTGATCTGCGGCGCCGCACTGAAGATGCCTTGCTGCGAGAAGGGATAGACCTGGATCGAGGTCACGGTCGCACCGCTGCCGCGGACCGTGCTGGCGATGGCATCACGACCGACGCTGCCCGCCAGATCGTCCTGATGCACGATGGCATAGCGCGAAATCCCCTGGCCCATCGTATAGCGGACAAGGCGCTCTGCGATGTTTTCGAAGGTTCTGCCAAGGACGAAGGTGTTGGACCCGGTCGTGTTGGTCACCACCGGATTGTTGGAAAAGGCCAGGACGTTCACATTCGACCCGGCCACTGCATTGCCGGCGGAAATCGCGCTCTGGGCGTCAAGTGGGCCGAGGATGATCTTGGCGCCCTCGTTAACCGCGCGGGATGCCACAGCAGCGGCCGTCGCCGGATCGCGGTTCGTGGTATAGACACGCAGGTCGATCTGAGCCCCGTCGAGTTCGGAAATGGCCATGCGCGCGGCGTTTTCGATATTCGAAGAGATCAGAGACATCTCGGAGTTGACGCCGCCGGGCACCAGCAGGGCCACCTGCACGGGCGCGGCGGGGTCGATCCGTTGGCCGCTGGGGCCGGTGGTGTTCATGGCCGGCATGTCGCAGGCGGCGAGCCAGACCAGTGAGAGCACTGCAAACAGCCGGGCAGCGAAGCGGCGTGGAATATCGACATGGCGCATGGTACGGGCAAACATGAACAGTCTCACTTCTTTCTCGGGCGCCGCTTTGGCGATCCGTGGTCGGTACGGGCAGGAACGCCCTCAAGATTCAAGCTTGCATCATAAGGCCCATGTCGGAAGTTTCGAGTCATGAATCACCGTGAAATTCCCCTGGACCCCGGCCTGTATCTTGTCTCCACCCCCATCGGGAACGCCCGCGACATCACTTTGCGGGCGCTGGATGTGTTGGCGAGCGCCGATCTGATTGCGGCCGAAGACACCCGCACGGCGCGAAAGCTGATGGAAATTCATGGCCTTGTCACCAAGGGACGGGCAATGCTGGCCTATCACGATCATTCCGGTGCGGCGGCCCGCGACAAGGTGGTCGGTGCCATCGCCGGCGGGCAGTCGGTTGCCTATGTGTCCGAGGCTGGCACGCCGCTTCTTGCCGATCCGGGGTTCCGGCTGGCACGCGCGGTGCGCGACGCGGGGCAGGCCGTCTGGGCGGTGCCGGGGGCCTCGGCCCTTCTGGCGGCGTTGGCGGTTGCCGGCCTGCCCACCGACCAGTTCCATTTCGCGGGATTCCTGCCCAATGCGGAAACCGCGCGTCGCGCGGCGCTGTCGGCCTTGCGCGACCAGGCCGGCACCGTTGTGCTCTATGAATCGCCAAAGCGCCTGGCGGCCCTTGTCGCCGACATCGCGACCACGATGGGGCCGGGGCGCGAGGTGGTGGTATGCCGCGAATTGACGAAGCGCTTCGAAGAACGCCTGTCGGGACCGGCAGAAGACCTAGCCCGGCGGCTGGCCGAGCACTCGGTCAAGGGCGAATGCGTCGTGCTGATCGCCCCGGGCCGCGAGGAGAAGGCCGATGACGATGCGGTGCGAGCAGCACTTGTTAACGCGATGGAAACCATGCGGGTGAAGGATGCGGCCACGGCCGTTGCCGGGGCCATGGGCCGCCCCCGGCGCGAGGTTTACCAGATGGCGCTGGCCCTGAAGGACGAACCTGAATGAAACCTGCGTCACACAAGGGCCTGACGGCCTTTCATGCCGGTCAAGCGGCCGAGCATTGCGTCGCGCGGCATTATGAACGCCGTGGTTATATCGCCGAGGCGCGCCGCTGGCGCTCTCAGGCCGGGGAGGTGGACCTGATCGCACGGGACGGGACGCAGACGGTCTTCATCGAGGTCAAGAAGGCCCGCGACCACCCGGCCGCGGCGGCCAGGATCGCCCCTGTGCAGGCGCGGCGGATCATGGCCGCTGCGCTGGATTACCTGGACGCCACCGGGCGCGGAGCGGATTCGGAGATGCGCTTCGATGTCGCGCTGGTCGATGGCACGGGCCGGGTCGAGGTCGTGGAAAACGCTTTCATGACCTGAGCGCACCGGGCTTGTGCGCCGCGGGCCGTTGCCCAATCGGGGGCGATGGGCCATGTAGGGAGAAACACCAACAAGACCCGGATGCGCCCATGCCCCTTTCCGTCGCCCTCCAGATGGACCCGATCGGCCCCATCGACATCAAAGCCGACAGCACCTTTCGCATCGGGCTGGAAGCGCAGGCGCGCGGTCACAGCCTGTTCTATTACACGCCTGATCGCCTGTCCTACCAAGAGGGCCGCATCATGGCCCGCGGCTGGGATCTGGAATTGCGCGCCGTCGAAGGAGACCATTTCACCCTGGGCGAGGAGCGCGAGGTGGACCTGTCCGAGATGGACGTGGTCTGGCTGCGCCAGGACCCGCCCTTCGACATGAGCTACATCACCAGCACGCACCTGCTGGAACGCATCCACCCCGATACGCTGGTGGTGAATGACCCGTTCTGGGTGCGCAACTACCCCGAAAAGCTGCTGGTTCTCGATTTCCCGGACCTGACGCCGCCCACGGCGATTGCCCGCGACCTTCAGACACTCAAGGACTTTCGCGCGCGTCACGGCGACATCATCCTGAAGCCGCTTTATGGCAACGGGGGCGCCGGTGTTTTCCGCCTGCCCGAAAGCGACCGCAACCTCGTCTCGTTGCACGAGCTGTTCGCGGGCATCAACCGCGAGCCGCTGATCGTGCAGAAATTCCTGCCCGCCGTGTCCAAGGGCGACAAGCGCGTGATCCTCGTGGATGGCGAAGCGGTCGGCGCCATCAACCGCGTTCCGGCCGAGGGCGAGACCCGGTCCAACATGCATGTGGGGGGCCGTCCCGAAAAGGTCGAGATGACCGACCGCGACCGCGAGATCTGCGCGCGGATCGGGCCGCTTTTGCGCGAAAAGGGTCAGATATTTGTCGGCATCGACGTCATCGGCGACTGGCTGACCGAGATCAACGTGACCTCGCCCACTGGCATTCAGGAACTGGAACGGTTCGACGGCATCAACGTCGCGGGATTGATCTGGGACGCGATCGAGGCGAAGAAATGAGTCTGCGTGCGCGGCTTCTCAATACCTGGCTGCGCCGCATCGAGCGGCCCGCGCTGGCGCGGATGCCCGCCGACCGACCTGAGAAACTGCGCAACCGCTTCGCGATGAACATGCGGTTGATCTACGGGCGGCCGCGCAAGGCGCGTCAGATCTCGGTTGCCGGAATTCCGGCGCTTGAGGTCGGGCCGCAGAACGACTCCGCGCCCATCCTCTACCTGCATGGCGGAGGCTACGTCTTTGGTGATCCGGCCTCTTACCATGGGATGTGTACCCGCATCGGAAGGGCCGCCGGGCGGCGGGTCATCATCCCCGACTACCCCCTGGCCCCCGAACAGCCCTTTCCCGCGGCTCCGGAGGCTGCCATTGCCATCTATCGAGAGCTTTCTGCCAAGGGCCCTGTGATCCTTGCCGGCGACAGCGCGGGCGGCGGGTTGGCCTTGGTGCTGTTGTCGCTGATCTGTGCAGAGGGCCTGCCGCAACCCGTCGTCACGATTGCGCTTTCGCCGCTGACCGACCTGAGCTTTTCCGGTGTGTCATTCTCGGGCAATGCACGGGTCGAGGCCGTTTTGCCGCCAGAGCGCCTGGCCAAAGCGGGTGAAGTCTATCTTGCGGGGGCCGATCCCGCCGATCCGCGCGCCACGCCTCTGAACGCGGATTTCCCTGGGGCCTCGGCAGTTCACATGTGGGTCGGTGATACCGAGATCCTGCTGGACGACGCGCGCCGGATGGCCGATCACTTGCGACGGCAGGGTGTCGATGTGCATCTGACCGAGGCACACAACCTGCCCCATGTCTGGCCCATCTTCGCGGATTGGCAATTGCCGGAGTCGACGGCCACCGTGGCCGAGATCGCGAACGTCATTCAGACCTCGCTGGACAGCGCGAGCCTGTAGCCCACGGCCTCGGCCACATGCGGGCGGCGCACATCGGCCGACCCGTCAAGGTCGGCGATGGTGCGGGCCACGCGCAGCACCCGGTGATAGCCCCGTGCCGACAGGCCGAACCGTTCCGCAATTTTCAACAACAGGTCCTTGCCCTCGGTATCGGGCGCGGCGGCCTCTTCCAGTGCGCCGCCTTCGAGGTCGGCATTGACCCGCGCGGCGTGCCCCTCGAACCGGGCCGACTGCACATCGCGCGCGGCCATGACCCGCCCCGCCACCTGGGCTGAGCTTTCCGACGGGTCCGGCAGATCCAGGTCGGCAAAGGCCACCGGCGGCACATCGACCCGCAGGTCGAACCTGTCCATCAATGGCCCGCTGATCCGGCCCAGGTAGTCCTCGCCGCACTGCGGAACCCGGGCGCAGGCGCGGGCCGGGTCGGACAGGTAGCCGCATTTGCAGGGATTGGCCGCGGCAACCAGCATGAAGCGGCAGGGATACTTGATATGGGCATTGGCGCGGGCGACCATGACCTCGCCGGTCTCGATGGGCTGACGCAGGGTCTCCAGAACGGTGCGCGGGAATTCGGGAAACTCGTCCATGAACAACACGCCGTTATGGGCGAGGCTGATCTCGCCCGGTTTCGCGCCGCGCCCGCCGCCGACGATCGCGGCCATCGAGGCCGTGTGGTGAGGTTCGCGGAACGGGCGCTGGCGGGAAATGCCGCCTTCGTCCAGCAGCCCGGCCAGCGAATGGATCATCGAGGTTTCCAGCGCCTCTGTGGCGGTCAGCGGTGGCAGGATGCCGGGCAGACGGGCGGCCAGCATGGATTTTCCGGACCCCGGCGTGCCGATCATCAGCATGTGGTGGCGCCCGGCAGCGGCGATCTCAAGCGCGCGCTTGGCGCGCTCTTGGCCCTTCACGTCCGACAGGTCGCGCCCGGTCGGGCCGCTCGTGACCTCGCCGGGTTCGGCGGGCAACAGCGTCGTCTGGCCCGTGTAGTGCCGCGCGGCTTCACCCAGCGAGGCCGCGCCGATCACCGTCGCCGCATCGACCCAGGCGGCCTCGGCCCCGCAGGCGACCGGGCAGAGCAGGGTGCGGCTTTCCTCGGCGGCCGCCATGGCCGCAGGAAGCGCTCCGATGACCGGCACAAGTGAGCCGTCCAGCGACAATTCGCCCAAGGCCACGGTTTCGGCCACCTTGTCATCGGGCAGAACATCCAGCGCGGCCAGCAGCGCCAGCGCGATGGGAAGGTCGAAATGGCTGCCTTCCTTGGGCAGGTCGGCGGGGGAGAGGTTCACGGTGATCCGCTTGGAGGGCAGGGCGATGGACATGGCCGACAGGGCCGAGCGGACCCGGTCGCGCGCCTCGGACACGGCCTTGTCGGGCAGGCCGACGATGGAAAAGGCCGGCAGGCCGGGCGACACGGCGCATTGCACCTCGACCATGCGGGCATCGACGCCTTCAAAGGCGACCGTGTAGGCGACTGAGACCATGAACCGACCCCGGACTTGAGTTGGGTCAACGTTAACCATCCCGTTGGTTAACGATCGGTGAATGGATCACCGGGAATGGTGTCCAAGCGCCGGTTCGCCAACGGACAGGTCGGAACCGGCCCACATCGGCCAGCCATGCGAGAACCAGTCGCAAGACAGCTGCATTCGCAAAGGGACGGTTCATCAGCCCCCTCATGCGCGTCATGCCGCGCACTGTTCGATGCGAAACCCGGCGGATTTCTGCTGTTTTGGTGATCCGGGGCGGCAAGTCCTGCGTAACTCTTTCAAGTCTACCCAGAATGACCAGACAGGGGGTTTTAGAAATGGCGCTTGATACTGCCAACGACCAAAACTTCACGCGCTCGGCCATGAAAGCCGAGCTGCTTGACGCCGAGACTGAACTGAAACTGGCTTATGCGTGGCGCGACCAGCGCGACGAGCAAGCCCTGCATCGGCTGATCACTGCCTACATGCGGCTGGCCATTTCCATGGCGTCGAAGTTCCGGCGCTACGGCGCCCCCATGAACGACCTGATCCAGGAGGCGTCGCTGGGCCTGATGAAGGCCGCAGACAAGTTCGATCCGGACCGTGGCGTGCGATTCTCGACCTATGCGGTGTGGTGGATCAAGGCCTCGATTCAGGATTACGTCATGCGCAACTGGTCGATGGTGCGCACCGGATCCACCAGCAGCCAGAAATCACTGTTCTTCAACATGCGCCGCATTCAGGCACGGCTGGAGCGTGAAGCAAGCGCCCGTGGCGAAACCCTGGATGGACAGTCGCTGCGCGAAGCCATCGCCACCGAGCTCGGGGTTCCCTTGCACGACGTGGAGATGATGGAGGGCCGGCTCTCTGGTTCGGATTTCTCGCTCAACGCCACGCAATCGACCGAGGACGAGGGGCGCGAATGGATCGACGCGCTGGAAGACGACAGTGACCAGGCCGCCGAAACGGTCGAAGCCAACCACGACAATGATACGTTGCGGCAATGGCTGCTGACCGCCATGTCGGCCCTGAACGACCGGGAACAGTTCATCGTCCGCGAACGCAAGCTGCGCGACGACCCGCGCACGCTGGAAAGCCTGGGCGACGAGCTCGGCCTGTCCAAGGAGCGCATCCGGCAACTGGAGGCCGCAGCCTTCGGGAAAATGCGCAAATCGCTTGAAGGCCAGTCCAAGGAAGTGCTCAACTTCCTGGTATGAGGCATCTGGTTTTCCTGCTGGCCGCCGTGGCGATGCCCGCGGCGGCCGATCCCGAGATCGAGGCGGTCAAGGCGTCCGGTGCGCAGATCGTCGTTCTGGGCGAAACCCATGACAACCCACACCATCATGCCCGTCAGGCCGAGATCGTCGCCGCGCTTGACCCGACCGTGCTGGTCTTCGAGTTCCTGACATTCGAGCAGGCGCAACGGCATGTGCCCGGCGCGCCCGAAGCCGAGTTGAAGGCTGCGCTGGGCTGGGACGAGGCGGCGGGGCTGCCGGACTTCTCGATGTATTACCCGATCTTCGCCGCCGCGCCAGATGCCGCAGTATTGGGCGCGCTTGTTCCCCGGGAAAGCGCGCGAATGGCGATGCGGCGCGGCACGCTGGAGGTATTCAGCGGCTATGGGCCGCGGTTCGACCTGGACCAGCCCTTGCCCGAGGCGGAGCTGTCGCAGCGGCTGGCGCTTCAGGCCGAGGTGCATTGCAATGCGCTGCCAGAAGACTTGTTGCCATCTATGGTCGAGGTGCAGCGCTTGCGCGACGCCGAGCTTGCGCGCGCGGCCTTGGCGGGGCTTGACGCCTATGGTGGGCCGGTGGTGGTGATCACCGGAAATGGCCACGCCCGCAAGGATTGGGGAATGCCCGCAATGATCGCGCTGGCCCGTCCGGACGTGCAGCTGTTCAGTCTCGGGCAGGCCGAGACCGGCACGGTGCTAGACGGCGGGTTCGATATGGTCGTCACCACGCCCGCCGTCGAACGCGAGGACCCCTGCGACGCGTTCCGCTGACGCCGGTCCATTGCCCTGCCGGATGGGGCGCGATACGGTTTGCCGACGCTTCTGACGAAAGGCCCGGCCCGTGCTGCAAGGCAAATCCATCCTTCTGATCATCGGCGGAGGAATAGCCGCCTTCAAATCGCTGGATCTGATCCGGCGGCTGCGCGAACGGGGTGCCCGCGTGACCCCTGTTCTGACCGGCGCGGGGGCGGAATTCGTCACGCCGCTTTCGGTCTCGGCGCTGGCCGGGGAAAAGGTGCATCAGGAGCTTTTCGACCTGACCGCCGAGGCCGAGATGGGCCATATCGAGTTGTCCCGCGCGGCCGACCTCGTGGTCGTGGCCCCGGCCACGGCGGACCTGATGGGCAAGATGGCCGGCGGGCTGGCCAATGACCTGGCCTCGACATTGCTGATGGCCACGGACAAGCGGGTCCTGATCGCACCGGCCATGAATGTGCGCATGTGGGACCATCCCGCGACTCGGCGCAACGCCGACACTCTGCGCGGCGATGGGATCCTTTTCGTCGGCCCGAATGACGGGGACATGGCGTGCGGCGAATACGGACCCGGCCGCATGGCCGAGCCGCTCGAAATCGTCGCAGCGATCGGCACCGCGCTGGGCGACGGGCCATTGAAGGGACGCCATGTGCTGGTCACGTCCGGGCCGACCCATGAACCCATCGACCCGGTGCGCTATATCGCCAACCGGTCCTCGGGGGCACAGGGGGCGGCCATCGCCGCTGCCTTGCGCGACCTTGGGGCGCGGGTGACTTTCGTGACTGGGCCGGCCTCGGTGCCCGCGCCGGCGGGGGTCGAGGTGGTGGCCGTGGAAACCGCCCGGCAAATGTTGGAGGCGGTCGAGGCCGCGGACCCTGCGGATGCGGCGATCTTCGCCGCCGCCGTGGCCGATTGGCATGTGACCGAGGCCCGCGACCAGAAGATCAAGAAAGATGCCCGCGGCTTGCCGACACTCGGTTTTGCAGAGAACCCGGATATCCTGGCCACGGTCAGCCAGCGCGAAACCGGCCGGCCCGGCCTTGTGGTCGGTTTCGCGGCCGAGACCGAAAACGTCATCGAACACGCCACCGCCAAGCGGGAGCGCAAGGGCTGCGACTGGATCCTGGCCAATGATGTCAGCCCGGAAACGGGTATCATGGGCGGCACAGAGAACAAGGTGCACCTTGTCACCGCCGAGGGGGTCGAGGACTGGCCGCGCATGGACAAGCATGCGGTGGCGGCGCGGTTGGCGGAAAAGATCGCCGAGGCGCTGGGTTGAGCGCCCCGGCATCGGGTCTACCTTCCAGAGTGAAAGAGGGAAGAAAACGGGCATGGTGACCATACGGTTCGAATGGGTCGACGGCGCGGACGAGGCGCTTGGCCTGCCGCATTATGCCAGCGCGGGGGCGGCCGGGGCCGATCTGCGCGCCAATTTCGAGGATCGCGGACAGGTTGAGCTGGCCCCCGGCACGCGGGCGCTTATCCCGACCGGGCTGCGGCTCGCGATTCCGGCGGGCTACGAGGTGCAACTTCGGCCTCGGTCCGGGCTGGCGCTCAAGCACGGGATCACGCTGCCCAACAGCCCCGGCACCATCGACAGCGACTATCGCGGGCCGCTGGGCGTGATCCTGCAAAACACCGGCGACGCCCCGTTCACCGTGGCCCATGGCGACCGGATCGCCCAGATGGTCGTGGCCCCGGTGGTGCAGGCTGCCTTTGAAACTGGCCTGCTCGATGACACGGATCGCGGCGCGGGCGGGTTCGGGTCCACGGGGGCGGCATGACGGTTGTCCTGGCCATGGCGGCCGCGCTCTGGGGGATCGGCATCGCGATGAAGGCGCCCTATTCGGCGCGCTTCACGATGATCGGTGTTCTTCTGGCGGCAGTGCTTCTGGTGCAGCTGGTTCTGCCCGATGGGCACCCCCTGCGCGAGGCGACGGGCGGCGATCCGCGCCTGTGGGGGTTGCTGATCGGGCTGGGGCTGGTCGTCTGGGCCTACAGCCTTGTTTTCCGCCGCATCAAGGCGCGGGCAAGGCGGGGGCAGGCCCGTGACGAGGCCCCGCAAGCCGGGAGTTTCTCCGAGACCGAACTGGAGCGCTATGCCCGCCATATCGTGCTGCGCGAGATCGGCGGACCGGGGCAGAAGGCCCTGAAAGAGGCGCGCGTGCTGGTCATTGGCGCCGGGGGGCTGGGCGCGCCTGCGCTGCAATACCTGGCTGCTGCCGGTGTCGGCACGATTGGTGTGATCGACGATGATGTCGTGGACAACTCGAACCTGCAACGACAGGTGATCCACACCGATGCCCGCATCGGCATGCCCAAGGTCCATTCCGCGGCCGAGGCGATGGAGGCGCTTAACCCCTATGTGACGGTGCGCCCCTACCAGCGCCGCCTGAGCGAAGAAATCGCGACGGACTTGTTCACTGAGTACGACCTTGTCCTTGACGGATCGGACAATTTCGACACGCGCTACCTTGTCAACCGCACTTGCGCGGCCCTTGGAATTCCACTGATCGCTGCCGCGCTGACCCAGTGGGAGGGGCAGATCAGCCTCTATGATCCGGCCAAGGGCACGCCCTGCTATGAATGCATCTTCCCGCAGCGCCCCGCACCGGGTTTGGTGCCCAGCTGTGCCGAGGCCGGGGTATTGGGTCCGCTGCCCGGCGTGATAGGCGCGATGATGGCCGTCGAGGCGGTCAAGGCGATCACCGGTGCGGGCGAAGGGTTGCGCGGGCGGATGATGATCCATGACGCGCTTTATGGCGAGACCCGTGTGATGGCGTTGAAACCGAAGGCCGATTGCCCCATCTGCGGGGGTGACCGAGAAGGACAGACCACATGACCAACCTCCTGCTTGCCGACTGGGACACAGCCTTCGGCCTGCCGCCCTATGACAGGATCACCGATGCCGACTATGCCGCGGCGGTCGAGGCGGCGCTGGATGAGGCGCGCGCCAATATCGCCGCGATTGCCGAAAACCCCGATGCGCCGAGCTTTGCCAACACGATCGAGGCGCTGGAACTGGCCGATGAAACGCTGGGCCGGGTGCTGGGGGCGTTCTACGCCCAGGCAGGAGCCGACAGCAACGACGCGCGCCAGGCCCTGATGCGCGAGTTTTCCCCGAAACTGGCCGCCTACGGCTCCGAGATCACGTCGAACGCGGCGCTGTTCGCCCGCATCGAGGCGCTTTGGCAGGACCGCGAGACGCTGGACCTGACCGAGGAACAGGCCCGCGTGTTGATGCTGACCCGGCGCGGTTTCGTGCGGGCGGGGGCGCAGTTGCAAGGGGCCGAGGCCGCCCGGCTGACGGAGATAAAGCAACGGCTGGCCGAGCTGGGCACGCAATTCACGCAGAACCTGCTGGCTGATGAGCGGGACTGGTTCATGGACCTGTCCGAACAGGATTTGCAGGCCCTGCCCGGTTTCGTGCAGGACGCCGCCCGCGCTGCCGGGGCAGAACGGGGGCGAGGCCCGGTCGTGACGACCTCGCGATCCTTGATCGTGCCGTTTCTGCAATTCTGTCCTGACCGGGCCCTGCGGGAAAAAGCCTACGAGGCCTGGACCGCGCGCGGGGCGATGGGCGGTGAAACCGACAATCGCGCCATCGCCGCCGAGGTGTTGAAGCTGCGCGAGGAGCGCGCCGCCCTGCTTGGCTATGAGACGTTCGCGGCCTACAAGCTGGAAACCGAGATGGCCGGCGCCCCGGGCGCCGTGCGCGATCTGTTGATGCAGGTCTGGACGCCGGCCAAGCGCGGCGCCGAAGCGGATGCGCAGGTTCTTGAAACCATGCTGCATGCCGACGGAATCACAGGGCCGCTGCGGCCATGGGACTGGCACTACTACAGTGAAAAACGGCGCGCCGCCGAACATGATCTGAACGAGGCCGAGCTGAAACCCTATCTGCAACTGGACCGGATGATCGAAGCGGCCTTCGACTGTGCGTATCGCCTGTTCGGGTTGGAGTTCCGGGAAATCGAGGCGCCCCTCTACCACCCCGATGTGCGCGCCTGGGAGGTGACACGCGACGGGTCGCACATGGCCGTTTTCATCGGTGATTATTTCGCGCGCGGTTCGAAACGTTCGGGCGCATGGTGCAGCGCCATCCGTAGCCAGCAGAAGCTGGCGGGCGATATCCGCGCGCATGTCGTGAATGTGTGCAATTTTGCCAAACCGGGCGAGGGACAGCCGGCACTACTGTCCTATGATGATGCGCGCACGCTGTTCCACGAATTTGGTCATGCCCTGCACCATATCCTCTCGGACGTGACCTACGCCTCGATCAGCGGCACCTCTGTGGCCCGCGATTTCGTGGAACTGCCCAGCCAGCTTTACGAGCACTGGCTGGAGGTGCCCGAGGTGTTGGAACATTATGCCACCCATGCCGAGACCGGCGAGCCAATGCCGCGTGATCTGCTGGACAGGCTTCTGGCGGCCACGACCTATGATATGGGTTTCCAGACGGTCGAATACCTCGCCTCGGCGCTGGTGGATCTGGCCTTTCACGATGGCCCCGCCCCGGTGGATCCGATGCAGAAACAGGCCGAGATTCTCGAAGAGATCGGGATGCCAGAGGCCATTCGGATGCGCCACGGCACGCCGCATTTCGCCCATGTCTTTGCGGGCGATGGCTATTCCTCGGGCTATTACAGCTACATGTGGTCCGAGGTCATGGACGCGGATGCCTTCGAGGCGTTCCAGCAGGCCGGCGGCCCCTTCGACGCCAAGATGGCCCAAGCGCTGGAAGCGCACATCCTGTCAAGGGGCGGGTCCGAGGACGCGGCGGCGCTTTATACCCGGTTCCGAGGAGAGATGCCCGACGCGGCGGCGCTGCTACGGGGCCGGGGCCTGGCCGCGTAAACGCTCGGCCAGCTTCTCGATTTCGCGCAACTCGTCAGCCACGGCCCCGGCAAACGCCAAGGCTTCGTCTGGCACCGCGCCGGGGTCCTCGGCGCCCAGTTCGAGGTGATTGCGGTCGGCCAGGAAACTGTCGAGTGATGGTTCCTGCAGCACGGCCACGATCCGCGCCAGCAGTTTGCGCTGTGCGATCAGGCGGGCCTCCAATGTCTCTGGGGTCACGTTGCGTTCTCCTTTTGCGGGTCGTCGGGATGCGGCGTCACACCATGTGGGTCCTTGTGGATCAGAACATCCGCCTGCGGATACTCCTTCAGGATGGCACGCCGCAGCCCGGCACCAATGGAATGGGCCTGGTACAGGGTCTGGGTGCCGTCCAGCTCGATATGCAGGTTGACGAACAGGCGGCTGCCCGATTGCCGGGTCTTGAGGTCATGATGCCCCAGCACGCCGGGATAGTCGCGGGCGATTTGCGAGATTGCCGCAATTGTGTCCGCATCGGCCTGCCGGTCCATCAGGGCATGCCAGGCGCCGCGCCCGATCCGCACCGCGCCGACGATCAGCATGGCGGCGGCTCCCAGTGCGACGATGCTGTCCACCTGGCCCAGCCCGAACAGGGCGGACGCGGCCAGCGCCAGAAGCGCGCCCAGATTGGGCACCAGGTCACCGATATAGTGCAGGCTGTCGGCGGCCACGACCTTGTTGCCGGTGCGCCGCGCGACCCGGCGCTGCCACCAGACCAGCGCCCCGGTCAGCAGGATCGAGAGGATCATCACCGCGATCCCCTTGCTTTCCTGCGCGGGCAGGGGGCTGTTCCCGGCCACCAGACGCATGGTCGCCGCCCCGCCGATGACCCCGGCCGAGGCGATGATGATCATTGATTGCGCCAGTGCAGCAAGGTCCTCGACGGCGGTATGGCCGAAGGCGTGGTCGGCATCCGCCGGTTTTGCCGCATAGGCGATGGCGGCCAGGCCGCCCAGGGACATCATCAGGTCGAGCGCACTGTCGGCGAGGGCCGCCGCAACCGCCAGAGACCCGGTTTCGCGCAGGGCCCAGAGCTTGGCCAGGACGAGCACCAGCGCGACGGTGACCGAAGCGATGCCGGCAGACAGGTTGAGCGTGGTGTCCGAACGGGTCATGATCCCATGCTTAGCGTGGCGCGCGCGCCAGAGAAAGAATGTGCTGCGCGATGAAGCGACGGCGCCGGCGACTTTGCATTGGTGCCTCACGGCGGCGGTCTGCGCTAGTCCCGAATCTCTTCGGCATCGACGCCCCAGAGCGCGGCCTTCGGGGCCCAGCCCTTGTAGCCCCCTGCAAAAAGACGGCACCAATCAGGGCCGCATTCGTCCAGCTCGGCGATGACGCCCAGCTCCAGCATGGCGGTTTGGCTGGCGTCCTCCTCCGGGCGTGACAGCAGCGGCAGCATATCGCGTTCCACGATCACCGTGCGATTGCCGGACAGAAGCGTGTAATGCACCCAGCCGCCCATCCCCTCGCGATCCGTCACGCGGCGCCAATGGCCGTATTCCCCGACCACCTGCAGGGGCATGTCGCGCCGGGCGAACACCCAGTCAATGCGGTGTGACAGGCTTGGTCCGCGGCGCACATTGGCCTCGTTCGCCTTCAGCGAAACGAAGCGCGGCAAAGGCAGGTTGGTCACCGGCCCGCGTTCTATGGTCGCGGCCTGCGCAATCTCCTGCGCCGGGACCGTGCCCGCGCTAAGCACGAAAAAACACGTCAGAACGTGCCGCAGGATTTTCATGGGCCCACCTGGTATTCTGCACCTCGTCCGCGCGGGGTTCTTGTGCCGCGTCGCGGATACAGGCACGTTGCCACACAGAGCAAGTCAAGGAAAGCGACGGAGGACCACGGATGCCACGCAAACGCCTGAGTGTTGTCGTCACGCGACGGTTGCCCGAGGTGGTCGAGACCCGCATGAAGGAACTGTTCGACGTGCAACTGCGCGACGATGACAGCCCGATGACCCCCGAGGAACTGGTTGAGGCGGTGCGGCATTGCAACGTGCTGGTGCCGACGCTGACGGACACTATCAATGCCGGACTGCTCGGGCAGGCTGGTGAAAACCTCAAGCTGATCGCCAATTACGGTGCGGGCGTGGACCATATCGACGTGGGAACCGCACGCCAGCGCGGCATCCTGGTGTCCAACACGCCGGATGTTGCGACCGAGGATACCGCCGACATGACCATGGCGCTTCTACTGGCGGTCACAAGGCGCATTCCCGAGGGGCTGGCGCGGATGCAGTCGGGAGAATGGAGCGGCTGGGCCCCCAACGCGATGCTGGGCGGGCGCATTGCCGGGCGGCGGCTGGGTATCCTGGGCATGGGCCGGATCGGCCAGGCGGTGGCGCGGCGGGCGGCGGCCTTCGGTATGCAGGTGCATTATCACAACCGCCGCCGCCTGCGCCCCGAGACCGAGGAAGACCTGGGTGCCACCTATTGGGAAAGCCTCGACCAGATGATCGCGCGGATGGACGTGGTGTCGATCAACTGCCCGCATACGCCATCGACCTTCCACCTTATGAATGCGCGACGGCTCAAGCTGATGAAAGAGGATGCGGTGATCGTGAACACCTCGCGCGGCGAGGTGATCGACGAAAACGCACTGACCCGGATGTTGCGCAATGGCGAACTGGCCGGGGCCGGTCTGGACGTTTTCGAACATGGCAACCAGATCAATCCCCGCCTGCGGGAGCTCAAGAATGTCGTGCTGCTTCCGCATATGGGATCGGCCACGCGCGAGGGGCGGATCGAGATGGGTGAGAAGGTCCTGCTGAACATCAAGACCTTCGATGACGGGCACCGCCCGCCGGATCAGGTCGTGCCCTCGATGCTCTAGTGCTGTCGCATTTCGCGGTTGTTGGAAACCGCGATCCAGCCCTGTTTCACGGCGACATCGCGGACATTGCCGACCCGTATCGTCAGCGCGTCATGGAGAGGGTCGAGAACCGCATGAAGTCGTTGTCGGCCCGTGCGCCCACGATCTCGGGGACGTAGGGACTACTGGTCGCGGTGTCGGATCCGTCGAAACCGGGAAACAGCATGCCGCGATTGTCCATCCGCGACGCGATCTCCGGTGACCCGCACGCGCCAAGGGCCGTCACGGCGCAAAGCGCCACAAGCGTGTATCTGGTCATAGCCTGCTCTCCTCGCGGGGCCGCTTTTGGTGCGGCATCCTCGCATTACCTGCCAGAGGTATTAAGGATTCGGCTCTCGTTGAGCTAGGGCAAACCCGCCCGCAATGACGCCCCTGAGATAAAATTGTCGCAGAAACAACCCTATATCGGTGTGGCGCCTGCCGCGAAATCACGCTGAGTCGTGGAACCGGCGCTATTTGTAGACCTGGTCCGGTCCCGGAAAGGCGCGGGTCTTGACCTCGTCGGCGTAGGACTTGACCGCCTCTTCGATCATCGGGCCCAACTGGCCGTAGACCTTGACGAATTTCGGGGTCCAGGGGTTCAGGCCAAGCATGTCCTCAAGCACGAGGATCTGCCCGTCGCAATTCTTCGACGCGCCGATGCCAATCGTGGGGATGTCGACCGCCTCGGTGATGCGGTCGGCCAGTTCCTCGACCACGCCTTCGACCACGACCGCGAAGGCCCCGGCCTCGGCGACGGCTTTCGCATCCTCGATATGCACCTTCCAGGCCTCTTCATCCCGGCCCTGCACCTTGAAGCCGCCCATCGTGTTCACCGATTGCGGGGTCAGGCCGATATGAGCCATCACGGGGATGCCCCGTTCGACCAGGAAGCGGATCGTTTCCGCCATCCGCGCGCCGCCTTCCAGCTTGACCGCCTGGCACTGGGTGTCTTTCATGATCGTCGCAGCGTTTCGAAAGGCCATGTTCGGGCTTTCCTCGTAGGTGCCGAAGGGCATGTCCACGACGACGAGCGCCCGCTTGGTCCCACGCACCACGGCCTTGCCATGCATGATCATCAGGTCCAGCGGCACGCCCACGGTGCTTTCCATGCCGTGCATCACCATGCCGAGGCTGTCGCCGACAAGGATGAAGTCGGCATACTTGTCGACCAGCGCCGCGGTATGCGCGTGGTAGGAGGTCAGCGACACGATCGGCTCGCCTCCCTTGCGGGAACGGATCTGCGGCACGGTCATGCGGCGAACGGTTTCGGTCTGGGCGCTCATGGGTGGACCTCCCTCTGGTCGATCAAGAGGACATGGTTGTCCCCGCGGCCGAATTCGGCGGAAATCATGATGCCGACCGGCGCGGTCAGGCGGCCGGTGGCGGGCGAGAAATCGGACAGCCAAACGATATCGAGCCCCTTGAGTGTCGCGCGGGGTTCGGTGGCGATGGTCTCCCGGATGATCCGGGCAAGGTCTTCGACCCGGCCCGCGCCGCTGGTTTGCGCGGCATCGAGGGCACGCGACAGAACCGGCGCGGCGGCGCGATCCTCGGGCGTCAGACGGACATTGCGGCTGGACATGGCCAGTCCGTCGGCCTCTCGCACGGTGGGCACGCCGCGAATGTTCAGCGGCATGTGCAGGTCGCGGACCATGCGTTTGATCACATGCAGCTGCTGGAAATCCTTTTCCCCGAAATAGGCGGCGTCGGGCTGGCAGATGTTGAACAGCTTGGCTACCACGGTGGTGACGCCCCGGAAATGACCGGGCCGGACCGCGCCATGCAGGATATTGGCCAGGCGGGTGGTCTCGACGATGGTTTCATCACCTTCAGGGTAGATTTCGGACACCTCGGGGATCAGCACCGCATCGACGCCGGCGGCTTCCAGCATCTCAAGATCGCGGGCCTCGGTGCGGGGGTAGTTTTCCAGGTCGGCGGCCTCGCCGAACTGGGTGGGATTGACGAAGATCGTGGCGACGACCCGGTCATGGGCGCCGCGTGCCTCGGAGACCAGCGCCATGTGGCCGTCATGCAGCGCGCCCATCGTGGTGACCAGGCCCACGCCCTCTCCGGCGGCGCGGAACCGGGCCACGGCGGCGCGGATATCGGAAACGGTTCGGCAGATCTGCATGGGGCGGGTCCGGGCGGATATGGTCGGTTTCGCAGGCCTACACCGGGGGAGGGGATGCGGGCAAGCTGTCTTGCGACTGTTGGGCGGGACCGAAAGGGCTGCTTCCGCAGGCTTTCATCCGGCCAATTCAGCATGATCGCACCGCCCCGGCCGGGTGCGGGCTGCGGGCGGGATGGGGGCGCTGCCCCCGTCGGCCGGGGCCGACTCCCCCGCGGTATTTTCGACCCAAAGAAGCCGGGCGTCGGTTTTGAAGGTTTTGGCGTCGGCTGCGGTTCGCCGAAATCGGCCAGAACGGGCATGGTAGCGTCGGAAAAGAAAACTGGAGTCGCCAAGATGAAAACCAATGTCCGTGCTCTTGTCATCGGTGGCGGAGCCATCGGCACCTCGGTCGCCTATCACCTGGCCCGGGCCGGCTGGGATGACATCATGCTGCTGGAACGCGACGAGCTGACGAGCGGCAGCACCTGGCATGCCGCCGGCCTTCTGCCGCTGTTCAACATGTCCTACGCGGTCAGTCACATCCACGACTATTCGGTCAAGTTCTACAAGACTCTCGAGGAAGAAACCGGTCTGAATGCCGGGTTCTCGGTGGTGGGCAACCTGCGCATGGCCCGCACCGACGAACGGATGGACGAATACCGGGTCTATGCTTCGACCGCCGAGACGGTGGGCGTCCACTACGAATGGATGACTCCGGACCAGATCAAGGAAAACTGGCCGCTGGTGAATACCGAGGATCTGAAGGGCGCGATCTATCACCCCGAGGACGGTTATATCAATCCGGCCGACCTGACGATGGCCATGGCCAAGGGCGCCCGTCAGCGCGGCGTGATGATCGAGCGAAAGTGGCAGGCGGATGCCTTTGAATGGAAGGGCGACCACTGGGATGTCACCTGCACCAAGATGGTGGAAAAGGGCGGCAACCTTGTCCCCAGCGACGAGCAGATCGTGATCTCGGCGGAGCATGTCGTCACGGCGTCGGGCAATCACGCGCAGCGCACCGCGCGCATGCTGGGCATCAAGATGCCGGCGATCCCGGTCGAGCACCAGTTCATCGTCACCGAGCCCGACCCGGCCTTGGTGGAGTTCCGCAAGACCCATGGCGAACACCCGGTCCTGCGCGATGCCGACGCCAAGTGGTATGTGCGCGAAGAGCGCGGCGGCTGGATTCTCGGCCCTTACGAGCGCAACGCGCCGGCCCGGTTCGAATACGGCGTGCCGGATACGTTCCGGGCGGACCTCTTCCCGCTGGATCTCGAGCGGATCGAGGAAGAATACATGTCCATGATCCACCGGATCCCGTCCACCGAAGAGGTGGGGCTGAAGGACGATTTCAACGGCCCGATCTGCTACACGCCGGACGGCAACCCGCTGGTCGGCCCGGCCCCCGGCCTGCGCAACATGTGGCTGGCCGAGGGGTTCTCTTTCGGGATCACCGCCGCCGGTGGCACCGGCTATTACATGGCGCAGATGATGGTCGACGGCGAGGCCGAGATCGACATGGCGTCGCTCGATCCCAAACGGTTCGGCAGCTGGATGACCACCGAATACGGCGCCCGCAAATGCGAAGAGGCCTACGAACACGTCTACATCCTGCACCATCCGGACGAGGAGCGCGAAGTGGCCCGCCCGCTGCGGACCGCCCCCTGCTATGACCGGATGAAAGCGCGCGGCGCGCAATTCGGCTGTGTCAACGGCTTCGAGCGGCCCAACTATTTCGGCCCGCTGGATGCGCCCGAGACCTTTGATCATGACGCGCGCAGTTTCCGCCGCGGTGAGTGGTGGCAATACGCCGTGGACGAGGCCAAGGCCGTCCGCGAGGGCGTGGGCCTGCTGGATGCCAGCGCGTTCACCAAGCACACCGTCAAGGGGCCGGGTGCGACAGCTTTCCTCGACTGGTTCACTTGCAACAAGCTGCCCAAGGTGGGCCGGATCAATCTGACCTACGCGCTGACCCCCGCGGGCACCACGCGCACCGAATACACCATCGTGCGGCTGGCCGAGGATGAATACTACCTAGTCTCCGCCGGTGCGCTCACCGATTACGATGGCGACTATCTGCGTAAATGCGCCGAGGACAAGGCGCCGGAGTTCGGCTATATCGCGGTCGAAAACGTGACCACCCAGTGGGGTGTCTTCGCCATCGCCGGGCCGAAATCGCGCGACGTTCTGGCCGAGGTCATCAAGGATGCCGAACCGGAAACTGCCCTGTCGAACAAACGGTTCCCGTGGTTGTCCGCCCGCCAGATCGAGCTTGGCATGTGCCCGGTCAACGCGATCCGCGTGGCCTATACGGGGGAACTTGGCTGGGAATTGCATCACCCGATCGAGATGCAGAATTACCTGTTCGATTTGCTGGAAAAGGCCGGTGAGAAGCATGGGCTGAAGCTTGTCGGCGCGCGCGCCCAGAACTGGCTGCGCCAGGAGAAGAGCTATCGCGCCTTCGGACACGAGCTGGGCCGTGACGCGACCCCGCTGGAGGCCGATCTGCCGCGCTTTGTCGATCTGTCCAAGGAGTTCCAGGGCAAGGCCGCGATGGAAGAGATCGGCGTGCGGAGCAAGTGCTGCACCCTGTTGATCGACGGGCCCGAGGATGCCGACCCCTGGGGTGTCGAGGCGCTTTATGATGGTGACAAACGGGTCGGGCGTCTGACCTCGGGCGGCTATTCCGTGCATTTCGGAAAGTCCATCGGCATGGGCTATGTCAGCCCAGAACTGGCCGCGCCCGGCACGAGGCTCAAGATCAAGATGCTGGACCAGCTGTGGGATGCCGAGGTGGTGCAGGACAGCCCCTATGACCCCAAGAACGAGGCAATCCGCGTCGACGGGTAACCCCCGTGCGTCATGCCTGAACGGATTGCGCCCCCGGTTTTCCGGGGGCGCTTTCGGTTTCAACCGGCGGTCTCGGCCTGCCACTCGAGACCCGGCCGATAGCGGGCGGCGATGCGCCCGTCCTTCAGGGCAAACAGGTGCAGCCATCCGTTGTCGAAGAGCGCCCGCACATCGGGGTGCTGGGCCAGCACATCGGTGATCGCTTGTTGCGGGGCCTCGATCATGACCGACAGGCGCAGCGGGTCATGCATCAGCTGCTCGCCGTCATGCACGGCCTGCCAGGGCAGGCCCGGGCGCAGGCGCCCGCCATTGCCTTCGACCACGCCGATCCCGCCGACGACATTGTGGATCAGCTTGTTGCCGCCGCCGAAGACATCGGGAGCGATGGACGACCCGTAATATTGCAGGCTGATCCAACTGGCCACGACCACCGGAGCGGTCAGGATCAACTCCAGCGTGGCGAATTCCTTGTCACGCCGCCAGTCATAGCTGTGCAGGAAACAGCGTCCGCCCAGGTCGCGCCCGGCGGTGGCATGGCGCGGCGCGGCGATGAAGGCGGCGCATCCGGCCAGCCCCCATTCGGGCCGGGTCTGGGCCCAGTCCAGCGCCCGCGCCGCCACGGTCTTGGCGTCGGCGCCGGGCAGGTCGCGCGCCCGTTCGGCCCGCGTGATGGTCCCGGCCCGGTCGAGCCAGTCCCGGACCTGCGCCAAGTCGCGGTCGAGGGTTTCGGTGTCATAGAGCGTGATGCGATCGGTCGTCGTGTCGTGCAGCCCGGCGACGAAAGCGGTGTCCTCGGGCAAGTCGATGCCACGGCTGGCCAGCCCCTCCCGCGTATCGGGATCGTTGAGAAGCCCCGCCAGAAGACGCGCCGAGACCTCGCCGGTCTGGCCGCCACAGGCGCCGCAGTGATAGGCGCTTTCATGGGGGTTGTTCGTCACCCTGGCACCGTGGCCCAGCAGCAGGATGGTCCGCCCGAACCCCTCGGTCAGGCTCATGGCGCCCAGAACCGCCGCGGCGGTGTCAGCCTTGGCCTCGGCGCTCAGCCCGCCGACCACCTGCGGCGCGGGGCCGGGGGGAGCATCCTTTCCGACACGCCCCGTGGCGTCGCGCAGCAGCTTTCCGGCATAGAGCGGCCCGGCGGCCTCGACGAAGGCGAAGGACGACACCGCCGCCTGCCGGAACCGGCCCCAGGCCCGTGCGGCCCGGGCCTTGATCCGGTGCGCGGTCTCGGTGCGCGCGTCGGCCTGGCTGGTCGTGTCCAAAGCCGGGGACAGCAGAACGGGCAGATGCGAGTCCACAATATCCGAGCCTTGCGCCTTGTGCGCCACGGGCAGGCCGAAAAACCCGGCGAAGCCGATGGTCTCGATGCCGGGGTCGAGGCTTTCCAGCGCCCGCCGGAATGGTTCCGACCGCACGTCGATGCAGAAAGCGGCCTGCAATTCGGCCCGGTCACGGGCCGGTGCGCCGCCAGTCAGTGCCGCGCCCAGCTGCCGCTGATGGGCGCGTTCGCGGGCCTCTTGCAGGATGGCCAGCGCCACCTGGTCTGTCGTGGGGGCAACGGGTTGCGCATGGGCGGCGACGGTGTCGGCCCATGCGTCGGCAAGATCGGGCAGATGGCTCAGCAGTGCCGCGTCCCATGCCAGCCGGATGGCCAGCAGGTCCAGCAGCGTGGCATCGCTGCCGCCCTGCATCTCGGCCTGCCACAGCAGCCAGCGGGCATGCTGCGCCCAGCCGCCCAGGTCCATCAGCAGGCCGTGAAAGACGGTTTCAGCCGACGCCTCGGACAGTCCCATATCCTGCGCCGCTGCCAGAATGGCCCGGTCCGCGCTGTCGGGCAGGGCCGCCACATGGGCGCAGAACCCGGAAAGGCCCGCGATCTCGGGCGTCAGGTCATGGATTGCCCAGGCCCGCCAGGCGGCATAGGCCCCCTGTCCGGGCCGCGGTGTCCACAGCGCCTGGCCCCGGTCGAAATGGCCGGCGGCCCAAAGGCCGATGCCGCGCTCGATCAAGGCGGGCCAGTCCGTGCCGGTGGTCTCAGCGGCCAGCTCGGCCAGGTTTGGCAGGCGGCCCGATCCGGCAGGCGCGGTGCCGCGTTCCAGCATCGCACGCAGGCTGGCCATGTCTGTCGGTCTCGCCGGTGACGTGCAGGCGGCCATCGCGGCCTCGATATCGGCTTCGGTCATCTGGCCCGCCTTCAGGTCGGCGGCGTAGTCGGCCATGGTGCGGGTCGTCGCAACCCCCGCGACGCGGCCAAGGCGGACCGACGCGGTGGCAAGGTCCTCTCCCGACTGGCCGAGGAAGGGGTTTACCGCAACGGTCGCGTCCAGCGGGAAAGCCGGGGGGATGGCGCGCAGGGCAGCGTCGGCCGCGGCCAGGATTTCGGACTGCCGCAAGGGCGCGGCCTGGGTCTTGGTCATGAACATCTTGGTCTCCTTGGTCCGTCGGTTTCAGCTGGTCTTGCCCGTGCGCAGCCCGCCGAGGGCCCGGTCGAGCAGCGCGTTGAGGTAGAGGCCGTTCGCCAGGTGCACCCGCAGCCCCGCCATGGCCGGATGATGCGCCCAAAGCGGGAACAGGGCCTGTGCCAGCGCCACCAGCCCGAACGAGGCCAGCGCCAGCAGGATCAGCGCCCATTCCAGCGGGCCGGGGGTTGGCGCGGCGGGCAGGGCGGGGCCCCAGAGCGCCTGGGCCAGGGCTTGGAAGGTGAAGTATCCCGTGGCGGCGGCCAGGGAGGCCAACGCGGTGCGCCGGGTCAGTGGGGCGGGGGCCGTATCGGCCAGCCCCTGGGCCACCAGGTAGGCCACCCCGAGGATCAGGATCGCCCCCAGCGCCAGCGCCTGCGGGGACTTCGCTCCTAAGACCGTCATGAACAGCCCGGCGATCATGGCATAAAGCAAGAGTGCGAGGGCAAAGGACTTCAGTACCGCGCCCAGGTCGGGCACCGCCACCGGCCCGGGCCGCCGCAGGGCAGCCACCGCCGTCACCGCGCCGCCCGAGGACAGGAAGGCATGCGCCTTGTAGAGCGAATGCGCGAGGATGTGCAGCAACGCCAGCGGCCAGAGGCCCAAACCGCATTGCAGCATCAGGAACCCCATCTGCGCCACGGTCGACCAGGCCAGCGCCGTCTTGACCGCGCTTTGGGTCAGCATGACCGTCGCCCCGAACAGCGCGGTAAACCCGCCCGCCATGACCAGCGCGGCCATGGCGCCGGGGCTTTCCTGCACCAGCGGTGCGGTGGCAAGCAGGATGACGCCACCGGAATTGATGATCCCGGCATGCAGCAGGGCCGAGACAGGGGTGGGGGCCTCCATCACCTCGGTCAGCCAGCCATGCAGCGGGAAGGCCGCGCATTTGAGCAGTGCGGCCAGCACCAGCAGCGCCACCGCCAGACCGCCGGCGCTTCCCAGACCATCATGCGTGGACAGCGTTGCGAGTTGAGTCAGATCGGTCGTGCCGAAACGGGCGGTCAGCAATAGGGCGGCAAGGATCAACGCCCCGTCCCCGCCATGCCAGGCCAGTGTGAATTTGCGTGCCGCGCGCCGGGCCTCGGGGCGGTTGGCATAGAACAGCAGGAGGTGTTTCAGCCCGAGTCCGACCGCGACGGCCGTCCCCGCCAAAAGCCACAGGTTGCCCGCCTGCACGAGGATCAGCACTGCGGCGAGCGTCGCCAGCATCTGCCCGTGAAACGCGCCCTCGCGAGCTTCTCCGTCCAGGTAGCTGCGGGAAAACCTTATGACCACCCAGCCGAGAAAGGCCACCAGCAGGGCCAGCGACAGGCTGATCGCATCGGCCCGCAAAAGGCCGCTGACCGGCCCCTGGGAGAGGTATTGCAGGCCACCAAGTGCCACCAGTGCAAGGGCGATCAGCGTTCCGGCTTCCGACTGGCGGGGCAGGGCACCGGGCCGCCGACCCGGACGGCGCAGCGCCAGTGCCGCGACGAGCAGCAGGGCAAGCGGTGCAAGAATGGACAGCGGGATCATGGGTGCCATGGGATACCTCCGGTGCAAGTGGCTTTGATTGTCCTACCGGCGCGGAGGTATCAATAAAAATTCATTGTTTGGAATTATCGTTCTATAATATAGAATAATGTCATGCTGAACCTGCACCACCTTCGCCTTTTTCGCGCCGTGGCCCGTGATGGCACCCTTACCGGTGCGGCCCGGGCGCTGAACATCTCGCAATCGGCGGTCTCGACCCAGGTGCGCGCGCTCGAGACAGCGCTGGGCCAGGACCTCTTCGAGCGCAGCGGTCGCAGCCTTGTCCTGACCGAGGCGGGGCGTATTGCGCTGGATCACGCTGAAGAGATCTTTCGCACCGCCGAGGACCTGACCGCGACGCTGCGATCCGCCGAAACCCGGCGCAAGGTTTTACGGGTCGGGGCGCTGGCCACCCTGTCGCGCAATTTCCAGATGGCCTTTCTGAAGCCGCTTCTGGGGCGCGACGATGTCGAGGTCGTGCTGCGGTCCGGATCGCAGGACAGCCTGCTGCGGGGGCTCGACGCGCTGGCACTGGACGTGGTGCTCACCAACCTCGTGCCGCCACGGGATGCAGCCAGCCCCTATCTCGTGCAACGGCTGGATGAACAGCCGGTCAGCCTCGTTGGCGCGCCGGGGCGGGCCCCGGCACCGGGCGCGGGGATCGAGGGCGTGCTGGCCTCACATCCCCTGATCCTGCCGACGCCGGAAACAGCGCTGCGGGCGGGTTTCGATGCCTTGCTCGACCGTCTTGGAATCGTGCCGCGTATCGCCGCCGAGGCCGATGACATGGCCATGCTGCGCCTCTTGGCGCGGGCTGATGCGGGGGTTGCCGTTATCCCGCCCATCGTGGTGGACCAGGAATTGCGCGCCGGGCGGCTGGTGGAATTCGCCCGTCTGGACGAGATTCGCGAGACTTTCTGCGCCGTGACCATGCGTCGCCGCAATCCCAACCCGCTCCTGGCCCAGTTGCTGTCGCCTTCGAGTGCGGACAGCTAGGTCAGGTCAGCCGCGCAGGCGGTGCGGGGTCAGTTGCGCGACGATCCCGGCCTCGATCTCGGGCGGGCGGCCCGCCACCAGGTCGGCCGCCAGCTGGCTTGCGGCTGGGGCGGTCTGGAACCCGTAGCCGCCTTGCCCGGCCATCCAGATGAAACTGGCATCGTCGGGGTCGGGGCCAAGGACAAGCTGGCGGTCGGGTGCAAAGGTGCGCAGGCCGGCCCAGTTGGCCAGCATCTGGGTGACCTCGTACTCCATCACCGCCTCGAACCGGGCCAGCCCCTCGGCCAGCACCATGTCATCGGCCCAGGCGTCCATGGGCGGTTGCGGGTCCTCATCCCCGGGCGAGACGATCAGCGCTCCGGCATCGGGTTTCGTATACCAGGATTCGCCCGCGCCGAAGACCATCGGCCAGTTGGCCGGATCCAGGCCCTCGGGGGCGGGAATGCGCGCCATGGAGCGGCGCAGCGGATGCACGCCAAGCGGCGCGATCCCGGCCATATGGGCGATCTCGTCGACCCAGGCGCCGGCGGCATTGACCAGGTTGCGCGCCTCCAGAACCTCGCTGCCGATATCGACGCGCCAGCCGGCGGCCGTTTTCTCGATATGGCGCACCTCGGCACGGGTGCGGATGCTGCCGCCATTGGCGCGGATCTCGGCGGCGAAGTTCTGCACCAGCCGGTCGGTGTCGATATCCCAGGCCTCGTCATGGTGGCCGACCAGCGGCGCGGCCTTGGTGTCGAGAATGGGAAACAACGCGCGGGCCTCGTCGGGGGTGATCCGCTCCATCCCCATCGCGACGACTTCTTCCTCGAACAGCTCGCGTTCCGCCTCGGTCGCGGCCAGCATCAGGCCGCGCGGGCTGAGAACGCCGCCATTCGCCTCGTGGTGATAGGTGGCACTGGCCTGGCTGAGCGCCATGGTCGAGGGCTTGCCATAGCGCGTCTCGAACAGTGCCGCCGACCGACCCGAAGCGTGAAACGCCAGCGCGTCCTCACGTTCCAGAAGCGTGACCGCCCCCAGATGCGCCAGCCGCGCCCCGATCGAGGCCCCGGCGATGCCGCCGCCGATGATGAGGAAATCCGTCATTCTATCCGTGTCCGTGTTGTCGCTGCGGGCAGACAATCACGACGCGCGGGAAAGGAAAAGGGGGCTGTAGCCCGACCGCAAGACCGTGGCGACACGAACCCGCCTTCCCCCACAACGCGCGCAGCCAACAGGTCTCCGGCATGAAAAAAGGCCCGCCGGATCGGCGGGCCTTTCGTTTCGAACCGGAGCCGGAGGTCAGGAGGGGATGTCGCCCTCGATTCCTTCGACGTAGAAGTTCATGCCGGCCAGCAGGCCGTCATCCGCCACCTCGCCCTCGGCAAGGAACTCGGTGCCGCTCTGGTCGGTCAACGGGCCGGTGAAGGGGTGATACTCACCCGCGGCGATGGCGTCGCGCATCGCTTCGGCCTCGGCCTTCACGTCATCGGGCACGGCCGAGGAAATCTCGCCGATGCCGACCATGCCTTCGCCGATGCCCTGCCAGGTGTTCACGCTTTCCCAGGTGCCGTCCATCACGGCCTGAACGCGGTCGATGTAGTAGGGCGCCCAGTTGTCGATGATCGACGAGATCCGCGGCATCGGCGCGAATTCGGCCATGTCGGCGGCCTGACCGAAGGTGTAAACACCGCCGGCCTCTTTCGCGGCGGCGTGGGGCGCGGTGGAGTCGGTGTGTTGCAGCACCACGTCGCAGCCCTGTTCGATCAGCGCCTTGGCGGCGTCGGCTTCCTTGGCCGGGTTCAGCCACTCGAAGATCCAGATGATCTTGAATTCCACGTCCGGGTTCACCTTGCGGGCGTGGATGAAGGCCGAGTTGATGCCGCGCACGACCTCGGGGATCGGAACGGACGCGATGTAGCCGACCTTGTTGGACTGGGTCATCTTGCCGGCCAGGTGACCCTGGATGGCGCGGCCCTCGTAGAAGCGGGCGGAATAGACGCTGACATTGTCTGCCGTCTTGTAGCCGGTGGCGTGTTCGAAGACCACGTCGGGGAACTTGGCGGCGACGTTGATCGTCGGGTCCATGAAGCCGAAGGAGGTGGTGAAAATGATCTGGCACCCCTGCAGGCACATCTGGGTCATCACGCGTTCGGCGTCAGGGCCTTCGGGCACGCTTTCCTGGTAAACCAGTTCGACCGCGTCGCCGAAATGCTCGACCATTTCCTTGGCCGAATGGTGGTGGTGCTGGGTCCAGCCGCCATCGTTGATCGGGCCGACATAGACGAAGCCGACCTTCATCGGCCCGTCCTGCGCCCGCAGCGGGGCGCCCAGGGCGGCGGCGAATGCGGCGGTGGCGCCGGTTTTCAGTAGCGTTCTTCTTTTCATGGTATTCTCCCGGTTGGTGGGGCGGCAGCCGCCCCGGTTCGTGTTTGGCCTCAGCGCGAGGCGTGGAATGTCTTGCCCAGTGACCCGGGCGCGCGTCCGGCTGCCAATATGACAAGAACGAGGATGGTCGCAACATAGGGCGACATGGACAGGTACTCGACGGGGATCGCGAGGCCCGCCGCCTGAAGGTTCAACTGCAACACGGTCACGCCGCCGAAGAGATAGGCGCCCAGCAGAAGCCGCAAGGGCTTCCAGCCCGCGAAGACGACGATGGCCAGGGCGATCCAGCCGGCGCCGGCGGTCATGCCCTCGGTCCATTGGGGCACCCGGACAAGGCTGATATAAGCGCCCCCCAGACCGGCGCAGGCCCCGCCGAACATGATCGCCCCGAAGCGGATCAGCACCACGCGATAGCCAAGGGCATGGGCGGCCTCGTGGTTCTCGCCGACCGCGCGCAACACAAGGCCGGCGCGGGTGCGGGACAGGAAATACCAGACCGCGACCACCAGCAGCAGACCAATATAGACCATGCCGTCATGGCGGAACAGAACCGGCCCCAGCACCGGCAGATCCGACAGGATGGGAATGTCGAGTTTCGGAAAGGCCGGTGGGCGGGCATCGGCAAAACTCTGGCCCAGAAGCGCAGACAGGCCCAGCCCGAACAGCGTCAGGGCCAGGCCGGTTGCCACCTGGTTGGACAGCAGCACCTGTGTCAGCACCGCGAAGAGGAAAGACAGCATCAGCCCCCCCAGCGCCGCCCCCGCGAAGCCGAGCCAGGCATTGCCCGTTAGCGTGGAAAAGATGATGCCGCAGGCCGCGCCGGTGATCATCATGCCCTCGACGCCCAGGTTCAGCACGCCAGCGCGTTCCACGACCAACTCGCCGAGGGCGGCCAGAAGGATCGGGGTCGAGGCCACCATGAGCGAGGCCAGTAGAAGGAGCGGGTTGATCGAAGACAGGTCCATCACGCCACCTTTTGCCGGCCGAACCGGATCCGGAAATTCGTCATCACGTCCACCGCCAGCAGGAAGAACAGCAGCATGCCCTGGAAGAGCTGGATCGCCGAGCGCGGCAGTTGCAGATTCATTTGCGCCAGCTCGCCGCCGATATAGGTCAGGGCCATGAGGAACCCGGCCAGCAATATGCCCACCGGGTGCAGGCGGCCCAGGAAGGCCACGATGATCGCGGTGAACCCGTATCCCACGTTGAAACTGGCCAGCACCTGCCCCGAGGGGCCCGCCACCTCGAACATGCCGGCCATCCCGGCCAGTGCCCCGGACAGCCCGAGGCAGATCAGCACCATCTTGTCGGCGCTTACCCCGGCAAAGGCGGCGGCGCGGGGGCTTTGCCCGGCCAGGCGGACATTGAACCCGAAGATATGTCGGCTCAGCAGGATATAGGCGGCCACCACGGCGAAGAACGCGGCGATGACGCCCCAATGCATGCCTGTATTGGCGATCAGCTCGGCATTATGCGCCGCCGGGTATTGCTGCAGGTTGCGGCTGCCCGGAAAGCCCATGCCATCGGGGTTGCGCAGCAGACCCAGCGCCATCGCGTCCAGCAGGAAATCGGCGACATAGACCAGCATCAGCGAGACGAGTATCTCATTGGTGCGGAAATAGACGCGCAACAGCCCCGGGATCATCGCCCAGATCAGCCCGCCCAACGTGCCGGCCACGATCATCAGCGGAAAGACCAGCCAGCGTGCCTCGGACGGGTAGAAGGCCAAGGCCAGCCCGGCCCCGAACAGCGCGCCCATGATATACTGGCCCTCGGCGCCGATATTCCAGATCCCGGCGCGAAAACCGAAGCTGAGCCCGATGGCGATCAGGATCAGCGGCGCGGCCTTGACCAGAAGCTGCGGCCTGAAATAGCTGGCGAAATCGCCGAACAGCGGGTCCCAGAAGATCGTGCGGATCGCCTCGACCGGCGGTTTGCCAAGGGCCGCGAACACAAGCCCGCCGACGATCATGGTGACGATCACGGCCAGCAGCGGCGACAGGTAGGACCAGGCCCTTGAGGGCTGGGGGCGGCGTTCCAACGTGATCATGCCAAGGCCCCCTTACCGAAACGATCAGGCGTCCACATGCGCCACCTCCATGTCATGGGCGCCGCCCAGCATCAGCCCGACCTCTTCGATGGTCAGGCCCTTTGCCGGGCGCGGGGCGCTCAGCCGGCCCTCGTTCAGGGCGGCGAAATTGTCCGAGATTTCCATCAGCTCATCCAGATCCTGGCTGATGACGATGACGGCGGCGCCCTTGGCTGCAAGGTCAAGGATGGCCTGACGGATCGCCGCTGCCGCGCTGGCATCGACGCCCCATGTCGGCTGGTTCACGACCAGCACCTCGGGGTCCTGGAGGATTTCCCGGCCGATGACGAATTTTTGCAGATTGCCCCCCGACAGCGACCGCGCCACGTTTTCGGTTCCCGGTGTGCGCACATCGAACCGGTCGATGATGACGCTGGCGAAATCTCGCGCCCCGCCCCAATCGACGAACCCGTTCTTCACAAGGTTCTTCCGGGTCTTGCCCGACAGGGCGGCATTCTCTGTCAGCGTCATGTCGGGTGCTGCGGCGTGGCCCAACCGTTCTTCGGGCGCTGCGCACAGGCCCAGCCCACGCCGGGCATTGGGCGGCACTTGTCCGATGGGCTGGCCCTTGAACTGCACCATTTGCGGGGCGGTCGGCATTTCGCCCGAAAGGGCCAGCAGCAATTCGTCCTGTCCGTTGCCCGCGACCCCCCCGATGCCCAGCACCTGGCCCGCGCGCACCTCGACCGAGATGTCGCGTAGCGGCGTGCCGAATTCCTGTGGCGAGCGGGCCGACAGCCCTTCCAGCTTCAACAGAATATCGCCCTCGGGGCCGGCCTCTCGTTCGGGCACATGCAGCGTGCCGCCGACCATCATCTCCGCCATTTCGCGGGCCGACACATCGGACGGGACGCAATCGCCAACCACCTCGCCCAGACGCAGGATCGTGGCGGTGTCACAGAGGGCGCGGATCTCTTCCAGCTTGTGCGAGATATAGAGGATCGCCGTGCCCTCGGCCTTGAGCTTGCGCAGGGTCTCGAAGAGAATTTCGACCTCCTGCGGAGTCAAAACGCTGGTCGGCTCGTCCATGATCAGCAGCTTGGGGTCCTGCAACAGGCAGCGGATGATCTCGACGCGCTGGCGTTCGCCTGCCGACAGGTCGCCCACGATGCGCGACGGGTCCAGCGGCAGCCCGTATTGTTCCGACACGTCGCGGATGCGCGCCGCCAGGTCGCGCAATGGCGGCGGGTTTTCCATGCCGAGCGCAACGTTCTCCGCGACGTTCAGCGCGTCGAACAGCGAAAAGTGCTGGAAAACCATGGCGATACCGGCCGCGCGTGCAGCCTTTGGATCGGCAGGCTCGAATGGTTGACCGTTCAGGTGCATCACCCCGCTATCGGGCTTGACCAGTCCGTAGATCGATTTGACCAGGGTGGATTTTCCCGCGCCGTTCTCGCCCAAGAGGGCATGAACCTCGCCTTGTTGGATTTCAAAGGAAACGTCGCGGTTTGCGACGACGCCCGGATAGGCCTTGGTCAGCCCAGCAAGCGCCAGCAGCGTTCGTGTCATCCTGTCCTGTCCCCCTGGGCTTTTTGCCGGCCCGACGCCGACAATAGACTGGCGGCGACGCCAACGGCAATGGCCTGCGGGTGTTTGCCAAGGGACGGATCCCCGATCGGGCAGGCAATGCGTGAAATCTGTGCGTCCGTGTGCCCCAAGGCAGCGAGTCGAGACCGGAACCGCGCCCATTTGGTCGCGGAACCGATCAGGCCGCAACTGGCGAAGCCGTGGTGCAGCAAGGCGTCGCATAGCTTGAGGTCGAGATCGTGGGAATAGGTGACGATCAGGTGGTCGGCCTGTGTCGGCGCGTGCCGGACCAGCCGGGGTGGCTCTGCCGCCACGATCGGGGTGACCCCATCGGGCAGGGCGTTCGGAAACCGGTCGGCCTCTACGTCGATCACACTGGGGGCAAAATCCGGAAGGGGGGCAAGGACGGATGCAAGGGATCGGCCAACATGGCCCGCTCCCCAGATCCAAAGTGGGCGACCTTCCGATGCGGTCAGGGCCTCGGCCTGGGCGAATTCAAGCACCACCGATCCGCCGCAGCACTGGCCCAGGGATGGGCCCAGCGGCACGGTTTCCCTGTGGGCGTCGCGGTCTTCGGCAATCATCCGGCGGGCGGTGGCGATGGCCTGCCATTCCAGCGCGCCACCGCCGATCGTGCCCTCTATTTGATCCGGGCCGACCAGCATCTCGGTGCCCGCCTCGCGCGGGGTCGAGCCTGCCGTCGATGCCACCCGGACACGGATCATGCCTGCGCCCTCTTGACCGCACGCAGCACTTCTTCGGCGGTGGCAGGGGCTTGTAGGTCGGGGAAGGCAGGCCCGCAGGCGGCACAGGCGTCCGACAATGCCAAGTGGGCGGAAATGCCCAGCATGAAGGGCGGCTCCCCCACCGCCTTGGACCGGTAGATCGTTTCGGCGCGGTTCTCGCCCTCCCAAAGGGCGACGTTGAAGATATCGGGCCGGTCGGAACAGGCCGGGATCTTGTAGGTGCTGGGCGCATGGGTGCGCAGGTGGCCAGCATCGTCCCACCACAGCTCTTCGGTGGTCAGCCAGCCCGCGCCCTGCACGTAGCCGCCTTCGACCTGGCGGATATCCAGCGCCGGGTTCAGAGAGGCGCCGGCGTCGTGCAGGATATCCGTCCGCAGGATACGGTTTTCGCCGGTCAGGGTGTCGATCACCACCTCGGTGATTGCCGCGCCATAGGCGAAATAGAAGAACGGGCGGCCTTTACCGGCGATCCGGTCCCAGGCGACCTCGGGCGTCTTGTAGAACCCGGTCGCCGACAGGCTGACGCGGTTTTCATAGGCGATCTGGGCAGCCCGGGCAAAGGGCATGACCTCGGTCCCGACGCGCACCTCGCCCTCGGCAAAGACCACCTCGGCGGGCTGCACCTGATGCAGTTCGGCCAGGCATTCGGCCATCCGGTCTCGGATCGTGTCGCAGGCGGCCTTCACCGCCATCCCGTTCAGATCGGACCCGGAAGAGGCGGCGGTTGCCGAGGTATTGGGCACCTTGCCTGTATCCGTGGCGGTGATCTTGATCGCGTCGAGCGGCAGGCCAAAGCGGCTGGCCGCGACCTGGGCGACCTTCTGGAACAGGCCCTGGCCCATTTCGGTGCCGCCGTGGTTCATGTGGACCGAGCCGTCCTGGTAGACATGGACCAGCGCCCCGGCCTGGTTAAGATGGGTCAGGGTAAAGGAGATGCCGAACTTCACCGGGCTGAAGGCGATGCCCTTTTTCAGGCGGTCATTACTGGCGTTCCACTCCGTGATCGCGGCCTTGCGACTGGCGTAATCTGCGCGCTCCAGCAGGCTGTCGGTCATCTCGTGCAGGATGAAATCCGTGACCTCCATGTGATAGGGGGTCGTGTTGCTGTCCTCGGCCGGTTGCGCGGGCGAGAATTCCCCGCCGAACCGCTTTGCCGCCCCCAGACCGGAGCTGACCTGCGTTGCGCCGCGGCTGGCGACATCACCGGGGTCCAGCTTGTTGCCGGGGGTGGGCGGCGTTGTTTCCGGTTTGCCGGTTTCTGCCAGCGGGGCCGCGCGGTAGTAATTGCGGCGGCGCAGCTCGACCGGGTCGATGCCCAGATCGTGCGCCAGGTGGTCCATGACCCGTTCGATCCCCACCATGCCCTGCGGTCCGCCGAAGCCGCGAAAGGCCGTGGCCGAGGCCATGTTGGTGCGCAGCCGGTGCGAGGTGATCCGCGCATTGGGCAGCAGATAGGCATTGTCGGCATGCAGCATGGCGCGGTCGGCCACGGGCAGCGACAGGTCTTGCGCCCAGCCGCAGCGGGTATACTGGGTGAAATCGACGGCGAGGATGCGCCCCTCGGCGTCATGTCCCACCGTGTAGTCGATGCGGAAATCGTGGCGCTTGCCGGTGATGGTCATATCGTCGTCGCGGTCATAGCGCATCTTGGCCGGCCGCCCGGTCAGTTGTGCCGCGACGGCACAGGCGACAGCCAGCGCGTTGCCCTGGCTTTCCTTGCCGCCGAACCCGCCGCCCATGCGCCGGGTCTCGACCCGCACGGCATGCATGGGCATGTTCAGCGCGTCGGCCACCTTGTGCTGGATCTCGGTCGGGTGCTGGGTCGAGGAATGCACGACCATGTCGCCGCCTTCCTGGGGCAGGGCCAGCGCCGCTTGACCTTCGAGATAGAAATGTTCCTGCCCACCCATCTCGATCCGGCCCGACAAGCGGTGCGGGGCGGCGGCCAGCGCGGCGTCCACGTCGCCCTTGGTGTAGATGCGCGGGCCGTCCTCGAAGCGCCAATCCTTCTCCAGCGCGTCCTCGATCGTGAGGACGGGCGGTTCTTCTTCATAGGTAACCTCGCCCAGCCGCGCGGCCTTGCGCGCGGCAAGATGGCTGTCGGCCACCACGAGAAACAGCGGCTGACCCGCATAATGCACGTCTCCATCGCTGAGCAGGGGTTCGTCATGGATCGACGGCGAAACGTCATTGGCGCCGGGCAGGTCGGCGGCGGTGAGCACGGCGATCACGCCGGGGGCCTGCCGGACCTTATCAAGCGCCATCGCGGTGA
Source organism: Salibaculum griseiflavum (assembly GCF_003129565.1). Classification (GTDB taxonomy): domain Bacteria; phylum Pseudomonadota; class Alphaproteobacteria; order Rhodobacterales; family Rhodobacteraceae; genus Salibaculum; species Salibaculum griseiflavum. Next base: position 167,238 of record NZ_QETF01000004.1, read on the forward strand.
TGCGGCCACGGGCGATGGAGGACAGCCCGAAGGCCAGGTGCACCGCGTTGCCGGGCAGGGGGATGTCATCGACATAGCGCGCCTGCCCGGTGACATGCAGGGCGGCGGCGTCATGGGGGCTTGGCTTGTGCACGCTCATGGGGTCACCTCCAGAACGTGTTGGCCCTTTCCATCGAGATCATCGAAATACCGCCGCAACAGGCCTTGTGCGGCCTCCAGCCGGTAGGCGGCAGAGGCCCGCATATCGGTGAGCGGCTGGAAGTCCTCGGCGAGGGCGGCGGTTGCGGCCTCGATCGTTTCGGGTTGCCAGGCTGCGCCGGTCAGCGCCGTCTCGGCCGCGCCTGCCCGTTTCGGGATGCCGGCCATGCCGCCGAAGGCGATGCGCGCCCCGGTGACGACGCCAACGGCCACGGTCACGTTGAAACAGCCACAAAGCGCCGAGATGTCCTGGTCGAACCGTTTCGAGATCTTGTAGCAGCGCAGCGCCGGGGCGGCTTTCGGGATCGTCACGGCCTCGACGAATTCGCCGGGCTGGCGATCCTGCTTGCCGTAATCGAGGAAGAAATCCTCGATCGGCATCTCGCGCCGGGTTTGCCCGTGGCGCAAGTGCAGTGTCGCCCCCAGCGCGATCAGGGCCGGGGGATTGTCCCCGATGGGCGACCCGTTGGCGATGTTGCCGCCGATCGTGGCGGCGTTGCGCACCTGTTCGGACCCGTAGCGGCGCACCATCTCGGCATAGGACGGATAGAGCGGGCGCAAGGCGGCCAGAACATCCGTCATCGAAGTCGCGGCGCCGATGCGCAGGGCGTCGTCTGTCTCGCTGATGCCTTTGAGGTCGGCACAGCGGTTGAGGAAGGCCACCGGGGCAAGGTCGCGCAGCCCCTTGGTGACCCAGAGCCCCACATCCGTGGCCCCGGCGATCAGCGTGGCGTCGGGGTTGGCCGCGTACCATTCGGCCAGGGCATCCGTGGTTTCGGGCAGGAACGGGGGCTCTGCCCCCGTCGCCTGCGGCGACTCCCCCGGAGTATTTTCGGCGAGATGAGAGTGATCGGCAGCGAGATGGGCGGGGACGGGCGTGCCTTCGGCGGCGCGGGCGGCGCGGATGATCGGGGCGTAGCCGGTGCAGCGGCACAGGTTGCCGGCCAGCACGTCGTCGTGATCGGTGCGGCCCGTGGCATGGGCGGTGGCCATGGAAACGACGAAGCCGGGTGTGCAGAACCCGCATTGCGACCCATGCTGGTCGATCATCGCCTGTTGAACCGGGTGCAGGGTGCCGTCGGGGGCGGCCAGCCCCTCGACCGTGCGCACGGATTTGCCGTGCAGTTGCGGCAGGAACAGGATGCAGGCGTTCAGGGCACGGGGGCCGGTTTCATCGGTGACCATCACGGTGCAGGCGCCGCAATCGCCTTCGTTGCATCCTTCTTTGGTTCCGGTGAGGCCACGGGTGTCCCGCAGCCAGTCAAGAAGCGTGCGCGTGGCCGGGGCTTCTGTTTGCACGGTCTCTCCGTTGAGAAGAAACGTGATGTTCATGAATTTGACCCGCCGCGGTACTTCTTCGTTATGGGTTCCTATGGCGCTCCGTCGATGCGGCGTAGACGGGGCCTCCCTCCTGTAGGTGACAGCATGAAAACGACGGGGCGGCGTTTTGACAAGTCTTTTCGATACCGAAAGGACTGTTCGGAGAATTTTGAAACTGTGTCCAGCCTGGCGGAAAGGTCAGGCACCGATCAGACGCCGGTGGAGGCGTGCAGGGCTGCGGACAGCGCGCCTTCCTGGTCCATGCGGTCTTCCCAGTTCCGGCGTTGCCATTCCAGCCAGCCCTGAAGCCGCATCAGCGGCGCGGCCTCGATATGACAGGTGCGCACCCGGCCTTTCTTGACGGATCGCACCAGCCCGCCGCGCTCGAGCACCTTGAGATGGCGCATGAAGGTCGGCAAGGCCATTGGGTGGGGCGCGGCCAGGTCGCTGACCGTGGCCGGGCCTAGCGCAAGCCGTTCGATCACGGCGCGGCGCGTCGGGTCGGACAGGGCAGCGAACAGGGTGTCGAAATCGTCGGCCATTTCGCCACGTAATGGCGCATTGGCTGCGCGGTCAAGACAGTTGGCTTCCGGGCTAAGCAATATTCCGCGACAAATTCCCGGGGCCGATCTTCACCCCGACGCGCGGCGGGCCTATCGTGGGCATATGAGCAGCCCCCGATTCATCCATTTGCGCACCCATACCGAGTATTCGCTGCTTGAAGGCGCGGTTCCGGTCAAGAAGCTGGCCGGTATGGCGGCGGCGGCGGGAATGCCCGCCGTTGCCGTGACAGATACCGACAACATGTTCTGTGCGCTGGAATTTTCCGAGACCGCCGCCAAGGCGGGCGTTCAGCCGATCATCGGCTGCCAGGTCGATTTGCGCTATATCGACCCCGAACCGGGCAAACGCGCCGAACCGCCCGCGCCCCTGGTCCTGCTGGCGCAATCCGAGCGCGGCTACGAGCATCTGATGAAGCTCAATTCCTGTCTCTACCTGCGCGGGGACGGGGAGTTGGCCCATGTGACACTGGACGAACTGGCCACCCATTGCGAGGACGTGATCTGCCTGACGGGCGGGCCTGACGGGCCGGTGGGGCGCCTGCTGCGAGCCGGTCAGCGCCCCGCGGCCGAGGCGTTGATGCAAAGGCTGGCGGCGGTGTTCGGCGACAGGCTCTATGTCGAACTGCAGCGCCATCCGGGCGAGGACGGCCTGCCAGAGGCCGAACAGCTGAGCGAACGCGGGCATGTCGAAATGGCCTATGCCATGGGGCTGCCCTTGGTCGCGACCAACGACGTCTATTTCCCGAAACCGGAAATCTACGAGGCCCATGATGCCCTGATCTGCATCGCGGAAGGCGCCTATGTGGACCAGAACGAGCCGCGCCGCCGGCTGACGCCGCAGCATTATTTCAAAAGCCAGGACGAGATGGCGACGCTGTTCGCCGACCTGCCCGAGGCCCTTGAAAACACCGTCGAAATTGCCCGCCGCTGCGCCTTTCGCGCCTACACGCGCGACCCGATCCTGCCGAAATTCGCCGATGACGAAGTCGAGGAACTGCGCCGCCAGGCCAACGAGGGGCTTCAGGCGCGACTGGCCGTCATCCCCCATGCGGCCAGCGTGGAGGACTACCAGAAACGGCTCGATTTCGAGCTGGAGATCATCGAAGGGATGGGGTTTCCCGGCTACTTTCTGATCGTTGCCGATTTCATCAAGTGGTCGAAGGAGCAGAACATTCCGGTCGGGCCGGGGCGTGGCTCGGGCGCGGGCAGCCTTGTGGCCTATGCGCTGACCATCACCGACCTGGACCCGCTGCGCTATTCGCTGCTGTTCGAGCGCTTCCTGAACCCCGAACGGGTTTCGATGCCGGACTTCGATATCGACTTCTGCATGGACCGGCGCGAGGAAACCATCCGCTACGTTCAGGAGAAATATGGCCGCGACAGGGTGGGGCAGATCATCACCTTTGGCGCGCTTCTGTCCAAGGCGGCGGTGCGCGACGTGGGCCGGGTGCTGCAGATGCCCTACGGGCAGGTCGACAAACTGTCCAAGATGATCCCTGTCGAGGGCGTCAAACCGGTTTCCATCGAAAAGGCATTGGCGGATGAGCCACGCCTGCGCGAGGCCGCCAAGGAAGAAGAAGTGGTGGACCGGCTGCTGACCTATGGTCAGCAGATCGAGGGGCTGCTGAGGAATGCCTCGACCCACGCCGCCGGGGTGGTGATCGGTGACCGCCCGCTGGATGAGCTGGTGCCGCTCTACCAGGACCCGCGCTCGGACATGCCCGCGACCCAGTTCAACATGAAATGGGTGGAACAGGCCGGGCTGGTCAAGTTCGACTTCCTGGGTCTCAAGACCCTGACGGTGATCCAGAACGCGGTGGACCTGATCCTGAAATCGGGCCGCTCGCTGCATGTGGCCGCCGATGGCACGCAGCTCTATGACCCCGAACCGGGGACCGAGAACCAGATCAACGCGATCCCGCTGGATGACGCGAAATCCTACGAGCTTTACGCCGCAGCCAAGACCGTGGCGGTGTTCCAGGTGGAAAGCTCGGGCATGATGGACGCGCTGCGCCGGATGAAACCGGACTGTATCGAGGATATCATCGCGCTGGTCGCGCTTTATCGTCCCGGCCCGATGGAGAACATTCCCAAGTTCTGCGAGGTCAAGAACGGCCAGTCCGAACGCGATTACCTGCACCCCTCGATCGACCATATCCTGGACGAGACACAGGGCATCATCGTCTACCAGGAACAGGTGATGCAGATCGCCCAGGAGATGGCCGGCTACAGCCTAGGTGGCGCCGACCTGCTGCGCCGCGCCATGGGCAAGAAGATTCAAGAGGCGATGGACGCCGAACGCCCGAAATTCATTGCCGGGGCCAAGGAAAACGGGGTCGATGACAAGAAGGCGCTGGAGGTCTGGAACCTTCTCGACAAGTTCGCCAATTACGGCTTCAACAAGTCCCACGCGGCGGCCTATGCGGTGGTCAGTTACCAGACGGCCTGGCTGAAGGCGAACCATCCGGTCGAGTTCATGGCGGGTGTCATGAATTGCGACATCCACCTGACCGACAAGCTGGGCGTCTATTTCCAGGAGGTGAAGAAGGGCCTCGGCCTGCCCTGGGCGCCGCCCTGTGTGAACCGCTCGATGGCCATGTTCGACGTGCAGGACGGGGCGCTGATCTACGGGCTGGGGGCGCTCAAGAATGTCGGCGTCGAGGCGATGAAGCTGATCGTCGAGGGGCGTCAGGACGAGGGGCGCGACAAACCCTTTGCCACGCTGTTCGATTTCGCCCGCCGGGTGGATTTGAAACGGATCGGCAAGCGGCCGCTGGAAATGCTGGCGCGGTCCGGGGCCTTCGACGTGCTGGACCCGAACCGTCGCCGGGTCTTCGAAAGCCTTGAGGCGCTGATGGGCTATTCCGCAGCCGTGCACGACCAGAAATCCTCAAGCCAGGTGTCGCTCTTTGGGGAGGCCGGCGACGACCTGCCCGAACCGCGCCTGTCGGCGGCGCAGGATTGGCTTCCGGCCGAACGGCTGGCCGAGGAATTCAAGGCCGTCGGCTTTTACCTGTCGGGTCATCCGCTGGACGATTACATGGTCGCCCTTCGCCGTCAGAAGGTCATGACGCTGGACGAGGTCGCCGCCAAGGCCGAGCGGGGCGCGCATGTGGCCAAGATGGCGGGCACCGTATCCGGGAGGCAGGAACGCAAGTCGGCGCGCGGAAACCGCTTTGCCTTCGTACAGCTGTCGGACCCGACGGGCAGTTACGAGGTCACGATGTTCTCGGACACGCTGGAAGTGGCGCGCGACCATCTGGAAACCGGCGCGCAGGTCGTCGTTACCGTCGAGGCGACGCTGGAGGCCGATCAGCTCAAATTGCTGGGGCGCAGCGTGGCCCCAATCGACGCCGCGGTGGCCGATGTCGCGGCCGCGGGGCTGCGGGTTTTCCTGGCCGAGGACGAACCGCTGGCCGCCATCGCCAACATTCTCGAAGATGCCCGGACCAGTGGCGTCAAGGGGGGGCGCGGGCCGATCACCTTCACCATCGACACGCGCGGCGATCAGGGCGAGGTGGACGTGGAATTGCCCGGCGAGTTCCCGGTCAATCCCCAGATCAAGGGCGCGCTGCGATCCCTGCCCGGCGTGATCGAGGTGCAGGAGGTCTGAGCCTGCTTGCCGTTTCGTGCAAGTGGACGCCAACGGCCCCCTGCGTTAGACCCGGGGAGGAGCAACCGGACGAGGGCCATAAATGGGCCGCATCATTCCTATCATCGCGCTGCTGGGCGTCCTGAGTGCCTGCGGCGCCGGGCGCGATGTGCCACGCCTGTCCGATGTGCAGACCGACGAGGCCCAGGCGAACCTGGCTGCGCGCGACACCGGTGGTGGCGGCGGGTTCCTGTCGGGCCTCTTCAACCGGCGCGCCGAAAACCCCGATGCAGCGATCATCGAGGCTGCTGTGAGCGAGGCGGCGGGCATCGGCGGCGCCGCGCCAGTGGAAACCGCCCGCGAGCCCGAGGCCGCCCCACGGCGGGGCGGGCTGTTCGGCCTGTTTCGTGGCCGCACCACCACGCCCGAGCCAGAGGCGCCCTCGAATGACGCGGTCGAGGCCGGGACCATGCTTCCCTTCGGCGCATATGCACGGGTTTGCGACCTGCCGCGGGACCGGCGCGGGACGCGCGTGGCGCGCCTGTCGGGCCATGGCGTCTACGACTCGATCCCCAACTCCACCGCCGCGCGCCCGCATTACATCACCGGCTTTGCCGATGGCTGCGCGCGCACCTTCACCGCCGCCGTGGTCGTGCCTGCCGATGCCGAAACCCATGAATTCATCCGCTACACCGCGCGGCCGGATCGGCCCTACAGCGAGGTGGACGACGCCTACGAGGCGCTCAAGGCCTCGGTCTGCCGGGTCGGCCGGGGTCGTCCCTGTGGGGACCGGATCGAGCAGCTGACGCGCCAGACCGAGTTCCTGACGATCTATGAACGGTTCGAATCCGAAACCTCGCCCTGGGCCGAGATCCTGTTGCATGACGGGGCGGTGCTGGCGATGGATATCGGCACCGAGTAGCGCCCTACCAGTGCGGCGGCCTCTGGTCGGCCAGCGGCACGCTGTCACCCGCGTCGTATTCCCGTTCGGCCTCGCGCTGCATGAGCATGGCGACCCGGCGGTTCAGCCGGTCGATCTCGCCTTCCTGCCGGGCGATGATGTCCGACAGGTCGTCGACGCTGCGCAGCAGGTGGGCGATCTTTTCTTCGAGTGCGGTCTGGTCAGCCATGTCCGTGACATAGGCGTGAAACCACGGGCTTGCCAAGGGGCGATACGTTGCGCCCCGGCGCGGGCCGGGTTAAACGCGCGCTCGAAACGCCCAAGATCGCCCATGCGAAGGATCCCGACATGGCCAAGCAGAAGAAAGCCCCGCGCCCCAAGGCCGTCACGCCCAAGGGGTTCCGCGACTATTTCGGCGCAGAAGTCACCCAGCGCGCCGAGATGCTGCGCACGATCGCCGGGGTCTATCATCGCTATGGCTTCGAGGCGCTGGAAAGCAGCGCGGTGGAAACGGTCGAGGCGCTGGGCAAGTTCCTTCCGGATGTGGACCGCCCGAACGAAGGCGTCTTTGCCTGGCAAGAGGCCGATGTGCCCGGCGGTGGGGCGGGCGACTGGCTGGCCCTGCGCTATGACCTGACCGCGCCGCTCGCGCGCGTCTATGCCCAGCACCGCAACGAGTTGCCGACCCCCTATCGCCGCTACGCGATGGGCCCGGTCTGGCGCAACGAGAAACCCGGCCCCGGTCGGTTCCGCCAGTTCTATCAATGCGATGCGGATACGGTGGGCAGCGGGTCCGTCGCCGCCGATGCCGAGATCTGCGCCATGCTGGCCGACACGCTGGAGGCCGTCGGCATCCCGCGCGGGTACTACGTGGTCCGCGTGAACAACCGGAAGGTTCTGAACGGGGTGTTGGAGGCCATGGGCCTCGCCGAAGACGAGGAACGCAGCGCCGCCGTGATGCGCACCATCGACAAGTTCGACAAGGTCGGTGAGGCGGGCGTGCGGGAGTTGCTTGGCAAGGGCCGACTGGACGCCTCGGGGGCGTATATCGATGGTGTTGGACTAACCGAGGAGCAGGCGGAGCCGGTAATTGCCTTGCTGACGGCACGCACTCGGCTTAACGAAATAGGGCCGGATCAAGACCCGGCGATCAGCTATAATACTGTTGTTCTGAACACACTTTCCCAATTGGTTCCTGCCACAGGCGAGGGGATGAAAGGCGTCGAAGAACTCATGCAAATCGCCAACCTTCTGGCCGCCCAAGGCTACGGCCCCGACCGGATCGTCATCGACCCCTCGGTCGTCCGGGGTCTTGGCTATTACACCGGCCCTGTCTTCGAGGCCGAGCTGACCTTCGAGATCACCGACGAAAAGGGCCGCCCGCGCCAGTTCGGTAGCGTGGCGGGGGGCGGGCGCTATGACGATCTCGTCAAGCGGTTCACCGGGCAGGAGGTCCCGGCCACGGGGGTGTCCATCGGGGTCGACCGCCTGCTGGCCGCGCTGCATGCCAAGGGGCGGATGCAGGCCGAAACCCAAGGCCCCGTCGTCGTCACGGTCATGGATCGCGACCGCATGGCCGATTACCAGGCCATGGTGGCGGAGCTGCGCAATGCGGGCATCCGCGCCGAGGTCTACCTGGGCAACCCCAAGAATTTCGGCAACCAGCTGAAATATGCGGACAAGCGCAATTCCCCCGTCGCCATCATCGAGGGCGGCGACGAAAAGGAAAAGGGCATCGTCCAGATCAAGGACCTGGTCCTAGGTGCCAAGATCGCCGAGACCGCCAGCCTTGAGGAATGGAAGGACCGGCCCAGCCAGTTCGAAGTGCCGCGCGACCAGATGGTGGCCAAGGTGCAGGACATCCTGAAAGGGCAGGGCCAGTGACACGGTCCGCCTACCGCGCCGAAGGCCGCGCCATAGGCGAGCGCTGTCTTGCCGCCTTGCGCGATGCGGGGGCCGAACAGGTGGATGCCGACATCCTGCAACCGGCCAGTGTCCTGCTGGACCTTTACGGCGAGGATATAAGGGGTCGGGCCTATGTCACCGCCGACCCGCTGCGCGGCGAACAGATGCTGCGCCCGGATTTCACCGTGCCCATCGTGCGCCGGCACATGGAAAACGGGGCGGAACCGGCCCGCTATACCTATCTGGGCGCGGTCTTTCGCCAGCAGGATTTCGACGAAAGCCGCGCCACGGAATCGCTTCAGGTCGGCTATGAGCTCTTCGACCGCGACACCCCCAGCGCCGATGCCGAGGTCTTTGCCACCATCGCCGGGCTTCTGGGCGACGCGCCCTTGCGGGCGGCGACCGGCGATATCGGTATCCTGCGGGCCGCCGTCCTGGGGCTGAACACCACCGAACGGCGCAAGGCGGCCCTGTTGCGCCACCTGTGGCGGCCGCGCCGGTTCCGGCAATTGCTCGACAGGTTCGGTGGCCGCAGCCCGGTGCCAGCCGCCCGCGCCGCGCTGCTGGAACAGGCCGATCCGATGGCCGATCTGCCCCCGGTGATGGGCCTGCGCAGCGAAAGCGAGATCGCCATTCGTGTTGCCGCCCTGAAAGAGGATGCCGCCGCAGATCCGATTTCCACCACCGAGTTGGACCTGATCGACGCGCTGCTGGCCCTGTCGGAAACCTGCCCGAACGTGTTGGTGGCATTGCGCGACCTCAGCGTCGACCTGCCCGCCATCGGCGCGGCGGTGGACGGGTTGTCGGCGCGGCTCGATGCGCTGGGCGCGCGGGGCGTGGATGTCGATGCGCTGCCCTTCGAGGGCAGCTATGGCCGCACCTCGATGGAATATTACGACGGCTTCGTTTTCGGGTTCTACGCCGAAAGCCGCCCGGACCTGCCGCCTGTGGCCACCGGCGGGCGTTATGATGCGCTGACCGCCGTGCTGGGCGGCGGCACCGGTGTGCCGGCGGTGGGTGGTGTCATCCGCCCCGAAGTGCTGGCCGAACTGGAGGCGGGCGCATGACGCTGAAACTGGGTGTGCCGTCCAAGGGGCGGCTGATGGACAAGACCTTTGACTGGTTCGCCGATCGCGGCGTGACGCTGCGCAAATCGGGCGGCGAACGTGAATATGCCGGTGCGGTCGACGGGATCGACGGGGTCGAACTGGTGCTGCTTTCGGCCGGGGAAATCCCGCGTGAACTGGCGGCGGGGCGCATCCATCTCGGTGTAACCGGGTCCGATCTGGTGCGCGAACGACTGGCCAATTGGGACAGCCGCGTGGTGGAGCTGGCGCAGATGGGGTTCGGCGGGGCCGACCTGATCATTGCGGTGCCGCAGGCCTGGATCGACGTGGACACGCTCGACGATCTGGATGCGGTGGCGGCGGCGTTCCGAGCCGCCCATGGCCACCGTTTGCGCATCGCCACCAAGTATCACCGGCTGGTCCGCGATTTCCTGCGCCATCACGGCGTCGCCGATTACCAGCTTGTGGACAGCCAGGGCGCGACCGAGGGCACTATCCGCAATGAAACCGCCGAGGCCATTGCCGACATCACCTCGACCGGGGAAACGCTGCGGGCCAACGGGTTGAAGATCCTGTCCGATGGGCTGATCCATTCCAGCCAGGCGACCCTGTTCCGGGGACGCCGCCGAGGATGGACCGATGCGCAGCGCGCCACGTTGAAGGCGCTGGAGGCGCAACTGGGCCTGTAGCGGGGCAGAATGTCCGAGACATCCTGCGAACCGCTCAGATCACACCAATTTCCGCCAGGGCCGCGCTCAGCTCGGCGGGCAGGTCCTCTTCCTGCGCGCGGCCCTCGGGCAGGTCGCGCGGGGCGTCCTCGGGCTTGAGGTAGCGCCAGCCCTGGAACGGGCGTTTTGGGGCTGGTGTCACGCGGATGATCTGCGGGTCCAGCACGATGGCGCAGCGGCGGATGCCGTCGCCGCCCTGCACCTCGTCCAGCCGCAGGATCTGCTGGCGGCACTGGATCAGGCCCTTGAATACCCAGAAGATCGACCCGCCCTGCAGCAGCTCGTCCTCGCGCTTGGGCCACATGCGCGTGACATGGCGCGGATATCCATCGACCGTCTGTGCGCGTTTTTGGGATTGCCACCGGGACAGGCTTTCGACAGTTTCGGTGCCCACTGACAGTTTTTGCAGATGCAGTTTCGCGGTCACGTCCGCCACCCCAGATGTTCGCGTGATGTTCACATAGCGCGCTATATCTGGTAGGGTAGGGGTCTTCCGCCGATTCTGCCACCCGCTGCTCCTTTGACCCCTGGGAGGGACCATGACCCGTTTCGCCGCGCCGATCGCCGAACAGATCTGGGATATGAAATACCGCCTGAAGAATGGCGACGGATCACCCATCGATGCCACGGTCGAGGACAGCTGGGACCGGATCGCCGATGCGCTGGCCGCGGTCGAGGACGATCCGGCAGAATGGGCGCCGAGATTCCGCGCCGCGCTGGACGATTTTCGGTTCCTGCCCGCGGGCCGCATCACCGCCGGGGCGGGCACGGACCGCAGCGTGACCCTGTTCAACTGCTTCGTCATGGGCACGATCCCGGACACGATGGCAGGGATCTTCGACAGCCTGAAAGAGGCCGCGCTGACCATGCAGCAGGGCGGCGGCATCGGCTATGATTTCAGCACGATCCGTCCGCGCGGTGCCGTTGTGAAGGGCGTGGCCGCCGATGCCTCGGGGCCGCTCAGCTTCATGGATGTCTGGGATGCCATGTGCCGCACCATCATGTCCGCTGGCAGCCGCCGGGGCGCGATGATGGCCACCATGCGCTGCGACCACCCTGATATCGAGGATTTCATAACCGCCAAGTCCGACGCCGCCCGGCTGCGCATGTTCAACATGTCGGTTCTGGTGACCGACCCGTTCATGGAGGCGGTCAAGGCCGACCATGCCTGGGATCTGGTCTGGGAGGGCGCCGTGGTGCGCACGGTCAAGGCCCGCGACCTGTGGGACAAGATCATGCAATCGACCTATGATTACGCCGAGCCGGGCGTGATCTTCATCGACCGCATCAATGCGATGAACAACCTCAACTATTGCGAGACCATCGCGGCCACCAACCCCTGCGGCGAACAACCCCTGCCGCCTTATGGTGCCTGTCTTCTCGGGTCGATCAACCTGGCGCGTCTGGTGCGCGACGCCTTCGAGAAGGGCGCGGCAATCGACGAGGGGGAACTGGACGAGCTGGTCGCGACCGCCGTGCGGATGATGGACAACGTCGTCGATGCGTCGCGCTTCCCGCTGGAAGCGCAGGCACAGGAAGCCCGTGCCAAGCGCCGGATCGGGCTGGGCGTGACGGGGCTGGCCGATGCGCTGCTGATGGTCGGGCTGCGCTATGGCTCCGAGGAGGCGGCGCGCCAGACCGAGCGCTGGTTGCACGCGATTGCCCGCGCCGCCTATCGGGCCTCGGTGCAATTGGCCAAGGAAAAGGGCGCCTTTCCGCTGTTCGATGCGGACGGCTACCTGGCAAGTGGTGCCATGCAGCAGATGGACGAGGACGTGCGCGCCGAGATTGCCGAACACGGGATCCGCAACGCGCTGCTCACCTCGGTCGCGCCCACGGGCACGATCAGCCTCTATGCCGGGAACGTGTCCAGCGGGATCGAACCGGTCTTTGCCTATAGCTACACCCGCAAGGTGCTGCAGAAAGACGGCAGCCGCACCGAGGAAGAGGTCGTGGATTACGCAGTGCAGATGTATCGCGAGAAGTTCGGCGAGGACGCTGACCTGCCAGAGTATTTCGTGAACGCCCAGACGCTGGCGCCCATGGATCACGTGCGGATGCAGGCCGCTGCGCAGAAATGGGTCGACAGTTCCATCTCCAAGACCATCAACGTGCCTGAAGATATCTCGTTTGATGATTTCAAGGATGTCTACATGGAAGCGTGGGACACGGGGTGCAAAGGCTGCACCACCTATCGGCCCAATGACGTGACCGGGTCCGTGTTGTCCGTGGACGAGGACAAGAAGTCCGAGGACAAGCCAGAGGTTCTGGCCGATGCCAATGCCGGTGACGTGATCTACATGACCGAGCCGCTGGAACGGCCGACCGAGTTGGAGGGTGCGACCTACAAGTTGAAATGGCCTGACAGCGAACATGCCATCTACATCACGATCAACGATATCGTGCATGGCGGGCAGCGCCGCCCCTTCGAAGTGTTCATCAATTCCAAGAACATGGAGCATTTCGCCTGGACCGTTGCACTGACGCGCATGATCTCGGCGGTGTTCCGGCGCGGCGGGGACGTGTCCTTCGTGGTCGAGGAACTCAAGGCGGTTTTCGATCCGCGCGGCGGGGCCTGGATGCGGGGCCGCTACGTGCCCTCGATCCTTGCGGCCATCGGCGGGGTGATCGAAAAGCACATGGTCGCCATCGGCTTCCTCGCAGGCGAAGGCATGGGCCTGAAATCCGATCCGCAGGCGGAGGCGGTCAACATGACGCCCAAGAAGGCCTGTTCGTCCTGCGGCAGCTACGACATGCGCATGATCGAAGGCTGCATGACCTGCGCCGCCTGCGGCTATTCCAAGTGCGGCTAGTCCGTTCGGCGGCCTGTGTCGCCGGCTGACAGGGCCGCGACGATCGCGTCAAGGCCGTCGGTCAGGGCGGCCGGCCCAGGTTGCAGGATCAGCGGCGACTTGATCTCGTGGATGCGGCCCGTGCTCACGGCCGGTATTCTGTTCCAGCCGGGGCGGGCGGCGATCTTTTCGGGGCGCACCTTCTTGCCGCACCATGAGGCGAGGATCACGTCAGGTTCGGCCGCGATCACATCGGCGTCGCTGACGATCCGGTCGCGGGCCTTGTCCTTGCCGGCAAGTTCGGGGAAGGCCTCTTGCCCGCCGGCAATCTCGATCAGTTCCGAAACCCACCCGATCCCCGTGATCATCGGCTCGTCCCATTCCTCGAAATAGACCCTCGGGCGCGGGCGGCCCTCGGCCCGCGCGGCCACTTGCGCCAGCCGCCGCTGGTAATGATCGACCAGCCGGGCCGCCTTGCGGGGCTGGCCGACGGTCGCGCCGAGGTGCCGGATCATGGCGAAAATCCCGTCGATATCGCGTTGGTTGTAGCCCATCACGGCCACGCCCTCGCGCAGCAAGGCCGCGGCGATATCGGCCTGCAGGTCCGAGAAGGTGAGCACCAGATCCGGGTCCAGGGCGAGGATTTTCGGAATATCGGCCGAGGTGAAGGCAGCGACGCGCGGTTTTTCGCGCCGCACCCTTTTGGGGCGCACGGCATAGCCCGTCACCCCGACGATCCGCGCCTCTTCACCCAGAAGATACAGCGTTTCGACCGTTTCCTCTGTCAGGCAGACGATGCGTTCGGGGGGAAAGGTCCTCATCGACGGCCCTTTCGGTCCGGCGGTGCGGGGCAGGTCCAGAGCCGGTCAACGCGCCGCGCCCGCGCGCCGCCGCGCCGCCGGGCGGGCGGCATGGACAGGGGCAACGGCGCAAGGGGCGTGGTCAGCGAGGCCTCGACCAGTTGGCAAAAGGCCTCGACCGCGGGGGAACAGGTTCGGAAATCGGCCGCCCGGGCCAGCGCGTGCCGGGCCGCACGTGTGTAGTCGGCCTCACCGGGCAGGCCGGCGATCCATTGCATGTAGCCAAGCTGGCCCATCTGGCGCGCCCTGTCGGGCGGCATCGGGCCGGTATCGAGTTGGGAAATCGTGTGGTCCAGTAGCATCGCGCCCTCCGCGCAAGGGAGCGGGCGTCAGGGGCAACGGCGATGTCTCAGGGCCGGATCGGTCCATCTGTCGTCTCTCCGTTCCCAGGGCACCCCGCCCGGGTTCAAGGTGACTGCGGCACGCGGTTCGCGCGCCGGAGATGGCAGGTCTCCTGACTTGCGGGTCGCTGCTTTCCCGAACCTTCCCGGGCCTCTCGGGGCCCAGTGGCGTTCATCGGGGTCGCTCGCCGCTCACAGTTGCGGGGGCAGTCACGGAATGGGGCGGGTCGCCCGCACCGTGTTCCCTTTTCAGTCCGGGCTTCTCGACCCGGACACCATCATGAAATTGATCGCAGGATTCATGCGCCCTGTCCAGTCGGAGAAATGCCTGTCCACCACATCGACGGAACTTGGCCCCTGGCACGCTTTGCCCCACTGCGCGCGCCTGTCGCAGTCTTGGCCACATTCCGGACTCGACATTTCCGACACAATCAGTCAGATTAAATCCTGAGTGAAATGCTTTGTCTAATTTCGCTCCTTCGATCGGGGGGCGGCATGGCAGGAGGCCCCGATGACCGACAAGGTCAGCTTGCAAAAGAAACACCTCGCATGGCGCCGTATGGAGGCAATGGTTCTGCTTGGTGAAGATGGGGGCTGGTTGCCTGCGAAGACGAACAGATCATCAACCAACTCGCCTGGCGGCTCGCCGAAGAGCGGTGGCCGGGCAATGACCGGGACGGCCTGAAATCATGATCATCTGCCACTGCCAGAACATCACGGACAGCGACATCCATGCCGCTATCGACTGGATGCGGCGCTCGGACACGGATACCCTGATCACACCGGGCAAAATCTATCGGGCCCTTGGCAAGGCAGCGGACTGTGGCAGCTGCATGCCGTTGTTCCTTGCAACCATGCGCAGCAGCGCCGCGCTGGAAATTCCGGCAGAACTGACCGGTCTGCGCAAGGGCGCTGCCGCGACCGGTCGGGATTGAGTCACTCCGTATCTGCCTTAGTCTCTATCCCAAGGCGGGCGATTCCTCGCCCGAACAGCAAGAGAAGGACACCCCATGAAAGGCGACGAAAAGGTCATTGAATACCTCAACCGTGCATTGCGCAGCGAACTGACCGCTGTCAGCCAGTATTGGCTGCACTACCGCATGCAGGAAGACTGGGGCCTGTCGCACATGGCCGCGAAAAGCCGCGAGGAAAGCATCGAGGAAATGCACCATGCGGACAAGCTGATCGACCGGATCATCTTCCTCGGCGGCCATCCGAACCTGCAGAAACTCGACCCGCTGCGCATTGGCCAGTCCCCGCGAGAGACGCTGGATTGTGACCTGGCCGCCGAACACGAGGCGCGCGCTCTACAAAGAGGCGCGGGATCACTGCAATTCCGTGGGCGATTACGTGACCATGAAACTTTTCGAGGAACTCATGGCTGATGAAGAGGGCCATATCGACTTCCTTGAAACACAGATCGAGCTCTATGACCGGTTGGGCGAAGCCGGTTACATCCAGGTCAATGCCGTCAAGATGGACGAGGCCGAGTAACCTTTGCTTGTCCGCATGCGACTCTGACACAGCAGCCCCCGGTGTGCCGTGTCGGCACCACCGGGGTTTTTTGCGTATGGGGGGTCGCATGCCGGGACGGTTCAGTCGTATAGAAGACCGGCGTGGGGGCGCACATTTTGGGGAATCGACCTGACAATGACGCCACGCGAGTTTCTTGTTTCCGCTGCGCTTTTGCTTGCGCTGTCCCTTCCTGCCGCCGCGCAGGAGCGAGAGACGCTCGGCTGGGGCCGCATCCTGAACAATGACTTTCTGGGCGACGGCAAAGACCGCTGGCGCAGTTCGTCCTACGGTGTGTCGCTGGTGCGGGGGCCGGGTTGGTCAGGGGATTTGCCGGGCCGGGCCGGGCAGATCCTCGAATACCGGCTGCGCGGCGAGATTATCGCGCCGCGCGCCCTGAACGGGCCGCAATCGGACGACCGCGCCTATGCCGGGATGCTGAGTGTCGGGCTGCATACCCATTGGGCGCGGCACGGTGTCGAGGCCAGCATGGGTGTCGATATTATCGCGACCGGTCCGCAGACGGGATGGACGGACGCGCAGGACTGGTTCCACGACCTGGTGAACCAGCCGCGCCCGTCACCGTCCGTCATCGCCAACCAGGTGCCGGATGGCATCCATCCCACGGCAACAGTCGAACTGGGCTATCCGGTGGCCCTTTCCGCCCGAACCGAGGCGCGCCCCTTCATCGAGGCGCAATACGGCCTCGAAGACCTGGTGCGCGTCGGTGTCGATTTTCGGCTCGGCGAACTGGGCGACGGGGCGCTGGACCTGCGCGATCCCACCACTGGACAGCGCTACCGGGCGGTCACCCAGGACCGTGGCGGCTGGGAATGGGTTGCCGGGGCGGATGTCGCCTTGGTCGGGGACAGCATGCTGTTCCCCGCCGGTTTCGGCACACAGACCCGCGACAGCCGGTGGCGCCTGCGGCTCGGTAGCCATTGGCAGGGCGGCAAGGATGTCACTTTTTTCTACGGCGCCACCTACCTGTCGGAGGAATATGTCGGCCAGCCCGAAGGGCAGGTCGTTGGCTCCATCAAGCTGAATTTCAAATTCTGACACCGAGTCCGATTTTCAACGCTTTCCGAAATAGTTGCTCGCCACCCTTGAAGTGTCTTGATCCACGCGAATCAGCTCTGTTAACCCTGTCCACAGAACCCGCACGCAGAGGCGGGGCGAAACAAGAGGCAGAAGACAGGCATGAAAACGGGCTTGCGTGGCGCGTTCGTCATTTCCTGGTCGCAGACGGAACTGGATGGGTTCTGGTCCGCCCCGCTTGAACAGCTTGGCGTGGGCACGACCTGGTCCTGGACGGGCGAAGCGGTACGGGTCGATGGACCGGCGGATATCCTGCCCCTTGGCGAGGCCGAGGGAGAGGCGGACCTGCGCCGGCGCGCGGCTATGAGCGTGCGTCGGTTGCTGAAGGCGGTTGAAATCAACACGAGTAAACTCGACCAGGTCGAGGTGACCCCGACGACGGCGGACCGCGCGTTCACCGTCACCGACGGTCGCGAGACCTGGACCGTCACATTGATCGAGGGCGAGACCCGCTCGGCCCTTTGGTGCATGTTCCTCGGCGATCCGCCCCCACGTCATACGGATCTTTGGGTGGTCAACCACACGCTCGACCTCGACGCACGCGACCAGGCCGAAGCGCCGGGCGGCGTCATCTGCTTTACCCCCGGCACGATGATCCAGACCGAGAACGGTCCCCTGCCGATCGAGCAGATCGGCGAAGGCTGCAAGGTGCAGACCAAGGACAATGGCTGCCAGGAGGTGCTTTGGACCGGCCAACGCCGGATCACCGGCGCGCGGCTCTACGTGATGCCGGACCTCGCGCCGATCCGGTTGCAGCGGGGGGCACTTGGCGCCGATGTCCCCGATCCGGGGCTGCTCGTGTCGCCGGACCACCGTGTGATGGTCAAGGGCGCCGCGGCACGCAGCCTTTTTGCCACCGACGAAGTGCTGGTCGCGGCGCGCGATCTGGTCAATGATCACAGTATCATCGTGGATCGCAGCGTGCGCGAGGTGGTGTATCACCATATGCTGCTGCCCGGTCACGAGATCGTTTTTGCAAACGGTGTCGAGAACGAGAGCTTTCATCCCGCCTCGGCCGGGTTGGAAACCCTTGGCGACGACGACCGTTCGCGCCTCTTGGCGCAGGTGCCGGAACTGGCGCGCGACGTGAATGCCTACGGGCCCTATGCGCGCCGTGTCGTGTCGCGGACCGAGGCGGCGATCCTGCGGCACGACCTGGTCGCCTGATCCAACGCAATAGGTGTTGACAGCATCCCCGTGCCCGCGTATCCGGCGCGCTCATTGGTGTTGGTGGACCCCGCAAGGGGAAACCTGTCGTCCCGGCAAATACCGGGAAGGAGGACAACGCCCTTCGAAACCTGAACGAAGGAGATCAGCCGTGACCAAACGCACGTCTGCCAAGTACAAAATCGACCGCCGGATGGGCGAAAACATCTGGGGCCGTCCGAAATCCCCCGTCAACCGTCGCGAATATGGCCCCGGCCAGCACGGCCAGCGCCGCAAGGGCAAGATGTCCGACTTCGGCCTGCAGCTGCGCGCCAAGCAGAAGCTGAAGGGCTACTACGGCGACCTGACCGAAAAGCAGTTTCGCCGCATCTTTGCCGAGGCCGAGCGCCTGCGTGGCGACACCGGCGAACAGCTGATCGGTCTGCTGGAACGCCGCCTGGACGCGGTCGTTTACCGCGCCAAGTTCGTTGCGACCATCTTCGCGGCCCGCCAGTTCGTGAACCACGGCCATGTCCGCGTGAATGGCAAGAAGGTCAACATCCCATCCTACCGCGTCAAGGAAGGCGACGTGATCGAGGTGCGGGACCGGTCCAAGCAGCTGGCCTTTGTCCTTGAGGCCACGCAGCTGCCTGAACGTGACGTTCCGGACTATATCGACGCGGACCATTCCAAGCTGACCGCGACCTTTGTGCGCACCCCCGGCCTGTCGGACGTGCCCTATCCGGTCATGATGGAACCGAACCTCGTCATCGAATACTACGCACAGAACTGATCCGATCAGGATATGTGCCAGGGGCTGCGACGGGGAACCGCCGCAGCCCTTTTCATTTGCGGGTGGTCGCCGCCGTGCCCCGGCGCTAGAACACCCGGCAAGGAGACACGGGATGACCCAGATATCGCCGCAGCCAGGGATCATGGAGATCGACCTCTATGTCGGGGGGCAATCTGCCATTGCCGGGCGCAAGGATGTGCTCAAGCTGTCCTCGAACGAGAACCCGCTCGGCCCGCCGCCGGCCGCCATCGAGGCCATCACCGAAGCCGCCCGCGCGGCGCATCTCTACCCGCCGACCGATCATGCCGCCCTGCGCGCCGCCATCGCCGATGTGCATGGGCTGGACGCCGAGCGCGTGATCTGCGGTGTCGGATCGGACGAGGTGCTGCAATTCATCTGCCAGGCCTTCACCGGCCCGGGCGACGAGATCATCCATACCGAACACGGTTTCTCGATGTATCCGATCCTGGCGCACATGGCCGGGGCGACGCCGGTAAAGGTGGCCGAGCGGGACCGGGTCGTTGATATCGACGCCATTCTGGCGGCTGTGACCGACCGGACCCGCGTGGTGATGCTGACCAATCCCGGCAACCCCACGGGCACGATCCTGCCCACCGAGGATCTGACCCGGCTGGCGGACGGGCTGCCGGGTCATGTGATCCTTGTTCTTGACTGCGCCTATATCGAATATGCCGGGGATCACGACGGGGGCGAAGCGCTCGTGCGGGCGCGGGACAATGTGATCATGACACGAACCTTTTCCAAGCTCTACGGGCTGGGCGGTCTGCGGATCGGCTTTGGCTACGGCCCCAAAGCCCTGATCGACGTGATGACCCGCATCCGTCAGCCCTTCAACCTGTCCGGTGTGCAACTGGCCGCCGCCGAGGCGGCGTTGCGCGATCCTGACTGGGCGGCGCGCTGCGTTGCGCTGAACGCGGATCAGCGCGCGCGGCTGGCCGGTGCCTTGCGACAGCTTGGGATTGCCTGTGACGACAGCCACACGAATTTCGTGCTGGCCCGTTTCGCGGACGAGGCCGAGGCTGGCCGGGCCCATCAGGCGCTGCTGGACGCGGGTATCATCGTGCGCCGTGTCACCGGCTATGGCTTTCCGGAAGGGCTGCGGATTACCGTGGGCGACGAAGACCAGACCGGCCGTGTGATCGCGGCGCTGACCGATTGGCGAAAGGGCGAGTGATGGCGCAGGAATACCAGAAAGTCGCGCTGATCGGGCTGGGGCTGATCGCCTCGTCGATGTTCTGGGGAATCAAGCGGGCCGGGTTGGCGGTCGAGGTGACAGGCTATGCGCGGTCCGCCGAGACGCGGGAAACGGCACGAGAGATCGGCCTTTGTGACAGGGTTTGCGACAGCGCCGCCGAGGCGGTCGAAGATGCCGATCTTGTCGTGCTTTGCGTGCCGGTGGGCGCCATGGCGGCCGTCATGGAAGAGATCGGCCCGGTCTTGAAACCCGGGGCCACGGTCAGCGATGTCGGCTCGGTCAAGCGGGCGGTGATCGAGGCCGTCACGCCCCACCTGCCCGGGGGCGTGCATTTCGTGCCCGCCCACCCACTGGCGGGCACCGAACAATCCGGGCCGCGATCCGGCTTTGCCGAACTTTTCGACAACCGCTGGTGCATTCTCGTCCCCGACGGAGCCGAAGCCGAGGCAACGGCGCGGCTTCACCGGTTCTGGCAGGGCTTGGGGTCGAACACGGACGAGATGGACGCCGATCATCATGACCTTGTCTTGGCGGTCACCTCGCATACCCCGCACCTGATCGCTTACACGATGGTGGGTGTGGCCGACGACCTGCGCCGCGTCACCGACAGCGAGGTCATCAAGTATTCCGCCGCCGGGTTCCGGGATTTCACCCGCATCGCGGCCAGCGACCCGACCATGTGGCGCGATGTGTTCCTGACCAACAAGGATGCGACGTTGGAAATCCTCGGGCGGTTCACCGAGGAACTGTTTGCCCTGCAACGGGCGATCCGGCAGGGCGACGGGGACATGCTGCACGATTACTTCACGCGCACCCGTGCCATCCGTCGCGGCATCATCGAAGCCGGTCAGGATACCGAGGCCCCGGATTTCGGGCGCGTTCCGGTGCGCAAGGGCTAGCGCTCGGTCAGTTTCAGCTCGATCCGGCGGTTCTGGGCGCGGGCCTCATCACTGTCACCCTCGGCGATGGGCTGGTATTGGCCGAACCCGTTCGCGGCCAGCCGCGCGGGTGAAAGGCCCAGGGAATTGGTCATGTAGCGCACGACCGACAGGGCGCGGGCCTGGCTGAGTTCCCAGTTGTCGGCATATTCGCCCTGGCCCGACAGCGGCACATTGTCGGTATGACCGTCCACACGGATGATCCAGTCGATCTCGGGCGGGATCTCGGAGGCGATATCATTGAGCAGGCCCGCCACCCCGGCGATCTCTCGCTGGCCGGCCTCGGAAAGGTCGGCCTCGCCCGGCTCGAACAGCACCTCGGAGGAAAACACGAAGCGGTCGCCCTCGATCCGCACGCCCTCGCGCCCCTCGATGACCTGCCGCACCTGCCCGAAGAAATCGGACCGGAACCGTTCCAGTTCCTCGGCTTCGGCGGCCAGCCGTTCGGCCTCTGCCTGTTCCAGCGCGCGGGCGCGGCGCTCGGCAGCCAGGGCGCGGATGACCGCGCTGTTGAGGTCTTGCGTCAGGGTCTCGATCTGCAGGTTGGCCTCGGCATCGGCGTCCTCGGCGATGTTCAGCAGGTTCTGAAGCCGGCCCAACTCATTGCGCAGGGCGGCGACCTGTTCGTTGAGCGCGGCAACGCGGCGTTGGCTTTCCGCCGACAGGGCCTCTTCCTCGGCCAGGGCGGCATTGGCCTGCGCCAGAAGCGCGGCCTGCCGCTCTGCTTCGGTCGCTTCCTGCCCGGCCTCGGCCTGCGCCTCGGCCAGCGCGGCCATTGCATCGGCCAGCCGGTCTTCGAGGCTGGCGCGTTCCGCTTGCACCTCGCTCGCCTCGGCCTCTGCTTCCTGCGCCGCCAGCAGCGCCTCTGCCAGGCGGTCCTGCAAATCCTGCCGGTCGGTCTCGGCCTGCTGACGGGCCAGAACGGCCGCGGCGAGCCGCTCCTCGATGCGGGCCAGGTCGGTTTCCTTCTGGTCCAGCGCGTTCTGCAGTGCCGCCCGTGCGGCGTCGAGGTCGTCTTCGGTCTGATCCTGTGAGGCGAGGGCCGCAGTCAGCCGCGCCGCGATCTCCTCGCGGCTGGCTTGAGCCTGTGCCAGTTGCGCCTCGGTCTCCGCCAGCGCCGTCTCGGCCCCTTCAAGCTGTGACAGGGCCGCGGCCAATCGGTTTTCAAGGGCAAGGCTTTCACCTTCGGCCTCTTCCAGGGCTGCCTCTGCCTGTTGCCGCGCCAGAAGGGCGGTGGCAAGGTTCTGGTCCAGCGCGTCGCGCGCGGCCTCGGCGGCAGCCAGCAGCGTCAGCGTTTCCTCGGCCTTCCGGCGCTGTTCTTCCAGGGCGAGCGTCATCGCGGTCAGCTCCGCATCGGCGTTTTGCAGCCGCTCGCGCAGGGCTTCGGCGGCGGCGGCATCGGCCAGCCGGGCCTGTTCGAGTTCCGAGATGCGCGCCTCCGAGGCCTCGGCCTCGTCTTCCAGATCGGCGACCAGCGCCTCCAGCGCCTCGCGCCGGGCAGCGGCCAGACGCGCGGCTTCCTCCTGCGCGTCGATCTCGTCGCGGGCCTGTGCGATGGCAAGGTTCAGCGCCTCGGTTTCCGAGACCAGCGTGTCGCGGGTGTCTTCCAGCTCGGCGATGGTCGCCTCGTTGTCGCGCCGCTGGGCCAAAAGGCCTGCCACCTGCGCCTCGAACCCGGTGATCCGGGATCGCGCCTCGGCGAGGGCGTCGGACTGGGCGTCGCGCTCTTCCGTCAGTTCGGCGATCAGGCTGTTTTGTGCCGCGATTTCGCTGCGCGCATCGGAAAGCTGCACTTGCACCTGCCCCAATTCACCGGACAGTGACCCGACCTGCCGCCCCAAAGCCGCCGACCGATCCTGTTCCGTGCCCAGGGCGGCCGTGAGCGAGGCGATCTCGTCGGACAGTTCCGACAGGCGATCTTCCTGTCCGGAGATGGTTTCGCGCAGGGCGAACTGGATCACCATGAAGATGGTCAGAACGAACATCAGCACCAGCAGCAGGCCGGTCATGGCATCCACGAAGCCGGGCCATATCGACGCCTGGAACCGGGCCCCGGTCCTGCGGCTGAGGGCCATGGGTCAGGACCCTCCGTCGGTCTGGTTCTGACGCGCCGCGCGTTTCTGAGCCTGGCGCAGGATCTTCGACAGGGCGCCGACCTCTGCGCGCAGATCCTGCACGACCTCCTGCCGGCCGGCGGACATCTCTTCGAGGATGCGCATCAGCCCGACGTCGATCGAGCGCAGGCGCATCCGGCTTTCGGGATCTATGCCCTCCATGCCAGTGTCCTTCAGGGCCTCGACAAGGGCCTGCTGGCTTTCGGCGATACGGGCCAGCTGCCCGGCCGTGTCGTCCTGGTCCAGCCGCTCTGCCAGGCGTTCGACCGACCCGGCAAGCATCTGCAACCTGTCGTCCACCTGCGCCCGGCCTTCCTCGGTGCGGGCCAGCATCACCTGCAAGCCTTCCATCTGTTCAGCCATCTGGTCGACCACCTGTGCCATGGCGCCGGACTCGCCACCTTCGTCGCCGGCCAGCCCGACGCGGGTGATCGAGGACACCCATTCCTCCAGCTCGCGGTAGAAACGGTTCTGTCCGTGACTGGCGAAAAGCTCCAGCAGGCCCACAACCAAAGACCCCGCCAGACCCAGCAGGGACGATGCAAAGGCAACGCCCATGCCGCCAAGCTGGCTTTCCAACCCGCGCTGCAGGCGGGTGAAGATGTCGACGCCGCTTTCGCCGTCTTCGGGGTTGAGCGAACGGATCGTTTCGACGAGGGCCGGCACCGTGGTGGCCAGCCCGTAGAAGGTGCCCAGAAGGCCCAGAAAGATCAGCGTGTTGACGATATAGCGCGTGATCTCGCGATCTTCGTCGATACGCTGCGCCACGGAATCGAGGATCGAGCGGGCCGAAGTCGAGGACAACTGCATGCGCGCCCCCCGCGACCGCAGCAGCGTCGCCAGAGGGGCAAGCAATTGCGGGGCGCGGATGATTTCATGACCGGGGCGCTGCAGGGCGAACCCCTCGATCCAGCGCACCGACCCGATCAGCTGGTAGACCTGCCCGAAGCAGGACAGCACGCCGATCACGAAGACCAGCCCGATGAAGCCGTTGAGGTAGGGGTTGGCCAGGAACACGCCCGCGACCCGCGGATAGGCGAATACCGCCCCTGCAGCGACCAGCCCGAGCACGATCAGCATCGAGATGATCTGCCGCACAGGTTGAGAGAAATGTGGCTCGGCCTCAGCTTCCCGTGTCGCCATCAAAAGCACCGGTCTTGTTCATTGCCCGAACCATAGGCGGTCAGGCGGCAAAACCCAAATGAAAAAGGGCTATTGGGTGATCTCGCGCACGCGGGTGGCCAGCCAGTCCATGTCCGGGTCAAGGATACCCATTTCGCGCAGATGGTCGTGGGTGTTGAACAGGTATTCGGTATTCGGGCCGCGCCCGCCGACGGCACGGGCAATCATGCGCGCCTGTGTTTCCAGGGGAAAGTTCACATATTGCCGGTGGTCGGGGTCGATGACATAGGCCAACGCCTCGATCTCACGCCCGTCAGCAAGCCGCAGCGGCACGTGGCGTTCGACATAGGCGGCCGAGACCAGTTCGCGCTCGCGCAGGTAGGCCAGCACGTCGTCGGCCTCGTGTTCGGCGGCCTGGAGTGCGACGCCGGTGCATTGCGCGCCGGGCGCATGATCCAGTGCCAGCACGAGGCCGGGGTCGCCTTCGGTGCCGCGATGGTGGATCGACAGCATGCAGAAGCTGCGATGGTAATCCGCCAGCACGGCGGTGGCGTGGTCCACCGGCTGAAAGCCCGGGTTCCACAGCAGCGATCCGTATCCGAATACCCACATGATCTGGTCTCTGGCCCTTGTTGCCCCGCCCCTGTAAACACCAAGCCGAGGCGAGGTGAAAGGGCAGAGGCGATGCGCTGGCTGACGATCATCGTGGCGGTCATGGCCGCGATCTACGGGGGCTACTGGTTCTATACGCGTGGCGCGGTGGAAGATGGAATCGCGACGGCGCTGGCCCAGGCCGAGGCGGCCGGTCGGGTCGAGATCAGTCATGAGGGCTGGAGGACCACCGGCTTTCCCTCGCGGTTCGACACGACTTTCGATGCCCTGCGCATCGAGGACCGCGCTTCGGGCCTGGCCTGGCAGGCGCCTTGGTTCCAGGTGTTTGCCCTGTCCTATCGCCCCAACGAGGTGATCGCGGTCTGGCCCGACAGCCAGACCCTTGTCGCCGGTGGGCAGGAGATGCGTCTGGCGAGCGAAAGAATGCGGGCCAGCGCGCGGGTCCGGCCCAATACGGCGCTGAGTTTCGATCGCGCCACGCTGGAGGTGGACGCCCCTCGCCTGAGCTGGGCGCAGGACGAGGCGGAACTGGCGGCGGCGCGTCTGTTGGCCGCGATGCGCTCGGCCCCGGATCTTGCCAATGGATACGATCTGTTCTTCGAGGCGCAGAGCATTTCCCTGCCCGCACCGCTCAGGGCGGAACTGGACCCGGAAGGAGACCTGCCGCCGCTGATCGGGCAGGTGCGGATGGATGCGACCGCGCGGCTCGACCAACCGTTGGACCGGTTCGCCGGGGCCGAAACGCCCGTGGCGGCCGAAGCGCTGACCCTGCGGGAATTCGGCGCGCAGTGGGGCGATATCGCGCTCTCCGGGATCGGCGAGGTCACGGCGGATGCGGCGGGGGTCGCGCAGGGCAGCCTGACCCTGTCGATCACCGGCTGGCGGGAGGCCCTGGACATGGCGGCCCGGGCGGGCCTGGTAGAGGAAGGGTTCGACGTGACGCTTGCCAATATGGGGGAACAGCTGGACGAGACGCCGCAAATCCCCGAGACGCTGACCGTCACATTGGTGATGGAACAGGGCCGGGCGCGGCTGGGGCCGCTGCCGTTGGGGCCGGCGCCACGTTTGCGCCCCTAGAACGGGGCAGGGTCATCCGGCCAAGGCCGACCACTCCAGCGAAACGAAAATCCCGTGAAACGACACGGGGCGACCGAATGGCCGCCCCCTGTTTCGCATCTGGTATGTCGCGCCCTAGTCCGCGGTCAGCAGCGGTGGCTTGTTGCCGCTCAGGCGCGGGTTCTGGGGCGGCTCGAATTGCAGGTCCAGTTCGCCTTTCTTGACCCCGACCTTGACCAGCCCGCCCTTTGACAGCTTGCCGAACAGCAGCTCTTCGGCCAGCGGCTTCTTGATGTGTTCCTGGATCACGCGGCCCAGCGGGCGCGCGCCCATCTTGTCATCATAGCCCTTGTCGGCCAGCCATTCGGCGGCTTTCGGCGTCAGCTCGATGGACACGTTGCGATCCATCAGCTGCGCCTCAAGCTGCAGCACGAACTTCTCGACCACTTGCAGGATCACCTCTTTCGGCAGGGCGCCGAAGGAAATGACCGAGTCGAGCCGGTTGCGGAATTCCGGCGTGAAGGTGCGTTCGATCGCGGCCTGATCCTCGCCCTCGCGGCGGTCGCGGCCGAAGCCGATCGCCTCTTTCGCCTGTTCGGCGGCCCCGGCATTCGAGGTCATGATCAGGATCACGTTGCGGAAATCCGTGGTGCGGCCGTTATGGTCGGTCAACTGGCCATGGTCCATGACCTGCAACAGGATGTTGTAGACATCCGGATGCGCCTTCTCGATCTCGTCCAGCAGCAGCACGCAATGCGGGTTCTGGTCGACCCCGTCGGTCAGCAGACCGCCCTGATCGAAGCCGACATAGCCCGGAGGCGCGCCGATCAGGCGGCTGACCGCGTGTTTCTCCATGTATTCGGACATGTCGAAGCGCAGCAATTCCACGCCCAGCGTATCGGCCAGTTGCTTGGCGACCTCGGTCTTGCCGACACCGGTGGGGCCTGCAAACAGGTAATTGCCGATGGGCTTTTCCGGTTCTCGCAGACCCGCGCGGGCCAGCTTGATGGCGCTGGACAGCGCCTCGATCGCCTTGTCCTGCCCGAAGACCACCCGCTTGAGCGAGCTTTCGAGGTCCTTGAGCACTTCGGCATCGGATTTCGACACGTTCTTGGGTGGGATGCGGGCGATCTTGGCGACGACGGCTTCGATTTCCTTGGGGCCGATCGTCTTGCGCCGCTTGCTTTCCGCCACAAGATGCTGCGCCGCGCCGGCCTCGTCGATCACGTCGATGGCCTTGTCGGGCAGTTTGCGGTCGTTGATGTAGCGCGCGGACAGTTCCACGGCGGTCTTGATCGCGTCATGGGTATAGCGGATCGAATGGTGATCCTCGAAATAGGGCTTCAGGCCCTGCAGAATTTTCACCGTGTCCTCGACCGAGGGTTCGGTGACGTCGATCTTCTGGAACCGGCGCGACAGCGCGCGGTCCTTTTCGAAGTGCTGGCGGAATTCCTTGTAGGTGGTCGAGCCCATGCAGCGCAGCTTGCCGCCCTGCAGCGCGGGCTTGAGCAGGTTCGAGGCATCCATGGCGCCACCGCTCGTGGCACCGGCGCCGATCACCGTGTGGATTTCGTCGATGAAAAGCACCGCGTCGGGATGCTCTTCCAGTTCCGATACCACGGCTTTCAGCCGTTCTTCGAAATCGCCACGATAGCGGGTGCCCGCCAGCAATGCGCCCATGTCGAGCGAATAGATCGTGGCGCCCTGAAGAACCTCGGGGACTTCCTTGTTGACGATCTTGCGGGCCAGGCCCTCTGCGATGGCGGTTTTGCCCACGCCGGGATCGCCCACAAGAAGCGGGTTGTTCTTGCGGCGGCGGCACAGCACCTGCACGCAGCGTTCAACCTCGTGGCCGCGTCCGATCAGCGGATCGACATCGCCGGCATGCGACTTGGCGTTCAGGTCGACGCAGTATTTCGCCAGCGCCGATTCATCCTTGTTGTCCTCGGTCGTGCTCTGGCTGGTCTCTTCCTCGACCTGTTCGGCGCCGGTGACCGGGCGGCTTTCGCCATAGGCCGGATCCTTGGCTACGCCATGGGCGATGAAATTGACCGCGTCATAGCGGGTCATGTCCTGATCCTGCAGGAAATAGGCGGCGTTGGATTCGCGTTCGGCGAAGATCGCGACCAGGACGTTGGCACCCGTCACCTCGGTCCGGCCAGAGGATTGCACATGGATCGCGGCGCGCTGGATGACGCGCTGGAACGCGGCGGTCGGCACCGCCTCCGACCCTTCGATCTCGGTCACGAGGGTCGACAGGTCGTCCTCGATGAAATCTTCGAGTGTCTTGCGCAGCTCGTCCAGATCGACCGAGCAGGCCTTCATGACCCGCGCGGCATCCGGTTCGTCGATCAGGGCCAGCAGCAGATGTTCCAGCGTGGCCAGTTCATGGCGCCGGGCATTGGCCAGCGCCAGCGCCGCATGGATGGACTGCTCGAGTGTTGTCGAAAAAGATGGCACGTTGCGTGCTCCTCTGTCGGGGGTCGTTCGGGGGAGGGCCCCGCTACCGACCGTGGCCTCATGTTGTTAAGTTTTGGTTCCGTGGCGCAGGTTTCAAGCAAAAAGTGTCCTTGACGCCTTCACTTTCTGCCACCTGTGCCGTGAATGGGCGCAAATCGGGCTTGTCGTGCCGTTGCGTCACCGGAATACGTCCCGACGGGCACGGATTTCGGCAAAGACATCCGCATCGGGTGCAGTCTCCATGCCGAGGGTCGTTTTCAGGCCGGGATCGTCGGCGCGCAGAAAGGGATTGGTCGCTTTTTCCTCGGCCAGGGTCGACGGCACGGTCGGTTCCCCTTTTGCGCGGGTCGCTGCGATGGCCTTGCCGCGGGCCTGCAAGGCAGGATTATCCGGGTCGATGGTCAGCGCGAAGCGGTAGTTCGTTTCGGTATATTCATGACCCGAGCAGACCAGGGTGTCATCGGGCAGCGCCCGCAGTTTCAGCAGACTGGCCCACATCTGCGGCGCGGTCCCCTCGAACAGCCGGCCACAGCCGAGGGCCATAAGGCTATCGGCGGTGAAGACCGCCGTGGCCGCTGGCACATGAACCGCGATATGGCCCTCGGTATGGCCTGAGACGTCGAACACATGCGCCCCGGCCCCGCAGGTCGTGAAGGTGTCGCCCTCGGCGACGGCCAGATCCAGCGGCGGCAGGCGGTGGGCATCGGCGGCTGCGCCGATGACGCGGGCGCCCTCGCGCAGGTCGGCGACGCCTTCGACATGGTCATGATGGTGATGGGTGATCAGCAGATCGGTCAGGGTCCAGCCCCGACTGGTCAGCGCGGCGCGGATCGGGGCGGTTTCGGGCGCGTCCACCAAGAGAGTCTCGCCGCTGGCATCGTCATGCAGGAGAAAGGCGTAGTTATCTTGCCGACACGGGACGGTGACGAGTTCCAGGGGCATGGCTTTTTCTCCGCTCATTGATAAGGTCGGGGCGAGTGTGACCGAGGCGAGCGGGCGCTGCAATGCATCTGGACGTGCATGACATCCGGGAATTCTATTACCGCAGCACGCTGGGCCGCGCCGCGCAGGGTGTGATCCGCGGCGAGTTGCAGCGCCTCTGGCCCGAGGCCAAGGGGCAGAACGTCGTGGGCTTCGGCTTCGCGGTTCCGCTGCTGCGGCCCTTCCTGGGTGAGGCGCGCCGCGTCATCGGCCTGATGCCGGGGCCGCAGGGTGTGATGCCCTGGCCTGCCGGGCAGCCCAATATCAGCGTTCTTTGCGAGGATCATTTGTGGCCGTTGGCCACCGGCAGCGTCGACAAGCTGGTCCTGCTGCATGGACTGGAAACCTCGGATCAACCGGCGGCGGTGCTTGCCGAATGCTACCGGGTGCTGGGGCCGGGGGGGCGCGTGGTCTTCATCGTGCCCAATCGTGGCGGGCTCTGGTCGCGGTCGGACCGGACGCCGTTCGGATACGGGCGGCCCTATTCGCTCAGCCAGCTGGAAGGCCAGTTGCGCGGCCAGGGCTTCGTGCCGGAACGGTCGTTGTCCACGCTCTACCAGCCCCCCTCGCGGCGCAAGACCTGGCGACGCTTTGGCAAGGTGATGGAGAGTGTCGGGCGGCATCTGCCGGTCTTCGCGGCCGGCGGGGTCTTGATGGTCGAGGCCAGCAAACACGTCATCGCGCCATCGGGGCCGGGCCTGGCGGAACGCGTGCGCCGTCCCCTGCGCATCCTGGAAGGCGCGCCCCGGCCCGCGGGTGTGTCCGGGCGCACTGGCGGGTAGGGAGGGAATCGTTCGTGCGGTATACAATTGTGTGCCGGATCGGGGTCGAATCCGGCCCCTAGATATGGTGCAAAGCGTCGCACCTGGGGCAAAGCCCTTGAAAAAGGGCGCGACAAGGCCTTCGAAAAGCCGCGCAAGAAGGTTGCCCCACCAAAAACCCTCTGCTACATCCCGGCCTGATCTCGCGCCCCGGCACCCCGCCTGGGCAAGTCTCGCTGCCTTCACTTCCCCCGACGTCAAGACGGGTGGTCCGTGCGGGCCAAGAAATCGGAAGGGTGGACGTGTCCGAACCAGCTTCGATCTCATCCGGCATCGCCGCGCGCTATGCCACCGCTGTCTTTGACCTGAGCAAGGACGACAAAGCCAAGGGGCTCAAGGCCCTCGAAACCGACATTGATGCCCTGTCCGCCGCCCTTGCCGGCAGTGACGACCTGCGCGACCTGATCGCTTCGCCGATCCATTCGCGCGACGACCAGGGCAAGGCGATCACCGCAGTCGCCAAGAAGATGTCGTTGTCGCCGACCATGACAAACACTTTGGCCCTTATGGCCAGCAAGCGCCGCCTGTTCGTCGTGCCGCAGATGCTGGTCGCCCTGCGCGCCATGCTGGCCGAGGAAAAGGGCGAGGTGACCGCCGATGTCGTTTCGGCCAAGGCGCTGACCAAGACCCAGTCCGACAAGCTGGCCAAGACGCTGAAAGAGCGTGTCGGCTCGGACGTCAAGATTAATGCGACCGTCGATGAAAGCCTCATCGGCGGTCTTGTCGTCAAAGTGGGCTCGAAGATGATCGACACCTCGATCAAATCCAAGCTCGCTGCACTTCAGAACACCATGAAAGAGGCCCGGTAATGGCGATCCAAGCTGCAGAGATTTCTGCGATCCTCAAGGACCAGATCAAGAATTTCGGCCAAGAGGCCGAAGTGGCCGAAGTTGGCCGCGTGCTTTCGGTGGGTGACGGTATCGCCCGTGTCTATGGTCTGGACAACATCCAGGCCGGTGAAATGGTCGAATTCCCCGGCGGTATCCGCGGGATGGCCCTGAACCTTGAAAACGACAACGTCGGTGTCGTGATCTTCGGCTCGGACCAGGCCATCAAGGAAGGCGACACCGTCAAGCGGACCAACGCCATTGTGGACGTGCCCACCGGTGACGAGCTGCTGGGTCGCGTTGTTGACGGTCTGGGCAACCCGCTGGACGGGAAGGGCCCGATCAAGACCAAGACCCGCAGCGAGGCCGACGTGAAGGCCCCGGGCATCATCCCGCGTAAATCGGTTCACGAACCGATGGCGACCGGCCTCAAGGCCGTCGACTCTATGATCCCGATCGGTCGTGGCCAGCGAGAGCTGATCATCGGCGACCGCCAGACCGGCAAGACCGCCGTGGCGCTTGACGCGATCCTGAACCAGAAGGCCTATAACGACGCCGCCGGCGACGACGAGAGCAAGAAGCTCTACTGCGTCTACGTGGCTGTCGGCCAGAAGCGGTCCACCGTGGCCCAGCTGGTGAAGAAGCTGGAAGAGAACAACGCGCTGGAATACTCCATCGTCGTGGCCGCCACCGCTTCCGACCCCGCGCCGATGCAGTTCCTGGCCCCCTATGCCGCCACCGCCATGGCCGAGCATTTCCGCGACAATGGCCGCCATGCGCTGATCATCTACGATGACCTGTCCAAGCAGGCCGTGGCCTACCGCCAGATGTCGCTGCTGCTGCGCCGCCCGCCGGGGCGTGAAGCCTACCCGGGTGACGTGTTCTACCTTCACTCGCGCCTGCTGGAGCGTTCGGCCAAGCTGAACGAGGACAATGGCGCCGGCTCGCTCACTGCGCTGCCGATCATCGAAACCCAGGGTGGCGACGTGTCGGCCTTTATTCCGACCAACGTGATCTCGATCACCGACGGCCAGATCTTCCTGGAAACCGAACTGTTCTACCAGGGCGTCCGCCCCGCCGTGAACACCGGCCTCTCGGTGTCGCGCGTCGGCTCCTCGGCCCAGACCAAGGCAATGTCCTCGGTTGCCGGCCCGGTGAAGCTGTCGCTGGCCCAGTACCGTGAAATGGCGGCCTTCGCCCAGTTCGGTTCTGACCTCGATGCCTCGACCCAGCAGCTGCTGAACCGTGGTGCCCGCCTGACCGAACTGATGAAGCAGCCGCAATACTCGCCGCTGACCAACGCGGAAATCGTCTGCGTCATCTATGCCGGCGTGAACGGCTACCTCGACAAGCTGGACGTGTCCGATGTGGGCCGGTTCGAAAAGGACTTGCTGCACTTCCTGCGCACCAAGCGGTCCGACATTCTGGATTTCATCACCAACGAAGACCAGAAGATCAAGGGCGAGGCCGAAGAGAAGGTCAAGGCGGCGATCGACGAGTTCGCCAAGGACTTCGCCTGATCTGACTTGAACCTAAAGGGAAAGGACGAAGGCTTATGCCAAGTCTCAAGGACCTGAAAACAAGGATCGAGTCGGTCAAGTCGACCCGCAAGATCACCAAGGCCATGCAGATGGTGGCCGCCGCGAAACTGCGGCGGGCACAGGATGCGGCCGAGGCGTCGCGGCCCTATGCCGAGCGTTTCAATTCGGTGATGGCGGGTCTGGCAGCCGGGGTGGGCGACAGCGACAGCGCGCCCGTCCTTCTGCGCGGCACCGGCAGCGATCAGACCCATCTTCTGGTGGTCATGACCGCCGAGCGCGGCTTGTGTGGTGGCTTCAACGCCAACATCGCCAAGCTGGCCCGGTCCAAGGCCGAAGAGCTGAAGGCCGCGGGCAAGACCGTCAAGATCCTCACCGTCGGCAAGAAGGGCCGGGATGCGCTCAAGCGCGACCTGGGCGATCTCTTCGTCGGCCATGTGGACCTGACCGAGGTCAAGAACGTCGCCTATGAGAACGCCCAGGACATCGCCCGCGACATCCTTGGCCGCTTCGACGAGGGCGAGTTCGACGTCGCGACGATCTTCTTCTCGAAATTCGTCAACGTCGTCACCCAGGTGCCGACTGCTCAGCAGGTGATCCCCTTCGAGGTGCCCGAGGGCACCGAGGCCGAAGACGGTACGCTGTACGACTACGAACCCAGCGAAGAGGAGATCCTCGCCGATCTTCTGCCGCGGGGTGTGGCCACCGCGATCTTCTCGGCGCTGTTGGAAAACGGTGCCTCGGAACAGGGCGCCCGGATGAGCGCCATGGACAACGCGACCCGCAACGCGGGCGAGATGATCGACAAGCTGACGATCGAGTACAACCGCTCGCGTCAGGCCGTCATCACCAATGAGCTGATTGAAATCATTTCGGGCGCCGAGGCGCTCTAAGAGAACCGGAGAAACGACAATGGCAAATGCAAAAGGCAAGATCACCCAGGTGATTGGCGCCGTCGTGGACGTGCAGTTCGACGATCACCTGCCGGCGATCCTGAACTCGCTGACCACCGACAACAACGGAAAGACGCTGGTTCTCGAGGTCGCCCAGCACCTCGGTGAGAACACCGTGCGGACCATCGCGATGGACGCGACCGAAGGTCTGGTGCGTGGTCAGGAAGTGTCCGACACCGGCGCGCCGATCTCGGTGCCCGTGGGCGACGCCACCCTGGGCCGCATCCTGAACGTCGTGGGTGAGCCCGTGGACGAAAAAGGTCCGGTGAAGGCCAAGGAAACCCGCGCCATCCACCAGCCGGCCCCGGAATTCCAGGAACAGTCGACCGAGTCCGAAATCCTCGTGACCGGCATCAAGGTCATCGACCTGCTGGCCCCCTACGCCAAGGGCGGCAAGATCGGCCTGTTCGGCGGCGCCGGCGTGGGCAAGACGGTTCTGATCATGGAACTGATCAACAACATCGCCAAGGTGCACTCGGGCTACTCGGTTTTCGCCGGTGTTGGTGAGCGGACCCGTGAGGGGAACGACCTCTACCACGAGATGATCGAATCCAACGTCATCAAGCCTGACAACCTCGAGGAGTCGCAGGTGGCCCTGGTCTACGGCCAGATGAACGAGCCTCCGGGGGCCCGTGCCCGTGTTGCGCTGACCGGCCTGACCCTGGCCGAACAGTTCCGCGATGCCTCCGGGACCGACGTTCTGTTCTTCGTCGACAACATCTTCCGCTTCACGCAGGCTGGTTCCGAGGTGTCCGCGCTTCTCGGCCGTATCCCCTCTGCCGTGGGCTACCAGCCGACGCTGGCCACCGACATGGGCGCAATGCAGGAACGCATTTCCTCCACCAAGTCCGGGTCGATCACCTCGATACAGGCCGTCTACGTGCCTGCGGACGACCTTACCGACCCGGCCCCGGCGACGACCTTTGCGCACCTCGACGCAACCACCGTTCTGAACCGTGCGATCTCGGAGCTGGGCATCTACCCGGCCGTTGACCCGCTCGACTCGAACTCGCGCCTGATGGACCCGCAGATCGTGGGGGAAGAGCACTACCAGGTTGCCCGTGACGTCCAGGGTATCCTGCAGCGTTACAAGTCGCTTCAGGACATCATCGCGATTCTGGGCATGGATGAACTGAGCGAAGAGGACAAGCTGACCGTGGCCCGTGCCCGTAAGATCCAGCGTTTCCTCTCGCAGCCTTTCGACGTGGCCAAGGTCTTCACCGGTTCCGACGGTGTCCAGGTGTCGCTGGAAGACACGATTGCCTCGTTCAAGGCGGTTGTGGCCGGCGAATACGACCACCTGCCCGAAGGCGCCTTCTACATGGTCGGCGGCATCGACGAAGTGATCGCCAAAGCCGAAAAAATGGCCGCGGACGCGGCGTAAGGAGCAGCCATCATGGCAAACGCGCTTCAATTCGACCTTGTCAGCCCCGAGCGGCGCCTTGCGCAGCTTGAGGCAACCGAGGTCCAGATCCCGGGTGCGGACGGGGACATGACGGCCATGGCCGATCATGCCCCGACCATCACCACGCTGCGCCCCGGCATCCTGACCGTCACCCATGGTGGCGGCACGGATGACTACGTGGTCTCGGGCGGCTTCGCCGAGATCACCCCCGGCGGTGTGACGGTATTGGCCGAAAAGGCCCTGCCGCGCGGTGAGATGACCCAGGAGGTCTATGAGCGTCTGGTCGAGGAAGCCCAGAGCGCCTACGACAAGACGAAAGAGACCTTCAAGAACGAGCCGGGCCCGGTTGACGATGCGGCCAAGCTTCTGTCCGACATGGTCGCTATCGGGGGCCATATCGGGTTGAGCCCGAAGCAGCCGAACCTGTAATCCGGGTTTGACGGTTCAGAAATCGGGCGCCTTCGGGCGCCCTTTTTCGTGCGGCAGGGGTGTGCGGGGACTTGCCTTGCTGCGCAGTCCGGCGGATAGAAAACCATGCAGAAGACGCCCGCGCTCTATTTCATCCTTGCGACCCTGCTGATCGACGCGATCGGCATCGGGCTGGTCTTTCCGATCATGCCGGACCTGATGATGCGTGTGGGCGCGGGCGATACCGGGCAGGGCTCGGTCTGGGGCGGGGTGCTGATGGCCGCCTATGCCGGGGCGCAGTTCCTGTTCGCGCCCGCCGTGGGCAGCCTGTCGGATGCGATCGGGCGCAAGCCGGTGCTGCTGGCCGCGATGGCCCTGCTGGCGCTGGACTACGTGATCATGGCGCTGGCGGGCACCTTCGCCTGGTTGCTGATCGGGCGGCTCATGGCGGGCATGGCCGGGGCCACTTATATCACAGCGACCGCCTATATCGCAGACATCTCCAAGCCCACCGAACGGGCGGCCAGTTTCGGCTTGATCGGTGCGGCCTTCGGGATCGGCTTCGTGCTGGGGCCGGCCATCGGGGGGCTGGCGGCAACGGTGCATGTGACCGCGCCGTTCTGGCTGGCGGCGGCCCTCTCGGCCGTCAACGTGGTTTTCGGCCTGATCGTCCTGCCCGAATCCCTGCCCAAGGAGCGCCGTCGCCCCTTTGGGCGCCGCGACATCAACCCCTTTGGCGCCATCGGCGACGCCTTCCGCGTGCCGGGGCTGGCCATTCCGCTGATCTGCATCTTCGTCTTCGAATTCGCCAACATGGTCTACCCGGCGCTCTGGGCCTTCTGGACCGAGGAGGTCTTCGGGTGGGACGCCCTGTTGCGAGGCCTGACACTGGCGCTCTACGGGGTTTTGGTGGCTTTGGTACAGGGGGTGATCATGCCACAGGCGATCCGGCGTTTCGGGGAACACGGCACGATCATGCTGGCGCTGGTCGTGGCCCTAGTGGGGGCCATCGGGTTCGGGTTTACCGGATCGGTCCTGGGGCTGGTCATCTTCCTGGCGCTGGCGTCGCTGTCGGATCTCGCCCCGCCGACCCTGACGGCGATTGCCGCCAATCGTGTGGCCGAGGACAGACAGGGGCTGGTCCAGGGGGTCATCGCATCGCTCGGCTCGATCGCAGCTGTCGTCGCGCCGATCCTCATGACCCTGTTGTTCCAGATTTTCGTGGCGCCCGAGACCGGCATCTATCTGCCGGGCGCCCCCTTCCTGTTTGCGGCCCTGCTCATTGCCGCTATCCTGCCGTTGGCTTGGCGCATGGGGCGGGCGGAAAAAGCCAGGACTGCGGCGTAAACCTGCCAAATTCGGCGGCTAAGGGGAGGGCATGAAGCGCTTTCGCAATCATATGATCGGCGTCGAACAGGGGGATTTCGTCCTGTTTTCCGATTTCGAGACCGACGGTGTCATGTGGGCCGGCGAGGGCGAGCGCCGCACCCGCGCCCATGTGGATTTCACCGAGAGCTTCCGCCAGCCCCCCGCCGTGCAGGTGGCGCCCTCGATGTGGGACATCTCGAACGAGGCCTTTGCGCGGCTCGACCTAAAGGCCGAGGAGATCACCGAGGAGGGCTTCATGATCACCTGCAGCACCTGGGGGGATACCAAGATCGCCCGGATGCGCGTCAACTGGATGGCCATCGGAGAGTTGCGCTATGCCGATGACTGGGACGTTGACTGACACCGCCGTGGCGGCGGGCTTGACGCATCAACTGTGGGAATACATGCCCTCGTAGATCGGCGTCAGCGTCTCGTGATCGAAGAGCGAGGACACGCTGGTGCCGTTCCAGATGTTCAGGATTGCCTGGGCGAACATCGGGGCGGTTTTCACCACGCGGATATTGGGGCAATCCACCACCGCTTTGGTGGCCTGGATGCTATCTGTGATGACCAGCGACTTCATCACCGAATTGGTGATCCGCTCGACCGCCGGACCCGAGAGCACGCCGTGGGTGATATAGGAGTGCACCTCGGTCGCCCCGTGCTCCAGCAACACTTCGGCGGCCTTGCAAAGGGTGCCGGCCGTGTCGCAGATGTCATCGACGATGATGCATTTCTTGCCCTTCACGTTGCCGATGACGGTCATCTCGGCCACCTCGCCGGGCTTTTCGCGGCGCTTGTCCACGATCGAGAGGGGGGCGTTCACCCGCTGGGCCAGTTCACGGGCGCGCGCCACGCCGCCGACATCGGGGCTGACAACCATCAGGTCATCGGCGCCCTTGAAATGGTGCTGGATATCCAGCGCGAAGATCGGACTGGCATAGAGGTTGTCGACGGGGATATCGAAGAAGCCCTGGATCTGGGCGGCGTGAAGGTCCATCGTCAGGATGCGCTCGACCCCGGCCTCGACCAGCATGTTGGCCACCAGCTTGGCACTGATGGGCGTGCGGGCCTTGGTGCGGCGGTCCTGGCGGGCATAGCCGAAATAGGGGATCACGGCGGTGATCCGCGCCGCCGAGGACCGGCGCAGCGCGTCGCAGATGATCAGCAGTTCCATCAGGTTGTCGTTGGCCGGGTTCGAGGTGGGCTGGATCACGAACATGTCCTCGCCGCGCACATTCTCGAAGACCTCGACGAAGATCTCGCCATCGTTGAACCGTTCCACCCTTGCGTCGACCAGACCCACATTGATGCCGCGATGCATGGACATGCGGCGGGCGACGGATTGGGCAAGCGGCATGTTGGCATTGCCCGAGATGAGCTTCGGCTCGACGATATTCGGCATGTGGCAGGACCCCGAGGTGACAGATTCGTGACGTTGACACCGCTTAGCATGGGTCTACCGTGCCGCAAACATGTCCGACCGCCCGGAGGGTCAAATGACGCAGATTGAGTACTACTTCACCACGATTTCGCCGTTCACCTACCTGGCGGGCAACCGGTTGGAGCAGATCGCCGAAAAACATGGCGCGACGATCACCTACAAGCCGCTCGATATCATGGGCCTCTTCGCGCGCACCGGCGGCACGGCCCCGGGCGAACGCCACCCCAACCGGCAGGCGTATCGCCTGCAGGATATCCGGCGGACCGCGGCGCGGCTGGATCTGCCCGTGAACCTCAAGCCGATGTTCTTTCCGGCCAATCCCGCGCCATCATCCTATGCGATCATCGCCGCGCAGAAGGCCGGGGGCGGTGACCTCGGCGGGCTTGTTCATGCGATCCTGCGCGCCTGCTGGGCCGAGGAAAAGGACGTGGCCGACGACGGGGTGATCCGTGCTGCACTCGAACAGAACGGTTTCGATCCGGGGCTCGCCGACAGTGGCCTCCTGATGGGGGCCGAGGCCTATGGCGCCAACCTTGAAGAGGCCGTGGCGCGCGGCGTTTTCGGATCGCCAACCTATGTCGTGGGCGACGAGCTGTTCTGGGGCCAGGACCGTCTGGAGGATCTCGACCTGCATCTCGCCGGCAAGATCTAGTCCCGCATCGCGGCCAGGAAGGCCTCTGCGCCTTCGGTCCCGATGGACCAGTCGCAGACCAGCCGCGCGGTCAGGGGTTCATCGGGGTCGCCCTGGTGGGCATCGCCATCCCAGACGTAATACTGCGCCCCGGCCTCCAGCAGTTTCTTGTGCAGCTTGCGCGGGAAGCGGGCGAAGATGATGTTTGCTGCCGGTTCGTGCAGGAACTCGACGCTGTCATGCGCGCGCATCCCGTCGGCGAGCCGCGCGCAGGTGGCATTGGCGCGGGCGGCAAGATCGAGCCACAGGTCATCGGCTAGGTAGGCCTCCATCTGGGCGGACAGGAAGCGGTGCTTGGAGAAGAGATGCGCGCCACGCTTGCGGCGCAGTTCGAACTCCCAGGCCTTGTCCGGGTCGAACAGGATCACCGCCTCGACGCCCATCAAACCGTTCTTGGTGCCACCGAAGCTGACCACGTCGATGCCCGCCTTCCAGGTCATCTCGGCCGGGGTGCAGCCCTGGCTGACCAGCGCATTGGCGAAGCGCGCGCCGTCCAGATGAGTCTTCAACCCGAAGTCTTGGGCGATGCCGGTCAGCGTGGAAATCTCGGACGGGCTGTAAACCGTGCCCTTCTCGGTGGCATTGGTGATCGAGACAGGCCCGCGCTGCGCCCCATGCACGCCACGGCTTTCCTCGGCCGCGATGGCCGCGCGCAGGGCGTCCGGCGACATCTTGGCATCCTGGTCCCCGACAAGGGTCAGCTTGGCCCCGCCGGAATAAAACTCCGGCGCGTTGCACTCGTCCTCGTTGATATGGGCCATGGACGTGCAAAAGATGGTGTCCCACGGATTCGACAGGGTGGCCAGCGCGATCGAATTGGCCGCCGTTCCGGTTGCGACAAGGTAAATCGCCGCCTCGGGTGCCTCGAATACCTCGCGCAGGCGGCTGCGGACGCGGTCCATGCCGGCCTCGGCCCCATAGGCGCTGGTGTAGCCCCCATTGGCCTTGGCGATGGCCTCGATCACCGAAGGATGGGCCGGTCCGCCATTGTCGGAAGCAAAGAACATCTAAAGCGGCTCCTCTATGATGTGGTCTTCCCACTCGTCCTCGGGGGTTTCGAATTCGCTGACCGTCTGGTCCTGCACGGAAACCCCGGCCTCCTGCACCGTCTGGCTGTCGCCCGAGATCAGCGGATGCCAGTCGAACAGGTCGCGCCCCTCGTAGACCAGCCGATAGGCGCAGGTCCGGGGCAGCCAATACATGTGCTTCGCGACCGTCTCTGGGGTCAGACGGATACAATCGGGCACGAATTGATGGCGGATGTCGTATTGCGTGCAGCGGCAGGTGGCATCGTCCAGCAGGCGGCAGGCAACGCGGGTGAGGGCGACCTCGCCGGTATCGGCGTCCTCCAGCTTGTTCAGGCAGCACTTGCCGCACCCGTCGCAGAGCGCCTCCCACTCGGCCTCGGTCATCTTGGCCATCGGCACGCGAGTCCAGAATTCGCGCCGCAGCCCGTCACGCTTGATCGGATCAGACATCGGCAAGGATTTCCCGTGCCTTGGCGCAATCGGCGTCCATCTGTGTGATCAGCGCCTCCAGTCCGTCGAACTGTTCCTCGGACCGAAGATAGTCCACCAGTGCGACGCTCAGATGCGCGCCGTAAAGATCGCCGGCAAAGTCAAAGATATAGGTTTCGCAATTGGCTGAATTGACGCCGAAGGTCGGGCGCACCCCGATCGAGGCGGCGCCTTGGTACTGGCCCGCATGAGGCCCGCTCAGGACATCGACAAGCACCGCGTAGACGCCGAATTTCGGCGGATGCAGCCCGTCGATGGACATGTTCGCCGTGGGGTAGCCCAGGTCGCGGCCCCGCTGGTCGCCCTGGATCACCGGGCCGTCAATGCGGTGCCAATGGCCCAGCATATCGGCTGCGGCGCGGGGGTTGCCTTCGCTCAGAGCCTGCCGAATGGCGGTCGAGGAGGCCTCGCCGGAGGCGACGCGCAGCATCGGCGCAATTGTCACCTCGAATCCCATCTCCTTGCCGTATTGGGCTAGGGTCTCGGCCGTGCCGGTTCGCCCCTTGCCGAACCGGAAATCCTTGCCGACCACCACGTGTTTCACGCCCAGACAGTCACGCAGGATGTGATCGGCGAAGTCGCGATCCGTCAGCTCGGAAATCGCGGTCGTGAAAGGCAGCTCGTACAGCCGTTCCACCCCGATCTTTTCCAGCCGATGCGCGCGGGTCTCGGCGCTCATCAGGCGAAAGGGCGGCGCGTCCGGGTGAAAGACTTCGCGCGGGTGCGGCTCGAATGTCAGAACGCCGAGCGGCGCATCATCCCGACGGGCCAGGTCGATCACCGCCTGGTGGCCAAGGTGCACCCCGTCGAAATTGCCGATGGCGACAGAGGCGCCTTTGTCCTCGGTCGGCACGAAATCTATGTCACGGGTGATGCGCATGGCGATGGCCTAGCGCGGCGTGACGGCAGAGGCAAGCGCCCGCCGCACTCCGGCACGGGCCGTCCGTATGTCAGTCGAACTTGGCGGACGGGGCCAACACCTTGGCCTCGCCGATCAGGACCTTCTTGCCGTCGACAAGGCAACGGGTTTCCATCGTAACCCGGCGCTTTGCCGGTTCGATCTCGGTCACTTCGACTTCGGCGGTCACGCGGTCGCCGGGGCGCACGGGGCCGAGGAATTTCATCGTCTGCCCCAGGTAGACCGTGCCGTGGCCGGGCAGCTGTTCGCCGATCACAGCCGACACCAGCCCGGCCGTCAGCATCCCATGGGCGATGCGCCCCTCGAAGATCGTGTCGCGGGCATAATCATCGTCCAGGTGCACCGGGTTCCGGTCGGTCGAGACTTCGGCGAACATCTCGATATCCTGGTCGGTGATCGTCTTGGACAGGGACCGGACCATGCCGATCTCGATATCCTCGATGCAGATCGTTCCCTTCGGCAGGTTGTCGAGCATTTGGCGTTCCTCGGGCAACAAAAAATCTCCCACTTGGCGTGGTGTGAAATTTTGTTACTTCGCAAGCGCAGAAATATCAAGGGCCAAATTGCCCTAGCGTAGAAACCCCATTGCATGGGTCGGATGCACCATTTCCTTTTCCGTAAGGGCCTTCAGGGCGTCTGAATCCGGTGCGACGGTGGTTTTCGTTTCTTCCGCTGCCAGGCCGCCGGTGATGAACAGGCTGTCGATATCCTCTTGCTGGGCGCCGAGGATATCGGTGCGAATCCCGTCGCCGATGGCGATGATGCGCGGATCGCTGATTGCACCGTCCAGCGCGGCATAGCGCCGGCGGGCAAGGTCATAGATCGGTGGGTGCGGCTTCCCGAAATAGAGGCTTTCGCCGCCCATCTCGGTATAAAGTGCGGCCAGCGCCCCTGCGCACCATTCGCGGGTTTCGCCCCGGTCCACCACGATATCAGGATTGGCACAAAGCAGTTTCAGCCCTTTCTGCTTGGCAAACAGGAATTGTGGGCGGTTCACGGCCGGGTCGGCATGCGGGTCGAAGGGGCCGCAACAGACGATCCCCTCGGCCTGGTCCAGCGGCACCTCTTCGATCTCCTCCGGGTTCTCGATGATGTGCAGCGGCTCGAAGAAGGACCGGTCGCGTCCCTCGCCCATGAACCACACCTTGTTGCCGACCGCGCCCCGGAACATGGCCGCGCGGGCGCTGTCGCCGCTGGTGGCGATGCTGTCCCAGGCATCATCGGGAATGCCCAGCTTGCCGATCTGTTCCTCGACCGAGCCGCGTGGGCGCGGGGCGTTGGTGACCAGGACGACCTTGCCGCCGCGCGCGCGGAATCCTTGCATCGCCGCCACCGCGTCGGGAAAGGCCCGCACGCCATTATGCATGCAGCCCCACAGGTCGACGAAGGCCACGTCGTAGCGGTCGGAAATATCGGCGAAACTCTGGATGATGTCTGTCATTGGGGTGCTTTCCTGCCAAGGGTCGCGGACAGATAGCGCGTTTTCGCCACCGGGTGAATGGGGCAGGGGTGGACTGTGCGCGTGGGCTTCATAAGTATGGCGCAACACAAAGGAAAAGAGGCCCAGAAATGACCGATGCAGACCTGCCCTTCGATACCAAGATGCTGGACAAGCTGGCCGAGGTGGCCGTGCAGGTCGGCCTGGGCCTGGAACCCGGCCAGAACCTTGTGCTGACGGCCCCTGTCGAGGCGCTGCCGCTGGTGCGGCGCATCGCGGCGGCGGCCTATCGCGCGGGGGCGGCGAACGTTACGCCGATCCTGTCGGACGAGGCGGTGACGCTGGCCCGGTTCGAACACGGAACGGATGTTGCTTTCGACTCGGCGCCGGACTGGCTTTACAAGGGCATGGGCGAGGCCTTTGCTAACAACGCTGCGCGGTTGGCGATTTCCGCGGACAACCCCCTGCTTCTGAAAGGGCAGGACCCCGACAAGACATCGCGCGCGTCAAAGGCCAATTCCACTGCTTACAAACCGGCGCTGGAAAAGATCGCCAATTTCGACATCAACTGGAACATCGTCAGCTACCCCGGGCGGGCCTGGGCGAAACAGGTCTTTCCCGACCTGCCCGAGGATGAGGCCGTGGCCAAGCTGGCCGAGGCGATCTTTGCCGCGTCCCGTGTGGACCGGGCCGATCCGGTGGCGGAATGGCAGGCGCACAACGCCCGCCTGCGTGCCCGCACCGAATGGCTGAACGCAGAAGGCTTCAGCGCGCTGCATTTTACCGGCGGCGGCACCGACCTGACCGTCGGATTGGCCGAGGGCCATGAATGGAAGGGCGGTGCGTCCGAGGCCAAGAACGGCATTACCTGCAATCCGAACATTCCCACCGAAGAGGTGTTCACGACCCCGCACAAGGACCGTGTCGATGGCGTTGCCCGCGCGTCAAAGCCGCTGGTCTATCAGGGCACACCCATCGAGAATATCGAGGTCCGGTTCGAAAATGGCCGCATCGTCGAGGCAAGCGCCAGCGAGGGTGAGGCGACCTGGAAAAAGCTGATCGACACCGACGAAGGCGCGGCGCGGCTGGGCGAGGTGGCGCTGGTGCCGCACAGTTCGCCCATTTCGCAATCGGGGTTGCTGTTCTTCAACACGCTCTACGATGAGAATGCCGCCTGCCATATCGCGCAGGGCCAGTGCTATTCCGATTGCTTCGTGGACGAGATCGCCAGCGACCCCGACAAGGTCAAGGCGGGGGGCGGCAATGCGAGCCTGATCCATGTGGACTGGATGATCGGCGGGCCGGAGACGGATATCGACGGGATCAAGCCCGACGGCACCCGCGTGCCGGTCTTCCGCAAGGGCGAATGGGCGCAAGAGGTCTGAGCCGCGTCACCAATAGGCGGGGTCGTCGATCGCCGCCGCGCAATGCGCCGGCCCCTTGATCGGATCCAGCGGCGCGTCGTTCAGGGATTGCGCCAGCCAACCTTCGGGCATCTGCAGGGGCCGTGGGCCGGAACGGTTTCGGTCGTGACGGGCTTGAAGCCGACCTTGCCGTAATAGACCGGGTCGCCATAGGTTACGGCCACGTCTGCACCCTCGCGCCGCATTTCGGACAGGCCGTATTGCAGCAGGGATTGCCCGACACCCTGGCCTTGTTGATCCGGGGCCACGGCCACCGGGGCCAGCAGGAAAACGCTCCGGTGATCGTTGGGCACATGCAGGCGCGAAAAGATGATCGCGCCGGCCAGGGTTGCGCCGTCCCAGGTGGTGTAGACATGCAGATCGGTATCCGGCGTGTCGGACAGCATGTCGCGCGCCAGCTTGCCGATCAGCGCGCCCTCTTCGGGGCCTTCGGACGTGCTGAAGGCTTCTTCGAACATCTGGGCGATGGCTGTGGCGTGCGGTTTGAAGTCGGATGAATGCTGCATGACGGACCCTTTCCAAGGCATAGACAATGCCCGGGCGTGCAGAAAAGAAAAACCCCCGCCGCGCGGTGGCGCGACGGGGGCTGAACCGGCAGGCGCGGTTTACAGCGCCAGGTTCGGGATGATCTGCTTCTTGCGCGACATGACGCCGGGCAGCACGACGGTGTCGCCGTCGACATTGGCGCCAAAGCTCTTCTCGGCCACGGTCTTGACGGTGTCGTTGGGCACCAGCAGCGTTGCCTCTTCGCGCAGGATGTCGACGACGAACAGCAGCACCTCGTCCACGCCATCCTCGGCGGCCACGTCCTTCATGGAGGCCATCAGGCTGTCCTTGCGGCCCAGCGGGATCTCGGGCGCAGTGGTTTCCAGAACCGAGACGCGGAACTTGGTGCCGGAGACTT
Organism: Salibaculum griseiflavum; assembly: GCF_003129565.1. Classification (GTDB taxonomy): domain Bacteria; phylum Pseudomonadota; class Alphaproteobacteria; order Rhodobacterales; family Rhodobacteraceae; genus Salibaculum; species Salibaculum griseiflavum. Next base: position 212,210 of record NZ_QETF01000004.1, read on the forward strand.
CGTATTCCTTGGAGTCCATGCGGATCAGCTCGGCGTCGGAAAAGGCCGAAACGTCGGACTTGGCCGCGAACATCTCGGCGGCGTAATCGGTCAGGTTCAGACCCAGATCGGCGGCCAGCTGTTCGGCCAGCGCCTTGTCCTGCTCGGTCGTGGTCGGGCTGCGGAATTCCAGCGTGTCGGAGAGGATGCAGGACAGCATCAGCCCTTTGACCGGGTCGGTCAGCTTGTCTGCATTCGGCCCCATCAGGTTGTGCATGATGGTGGCGGTGCAGGCCAGCGGACGGATGGTGATGTTGATCGGCCCTTTGGTTTCCAGCCCGCCGACCAGCTTGTGATGGTCGATGATCGCCTGCACGTCCGCGCCGTTGATATTGGCGGGCAGTTCGGCGGGGTTGTTGGTATCGACGACGACGCAGGGTTGGTCGTCGGCCACGTCCTCGATGATCTCGGGCATCTCATAGCCCCAGCGGTTCAGAACAAAGGCGGCCTCGGTGTTGGGCTGGCCCAGCAGGACGGCCTTGGCATCCTGGCCTTTGACCTGCGTCAGGTACCAGGCCCAGATCAGCGGCGAGCCTGTGGAGTCGGTATCGGGGGCCTTGTGGCCGAAAACGAGTGTGGTCATTATTGAAAGCCCGTGGTTCAGGTGAATTTGCGGGCCTTATAGGGGGGATGGTTTGGACTGTCACGTGACACAGTGTCAGGGCTGGCATGCGGATGGCACAAGACCGCCCGGCCATGCGTGAGAGCGATCTTTACCCCCCGGTGAAGGCCCATCTCGAGGCGCAGGGCTACGAGGTCAAGGGCGAGGTCGGGGCTGCGGACGTGGTGGCGCGGCGCGGCGACGAAGAACCGGTGATCGTCGAGTTGAAAACGGGGTTTTCTCTGGCGCTGTTTCACCAGGCGATTGCCCGACAGGCCGTATCGGACCTTGTCTATGTCGCGGTGCCAAAGCCCAAGCGGGCTGCGAAGGAAAACGTGAAACTGGCGCGGATGCTGGGGCTGGGCGTGATCTTCGTGCGGCCTCGTGACGGATTTGTAGAGGTCATGGCCGATCCCGGTCCGTTCCGCCCGCGCAAATCCAAAAAGAAGGCGGCGCGGCTGTTGCGCGACTTCGACCGGCTGCGGGGCGATCCCAATGCGGGCGGGGCGACGCGGCATGGCATCGTGACGGGCTATCGGCAGGATGCCCTGGCCTGCGCCCGGTTCCTGGCCGTGCATGGCCCGTCGCGCGGGGCCGTGGTCGCGGAATGGACCGAGGTGCCAGGCGCCACCCGGATCATGGCCGACAACCATTACGGCTGGTTCGAGCGGGTCGAGCGGGGTGTCTATGGCCTGACCACGGCCGGTCGGGCAGGGCTGGCCGATTGGGGGGCTGAGTAGCGCCGCCCAATCCGATCATGTCTCGGCGCCGGGCACTCCACCCATGCCGACCGGCCGGTTCAACCCCCGACGGGGCATGGAAAACGGAGTGGCGCGGGTCTCGGCTGAAACCGGTTCGACCGAGGCGGGTTCCTTGACCAGCAGCGGCTGGCCCGGTTCGGCACGGTCCGCGGGCACCCGCGCAAAGGCGATGTTCGCCCCCAGGCCGGGCGAGTAGAAAGCCGATGTGACATGGCCGATCGGTTCCTGGCTGTCCGCGTCCAGAACCGGCCAGAAATCCGCGTTGTACCAATCAACCCGGCGCCCGCCGAAAACCAGACCGATCAACTTGCGCTCCACGCCGCGCGTGGCGATCCGTTGCAACGCCGCCTTGCCGATGAAGTCGGGCTTGTCGAGATCCACCTGCCAGTCCAGCCCCACCTCGAACGGCGAGGTTTCCAGGTCCATGTCCTGGCCGTAGGACAGGATGCCGGCCTCGATGCGGCTGATGTGGTTGGGGGCGATCACGCGCAGGAAATAGGGCTCGCCCACGGCGACAAGCCCGTCCCAAAGCGCATCAGCGTCGCGGGTGGCGTTGCGCAGGTATATCTCGAACCCCTCTTCGCCGGAAAAGCCGGTTTTCGAGATGACGACGTCACATCCGAACAGCGTCGTCTCGAGCAGGTTGAAGAATTTCATCTCGTCCACGGTTTCGACGCCGGCATCCTTCAGCACGGCGGCGCTGTCGGGTCCCTGAAGCTGAACCGGGGCGACATCGAGCTCGCCCACCTCGACATCGAAGCGACCCTCGACATTCACGCCCTGCGCCCAGAGCGCCACGTCGGAATCCGAGATCGACATCCAGTATTCATCCTCGGCGAGGCGCAGCAGGACCGGGTCGTTGACGATACCGCCATGCCGGTTGCACAGCACCACATAGCGGGCCTTGCCCGGCGCGAGCTCCTTGTCGCCGGTCATCGACCGGGTCACAAGGTAATCGACAAAACCGGTCGCGTCCGGGCCCTTGATGCGGATCTGACGTTCAACCGCCACGTTCCAGAGCGTCACATGCCGGGTCAGGTGCTCGTATTCGCCCAGCACGCCCCCCTCTTCCTGGGAGAAATAGAGGCGCGGATGATACATGCGGTTGTAGATCGACGCGGCACGCACACCGTGTTCGACGGATTTGTGCCAGAACGGGGATTTGCGGACGCGGGTGCTGATCAGCATATCAACGCGCGGGGCGCCGCTCTGACGTGGATTATGCGGGACTGTGCGGCTGGAAACGGGTTGCATGGTGCGACCTCCGGGTATTGGTTCCTCCTGTCACCAAGGTGGTCATCTGTGCCGGGCTCTTGAAGGCGGGGGGACTCGGCGGCGTCCCGAAAGGCCTCGTGGTCAAGGCGTTACCGTCCAGCCACGATTTCGTGTTCGGGCCTGCCGGTGCCGTCCGGTCAGTCGTCCAGCCGCGTCAGGGCCCACCCGTTGTCCTGCAACAGGGCAAGCACCCCCTTCTCGCCGATCAGGTGGGCGGCACCGAAGGCCACGAAGACTTTGTCATGTTCGCGCGCCGCGGCCTCGATCACCGGGATCCAGTCGCGGTTGCGGTCGAACAGCAGGGTTTGTTCCATCTCTTGCATCTGGGCCTCGAAGGCCTCGGCGCCGAGCCCCGGCGCAAAACCGCCGGCGGCGCGGTTGATGTGCCAGCTATAGGCCGGACGACGCTCGAAATAGCCCTCCAGCATGGACACGACCAGAGCATCCATCACCGCGGGATCCATCAGACCGACGCGCAGGGCCTCGAGCTGCTCCTCGAAACTGCCTTGGCGCAGGAGGTCCAGCACCACGCGCCAATCCTCCAGCGCGCGGATTTCGATGCGGTCGTCCAGCTCGGACAGGATCAGGTTGTCGAGCCCCGCCTGACCTTCGGCCATCGCGAAGGCGGCGCAGGGTGGCATGGCCAGGGTCATGGACAGAAACCACGGCTGCATCCGCGCCGCCATGAAGGGCGGCACGCCACGGGCCTCGGCGGCGCGGGATACGGCCTGCCATGTTTCAGGGTCCAAGCGGTCGATAAGGTTGGGGCCTTCGGTGATCGTGAATTGCGTCGGATCACCGGCAATATGGGCCTGAAGCGCAAGCTGGTCCTCGGCCGTAGCCTCGACCAGCAGCAGATCTGCGCGGTCCAGCCGCCCACGCACCTCGTGCAGAACCAGGCCCAGGCGCGGGTCGGGCAGGTGGATCGTGCCCAAGAGGGTCAGTTCGGCCCCGTCCCGTTCGGCGTGCCAAACCAAACCCTCGGCGAAGGGGGTCTCGGCGACGAGTGTTTCGATTCGAGCGATCTCGGACGGGTCGAGCCGCGATTCAAGGCCGGGGCCGGCGCATTCTGCGGCGGCCGCGCCGGACAGGAGCGCGAAAATCATACCAAGGACTGGACGCAACATCGGGCTTTCCATAGATACGCGGTTCCCGGTCACCTTAGTGCAGCCAAACGGGGCTGGGAACCGCCCGCGCGCCCGGGATGATCGCCTTATCCCGCTGCCACGGCCGCCGCGCATTTTTGTCTGCCCCGCCCGTTGACAGCGCCGCTGCGCTTGCCTACTTCTCCGCCGTTAGCACTCACAAAGGGTGAGTGCTAACGGCCCCAACAGGGTCGAACGAGAACAAGTCAAGCTGAGGAGCTACTGAAATGGCTTTCAAACCGCTTCATGACCGGGTGCTGGTGCGCCGCGTGGAAAGTGACGAAAAAACCGCCGGCGGCCTGATCATCCCCGACAGCGCCAAGGAAAAGCCGGCCGAGGGCCAGGTTGTGGCCGTTGGCGCGGGTGCCCGCGACGATGATGGTGACCGCATCGCGATGGACGTTGCCGAAGGCGACCGCATCCTGTTCGGCAAGTGGTCCGGCACCGAGATCACCGTCGACGGCGAAGAGCTGCTCATCATGAAGGAAAGCGACATCCTCGGCGTTATCGCCTGAGGCTGACCCTTTCCCCCGATAACAACCAAGAAAGACGAGGAACGCGACAATGTCCGCAAAAGACGTCAAATTCGACACCGAAGCCCGCAACGGCATGCTGCGCGGCGTGAACGTGCTGGCCGATGCCGTTAAAGTGACCCTTGGCCCCAAAGGCCGCAACGTGGTTCTGGAAAAGTCCTTCGGCGCTCCGCGCATCACCAAGGACGGTGTTTCGGTCGCCAAGGAAATCGAACTGGAAGACAAGTTCGAGAACATGGGCGCCCAGATGGTCAAGGAAGTGGCCAGCCGCACCAATGACGAGGCCGGCGACGGCACCACCACCGCCACCGTTCTGGCCCAGGCCATCGTCAAGGAAGGCATGAAGGCCGTTGCGGCCGGCATGAACCCGATGGACCTCAAGCGCGGCATCGACCTGGCCACCACCAAGGTCGTCGAAGCGATCAAGGCCGCGGCCCGCAAGGTCGAGAACTCAGACGAAGTCGCCCAGGTCGGCACCGTTTCCGCCAACGGCGAAGCCGAGATCGGCCAGATGATCGCGGACGCGATGCAGAAGGTCGGCAATGACGGCGTGATCACCGTCGAGGAAAACAAGGGCCTCGTGACCGAGACCGAGGTGGTCGAGGGCATGCAGTTCGACCGTGGCTACCTGTCGCCCTACTTCGTGACCAATTCCGACAAGATGGTTGCCGAGCTGGAAGACTGCCTGGTGCTGCTGCACGAGAAGAAGCTGTCCAGCCTTCAGCCGATGGTTCCGCTGCTTGAGCAGGTGATCCAGTCGCAGAAGCCGCTGCTGATCATTGCCGAGGATGTCGAGGGCGAAGCCCTGGCCACCCTCGTGGTCAACAAGCTGCGTGGCGGCCTGAAGATCGCTGCCGTCAAGGCTCCGGGCTTCGGTGATCGCCGCAAGGCCATGCTGCAGGATATCGCCATCCTGACGGGCGGCCAGGTCATTTCCGAAGACCTCGGCATGAAGCTGGAAAATGTCACCATGGACATGCTGGGTTCGGCCAAGAAGATCGACATCTCCAAGGACGAAACCACCATCGTCGATGGCGCTGGCGACAAGGCCGAGATCGAAGCCCGCGTGGCCCAGATCCGCAACCAGATCGAGGAAACCACCAGCGACTACGACCGCGAGAAGCTGCAGGAACGCGTGGCCAAACTGGCCGGCGGTGTTGCCGTCATTCGCGTCGGTGGCATGACCGAAGTCGAAGTGAAAGAGCGCAAGGACCGTGTCGATGACGCGCTGAACGCGACCCGTGCGGCCGTTCAGGAAGGCATCGTTGTCGGCGGCGGCGTGTCCCTGGTTCAGGGCGCCAAGGCGCTCGACGGGCTGGAAGGCGCCAACAGCGATCAGAACAACGGCATCAACATCGTGCGCAAGGCGCTCGAGGCACCGCTGCGCCAGATCGCTGAAAACGCCGGTGTCGATGGCTCTGTCGTGGCTGGCAAGATCCGCGAATCCGACGACAAGGCCTTTGGCTACAACGCCCAGACCGACGAATATGGCGACATGTTCAAGTTCGGCGTGATCGACCCTGCCAAGGTCGCCCGCACCGCGCTTCAGGACGCCTCGTCCGTTGCCGGTCTGCTGATCACCACCGAAGCCATGGTCGCTGACAAGCCGGCCAAGGAAGGCGCCGGGGGTGCCGGCGGTGGCATGCCCGACATGGGCGGCATGGGCGGCATGATGTAAGTCGTCAATTCCGCAAGGAATTCAACTTCGGAATTATGGAAAAGGGCGCCTTTCGGGCGCCCTTTTCTCGTATCCGGCAGGGGGGCGTGCTTCGTGCCACCTAGCGAAGGATCGGCTCCAGCGGATCATAAGTGGAGGCGTCGGCGTCTTCCCAGGCCACTGCAGCGAGACTATCGGGCTTGACGCGCAGTCCGGCCAGTTCCGACCGGGTCACCCAACGGCGCAAGCTGACCACCCCTTCCGGGTCGTGCCAATCCGCGCGCAATTCGCCCGAAAGCAGCCTGCATCGGAAATAGATATCCACTTGGTGAAAGCTGCCGTTGGGGTCGTGGAACTCATTGACCAGGCAAGGGGCACCCACCTCGACCGTCAGGCCGGTCTCCTCGTGAATCTCGCGGGCCAGGTTCTCGGGCAGGCTCCGGTGCGGATCAACCCCCCCGCCGGGGGCGCACCACAGGTCGCCTCGCCCGGCATAGGCATTGACGAGAAGCAGCTTGTCATCCTTCAGAAGGATGCCGCGAACGGCAAGGCGGACAGGGCGTGTCATGGCGGCGAGACTGGCAAGGGACCCAAGGTAAGGCAAGCGCGACCTGTTGCGCAACGCGACGATGCCTATATGAAACGGTATGCGCGCCGCGATTCTGAGTGTCCTTGTCCTGTTGGCGCCGCTGCCTGCCCGGGCGGCGGATTGCGTCGTGCTGCTGCACGGGCTGGCGCGGACCGAAACCTCATTTCTCGCCTTGCAGGAAATCCTTGAAGACGAGGGCTATCAGGTCATCAACGAGGGATACCCCTCGACCAAGGCCAGCATCGGTGAATTGGTCTCGGCCACCCTGCCGCAACAGGTTGCGCAATGCGGCGAAAAGACGGTGCATTTCGTCACCCATTCCATGGGGGGGATCCTGGTGCGGGCCTGGCTGGCCGACCACAGGCCGGGGAACCTTGGCCGTGTGGTCATGCTGGGGCCGCCGAACCATGGCTCCGAACTGGTGGACGTATTCGGCGATTTCGAGCCGTTTCGTTGGGTCAACGGTCCGGCGGGGCTGGAACTGGCGACCGACGGGGTCCCCGAGGCGCTGCCGCTGCCGGATTTCGAGCTGGGGATCATCGCCGGCAGCCGCACGCTGAACCCGATCTATTCCAACGTGATCGAGGGGGTCGATGACGGCAAGGTTTCTGTCGCGTCCACCCGGATCGAGGGGATGGACGATCATATCGTGCTGCCTGTCACCCATACCTTCATGATGAACAATCCGTTGGTCATGGCCCAGGTGCAGGCCTTTCTGGAAACCGGTCGGTTCGACCGCGAGTTGACGCTGCGGTCGGTGCTGTTCGGCTGGGACTGAATTCGGCAACGCCCAGAGAAGACGAAAACCCAGAAAATGCCGTCAGCTGGCGGGACCCGTGATGCGGTTGATGTGGCCCATCTTGCGACCCGGCTTGACCTCGGCCTTGCCATAGAGGTGGATCGCCGTGTTGGTCCCGGCCAGTTCGCCCACGCGGGCCACGTCTGCGCCGATCAGGTTTTCCGTCATCACATTGGCATGGCGTGATCCGTCGCCCAGCGGCCAGCCCGCCACGGCGCGGATATGCTGTTCGAACTGGTCGATCAGACAGCCATTCTGCGTCCAATGGCCGGAATTATGCACACGCGGGGCGATCTCGTTCACCAGAAGGCCCTTGGGCGTGACGAACAGTTCAACACCCATGACGCCGACATAATCCAGGGCGTTGAGAATCTTGGCGGCGATCAGCACCGCGTCGCTGCGCTGGGCGGGCGACAGGGTGGCCGGAACCGTCGTGCTGTGCAGGATGCCGTCGCGATGGATGTTCTCGCCCGGATCGAAACAGGCGACCGACCCGTCAAGGCCCCGGGCCCCGATCACGGAAACCTCGCGGGTGAATTCGATGAATCCTTCGAGGATCGCAGGTGCCCCGGCCATGTCAGCCAGCGCGGCCTCGGCATCCTCGGGGGCCATGATGCGCGCTTGCCCCTTGCCATCATAGCCCAAACGCCGGGTCTTCAGGATCGCGGGTGTGCCGATCTCTTCGATGGCCTCGGCCAGGTCGACCTCGTCGTCGACTGCGGCGAAGGGGGCTGTGCCCAGGCCCTGTTCGCTCAGGAAGGCCTTTTCCACCAGCCGATCCTGGGACACGGCCAGTGCCCGGCGGCCCGGGCGGATCGGTTTCAGGGGTTCCAGAAGGTCCAGGGCCGAGGTGGGGATGTTCTCGAATTCATAGGTGATCACGTCGACCGCCTCGGCAAAGGCGCGCAAGGCGGCCTCGTCGTCGTAGCTGGCGGTGGTGCAGGCATGGGCGACATCGGCCGCGGGCGGGTTGGCGCCGGGCTCGTAAATGTGGGTCTTCAGACCAAGACGTGACGCCGCAACCGACAGCATGCGGCCCAGTTGGCCGCCGCCGAGAATGCCGATGGTCGCGCCGGTTTGCAGGGGGTCAGTCATCGCTGGGCTCGTCGGGAATGGAGTTGGACAGGGCGGTGCGCCAGGCATCGAGCCGCGTGGCGAGGGACGGGTCTTGCAGGGCGAGGATTCCCGCGGCCATAAGCCCGGCATTCTTCGCCCCCGCCGCGCCGATCGCCATGGTCGCCACGGGAAAACCGCGTGGCATCTGCAGGATGGAATAGAGGCTGTCGACACCGGACAGCGCCTTGGTCTGGACCGGAACGCCGATCACCGGCACTCGGGTCTTGGAGGCCATCATGCCCGGCAGGTGCGCGGCACCCCCGGCGCCCGCGATGATCACCTGAAGGCCGCGATCAACCGCCGTCTTGCCGTAATCCCAAAGTCGGTCGGGCGTGCGATGGGCCGAGACGATCTTTTTCTCGAAATCGACGCCCAGTTCGTCCAGGACTTCGGCAGCCTCGCGCATGGTGGGCCAGTCGGACTGGCTGCCCATGATGATGCCGACGCGTGCTTGGGTCATGTTCTGGCCCCTCTTGCCAAGGAAAGCGGCACTATAGCCATGTCTGCTGGTGGTGCAATCGCCGGGTCGGGTGGTCAGGCGATGATGTCGGGAAACAGCCGATCTTCGATCTGGGCGATCTTGTCCTTGAGGACAAGTTTCTGCTTTTTCAGACGCTTGATGGTGAACATGTCACCCTTGCCGTTGTCCTGAAGCGCATGAATCGCCTCGTCCAGGTCGCGGTGTTCGCGGCGCAGGACTTCCAGTTCGACACGCAGGACTTCCCGTTGTTCCATGCGGGCAGAGCTGTTCATGGGCGATTCCGATGCTTGGAGTGACTCACTGGCCTCAAGATACGCGTTGAGCCCCCGTTTTCAAAGCAAAACCCGTTGCCAAGGGCCTTGCATGGGCGGGGCCGTCCCCCCATATTTTTCCCGAGGGACCGCCGCTATCGGGGTCCACACAACAATATGTCGCTTAGCAAAAGGGCATGACGCATGACGAAACTGGCTTTGGGAACGCATCCGTTCCTTCTGGGATTTGAACAGCTGGAACGGCTGGTGGAGCGCACCGCCAAATCCGGCAATGACGGCTACCCCCCGTATAATATCGAACAGACCTCCGAGACTTCGTATCGGATCACTCTGGCCGTGGCCGGGTTCTCCGAGGAAGACCTGTCGATCACGCTGGAGGACAACCAGCTGGTGATCCGGGGCAAGCAATCGGATGACGGTGAGGGCCGCATCTTCCTGCATCGAGGCATCGCGGCGCGGCAGTTTCAGCGGTCGTTCGTGCTGGCGGACGGTGTCGATGTGGGCGAGGCCGTGATGGAAAACGGACTGCTGCACGTGGACCTGACCCGGTCCGTGCCCGAAAGCGTCGTTCAAACGATCAATATTCGGAGGAGTTGAGCCATGAACACCAAGTATGATTTCGAGGGCACGGGCGAGCGGATCGTCTATGTCAAACCGGTGGCCGTCGCGGACCTTCCCGAAGAGGTGCGCGAGCAATCGGGCGGGATCGAACAGGTCTATGCGGTCCATGACAGCGATGGCCAGCAATTGGCGCTGGTGGCGAACCGGTCGCTGGCCTTCGTGTTGGCGCGCCAGCACAACATGACACCCGTGACGGTGCACTAGACGCATCGGTTTTTGAAACCCGATCCTAGCGCCAGATTCCGAAGCGCTTGGCACAATAAGCCGCGCAGTCCCGGTTGAGGGTTGCGCGGCTTCCATTTTCCTGAAGTGGGGCGGCCTCGTTTCCCGTGGGGCGCGCCAGCGCCCGCAGGTCCGGCAGGGGTCGAACCGGCACCCCATTGGCCGCGATCAGGGCCGACAGCCAGATATCATCGACCGGCCGAAATCGCGAAGGCGGGGGTGTGAGCGGCGCCAGCATCGCCGGCGTCACCAGCACGCCCGCGTATCCCTGCACGATGGTCCCATGCGAACGGCCTATGCGGGTAGCGTCAAAGGGTTGTGCCGCGAGGGCCGTGGCGGGGTCGCCCGCATGGGCCGCCGCGAAGCCAGCCGCCCAGCCGGGGCCATATGCCCAGTCATCGTCGCAGAACAGGAACGGGGCGTGAGCGGGCAGAGTCGCGGCCAGCGGCAGAACCTTGGTGGCCGGTCCGAGGTCGGTATCGCTCCAGTGCAGATCGACCCCGGATGGCAGGGGCGGGGGCGTCACCGGGCCGGGGAACCGATCGTATACGCGCGGCAGGGTCAGCACCACACGGCCCACGCCGGATTGCGCCAGCAGGCTTTCCAGCGTCGGCCCAAGCCCCGCGAAACGGGGCGGTATGGAGGTCAGGGCCACGGTCAGCATGTTCCGGAACCTTCCAAGGGGCGCACCGAGGCGCAAGGGGTTGCCAAGGCCCGCGTTTTGCCTTTTCTGGACCCGCAAGGAAAGGGGCCGGCATGGCAAAGCGCAAGGGGTTCAAGCTCAACGGGGATCAGGTCGCGCCGGGGGCACGTAAGACGGTGGAACTGCCGGTCAGCCTTCTGTCGGATCACACGCCGGTCAACCTGTCGGTGCATGTCATCCACGGCCGCCGCAAGGGGCCAACCGTTTTCGTCAGTGCTGCCGTCCATGGTGACGAGGTGATGGGCGTGGAGATCTGCCGCCGTCTTCTCCAGTCCCCCCTGCTGGACAAGCTGCGCGGGACATTGATGGTTGTGCCGATCGTCAACACCTTCGGCTTCCAGAACCGGTCGCGCTACCTGCCGGATCGGCGCGATCTGAACCGCTGTTTCCCGGGGTATGCGCGGGGGTCGCTGGCCTCGCGGCTGGCCGAGATCTTCCTCGACAGCGTGGTCAAGCGCTGCGACCTGGGGATCGACCTGCATTCGGCGGCGGTGCATCGCACCAACCTGCCACAGGTGCGCATCAACCCCGGAAGCGAACGCATGGTTGCCCTGGCCGAAGCCTTCGGCGCACCTGTCGTGCTGTCCTCGCCGCTGCGGGACGGATCGCTGCGCGCCGAGGCGCAACGTGCCGGGATCGACGTGCTGCTCTACGAGGCGGGCGAAGGGCTGCGCTTTGATGAGATGGCCGCACGGGCCGGGGTGGCGGGTATCCTGCGGGTGTTGCGGTCCATGGACATGCTCCCGGCCAAGGGCATTGCCAAGGCGCGCCGAAAGCCGCTCTTTTCGAGCTCGAGCACTTGGGTCCGCGCTCCTGCAGGTGGCCTCTTGCGCAGTTATCGCGGCGATGGCGACGTGGTCGAGGAGGGCGACGTGATTGCCGCTGTTTCGGACCCGTTCGGAGAGGTCGAGACCGAGGTGATCGCCCCCAGTTCCGGTGTGGTGATCGGGCGGGCGGTGCTGCCCGTCGTGAACGAAGGCGATGCCCTGTTCCATATCGCAGAGGCGCCCCATGCCCGCGCGGCCGATACGGTCGAGGAACTGGCCAGCCAGCTGGAAAGCTCGCCGCTCTTCGACGAGGACGAAATCATCTAGGCTGGAACGCAAGGCGGCCAGGCCAGCGCAGGTGCGCCATTGGGCCGCCAAGAGAAAAGCCCCCGCCGGGTTTCCCGCGGGGGCCTCGTTCCGGGCGCGCCTCAGTTCCCGGCGATCAAGCCCATGCTTTCCAGCTTGAGGATCACCTGGTGAGCGCAGTTGTCGACCTCGACATTCTCGGTTTCGACGCGCAGCTCGGGGTTCTCGGGCACATCGTAAGGGTCCGAGATCCCGGTGAATTCCTTGATCTTGCCCTCGCGCGCCAACTTGTAGAGCCCCTTGCGGTCCCGGCGTTCACATTCCTCGATCGAGGTCGCGACGTGCACTTCGATGAACGCGCCGAACTGCTCGATTTCCTCGCGCACGTGCCGGCGGGTGGCCGCATAGGGCGCAATGGGCGCGCAGATGGCAATGCCGCCGTTCTTGGTGATCTCCGAGGCGACGTAGCCGATGCGCTTGATGTTGAGGTCGCGATGTTCCTTGGAAAAGCCCAGCTCGGAGCTGAGGTTCTTGCGCACGATATCCCCATCCAGCAGCGTCACCGGTCGCCCGCCCATCTCCATCAGCTTGACCATAAGCGCGTTGGCAATGGTCGACTTGCCCGAGCCGGAGAAGCCGGTGAAGAACACGGTGAAGCCCTGCTTGGAGCGTGGCGGACGGGTGCGGCGCAGCTCTCGCACGACCTCGGGGAAGGAGAACCATTCGGGAATCTCCAATCCCTCGGCCAGGCGGCGGCGCAGCTCTGTGCCGGAAATGTTCAGGATCGTCACGTCATCCTTGTCCGCGATCTCGTCGGCAGGTTCATACTGGGCGCGTTCCTGCACGTAGACCATGTGCTTGAAGTCGACCATTTCGATGCCGATTTCTTCCTGGTGTTCGCGGAACAGATCCTGCGCGTCATAGGGGCCATAGAAATCCTCGCCCGCCGAGTTCTTGCCGGGGCCGGCGTGGTCGCGGCCCACGATCATGTGGGTGCAACCGTGGTTGCGGCGGATGATGCCGTGCCAGACCGCCTCGCGCGGGCCGGCCATGCGCATGGCCAGGTTCAGCAGCGACATGGTGGTGGTGGAGGACGGATATTTGTCCAGCACCGCCTCGTAGCAGCGCACGCGGGTGAAGTGGTCCACATCGCCGGGCTTGGTCATGCCCACGACTGGGTGGATCAGCAGGTTGGCCTGGGCCTCTTTCGCGGCGCGGAAGGTCAGTTCCTGGTGCGCGCGGTGCAGCGGGTTGCGCGTCTGGAAGGCAACGACGCGGCGCCAGCCCAGCTTGCGGAACAGCGCGCGCAGCTCGTTGGGCGTGTCGCGGCGACCGCGGAAGTCGTAGTGGACAGGCTGCTGGATGCCGGTGACGGGGCCGCCCAGGTACACGTTGCCTGCGCTGTGGTGCAGGTAGTTCACCGCCGGGTGGGCCAGGTCATCGGCGCCGAAGACCTTTTCCGCTTCGCGTGCCTTGTTCGGCGTCCAGCGGTCGGTGACGGTCATGGTGCCAAGGATCACGCCTTCCTGGTCGCGCAGCGCGATGTCTTGGCCGATCTCGATGCTGTCGGCAAAATCCTCGGACACGTCCAGCGTAACCGGCATCGGCCAGAGCGTGCCGTCGGCCAGGCGCATGTTCTCGACCACGCCGTTGTAATCCTCTTCCGACAGGAACCCCTTGAGCGGGTTGAACCCGCCATTCATCAGCAGCTCCAGGTCGCAGATCTGGCGCGGGCTGAGATCCCAGCTGGTCAGGTCGGCGGCTTCGACCTTGAGCTTCTGCGCACTGTCATAGGACACGTAGAGTTCGGGAATGGGGGCAAGGTTGTTCTGCATGAGTTCTGTCCTGTGTTTGATCGGAACAAGTGTGGATGACGCTCCGGTCAATTCGGCATGAAGGGCGTCGTATTCGGCGAATTTTCTTGCCAGGACCTTGTCGGTCAGGCGGTTCTTCTCGGCCGCGCCACGCGCGGTGATGGCATAGGCAAAGCGGGCACGCTTGTCCGGGCCGTTGCGGTCGGTGATCTTGACGAGGCCGGTTTCCGTGGCCTGTTTGAGCAGGGCATTGAGCCGCCCCAGAGATACGCCGATGGCCGCTGCCGTCACCCGCTGCGACGCATCGGGCGCGCTGTCCAGCTGCCGCAGCAGCCGGAACATCTGGTCCTCTTGCTCAGAGGCGGTCTTGGCGGGCGAGGGGGCCATGGGGGACTCGCATTTCGTTCACGCGTGAACGCATAGCGGAAAAGTTTGTTCACGCAAGAACAAACTTGGTCTGCCCATGGAAACAGTGCGTTGTGTGTCTGGCGCAACAGGCGGCGATACACACCTGTTGCACCAAGGCGCCGTGGTCAGGCGCTTTCGGGCTCGTTGGCTGCGGCCGGTTCGGGCTCGCCCGCGTCTTCCTGCTCGGCCAGCCAGCGTTCGGCCTCGAGCGCGGCCATGCATCCCATGCCTGCGGATGTCACCGCCTGGCGATATTTGTGGTCGGTCAGGTCGCCCGCGGCATAAATGCCCGGAATGCTGGTTTCGGTGCTGTCGGGCTTGGTCACGACATAGCCGCCCATATGGGTTTCCAGCACGTCTTTGACCAATTCGTTTGCCGGCGCGTGACCAATGGCCACGAAAACCCCTTTGACGGGCAGGTCGGTCATTTCGCCGGTTTTGACATGCTTCACCTTGATGCCTTCAACGCCCAACGGGTTGTCCGCGCCATAGACCTCTTCCAGCTGATGGTCCCACATGATCTCGACCTTGGGGTTCTTGAACAGGCGGTCTTGCAGGATCTTTTCGGACCGCAATTCGTCGCGGCGATGGATCAGCGTCACCTTCGACGCGAAATTGGTCAGGAACAGCGCCTCTTCCACGGCAGTATTCCCGCCGCCGATCACGGCAATCTCTTGTCCGCGATAGAAGAAACCGTCGCAGGTCGCACAGGCCGAGACGCCGAAGCCCTTGAACTTCTCTTCCGAGGGCAGACCCAGCCATTTGGCCCGTGCGCCGGTGGCGAGGATGATTGCATCGGCCACGTATTCGGTGCCGCTGTCCGACTGGCAGACGAAGGGGCGCTGGTCGAAATTGATCGAGGTGATGATGTCGCCGATGATCTCGGTGCCCATCGCCTTGGCGTGAGCTTCCATGTTCACCATCAGGTCGGGGCCCTGGATCTCGGTCTCGCCGGGCCAGTTTTCGACATCCGTGGTCGTGGTCAACTGGCCGCCGGGTTCGATCCCCTGAACAAGGATCGGTTCCAGCATGGCGCGGCTGGCATAGACCCCGGCAGTATACCCCGCCGGCCCCGAGCCGATGATCAGAACTTTGGTGCGGCGTTGCTCGGCCATGGCGACTTCCCCTCGAACTTGGTGCGGCCTCCGATATAGGCCGCTGTGCAGCCGGGCGAAAGGGGCAGATGGCCGCAAGACGGCATGTGAAACGATCTTGCGCCCAAGCGAAAGATTATTGCGTCCATCGGGGGCGAGGCGTATGGTCTGGCAAATCACCCGCGAAGAGGACCGCACGCCCATGCCCGGCACCCGTCTGGACGAGATCGACCGCAAGATCCTTGCCGAATTGCAGGCCGACGGCCGTATGACCAATGTCGAGTTGGCCAAGCGTGTGGGTATTTCGGCGCCGCCCTGCCTGCGCCGTGTCCGCACCCTGGAGGAACAGGGTTTCATACGCGGCTATCATGCCGATGTGGATGCCCGCGAGCTTGGGTTCGAGGTGCAGGTCTTCGCGATGGTCGGGCTTGTCAGCCAAGCCGAAAAGGACCTGTCCGCCTTCGAGGAGAAATGCGCTGGATGGCCCCTCGTGCGAGAGTGCCACATGCTCAATGGCGAGGTGGATTTCATCCTGAAATGCGTGGCCCCGGACCTGCGGTCTTTCCAGACCTTCCTGACCGAGGAGCTGACCGCCGCCGAGAACGTGGCGAGTGTGAAGACCTCGCTGGTGATCCGCGGCGCCAAGGATGACCCGGGCGTGCCGTTCGACGTGCTTGAGGCCAGGTTGGCCCAAGAGGCCTGATCGCCCGGTGGTGAGTCAGGCGACGTCGAAGAGGTCGATATCGCGCAGGGACATGCGCGGATGCAGCAAGAGGCCGAAATCGTCCAAGCTATCGACCTGCGGGAACAGGCCGAGATAGAGGTCCAGAAGGTCACCGCGCAGGCCCAGGGTGTGCCTGACACCGGGGTTATAGCTGTCCAGTTCCACGCCATTGGCCACGATCCGTTCATGCCGGGCAAAGCCAAGTTGGAAAACCGGGACGGGGCTGGGCGGTGCAACTTCGAAAATGACGTTGCCGTCTATGAAATCCCTGGCCGGGACGAAGGCCGCGCCATGGCCGGTGAACCGCTCGATGGCCGGGGTGCGATGGTAGAGCCGCGCCGATGGTCCTAGAAGTAGGTCGGGCATTGGGCGGCCGATCCCCAGCGCGTCCGCCGAGATCCGGGTCAAGGTGCTGGCGGTTTCCTCAGAGGCCCGCTTGGGCGGCATAATGGTTATGGATCCGCGCCACCGGACGGTCTGGAAGCCGTTGGTCACGGTCTTGACCTTGTCACCGGGCAGGATGTCCTCGATCGCGACGGTGCCACGGTCGGTGGTCAGCAGGCAGCCGCGCGCCAGCGACGCGAAGCCATCTTCGAAGGCCGGAATCGCGGGGGCGATCCGGTTGAACTCGTCAATGTCACCGTTGGAGAGCAGATGGACAACCTCGTAGCGGCGCATGAGAGGCGGGCTGCGCCAAGGTTGTCCGTCTGGTCGAGCGATCCGGTCCGTCGGGTGGGCCGGAGGGGTCTTCGGGTCGGCTGCGAGGCCAGCAGCCAAATGCGGGGTCCGTCGCATGCGATCACCTTGCGGTTGGTCACATCATCTGTCGGCCCCCACCGACAACATCTGAGGAACGTTGCTGTTTGGAAGAAAATGGCGCGCGACGTGCAGTTTCGTCAATCTTCCGATGCAATTGGCCCGTTTTCGCCCATTTCCGGTGTCCAATACGCAAAACGCCCGACGATTGTTCGCCGGGCGTGGAGAATAGTGCCATAATTCAAGAGCCGGGAGAGCGGGCTTTGCGCCCGCTGCGGCGAATCGTGTCGTGGGTGATCAGGCTGCGGGGCGCGGGGTTCGCGTTTCGGTCTCGCGCAGGGCGGCAGCGGCCTTGCGACTGGCGATGAAGGCCTGCCGGCGCAATCCGCGCTCCCAGGGCATCCGGGTGGTGCATTTGTCGGCTTCTTCGATGATGCCGTTGATCCAGCGCGTCTTGATCTTCATGGTCTTGTCCTCGTGAAAGCTGGTTTGTTGTTTTCTGCTCGGGACCATGTTTGACCGATTAAAGCGGCATCAGTTTGACTTTGGACGAGAAAATTTTTCCGGGGCGGACGGGAAATGCGGCAGCGGCGCGGTGGACGTGGGGCAAGGCGAACGAGCCTTGATATGTTGGCTTTATGGTAAATGCGGAGACAATCCCGCGCCGCCCGCCGGGATTGTTTCGCAGCGCTCGGGGCAGGAAGATGGCGGCCCGGTGCCGCCTTGTTGCCGCATTCACATCCGGATGGCTGCGATCAGGCGGCCGTAATCGGCCTCTTTCGCGTGGGTGCTGCGGCGGTAGCTGTAGAATCGTTCGGGGTCGGCATAGGTGCAGTGGCGCGTCCATTCTGCCTCGCCGATGCCGGCCTGCCGCAGGCGGTGCAACCCGAAGCCCGGCAGGTCGAAGAGATAGCGATCCCCTTCGCCATTGCCGAAGAACCGGGCATTGCCGGGGTCGTCGGCGAGGAAATCGTCCAGAAAATCCGGCCCGACCTCGTAGTTGCGCTGGCTGATGCAGGGCCCGATCACGGCGGTTGTCGAAGCGCGATCCGCCCCCAACGCCGCCATCGCATCCAGCGTGGCCTCCAGCACGCCGTCCAGCGCGCCCTTCCACCCGGCATGAGCCGCCCCGATCACCCCGGCCGCCCGGTCGGCGAAGAGCACCGGCATGCAATCGGCGGTGAGCACCGTCAGGGCCAGGTCGGCGCGGTCCGACACAAGCGCATCCGCCTTGGGCCGATCGGCCCCCGCGTCCGAGACCGTCACGACATCGGCGGAATGGATCTGATGGACGCCCACCAAAGCGGTATCGTCCAGCCCCAGTGCCTGAGCGACCCGGGCGCGGTTGATCGTCACCGCCTCGTGCTGATCGGAGCTGCCATAGCCGCAATTCAGCCCGGCGAAGACTCCGGAAGACGCACCGCCCTGCCGGGTGAAGAACCCGTGTTGAAGCGGCGCAAGCTGCGGGGCGGTGATGATGTCGAGCGTCATGTTTCCAATCCCGGTGGCGGCGGGGCCCCCTCGGGGAACAGCCCCATCACCTTGAACAGGTGACCCATCTGGTCGGGGTGCGTCAACCGGCGGTGGGCGGCAATATGCGATTCAAGGGCAGCATTGTCCATCGCGCCGGCCAGGGCGCGGGCCCGTTCGGTGATGCCCAACCGTTCGAGGAACACGCCTTGTGGCGTCAGCCTGCTGAACCGGGCGGGGGCGGCCGCATTGGCGATGGCTTCGAAATCCACATGCGCGGTCAGGTCAGCCTGCCCGGGAGTCGCGAACGGGTCGACGCGATCGTGCCCCTGAACCGCCTGCAAGGTGTCGCCCAGTGAGCGCCAGTCGCCATAATCGACAATCAGCGCTGCGCCGCCATGGGATGCGATGCGCTGGCCGATCTGCGCCACGAGGCCCGGCAGGGCCGGGCAGGTTTCGACGATGTTGCCCGGGTGCGTGTCCGCAATGCGATGATCGAGCGCGGCCAGCGGTGCGGGCTCTGACAGGCCGGGGGTCAGCGCGCCGTCCTGCGCCCCCACCATGACCTCGCGCCAGCCTTGCGCGTCACGCTGGAACTGGCGGATCGGCAGGGCGTCGAAGAATTCGTTGGCGACAAGGAAAAGTGGTGCGTCGGGCAGCGCGTTCAGGTCGTCCACATGGCGCGCCGTCGGGACGGTCGCTTTCTGAACCGCGCGCAGAGTCGGCGACGCCTCGACCAGGTGGACCTGCGCGGCGTCATGAAAGCCCGGCACGCCTTGCGTGGCCCGCAGCGCATCGGCCATGAGGGTGCCGCGGCCCGGACCCAGTTCAGCGAGAACGAAGGGTGCGGGCGCCCCCTGGTCCAGCCAGGCCTGAGCCAATGCGAGGCCGATCAGCTCGCCGAACATCTGGCTGATCTCGGGGGCGGTGGTGAAGTCGCCTGCGCGGCCCAGCGGGTCGCGGGTGCTGTAATAGCCGTGCTCGGGATGCAGCAGGCACTCGGCCATGTAATCGGACAGGGGCATTGGCCCGGTGGCCGCGATGCGGCGAAGCAGCAGGTCGCCCAGCGGGCTCATGCCGCGGCCCGGGGCGGCCGGTTGGCCCATACCATCACCGCAAGGCCCACCACGATCATCGGCAGTGACAGGGCCTGGCCCATGGTCAGGCCCACCCCGTCCACATGGAAGGCCAGCCCGACCGGGTTGCCCGGCGTCACGAACTGGGCATCAGGCTGGCGCACGAACTCGACAAGGAAACGCGCCGTGCCGTAGCCCGCGAAGAACAGGCCGGCCAGCGACCAGCGCCGTTTCAGCCAGCCGCGCCCGAAGGCCAGCCAGACAAGCAGCAGGCCCAGCAGCAGCCCTTCCAGCCCCGCCTCGTAAAGCTGGCTGGGGTGTCGGGCGCACAGCCCGTCGACGCCGGCGCAATCCTGCGCGGCCGTGCCGGGAAATATCACACCCCAGGGCAAGTCGGTGGGCCGGCCCCAAAGCTCGGCATTGATGAAATTGGCGATGCGCACCAGGAAGATGGCCGGTGTCGCGGACAGCGCCACGAGGTTGGCGATGTCGCCCAGCCGCAGGTCATGCTTGCGCGCCACCAGCCAGACCGCCACCACCACGCCGAGGAAGCCGCCGTGAAAGGCCATGCCGCCCTGCCAGAGCATCGGGATCTCCAGCGGGTTCTGAAGATAGTAACCGGGCCTGTAGAACAGGACGTAACCCAGCCGCCCGCCAAGAATGACCCCAAGTATGATCGCGGTCAGCAGGTCCTCGACCTGGGCCTTGGTCATGGGCGTTTTCTCGTCGGCCCAAAGCCGCGGGCGGTTCACCGCCGCGACCGCCAGCCGCCAGCCCAGGAGGATACCGACGATATAGGCCATCGCATACCAGCGCAGCGCGAAGGCGGTGCCGAACAGCTCGATCGTGAAGATTTCGGGTCGGATATCGGGAAAGGGAATGGCGGCGATCATGGACGTTGCTTGCGGTGCGGGGCGGGTGAAGTCAAGCGGGTGGCGGGGTTGCGGTCGCAGGGCTCACGGCCCATATAAGGGCGGTATGTGACCGGAGGCTGACATGCAGACCCGCAACAAGGTGCTGGACGACTTTTCGCAACTCATGACCAACGCAATGGGCGTGGCCCAAGGCGCCAAGGACGAGGCCCAGACGGCGATGAACTCGATGATCGACCGCTGGCTGGCCGAACGCGATTTCGTCACCCGCGAGGAATTCGAAGCCGTGCGCACCATGGCCCAGAAGGCCCGCGAAGAGAACGAGGCCCTCAAGGCCCGGATCGAGGCTCTGGAAGCGAGCGCCAAGTAAATCGAGCGCCTTACGGCGCGCAGGTTGCTGGCTCTGGCTGGCATGTCATGCCAATTTGCCCCTTGGCTTTTCATGTGGTGACGGTCTTGGGGGCGTTGCCCCCGCCCGCGCCTTGGGCGCGGCCTCCCCCAGAGTTTTTCAGGCGAGATGAGAAAGGCCGGGCGCGCTACGGCGTCGGGCCTTTTTGCGGTTATCCCCAAGAAAGTGCTTTACAGATCGCCCCCGTTGCGCCCACCATATCTAGTAAGGGGCGTGGCGAAGAACCGCTGTCCCTAGAGCAGGCAGCTAGCAATAGGGGGCTCTGCCAGGCCCCGCCGCTAGCAGGACAGGAGGCCCCATGGCACTGACTGAGCATTTCCACGACGCCGAGGATATTCACCCGATCGACCTGGTCGAGCACATCGCAGAGCATCACGACTGGGAATTCGACCGGATCGCCGATGACCAGATCGCCATGGCGGTCGAGGGCCAGTGGCGGACCTATTCGATCACGCTCGCCTGGTCGGCCTATGACCAGACCCTGCGCCTGATCTGCACCTTCGAGATGGAGCCGCCCGAGGACCGGGTGCCGGCGCTGTACGAGGCGCTCAACCGGGTCAATGACATGTGCTGGGCGGGGGCCTTCACCTACTGGTCCGAGCAGAGCCTTATGGTCTATCGCTACGGTCTTGTCCTGGCCGGCGACCAGATCGCCAGCCCGGAACAGATCGACACGATGATTTCTGCCGCCGTGCTGAGCGCGGAACGCTATTACCCGGCCTTCCAGCTGGTCACCTGGGCCGAACGCACACCCGCAGAGGCGTTGCAGGTCGCCATAGCCGAGGCCTACGGCACCGCCTGAAGGCCGACAGGCCGGGCGTAAAGACCCGGCCTTGAACCCCCGTGCGGCTGTCCCTAACACTCGGGGGCAGACAGGGGGTAGAATTCATGGACATGACAGAAATCGAACGCCGAGGCATGGTTCTGCTGGGCTGCGGCAAGATGGGGTCGGCGATGCTGGCGGGCTGGCTGGCGGGTGGCTTGCCGGCCGGTGCGGTCTGGGTGATCGACCCCAACCCGTCGGAGTGGCTGCAAGCGCAGGGCGTGCATCTGAACACCGACCTGCCACCGGACCCTGCGGTTGCCCTGGTTGCGGTCAAGCCGCAGATGATGGGCGAGGCGCTGCCGGCCATGCAGGCACTGGGCAATGGCGGCACCGTGGTGCTGTCGGTGGCCGCCGGCACGCCGATCTCGGCCTTCGAGGACGTCCTGGGCGACCGGACGCCGGTGATCCGGGCCATGCCGAACACGCCGGCGGCGGTGGGGCGCGGGATCACGGCGATCGTCGGCAACGCCCATGCCAGCGCGGCCCAGATGGACCTCGCCGAGGCGCTGCTGGCGGCGGTGGGCCAGGTTGTGCGGCTGGAGGACGAGAACCAGATGCATGCCGTTACCGCGGTCAGCGGCTCCGGCCCGGCCTATGTCTTTCACCTGATCGAGACCCTGGCGGCGGCGGGCGAGGCCGAGGGGCTGCCCGCGGACCTGGCGCTGCGCCTGGCCAAGGCCACGGTGGGCGGCGCGGGGCAACTGGCCGAGGATGCCGAGGAAAACCCGGGCCAGTTGCGGGTCAACGTGACGTCGCCTAATGGCACCACGCAGGCGGCACTGGAGGTGTTGATGGACGAGCGTGACGGGTTCCCGACGCTCTTGCGACGCGCGGTCAAGGCGGCCGCCGATCGCAGCAAGGAGCTGGCCAATGGCGGATGAGATCACCATCGACGATTTCCTGAAGGTGGATATCCGGGTCGGACGCGTCACACGGGCGGAACCCTTTCCCGAGGCCCGCAAGCCCGCGATCAAGCTCTGGGTGGATTTCGGGGCAGAGATCGGCGAGCGCAAGACCAGCGCCCAGATCACCGATTACTACGCGCCGGAAGACCTGCCCGGCAAACAGGTCATTGCCGTGGTCAACTTTCCGCCCCGGCAGATCGGCAAGTTCATGTCAGAGGTTCTGGTGCTCGGACTGCATGATGCCGCGGGCGGTGTCGTGCTGCTGTCGCCCGACAAGGATGTGCCGGAAGGAGCGCGGATGTGCTGAAACTGTTGATCACCCGTCCGATTGCGGCACCGGTACTGGACCAGGCCCGGGCGCGGTTCGACGTGACCCTGGGCGAGACCGCGCTGTCAGAGGATGACGCGACCCAGGCGCTGGCCGCTTATGACGCGATCCTGCCGACACTGGGCGATGCGTTCACCGCTGCCGCGTTTGAAAAAGCCGGTGAGCCGCGCACGAGAATTCTGGGCAATTTCGGCGTGGGCTACAATCATATCGATGTGGCCGCCGCCGCTGCTGCCGGCGTCGTGGTAACGAATACGCCCGACGTTCTGACAGATGCCACGGCGGATATCGGCTGGACCCTGCTGCTGGCGACGGCCCGTCGCGCGGGCGAGGGCGAGCGGATCGTTCGGGCCGGGCAATGGGGCGGGTTCGGGCCGCAATCGCTGCTGGGCACCCATGTCACGGGCAAGGTGCTGGGCGTGGTGGGCATGGGCCGGATCGGCCAGGCGGTGGCCAAGCGCGGGCATTACGGGTTCGACATGCCTGTGCTGTTCTACAATCGGTCACGCAAGGATGTGGACCTGCCCGCGCGGCAGGTGGACCATCTGCACGACCTGATGGCGCAGGCCGACTTCGTTGTTGTCACCGTGCCGGGCGGGGCCGAGACGGCGAAACTGATCGACGAGGCGGCGCTGGCGGCAATGAAACCGGGCGGCATTTTCGTCAATATCTCGCGCGGTGAGGTGGTGGACGAAGCGGCCCTGATAGAGGCGCTCGAAGCGGGAACCATCGCGGGGGCGGGGCTGGATGTCTACGAAGCCGAGCCCCACGTTCCAGAGCGGCTTCGCGCCCTTGAGAATTGTGTTCTGCTTCCGCATCTGGGCTCGGCCACGGTCGAGACACGGCAGGCCATGGGCCAGATGGCACTGGATAACATCATCGCCTTCACCGAGGGGCGAGACCCGCCACAACGGGTGAATTGACCTCGGCCGGCCCTTACACGGACCGAGGGCAGCGCTCGCGGCGCCCCTTGCCGTCGGCCCGCCGCGGGCTGGATGCGGTGCTGGCGCTCGTCTGGCTGGTGATTTCCCTTGGCGTGTTGCAGGATTACCTGTCCGGCGGCAACCGTTGGAAACATGGGGACTGGCTGATCAACACCGCCGGCGGACCCGTCCGGCGCGGCCCGTTCGGGTCGGCGGTGTTGTCCGTCGGCGACCTTCTGGGGATCAGCCCGCTGCTGGTGGTTTGTGTCTTGCAAGTGGTGATCCTGGCGGTTCTTTTCCTGGCGTTTCGCGCGCTCGTTGACCGGGCCGGTCCAGTAAGGCTTCAAGTGCTGCTCTGGCTGTCGCCGGCCTTTTTCACCGTGTTGTGGGTGGTTGAGCCGCAGGGCGCGGTTCGAAAGGAATTGCTGGCCTTCGCCGGGTTGTCGCTGCTGGCGCTTGGTGCGGTGAGCGGCCGGTTGATCGTGCTGTGGCTCGGTGTTCTTGTCTACTGCATCAGCACCATCGCCCACGAGGGCATGGTGCTGTTCGGGCCGGTTTTTATCGGCATTCTTGTCCTGTCCGGCCTGTTCAGGTCGGCCCCATGGCAGGCCTTGTCGGCGACGCTGATCGCCATTGGCGTCTCCGGCGCCGCGCTTTTCTACGCACTTGTCCATGCGCGCGTGGAGGACCCAAATCTCGTTTGCGCACCACTATTGGAGCGAGGCCTCGACCCGGAGATCTGCGCTGGGGCCATCAGCTGGCTGGCCCATGACGCCGGGGTCGGGGTTGCGGCGGTGGCAGAGCGGCTGACCGGTGCCTCGGTGGTTGGGTTCCTGCTTGGCGCCTTGGCAGCGTTTGCCCCCTTTTGCTACCTGGTGTCGGTCGGGACGCGGCCGCGTCTGGGCTTGGTCATCCTGTTAGGCGCGGTGCTGCCCATCCTGCCATTATTCCCGGTCGCTTCGGATTGGGGGCGCTGGTTGAGCCTGCAGGTCTTTTCCATGTCGGTTCTGCTGAGTTGCGCGATGGCCAGCGGCAGATTCCGGCTTCGGGCCGTGCCGTCGCGCGGGCTGGTCGTGGGCGCTGTCGGCATGGCGCTGCTGGTGTCGCCCAACCATGCGATCGGGCTATCGGGACTGGCAGTGAAGATCGCGCGGGCGGTCCTGCCGCCGGGCGTCTGATCCGGGCGAAACGCGTGAACGCGCGGTCACACCAAAGGGGCGTCGTCGCCTTCGACCGCCTCGCGCCAGTGGCGGCGGCACAGGCTGACATAGGTTTCATTGCCGCCGATCTGGACCTGCTCACCGCCGGTCAGCACGCGGCCTTCGCCGTTCATGCGGACCACCATGGTGGCTTTCTTGCCGCAATGGCAGATGGTGCGCACCTCGCGCATCTCGTCCGCCAACGCCAGAAGTGCGGCCGATCCGGGGAACAGTTCCCCCATGAAATCCACCCGCAGCCCGTAGCACATGACCGGCACGCCTAGGTCGTCGACCGCGCGGGCCAGTTGCCAGACCTGGGCCTTGGACAGGAATTGCGCCTCGTCGATGAAAACGCAGGCGCAGGGGCCTTGCGCCAAACGGTTTTCGATCTTCTGGAACAGGTCGTCATGCGGGGCGAAGGTATCGGCCGCCGTGCCGATGCCGATGCGGCTCGCGATCCGGCCTTCGCCCGCACGGGTGTCGAATTGCGCGGTCAGAAGGTAGGTCTCCATACCGCGTTCGGCGTAGTTGTGGCTGGCCTGAAGCAGAACGGTCGACTTGCCCGCGTTCATCGTCGAGTAGTTGAAATAGAGCTTGGCCATGGGTCGGGGCCCCGTTGCGACAGGAACTGGCGCCGTCCTTGCCAGAACCCCTGCGGGGTGCAAGTGCAAAATGCCCGCGGCCGGAGGGTGGCCACCGGCCCGTGAACCGGGCCGGCGACCGATTTTCCGAGTGGTTCCGGTGCCCGGGCACCGGAGGGAAACAGCGGGTCAGGGGCCCGGTGCGTGACCTTTCGGCCACGCCAGGATGGGGTCCAAGGCCCCTGACCCTACGGCGTTGGGGACGCCGTCACTCTTACCCTTCCCAACGCTGGGATGGCCCTATATTGCTGGCATTTGGATGGGGTATGTATGGGAAAACCCCGGGGCCATTCCCCCGAGGAAACACGAGGGTTAATAAGCATGGACAGCGTTGCCAGTTATCTGAAGAAACATACGGAAGCCCTGGTAAAAGATGTCGGGATCGAACCAGCCTGCGAACTGACGGGCAAATCCAAGGCCACGCTCGGGCGCTACTACTCGGATGCCGACGAACATTCCGACCGATTCATCCCGGTGGATGCGGTGGCACGGCTCGAAGCCGCGGCCTCCTACCCCCATGTGACCGCGGCACTGGCCGAGCTGGGGGGAGGCGCGCTGAGTTACGACACGGACCGCAAGAATACGGATGGCGGCATCAACTCGGATGTCATCGCCCTGTCACAGCGTTTCGCCGTGCTGATGGCGGAGTACCAGCAATCCATCGAGGACGGTGTCATCTCGATCAACGAGGCCAAGCGGCTGTTGCGCGAGACCGTGGCGCTGCAAAAGGTTCTTATCGACATGAAGCTGCATCTTGAGGACGAAAGTGGCTGATTCAGTCGACCTGCCGAATATTGCGCCCGGCGCGCTGGGCGCGCTCGATACCGCCGCGCTGTCCGCACCCGACGATCCGGGCCACCCGCCGCGCATCCTGTTGCTCTACGGGTCGCTGCGCGAGCAGAGCTATTCGCGCATGGTGGCCGAGGAAGGTGCACGCGTGCTGCGCGCGCTTGGGTGCGAGACTCGGTTCTTCGATCCGCATGGCTTGCCGCAGGTCGACGTTCATGGCGTGGATGCCGACCATGACAAGGTGGCTGAATTGCGCGAACTGGCGCTTTGGTCCGAGGGCATGGTCTGGTCCAGCCCGGAACGCCACGGCGCAATGACCGGATTGATGAAAACCCAGATCGACTGGCTGCCGCTGGCTCCGATCGGGGGCATCCGGCCCACCCAGGGCAAGACCCTGGCGCTGTGCCAGGTTTCGGGCGGCTCGCAAAGTTTCAACGCCGTCAACCAGATGCGCATCCTTGGCCGCTGGATGCGGATGGTCACGATCCCGAACCAGTCCTCGGTGCCCAAGGCCTGGGGGGAATTCGACAAGGGCCGGATGAAACCGTCGCCGCTCTATAACCGTGTTGTGGACGTGATGGAGGAGCTGGCTCGCTTCACCTGGATGGTGCGCGGCCGCAAGGAGATGCTGGTCGATCGCTATTCCGAGCGCGTCGAGAGCCTCGACGCCGTCCACACAAGGGTCAATTCCTGACGGTCAGCCCCGGTCCACGATTAGCGAGCCCACCGAATAGCCCGCCCCGAAGGAGCAGATCAGACCGGTATCGCCCTTCGCCATGCCGTCTGAATGCTGGGCGAAAGCGATGATGGACCCCGCCGAGGACGTGTTGGCATAGTCCTGCAGGATGTTGGGCTGTTCCTGTTCTGTCGGCGTGCGGCCGAGAACCTTCTTGCCGATATAGTCGTTCATGGTCTTGTTGGCCTGGTGCAGCCACAGCCGTTTCAGGTTGTCCGCGTCCACGCCTTCCTCGGCCATGTGGTCGGCGATGTGGCGGCTGACCAAGGGCAGCACCTCCTTGAAGACCTTGCGGCCCTCCTGCATGAACTGCATGTCCCGACGGTCTTCCATCTGGTCGCGGGTGCGGCGCAGAAAGCCGTTGTTGTTGCGGATGTTGTTCGAAAACTGCGTCGCTGCGCGGGTGGACCGGATCTTGAAATGCGGGCGCTCAAGCCCCTCGTCGCGCTCGATCAGGACGGCGGTACAGACGTCGCCGAAGATGAAATGACAATCCCGGTCGCGCCATTCCAGGTGGGCCGAGCAGATTTCCGGGTTCACCACCAGCGCACTGCGGATCGTGCCGGCCCGGATCATGTCGGTGGCGGTCAGGATGCCGAAGGTGGCCGAGGAACAGGCGACGTTCATATCGAAGGCGAAACCGTCGATTCCCAGCAGGTTCTGGATTTCCACGGCAATGGCCGGATAGGCGCGTTCGTGGTTCGAGGCGGCGCAGAGCACCGCATCGACACTGTCCGCTGACCGGCCCGCCATGGCCAGGGCCTGCCGGCTGGCATCCACCGCCATTTCGGCCATCAGGCTGGGTTCGTCATCGGCGCGATGCGGCAGTCTCGGGAACATGCGGTCGGGGTCCAGCACCCCGGACTTGTCCAGCACGTAGCGGCTCTGGATGCCCGAGGCGGCTTCGATGAAGTCCGAGGACGAGTGCGGCACGGCCTCGGCCTCTCCGGCGGCGATGGCCTCGGCATTGGCCGCGTTCTGCCGGTCGGCATAGGCGTTGAAGGCCGCCACCAGCTCGTCATTGGAAATGCTGTGCGCGGGGGTGAACACCCCGGTTCCGGTGATCGCTGCACGGTGCATGTCGGTTCCCCCTTGGCTACGCCTCAGAATGGGCAAAGGGCGGGGCCGAGACAAGGGTGACGGAGCGTCGAATGAAGCCGCCACGTGAACGCGCCACCAGCGCGTTGAAGAGGCGGCGCCTGATCCGGGGCGATCTATCCCTGCAGCGCCCGCACCCGCACCTCGTCGCTGACCTTGGCTTTCATGGCGAGGGCGGCGGCGTGGGATCCCGCCAGCGTGGTGTAATAGGGGATCTTGTCGGCCAGCGCGACAGCGCGGATCGAGCGGCTGTCCTCGACCGCCGCCGAACCTTCGGTGGAGTTGAAGACCAGCGCGATGTCGCCATCCTTGAGCCGGTCGACCACGGTGCGGCCACCCTCGTAGACCTTGTTGACCACCTCGGCCTCGAAACCCTGCTCCTTCAGCCATGCGGCGGTGCCC
Source organism: Salibaculum griseiflavum (assembly GCF_003129565.1). GTDB lineage: Bacteria > Pseudomonadota > Alphaproteobacteria > Rhodobacterales > Rhodobacteraceae > Salibaculum > Salibaculum griseiflavum. The sequence goes on from NZ_QETF01000004.1 coordinate 240,567, forward strand.
CGCGTGGCGCAGATCGTCATCCCGAGGTCGGTCACCATCTGCGCGGTCTCGCGCAGAACCTCGCCCTTGTCGGCATCCTTGATGGAAAAGAACACCATGCCCGAGGTCGGCAAGTCCTGACCCGCGCCCATCTGCGCCTTGAGGAAGGCGCGGCCGAAATCGCGGGCCCAGCCCATCACTTCGCCGGTCGAACGCATTTCCGGCCCCAGGATGGTGTCCACGCCCGGGAAGCGATTGAAGGGCATGACCGCCTCTTTCACGCTGAACCACGGGGTCTGCGGATCGGCCAGCGTGTAGGGGTTGCCCAAGGGAAGCACGTCCATCGGGTCTTCGGCCTCGGGGTAGGGCGGGCGCATGGGGAAATTCGACAGCGGTTCACCCGCCATCAGGCGCGCGGCGATCGACGCGATCGCGCTGTCCGTGGCCTTGGCGACGAAGGGCACGGTGCGGCTGGCGCGGGGGTTCACCTCGATCAGGTAGACCTCGCCGTCCTTCACCGCGAATTGCACGTTCATCAGCCCCTTGACCTGCAAGGCCTTGGCCAACGCCTCGGCCTGGCGCTTCATCTCGTCCACGATGGCCGGATCGAGCGAATGCGGCGGCAGGCAGCAGGCGCTGTCGCCCGAATGCACACCGGCCTCTTCGATATGTTGCATGATCCCGGCGATATGCACGTTCTCGCCATCGCAGAGGCAGTCGAGATCCACCTCGACCGCGCCGGAAAGGTAGCCATCCAGCAGCACGGGGCTGTCCCCGGACACGACCACCGCTTCGGCGATGTAGCGTTCCAGATGGGCCATGTCGCGCACGATCTCCATCGCCCGGCCGCCCAGCACGTAAGAGGGGCGGATGACCAAGGGGAAGCCGATGCTTTCGGCGATGTCCAGCGCTTGTTTGTCACTCGAGGCAATGCCGTTCTTGGGCTGTTTCAGCCCCAGCTTGTTGACCAGCGCCTGGAACCGTTCGCGGTCCTCGGCGAGGTCGATGGCATCGGGCGAGGTGCCGAGGATCGGGATGCCCGCCTCTTCCAGATCATTGGCCAGCTTCAGCGGAGTCTGCCCGCCGAATTGCACGATGACGCCATGAAGGGTGCCGTTTTCCTGTTCGACCCGCAGGATCTCCATCACGTGTTCGAAGGTCAGCGGTTCGAAATAGAGCCGGTCGGATGTGTCGTAGTCGGTGCTGACGGTCTCGGGATTGCAGTTGACCATGATGGTCTCGTAGCCCTGCTCGGTCAGGGCGAAACAGGCGTGACAGCAGCAATAGTCGAACTCGATCCCCTGGCCGATCCGGTTCGGGCCGCCGCCGAGGATCACGACCTTCTTGCGATCAGACGGTCGCGCTTCGCACTCGATCTCGCCCATCATCGGGGCCTCGTAGGTGGAATACATGTAAGGCGTCTGGGCCTCGAATTCGGCGGCGCAGGTGTCGATGCGCTTGAAAACGGCGGTGACGCCCGCCGCGTGCCGTGCCTTGCGCACCTCGGCCTCGTCCATGCCGGCCAGCTTGGCCAGGCGGGCATCGGTGAAGCCCATCATCTTGAGCATGCGCAACCCGTCGGCATCCGCCGGCAGACCGTTCGATTCGATGTCCTGCTCGGCCTCGACGATTTCGCGGATGCGGGCGAGGAACCACGGATCGAAGGCGGTGATGGACTGGATATCGTCGTCCGAGAAACCCTCGCGCATGGCCTGGGCGATGACACGCAGGCGGTCGGGTGTCTGCTTGGCCAGTTCCTTGGTGATCGCGGCGCGTCCACCTGCCGGGTCATCGGCGCCGGGAATGTCGATCTCGTCGAAGCCCGTGAGGCCCGATTCCATCGACGCCAGCGCTTTCTGCATGGACTCGTGGATCGTCCGGCCAATCGACATGGCCTCGCCCACGGATTTCATCGCCGTGGTCAGGTAGGGTTCGGAGCCGGGGAATTTCTCGAAGGCGAATTTCGGGATCTTGGTGACGACATAATCGATGGTCGGCTCGAACGATGCTGGCGTGACCTTGGTGATGTCGTTGTCCAGCTCGTCCAGCGTATAGCCCACGGCCAGCTTGGCGGCGATCTTGGCGATCGGGAACCCGGTCGCCTTGGAGGCCAGCGCCGAGGAGCGTGACACGCGCGGATTCATCTCGATCACGACCATGCGGCCGTCCTCGGGGTTCACGGCCCATTGAACGTTGGACCCACCGGTTTCCACGCCGATCTCGCGCAGCACGTTGATCGAGTGCGTGCGCATCAGCTGGTATTCCTTGTCGGTCAGAGTCAGCGCCGGGGCCACGGTAATCGAGTCGCCGGTATGGACGCCCATCGGGTCCACGTTCTCGATGGAACAGATGATGATGGCATTGTCGGCGCGGTCGCGCACGACTTCCATCTCGTATTCCTTCCAGCCCAGCAGGCTTTCATCGACAAGGATCTGACCCACCGGAGAGGCATCCATGCCCGTGCGGCAGTAATGGATGTATTCCTCGCGGTTATAGGCCACGCCGCCGCCGGTGCCGCCAAGGGTGTAGGCCGGGCGGATGATGGCGGGCAGGCCGACCTCCTCCAGCGCCTCAAGCGCGATGGCGATGCCCGCGTCGAGGTCGGTGTGGCCGTCGGCATCCTTCGGGGCCGTGACGATCGTGGCCTTGGGGTTCTCGATGCCCAGGCGGTCCATGGCCTCGCGGAACAGGTGCCGGTCCTCGGCCATCTCGATGGCCTCGCGCTTGGCACCGATCATCTCGACGCCGTATTCTTCCAGCACGCCCATGTCGGCCAGCGCCAGCGAGGTATTCAGCCCGGTCTGCCCGCCCATCGTGGGCAGCAGCGCGTCGGGGCGTTCCTTGGCGATGATCTTGGCCACGGTCTCGGGGGTGATGGGTTCGATATAGGTCGCGTCGGCCAGGCCGGGATCGGTCATGATCGTGGCCGGATTGGAGTTCACGAGGATGACGCGGTAGCCCTCTTCGCGCAGGGCCTTGCAGGCCTGGGCGCCGGAATAGTCAAACTCGCAGGCCTGTCCGATGATGATGGGCCCCGCACCGATGATCATGATCGACTGGATGTCGGTTCTCTTCGGCATGGCGGCAGCCCCTTTGCTTGCAAATGTCGCGATTCAGGCACCCCGGATGTGCCCAAATTGTCGTGGGTTATAGGGATGGTGCGCGCCGGTGCAAGGGGTGTTTGTGGGGGTGGCTCACCCGCACCGACCCCTCGGGGCCAGCGCAAGGGCGACGCCGCAGGCGATCATGATTGCGGTGCCGGCGATCTGGGGGGCCATGTCGGTCAGCGGCAGGTCTCGTATCAGCCGGTAGGCGGGCACGGTCAGCGGCAGCGCAAGCGCCAGGAACAGCGCCGTGCCGCAACGCAGCCCGTAGCGTATGGGCAGCACCGGGAGAAAGGCCAGCGCCGGCAGGTAGTGATAGCCCCAGCTCAGCGGCAGGATCAGCGCCAGCGCGACCAGGAAGACCGGCCAGAACAGCACATCCTCGCGGCGCCGGCAGCGCCAGCCGCCGAACGCCACCAAGGCCAGCAGCGCGAGAGTCGACAGCCCGGACCAAAGCGGCCGTTTTTCCAGCACCCGCCAGCCCACGGGGTTGGACGGGCTTGCGGCGCTTTCCGGGGCGGTCACGATCATGACCTCCCCCACGGGCGCAAGCTGGGCGATGACCGGGTCCAGCCCGTAGGTGAAGTGGTTCATCAGCACGGTCTGCCGGATCGCCGCCACATCGTTGAGGAACTGGGCATGCAACGGCCAGCCGGCCAACAGCAGGGACAGCCCGCCAAGGGCCCCGCCGACAAGAACGAAGGCGGTCAGCGACCGCCAGCGCCGCCCGGCCAGCCATAAAAGCGCCAGGACGGCCGGGTAGAGCTTGATCGCGGCGGCCAGTGCCAGAAGGGCTCCGGCGGTTGGTCCGGCCCCGGCGAGATCACGCTCGATGGCCCCAACGATCAGCACGCTGACGAGGATCTGCGGTTGGTTCTGGGCCAGGGCCACCAGCCCGGGCAGGGTGAAGATCATCAGGCCAAGGCCGAGCGCAACGAACCGCACCAAGGCCCAGCCGGCCTGGCCGCAGGCGCGCCCGGCCAGCAGCACCATCAGGGCCAGGAGAACCGGGTTCACAAGGCTCGCCGCCACCTGGAACCCGTCGATCCCGATCCAGGGGGTCAGGTGACTGGCCAACGCCGCCCAGAGCGGCGGATAGACGTAAGGATATACCGCCTCGGTGCGGCCCTGCTCGACCAGGTAGGACCACCACTCGGACGGCGGCAGCATGGTGAACAGCCCATCGTAGCCCGCATAGACTTGATCAGTCGCGCCCTGGCCGTAGAAATGCCCGGCCAGCCAGGTGGCCATCAGGTCCGGCGAATGCCCGTAGCCGTGACGTGCGAAGGACAGGGCCGTGAACAGTAGGATAAGCGCCAGCAGGGCGGTGCCCGGTCTGATCGTTCTGCCCATCCTTGCCCCGCGATTGCGTGTTTCGCCCCTGATGGGGCGTTTTCTGCCCTGTTCGCCGGTGGGTGGTCAATCTATGTATCGGCCCGGAGGCGCGAAACGGCGAAAGGTGTGACCCTTGCGGCTGAGGTTCGACAGTTTGACAGAAACCGGTGATGCGGCGGCATGGTTTGACGGCGCCTCGGACCTGATCCGCGCCGATGGGCCCGCCGACGTGCCTGCCGCCCTGGCCGCGCTGGACCGGGCGCGCGCCTCGGGCAAGTGGCTGGCCGGGTATGCCAGCTACGAATTGGGCTACGCCCTTGAAGAAAAGCTCGCCGGGCTGATGCCCGAGGCGCGCCGCTTGCCGCTGCTGTGTTTCGGCGTCTATGACGGGCCGCGTCCGGCGGATGCTCTGGCGGACGGTCCGGCCCGGATCGGCCCGCTGCGCCCGCGCTGGGATGCGGGCCGTTATGCCGCGGCATTTGCCCGGGTGCATGACTGGATCGGCGCCGGAGACATCTACCAGGCCAACCTGACCTTTCCCATCGACACGGAAGTCACGGGTGAGAGCGAGGCGCTCTATGCCGCGCTGAGCGCACGGCAGAAGGTGGGCCACGGCGCCCTGGTGCTGCAGGAGGGTCTGCCCGATATCCTGTCACGCTCGCCCGAGTTGTTCTTTCGCATCCATGCCGACGGGCGCCTGGAAACCCTGCCGATGAAAGGCACCATGCCGCGCGGTGAGACCGCGTTGCAGGATGCGCTCAACAAGGCGCATCTTTCGGGGGACGTGAAGAACCGGGCCGAAAACCTGATGATCGTTGACCTCTTGCGCAACGACCTGAGCCGCATTGCTGAAATCGGCAGCGTGAGGGTGCCGGAGCTGTTCCATGTCCAGACCTATGCCACCGTTCACCAGATGGTCAGCCGGGTGGTGGGTCAGTTGCGCGCCGGAACCGGCCTGGCGGACGTGTTCGCCGCGCTCTATCCCTGCGGGTCGATCACCGGCGCGCCCAAGGTCCGCGCGATGGAGATCATCCACGCGCTGGAAGACACCCCGCGCGAGGCCTATTGCGGCACGATCGGATGGGCCGCACCGGATGGTCGGGCGGAATTCAACGTGGCGATCCGGACCCTAATGCGCGACGGCGATGCGGCGGTCCTGAACGTGGGCGGCGGCGTTGTCTGGGACAGCACAGCCGAAAACGAATACGAAGAGGCGCTTTGGAAGGCGCGTTACGCGACACTTTGATCATTGCGCGGCGTGCCGCTGCGTGTCGTCCTGATGATAGAGGTAGTTCCGGGTCACGGGCACGGCATATTGGGCGCGGCTCATCTGGATCTGGAAGACCCCCTGGCGGGCCTGTTCAAACGTCGCCTCTGACGCGACCAGGTAGAACCGCCACATCCGGATGAACCGTTCGTCATACATGGCCCGAACCTCTGGCAAGGCGGCTTCGAACCTTTGCCGCCAGTGGTTCAGGGTGGGGCCGTAATGGCCGCGCAGCACCTCGATATCCGTGGCCCAAAGCCCCGAGCGTTCGATCGGTGCGGCCAACTCGGACAGGGAGGGCACATAGCCGCCGGGGAAGATGTATTTTTCCAACCAGTCCGATGTTGGGCGGGGTGGGGCGATCTCTCCTATCGTGTGGATCAGGGCCACGCCATCTGGGGCCAGCAGGTCATGGACCGTGCCGAAATAGGTGTCGAACTGGGGCAGACCCACATGTTCCAGCATGCCGACGCTGACGATCCGGTCGAAGGTTTCGTCCAGGTTGCGATAGTCTTGCAGTCGAAACGTCACCCGGTCTTCCAGCCCCGCGTCGGCGGCGCGGCGGCGAGCGGTGGCCAACTGGTTTTCCGACAACGTCACGCCGGTTACCCGCGCACCGTGATCGCGCGCCAGCGTCAGCGCCATACCGCCCCAGCCACAGCCGATATCAAGCACATGCATCCCCGGCGCCAGGCAGAGCTTGGCGGCGATATGGGCCTTTTTCGCGGCCTGCGCCTGTTCCAGCGTCATGTCGGGGCGTTCGAAATAGGCGCAGGAATACTGCATGTCCTCGTCCAGGAAGAGCCGGTAGAGGTCATCGGACAGGTCATAATGATGGGCGACGTTGCGCCGTGCGCGGCGTGCATCGTTGCGTTGCAGGAGAACATTCAGCCGCCGTCGCAGAGCCTGCATGGCCTGGAACCAGCCCGGCATCCGGCCCTGACCGTGCATGTTGTGGGTGAAAAGCGCGACAAGATCGTAAAGCCCCTCGGGCGCGACATCGATCTGTCCGTCCATGTAGCCTTCGCCAAAGGCCATGACCGGGCGCAGGCACAAAGCGCGGTAATGAGACGGGTCCACAAGATGCATGCTGGCCGGGGCCACGGCGGTGCTATCGCGGCCATATCGACTGACCGAACCATCGGCCCATGTCACCGTCAATTGCCCCTCGACGACGAGCCGTCCGAGAAGCCTGTTCAGCGTATTCTTCCACATGGCACCCCCCTTTGCCCCATGTGTGACAATGAAAAATGCATGGCGATGATACGCCAAGTCGCGATTCTGGCCAAATCCCCGCCGTTCTGGCCGGGGGATGTGCGGTTGCCTGCTCTTGCCCCCGCGGGTGCCACGGTGTATCGGCCCCGCGATAGATACGCCCATCGCAAGAGGACTTCCCATGCACGCCTATCGCACCCATAGCTGCGCCGGATTGACGAAGGACAATGTCGGCGACACCGTTCGCCTGTCGGGCTGGGTGCATCGCGTGCGCGATCATGGCGGGGTCCTGTTCATCGACCTGCGCGACCATTACGGGGTGACTCAGGTTCTTTGCGACCCCGACAGCCCGGTTTTCGCCGAGGTGGAGAAGGTCCGCTCGGAATGGTGCATTCGCATCGATGGCAACGTGAAAGCCCGCGACCCCGAGCTGATCAACCCGAAGATCCCCACCGGTGAGATCGAGGTCTTCATCCGCGACATGGAAGTGCTGGGCGCGGCCGAGGAATTGCCGCTCATGGTCTTCGGAGATCAGGAATATCCCGAGGAAACCCGCCTGCGCTATCGCTATCTCGACCTGCGCCGCGAAGAGATGCAGCGCAACATGACCCTGCGCTCGGACGTGGTGGCGTCGATGCGTCGGCGCATGTGGGATCAGGCCTTCCGCGAATACCAGACGCCGATCATCACCGCCTCCAGCCCCGAAGGGGCGCGCGACTTCCTCGTGCCCTCGCGTCTGCATCCGGGCAAGTTCTACGCGCTGCCGCAGGCGCCGCAGCTGTTCAAGCAGCTGATCATGGTTAGCGGCTTCGACAAGTATTTCCAGATCGCGCCCTGCTTCCGTGACGAAGACCCCCGCGCCGACCGCTCGCCCACCGATTTCTACCAGCTCGACATGGAAATGTCCTTTGTCGAGCAGCAGGACGTTTTCGACACGATCCAGCCGGTCATCGAAGGGGTGTTCGAGGAATTCGGCGGCGGCAAGAAGGTCGACAAGCACTGGCCGCAGATCTCTTACGCCGATGCCGCCAAGTGGTATGGCACCGACAAGCCGGACCTGCGCAACCCGATCAAGATGCAGGACACGTCCGAGCATTTCCGGGGCAGCGGCTTTGCCATTTTCGCCAAGTTGCTGGAACAGGACGGCACGGAGATTCGTGCCATCCCCGCCCCCGGTGGCGGCAGCCGCAAATTCTGTGACCGGATGAACAGTTTTGCCCAGAAAGAGGGCCTGCCGGGCATGGGCTATATCTTCTGGCGCGACGGTGAAAACGGTATGGAAGCCGCCGGACCTCTGGCCAAGAATATCGGCCCCGAACGGACCGAGGCGATCCGCACCCAGCTGGGCCTTGGCAAGGGCGACGCGGCCTTCTTCCTTGGCGGCAAACCGTCCAGCTTCGAGCGTGTCGCGGGCAAGGCGCGCGACGTGATCGGCGAGGAACTGGGCCTGACCGACAAGGACCGTTTCGCCTTTGCCTGGATCGTCGATTTCCCGATGTACGAGGCCGACGAGGAAACCGGCGGGATCGACTTCAGCCACAACCCGTTCTCCATGCCCCAGGGCGGGCTGGACGCGCTCTCGGGCGATCCGCTGTCGGTGCTGGGCTACCAGTATGACCTGGCCTGCAACGGCTACGAACTGGTTTCCGGTGCAATCCGGAACCACCGGCTGGATGTGATGATCAAGGCCTTCGAACTGGCCGGCTATGACGAGGCCGAGGTCAAGAAACGCTTTGGCGGGCTGGTCAATGCTTTCCAATACGGCGCCCCGCCGCATGGCGGCTGTGCCGCGGGCATCGACCGGATTGTGATGCTGCTGGCCGAGGAACAGAACATCCGCGAGGTGATCATGTTCCCGATGAACCAGCGCGCCGAAGACCTGATGATGAACGCGCCGAGCGATCCCACCAACGAACAGCTGCGCGAGCTGCACCTGCGGGTGATCCCTCAGGAGGACTGAGCGCGCCCCGCCATTTCCCGCCCCGCGTTGCGAATTCGCGACGGACACCGGCCGCCAACCCGTATAGGATCGGGACAAGGGCAACGCGGAGGCTGCGGTGACATTCGACCCCGTCATGGCGGAAATCCGGTTCGGCGTGGGCCTGTCGCCTGACAGGGCCGCTCCGGGATCGGTGAACGATATGCTGGGCGCGCTGGCCGGGCCGGACGCCATGGCGCAGGCCTGGCCCATCGCCCGCTACGCCGGGGCCGAACCGTCTTTCGCCTCGATCCGCGCGGCTGCATTGGCGATACGCGATGCCCCCGACACCGAGGCCGAGGCACGGGCCATGGCCCATCGCGACCAGCTGCGCGAAAACGGCCGCGAGATGTATGCCGCCAACCTCGCCACCGAGGTCGCCCGCACGGTCGATACCACCGACGGGATGCGCGAACGGCTCACCCGGTTCTGGGCCGACCATTTCACCGTGCGTGCGGTCAGCGGCGCGGTGCGCCACCTTGTGTCCCCCTATATCGAAGAAGCGATCCGCCCGCACGTGACCGGCCGGTTCGCCGACATGCTGCGCGCCGTGATCGTAAGCCCGATGATGCTCGTCTATCTCGACCAGCACCTGTCGCTGGGTCCGAACAGTGAGGCCGCCCGCAAGCAGGTGCGCGGGCTGAACGAGAACCTGGCCCGCGAGTTGCTGGAATTGCACACGCTTGGCGTGGACGGAGCCTATACCCAGACCGACGTGCGCGAATTGGCCGAACTGCTGACCGGGCTGGGCTGGTCGGCGCGGCGGGGATTCCGGTTTCGGCCTAACAGCGCCGAGCCGGGGGCCGAAACGGTGCTGGGCGTGGACTATGGTGGCGGCGCGCCGTCGCTGGATGACATCCTGAATGCGATGGAGGGGCTTGCGCTTCACCCGGATACGGCGCGGCACCTGGCGCACAAGCTGGCCGTTCATTTCATCGCCCCCGATCCCGACCCGATGCTGGTGCAGACCATGGCGGCGCGCTACCTGGCGGCAAGTGGTGATCTGCTGGCCATGGTCGAGGGGATGCTGTTGCACCCCGCGGCCTGGGCGCCGACCGCGCGAAAGGTCAAGCTGCCCTTCGACTATATCGCCTCGGCCCTGCGGGCGCTGGCGGTGCCGCCCGAGGTGGTCGCCGGGGCGAGCCTGCAACAAGTGCGCCAGGTCGTGCAGTTTCCCATGCGCGTGATGGGCCAGACCTGGCAGGCGCCGACCGGGCCCGATGGCTGGCCGGAAGCGGCCGAGGAATGGATCACGCCGCAGGGCATGGCCGGCCGGATTTCCTGGGCGATGCAAGCCCCCGAACGGTTGGTCGATCCGCTGCCCGACCCGCGCGAGTTCGTGCATCACGCGTTGGGGCCGGAACCGCCCGAGCCGGTCGCCTTCGCCGCCCGCGCCGCCGAAACGCGGACCGACGGGGTGGGCGTTGTCCTGGCCTCGGCGGCCTTTAACAGGAGGTGACGATGCAAAGACGCGATTTCCTGATGCGCAGCCTTGCCCTGGGCTGTTCCGCGGCTGCCGCGCCGCTCGTGACGCCGGTGGCCATGGCCGCCGCGCCCTGGGATACGCGGCTGGTGGTCATTATCCTGCGCGGCGCGATGGACGGGCTCGACGTGATCCGCCCCCATGGTGATGCTGGTTTTGCCCCTTTGCGTCCCGGTCTGGGCGGGGCCGGCGACCCGGGCGCACTGGACCTCGACGGATTTTTCGGCCTGCATCCGGGCTTCGAGCGGCTGCACCCCCTCTGGCGGGCCGGCGAATTCGGCGCGGTCCATGCGGTTTCGACGCCATACCGGGACAAGCGCAGCCATTTCGACGGTCAGGACATCCTGGAGGCAGGCTTGCCCGGCCTTCAAGGGGGCGGCCTGCGCGACGGGTGGCTGAACCGGATGTTGCAGTTGCGCGCCGGGCTGGAGCCCGAGATCGCCTACGCGATCGGGCGTGAGCGCCTGCTGGTTCTGTCGGGCGAAGCTGCAACGGCGCGCTGGTCGCCCGAGGCTGAGCTGGAGGTTTCGGCCAATGCGCGGCAATTGCTCAATATCGTGCACCATGACGATCCCTTGTTCCGCGATGCCAGCGCCGATGCGATCGAGATCGCCGAGAGCCTGGCGCTGGATGCCGAGATGGCCGAGCAGACCGACGCGATGATGGCCGATAGCCCGATGATGGAGGGCGTGTCGATGAACCGGACGCATGTGAAGCTGGCGGAATTCGCGGCGTCGCGGTTGCGCGGGGATACGCGGATCGCGTCGTTCTCTATCAATGGATGGGACACCCATGCCAAGCAGGCCGGTGGCTTGCGCCATCGGGGCGCTGCGCTGTCGGACACGATCCTGACGCTCAAGGCCGGTTTGGGTGAGGTCTGGGGCAAGACGGCCGTGCTCTGCCTGACAGAGTTCGGGCGCACGGCGGCCGAAAACGGCACAGGCGGCACCGACCACGGAACCGGGGGCGCGATGCTGTTCGCCGGCGGGGCCTTGCGGGGCGGCCAGGTTCTGGGCGACTGGCCGGGCTTGGCCGAGGCGGATCTCTACGCGCGGCGCGACCTGATGCCCACGCGCGATGTGCGGGCCCATGCGGCCTGGGTCATGGCGGGGTTGATCGGGCTGAACCGGGACGAGCTGGAAGGTGCGATCTTTCCGGGGCTCGAAATGGGCGCACCGCCGGGCCTGCTGCGCTAGCAGAGTGAACGGCGATTGCGCCAAGTGCCAGGCGCCCGGGAAATCAGGCGCCGGTGTCGACGTCTTCGATCACGGTGGTCGTGTCGTCGGCAAGGGCTTGAGCCGGGGGACCGACCGCCGCCATCACGGCGGCCCCAAGCAGAACAAGCCCCGCGGTCAAAACCATCCAGTCGATCGTTGTGTTGCCGTCTTCTTCGGACCAGAATTTCGTCAGGAACCGTTCCATGCCGCTTGTCCAATACAGTTGTTTCAGACTGCAGATTGACCCGCAAATCGGGCGCGATTGGGACGATGCGACGACGGGCGCAGGGTATTTTTGCGGACGCAGGTCGGGACGTTTGATGCCTAGATCGCACTGGCGCGGGCCAGCCTGGCCTGAACCATTTCCGCGATTTGGGCGCGTTGATCGGTGGTGGATTGCCCGCTGACCAGCTGGTCTTTCAAACGGTCCACCGCGTCGCAGAGCGGCAGATCGCGGGCGCTTTGGGCGACACCGCCGAGAAACTGCGCCAGATAGGTCAGGCGGCGGCGATCCACCGCCCCCGCCGCAAGCGCATCGGCGGCGGCCGAAAGATCATCGCGCAGGGCGATCGAGTCCGGTTCGACCCGGTCATCCGTCAAAACACGCAACCCTGTAGGGCGGCGATCCGGGGGCAGGTGTTCGAGGATCAGCGACTGGAACTGTCCGATATTGGCGATCGGCTTGCCGAGGAACCCGTCGGCCCCGGCCTTGAGCGCGGCGTCGTGCCCATCGGGGTCTCCGCTCATCCCCAACAGAACATCAACGCGCGGACTGGCCTGGGCCAGGTCGGCGATCAGCCCCGCCCCCGAGCCATCGGGAAGACCGAGATCCACCAGCACGACCGAGGGCCGGTAGACCCTCAGGTGGCGGCGCGCATGGCGCAGGTTGTCGGCCCGCCGGATGCGCGCACCGGATCGCAGGCAAAGCAGACGCAAGGCTTCCGAGGCGAAGCGGCTGTCCTCCACCGCCAGCACCGTCAGGCCCAGCAGCGGGCGCTTGGCTGTGGGTGGCCGAGTCATCATGAAGTCGTCGAGGCTGTCCATCTTGCATCCCCCAGGATGTTTTCGGTTTGGCTGCGACTCATTAAGCGGCAGCTTGGTGAATGCGGGGTTAACGCCCGCGACGTTGGGGCGCGGGGTGCAGGGGGCGCGCGGCGATTGCCCCGAGGCCGGGCTTGGCCCATATAGAGTCAAACCCCGGACAGGAGGCGAGAATGATCGGACGCTTGAACCACGTGGCCATTGCCGTGCCCGACCTGGAGGCCGCTTCCGCGCAATACCGTGATGCGCTGGGCGCCAAGGTGGGCGCGCCGCAGGACGAGCCGGATCACGGCGTCACGGTCGTTTTCATCGAACTCCCCAACACCAAGATCGAACTGCTCTATCCGCTGGGCGAGGACAGCCCCATCGCCGGGTTCCTCGAAAAGAACCCCGCGGGCGGCATTCATCATGTCTGCTACGAGGTCGAGGATATCATTGCCGCCCGCGACAAGTTGAAAGAGGCCGGCCTGCGGGTTCTGGGCAATGGCGAACCCAAGATCGGTGCTCACGGCAAGCCCGTGCTGTTCCTGCACCCCAAGGACATGAACGGCACCCTCACGGAACTGGAGCAGGTCTGATGGGTATTACCTCTGCCCTGGTGCTGTTGGCCGTGGTCTGGTTCATGGTCTTTTTCGTGGTCCTGCCCCTTCGCCTGACCACCCAGGGCGAGGCGGGCGACGTCGTGCCCGGCACGCACAAAAGTGCCCCCGCTGATCCCCAGCTCAAGAAAAAGGCGAAGATCACGACGATCTGGGCGCTGATCATCTGGGCGATCCTGGCCAGCGTGATCTGGTCCGGACTGATCACGGTCAGCGATTATGACTGGGCCGGCCGTCTGGGCGATACCCGCCAACAGTAGGGCCGGTTTTCGCACGGGACGGCAGTCTTGCCTTTGCGGGGGCCGCATAGGGGAACGCCATGCACTGGCATCCGGCGCCGAAAGCACCTATCTCGGCTCCGGAACAGACCGAAGGACACCGCCAATGCCGCCCCGCAATCAGGCCGCGCTTGAATTCCTGCTGACCCGCCGCTCGCGCCCGGCCAAGACGCTCACCACCCCGGTGCCGAACAGGCTCGAACTGGACGAGATGCTGACCGCGGCGGCGCGCACTCCGGATCATGGCAAGCTGGAACCCTGGCGGTTCATCGTGCTGGACCGTGCCGTGCTGCAGCGGCTGGCCGAGGTCATTCCGCACCGGCACGCCGCCATCGGCCTGCCCGAGGAACAGCTGGAAAAGGGTGTGGCGCAATTCCGCGATGGCGATCTGGCCGTGGCGGTCATCGAAAGCCCGGTCCTGTCCGACAAGATCCCGCCGGTGGAACAGACCTATTCGGCGGGCGCGGCCTGCCTTGCGCTGCTGAATGCGGCGCTCGCGGCGGGCTGGGGAGCGAACTGGCTGACCGGCTGGCCGGTCCATGACCGGACCTTCGTGGAGACCTATCTGAACCTGACCCCCACGGAACGGGTGGTCGGCCTCGTCCATATCGGCACCGAGACCAACGCCCCGCCCGAGCGTCCCCGTCCGGACCTGTCGCAGAAAGTGACGTTCCTGGAATGATTTTCTCGGATTTCGCCAAGGCCCTGGGCCAGATCGGTGATCCGCGGTTTCGGCGGGTGCTGTGGTGGGGCGTGGGGCTGACCCTGGCGCTGTTGGTGGCGGCCTATGCGGGGCTGCTGCAACTGGTCGACATGCTGGACCCCGGTTCGGTCTCGATCCCCGGCATCGGGCCGGTCACCTGGATCGGCGACCTGCTCACATGGGGCAGCGCTTTCTTCATGCTGTTCCTGTCGGTGTTCCTGATGATCCCGGTTGCCTCGGCCATCACCTCGATGTTTCTCGACGACGTGGCGCAGGCGGTCGAGGACCGCCACTATCCCCACCTGCCGCCGCTGGGCAAGCAGAGCCTGTGGGACGCGTTCCGCGACACGGTCAATTTCCTGGGCGTCCTGATCGGGGCCAACCTGCTTGCGATCGTGGCCTATGTGATGCTGCCCTTTGCCGCGCCGTTCATCTTCTACGGTCTCAACGGCTTCCTGCTGGGCCGCGAATACTTCACCGTGGCCGCCATGCGCCGCGAGGGCCGCGCCGGGGCGGATGCCATGCGCAAGGCCAACCTGCCGGAAATCTGGTTGGCGGGGGTGCTGATGGCGCTGCCGCTGACCATCCCGATCATGAACCTGTTCATCCCGATCCTGGGCGCGGCAACCTTCACCCACCTCTATCACCGGCTGGCGGGCACCGCGCGCTAGGTCTTGTCCGGGGTCGTGTCCTTCTGGATACGATAGACGCCTTCGGGCAGGTCCAGCGCCATGGCCAAGTCGCGCAATTGCGCCAGAGACAGCGTGATGCGCATCACCTCGTCCCGGCGGGCGTCGAACTGTTCGACGGTCACGCAATCGTCGAACGCGTTGATCGTCACATCCTCTTGCAGGTGGCTTGCGCCCTCGTCCACAAGGGTGACGACCGTGGCGTCGAAATCGTGTTCGATGGTGAACATCTGCGGCTCCTTCGGTTGGCGCGTGCAAGGGCAGTGTTTCGCCCATGGCCGCGATGTCAAGGCAACCGGGTCTGGCGCGGACGCGGCCGAATGCTAGATTTGTTGAATGGGATCAACAGCGGAGTGAGATGGCCATGAGGGTAAGAGCGCTGATGATATTGGCGGGGCTGGTGCTTGCGGGCTGCAGCATGCCGCCGCTGTCTCCTGCTCCGACACCCCCAGCCCAGGCGCCCGCGCCGCAGCCGGTCGCCGCCTCGGAGGTCGCGTTCGAGATCCCGCGCAATCCCCGCGCCATCCAGCGTGCCTTTGTCGAGGTGATCGACCGGGTCGAACCCGTGGCCGAAGCGGAGTGCCGTCGCGTGACGCCCGGGCGCAATTGCGATTTCCTGATCGTGGTGGACGACCGGATCGACCAGCCCGCCAATGCCTTCCAGACCATCGACCGGACGGGCCGCCCCGTCATCGGGTTTACCGTGGCGCTGATCGCCGATGCCCGCAATCGCGACGAGCTGGCCTTCGTCATGGCCCACGAGGCCGCCCACCATATCGCCGGCCATATCGAACGCCAGCAGCGCAACGCGACACTCGGCGCCATCGTCTTCGGCCAGCTTGCCGGGGCCACGGGCAGCGATGTCGGCGTGGCACAGGAATTCGGCGCCGCGCTGGGCGCGCGCAGCTATTCCAAGGAATTCGAACTGGAGGCGGACAGGCTGGGCGCAATCGTTGCGGCCAAGGCCGGGTTCGACCCGTTGCGCGGGGCGGCGTTCTTCTTTCGCGTGCCCGATCCCGGCGACAGGTTCCTTGGCACCCATCCGGCCAATGCCGACCGGATCGCGGCGGTCCAACAGGTGGCCGCGGGGCTTTAACCCGGCAGGGCGAAGGCGCCAATGGAGATCGCGATGAAGAAACAGGCCGAGGCGGCCAGAACATGGCCATGCCAGATCGCGTTGGCAAAGCGTAGCTCGGCCCAGTAGAAAAGGGTCACGCCGACCGAATAGGTGATGCCGCCGGCCAGGATCAGAACCGAGGCTGCCACCGGCAGAAGTTGCACCAGAGGCCAGGCCAGAAGCAGGCTCATCCAGCCCAGCACAAGATACATCACCGCCGCCCATTTCCCCGGCCGCTTGCGCAGGGCCAGTTTGACGACCGCGCCGATACTGGCCAGCACCCAGACAAGCGTCAGCACGCCATAGGCGAAACCTGTGCCGATGAAGATGGCGAAGGGGGTATAGGTGCCGGCGATCTTGAAGTAGATCGCCGCCTGATCGATCCGGCGCAACGTGTCGCGCAAGGCGTCCCACGGGGCCAGGTGATAAAAGGCCGAAACGACGAAGGACGCGATGAGCGCCCCGCCATAGATCGCCAGCCCCGTCAGCGTGCCGCCATCCACGTGGGCGCTGGCGAATGCCAGCAGGAGCGCGGTGCCGGTCACGGCAAAGCCGATGCCGAACGCATGCAAGGTTGCGTCGGCAATCACTTCGGCTCGGCTGTGGGCGCGGTCAGACATGATGTAAAGATAGCGATTCATCGCCACCCGTCACAGCAGACGTTGCGTCAACCGGGATGGATCGGCGTGGCCCTGCCGGTTTGATCTGGCGCAAGGCAGGGGCGGCCTGTGCGCGGCACTCTTTTCGGGCATGACTTGAGGGGAGATGACCGATGACGAAGCTGGGCGATACGCGCGAACACTACTGGTTGATGCTGGGCATGGCGCGCGCCCGGGGCGTGGACCTGGGCCAGGCGATGAAAGACGGGCGTCTCAGTGCACCGGACTATGCGGAGATGGTCACGGCCTGCCGGTCCTGCACGCAGCCCGGCGCGTGTCGGAAACTTCTCGACAGTCACGCGTCGCTTGCGACCGGCCCTGGCTATTGCGTCAATCAAGACAAACTGTCCGCACTGGCCGAGTAACCTCGCGGTGTGCTTCCGCACGCTTTTTTCGCTGAAATCGGTGGCGTGCAACGCCGACCCGGCGACGGGCCGGTTGCAAGGGCGGAATCGAGTATTTTTGGCGAGATGAGAGAGCCGCCGGCGCGAAAGCCGGCGGCGTTCCTGTCAGCCCTGGACGTGGCGTGTCTCGGGGTGCAGGGATTTTCCGAGGATATGGTCGGTGCGGTGGATGACCTTGGCCGCGGGGCCGACGATTTCCGGTTCGGGCGGACGGGCGATCTCGGGGTCCTTGTCCGGGTAATCCAGCGTCGACAGGAAATGGCGCATGCAGTTGATGCGGGCGCGTTTCTTGTCGTTCGATTTTACCACGGTCCATGGCGCGTCGGCGGTGTCGGTGTAGAAGAACATCGCCTCTTTCGCCTCGGTATAGTCGTCCCACTTGTCCAGGCTCGCCTTGTCGATGGGCGACAATTTCCACTGTTTCAGGGGATCGGTTTCGCGCGATTTGAAGCGGCGTTGCTGTTCGCCCTGCGTCACCGAGAACCAGTATTTGTAGAGCCGGATGCCCGAGCGCACGAGCATGCGTTCGAATTCCGGGGTCTGGCGCATGAATTCGAGGTATTCATTGGGCTCGCAGAAGCCCATGACCCGTTCAACGCCGGCGCGATTGTACCAGCTGCGGTCGTAGAAGACCATTTCGCCAACCGTGGGCAGTTCGGTGATGTAGCGCTGGAAATACCACTGGCCCTTTTCTTCCCATGTTGGCTTGTTGAGCGCGACGACGCGGGCCTGGCGCGGGTTCAGGTGCTCGGTGAAGCGCTTGATCGTGCCGCCCTTGCCGGCGGCATCCCGGCCCTCGAAAAGCAGGACGAATTTCTGCCCGGTCTCCTGCGCCCAGAGCTGCACCTTGAGCAGTTCCGCCTGCAGTTTCGCTTTTTCCTCTTCGTAGGGTTTGCGGCCCAGCTTGGGCAGCAGGGTGCGACTGTCTGCGGGTTTTTCCGCCGGTTGCGCGGCCGGCTTTGCGGTATTGGTCCGGGCCTTGGGCGCGGGGTTTTGCTTGGCGGGTGCAGCGGTGTCCGTCATGGTGTCTCCTGTCCGTATTGATGTTGCATAGTCTATACGGGTCCGCCATGCGGTGCCTTGATATGGCGCAAGTCCTGTGCATTGTCCGGACCATGCGCATCATCGAGAATGTCATCAGCGACCGGGGGTCGAAATACGCGGTGTCCGGCGGGCCGGTCGGGTCGGCCGAAGACGCCAAGGCGTTCATCAAGGCGCTGTGCCGCAAGAAGAAATTCGCCAAGGCGACGCATAATACATGGGCCGTACTGCTGCCAGAGGGGCCACTCAAGAACGATGACGGCGAGGCCGGGGCGGGCATGGTGATCGTCCGGATGCTGGAACGCGAGGGGGTGGAGGGGCACCTCGTCTGCGTCACCCGCTGGTTCGGCGGCAAGCACCTGGGCGGCGACAGGTTCAGGCACGTGCAGGAGGCGGTGCGGGTTTACCTGGACGACCTCTGAGCCGCGCGGCGTTCCCGGCGCCTGTGCAGGGCGAATAGTGCCGGGGCCGCGATGTGACGATAGCCCCGGTCGGCCAGCCAGTGGATGCCGGGCAACCCGGTCAGCCGGGCAAGCCAGCGCCAGCCGGGCAGCCGTGCCCAGAGGAGGCGAAACGCGTCCAGCCCTTCGACGATGCGCCCGTTCTGCTGCACGCGAAAGGTGCGGGCGGCGGCGTCCCGGTCCAGCCCCCAGTCGGCGGCGGCGTCCAGCCCGTCGATCTCCAACGCCACGCCCGCACGCTCGGCCTGCCGCGCATAGGCCGCAACCTCGCGCGAGCAGATCGGGCAGGTGTCGTTGTGGAGGAGCTTGGTCATGTGGAGGAGGTAGCTGGGTGGTGCGGTCGGGCAAGTTGCGATCAGGACTCACATCTACCGGAACGAAGGCATAGCCGAAAGTCGCCGATCATCACAACTACGCCCTCAAGCGGCTCGCGCGAGCCGGCGATGGGCGGCTTGGAACGGGTGTGCCGTTCAAACTGTAAGTGCCTGGCTCGCATCCATCGGGAGAACCGGTGCAACGCACCTTTTGTGTTTGGCGGCGATTGATCCCCCGGATCAATCACTTTTCGCCAAACACCCCCACAAATCATACTCCCCCGCCTCGTCCACCTCGACGCGCACGATCTCCCCAACCGACAGCCCTTCCGTCCCCTCGTCAATGAACAGGTTCCCGTCGATCTCGGGCGCGTCGGCCTTGGTGCGGCAGGTGGCGAT
Organism: Salibaculum griseiflavum; assembly: GCF_003129565.1. Classification (GTDB taxonomy): domain Bacteria; phylum Pseudomonadota; class Alphaproteobacteria; order Rhodobacterales; family Rhodobacteraceae; genus Salibaculum; species Salibaculum griseiflavum. Next base: position 259,850 of record NZ_QETF01000004.1, read on the forward strand.
GCCGTCTTCGTCGATATCGTCCACGATCACGTCCATGACCTGGCCGACCTTGGCGGCAAGCTTGGCCGCGGAAATCGCCTGGGCTTTGGCCATGAACCTGTCCCAGCGGTCCTGTTTGACTTCCTCGGGCACGTGGTCGGGCAGGGCGTTGCTGCGGGCGCCGTCGACGTTTTCGTATTGGAAGCAGCCGACGCGATCCAGTTGTGCCTCGTCCATCCAGTCCAGCAGGTGTTGGAACTCGGCCTCGGTCTCGCCCGGATAGCCGACGATGAAGGTCGAGCGCAGGGTGATATCGGGGCAGATGCCGCGCCATTCGGCGATGCGGTCGAGGGTCTTTTCGGCATGGGCCGGGCGGGCCATGCGGCGCAGCGTGTCCGGGTGGGCGTGCTGGAACGGCACGTCGAGATAGGGGAGGATCATGCCATCGGCCATGAGCGGGATCAGTTCGCGCACATGGGGGTAGGGGTAGATGTAGTGCAGGCGCACCCAGGCGCCCAAGGACCCAAGGTCGCGGGCCAGCCGGGTGATGGGTTGCTCTGTGCCCGCCCGGTCCTCGCGGCTCCAGTCCGTGCCATAGGCCGAGGTGTCCTGGCTGATCACCAGCAGTTCCCGCACACCATTTTCGACCAGCTTTTCCGCCTCGCGCAGCACCGCCTTATGCGGGCGAGAGGCGAGCCGCCCGCGCATGTCGGGGATGATGCAGAACTTGCATTTGTGGTTACAGCCCTCGGAAATCTTGAGATAGCTGTAATGGCGGGGTGTCAGGCTGACGCCGCTGGCGGGCAGCAGGTCGATATAGGGGTCGGGATCGGGCGGGACCGCCCCGTGAACGGCATCGAGCACCTGTTCGTATTGGTGCGGCCCGGTCACGGCGAGGATGCGGGGGTGGTGGTCGCGGATATAGTCGGGTTCTGCCCCCAGGCAGCCGGTGACGATGACCTTGCCGTTTTCTGTCAACGCCTCGCCGATGGCGTCGAGGCTTTCGGCCTTGGCGCTGTCGAGGAACCCGCAGGTGTTCACGATCACCGCATCGGCCCCCGCGTAATCGGGCGAGATCGCGTAGCCCTCGGCCCGCAGCCGGGTGAGGATGCGTTCGCTGTCCACCAGCGCCTTGGGGCAGCCGAGCGAGACCATTCCGATGGTCGGCTGGCCGGGGCGAGCGGTTTCCGTGATGCGGGCACGGGCGAGATCGGGGCGCAGGTCGGGCGGGTTCTGGGACATGGGATGTGCCTTAGCGCGGGACGGTGATTTCGGGAAGGGGGCGTGACCGAATTGAGCGCTTCCGCGCGCTTTCATTCAGCCATTGGCGGGGTGACGCATCGGGCCCGGCGGCGGTGCGCGTGTCATTAGGGCGGGGGGGGG
>NZ_QETF01000040.1 GCF_003129565.1 Salibaculum griseiflavum
GGGAATGTCCCGCTTGATGTTGAAACTTGCCTGAGTGGCGCAGCTTGATGCGAGGTTATGCGGCGTCCTTGATCTGGTCAAGCTGGTCCTTTTGGCGGTGGTCGATAAGGGCCTGCTTTAGGATTGGCAGCTGCTTGTAGGCCTTGAGGCGCCGGAAGCCCTTCTTGGCTTCGAACATTCCCGCGGCGGTCCAGCGCAAGGCCATCTTGGCATTCCGCCAGCGTTTTACATTCCGGCAAACCTGCCGGATGACGCTGTTCATGGACTCGATGATATTGGTGCTGGCCAGTGAGCGTCGGAGTTCAAGCGGCAGTCCCAGCCTGACCACGGTGAGGATTTCCTCGAGCCCTTCCAGGATCGAGCGCGAGACATCGGGGGCCTCCTGCTCGAAGCGCCGTGCGAGATTGCGGATCAGGCGTTCGGCCTTCACGGCATCGTCCATCTCCCAAGCCTGCTTCAAGGCGCGGCGTACAGCGGCATGATGCTTGGGAGCGAGGCGGTCGGTGATGTTGCGCGCCTTGTGGACCTGACAGCGCTGGATCGGGATGTCTGCACCAAAAGTCCGGCGCAGCGCCTTGCTCAGCGCCTTGGCCCCGTCCACGATGAACAGGTAGCAGCCCTCGGGGTTCACGCCACGCTCGATCAGATTATCGAGCAAGGCTTGCACCGTTGCTGCGTTCTCGGTCGCCCCCTCGACGACACCCAGAGGGTGCTTTTGCCCGGAAACTTCGATCCCGACAGCGCCAATCATCAGCAGGTGGTCGTTCAGGTGCAGCCCGTCGATCTGGATGGCGACCAGGTCCAACTCCGACAGATCAGAGGCCATCCATTCATCGAACTTCGCCTGCGTCAACGCCTTGAAGCGGCGCGATACCGCGGATTTGGACAGGCCACTTCCCGCCTTCGCGGGCACACCGGCCTCGGGCAGCCGAACGGCACGCCCAAACTTGCGCGTGGCCATGTTCATCACCATCAGGTTCACGGCCCATTGGTCGAGATACCCGCCGGCGGCGATCTCCTCCCAACTCGGGAGCGCCATTTCCCTGCCCGTCCCCTTGCTGCGTACGCGCGGGCGCTCGACATCGATCTTGCCGCCGTGAAAGCCCGCCTGGGATTTCGTGTGACCCCAACGGTAGCCGGGTTTATCAGAGCAATGCTCATAGCGATCCCCCGCCAACCGGGCCACGTCTTCGTTCATCATCTGCGTCAGGCTTTCAATGCCCGCCATCAGGCAGAATTGCTCGAAACTCTCCGTCAGCGCGCCATAGGCGTCCTCGACAAGCGAAGACTCGTCGGGCGCGGTGGCCAGCGCACTGGAGGATGTGGTAGTCGTCTTCATGGTGTTGCTTCCTTTTTGGTTTGATCACCCCGAGCCTACGGCTCAGGGGAAGCAACGCCACCCTTTTTCAAAGTTTCAACATCCGTCGGGACATCCCC
>NZ_QETF01000041.1 GCF_003129565.1 Salibaculum griseiflavum
GAGTTATGCCCGAAAGTTGGTGATGGCCTGAAGTAGGCGGCATATCATGGCGGTGTTGAAAGACGCCGTCGATCTCACAGAGAAAGGATATGCCACCATGGCCAAATCTACCGTTGTCCCGTTCGAACTGCCATCGGAATTTTCGCCTGATCCGCTGACCGAGGTGATCCAGGCCGGAGCCAGGGAGCTGCTTCGCACGGCGGTTCAAGCCGAGGTGTCGGCGTTCATCGCCGAGCATGCGCATCTTCTGGACGAGGAAGGGCGCCAGCGACTTGTCCGCCACGGGTTCTTGCCCGAGCGAGAGATGATGACCGGGATCGGGACGGTGCCTGTTCAGGTTCCGCGTGTCCGCGATCGCGGCAGCAATGCAGATGGCAGCAAGATCAGGTTCCGCTCGTCGCTGGTCCCGCCCTATCTGCGCAAGGCCAAGTCGGTCGAAGAGCTGCTGCCCTGGCTATACCTGAAGGGTATCTCGACAGGCGACTTCAGCGAAGCGTTGGCCGCGCTGCTGGGGCCGGAGGCCGAGGGGCTGTCATCCTCAACCATCACCCGCCTGAAGGCGACTTGGTGGGAGGAGTATGAGGCCTGGCGCAAGCGCGATCTGAAGGCCAAGCGCTACGTCTACATCTGGGCGGATGGGGTCTACTTCACGCCCCGCTTGGACGGTGATCGTCAATGTATGCTGGTTATTATCGGCGCCGATGAATACGGCGAGAAGGACGTGCTGGCGATCATGGACGGGTTCCGGGAGAACGCCGATAGCTGGCGCGACCTGCTGAAGGGGCTGAAGAAGCGTGGGCTCACGGTGCCGCCCGAGCTGGCCATCGGCGACGGCGCGCTCGGGTTCTGGACAGCGCTGCGCGAGGTCTTTCCCGACACGCGCGAGCAGAGATGTTGGGTCCATAAGACGGCGAACGTGCTGGGTGCCATGCCCAAATCTCTGCACGAAAAGGCCAAGGCTGATCTGCAGGACATCTGGATGGCCGAGACCAAGAAGGAGGCAAATGCCGCCTTCGATCTCTTCGTCGAAACCTACGGCGTGAAATACGAGAAGGCCGTGGCCAAGCTGGTGAAAGACCGCGATGAGTTGCTCGCCTTCTACGACTTCCCGGCCGAGCACTGGAAGCACATCCGGACCACAAACCCGATCGAGAGTGTCTTCGCTACGGTCCGCAACCGCACGCGCAAGACCAAGGGCTGCCTGAACCGCAAAACCGCCCTCGCCATGGTCTTCCGGCTGATGATGTCAGCCAAGAAGAAGTGGCGGAAGATCAACGGGCCAAGCCGTCTGCCCGAGGTTATTCAGGGGATTGAATTCAAAGACGGGATCAAGCAACTTCAAGCCGCCGCCTGATGACGGCCGTCACCAACTTTTGGGCATATCTC
>NZ_QETF01000042.1 GCF_003129565.1 Salibaculum griseiflavum
AGCTTTTCTCTGAAAACTACTTGTGATGCTGTTGCGAGCAGGCGGGCACAAAGACTGACAAACCTACTGGATGAACAGTGGTTCGCCATGGGCATACAGCAGGATGTGCGCTTTACGTAATGATAATACCAGACATCCAACGATGAGTGTTAATCAAACTGTAACCGTTTCCATATTGACTGCCGACACCTTCAGTATGCCATCCACCCAACTGGTCGATGATCTCTGAAGGGCATTCTATAGAACGCAAGCGGTCCCTCATCGAATGCCGAAAACCGTGTATTGTGTATGTTGATGATGTTCGCTTCTTGAGCCACTTGTTCAATGCTGCACTTGCTGAATTGGTCGCTGTTAAATCTCTTCCTTCATTGTATCGAGGAAACGCAAATTTAGATTTGCTATGCTCTTCTAAAATTCGTTGAGCCGCCCATAGTGAGGAGCCGACTAGTGGAACCGTTCGTGCGCTGGACCTTGTTTTAAGAGATCGCCAAGCGTGGGTCTGCACGATTACGTGTGGGTAGTCATGTGAAAGAACCAAGTCGCTTAATAAGAGGCCCGCTGCTTCTGCTAATCGCATGCCAGTGTCACTGATGAGTGCTATTAGCCAACGTGCCTCATCGTCTTCTTGGTAGCAAAAAGATTGAACCAAAGAAATGATCTCTGTGGGAATTGTCTCACGTATTTTGCTGCCACGTGTGCGATCAAACTGCACCCGCTGGAATGGGTTATCCATCTTCAAAGCGTGTTCGCTAATTGTAAAATTGAAAATGGCACGAATGATACCAAGAGTTCGTGCAATGCTTGGTCCAGCAAGTCCTTTTTCTAACAAGTGGTCACGCAACTGGTTTGCATCTCGTCGCTCATAGTCGGTAATCGCTTTGTCACCGCTGACTGCGAGAAGATACCCTATGCTTCGTGTGATCCCCTGATGGAAGGTTGCACCCTTCTGTTCCCCACGCAGTCTTCCGTAGCATTCCGCTGCGTTGCTCAAAAGAATAACAGGATCATCTTTATGGGCAGTCTGTGCAGCAGATGGTGATGCTGAGAACAGTGCATTTTTTGCCAAGTAACGACCGAAGGTA
>NZ_QETF01000043.1 GCF_003129565.1 Salibaculum griseiflavum
GAGTAACCAGTTTATCAAATAATCTTACTGATCTGATACAGTTTCTATGATATACTAAGGGCGTAACAAAAGGGTCTGATTCCCAATTTGTTACGCCCTTTTTATTTCCTCTAGACCCAAATGAAACAAAACATGGAGACCCCATGAAGATTGGTTATCGCCGTGTCAGTTCCTTTGACCAAAACCTTGATCGCCAAGACCTTGGACCTCTCGATAAAACCTTCGAAGAAAAACTATCAGGGGCAACCGCCAAAGATCGTCCAGAACTGCAAAACATGATTGAGTTCGCCCGAGAAGGTGATGAGGTCATCTGTTGGTCCATAGATCGCATGGCACGTGATCTTCGTGATCTTCAAACCATCATCCAGACCCTGTTAGATAAAAATGTCAGCATCACTTTCATATCCGAAAATCTGACATTCTCTGCATCCAGCAATGATCCCTTCGCAAAACTGCAACTGCACCTCATGGGAGCATTCGCAGAATTTGAACGATCCATCATTCGTAAACGGCAAGCAGAAGGTATCGCAAAAGCAAAAGCACGTGGTGCCTACAAAGGTCGCAAACCATCCATTGATCAAGACAAAATCATCGAACTCAAACAACAAGGCATGGGTCCAACCAAGATTGCCACTGAAATGGGTATCAGTCGTGTCAGTGTCTATCGTGCCCTGAAAGGATCACAGGAACAGCAGGAGGTCTCACAGTGACCAAAGATAATAAAGACAACACAGATAAGTGGTCAGCACCGACCAGTTCCTATGATGACGCTATGGCGATTAAGCGTCTTGTGAAAAAGGTAAAAGACCAAAAGGAACAAGACCCAAAGGATGACGGTAAATCTTCTTCCTGATCCACCGCAACGCACAGATAACCTGCTACCTCTGGAAAATCCTGTGCTGTTACCGTAGAACAAACCGTAGAACAAAACCGTACAAGAAACCTGAATCCCAATGAACGGTTTTTTGTTATTTTACAGTGACTTGATGGGGACAAGGTGCACAGATTACGATTCTTCTGGGCACCAT
>NZ_QETF01000044.1 GCF_003129565.1 Salibaculum griseiflavum
AGTGGCGGAAGATCAACGGGCCAAGCCGTCTGCCCGAGGTTATTCAGGGGATTGAATTCAAAGACGGGATCAAGCAACTTCAAGCCGCCGCCTGATGACGGCCGTCACCAACTTTTGGGCATATCTCCTTGATCTCTCTGTCCGTTAGTGCGCGCGCACCTGCCATATGATCCTCACAATATGTTACAGCACTATGCTATGGTCTGAGAGTTGTTCTACGCGACCAGAAAATGATCATTATGGTCTTCAATGATCACAAGAGGTTAGCAGGGCTTGTCACTGAATACTTATTTTATGAGGTTGGGCGTAGGGCAGAACATGGCGGCGGAGAGCGCGAGAGACATGACTTTTTCCAGTGCACGAAACTGCAGTGACTGAAGAACCGTGCACTTCAAAAAGCGGGGCTGACGCTCAAAAACAGTCAACACTGACGCGGCGTTTGATAAATAACTGTGTAAGGCAAAGCACAGGCTCTACAAACGAGATCAAGGCTGGCACGCCAACTATTATAGTGCTGCGACCCCGTTCTGCTGTGAGGCGGTAAGCAATGTATTGCTCGTTATACGCTTCAAGTGACTACCTCATCCTCGTCGGTGAGATGCTCAAAGCTGTAAAGGCACAAATGTTTAGCCAGCCCGCAGCTTCACTTGTCGTAACAGTGTGTGGTGATAGGCGCTGCAGGTTGTCTGACGTCAGCGCCTATGGGACAGATTTGAGGTTTTCGTATCGGAGGATTTCTGGTTCATCGCAGCTATCAAGCGGCGAAGATGAACAAGAAATCCGGAACATCGAAGGACGCGGCCGACAAGCTGGTCAAAGGGATCAAGCGCAAGACGCGCAAGCATTATTCTGCG
>NZ_QETF01000045.1 GCF_003129565.1 Salibaculum griseiflavum
CACCGCCACTGTCCGAAATCCAATCGCGCATTTGTGCAACGGGATTGTCGCTGGCCTGTAGCAACTCGATCACTTCCTGTAGGTCGTGTCTCGCAGTCATTTTGCCCTCCACGTCTTGCAACAACGGATTTAGGAAGCAGTCCGGTCGCTGCAATCCCCTCATGCAGGGCAAAAATAAAGGCGACGCACAAAGGGAGGAGAAGTGCGCCGCCTACAAAGTTCGACAGCTTCAGGGAGGAGGAGAGAAGCTGCCGTTGTAGTGCACTTAGGCATACAGCGCTTTCGTCACAAGAGCACATGCTGCAGAGCAGCGATGCGCCTGCGGCATATCTCCAAGCGAACGCATGCGAGAGACCTTTTTATCAAGGATCGTCCCGCAAGTTTTTGCTTGGCGATTTGCACATGCTGTGCCAGCTTGCCGCGCACTAACGGCAACTCAGTTGTCGTTCAGCTCCGCTGTTTCCGCGATTTGGGAGGAGAGCGTTGTAGACAGCGGAGCTGGCCCTACTTCGTAGGTCATCAATCAAACGAACGAGGGCAAACTCATGACAGCACCTATCATCGCGCAAAAAGCTCCGTACCCAGTCGAAGTTCAAGAAGGCAAAACCTACTTCTGGTGCGCTTGCGGCAAGAGCAGCAATCAGCCGTTCTGCGATGGCAGTCACAAGGACACGGGCATTGCACCTGTCAAATACACAGCTGAGGCAAGCAAGCGGGTGTTTTTCTGCGGCTGCAAGCACAGCAGCAAGCAACCGCTCTGTGACGGCGCCCATAGCAAGCTGTAAGGGGCAACTGCCGCGTGGTTTTCACGAGCTGCGCGGCAGCTGCAAAAATCTCACACAAT
>NZ_QETF01000046.1 GCF_003129565.1 Salibaculum griseiflavum
TAGGGTCAGGACTCATAGCCAGTAGATGACGAGTGCTGCGAGGGCGATGGCTGACAGGAAGACCTTCGGGCACCTGTCGTAGCGGGTTGCCACACGCCGCCAATCCTTCAACCTACCAAACATGATCTCGATCCGGTTCCGGCGTTTGTACCGGCGCTTGTCGTACTTTACCGGTTCCTTCCGCTGCTTCCGGCCAGGGATGCAGGCGTGTATCCCTTTGTCTTTCAACGCTTCCCGGAACCAATCGGCGTCGTAGCCGCGATCCCCGAGCAGCCAATCGACGTCCGGCAGGCTGCTCAGCAATGCCCGCGCGCCAATGTAGTCGCTGACCTGACCGGCGGTGACGAACAGGTTGAGCGGACGTCCTCGGCTGTCGCAGATGGCATGCAACTTGGTGTTCATGCCGCCCTTGGTGCGACCGATCAGGCGTCCACGCCCCCTTTTTTGACGCCCAAACTGGTCGCGGTACGGTGGGCCTTCAGGTAGGTGGCGTCGATCATCACCGTCTTCTCTTCGCCGTGTTCGGCAGCTAGACCGGCCATCATCCGGGCGAAGATGCCTTTGTCGCTCCACCGCTTCCAACGGTTATAGAGCGTCTTGTGTGGGCCATAGGCCGAAGGGGCATCTCGCCATCTCAACCCATTGCGATTAATGAAGATAATGCCGCTCAACACACGTCGATCATCAACGCGTGGCTTGCCGTGGGACTTGGGGAAGAAGGGCTCAAGACGCGCCATCTGCGCCTCCGTCAGCCAGAAAAGATCAGACATGGTCACCGCTCGTTTTTCGAACCGTGAATCACGCCGAAATGCGGAAATCAATGGGTCCTGACCCTA
>NZ_QETF01000047.1 GCF_003129565.1 Salibaculum griseiflavum
GTGGCGGAAGATCAACGGGCCAAGCCGTCTGCCCGAGGTTATTCAGGGGATTGAATTCAAAGACGGGATCAAGCAACTTCAAGCCGCCGCCTGATGACGGCCGTCACCAACTTTTGGGCATATCTCATGAAAGACTGGCACAAACTCAGGCCTGAGCTGTTCAAAAAACAGCCATACTACGTCACGGGATGTGACAGGTAACGCCATGACCACTCAAGCCCCGACACTGCCCATGGCACCCCTTGCTGAGGATCAGGCCGCGCCGCGCGCCAACCTTTTCTGCGACACCTCTCAAGCCCCCGAGGATCTCATGCCCCATATCTCGCAGCCCGCGCAGCCTCAGGCTGGCCTCTCCACGCCCCAAAGCGGCACCAGCGCGCAGCCGGCTGCGCCTTTGCGCGGGCAGGGCGGTTTTGCGGGCCGTGTCGCGCGGGCGGCGCGCGGCGGGCTCATGGCGATGCTGGCGGGGCTGCTGCTTGTGGTGACCCTGGTGGCCATGCCGGGGGCGGCGCAGGCGCAGACCGTGGCTCAGACGCGTCCAGCGGATCAAGTCGTTGAGCCTTCACCTTCGATCAGCGGAAATAACAATAATGCGTTTTGTGTGGGGGAATGTCCCGCTTGATGTTGAAACTTGCCTGAGTGGCGCAGCTTGATGCGAGGTTATGCGGCGTCCTTGATCTGGTCAAGCTGGTCCTTTTGGCGGTGGTCGATAAGGGCCTGCTTTAGGATT
>NZ_QETF01000005.1 GCF_003129565.1 Salibaculum griseiflavum
CCAGTCGACACGACGCCCATGCTCGGCCCAGAACCCCTCCGGATCCGAAACAGACGCCGCATACATCTCCTCATACCGAGACGCATCAACATGCGCACGCGATACAGTCTCGGACGACGGCGGGTAGATTTTGGACATGTCTTCTCTCCCTTGTCTTTCGGGGGACCGCGCGATTGCCTCCCGCAACCGGGTCCGTGATGTCATGTCTGCGCCGCCCGGGCGGGCGGCGCAAGGGGGGCATCAGATAGCGAGGTATTTCGCTCGCAGCGCCTCGTCGTCCAGAACCTCCTGGGCGGAACCGTCATAGACGACCTTGCCGATATCGAGAATCACGGCGCGGTCGGCCAGTTTCAGGGCGGCCACGGCGTTCTGTTCGACGATGATCGTGGTGATGCCCTGGTCGCGGATCATTTCCAGCGTCTTGGCGATCTCCTGCACGATGACCGGGGCCAGACCCTCGTAGGGTTCGTCCAGCAGCAGCACCTTGATGTCGCGGCAAAGCGCCCGGGCGATGGAGAGCATCTGCTGCTCGCCGCCCGACAGCGTCGTGCCTTCCTGGGTGCGACGCTCTTTCAGGCGCGGGAACAATTCGTAGACCCGTTCGATGGACCAGCCGTGGGGCGGGGCGATCTGGGCCAGCTTGAGGTTCTCCTCGACCGTCAGGCCGGGGATGATGCAGCGATCCTCGGGCACCAGCGCGATCCCGTTCTGGGCGGCCTGGTGCGCCTTCATCTCGTGCAGGGGCTGGTGATCGAGCCAGATTTCCCCGTGCTTCAGTTCCGGGTTGCCCATGCGTGCGATTGTGCGCAGGGTCGAGGTCTTGCCGGCCCCGTTGCGGCCCAGCAGGGCGAGGATCTCGCCCTCGTGGATGTCGAAGCTGACGCCCTGTACGATGAAGCTTTCACCGTAATAGGCCTGGATGTCCCAGACGCTGAGATACTTGGCCGAGGTGGCGGCCATGTTGCGGTTCTTGTCGAAAGTTCCCTCGCGGGACAGGTGTTCTACATGTGTCATCGCGGGACTCCTCAGACCTGGGCTTCGCCGAGATACGCTTCGCGCACCTTGGGATGGCCCTTGATGTTGTCGGGGATGTCCTCGACCAGGGGGGTGCCCTGGGCCAGGACGGTGATCCGGTCGGCCAGGCTGAACACCACGTTCATGTCGTGTTCGATGATCGCCATGGTGATGCCGCGCTCGGTGCGGATGTCCTTGAGCAGCTGGATCGTGTTTTCGGTATCGGCGCGGGCCATGCCCGCGGTCGGCTCGTCAAGCAGCAGCAGCTTGGGCTCCTGCACGAGGCACATGGCCATTTCCAGGCGCCGTTTGTCACCGCGCGACAAGGAGCTCGCGGTCATGCCGGATTTCTCCAGCATCTTGACTTCCGCCAGCATTTCCTCGGCCCGGGCGATGACGTCCTTTTCGTGCGGCACGGATTCGATCGCGTGCATACGGAACGCGCCATCGCGCTTGGCGAAGACCGGGATCAGCATGTTTTCCAGCACGGTCAGATCGCCGAAGATCTCGGGCGTCTGGAACACGCGGGAAATGCCCATCTGGTTGATCTCGTGCGGCTTGCGCCCCAGCACAGACTGGCCGTCGAACATGACCGAGCCGCTGTCGGGGATCAGCTTGCCCACCAGGCAGTTGAGCAGGGTGGACTTGCCCGCCCCGTTGGGGCCGATGATGGCGTGGACCGACTTTTCCTCGACCGAGAGGTTCACGTCGCCCAGGGCCTGGAGCCCGCCGAAGCGCTTGTTGACGCCACTGACTTCAAGGATACCCATTGGTCTTTCTCCTTATTCGGCGGGTTCTGTGCCGTCGGCCTTGCCGGCCTCGGACGATTTGGACTTGCGGCGGAACAGGCCGATCAGGCGCTGGCCACCCTCGACGAGGCCACCGGGCAGGAAGATCACGACCAGCATGAACAGGATGCCGAGCGTCAGGTGCCAGCCCTTGCCCACGAAGGGATAGACCAGCGACACCATCACGTCCTCGAACCCGTCGGGCAGGAAGGCGAACCAGTTATGCAGGATGTCCTTGTTGATCTTCGAGACGATGTTCTCGAAATACTTGATGAAGCCCGCACCCAGCACCGGCCCCAGCAGGGTGCCTGCGCCGCCGAGGATCGTCATGATCACGACCTCGCCCGAGGCGGTCCAGAACATGCGTTCAGGGCCGACCTGGGTGTCCATCGCGACCATCAGGCCACCGGCCAGGCCGGCATACATGCCCGAGATGACGAAAGCCGCCAGGGTGTAGGGCTTGGGGCTCAGGCCGGTATAGTTCATCCGTTGCTGGTTGGATTTCACCGCCCGCAGCATCATCCCGAAGGGCGAACGGAAGATGCGGATCGACAGGTAGAAGGCGATCAGCATGGCCACGGCGGCAATGTAGTAACCGAGGTTGAAGGTGAACAGCCAGCTGCCGACCGCCATATCGAAGCCCGAGCTCATCTCGGCCCCCAGCAGGTTGGCGCGGCCGATCTCGCCATCTGCGACATTGCTCAGAAGCGGTGTGTCGGTGCCCTTGATCTGAAGCCCGGTTTCACCGCCCGTCAGCGGGGTCAGAACCGAATAGGCCAGGGCATAGGACATCTGCGCGAAGGCAAGGGTCAGGATCGAGAAGTAGATCCCCGACCGCCGGAGCGAGATGAAGCCCACCAGCAGCGAGAAGGCCCCCGCCAGGATGATCGCGAAGATGATCGCCGGGATCACGTCCAGCGTGAACAGCTTGAGCGACCAGATCGCGGCGTAGGAGCCCACCCCGAGGAAGGCCGCGTGGCCGAAGGACAGGTAGCCGGTCAACCCGAACAGGATGTTGAAGCCGATGGCGAAGATCCCGAAGATCACGAAGCGCTGCATCAGGTCGGGATAGCCGGCATTGAACTGCGCCATGCCCGAGCCTTCGGGGAAGGGGTTGAGGATGAAGGGCGCCAGCATGGTCAGCGCCAGGACGACCAGAAAGAGGGTCGCGTCGTTCTTGTTCAGTCCAAGCATGGCTTAGTCCTCCATCACGCCCTTGCGGCCCATGAGGCCCCGAGGACGGGTCAGCAGAATGATGATGGCAACGAGGTAGATGATGATCTGGTTGATGCCCGGAAGCTTGTCGACCATCCACGGCATGGAGGCGAAGCTTTCGAGGATGCCCAGAAGGAACCCCGCGGCGACGGCGCCGGGAAGGGATCCCATCCCGCCGACCACGACCACCACGAAGCTGAGGACGAGGAAGTCCATGCCCATGTGGTAGTTCGGGGCCACGATCGGTGCATACATGACGCCCGCAAGCCCCGCCACGGCGGCGGCGATGCCGAACATCAGGGTGAACCGCTTGTCGATGTCGATGCCCAGGATGCCCACCGTCTCGCGGTCGGCCATCCCGGCGCGGACGACCATGCCGAAGGTGGTGAATTGCAGGAAGGCGAAGACGGCGGCGATGATCAGGGCGGCGAAGAGGAAATAGACCAGTCGCCAGTAGGGATACATGATCGTCAGCGGGTCGAAGCCGAGCCAGACGCCGAAATCGAGGCTGCCGGTAAAGGCCTCGGGGGCGGGGGTCTGGATCGGGTTGGCACCGAAGAAATACTTGATGACCTCTTGCAGCACGATGGCCAGGCCGAAGGTCACGAGGATCTGGTCGGCATGGGGGCGCTTGTAGAAATGCTTGATCAGCCCGCGCTCCATGATGAAGCCGACGCCGATCATCACCGGGATCGCGAAGAGGATCGAGATCGGAACCGCCCAGTCGATGATCGTCTGCCCGGCGGCTTCGCCGAACCAGTCGTAGACATAGGGCACGTCGACCTTGAGCGGGTTGCCCAGGAAGTCGGTCCGGGTCTCGTCAATGACGGTATGGCTGGCCGACAGGATGCGGGACATGATCACGGCACAGAACGAGCCGAGCATGAACAGCGCCCCGTGGGCGAAGTTGACGACACCCAGCGTGCCGAAAATGAGCGTGAGCCCGAGCGCGATCAGCGCATAGGCAGAGCCCTTGTCGAGCCCGTTGAGAATTTGGACGATGATCTGATCCATGGATCCGGCTGCCTCTTGCAGGAGGGTAGGGGGTCGGAGGCCCGCGCGCTGTGCAGGGCGGGCCTCCGGGTCATGTTTTAAGGTCTGTCAGCCGGCGCGGGTCACGCGCCGTTGTTGCAGGTGCCCAACGTGGCGGCCGCACCACCCATCTGCGGGTGATCGGGCGCGTAGGTGACCTGCTCGACCGGGGTGACTTCGACGATTTCGAGAAGGTCGAATTCACTCTGCGGGTTCTCTTTCCCGCGCACGACGAGAACGTCCTTGAAGCACTGGTGGTCTTCGGCACGGTAGAGGGTCGGGCCGTTGCCCAGACCGTCGAACTCGTAGCCTTCGAGGGCCTCGGCGACGGCGCAGGGCGCGAAGCTGCCCGCACGGGTGACCGCATCGGCATAAAGCAGCGTCTGCACGTAGCAGGTATGCGCCGCCTGGGACGGCGGGAAGCCGTATTTTTCACCGAAGGAGCGCACGAAGGCCTGGCTGCCTTCATCCTGCAGCGACCAGTGCCAGTTCGTCGAGCCGTAGATGCCCTTGACGTTGGCGCCGGCACCACGGGCCATCAGGCGCGAGTAGAGCGGCACGACGATCTCGAAGTTCTTGCCGTTGGCCATCGCGTCGCGCAGACCGAACTGAACGGCATTGGTCAGCGAGTTGACCATGTTGCCGCCATAGTGGTTCAGAACCAGAACGTCGGCGCCCGAGTTCAGAACCGGTGCGATGTAGGAGCTGAAGTCGGTCTGGGTCAGCGGCGTTTTCACGGCGTTGACGGTTTCCCAGCCCATGGCCTCGGTCGAGGAGCGCACGGCTTCTTCGGTGGTGTAGCCCCAGTTGTAGTCGGCGGTCAGGTGATAGGCCTTGCGGTCGGTGCCATAGGCATTGGCCAGCACCGGGGCGAGGGCCGCGCCGGACATGTAGGAGTTGAAGAAGTGACGGAACCCGTTGGCCTTGCGGTCCTTGCCGGTCGTGTCGTTGGAGTGGGTCAGACCGGCCATGAAGATGACGCCGGCCTCCTGGCAGAGCGCCTGCACGGCAACGGCCACGCCCGAGGACGAGCCGCCTGTGATCATCACCGCGCCGTCCTTCTCGATCATCGAACGGGCCGAGGCGCGCGCGGCGTCGGACTTGGTCTGGGTGTCGCCGGTCACGTAATCGACGCGCTTGCCCATGATGCCGGTGCCGTCCAGCACCTTCGAGGAGAAGGTGTTGAGCATCCCGCCATCGCCGCCGCCATTGAGGTGCTCGACGGCCAGCTCATAGGCGCGAAGCTCGTCGGCGCCCTCATCGGCATAAGGGCCGGTCTGAGGCACGTTGAAACCCAGCGTCACGGAATCGCCGGTCGGCGCATTGGTGAAACCGCTGTCCTGCGCGCGCAGATAGGTCGGCAGAGTAAGGCCGGCCCCGGCGAGGGCGCCGGTCTTGAGCACACCGCGGCGCGTGAAGTTAGATTTGGACATTTATATCCTCCCTTGGTGAGACATGTCCGGGGCCTCCTCGCCCGGGACACGAGGCGCAATTTGCGCAGGGTCAGTATTCGGGGGGAAAGAAAACTTCTCAATAAGCCTGTCAAAGGTAACAAGTTTTTTGTAAAAGGTTAGACGCGGCGCTGCGAAAAGATGTAAACACTTTTTCTCGCGACCGCAGAAACGCGATGGAATCGTTGAGGGAATCGAGATGCCCGAGCGTCAATTGACGGGAACCCGCCTGCGCAACCGCCGCATCGACCGGGGCATGAAGCAATCCGCCCTGGCACAGGCCGTGGGTATATCGCCGTCCTACCTGAACCTGATCGAACATAACCGCCGCAGAATCGGCGGCAAGCTGCTGTCGGACATCGCGCGCGAACTGGCGGTAGAGCCGGAAATGCTGGTCGAGGGCACCGCCAGCGCCGTGCGGATCCCGTTGCAGGAGGCGGCGGCCGAGTTTCGCTCCGCGGCCCCGGAGGAGGCCCGGATCGACGAATTGGTGGCGCGGCTTCCCGGCTGGGCCGCGCTGATCGGTGCCCAGCAGGACCGCATCGCCCAGCTGGAGGCGCGGGTGCAGCGCCTGACCGACCGGCTGACCCATGACCCGCAGGTCGCCAGCGCCCTGCACGAGGTGATCTCGACCGTCACCGCGATCCGGTCGACCGCCTCGATCCTTGTGGACTCCGAAGACCTTGACCGTGACTGGCAGGCAAGGTTCCACCGCAACCTCGATACCGACAGTCTGCGCCTGTCCGAAAGCAGCCAGGCGCTGATGGGGTATCTCGACATGAATGCCGATGCCGCCGCACAGGTGCAGTCTCCGCTTGAAATCGCAGAGGCCGAGATGGCCGCACGCGGCTACGCCTATCCCGAACTCGAGCGGGGTGAGGCCAGCCCCGAGGCGCTGAGCGCGGATCTGCCCGACCCCCGGGCGCGCGAGATTCTGCGCAACTGGCTGTCGATCTTCGCCGAGGATGCCCGCCACCTGCCCGCCGAGGCCTTTGCCCCGGCTGCGCGCAAGCTGGCGCATGACCCGCTGCGTTTGGCGCGCATGTTCGATCAGCCGCTCGACCGGGTCTTTCGCCGCCTTGCGGCCCTGCCAGAGGATGGCGACCACCCTGTGATGGGGCTGGCGATCTGCGATCAGGCCGGGGTGGTGGTGTTCCAGAAGCCGGTGATGGAGTTCCACCTGCCACGGTCGGCCGCGGCCTGCCCGTTCTGGCCGGTCTTCCAGGCGCTCACGCAGCCGGGCCGCCCGGTGCGCCGCATCGTCGGGTTGCCGGGGGCGTCGGGCACGGCCTTCGACTGTGCCGCCGTGGCCCGCGATTTCGGTGCGCCCAGCTTCGACGGCCCAAGCCAGGTCGTCGCGACCATGCTGGTGCGACCGGCCCGGCCCGAAACGGACCGTGCACCGGCGCTGGTCGGGCCGGGGTGCCGTGTCTGCCCGGTCGAGGGTTGCACGGCCCGGCGTCAGCCCAGCCTCTTGCAGGACGGGACCTGACCCGACCGCGGCAGGCCTTTCCGAAAGGGTTTTGACGTTGCGCGGAAAGGGTGTGATAAACAAGCACTTCCCTTGGGAGGGGGAGGACAAGGGAGGACAACGCCATGGGCCGCCGTGTGCTGTTGATCGAGGACGAGCCGAACATCATCGAGGCGATCAGCTTCATCCTGAGCAAGGATGGCTGGACCGTGCATACCCATGCCGATGGCGAAACCGCCGTGGACCGGGTGCGCGACGGCGCGCCCGACCTGCTGATCCTCGACGTGATGCTGCCCGGGCGCAGCGGCTTCGACATCCTGCGCGAGTTGCGCGAGGGCGATGCGCCGGACCTGCCCATCCTGATGCTGACGGCCCGTGGCCAGCAGCGCGACCGTGACATGGCCGAGCAACTGGGTGCCACCCGCTTCATGACCAAGCCGTTCTCGAATTCCGAAGTGCTCGAAACCGTGCGGGCGCTGGCCGGCCCATGAACGGCCCGCGCCGCATCGAGTATCTCGAGCGCGACACCTATCGGCAGCGCCGCTATCGCGACGCCGCACGCGCCTTGCCGGTCTTTGCCACGATATTGTTTTTCCTGCCCCTTTTTTGGGATTGGGAGGCTGGGACCGGGATCCGGCCCAGCGTTCTGATCGTCTACCTTTTCGGGATGTGGTTGGCGTTGATTTCGCTATCGGCCCTGATTTCCTATCTCATTCGCTTTTCGGATGGTGACAGCAGGGACTCTCCGACAGAGGGTGACGACAGATGATTTCGTTCAATCTTCTGATCGTGGTGTCGCTGGCCTATGTGGCCTTCCTGTTCCTGGTGGCCTTCGCCGCCGAACGCCGGGCCAAGCGTGATCGGGGCCGGTGGCTGCGCAACCCTCTGGTCTATACCCTCTCGCTGTCGATCTATTGCACCGCCTGGACCTTTTATGGCGCCGTGGGCTACGCCGCGCGGTCGGGTTTCGAATACCTGACGATCTACCTGGGGCCGACGATCATCATGATCGGTTGGTGGTGGATCCTGCGCAAGCTGGTCCGGATCGGCAAGACCCAGCGCATCACCTCGGTCGCCGACCTGATCTCGTCGCGCTTCGGCAAATCCACCGTGCTGGGCGTTCTGGTCACGGTGCTGGCCGTCGTCGGCACCACGCCCTACATCGCGCTGCAACTGCAATCGGTCACGCAATCGCTTGCCGTCTTCGCCGCCGAGCCGGGGTCGGGCTGGGACGGCCGGGACTTCGACAGCGCCGCGGTCTGGATCGCCGTGGGGCTGGCGGTGTTCACCCTGATCTTTGGCACGCGGAATCTGGACGTGAACGAACGCCATCATGGTGTGGTCATGGCCGTTGCTGTCGAGGCGGTGGTCAAGCTCTTCGCGCTGGTGGCGGTCGGGGTCTTCGTCGTTTGGGGGATGGCCGGCGGCGTGGGCGAGATGTTGGACCGCATCGACGCCGCCGTGATCGCCGAATGGCACCCGGTGCCACACCGCTGGGTCGGGCTGATCTTCCTGTCGGCGGCGGCATTCCTGACGCTGCCGCGGATGTTCCAGGTCATGGTCGTGGAGAATTCCGACGAAAAGCACTTGGTCACCGCAAGCTGGGCCTTTCCCCTATATGTCCTGATCATGAGCCTGTTCGTGGTGCCGATCGCGGTGACCGGGCTCGACCTTTTGCCGGAGGGGTCGAACCCGGACCTTTTCGTGCTGACCATTCCGTTGACAACGGGCAACGAGGGGCTGGCGATCCTGTCCTTCCTCGGCGGGTTCTCATCGGCCACCTCCATGGTGATCGTCGCGACAATCGCGCTGGCCACCATGGTGTCCAACCACATCATCGCGCCGATCTGGCTGAGCTCGACCCAGCAGGGCGCGGCGCTGTCAGGGGACGTGCGCGGCGTGATCGTGCTGTCACGGCGGCTGTCCATCGCGATGATCCTGATGCTGGGCTATCTTTACTTTCGCCTGTCGGGGGGTGGAGCCGCGCTGGCGGCGATCGGGCTGATTTCCTTTGCCGGGGTCGTGCAGGTGCTGCCGGCAATGATCGCAGGCATCTTCTGGCGCGGCGCGAACCGGATTGGGGCCGGCACCGGTATCGTGATCGGGTTCGCGATCTGGGCCTGGACCCTGTTCCTGCCCAGTTTCGGGCCCGGGGCCGTGCTGTCCGAGGCGGTGATGGCCGAAGGGCCCTTCGGCCTGGCCTGGCTGCGGCCCTATGCGTTGTTCGGCATCACCGGGCTGGACCCGGTCATCCACGCTGTTTTCTGGTCCGTGTTCTTCAACACCGTCGCGTTGGTCATGCTGTCGGTTCTGACCTTTCCGAACCCGATGGAACGCCTGCAGGGGGCCCAGTTCGTCAATGTTTTCGAGCATTCGGCGGGTGCCCGCACCTGGTCGCAGGGCGCCGCCCGCGCCGAGGACCTGCTGATCATGGCGCAGCGCATCATCGGCCACGGAGAGGCGCAGGAGATGTTCCGCCAGGAAGCCCGCGCGCAGGGCATCCACGGCTACCTGCCCGAGGTCACGCCCGAGCTGATCGGGCGGCTGGAACGCACCCTGGCGGGGTCTGTCGGTGCCGCCACGGCCCACGCGATGGTCGGGCAGCTGACCGGGTCGGCGGCGGTGTCGGTCGAGGACCTGATCGCCGTCGCCGACGAGACGGCGCAGATCGTCGAATATTCCAACCAGCTGGAAGCCAAGAGCGCCGAGCAGGAACGCACCGCCCGGGCCCTGCGCGAAGCCAATGAAAAGCTGACCGCGATCTCGATCCAGAAGGACGCCTTCCTGAGCCAGATCAGCCACGAATTGCGGACACCGATGACCTCGATCCGATCCTTCTCGGAGATCCTTAGAGAAGGAGAGATCGAGCCGGAGGCCCGCAGCCGCTTTGCCGGGATTATCCATGAAGAGGCGACGCGCCTGACCCGGTTGCTCGATGACCTGCTGGATCTGTCCTACCTGGAGAATGGCCAGGTGCAGCTTGACGTGGCGCGCGGCAGTCTTGCCTCGGTGCTGGACCGGGCGGTGATGGCGGCAGGCCTGTCCGCCGGGCGGCTTGTCCTGAATCGGGACAGCACCCGCGAGGCGGTTCAGATCGAAACCGACCTGCAGCGCCTGACACAGGTTTTCATCAACCTGATTTCCAACGCTGCAAAATATTGCGACGCGGCGCAGCCGGAACTGACGATCCGTGTTCTGGACGATGGTGACCTGTGCCAGGTCGATTTCATCGACAACGGCACGCCGTTGGATGCGGATGCGCAGGTTCTGATCTTCGAGAAGTTTTCGCGTCTGGCCGATGAAAGCAAGGCCGGGGGCGCTGGGCTGGGCCTGGCGATCTGCCGTCAGATCATGGACTCGCTGGGGGGTGAGATCACCTACCTTCCGGGGCAGGGCGGGCCTGCTTTCCGCGTGACCTTGCGCCGTGCCGCGCAGCTCGCCGCGCAATAGGTGGCCGCAGGCGCGTTCGTGACACGTTAGCGGCTTGGTAACGGTCGCGCGGCTAATCTGCGCGGGATGATATGGCGGTTTCGGCGACGTGGCGCCCGGACCGCCCCCAGACGAATACATAAAAGGACGAGGCAGGCGACATGACAGGCCCCAACCCCGCCCTCGCGCGCCTCTTGCGCAAGGCGGATGCGTCCGCAGAGGATGCCGGCGCCCCGTTGCAGCCGGCCGGACCGGGGCGCGCGTTCCGCGTTGGCCTGCTGCGGGCCGCGGACCGCGCCATTGGCCTGTCGCTGACCGTTCTGGGCCTGTCGGACGAGGTTGAAAGCCCGGATGAGCTTGTGTCCGAAGGGCCCGTGGGATGGGTGCTGTTCGGACTTTGTGCCCCCGGTGAAACGGGGCTGGCGGGCCTCATCATGCTGGATCCGGCCCTGCGCACCGCCATGATCGAGGTGCAGACCATGGGCGTCCTGTTGGATGCGGCGGAATCCGACCGTCCCGTCACAGCCACCGATGCTGCCCTGTCGCGCCCGGTTGTCGCTGAATTCCTGCGCGAGCTGGCGGGCATGGACCGGCCCGAATTTCCCGCTGCGATGGCCGACTGGAGCCTTCGGCCCCTGCCGGACCTGCGCGCGGCAGAGCTGATGCTGCGCGACGTGGCATACCGCAATTGGCAGGCGTCGGTTCAAATCGGCGGCACAGATCGCCAGGGGGGCCTGCGGCTGGCCCTCGCCCAGGGCGCGACAACGGTGGAGGGATCGACCGATGGTGAGAACGAAGACTGGGCGCAGGCCCTTCGTTCCAGTCTTGAACAGGCCCCGGTCGAGTTGGAGGCCGTGTTGGGCCGACTGACCCTGCCCCTGTCGGATGTGGACCGGTTCGAGTCCGGACAGCTCCTGCCGCTGGGCGCGCTTTCGCTCGCCGCCGTGCGGCTGGAATGTGCCGGCACGCCTTTGCCCGGTCAGGTGAGACTGGGCCAGATGTCCGGGTTGCGTGCCGTGCGGCTGGAACGCCCGGCCCAGGAGATGCAGGAGCTGGGACGCCCCAACGATCTCGCCGGGACGTCCGCTGGAACCGCGGCGCTGGGAAACGAGACCCCCGCCGAACCCGGGGTGTCTGCGACCGGCGCCGATGACCCGGTGTTATCGTCCGGCGAAGGCCTCTAGCTGGGGCCGCAAGGGGGCAAGATCGTAGCCCGCCCGCGCTGTGGCCTCCAGCACTTCGTCCACCCCCAGCGATCCGGCGCGTCCCAGCGCCCAGAGGATCGAAGACCGTGTGCCCGAGGCGCAATAGGCCAGCACCGGGCCATTCCCCGCGTCGATGACCTGCATCTGCCGGGCGATGGTGTCGGGTCCGATTGTGGGGTGGGTCACCGGATGAATCACGAAGTCCAGCCCCGCTGCCTTCGCCGCTTCGGCCATCACCGCCGCGTGATGGCTGGGCGGATTTTCCTCGTCCGGGCGGTTGCAGATCACCGTGCGATAGCCCGCCGCCGCGATGGCAGGAAGGTCGGACGGGTCGATCTGGGGCGAGACGGCATGGTCGGGGCTGAGTTCACGGATATCCATGACCTTGATCTAGGGCGGATCGGGCGCCCCTGTCCAGTAGCTCCAGGGCGCTGGGGACGGAAAATGTATCACTAACTTGAAATACGTTTTTCTGTTGGTTATCTTACGCGCCATGGATATGAGTCCCGACCGTCTGAACGCCATGGATACTGCCGCCACCGAGGCCGCGGACATCCTCAAGGCCTTGTCGAATCCGCAGCGCCTGCGCCTGCTTTGCGCTTTGGTCGCGGGACCCCGTAGCGTTGGGGAATTGGAAAAAACCCTCGACGCCAGCCAGTCCTACGTGTCCGGGCAATTGGCGCGCTTGCGCTCCGAGGGGCTGGTGCGCGCCGAGCGCGATGGGCGCACGATCCATTATTCGCTGGCCGATACCCGCGTGGTGCCGATCATCGAACGGCTCTACGAAGTGTTCTGCCCCACCCCCTGATCCGCTGGACAGCAAGGCACAAAACTGGGCTTGCAGCCGGGCAGCGCTCGGGGCCTAATGGTGCCATGAAGGTGACCGGTCACGATATGACGCGGGGCGGCGACTGAATGGCCCGCCAGGTGCGGTTCCGGGTGATGGACGGCGTGGCGATCGTTTCGCTGGACTCGCCGCCGGTCAATGCGCTGTCGGCGGAAATGCGCGCCGCGCTCTGGCATGTTTTCCAACGCATCGAGACCCAACCCGAGATCCGCGCGACGGTGCTGCGCGCCGAAGGGGCGCTTTTCTCTGCAGGGGCCGATATCCGCGAACTGGGCGCATCGCATTGGGCCGAACCCACGCCGCGCCAGCTCTGCGACCTGATCGAGAATTGTTCGAAACCGGTCGTCGCCTGCCTTGAGGGCCAGGCGCTGGGCGGCGGGGCAGAACTGTTGCTGGCGGCGCATTACCGAATTTCCGAGGCTGCCGGGCGACTGGGTCTGCCCGAAGTCTCCCTGGGGGTCCTGCCTGGCGCGGGCGGCACCCAGCGCATGCCGCGCCTGGTGGGGGCGGAGCTGGCACTTCAATTGATGGTCAGCGGGCAGTCCATTTCGGCGCCTGATGCGCTGCGCATGGGCCTGCTTGACGGGATCACCGAAGGCGATGCGACCTCGGGCGCGGTGGCCTTCACGCGCAAGCTGCTTGCTGAAGAAAAGGGGCCGCGTCCAACCCGTGCCCGCCGCGACCGAATGGCGGATGCCAAGGCCTACCAGGCCCATATCGCCAAGGCCCGGCGTGACCTCGCCCGCTCGCCGCTATTCGCGCCGCACCTGATCGTGGATTGCGTCGAAGCGGCTGCGCTCTTGCCGTTCGAGGCGGGGCAGGCCTTCGAACAGGATGCTTTCGACCGCTGCCGAGGACATCCGCAATCGGTCGCGCTGCGCCATGTCTTTCTGGCTGAACGGCGGGTGGACAAGGCCCTGTTGCGGCGCGAACAGGGCGGATTCAAGCCGACCGATCCCGACGGGCGGGCACTGGTTCTGCGGTTGCGCAAGGCATTGAGGGCAGCGGCGCAGGCCCTGGTCGATACGACGGACCTGGACGAAGTGCGCATCGACGCGGCGATGGTCGCCTACGGATTCCGTAAGGGCATATTCGGCGGCAAACCGGACCCGGTAGAAAGCGTCTCGATCCTGCGACGGCTCATCGCTGCGCTGATCTCTGAAGGCGCCTCTCTGTTGGCCGAGGGGCACGTGGCGCGGCCTTCGGATATCGACGCTCTGGCGGTCCACGGGCTGGGGTTTCCGCGCCGCATGGGCGGGCCATGCCGCGCCGCACAGACTATGGGGCTGATCGGTCTGCGCAGCGACATGCGCGGCTGGGCCGAAGAAAACCTGATATGGGAGCCGCCCGAAATGCTCGACGAGGCCATCAAGCAGGCCGCCGGGTTCGATGCGCTTTAAGTCAGGATCACGCCCATGACCACGCAGGCCAAGCCCAGGGCGGACAGCATGAAGGCACCCAGGTTCAGGGGCAGCGCCCGCTGAATGCGCGCGCGCAATTCATCGTCGCTCAGCCCCGCCTTGCGGGCGCGGTTCACCTTGACGATGCTGGCGATGATACCGGCAAGGCCGATCAACGAGAGGGCGGCGCCGATCCAGACGAGGGCTTCCATGACATGCTCCGACAATTGGGTGATGCCCGCCTAGCGCGCCGCGCGCCGCTGCGCAAGACAAGCCCCCTTGCAGGGCAGCGCGACCGGGGCTAGTCAGGTCGCCTGAAACTGCGCACAACCCGCCATGAACGAGGATTTTCAGATGAGCGATACAGACACCGTCACCGACTCCCAATACCGGATTTCCGCGGGTGAGCTGCGCCAGTTCGTCGAACGCTTCGAGCGGCTGGAGGCGGAGAAGAAAGACATCGCCGACCAGCAGAAAGAGGTCATGGCCGAGGCCAAGGGGCGTGGCTACGACACCAAGGCGATGCGCAAACTGATCGCCCTGCGCAAACGTGAACCCCAGGAAATCGCCGAAGAAGAGGCGGTGCTTGAGGTCTACAAGGAGGCGCTGGGTATGTAAGGCGTAAGGCGCGGCACTGGGGCCGTGTCCATGGCTGCCCGCGTGGCGACTTTGCGTTCAGCGTTGGGCGACCCGATTCACCGCTTGGGACCCGGTGACTTTTCCCGGTCCGTCGCCCTCACGGTGCGATGAAGTTCACGCCGGGCATCCGGGCGATGCGCTGGCAATCCTCTTCATAGGCTTGGGTCAGGAAGTCGATGGTCTCTTCCGTCCAACCCGGCAGGTCGATCTCGTCCTCGATGGCCTCGTCAAGGGCGTATTTCTCAAGGAAGGCCGAGATGATCCGCCTTTTTTGCACCTCGGTCTGGGGCGGGTGCGACCTGAGATAGGCGACGAAGCGTTTCATGCCGTCTTCGCTCATGATCGAGGATAGAAGATCGAAACCGCCACTGATCTTGGTCAGGGGATCGACCCCCGAAATCTCGCGGATCAGTTGCGACCAGATCAGCGGCGTATCCTCGTTGCACCAGACAGTGAGCGTGGCGCGCGGGATCAACTCTCGGATGCGGTCTACCAGCGCCGACCAGCGCATGTCCGCTGGGGCCAGGCCGTGCATGAACTCGGCGAAATTGTCATCGGGGATCGCGTCGAAGACCGCTGGCAGCCATGTGGCCGGATTGCGCAGGGCAAGGAAAAGCTCGATCTCGTCGCTGTGAAAGATCGCGTCGAGGCCGGTGAATTTCTCGTCACCCAGCCGGTAGAGCTGGCCCTGGTCGAAAATCCGGCGATGGACGCACATGAACTGGTCGTTGGACATGACCAGGCGGTTGCATTCTTCCTCGTCGACGATGGCATCGAGCAGGATTTCACGGGTATCGGGCGCGGGCGGGCGACCGTCCAGCCCCTGGATGGTTTCGCGCAGAAGGCGGCGATACTTGCTCGGACCCGGCACCTTGATGCCCTGAGCAGCGAAGGTGTCGGCATTGCGCAGAAGCGATTTCAGAAGCCGGTCCTCATCCGTGCAATTGGCCCCGATATGGTAGACGATCTGCATGTTGTCCTCGGCCCGCGCAATTCCTGCCACGGCGCGCAGCATAGGCGGCAAACGCGGTCAGGAAAACCGCCTTCTGCCGACATTCAAAAGATCATCCCGGCAAGGGGCGGAACGGGAACGGCAAGGCTTGCGCCAGACCGCGCCGCGCGCTAGACGATCCTTCGTGCCCCTATAGCTCAGCTGGTAGAGCAACTGATTTGTAATCAGTGGGTCGGGAGTTCGAGTCTCTCTGGGGGCACCACACGGCCACGCTAGGCAGCCCCGCCCTGTTTGCATTGCCGAAATCCGCGTGATCTTCCAAATTCCCTCTGGCAATGCCGCGCCGAGGCGATAGGTTTGCTGCAAAGCAGCAATAAGGAGCCGCGCCATGTCCTACACCATATCGCTGACCGGAAAGACCGCCATCATCACCGGGTCGACCTCGGGGATCGGGCTGGGCATCGCCCGCGAACTGGCCGGGGCGGGAGCGGATGTCGTGCTCAATTCCTATACCGATGAGCCTGAGGATCACGCGCTGGCCGAGCAGATCGCCAAGGATCACGGGGTCAGCGCGCGCTATATTCAGGCCGACATGTCCAAGGCCGACCAATGCCGTGCGTTGATCGAACAGGCGGGGGCTTGTGATATCCTGGTGAACAATGCCGGCATCCAGCATGTCGCCCCGATCCAGGACTTTCCCACCCAGAAGTGGGATGCAATCATCGCCATCAACCTCAGCTCGGCCTTTCACACCACCGCTGCCGCCTTGCCGATGATGCGCGCGGCAGGCTGGGGGCGCGTCGTCAATGTGGCTTCGGCCCACGGGCTGACGGCCTCTCCCTACAAATCCGCCTATGTCGCGGCCAAGCACGGGATCATGGGCCTGACCAAGACCGTGGCGCTGGAAACCGCCGAAGAGCCGATCACCGCCAACGCGATCGGCCCCGGCTATGTGCTGACGCCGCTGGTCGAGGCGCAGATCCCGGATACGATGAAGGAATACGGCATGGACCGCGAGAGCGTGATCCGTGACGTGATGCTCAAGCGCCAGCCGTCCAAGGATTTCGCCACCGTCGAACAGATGGGCGGCACGGCGATCTTTCTGTGCTCTGACGCGGCCGCGCAGATCACCGGCACGTCGATTTCCGTCGATGGCGGCTGGACCGCGCTATGAGCCAGCCGCTGCGCATCAACCTCGCCCTGCAGGGCGGCGGGGCGCACGGGGCCTTTACCTGGGGCGTTCTGGACCGGCTGCTGGAGGAGGACGAGATCGAGATCGCCGCGATCTCGGGCACCTCGGCGGGGGCGATGAACGGGGCCGCGCTGAAATCGGGTCTGCTTGCCGGTGGCCGGGCCGGGGCGCGCGAAAATCTTGACTGGCTCTGGGAACAGATCGGCGCGATCAAGACCGAGGGGCTGACCGACTGGATGCAGGCCTGGCTGCCGGATCCGGGCCATGTCAGCCGGTCGGTCGAGTATTCCCCGGCCTATGTCTGGACCGACATGGTCGGCCGGATGATGTCGCCCTATGGCTGGGGGCCGCTTTATCGCAATCCGCTGACACCGGTTGTCGAGAAGTTCGATTTCGGCCGGGTCTGTGCCCATGAGGGGCCAGAATTCTTCGTGTGTGCCACGCAGGTGCGCGACGGCAAGATCCGTGTCTTTTCCGGGGACCGGATCACAACCGATGCGATTCTCGCCTCGGCCTGCCTGCCGACCCTGTTCCAGGCGGTCGAGATGGAGGATCCCGAAACGGGCAACATGGAAGCGTTCTGGGACGGCGGCTATACCGGCAACCCGGCGCTTTTCCCGCTGTTCGCACCGGACCTGCCGCAGGATATCGTCGTCGTGAACATCAATCCGCTGCACCGCGAAGCGCTGCCCCGAACACCGCCCGAGATTCAGAACCGGATCAACGAGATCAGCTTCAACTCCTCGCTTTTGCGGGAACTCCGCGCCATCGACTTCGTCCAGCGCCTGCAGGATCAGGGGACCATCGCCGAGGGCGCGATGAAACGCCCGCTGGTGCATCTGATCGCCGATGATGGGTTGATGAACGAATTGTCGGTCGCGACCAAACTGGTTGCGGTTCCCTCGGTAATCGGCCAGCTGAAACAGGCCGGACGGCGCGCGGCGGGGGACTTCCTGCGCGACCACAAGGCTCGGATCGGGCGGGAACAGACGACGGACCTGCGAGCCATGTTCGGCTAGATCGGTCCGCTTGTCCTTGCGTCACTTTCTGCCGGTGGCGCAACGAGGTCTATGGCATTCGCCGTCGGTTCCACTACCTTGGGGTGAAAGGAACGACAGGGAGTGCCGCGATGAAACTCACCGTGAACGGAACAGAGCACGAGGTCGATGTCGAACCGGACATGCCGCTTTTGTGGGTCCTGCGCGAGGAACTGGGATACACGGGCGTGAAATACGGCTGCGGCGTGGCCCAGTGCGGTGCCTGCACCGTGCATATCGACGGCGAGGCGCAGCGGTCCTGCCAGGTTGCCGCCGCCGATGTCTGGGGGCCGGTCACGACGATCGAGGGGCTGGGCACGCCACAGGCCCTGCACGCGGTGCAAGAGGCCTGGATCGAACACCAGGTGGCGCAATGCGGCTATTGCCAGTCGGGCCAGATCATGCAGGCGGCGGCCTTGTTGTCCTATGCTCCTGATCCGACCGATCAGGACATTGACGACGCCATGGGCGGAAACCTGTGCCGGTGCGGCACCTACACCCGTATCCGTGCCGCCGTGAAAACCGCCGCCGCCAAGTTGCAGGAGGCCTAAGCCCATGTCGCGTATCGGAAAAATCGCCCGCCGCTCCTTTCTCGTCGGCTCGGTCGCCGTGGCCGGGGGCGTCGCCTTCGGCATCTGGCGCTATCGCACCCCCTATGCCAATCCGTTGCAGGATGACTTGCCCGAGGGGGCGGCGGCGCTGACACCCTATGTGAAGATCGACGCGGAGGGCGTGACGCTGATCACCCCGCGCGCCGACAAGGGGCAGGGTGCCTATCACGTGCAGGCCGCGCTGATCGCGGAAGAGCTGGATATCGAGTTGGATCAGATCGCGGTCGATCCCGGCCCGCCCTCGGCCGCCTATTGGAACGGCGCGCTCGCTGAAGAGGCGGCAGAGTTCATGGTGCCGAGCGATGGCATGGTGCGCGGCATGGCCGAAGGGGTTGTGAACGCCTCGATGAAATTCATCGGCCTGCAGATGACCGGCGGGTCGACCACGGTGCCGGATGCCTATCTCAAGCTGCGGCAGGCCGGGGCCTCGGCCCGCGAGACGCTGAAACTGGCCGCGGCACAGGAAACCGGCCTTGATGTGGGCGAATTGCGCACCGAGGGCGGGGCCGTGATCCTGCCGGACAGCACCGCCTTGCCCTATACCCGGTTGGCTGCGGCCGCGGCCGGCTTGGACCCGGTGCAGGATGCCGAGATCAAGGACCCGGCCGATTGGCGTATCCTCGGCAAACCCATGCAGCGCCTTGATATCGTGGCCAAATCCACGGGGACGCAGGATTACGGGATCGACATGCAGGTCGAGGGCATGGTTCACGCCACCGTGCTGCTCAACCCGCATCAGGGCGGGGCGCTGAATGGCTTTGACGCGAGCGAGGCCGAGGCCATGCGCGGCGTCAAGGCCGTGGTGCCGATCACCGGCGGCGTGGGCGTTGTGGCCGACAACACCTGGCGCGCCATTCAGGCCGCCCGCGCCGTGCAGGCCGATTGGGGCCCGTCGCCCATGCCTGCCACGATGGAAGAGCATTGGAAGGCCCTGTCCGACAGCTTCACCCCCGAGGCCCAGGACAGCCGCAAGCGCGACGATGGCAATGTGGAGGCCGCCCGGAACGGCGCCGAGCTGGTCGAGGCCGAGTATCGCGCGCCCTACCTCGCCCACGCCCCGCTGGAGCCGATCAACGCCATCGTGCGCATCGACGAGGACGGCGCCGAGGTCTGGACCGGCACGCAGGTGCCCCGGTTTGTTCAGCAGAACGTGGCGAAGATCGCCGGGCTGGACCCCGATCAGGTGACGGTGCATGTGCTGATGATCGGCGGGAGTTTCGGCCATCGGCTCGAGGACGAGGTGGTCAAGCAAGCCGCCGAGATAGCCGTGCAAATGAAGGGCACTCCGGTCAAGCTGACCTATTCGCGCGAAGAGGACATGATGCATGATTTCCCGCGTCAGA
The DNA here is from genome assembly GCF_003129565.1 of Salibaculum griseiflavum. GTDB lineage: Bacteria > Pseudomonadota > Alphaproteobacteria > Rhodobacterales > Rhodobacteraceae > Salibaculum > Salibaculum griseiflavum. Next base: position 19,627 of record NZ_QETF01000005.1, read on the forward strand.
TCGCCATGGCGCGGTTACGCGGCACAGTGCGTGATGGCCGGGTGGACAGCCTCGATCTGGGCATCGCTATGCCCTCGGTCATGGGCTCGCAGATGTCGCGGCAGGGGCTGAGCGTGCCCGGACCGGACAGCCAGATCGTCGCGGGGGCCTGGGAACAGCCCTTTGCCATCCCGAACCAACGCGTCACCGGCTATCGCGCGCCCGATCTGGCGCCGATCAGTTCCTGGCGGTCGGTCGGGGCCTCATCGAACGGTTTCTTCTACAACGCGGCGCTGGATGAGTTGATCCATGCCGCCGGGGCCGACCCTTTGGAAGAACGTCTGCGCCTGTGTGACGATCCGCTGGCCCGCGCCGTGCTGGAGGCCGTGGGCGACATGTCCGGGTGGTCCGGCCCGCTGGGCGATGGAAAAGGGCGCGGCGTGGCGCTGACCCGGTCCTTCGGCGTGCATACCGCCGAGGTGGTCGAAGTGACGAACACCGATCGCGGTATCCGCATCGACAAGGTCTGGGTCGCCGCCGAGGTAGGCCGCGTGCTGGACCCGGTGAATTTCGAGAATCTTGTTCAGGGCGGCGTCATCTTCGGCCTTGGTCACGCGATGAATTGCGAGATCACCTATAGCGACGGCATCGCCGAGCAGGACAACTTCTACAGCTTCGAGGGCATGCGCCAGTTCCAGGCGCCGCAGATCGAGGTGCGCGGGCTGGAAAACGGCGATCACGTGCGGGGCATCGGGGAGCCGCCGGTGCCGCCCGCCGCGCCCGCGCTTGCCGGGGCGATCTTCGCCGCCACCGGCACCCGGCTGCGGGAAATGCCCTTCAACAAGTTTGTCGATTTCGCCTGACCTCGCTACGATAGGGCGCATCTATCGAAAGGGCGCCCTATGATCGACAAATTGGAAATGTTCATCGCGCTGGCGCGGGAAGAGCATTTCGGCAAGGCGGCCGAGGCCATGGGCGTGACCCAACCGACCCTGTCGGCGGCGATCAAGCAGCTTGAGGATCAGCTGGGCGTCATGCTTGTCTGGCGCGGGTCGCGCTATCGGGGGCTGACGCCCGAGGGCCAGCGCACGCTGGACTGGGCGCGCCGGATCGTCGCCGACAGCCGCGCTTTGCGTGACGAGATGCGCATGGCCCGCGAGGGGTTGTCGGGCAACCTGCGCATTGCCGTGATCCCCACCGCCCTGACGCTGGTCGCGGACCTGACCGAGGGCTTTGCCCGGACCCATCCGAACGTGCGCTTTTCCGTCCTGTCGCGGACCTCGACCGAGATCCTGTCGATGATCGAGAACCTGCAGGTCGATGCCGGTCTGACCTATCTGGACAATGAACCGCTGGGCCGGGTCACGACCCAGCCGATCTATGCCGAACGCTATGTTCTGGTCGCCCGCAAAGGCCACCCGATGCTGCGCGCGGGGCTGGGCTGGGCCGATCTGGGCGGCGTGCCGCTTTGCCTGCTGACCCCGGACATGCAGAACCGCCGGATCATCAGCCAGCACCTGTCCGAAGCCGGGGTCACGGTGGATCCAAAGGTCGAATCATCCTCCACCATCGTGCTGATCAGCCATGTTCTGCGCGGCGACTGGGCGACGATTCTGCCCCGCAAGGCGGCCGAGATCTTTCTCAAGGACGGCGATTTACAGGCCGTGCCCATCGTCAATCCGGACGCGGCCCATGTGGTCGGGCTGATTGCGCCCCATCGCGAGCCCATGACACCGGTCCTCAGGGCGCTTCTGGCCGAAGCACGGTCGCTTTCTGACCGTGGCGTTGATTGATAGGGAAACTCTATTGACCAACGGAAAGTCGATATTGATTCATGGGGCAACCTGCCGCATCACGCGCGGGTAGACCCATGAAAGGCGCCCGTCATGAGCGATCCCACCCTGCCAGAGACCATGGCCGAGATCTTTGCCCGCCACCGCGGCCAAGAGGGGCCGATGCTGCCCATCCTGCATTCGGTGATGGAGGCCTTTGGCCATATCCCCGAGGGGGTCGTGCCGCTGATCGCCGAGGAATTGAACCTTGGCCGCGCCGAGGTGCATGGCGTCATCAGCTTCTACCATGATTTCCGCAAGGAGCCGGCGGGGCATCACCTGCTCAAGATTTGCCGCGCCGAAGCCTGTCAGGCGGTGGGCGCCAACGCCCTGACCGAACGGGTGCTGAGCAAGCTGGGTATTGGCTGGGGCGAGACCACGCCCGATGGCCGGATCACGGTCGAGCCGGTCTATTGCCTGGGCCTTTGCGCCTGCGGGCCGGCGGCCATGGTCGGGAACCGGGTGATCGGGCGCGCAGACGAGGCCAAGATCGAGGAGGCGCTGGCATGAAGATCTACGTTCCCCGTGACAGTGCCGCCAAGGCGCTTGGGTCCGATGCCGTCGCTGCCGCCATCGCGGCCGAGGCCGAGGCACGTGGTCTGGATGTGATCGTGATCCGCAACGGCACGCGCGGCATGATCTGGCTGGAACCGCTGGTCGAGATCGAAGAGGGCGGCGCGCGCCGCGCCTTCGGCCCGGTCAGCCCCGCCGATGTGCCCGCCTTGCTGGATGGCACGCTGGAGGGGCTGGGCAAGGTTGATTACATCCCCTTCTTTGCCCGTCAGACGCGGCTGACCTTTGCCCGATGCGGCCTGATCGACCCGCTGGACCTGGACGCCTACGAGGCCCATGGCGGGCTGGCCGGGCTGCGCCGGGCCATCGCAATGACCGGCCAGCAGATCGTGGACGAGGTCAAGGAAAGCGGCCTGCGCGGACGTGGCGGCGCAGGCTTTCCCACGGGCATCAAGTGGCAGACAGTCCATGATGCCGAGGCCGAGCAGAAATACATCGTCTGCAATGCCGATGAGGGCGACAGCGGCACCTTTGCCGACCGCATGATCATGGAGGGCGACCCGTTCACCCTGATCGAGGGCATGGCGATTGCCGGTCTCGCCGTGGGCGCGACCAAGGGCTATGTTTACCTGCGTTCGGAATATCCCGATGCCATCGAGGTCATGAACGAGGCCGTCCGCATCGGCCGCGCACGGGGCCTGCTTGGGGCGGACGTGCTCGGTTCGGGCCGGGCCTTTGACATGGAAATCCGCGTGGGTGCCGGGGCTTATGTCTGCGGCGAGGAAACCTCGCTGCTCAATTCGCTCGAAGGCAAGCGGGGGATCGTCCGTGCCAAGCCGCCGCTGCCGGCCCTGGAAGGCTTCCTTGGCAAGCCCACCGTGGTCAACAACGTGATCAGCCTTGCCACCGTGCCGGTGATCTTCGAGAAAGGCGCGCAACACTACGCGGATTTCGGGCTGGGTCGGTCCAAGGGCACGATGCCGATCCAGATCGCGGGCAACGTCAAGCATGGCGGCCTGTTCGAAACCGCCTTTGGCATGCCGCTGGGTGAGCTGGTCAATGACGTGGCCGGTGGCACCGCAACGGGCCGCCCGGTCAAGGCGGTGCAGGTGGGCGGCCCGCTGGGCGCCTATATGCCGCCCTCGAAATTCGACACGCCCTTTGCCTATGAGGAATTCGACGGGCAGGGCGGCTTGATCGGCCATGCCGGGGTCGTGATTTTCGACGATACGGCGGATATGCTGCAAATGGCTCGCTTCGCGATGGAATTCTGCGCCGTGGAAAGCTGTGGCAAGTGCACGCCCTGCCGGATCGGCGCGGTGCGTGGGGTCGAGACCATCGACCGGATCGCCGAGGGCGATGGCGGGGCAAAAGAGCTGTTGGTCGATCTCTGCGAGACCATGAAGGACGGATCGCTTTGCGCGCTGGGGGGCTTCACCCCGTATCCGGTCATGTCCGCACTTGAAAACTATCCCGACGATTTCGCGACCCGGAAGGAGGCCGCAGAATGAAAGATTTCATCATCCCCACCGACGACCGGGACATGGGCACGCCCGCCTCGAAGTCCGACAAGATGGTCACGCTGACAATCGACGGGTTCGACGTGCAGGTGCCCGAGGGCACATCCGTGATGCGCGCCAGCGCCGAGGCCGGCATCCAGGTGCCCAAGCTCTGCGCCACCGACAGTCTAGAAGCCTTCGGGTCCTGCCGCCTCTGCGTGGTCGAGATCGAGGGGCGGCGGGGCACGCCGGCCTCCTGCACGACACCGGTTGCGGACGGCATGGTTGTCCATACGCAATCTTCCAAGGTTCGGAGGATCCGCAAGGGCGTGATGGAATTGTACATTTCCGACCATCCGCTGGATTGCCTGACCTGCGCCGCCAATGGCGATTGCGAGTTGCAGGACATGGCTGGGGCCGTCGGACTGCGCGACGTGCGCTACGAGGAACCCAAGGCAGGCGGCTTCGTGAACCATTTCGAGGCGCGCGACACCGGCGGCGACGTGAACCCGCAATACCTGCCCAAGGACGACTCCAACCCCTATTTCACCTATGACCCGTCCAAGTGCATCGTCTGCAGCCGCTGCGTGCGGGCCTGCGAAGAGGTGCAGGGCACTTTCGCGCTGACCATCGAGGGCCGGGGCTTTGACAGCCGTGTCTCCGCCGGTGCGGCGGGCGACGACTTCCTGACATCGGATTGCGTCAGCTGCGGCGCCTGCGTGCAGGCCTGCCCGACCGCCACCTTGCAGGAGAAATCCGTGATCGAGATGGGCACGCCAGAACGGTCCGTCATCACTACCTGTGCCTATTGTGGCGTCGGCTGTTCCTTCAAGGCCGAGTTGCAGGGCGACGACCTTGTCCGCATGGTGCCCTACAAGCACGGCAAGGCGAACCGGGGGCACAGCTGCGTCAAGGGTCGCTTCGCCTATGGCTATGCCAACCATGCCGACCGCATCCTGAACCCGATGATCCGCGACAGCATCGACGAGCCGTGGCGCGAAGTCAGCTGGGAAGAAGCCATCGGCTTTGCCGCCCAAAAGATGCGCGGGCTTCAGGACAAGTATGGCAAGAAGTCCATCGGGGTCATCACCTCCAGCCGCTGCACGAACGAAGAGACCTTCCTGGTGCAGAAGCTGGCCCGTGCGGTCTTCGGCAACAACAACACCGACACCTGCGCGCGGGTTTGCCACTCACCCACCGGCTATGGGCTGGGCCAGACCTATGGCACCAGCGCCGGGACGCAGGACTTCGATTCCGTCGAGGAAACCGACGTCGCCATCGTCATCGGTGCCAACCCGACCGATGGCCATCCGGTCTTTGCCAGCCGCCTGAAGAAGCGTCTGCGTCAGGGCGCGAAACTGATCGTGATCGACCCGCGCCGCATCGACCTCGTCAAATCGAACCATATCAAGGCCGCCCATCACCTGGCTTTGCGGCCGGGCACCAACGTGGCCGTTGTCACCGCCCTGGCCCATGTGATCGTCACCGAGGGCCTTTATGACGAGGCCTATATCCGCGAGCGCTGCGACTGGGATGAATTCCAGCACTACGTGGAGTTCGTGAGCGATGCCCGGCACAGCCCCGAAGCCACGGAGATGCTGACCGGCGTGCCGGCGGAGGACCTGCGCGCGGCGGCCCGCACCTATGCCACCGGCGGGCGCGGCTCGATCTATTACGGGCTGGGCGTGACCGAGCACAGCCAGGGCTCGACCACCGTGATGGGCATCGCCAACCTCGCCATGCTGACCAGCAATGTCGGCGGCAATGGCATGGGCGTGAACCCGCTGCGCGGCCAGAACAACGTGCAAGGCTCCTGTGATATGGGCTCTTTCCCGCACGAATTGCCCGGCTATCGCCATGTCAAGAACCCCGAGGTGCGCGACCTCTTCAAACAGGCCTGGGGCGTCGAGATCGACCCGGAGCCGGGCCTTCGCATCCCCAACATGCTGGATGCGGCCGTCGATGGCACGTTCAAGGGGCTTTACTGCCAGGGCGAGGATATCCTGCAATCGGACCCGGACACGAAACACGTGGCCGCGGGCCTTGCGGCGATGGAATGCGTGATCGTCCATGACCTGTTCCTGAACGAAACCGCGAATTACGCCCATGTCTTCCTGCCCGGCTCGTCCTTCCTGGAAAAGGACGGCACCTTCACCAATGCCGAACGTCGCATCAACCGCGTGCGCGAGGTGATGAAGCCCCGCAACGGCTATGCCGACTGGGAGGTGACGCAGCTTCTGGCCAATGCCATGGGCGCGGGCTGGACCTATACCCATCCCAGCCAGATCATGGACGAGATCTCGGCGACCACGCCGTCTTTCGCGGGTGTCTCCTACGAGGTTCTGGAAGAAAAGGGGTCGGTCCAGTGGCCTTGCAACGAGGCGCATCCCGACGGCACGCCGCTGATGCATGTGGATGGGTTCGTGCGCGGCAAGGGCCGTTTCATGATTACCGAATACGTGGCCACGGATGAAAAGACCGGCCCGCGCTTCCCGCTCTTGCTGACCACGGGCCGCATCCTGTCGCAATACAACGTCGGCGCCCAGACCCGCCGGACCGACAACGTGGTCTGGCACCACGAAGACGTGCTGGAAATTCACCCCCATGATGCGGAAGTGCGCGGCGTGAACGAGGGCGATTTCGTCAAGCTGGCCAGCCGGTCGGGCGAGACCACCTTGCGGGCGACGCTGACCGACCGGGTCAGTCCGGGCGTGGTCTATACCACCTTCCACCACCCGGACACGCAGGCCAACGTGATCACCACGGATTATTCTGACTGGGCCACGAATTGCCCGGAATACAAGGTCACGGCGGTCCAGGTCAGCCCCTCGAACGGGCCGACCGAGTGGCAGGAGGACTACAACGCCCAGGCCGCGCAATCGCGGCGGATCCTGCCGGCGGCGGAATGACCGGCGCGCGCGCGACCAGCACGCGCATCGTGCGTGATGGCCGCGCCGTCGCGGGCACCCGGGCCTTGCCCGAGGAGGTGCCCGTGGCGCTGGTCTATAACGGCACCACCCAGGCGGTCATGATGGCGACCCCGGCCGACCTGGAGGATTTGGGCCGTGGCTTCACCGTGACCGAAGGGCTGGCCGGGCGCGACGAAATCGACGCGCCCGAGGTCGTGACCCACGAGACCGGCATCGAAGTTCGGATGTGGTTGCCCGAAGGTCGCGCGGCGGCCATGGCGGCCCGCCGCAGGGCCATGACCGGGCCTGTGGGGTGCGGGCTGTGCGGGGTGGACAGCCTCGACCAGGTGTTGCGGGAATTGCCGCCCGTGGGCGAGGGGGTGAAGGTGGCACCGTCCGATATCGCCCGCGCGATGGCCGAGCTGCGGGCGGGCCAGGCCCTGCATGATCGCACGCGCGCGGTCCATGGCGCGGGGTTCTACCTGCCCGGACAGGGGCTTGTGGCGGTGCGCGAGGATGTGGGCCGGCACAACGCGCTGGACAAGCTGATCGGCGCGGTGGGCGACTGCAGCGCCGGGATGATCGTGCTGACCAGCCGGGTCTCGGTCGAGATGGTGCAGAAATCCGCGATGGCCGGGGCCGGCGTGATCGCCGCCGTTTCCGCGCCGACGACGCTGGCGGTGCGGACAGCCGAGGCCGCCGGCCTGACGCTGGTCGCGCTGGCGCGGGATGAAACGTTTGAAATTTTCACCCATGCAAAGCGGGTGACAGAGGAGGGTGAAGATGTCGCCTGAGAAAATGGTGCGGATGGCGAACCAGATCGCCACGTTTTTCGAAAGCCAACCGGATGAGGACAAGGCCGGGCGCGTCGCGGCGCATCTGGGCGATTTCTGGGAGCCGCGCATGCTGGAGCAGCTGCGCGCGCATCTTGAGGCCGGTGGCGAGGGGTTGAGCCCGCTGGCCCGCCAAGGGGCCGAACGGGTGCTGGCCGAGAAGGAACAGGCCTGAGGGGCGCTGCCCCTCTTGGCCTGCGGCCAATTCACCCCGGGATATTTCGGGGTCCGAAGAAAGGTGGGTCAGGGGACTTGATCCGGTCTGGGCCGGGCGGGTCTATCCCCTAGTGAAAGTCGCGGCTTTTGGGAATGATCTGCGCGTTGCGCGGGTGGCGAGAGTTGGGCGTGGGCAGGGGGCGCGTGACCTCGTCGGCATGGGACAGCGGCGGCGTCAGCCCGTCGGGCGCCAGCCGTTGCAGCGCATCCGAGCGGTCCTCCAGGTGCCGGGCAACGACATGGATGATGTCCAGATCGCGCTGGATATGGCCATGCACCACCAGCAGCCGCGCCTGCATGACGACCTTGCGGTATTGTTCCATGACCTTGGGCCAGACCACCAGGTTGGCCACGCCGGTTTCGTCCTCCAGCGTGATGAAACAGACCCCTTTGGCCGATCCGGGCCGCTGCCGTATCAGGACCAGCCCGGCCAGCCGGATGTTCTGCCCGTTGCGGCTGTCGGCCAGGGCGGCGCAGGCGGCATGACCCTGCCGCGTCAGCGACGGGCGCAGGAAGGACATGGGATGCGCCTTCAGGGACAGGCGCAAGGTCTGGTAATCCGCCACGACCTGTTCGGTCACGGGCATGTCGGGCAGGGGCACCGGCGGCTCGGTGCCCTCGTCCTCGGTGCCAGTAAAGAGCGGCAGGTCGGGCGCGTCTTTCAGCGCCTTGGCCTCCCACAGGGCCTGCCGGCGGTCCATGAACATCGACCGCAGTGCATCCGCCTCGGCCAGCTTGCGGATATCGGCGGGCCGCAGCCCGGCGCGGGCCTGCAACGCCTTGAGGTCCGGATACGGCGCATCGCGCGCCGCCAGCAACCGCGCCGCCGCCGCCTCGCGCAGCCCGCTGATCTGGCGCAGGCCGAGGCGCAGCGTCAGCCTGTCAGCTTCGGGCTCCAACGTATTGTCCCACAGCGAAAAATTCACATCCGGTGGGCGCACCGTCACGCCGTGGTCGCGCGCATCGCGCACGATTTGTGCCGGGGCATAGAACCCCATCGGCTGGGAATTGAGCAGCGCCGCGGCAAAGGCTGCCGGGTAATGGCATTTCAGCCAGCTTGAGACATAGACCAGCAGGGCGAAGCTGGCGGCATGGCTTTCGGGAAACCCGTATTCGCCGAACCCCTTGATCTGGTCGAAACAGCGCCGTGCGAACGCCTCCTCGTAGCCGCGTGCGACCATGCGGCCGACCATCTTGTCCTCCAGCCTGCCGATTGTCCCCTTGGACCGGAAGGTCGCCATGGCCTTGCGCAGCTCATTGGCTTCGGCGGGGGAAAACTCCGCCGCCTCGATGGCGATCTTCATCGCCTGTTCCTGGAAAATCGGCACGCCAAGGGTGCGGCCCAGAATGTTTTTCAGCTCGGCCGGATCGTGCGGCGCGCCGGGGGCGGGATAGCTGACCTCTTCCTCGCCGTTGCGGCGTCGCAGGTAGGGATGCACCATATCGCCCTGGATGGGGCCGGGGCGGACGATGGCCACCTCGATCACCAGGTCGTAGAATTCCCGTGGGCGCAGGCGTGGCAACATGTTCATCTGCGCCCGGCTTTCCACCTGGAAGACGCCCACGCTGTCGCCCCGGCACAGCATGTCATAGACGCGCGGATCCTCTTTCGGGACCGTGGCAAGAGTGAAGTTCTGACCGTAATGCGCTGAAATAAGGTCGAAACATTTGCGGATGCAGGTCAGCATTCCCAGCGCCAGGATATCCACCTTGAGGATGCCGAGCGCGTCGATATCGTCCTTGTCCCATTCGATGAAGGACCGGTCCGCCATGGCGCCGTTGCCGATCGGCACGGTTTCCACCAGCGGCCCGTCGGTCAGGATGAAGCCGCCCACATGCTGGGACAGGTGGCGCGGCATGCCGATGAGCTGTTGCGCCAGCAGGATCGTGCGCCGGATCGTCGGGTCGGCGGGGTCCAGCCCGGCCTCGGCCACGTGCTCGGGGCCCACATCCTTGCCCCAGCTGCCCCAGATGGTCTTGGCCAGCGCGCCGGTCACGTCTTCGCTCAGGCCCATGACCTTGCCCACCTCGCGGATGGCCGAGCGGGGGCGGTAATGGATCACCGTGGCACACAGCCCGGCGCGGTCGCGGCCATACTTGTCATAGATATGCTGGATCACCTCTTCGCGGCGCTCATGTTCGAAATCCACGTCGATATCGGGCGGTTCCTTGCGTTCCTCGGAAATGAACCGTTCGAACAGCAACTGGTGCTGCGCCGGGTCCACCGCCGTGATGCCCAGAACATAGCAGACCGCCGAGTTCGCGGCCGACCCCCGGCCCTGGCAAAGGATAGGGTTTTCAACGCCTTCCCGGGCGAACTTGATAATTTCGTGGATGGTCAGGAAATAGCGCGCGATGTCCAGCTTGCCGATCATCGCAAGCTCCTTTTCCAGAACCGCGCGGGTCTCCGGCGTGACCCCGCCCGGATAGCGCCGCGCCGCGCCCTCCCATGTCAGCTTCTCAAGATAAGCCTGGGGGCTCATATCGGCGGGGATCACCTCACGCGGGTATTCATAGGCCAGCTGTTCGAGGTCGAAGGAAATCGCATCGGCCACGGCGCGGGTGGCAGCGATGGCGTGCGGCCATTCGCGGAACAGGCGCATCATCTCGGCGGGCGATTTCAGGTGGCGTTCGGCATTGGGATGCAGAAGCGAGCCGGCCCGGGCCAGCGTGGTCTTTTCGCGGATGCAGGTCATCACGTCCTGCAGAGGGCGGCGGTCGGGGGCGTGGTAATGCACGTCATTGGTGGCCAGCAGGCGCAATCCGGTCTGCCCCGCGATCCGGTCCAGCCGGTTGATCCGCGCCCGGTCATCGCCCTGATAGAGGTAAGACGCGGCCAGGTAGCCCAGCCCCGGCAGGTGCCGTTTCAACCGGGGCAAGGCACTGGCGAAGGCGTCCAGATCCTCGGGCGGCAGGGCGATCAGGATCACGCCTTGCGCATGATCGGCAAGGTCGGCCAGGGTGATGTCGCAGACCCCCTTGGCCTGCCAGGCGCCGCCCGGATCGTGCCGCTTGCCCTTGGACAGCAGCCGCGACAGGCGGCCATAGGCGGCGCGGTCAATCGGATAGGCCAGGAGCTCCTCGCCGCTGACCAGCCCCAGCCGTGCCCCGATCAACGGGCGCAGCCGCGCCTTCTTGGCCTCCGCATGCAGCCGCACCACCCCGGCCAGCGTGTTCAGATCGGCCACCCCGATCGCATGATGGCCCTGGGCCCAGGCTTCTTGCGCAAGATCCACCGCATCCGAGGCCCCGCGCAGGAAGGAAAAGCAACTCGTCACCCCCAACTCGACAAAGGGCGCGGGCGGGTTCGGGGTGAAGCCCCCGTCCTCGGGCAGGGTCCGGCGGGGATGCTGATGATCGGTCTCAGGCATCGCCGCCGCTGCCCTCTTCATCTTGGCCTGTAAACTCCACGGGGGTCCGGGGGTGTGAAACCCCCGGCCGGTCGGATGGGCGCAGCCCATTCGAAACCGGACGGCACACCCGGCCGGTCACGCAAACACCCCGTGCAGGAACCAGCGCGGCGGCCCACCCCGGCCGTCCCCCGCCAGCCCCTCGCGGTACAGCCAGTAGCGCCGCCCGTGCTGGGTCTCGATCCGGTAATAGTCGCGCAGCCGGGCCGAGGGCCGGTCGGCCCACCATTCCGGGGCGATCCGTTCCGGCCCGGCAAAGCGCGTCACCTTGTGGGCCAGCCGGCGCCAGGTGAATTGCACCGGCGGGCCCTCGGGCACGGCGTAAAGCACGCGGATCTCCTCGGGCGGGTCCAGCAGGCGCAGGGGGCGCGGGCGGCGCGGCGGGGCCAGTGTTCCGGCGGCGGGCACCATGGCCGATTGCCAGCGCTCGCGCCGCTCGGGGATATGGCTGTCCTTCAGGGCGGGGCGGGTGATGCGATCGGCGCCGAAGCGTGCCGAGAGCCGGTCGATCAGGCGGGCCAGTTCCGTTTCGCCATCTACATGGCCGTCGATGCGGGTCTGGACCATGTCCAGCGCCTCGACCACGCTGGCCTCCAGCGTGATCAGGTCGAAGCCGAACCCGGGGTCGAGCCGCTCCAGCCGCCCCTCGAAGAGCCCCAGCAGGTGCGCTGCATCGCGACTGGCCCGCGCGGTGGCCACGGACAAGGCCGCGACCTCGCCATCGGTGCGGTAAAGCGTCAGGGTCACGCGGCGCGCGCCCATGCCTTCGGCGGCCAGCCCGGCGCAAAGCTCCTGCGCCAGGGCGGGCAGGTGCGGGTCCGGGTCGATCACCGGTTCGGGCAGGCGCGATTGCACGGCGAAGCGCGGCGGGTCATCGGGGCTTTGCACCGGTTCGGCCAGCCGCCCCATCATCTGGTCCAGCCGCATCAGCGGGTTCTGCCCCAGCGGGGCCCGGGCAAAGCGCCGCGCCAGCGCCCGGCGTGGCACCGCGGCCAGATCGCCCACGGTTTTCAGCCCCAGCCGCTGCAGCAAAAGCACCGTGTCGGGGGCCAGCCTGAGCGCGGCGACGGGAAGCGGGGCCATGCGCTGCGCAAGCTCCGGCCCGTGACAGGTCTCGCGCAGCCCGCCATGGCGCGACAACGCCCAGGCCGCGCCATGGGTCGGGGCGATGGCCAGGTCGCAGGACAGCCCCATGAGCGCGAACTTCTCCTCGATATCGCGCAGCATCGCCGCCTCGCCGCCCCAGAGGTGATCCGAGCCGGTGCTGTCCATGACCAGCCCGGTCTCGCCGTCCAGCGCCGTCCAGGGGCACCAGCGGCGGCACCAGAGCATGAGCCGGGCCAGCATGGCCCGGTCGCCGGCGATATCGGCGAATTCCACCTGCAGGTCGGGGCAGAGCGCGCGCATGTCCACGACCCGCTCGCCCAGGCGCATCCCCGCCAGCCGTGCGGCGCGGTTGGTGGCATGCAGGATGGGGCCATGCGGCCCATCCACGGCCAGGGCCAGTGGCAGGTCATCGGGCACCGGGTTCCCCATCCGGTCGCGGTGGCGCAGGTAGCGATCCATGGCCAGGGTCGGGAAATGCAGGGCGGTGATGCGCCGGGCCAGCGGATCGCGGGGCAGGCCGTCCGTGGGCAGGGCGACTGCGCCTGCGGCGACACCCGCCCGCCCACGGCCCTGTTGGCGCGCCCGGTCCATGTCCGTCCCGGCCCGCCAGGCGGGGGCGACGGGCTGCGCGCCGGTCTGGCGCGGATCGGAAAGGGCGGTCTGCAGGAGGACGGGCAGCTTGTCCTCGTGTCTCATGGGTGCCTCCGGTCAGTGCTCGGCGGCGCGGGGCAGGGCGGCATCGGCCTCGACCCGGTGGTCCAGGTGCAGCCCGCCTTGTGCCGTGGGGCGGGCGACCCAGTCGCCGGGGGCGCCCCAGCGGCTTCGGAACAGGGTCGCCTGCCAGAGCGGTGCGCCGGGGGCGCGGCTGTCATCGGGATCGGGCAGGGCGGCCAGCGAGGCCACGCGCCACCGCTTGCGCGCCGCCGACAGGTTGGGATTCGCCGCGCGCCGGATCAGCCAGGCCGCCACGCCATGAGCCTCGGCCCGCAGCGCCAGCCGCTTGGTGGCGGTGAAATCCAGCTGTGGCGGGTCGCCCCAGATCTCGCCCACCACGGCGCCGAGAACGCCACAGCCCAAGCCCTGTTCCATGGCCCAGAGCACATCGAGGGGGCGGTTCACATCCACCGCGATCACCTCCAGCGGGCGCGGCAGGCCGGCGATGCAGAGCCGCCCCGATTCCTGCCGGGACAGCCGGTCGCTGATCCACAGGACCGGGCCACAGGCGGGGTCGATCTGGGCCAGCAGGAAGCCCAGCGGACCGCCATCGCTGGCGTTTTCTGCGAAAATCTCGGTCAGGGTAGGGCTGTCGGCCGCGCCGACCGTGTCGGTGGCGCGGTCGGACAGCAATTGTGCGGCGGTTTTCGGGGCGGGCGGGGCGCAGCGCACGGGGGTCTCCATTGGTAAATGTTCTTCTTTTGTTCTAGTGCGTTCCCCAGGCGACGTCAAATCCCGCATGGGGCAGTCACCGCTGGCCTTGCCCTGCGGATCATGGAACGGCCGGGGCTTTGGATGGAGGACGCCCAGCTTGCCGCGCACGACCCCGACGCGCCGCTGACGCGGCGCGTCCTGTTCGGTATCCGGATCATGATGCTGCTGTTCGCGGTCCGGGCGCTGATCGTGCTGACAGGGGCGGATCACATTTCCCATCTTTTCAATCGCTTCGATGCGGCCCATATCCTTTTGGCAGGGCCGCATCCCATGAGGTTGGTGGCACTGTCGATGCCGGTCATCGCGGTCGCCCCGCGTGTTGAACTGGAATTGCGGGTGGTGCAGCGTATGGCCCGGTTGCTGGCCAAGGCGGCCGAAAAGGGGGGAGAGACATGATTGCGATGGACCGTCTTGAAGCCTGCGTCGTGCGGGCCGGGCTGGCCCCGAGCACACACAATACCCAGCCGGCCCGATGGGCGCTGGATACGGACGGTGCGACGCTGTTCTGCGATACTGAATGCGGCCTGCCCGTGGGTGACCCCGAGGGACGGGATGCCGCGCTCAGCTGCGGCGCGGCGCTGGAAGCGATGGTGCTGGCGCTGTCGGCCGAAGGGGTCGGCGCAGATGTGGAACTGGCCGACGACCCCCGCTTCGCGCCGGGAAACGGGCTGGAGACCGTGGCGCATCTGCGCTTCGTCGAGGGCGCCGAGCACGGACTTCATCGGCAGTTGGAGGATCGGTTCACCTGGCGCGGACGTTTCGATGCCGCCCCGATGGAGCTTTATGGCTGGTCCCGGCCCGATGCGCGGCTGGTGCTGGACGACAAGGGACGCAGATGGCTGGCCGAACGCAATGACTGGGCCAGTCTGCAGATCATGCGCGACCGGGCCTTCCGCCGGGAATTGCTGGACTGGATGCGTCTTTCGCCGGGCCATCCGCGCAACGGTGTGGACGGGATGAACCGCGCGGCGATGAACATGTCCGGGCCGGTGGCCCTAGGCACGCCGCTGGTTCTCGGCCCGCTCTGGCCGGTGCTGGACAAGGCCGGGCTGACCGCGGGCCTGACGAGCGAGGCCGCAGCGACGCTCTCGGCGCCGGTCATCGCGCTTTTTCACCGACCCCGCGCTGAAAGCCCGGTCGAGAGTGGCCGCGCCTACCTGCGCATGTGCCTGGAGGCGGCCTCGCTGGGCATGGCCGGGTGGCCCATGGCGGCGCTTTCCGATCATCCCGTGACAAATGGTGAAATCTGCACTCGGTTCGGTATCGCGCCGGACCGGCGGCTGGTTCAGGCGATCCGCTTCGGCAAACCCACCGGTGCCGCCCCGCCGCGCGCCCGCAAATCCCTGTCCGACCTTCTGGTCTAGCGACGGCCCGTCAATCGACCGGAAGGCCGCTGGGCACCCGGTTCGGGCGGCCCAGGGGGCGTTGATCGACGGTTTCACCCGTCAAAGCCTGCAGGAACGCCACGAGATCGGCGATTTCGGTCGCGCTCAGTGCTGCCGGATGGATGTCCAGACGGGCCTTTTGCCGCTGCATTTCGAACCTGTCCTGGCGGATCACGAAATCCCCGGCGGCCAGCCAGGGCACATCGGGCAGGCGCGCGTCTGCGGGGCGCCAGCGGGCGCGGCTGGCGAGCGGGTCGGCATGGTGGCGGATCATCGCCTCGAGCGTCGCAAAGGCGCCGTTATGGCCATAAGGCGCGGTCAGGGCGACGTTGCGCAGGGATGGCGTGCGGAACCGGTAGGCGTCTTCCAACAGATCGGTTTCGGCCATCCGCCCGACATCGCGCGACACCTGGTCGAAAAGCCGGGTGCGGCCCGGGCCAAAGGCGGGCAGGGACAGGGCGTGGAACCCCTGATCGGTGAACAGCGGCCCTGAATGGCAGGTCGCGCAGCGCGCCGAGCCGAAGAACAACTGCCGCCCGCGTTCGGCGGCCTCGGGCAGGGGGGTGCCCTCGGTCAGCCACGCATCATAGGGGCTGTCGATGCTGATCCACTCCGAGGCAACGAAGGCGCCGATTGCGTTGCCGATCTCGACGATGGTGACCTCGCTGGAATGGTCGATATGGTCGAAGGCATCGACGAACATCTCGCCATATTCGGGGATCGTGCGCACCCGCTTGGCCAGGATCGGCCAGCCCAGGTCGATGCGGTCGCGCACCGCGCCGATCACCTCGTTCTCGCCGACATTGCCAGCCATCTCGAATTCCGAGGTCATCGGCAGCAGGGCCTGCGCGGCGACGATATGGTCGAGACCCTCGGGGAACCATTCCTCGGCCGGGGTATCGAAGCCGTTGCCGAACTGGTCGGACACTTCCAGGCGCCCATCATGGAACAGAACGTCGATGGACCTGTGCCCTAGATTCCAGAGTGCGGGCGCATTGCGCGGGATACGCTTGGCGATCCGGTCGTCCCCGGTGCCGGGTGTGCGGTCGGGCCCCAGCCCCGTGCCGCCCTCGCCGATGCCAAGGCTCAGACCGTCGCCGCCCGCGTGGTCGTGATGGTGGCAGGTGCCGCAGGAAATATTGCGGTTGCCCGACAGGATCGGGTCATAGAACAGCAATTGGCCGATCCGGGCTTGCGCCGGGTCCGCGTCCACGAAATCATCAAGCGACAGCGGCGCGGCCCCGGCCGCCCCCGACATGGCGAGGACGATGGAAAGGACGAGATGAGACAGCTTTGGCAAGCCCATGGAAGACCCGTAGCACATGGCCTGATACTGGCGGTTTTCGCGGCGCTCTCAACCCCTGTTTTCGCGGCCGATCTCGAAGAGGCGCGCGACCTGATGGAGGCAAACGAGTTCGAGGCCGCCATGGCGCAGTTCCGGGTGCTGGCGCGGTCGGGCAATGCCGACGCGGAAGAGCTGATCGGCGTGATGTATGCGCTGGGCCTTGGGGTTGAGCGCGATGATGAACGCGCCTTCGAATGGTATCTGCGGGCCTCGCTCAAGGGCCATCCGGGGGCGCAATCGGGGCTGGGCTGGTATTACGAGGTGGGGCGCGGCATCCCCGAGCCGGACCTTGTGCGGGCGTATCTATGGTATGGGCTCTCTGCCATCGGCGGCGACCCGGACGCGCTGATCTCGATCGAGGAACTGACGCCGCGCATGACCGCCGAACAACGCGCCCGTGCCGAAGTCCTCATCGATGACTACAAGCCATGGATGTATCCGTTCCGGTAGGGGCCGGGGTCTGATCGCCGATTTGGGTGCAGCTTTGCGCCGTCGGCAATGTCCAAACCGCACGCGGCCTTGGCTGGCATTTCCGCCATCGAACGCGATTGCGGTTGAAAGCCCTCTCAGGCCCGCCGTTGCGTGGCTTCGCCATGGTTCAATCCATGTCCGATTTGAATGGAGCTGTAGAAGGGGTCAGTATCGCTTGTATGCCCAACGACCCTGCAAATTGGGTCCGACTGCGGGGCCTGCTCAATCCATAGGGCTCCGCTCCTGATCGGAAATGATGTTCGGGTCGGTCAAGCTCGGATGTGCCTGGGTCCATGCGACCATCGGTCGGTATTTGGCCGCATCTTCAATTGTTCCTGCCTTTACTCTTCCGTCGCGCGTCAAACATCTCCCAAACATGCATGCGGCCTTTTTGGCGCGCGTCGGCCAGCCAGAGCTTCTTGCGGATGCCTGCGACCTCTAGGTGGCTGTATTTGCCCCCTGAAAATCTGGGCCAATCGATAGCAAGCCCTTGCTTTACCAATTCTGCCGATAGGTCCCGACCATCTGGCAGGAAGCACTTTCCTACAGTGCGGCCATATTCGTCTTCATCGGTGATCTCGACGCGTATGCGGTGGCCTTTGCACAGATGCACCATGGCCCACTTGGCCTTCTTTCCGTAGGGATGATTCAGCTCGGGAGCGTCTATGCCAAAGAGCCGTACTTGGGTCTTCTGGACTGTAATTGTATCACCGTCCGTCACATAGGCTGGCCCCTCCAGCACACGCGGAAGCTTGACTGCATGAGCGGTCGCGGCATCAAACGCTTCGGCTCTTGTCGCGGTGCCGGACTTCGGCTTCCTGGTTCGCGCAGAAGGTGCGGCAATGACATGACCTGCCTTATAAGCAAGCGTCTTTCTGACAGGTTTCTTGTATGGGCCGGTCCTGTGCCGATAGCTTGGTCTAAACAGTGCTCTTAAGATAAATCGGAACATTTTCTGATTTTATGGTGCCGTTTCATTCCCGGCAAACGAATTGCAGGAGATTAACCAGGCTTGCCAACGCGCTAGCAAAGACCCACGCACATCTCACACCCGCGTCACCTCGGCCAGGATCGGCAGATGATCCGACGGATGCGGCCCCTTGGCCCGTGCCGGGATGTCGAGCGGGGTGACGCGCAGGTGCTCGGAATGGGCGATGCGGTCCAGCGCCGCGACCGGCAGGTTGGCAGGAAATGTGCGGCCCGGGGTCAGCACCGTGTAGTGCCGTGCCAGCCGCCCCAGGCCGGTCTTGCGGCTCCATTCGTTGAAATCGCCCAGGATCACCGTTGGCAGGGTCGGCAGACCCTCCAGCGCCTCGCGGATATGGTCGAGCTGCTGGCGGCGGTTGCGCCGCAAGAGGCCCAGGTGCACGCCCACCACGCGCAGGTCCGGCAGGTCCGCCGCGATCGCGCCGCGCGGCTCCAGCCCGGGCAGGGGGAAGCGATGGATATCCACCGGGTCCAGCCCCGGCCGGGCCAGCAGTGCGATGCCATGCCATCCCAGGCTTTCGGCGGTGTTGGCCACGGGCAGCGGGCGCAGCCCGGTATGGGCCTCGATCATGTCGCGGGGCAGGGCGGACGGGCGCAACCCCAGCCGGTGATCGGCCTCTTGCAGCGCGACGATATCGGCCTGCAGCGCCGAGATCGCCGACAGAACCCGCAAGGGATCGCGGCGCAGGTCGGTGCCGAGACCGGCGCGGATGTTGTAACTGGCCAGCCGGAGGGGTGCGGTTTGCGTCATTGATCTTATATAGGACAGGAAATGGCAGATTCGGAGACCCCATGACGCGCTTCAAAGGCCCGATCCTGGTCCTGGTGATCCAGGGGTTCCTGGTCGTCGAGATCGTCACCGGCCTCGTGACGGGCCAGTGGATGCCGGTTTTCGTGGCCGTTTCGACCCTTGGTCTGACCCTGTTGCCCGACCGATTTGCGCGGTTCTTCGGGATCACGCTGCCGGGGTCGATCCTGTCCGCCATCGTTATATTCATCTTCGCCACGCTGTTCCTGGGCGAGGTTGCGGATTTCTACGAAAGGTTCTGGTGGTGGGACCTTGTGCTGCATTTCTTCTCGGCGCTCAGCATCGCGGCCATGGCTTTCCTTGCGATCTTCATGCTGTTCGAAGGCGACCGCTATGCTGCGCCGCCCTGGGCCCTGGCCGTGCTTTCGGCTGCGGTCGCGCTGGCCATCGGCGCGCTATGGGAGATCTTCGAATATGGCATGGACCAGCTATTCGGCATGAACATGCAGAAATCCGGCCTGACCGACACGATGACCGACCTGATGATCGACACCTTGGGCGCGGCGCTGGGCGGGCTGTCGGGCTATCTCTTCCTGAAGGGGCGACAACTGGGCGGGCTTGGTGCGGCCATGACCGAATTCATGGAGCTGAACCGGCGTCTTTACCGGAAATTGCGGGACAAGAACGGATAAGCGTTAGGGCTGCCGCAAAACCCAGGCGCGACGGTAAGGATGCAGGTAGTCCTGCCAAACCGCTATTGGGCGCATGAAAAAGGGCCGCCCCAGGGGCGGCCCTTTCCCGGTCATTAACGGCGCGCCTTATTGCAGGTCGGCCTCGTAGGCGGCGCCCAGCTCGGCCTCGGCCTCGTCCACCGCGGCGATCATCGCATCGAGGATGCGGTCCCCGCCATCGACGTTTTCGCGGAACCAGTCCTGCACTGGGGCCGCGGCCTCGGCGAACATGGCCTTCTCCTCGGGGGTCGGCACGTAGATGTCACCGCCGCCCTCGACGAATTCGGCATAGGCCTGGATCGAGTTGCGCTTGGGCGCGGCGAAGGTGGCCTGTTGCAGGGCGTAGAAGCCATCCATCACGACGCGGCGGTTGGCCTCGTCCATAGACAGGAACTTCTCGTTGTTCATCCACCACAGGGCGCCCATGTAGGCGTGGCCGTCCAGCGTGATGTATTGCAGCCCGGCATCGGGAAATTTCATGCCCATGATGTCGGTGATCCCGTTCTTGGAGCCGTCGACAACCCCGGTCTGGAAGCTCGTGAACAGCTCCGGCCACGGGATCGGCGTGGGCGAGGCGCCAAGGGCGCGGACCAGTTCCTGCGGCAGGTCGGCGACCACGGTGCGGATCTTCAGGCCTTCCATGTCTTCCGGCGTCTGGATGCGGCGCTGGGTGTTGGCGAAGTTGCGCCAGCCGCCGGTGTTGCCGATGGTCATCAGGCGGATGGTGTCGCCCGAGTCCTCAAGCGCCATGTCGCGCATGGTGCGCACGAAATCGCCCTGAAGCACGTGTTCGGCAACGCGATCATTGGCCATCAGGTAAGGCAGGTCCAGAACCTGAACGTAGGGGAAGATGCCCGCGGCCCCGCCCGAGGTCGAGATGTAGATGTCGATGGAGCCTTCGGAGACGCCCTCTAGGCATTCCGCGCCGGTCGAACACAGCTGCGTGCCGATGAACAGTTCCACCTCGATGGCGCCGTTGGAGGCGGCCTCGACATAGTCCTTGAAGACGATCAGGCCGTCATAGTCCTCGTCATTCTCGTTTGAATTGGCCGTCGCCCGCAGGGTGATCGTGTCCTGCGCGGCGGCCGGAAGGGCCGCGACGGAGACCGCCGAGATCGTGGCGGCGGTAAGGAGATGTTTCAGCATTTGGTATTCCTCCCTGTTTGCTGGTCGTCTCAGTTTGCGATTTGTGGCTCAGGGCTTATGCAAGCCATGTAGCCGGCGTCCGGCGGACATCCGAGGAAATCCGCAAGATAGGGAACCGTCATCGAAATCTGCGGGAAATAGGTAATCAGGAAGATCACCGCGATTTCCACCGCAAGGAAAGGCAGGATCGCGCGGGCGATGGTTTCCACCTTTTCCCGACTGACCGTCGAGGCTACGAAGAGCACCAGCCCCATGGGCGGCGTGGCCAGTCCCACCGTCAGGTTGACGGACATGATGATGGCGAAATGGACCGGGTGCACCCCCAGTTCCACGAAGATCGGGCCGAGGATCGGGCCGAGGATGATGATCGCCGGCCCCGCATCAAGGAACATGCCCACGATGAACAGCAGGATGTTGATGAGGAACAGCAGGATCAACGGGTTCTCGCTCAGCCCCAGGATGATGTCGGTCAATATCTGCGGGGCATATGACAGCGACACGACAGTCTTGAACGCCACCGCCGCACCAACCAGCAGCAGCACCGCCGAGGTCGCCAGCGCCGAACGTTGCAGCACCGCGATCAGGTCGCGGATCGACATCGACCGCAGGACGAAAAAGCTGACGATCAGGGCATAGAAAACCGCGATGGCGCTGGCCTCGGTCGGGGTCATGACGCCGACGAGGATGCCGCCCAGGATGATGATCGGCGTTTGCAGCGGCGCCACGGCCTTCTTGCAGACGATGCGGAAATCGTGGCTGACCTTGCCGCGATAATACATCAGCAGACCATGGGCGATCAGCAGGGTCACCGCAAAGACGATCCACAGGTTGACGCTGTGCAGCTTGTCGCCGTTGTCGTCCAGTGTCGCCAGTCCGAGCCGCACCGACAGGCCGGAATAGACCGCCATCAGCAGACCGGCGATGTTGATGCGCAGCAGAACGAAACTGACCCAGTGCTCGGTCACGCTCATGGTCTGGTCGGAGCGCACGATGCGTTCGGCCTTGGGCAGGTCGTAGCGGTCGGCCAGCAGCCGCACCACGGCCATCAGCCCCAGCCCGACGAGGATACCGGGCACGATCCCGGCCAGGAACAGGGCCGCGACGCTTTCGCCCATCACATAGGCATAGATGATCATGATCCCAGAGGGCGGGATGATTGGCCCGATCACCGAACTGGCGGCGGTGACGGCGGCGGCGAACTTGCGGGTATAGCCATTCTTTTCCATCGCCGGAACAAGCGTGGACCCCAGCGCCGAGGTGTCGGCCACAGCCGATCCCGACAGGCCGGCGAACAGGATCGACGACAGGATGTTCACGTGGGCCAGCCCGCCGCGCAGGTGCCCCATGATCGCCTGCGAGAATTCCACGAGGCGGATGGTGATGCCGCCGCGGTTCATGATCTCGCCGGCCAGCATGAAGAAGGGCAGGGCCATCAGCGGGAAGCTGTCCATCCCGTTATAGAGGTTGCGGTAGAGCACCGAGAGCTGACGCGCCTGGTCGTCCACCACCAGCAGGCCGAACGGCGCGGCCAGAAGGGCGAAGACCACCGGCAGGCCGATCATGATCAGGATCAGGAAGAGCGGAAGAAACCAGATAAGCATCAGTCAGCCCCCGCCATTTTGTCATGGGACAGGTCGCTGAGCCTGTCCTCGCCCCCGAACAGGGTGATGATCCCGCGCAGGATCAGTTCGATATTGACCAGGATCAGCAGGTTCACCCCGACCCAGAGCGCGGCGTATTGATAACTGTTGGCGAATTTCTCGCCGCATTTGCCGATCTCGATTCCGAAGGGCCAGCGTAGCGAGGACGAGCAGCCGCGCCCGGACAGGCTGTCGACATGATTGTTGAGTCCCTTGTCCCAGGCGATCACCAGAACCCAGAGCGCGATGAACAGCAGCAAAAGGCCCAGGAGCGTCGCCATCGCCTTGGACAAGGCGCGTTCCAGCATGTCGATGGCCACGAAGCCGCCCTGACGATAGGCCAGTGGCGCCATCAGGCCCGTCATCCACAGCATGCCGAAGCGCGCGCCTTCCTCTGTCCAGTTGGGCGCATCGTTGAGAACGTATCGGAAAAAGACCTGCCCAAGGATAAGACAGACCATAATGGCCAGCGCGATCACCGCGATCACACGGCCCACGGCCAGAAGGCCGGTATTGAGCCGCTCCAGCGGCCAAAGGACCCTCAGCAAAACCGCCATGGCGGCTCCTCCTCCCTGTTCGCGGGGCCGGGATGGCCCCTTTTTCTTTCAGGCCGGACTTATTGAGTGTCCGGTCCTTGCTGGGCGCGCGCCTCCTCCTCGACGCGCGCGCCCGGGTCGGGCCTCAGCCCTTTATGCCGACGAACCGCCCCCCCTGGAAAAGAAGCGGCATGCCGTCGCGAAAGGCCGCGTGATTCACACGACCCACGATGATCACATGGTCGCCCGCATCATGGGCGGCGTCCAGCGTGCATTCGAAGCGGGCCAGACAGCCGCGGATATGCGGCACATCATGATCCCCGGTCACCCAGTCCAGCCCGTCAAACGCGTGCTTGTCGCGGGTGAAGCCATCGCAAACGTCGCGCTGGTGGCTGTCCAGCACGTGAATAGCGAAATGCGGCGCGTCCTTGAAATAGTCGAACCGCTTGGACGACTTGGCCGGCGACCAAAGCACCAATGGCGGGTCCAGCGACACGCTGGAAAAGCTGTTGGCGGTTATGCCCACGGGGCCATCCGCGCTGGGCACCGTCACGACCGTCACGCCGGTGGCAAAGCTGCCGAGCGCTGTGCGGTAGGCGCGCGGATCGTCCACGGGATCGAAACCGTTCATCTGATGTCCCCAGTTGCCATCCACGTCACGGCACCTCGTCCCCGAGCGCGGCCGTGTAGAGTTCGAACCAGCGTTCCCGTGTCATGTCAACTTTAAGAGCGTCCGAAAAACCCTTGATGCGGTTGATATTGTTGGTGCCCATAACCGGCATGATACGGGCCGGATGGGCCAGCAGCCAGGCCACGGCGACGGCGGCGCGGTCGACTCCATCGGCCTTGGCCACGGCATCCATGGCGCGGCCCAGATCATCATCGGCGGTCATCAGCGCCCCGCCGCCCAGCGGGGACCAGGCCATCGGTGGAATGCCACGTTCCTGCAGATAGGCCACGTCGCCATTGGTAAAGCCCTGATGCGCGCCAAGGCTCAATTCGATCTGGTTGGTGACCAGTTTGGTCTTCATCGCCGATTGCAGCAGCGTCCAGTCATGCAGCTTGAAATTCGACACGCCCACCGCGCGGACCTTGCCACTGGCCACGACCTCGTCCAGCGCCGCGCCGGTTTCGTTGTGATCCATCAGCGGATCGGGGCGATGGACCAGCAGCAGGTCGATCTTGTCGAGCCCCATCAGGCGCAGGGAGTGGTCGACCGAGGCGAGGATATGCGCGCGGCTGGTGTCGTAATACTTCACCTTCGCATCCGCGTAGCGGCCCATGGGCGCCACGATATCGCATTTGGTCACGACCTCGATCTGGTCCTTGATGGACTGGGTCAGGCCGGCGCCCATGATTTCCTCGGCCATGTAGCCGCCATAGATGTCGGCCTGGTCCATGGTGGTGATGCCCTGTTCCAGGCAGGCCTCGATCTTGGCCTGCACATGGGCCGGGCTGGTGTCTGTGTCGTCGCCCAGCCGCCACATGCCGTAGACGATGCGGCTGAGGGACAGGTCGGGTTGCAGCTCGATACGATCCATATTCAGCGTCGCTTTCCAGAAAGGGGGGTGTCCGGGGTTTCGGAGGGCACGCGCCCGTAGGCGTGCGGCAACGAACTAGTCTTGAGTTCCGGCATGACAAGGCGGCCGAAATGTTCACATTCGTCAATGTGAGGGTAGCCCGAGAAGATGAAGGCGCGAATGCCCATCTTCTTGTATTCTTCGATTTCGCTGAGCACTTGGTCGGCCGAACCGACGATGGCCGCGCCACAGCCGGAACGGGCGCGCCCGATCCCGGTCCACAGGTGGCGTTCTACATAGCCGAACTGGTCGGCCAGTTCGCGGGCGCGGGCCTGGTGGCTGACGCCCAGAGAATGCGCGTCGTGGCTGCGTTCGCGGATCAGGCGACCGTATTCGTCATCCAGCTTGGACACGAGGCTTTCGGCGTATTCGCGGGCCTCGGCCTCGGTGTCGCGCACAACCACATGCACGCGCAGGCCGTAATCCAGCGTGCGGCCATAGCGTTCGGCCACCGCGTTCACGTCCTTCATGCGCTGGGCGATCTGTTCTTTCGGTTCGGGCCACATCAGGTAGGTGTCGCAATGCTGGCCACACAGTTCCAGCGCCGCCGGCGAATAGCCCCCGAAATACAGAAGCGGGCCGCCGTTCTGCTGATAGGGCTTGGCCGGGTCCGTGGGCAGGCCCTTGAAGTTATAGATCTCGCCCTCGTAATTGATCTCGTCCTGGGTCCAGCACTGTTTGAGGATCTCGACCACCTCGCGCGACCGCTGGTAGCGGTAGTTGCTGTCGGCCTTCTCGCCCGGGAAGTCCGAAGAGATGATGTTCAGGGTCAGCTTGCCCTTGGCCATGTGGTCCAGCGTGGCGATGGTGCGCGCCAGCATGATCGGCTGCACTTCGCCGCAGCGGATCGCGGCCAGCATGTTCATCTTTTCCAGCTGCGGCAGCATTCCCGCGACGAAGGTCAGCGTATCCTGCCCCACCTGGTAGGAAGACGGGGCGAGGATATTGCGAAACCCCTGTTTCTCGGCCTCCAGCACGATGTTGCGGCAATGCTCCCAGGTGGGGGCCAGCGCGCTGTCCGGCACGCCCATATAGCGGTAGTCGTCACCGCAAAGCGCCGAGAACCAGCTGACTTCCGGAGCATCGAGATCGGGCGACGTGACGGGCACGACGGTCATACTTCATTCCTCCCTGTGCGCCCCGGATTCGGGGTCGTTTCCTCTTGCGTAGCACTCGAAGATTGATGCATCAATACTGTATCAATTTTTGCCCCCGCAGAATGGGGCATTCAGGGAGGAGACGGGAATGGCCCGTGGACGAGCGGGGGGACGCCCCTCGGCGGCGCTGCCCAAATACGTTCAGATCAGTGAAATGCTGATCCGCGACATCGCCGCGGGCCGCTTGCCCGACGGCACCCGCCTGCCGCCCGAACGGGACATGGCCGCAGAACTGGGAATCGCCGTGGGGACCCTGCGCAAGGCTTTGGACCAGCTGGCGAAAAAGGGATTGCTGGAGAGGGTGCAGGGGTCGGGAAACTATATCCGCGCCCGCGCGACGGTCTCGTCGGTCTATGCCATGTTGAGGCTGGAGCGGATCGGGGGCGGTGGACTGCCCACCGCAGAGCTGCTGTCGGTTGACCGGCTTGCAAAGCCTGTCGATGCGCCGGAATTCGGCTCCTCGGGAGAGGGCTGGCGGTTTCGGCGGCTGCGTTTTCTCGATGATCGTCCCGCCGCGCTGGAGGAAATCTGGCTGGACGCCGGCCTTGCGGCCAGGATCGAAGAAAACGAAGTGTCGGAATCGCTCTACCTGTTCTACCGGGAGCGTCTGGGTCTGGTGATCATGAACGCCACGGACCAGATCAGTATCGCGCCGGTGCCGGATTGGGGCGATTCTCGCTTTTCCATGCAGGCGGGCGAAATGGCAGGCTACGTGGAACGCATTGGCCGCGACCCGGACGGCCGCGCGGTCGAGTTTTCCCGGACATGGTTCGATCCGTCCGGGGTCATCTATATCAGCAGATTGGGCAAGGGATACCAGGCATGATCAACTATGGCATCATCGGCTGCGGCATGATGGGGCGCGAGCATATCGAGAACATCAAGCTTCTGCCGCAGGGGCGGGTGGCGGCAGTCTATGACCCGGTGCCGGACCTGGCAGAGAGCGCGGCCACGCTGGCCGGGGATGCGCAGGTCTGCGCGACGCTCGACGACCTCATCCAGCACCCGCAGGTGGATGCGTTCGTCATCGTCAGCCCCAACAACCTGCATGTGGAACAGTTGCACCGCATTCGAGACCTGCGCCCCTTGCCGGTGCTGTGTGAAAAGCCGCTCTTCACCGATCCGGGCGACGTGGCGTTTCTGGAGGAGCTCAAGGCCACCTACCCGGCGCCGATCTGGGTGGCGATGGAATACCGCTACATGCCCCCGATCGCGGCCCTTTTGCAGCAGGCCGAGCATGCGACCGGCGGAATTTCCATGCTGACGATCCGCGAACATCGTTTTCCGTTCCTGCCCAAGATCGGCAACTGGAACCGGTTCAATGCCAATACCGGCGGGACGCTGGTTGAAAAGTGCTGTCACTTCTTCGACCTGATGCGGCTGATCCTGCGCGATGAGCCGGTGCGCGTCATGGCCAGCGCGGGCCAGACCCTGAACCACAAGACCGAAAGCTATGATGGCCGCGTGCCCGATATCTGGGACAATGGCTACGTGATCCTTGATTTCGCGGGTGGGGCGCGGGCCATGCTGGAATTGTGCATGTTCGCCGAAGGCTCGCGCTACCAGGAAGAGATCAGCGCCGTTGGCCCAAAGGGCAAGATCGAGGCGCTGGTGCCGGGGCCGGGCCGGTTCTGGCCCAAGGCCCTGGGCGAGGCGCCGGTGCCGCAACTGATCATCAGCCCCCGTGCGCCGAAGGGGCCGGTGGTCAGCGAGGTGCCTGTGGACCCGGAATTGCTGGCCGCCGGTGACCATAACGGGTCGACCTTCTACCAGCATCAACGCTTCAACGCGGTGCTGCGTGGCGAGGGCAGCCCCGAGGTGACGCTGGAGGATGGTATGGCCGCCGTGCGCATCGGATTGGCGGCGCAGGAAAGTGCCCTGACCGGGCAGGCGGTGGCGTTGTAGATGCCTAGACGCGCAGCTCTTTGAGCGTGGTGTAGTAGCCCGACAGGCCCGAGGTCAGCGGCAGCAAATCCGCCTGCAGGGCGTGGTAGATATCGGGTTTGCCGATGAACTGGCGTTCGGTCGGCAGGCCCGGCTCGTCGATCTCGGGGAACCAGCCGCCGCGTGCCGTATCCACGAAGTGCGCCTGTGCGAAACGCCAGAGCCGGTCGAACCAGACGGCGTCTTCCTTGGTGGCGTCCAGCTTCATAAGGGCGGCAAGGGTGCCGATGGCCTCGGTCACGGGCCACCAATAGCGGTCGGTGATGTGCGGGGTGCCGTCGAAATCCAGCGTGTAGACCAGCCCGCCGCGCGCCTCGTCCCAGGCGTCCTGCAAGGCGCGGTAGGCAAGCGCGCGGGCGCGGGCCGGGGCGGTGTCATCCCCGCGTCCGGTCATGTCCCAGTATTGCAGCAAGAGCCGCGCCATCTCGAAGGAATGGCCTGGCGTGGTGCCCGGCGGACGGAACATCGGGTCTTCGCTATAGGCGCGGTCAATGGACCAGTCGGCGCGGTAGTGTTCGGGCAGGCGGTTGCCCTCTTGGGGGGCGACCTCGCCCAGGAAGAAATCGAGAATCCGGCCCGCCATGTGCAGGTAGCGGTCCGCCCCCGTCGCTTCATGCGCGGCCAGCAAAGCCTCGACACCGTGCATATTGGCATTCATGCCGCGATAGGTCGAAAAGGGCGTCCAGTCGCGGTTGAATTCATCACAGAACCGCCCGTTGTCCGGTTCCCAGAACCGGTTCTCCAGCACCTCGGTCACGTCGTCGATCAGTGCTCGCGCGTCCGGGTGGCCAACGGCCAGCGCGCTGGACCCGGCCAGCAGCACGAAAACATGGCCGTAGGCCAGCTTGCGGCCATCGCTGACCGTGTCGCCCGTCATTCCCCAGACATAGCCGCCATGGGTTTTGTCGCGGTGGTGGCTGGCCAGGTAGCGCATGCCCGCATCGATCATCTCATCGCAATCGGCAAAGCCCGCCAGTTTGCCAAGGGCATAGGAATGCACCATGCGCGTGGTGGCGTGCAGTTCCTGCGGGCGGTCGGGCAGCGGGCTGCCATCATGGCCCAATTGAAAGAACCCGCCGGCCGGGTTCAGGCTGGCGCGGAAGAAATCCAGTTGCCGGGCGGCGTCCATCAGCGCCCAGGCGCGGTGATCGGGGTCTTCGGGTCGGATCATGGTGCATCCTTTCGGGTGTTCTCGGTTGTATCGGGCGTGGCGACGGGCTTGTCCAGCGGTGCGGACTTGTCGCGAACCGGATGGCTTGCGATACCGGGCGGGTCAACGTCACCAGGAGAGGGGCTGACCTCATGCCGACCGACCCACCGGGCCGCCTGCGCATTCGTATCGTCTTCGACGAGGACGAGATGATCGGGCCGGGCAAGGCCGACCTGCTCGACGGGATTGCCCGCACCGGGTCCATCGCGGGGGCCGGGCGCGAGATGGGCATGTCCTACAAGCGCGCCTGGGACCTGATCGGCACGCTGAACGCGATGTTTCGCGGGCCGCTCGTCGAAAGCACGCGGGGCGGCCCCGGCGGCGGCGGCGCGGTGCTGACCGATCTGGGGCGCGAGGTGCTGGGGCTCTACCGCGACTTCGAAGAGGCGGCGGCCAGGGGCGGTGCCGAGCAACTCATGGCGCTGCATAACCTGACCCGCGATGGCGCGGGCGACACATGAGGCTTGACCTGCGCGGCCTGTGCTTGCGATATGTTTCGCGAAACATATCACTCTGGAGCCACCCGTCATGACACGCGCAGTCCTATGCCGAGCCGCCACGATCGCGCTGTCGCTCGCGGGGCCGGCCTCGGCTGATGACATCACCGTCTTCGCGGCGTCGAGCCTGACCAATGCCATGACCGAGGTCGAGGCCGGGTTCGAAGCCGCGACAGGACATGACCTGACCGTCGCCTATGCCGGATCCTCTGCCCTGGCGCGGCAGATCCGGCAGGGCGCGCCGGCGGATGTCTTCATCTCGGCCAATACGGACTGGATGGATGCGCTGGCCTCGGACGGGCTGCTGGCGCCGGGCACGCGGGTCGATCTGTTGTCGAATGCGCTTGTGCTGATCGCTGCCGAACTGGAGGCCGACCCGGTCGAGATCGGCCCCGACATGGACCTGTCCGCCATGCTGGGCAACGGCCGCCTGGCCATGGCCCTTGTCGAGGCGGTCCCGGCGGGCATCTACGGCAAGGCGGCGCTGACTTCGCTGGGCCAATGGGACGCCGTGGCGCCGAAGGTCGCACAGGCCGGCAACGTCCGCGCCGCGCTGGCACTGGTGGCGCTGGGCGAGGCGCCCTATGGCATCGTCTATGCCACGGATGCCAAGGCAGAAAGCGCGGTTTCGGTCGTCGGCACCTTTCCGGCGGACAGCCATCCGCCGATCCTCTATCCCGTCGCGGCCCTGGCCCGTAGCGACACAGCGCTGACCGGCGCGTTCCTGGCCTACCTGCAAGGGGGCGAGGCCCGGGCGATCTTCGAGGTCGAGGGATTCACCATGCTGGCCCCAACCGATGACTGATTGGCTGACTGCGGCGGAATGGGAGGCGGTGCGCCTGTCGCTGCGCGTGGCGCTCTGGGCCACGGCGGTCAGCCTGCCATTCGGTATCTTCGTGGCCTACGCCCTTGCGCGCTGGCGCTTTCCAGGGCGCGAGGTGCTGAACATCGTGGTGCATCTGCCCCTGATCATGCCGCCGGTGGTCACGGGGTATCTGCTCTTGCTGACGTTTGGCACACAGGGGCCCGTCGGCGGGTTTCTGGACCGCGTTTTCGGCGTCACCTTCGCCTTTCGCTGGACCGGGGCGGCGCTGGCCTCGGGGGTCATGGCCTTTCCGTTCCTGGTGCGGGCGGTGCGCCTGTCGATCGAGGCGGTGGACCCCAAACTTGAGGAGGCGGCGGCGACGCTGGGGGCCACGCGGACGTGGATTTTCCTGACCGTGACATTGCCGCTGATCGTGCCGGGCATCCTTGCGGGCACCGTGCTGGCCTTTGCCAAGGGCATGGGGGAATTCGGGGCGACGATCACCTTCGTGTCCAACATTCCCGGCCAGACCCAGACCATCCCGCTGGCCATCGACCTGGCGCTGGAAACTCCCGGCGGTGGCGCCCGCGCCGCGCGGCTGGCCGTCTTGTCCGTCGCCTTGGCCGCGCTGGCCCTTGCGGTGTCGGAATGGGTGTCGCGCCGGGTCGCGGCGCGGATCGGGGGGCGCGATGCTTGAAGTAGCTCTGAAACAGGACCTGCCGGGCTTCACGCTCGACGTGGCATTCGAGGCGCCCGCGGGGCTGACCGTGCTGTTCGGGCGATCGGGTGCGGGCAAGACCAGCATCGTCAATGCCGTCGCGGGCCTCTCTCGTCCGCAGGCGGGGCGGATCGTGGCGGATGGCCGGGTGCTGCTGGACACAGGGGCGGGTATCTGGCTGCCGCCACATCGCCGGCGCGTCGGATACATCTTCCAGGAGGGGCGGCTGTTCCCGCACATGACCGTTCGCCGCAACCTGACCTATGGCGCGCGGTTCGCGCCCGCCCATACCCCGCGCGAGGACATGGCCCGCGTGGTCGAGATGCTGGGGATCGGCGCTCTGCTGGATCGCCGGCCCGGGGCGCTTTCGGGCGGGGAAAAGCAGCGGGTCGCCATTGGCCGCGCCCTGCTGGCCGCGCCGCAACTGATCCTGGCCGATGAACCGCTGGCCGCGCTGGACGAGGCGCGCAAGGCGGAGATCCTGCCCTATTTCGAGCGGCTGCGCGACGAGGTCAGCGTGCCGATCCTCTATGTCAGCCATGCCGCGACCGAAGTCGGGCGCCTGGCAACCAGCGTGGTGGCGCTGAAGGATGGCCGGGTTCTGCGACAGGGCCCGGCGGCCGAGGTGCTGGGCGATCCCGCGGTTCTGCCGGCCGGCGCGCGAGAGGCCGGGGCGATCCTTGTGGCGCATGTGGCCCGCCAGCATGCCGATGGATTGACCGAGCTCGAGGCTGGCGGCGTGCCGCTGTTCCTGCCGCGGCTCGACCTTGCGGAAGGGGCGCCGGTGCGGCTTCGCATCGCGGCCCACGACGTGATCCTGTCGCGCCACAAGCCGGATGGGCTTTCGGCGCTGAATATACTGCCGGGGATCGTGGCCGAGCTGCGCCCGGGCGCGGGGCCGGGCGTCATGGTGGCGCTGGATACGGCGGCAGGCCGGGTGCTGGCGCGGATCACGGAACGGTCGGCAACGGCGATGGGGCTGGCCCCGGGGGTGGCGCTTCATGCCATCGTCAAATCGGTCTCGGTCGCGCCCGGGGATGTCGGGGGCGGGCCCGCCTGACCGTCGGGCAGAGAGCGGCGGCGCAAACGGAAAAGGCCGCCCCGATCAAGGGACGGCCTTTCGATGTGCAGAAGGCGAGCGCCCTCAATCCGCGCCGCGCACGTCGAAACCGGTATCGGGCGAGGGATGCAGAAACCGCTGGACCAGGAACACCACGACGGCCGATCCGACGCCGATCATGTCGGTGAACCAGCCCCCTTCGATCATGAACAGGGCGGCCACCACGAGGCCCAACCGCAGGAACCAGGCGATGCGCGATCCCAGGAACCAGCCTTGCATGCCGCAGGACAACAGGAAGACGCCCACCGTGGCGGTCAGGCCGGCGCGGATCACCTCGAACCAGGTGCCGTCCATCAGGATGGCCGAGTTGTAGAAGAACATGAACGGCACCACGAAGGCGGCGATCCCGATCTTGAACGAGGTGACGGAGGTTGCCATCGGGTTCGCGCCCGACACCCCTGCCGCCGCGTAGGAGGCCAACGCAACCGGCGGCGTGATCGCAGAGACCACCGCGAAGTAGAAGACGAAGAAATGCGCGGTCAGCTGCGGAATGCCCAGTTCGACCAGGCCCGGCGCGACGACCGAGGCGGCCACCGCATAGGCGGCCGTCGTCGGCATCCCCATGCCCAGAAGAATGGCAATACACATCGCGAAGAACAGCGCCAGAAGCTGGCTTGCCGCCGCGATCTCCAGCAGCATCGAGGAGAAGCGCGCGCCGACACCGGTCAGGCTGATGACGCCCACGATGATCCCCGCGCAGGCACAGACCGCGATGATCTGGATCGACATGATCCCGGCCAGTTCGAACGCCTTGAGCACCGAGCCGAGATTCATCGCGCTGTGTTCCGCATCGCCCTTGGGGCCGGCATCGGAGTCCCTCCGCCGCAGCACAGCCAGCGCGCCGAGGCCCACGACCAGCAATACCCCAGCTACGGCCACGACCCATTGGTCAAGCACCTCGATAACGGCGAAGAAGCCATAGGCCAGCGCCACCATGGTGCCCACGATGGCGGCCTGCAAAAGCAGCGACCGGATCAGGGATTGTTCACCGGTGGCGCTGGGGAAGACCAGCCGCGTCAGCCGCATCTCGGCCGGGGCCAGCCAGCTGACCACTGCCGCCGCGACCGTCGCCAGCGTGCCTGCCCGGATCACCGAATAGCCCATGAAGAGCGCCACGATCAGGATGATGATCGGCAGGAACAGGAACACCCGGCGCACCATGGCGCGCAGCTTGGGCAATTCATCCTCGCGCATCCCGCGCATGCCCAGCTTGGCGGCCTCCAGGTCGACCATGAAATAGATCGACGCGAAGTAGAGCACCGCCGGGATGATCGCCGCGATCGCGATCTCGGTATAGGGAATGCCGGTGATCTCGGCCATGATGAAAGCGCCGGCGCCCATGATGGGCGGCATGATCTGCCCCCCGGTCGAGGCCGCGGCCTCGATCGCGCCGGCGGTGCGCTTGTGGTAGCCGACCTTCTTCATCAGCGGGATGGTCAGTGACCCGGTGGCCACCACGTTGCCGGCACTGGTGCCGTTGATCATGCCCATGAGGCCCGAGGCGAAGATCGCCACCTTGGCCGGGCCGCCCCGGGCGCGCCCGGCGGCGGCGAAGGCGAAGTTGACGAAATAGTCGCCCACCTTCGAGGCCTGCAGGAAGGCCGCGAAGATGATGAACAGGATGATATAGGTCGAAGAGACCGCCGTGGTCGGCCCCAGAATGCCCGCGTCGGAATAGACATGGCCGAAGAATCGTTGCCAGCTATAGGGGGTCTGCACCGCCAGGATCCCCGGCAGCAGGTGCGCGGTGAAGGTATAGAGCAGGAAGACACCGGTGATGATCACCAGTGCCAGGCCCGCGACGCGGCGCGTCAACTCCATGATCAGAGCAGTGCCTGCCGTCGCGGCGAAGGCCACGCCGATGGGCACGAAGGGGGTGCCGACCGAGTTGCGCGCGGCGGTGGAATAGATCGGCACGAGGTAGAGCGCGACCACGACCCCGCAGGCCGCCAGCACGATATCCGAAGTGGCGAAGCGATCGCGCGGGGCGTTCTCGAACCAGCCCAGCACGATGGCGCCCAGCGTGGCGACCAGTAGCGGGATGCCGAACCACATCAGTTCCTGGTCATACAGGTCGGACCCGGGGAAGGCGGCCCAGGTGGTCAGTCCTCCCATCTCGGGCAAGGTGCCGGAATTGACCAGCTGGATGAACCCGAGAACCGTGTAGGCCGACACTGCCAGCGGCACCATCAACACGAAGCCCGCCTTCGACAGAAGCGGCGTTGCGGGTCTGTCGGCGTCGCGGAACAGCCGGGCCGAGAAGAGAAGAAAGCCCAGCACGATCGCCCCGGCGATATGAACGATGCGGAAATTCCAGGTCTCCAGCGGGAATTGCGGCAGGAGGGGGACTTCGATCCCGGTCCAGTCGCTGATCGAGACGCCGTTCAGCGCGATCATGTGGAACGCGGCATAGACCGTCGACAGCGACGCGATCAGGATGAAGGCAGGGCCTGTA
This sequence comes from Salibaculum griseiflavum, assembly GCF_003129565.1. GTDB lineage: Bacteria > Pseudomonadota > Alphaproteobacteria > Rhodobacterales > Rhodobacteraceae > Salibaculum > Salibaculum griseiflavum. Next base: position 53,828 of record NZ_QETF01000005.1, read on the forward strand.
AACAGCCGTCGGTTGGCCTCGACGGTTTCCTCGTCCACGCCCTCGGCAAGAACGACATCATCGGTCTGGTTTTCGGTTGTCATTTGTCCCTCCGCTCCGTCGGGCCGGCCGGGGCCGTCCGCGGATCCCGATTTGAAAATGCCGCGCCCGGGTGAGGGGCGCGGCATGGTCTTTTGGCCTTTTGGCCCGGATTACATGTCGCCGTGGATCATGTCGGCGGCGATCTCCGCACCGGCATTCTCGGTGAACCACTGGGCGGCACCCGGATGCCACATCAGGACGGTGTTCTTGTCCCAGTTCTCGGGCAGGGTCGACCGGGCCGCGCGGTGGATGTTCACCATGCGCTCGTTATCCGACATCACCACGTCCACGACTTCGTAGACGAAGCTGGCGGGCAGGTCGCAATTGGCAATGGCGAAGTTCCACATGGACACCGACCGCGCATCACTTTCCAGCGTGGTGTAGGTGTCGGCGGCGATGTCGAACTCGGACACCGGGAACGCGGCCATGATCTGTGCCTGTTCTTCCTCGGTGAATTCGATGATGTTCACGTCGGTCTGCACTTCCAGCTGGCTGACCGCGGGCACCGGCACGCCGGCGGCGAAGGCGATCACGTCAAGCAGACCGTCCTGCAACTGGCCGCCCAGGTCGGACCAGCCACCATTGCGGCGCTCGAAATCGACGCCCAGCTCTTCCATCATGCGCGGGAAGTAGGTGTCCGAGGTGGACCCCGCCGGGCCGAAGCCGATCCGCGCACCTGCCGGGATATCGGCGATCGAGGAGATCCCCGAGGACGACAGCGCCGTCACCGAGAACGGGGTCTGATACATCGGGAACATGGCGCAGGCATTGGTCATAGCCAGGCCGGGGGCGATCGGGTTGGTGCCTTGCAGCGATTCCGCCGCCGGGCCCATCGTGGTCATGCCGAACTGGGCTTCGCCAGTATGGACCAGCGCCATGTTCTGCATCGGGCCACCGGTGACTTCGCCGCCGCCGGTCAGGCCCAGCTCTTCGGCGACCAGGTTGGCCCAGCCCGAACCATAGGCGAAATAGGTGCCGCCCTGAGAGGCGGTGCCCACCGTGAAGCTTTCGGGCCAGCCGTCGCGGTCTTGCGCGAATGCTGCGCCGGTGGCGAGGGTCGTGGTCAGCGCGAGCGCCGTGATCTTGGTGATTTTCATCTTGAAATCCTCCTGTTCGCCGGTCTTTCACCGGCCATGTCCGGACGAAGCCTCCTCTTCGACCGGGGCCCGAGGTCGGGCCATGTGGCGAAGTCCTGACGTTTCGGGTGCCCGCCGCTCAACCGGCGGCCACGAAAAAAATCGGCCCGGATCTAAAAAACCGCGCGCTTTGGGTCGGGATCGGGACAAATCGGCATCCGCGATGTTCCCTTTGCGACACATCCGGCGGGGCGGGCCTAGTCGGGTTCGGCGAAATCGTCCCGCGACAACCCGTGTTTCTGCATCTTTTCGTAGAGCGCCTTGCGGCTGAGCCCGAGTGATTCATAGGTGTCGCGCAGACGACCACCATTGGCGGCGAGGCTGGCGGCGATCAGCGATTTTTCGTGGGAGGCCAGGCGTGCCGCCAGGGTGTCGTCGGGCGCATCGCCGGCCGTGTCTGTCCCGATATCCAGCGCCAGGCCCAGGGCGAACCGGTCGGCGGCGTTGCGCAATTCGCGCACATTGCCGGGCCAGTCGCGGGCCGATACCGCATCCAGCACCGCGCCGGGGATGTCCGGGGCCGGGCGCTTGTAGCGGGCCGCCGCCTCGGCCACCAGGTGCGCAAAGAGCCGGGGCACGTCCTCGCGCCGCTCGGCCAGTGTGGGCAGGCGCAGGGTCACGACATTGAGCCGGTAAAGCAGGTCGGCCCGGAAATCACCACTGGCGGCGGCCTGTTCGAGGTCACGCTTCGAGGCGGCGATGAATCGCACGTCCAGCTCGACCGGGTCGTTGGAGCCAAGCCGCGAGATCGTGCGGTTCTGGATCGCGGTCAGCAGCTTGGCTTGCAACGGCTGGCTCATCGCGTCGATCTCGTCGAGGAACACCGTGCCGCCGCGGGCGTGTTCGAACTTGCCAAAGCGCGCCCGGGTGGCGCCGGGATAGGCCCCGGCCTCGTGGCCGAACAGCTCGCTTTCGATCAGGTCGGCGGGCAGGGCGGCGCAGTTTATATGAACGAAGGGTTTGTCCCCGCGGGGGCTGGCCCGGTGCAGGGCGCGTGCGGCCACCTCTTTGCCGGTCCCGGTCTCGCCCTGGATCAGCACGTCGGCCTCGGTCTCGGCGATGGCGCGGATCTGGTCGCGCAGCCGCGTCATGATGCCCGAACGCCCGGTCAGCCGCGCCTCTATCGTGTCGCGTCTGCCCACCTGGCGGCGCAGGGCGCGGTTTTCCAGCGTCAGCCGGCGCTTGTCCAAGGCCCGACGCACCGTCGAGATCAGCCGGGCCGGTGCGTAGGGCTTTTCGAGGAAGTCATAGGCGCCGTCGCGCATGGACTGAACGGCAAGATCCACATCGCCGTGACCCGTCACCAGGATCACCGGAAATTCCGGGTCGATCTCCAGCGCCCGTGCCATCAGGTCCAGACCATCCATGCCGGGCATGCGAATGTCTGTCACCAGAATGCCGGGGAAATCGCGCGCGACATGGGACAGCGCCGTGCCCGCCTCGGCAAAGCACTGCACGTCGAGGTCGTCCAGGTGCAGCGCTTGCCGCGCCGCCAGACGCAGGTGGTCTTCGTCATCGACGAACAGGATGGTCTCGGGCGTCATTGGGCGGCGATGGCCTCTTGCGTGTCAGGGTCGGCGGCGGCCAGGTCCACGGAGAACACCGCGCCGCCTTCGGGATGGTTGCGCGCGGCCAGCGTGCCGCCGAAATCGCGCACGATATTGTAGGAGATCGACAGGCCCAGGCCCAGCCCCTTGCCCGGACTCTTGGTGGTGAAGAACGGATCGAACAGCTGCGCCAGCGCGTCGTCGTCCAGCCCCGGCCCTCGGTCGCGCACATCCACGCGATGGCGGCCGCCCGCGCTATGAACGGTGATCTCGATGATCGGGGTCGCGTGATGTTCCATGGCATCGAGCGCGTTGGACAGAAGGTTGACCAGCACCTGTTGCAGCCGCACTCGCCCGCCCATCACCTGGATCTCGGCCCGCGGTCGGTCAAAGCGCAGCTCGGCCCCCGCCGCCTTGAGTTTCGGGGCCATCAGTTCCAGAGCGTCGTCGAGCACGGCCAGAAGCGGCACGGCCCCGATCTTGTCCTGCGGGCGGCGTGCGAAATTGCGCAGGTGCTTGGAGATTGAAGCCATCCGGTCGGCCATCTGCGAGATCAGCCCGATATTGTCACGCGCCTCGGCGGGCCGGTCGCGGTCGAGGAAGGTCGCGGCGTTCTCGGCATAGGCCTTGACCGCCGCCAGGGGCTGGTTGAATTCATGGCTCAGGGCGGCCGACATCTGGCCCAGGGCGGCCAGCTTGCCGGCTTGCACGAGTTCCGTCTGGGTGCGGCGCAGCCGGTCCTCGGTCGATTTGCGTTCCTCGACTTCCTGCATGAGCCGGGCGTTGGCGTCATTGAGGTCGGCGGTGCGTTCCGCGACCCGCCTTTCCAGTTGTTCGCGATAGCGGCGTTGCTGTTCGAGCCGCTCGACCAAGCGCGCCCGCCTTTGCAGGTAAAGCACCGCCACAAGGCCGGCGAACATCAGCCCCAGAACGGCGAGCGCCAGGCTTTGCCGGGCTTGCAGGATCGCCGGGCGCGTGGGCGTCAGCAGCATGACCTGCCACCCCGCCGAGGCGATCAGGGCGGTATTGGTGACGTAGTCCTCCGTCCCCCCGGGGGCGCGCACGGTCACGAGGTCATGACCGGGCGCGAGGGCCTCGCGGGTGGCGTCCAGCGGGTGCAGGCGATCCAGCGGGTATTGCCGTGTGGCCGCGATGGTTTCCAGCGCGCCGTCGGGGATCGCGCGCAGCGTGGCAAAGCGCCAATCCTCCCGGTCGGACAGGAACACCACGGCGTTCTGATCGGTGACCAGAACCGTGTTGTCACTTTCGCGCCAGGCGGCTTCGAAATCGTCGAGCCGCAGCTTGACCGCGATGACACCGACGATTTCGGTCCCGTCGAGGATCGGCGCGGCGAAATAATAACCACGCTGGCCCGAGGTCGTGCCCAAGGCGTGAAAACGCCCGCGTCCGTTGTCGATGGCATCGCGGAAATAGGGGCGGTAGTCGAAGCGCCTGCCGACGAAGGATTTGTCGCGCCGGTAGTTGCTGGCCGCGATGGTCAGGCCGTCGGCATCCATCACCCAGATATCGGCCACGTCCAGCGTCAGGGTCGATTGGCGCAATTGTTCATTTGCATAGGGCACGAGGCCCTGATTGTCGGGATCACGGAGGATTCGTGTCAGGATCGGACGCTCGGCCAGAAGGCCGGGCAGAACTTCGGTTCGGGCCAGCGCCCCGCGCAAGGATTGCGTGGCCAGGCGCAGGGTCGCCTCTTCGCGCATCGCGGTCTGGATCACGAAATAGCGTTCCACCCGCGGCAGCACGGCCAAAGCGGCCAACATCATGAGTGCCAACCCCAGCAGAAGCAGACGCGGCAGGCGCGATATGGTGAAGGGTCTGGGGCGGCGGGCGGTCATGACAGGAAAGTATGCCCCGTCACCGCAGGATTGCCCAGACCCGATGGCGCATTGGGCACGGTCGTCCGATTGCCTGTCGATAATGCCGAACGGTGGTGCGGCCTTGGTCCGGTCGCAGGTCTTGCCATATGGCACCTTTTCTTCGAGGCTGCGGGAACGGGTGACCCGCCCCATGATTGGACCGAGTGCGCCCATCCGCGAGTCGGCCACCGGATGAAGCGCCGTGGGTCTTGCCGGGTATCACCCTCGAACAGGTATCGTGCCGATTCCATCAAGCTGACCACTTTCTTAGCACGGGGCAGGGTGGCGCACCGCCTTTCCTGTGCATAGGGTGTGCAAAGCGGGTCCGTTCCGGTAGAGCGCCCTCGAGGAGATCGCCGAATGCCACTGAATGCAGCCACACAGGCAGCACGTCTTTCCATTGCGCCCATGATGGATTGGACCGACCGGCATTGCCGGTTCTTTCACCGGCTGATGTCGCGTCGATCCTTGCTCTACACTGAAATGGTCACGGCCCCTGCGTTGGTGCGTGGCGGGGCGCGGCACCTGCTTCGGTTCGACGCGGCCGAGCATCCGGTCGCGTTGCAGCTTGGCGGGTCGGACCCGGCCGAGCTGGCAGAGGCCGCACGGATGGGCGCCAACGAGGGATATGACGAGATCAACCTCAATTGCGGCTGTCCCTCGGACCGGGTGCAATCGGGTACCTTCGGCGCGGTCCTGATGCGCACGCCTGACCTGGTGGCCGAGTGCTGTGACGCGATGATCGCGGCCCAACCGGCCGAGGTGACCGTGAAATGCCGGATCGGCGTGGACGACCAGGACCCCGAAGAGGTGCTGCCGGACTTTCTTGAAAAGATTCGTGCGGCCGGGGTGAAGCGGATCACGATCCATGCCCGCAAGGCTTGGCTGCAAGGGCTTTCGCCCAAGGAAAACCGCGATATCCCGCCGCTGGACCATGACCTCGTGCATCGGATGAAGGCGAAATTTCCCGACCTGCATATCTCGGTCAATGGCGGCATCGCATCGCTTGCGGAGGCACGGACGCATCTGGACCGGGGGCTTGACGGGGTGATGATCGGGCGGGCCGCCTATCACAACCCGGCGGATATCCTGCTGGACGCCGACCGGGCCCTATTCGGAGGCGCGCCCGGCCCGGACCGGCTGGAGGTGGTCGAGGCGATGCGCCCCTATATTGCCGCGCATCTGTCCGAGGGTGGCAAGCTGGCGCAGGTGACACGGCACATGCTGGGCCTGTTCGCAGGCCGCCCGGGGGCGCGGCAATGGCGGCGAGTCCTGTCCGAGCAGGGCCACCGCGAGGGGGCCGGGCTGGACGTGCTGGACCGCGCGCTGGAGGCGATGGACCGGGCCGCAGCCTGACCGGTTGGCCCGCCCGGTGATCCGCGCTATCTGTCTGCCCGAAAACACGGTCCGAAGCAGGAGAAATCCTCGTGAAACAGATGATTGGAACGCTGGCCGCCATGGCGGTCGGGGGTGCGGCGCTGGCCCACAGCGGCGCCACCGGGGTGGTCAAGGAACGCATGGATGCCATGGTGGCCTTGGCCGAGGCGATGAAGGTGATCGTGCCGATGTCACGTGGTCAGGTGGCCTATGACGCGGACGCCTATGCAGAGGCCGCACGCCGGATCGCCAGCCATTCCGGCCAGCCGCTCGTCGAGAAGTTCCCCGAGGGCTCGTTGGTGGCACCAAGTGAAGCCGCGCCTGCGATCTGGGAGGATCTCGACCGGTTTGCGGACCTGTCGACGACACTGGAAGAGCGGGCCGAGGCGCTGGCACAAGCCGCCGCAACGTCTGACAGCCCACCGGGCGCGGAATTCGCGGCCATGGCGCAGACCTGTGGCGCCTGCCATGAGGATTTCCGGATCGAGGCCGACTAGTGCTAGCGCCGGCCTCCGGGCTAAGCTAGGGGCGGATCAAAGGACCGGAGGGGCCATGCCCGACTTGACACTGCTGCTGGGCATGGGGGCCATGTTGATGGCCATCGGGGCCTTTGCCGGGGTGCTGGCCGGTCTGCTGGGCGTCGGCGGGGGCATCATCCTCGTCCCGGCCTTCTACTACGCGTTTGCCGGGTTGGGCTATGACAGTCCACAACTGATGCAGATGTGCCTTGCAACCTCGCTGGCCACGATCATCGTGACCTCGATCCGCTCGGTTCTGAGCCATAACAAGAAGGGCGCGGTTGACTGGGGGGTCCTGCGCGGCTGGGGGCCGGGGATTGCGCTGGGTGCGCTTGTCGGGGTCACCGTGGCGGCGCAGCTGCGCTCGGAGGTGTTGCAAGCGATTTTCGGCGGGCTGGCCTTTTCCGTCGCGCTCTACATGACCCTTGGAAACAGCGCCTGGCGTCTGGGGCAGGCCATGCCGACCGGGCCGGTCAAGTGGCTGCTGGCCCCGCTGATGGGGCTGTTGTCGGTGCTGATGGGCATCGGTGGCGGCAGCTTCGGCGTGCCGGTGATGACGCTTTACGGTAAACCGATCCACAAGGCCGTGGCCACTGCCGCCGGGTTCGGCGTGATCATCGCTGTGCCCTCGGTGCTGGGCTTCCTGCTTGTGGACATGGCCGTGGCGCCGCCGCTGTCGGTGGGGGCAGTGAACCTGCCGGCCTTCGGCCTCGTCATCGCCATGACACTGATCACCGCGCCCTGGGGGGCGGCACTGGCGCATCGGCTGGATCCCAAGCCGCTCAAGCGGGTTTTCGGGGTGTTCCTGATGCTCGTTGCGCTGAACATGCTGCGCAAGGCACTGGGCTGGTAGGGGCATGGTCGACGGGCGAGGATACCAGGTGATGCGCGACCTGCCGGGCCTGCGAGGCTGGGCCGAGGCCGCCCGGTCGGTGGGCGAGGTTCTGCTGGATGACCAGGCCCTGCGCGATCGCTGGCTGCGCCATGAAAAGACATGGTTCGTCGGGGTCGATGTCCTGCCCAACGATCCCGATGGCAGCATCGGCGGGGTGCCCTTTCCGCAAGGGCTGCGCGGCATCTGGCCCGGCCGTTGGCACAAAGCACAGCTGTCAGCGATCTATCGCGGATATCCGGGTCGCGATCCGGGCGAAAGCGACGCCGCGCACCGGTTCCGACGCGACCGCTGCGGCGCCCATGTTGACGGTCTGCACCTTGAGGACGGGCGGCGCATCCTGCGCGAGCCACATGCCTTCGTGCTTGGCATCAGCCTGTCGAATGTGGGGCAAAGCCCGCTGGTCGTCTGGGAGGGCAGCCACGAGATCATGCGGGATGCGCTGGCCGGGGCAGCCATGGGCGGGGATGTGACCGAGGCTTACAAGGTCGCCCGCGCCGAGGTGTTCGAGCGGTGCGAAATGGTGCCCCTGCATCTGCGGCTGGGCGAGGCGGTGTTGATGCACCGGCTGGCGGTGCATGGCATCGCGCCCTGGCAGGGCGAAGGCGAAGACCCGCGCCTCATGGCCTATTTCCGCCCGCAATTCGCCCAAGCGCGGGACTGGACCGAACGGAGGCCCTAGCGTTTGAGCCGGGCTGCGCGGCCGCCGCGGCGGACTTTCAGCAGTTTGGCCCGCTCCGGCAGCTCTTCCATGACGGCGCGTCGGTCCTCGGGCGTCATCCGCGCCCAGCTGCCGATTTCCTCGATCGACCGGTGGCACCCGGTGCAGATACGGGCCTCGGGGTGGATCACGCAGACCTTGATGCAGGGGCTTTCGATTTCCGCCCGCTTCCAGATGTGATCGGTATGTTCCGGTCTTGTCATGATCCCGCCCTGATGTTGCGCATGCGATCCAGCATGCCTTGCAGGATAACACCGGCGGCGACGTGGTCTATGACCTCTGCGCGACGTTTTCGTGTCGCATCCGCCTCCAGCAGGGCCCGTTCGGCGGCCACCGTGGACAATCTTTCGTCCCAATAGGTGATCGGCAGGTCGGTCATGCGCGAGAGGTTGCGGGCGAAGGCGCGGGTGGATTGGGCGCGCGGGCCCTCGGTCCCGTCCATGTTGCGCGGCAGGCCCAGGACCAGCCCACCCACCTGGCGCTTGGCAACAATCGCCAGAAGCGCCTCGGCATCGACGGTGAATTTCTTGCGCTTGATGGTCTCAAGCGGGGTGGCCACGGTGTGCAGGCTGTCGGAGACCGCGACGCCGATGGTCTTGGTGCCAAGGTCCAGACCGGCAAGGGGGGCCATGGGCGACAGGGCGGCAATGAACTCCTCGGGCGTTTCGTGGATCATTCGGCGACACCGGCGGCGCGCGCGGCGCTGCGGATCGTGCCGATGGCCGCGTCGGAGGCGGCGAACACCTCTTGCGCTTCGCCCCAGATGGCCGCGGCCCGTTCGGTCTCGCCCAACACACCAAGCGCGCGGATCAGCTGGGCCCATTCCTCGGGAGGGCCGCCCTCGTTGGCGAGCCGCTCCGAAAGGGACGAGACCATGCCGCCGATCATCGCCGCGCGGTCCTCTTCGGACATGTCCTGGGCAGCAGCCATATCGGCGGCGGAGGGGCCACGCGTCTGGGTCTCGGGCAGGGTGTAATCCTTGCCCGCCAGCCAGGCCACGTCCTCGATCTGGCCGGCGGCCATGGTGTAGTGCAGGGTGCCCGGCGTTCCGGTTTCGATCACGCGGCGGTAGAAGTTGAAAGCGCGGTCCGGCCGGTCCGTCTGGTAATAGAGCAGCCCCGCGTAATAGAGCGCGGCCGGATTGCCCTCGTCGCGCTGCAACAGGCGCACGGCGATGGTTTCGGCCTCGGGCGTGACAATACCGCCCGCCGCGCTGACCAGGTAGTCCAGCAAATCCTGGTAGTCGGCGGGCACGGCGTTTTCGCCGACGGCGGCGAGATACCGTTCCTGGGCGCGGGCCGCAGCCTGGAAATGGCCGATCGAACGGGCATCCAGCGCCATGGCCTGCCAGAGGTCGGTGCGGGCGTCGCGATCCTCGGCCACCTCGCCGATGAGGGCTTGGAGGTCCGGGCTGACCGCGCCGTCATCAGCGATGAACCGATAGAAGGCGAGCCGGTAGCGGTCGGTCTCGGTGGCCTCTTCACCCTTGAGCGCGACAACGCGGGTTTGGGCCTGTGCCGCCCCCTCGAAATTCAGCAGGCGGCCTTCGTTGTCGGCCAGCAATTGCCATCCGTTCAGATCGTCGGGCCGGGTCGGGACGATCTCGCGCAGGCGCTCGATCATCTCGCGCACGTCGTCACCGACCTGGGCGGTCGCGGCGATCTTGTCGGTGATCCGGGCCTCGGCCTCGCGCTGGGTCGGGCGGCCTTCCCGCAATTCCTCCGCACGCAGCAGACGTTCCGAACGCGGCTGGTCCGCATAGCCCGGCGCCCCCAGTTCCACATAGCCCCAGATACCGGCCCCCGCGATTCCGAGAACGGTGACGACGGCCAGCGCCCGGTTCAGCCCCTGGGGCGCGTCGCTCGTGGCGCGCGAACCGGCCTTGTCGGCGGCCAGCAAGCGGCGGGCGATTTCTGTGCGGGTGCGCTCGGCCTCTTCGGAATTCAGCACGCCCCTTGCCAGGTCGCGCTCGACTTCTTCGAGCTGCGACTTGTAGATGTCGATATCGGTCACCTCGTCGACCGGGTCGTCTGACCGGCGGCGGATCAAAGGTGCGACGAGCGCGGCGAGGGTAAGCGCCACCAAAACGGCGGTCGCGACCCAGAATATCCAAGGGTATTGTTCCATAGCCCACCCGATGTAGCCTGTGGCGTGGCGCGAAAAAAGACCTTCCGTTCGGCTTTTCCGCGGCAAATTGGCGTTCGGTGATCGGCTTGTCGGAAACGCGCATCCAAATGCCGCCGTGGGTATCCTTGAACGCGGGCCCATGTATCAGAACCATGACGAGACGATTCCACGCGAGAGTGAGCCCATGAGACGCTTTTCCGCCTTCGCCATCGCCCGAGAGGCCGCCCGCCACCATTCCGGTTGGGAACGGCATTGGCGCTCTCCGACCCCGAAAAAGCACTATGATGCAATCATCATCGGGGCAGGCGGCCACGGGTTGGCCACCGCCTATCACCTTGGCAAGGATCACGGCATCACCAATGTCGCGGTGCTGGAAAAGGGCTGGCTGGGCGGCGGCAATACCGGCCGCAACACCACGATCATCCGCTCCAACTACCTGCAGGATCCGTCGGCGGCGATCTACGAAAAGGCGCGCAGCCTCTATGAAACCCTCAGCCAGGACCTGAACTACAACGTGATGTACAGCCCCCGCGGCGTGATCATGCTGGCCCAGACCGAGCACGAGGTGCGTGGCTACCTGCGCACGGCCCATGCCAATGCCCTGCAGGGGGTGCAAACCGAATTCATCAGCCCCCAGCGGGTCAAGGAACTGGTGCCGATCATCAACCTTGAGGGGCCGCGCTACCCCGTTCTTGGCGGTCTCTGGCAGGCCCGTGCGGGCACCGCGCGCCATGACGCCGTGGCCTGGGGCTATGCCCGCGCCTGTTCCGACATGGGCATGGACATCATCCAGAAATGCGAAGTCACCGGCATCAAGCGCGATGGCGACAAGGTGACCGGCGTGGAAACGACGCTGGGCGATATCTGCTGCAACAAGCTGGGCATCGTCGTGGCGGGGCATTCCGGGGTCATGGCCGAAAAGGCCGGGTTCCGCCTGCCCATCGAAAGCGTGGCGCTTCAGGCGCTGGTGTCAGAGCCGATCAAACCCTGCATGGACGTGGTGGTGATGGCCAACACGGTGCATGGCTACATGTCCCAGTCCGACAAGGGAGAAATGGTGATCGGCGGCGGCGCGGATGGCTACAACAACTACACCCAGCGCGGCTCTTTCCACCATATCGAGGAAACCGTGCGGGCGCTGGTCGAGACCTTCCCGATGATCAGCCGCCTCAAGATGCTGCGGCAATGGGGTGGGATCGTGGATATGACCGGCGACCGGTCCCCAATCATCTCGAAAACCCCGGTCGAGGGCGTCTTCGTCAATTGCGGCTGGGGCACCGGCGGCTTCAAGGCGATCCCGGGTTCGGGCTATGCCATGGCCGAGCTTATGGCCAAGGGCGGCTCTCCGCTGGCCGATGAATTCAGCATGTGGCGATTCCGCGAAGGCAAGTTCATTGATGAATCAGTGGCCGCGGGGGTGGCGCATTGATGGACCGTGCCTTGTTCCCTTTCGGCGATGCGTGCATCGCCGATCGCGCCCGACCCGCCCCCTGGGCGGGCGCGATTTCATCGCCCCCACCCACGTGCCGGGCGCGAAGCTCACTCAGGAAGGAAGGGTAGCCCAATGCTGATCCTTGAATGCCCCTATTGTGGCGTCACCGGGGAAGAGACGGAATTTCACGGCGGCGGCGAAGCGCATCTGACGCGCCATGGGCCCGGCTCCTCGGATGACGATTTCGAAAACTACCTGTTTCTGCGCGAGAACCCGCGCGGCGTGCATTTCGAACGCTGGCGCCATGTGAACGGCTGCGGTAAGTGGTTCCACGCCGCCCGCGACACCGCCACGCTCGAGGTCTTCGGCACCTATTCCGCCCAGACCACCGAGCCGCCGCAAGACATCAAAGACGCCATCACGGCCAAGCGCCCCGGCTGGTCCTGGAGGGAATTCAAGTGAGCACACGTCTGGCACAGGGCGGGCGGTTCATCGACCGGTCGCAGAAGCAGCATTTCACCTTTGACGGCAAGCAAATGACCGGCTTTGCCGGGGATACGCTCGCCTCGGGGCTTCTGGCCAATGACCAGATGCTCGTGGGCCGGTCCTTCAAGTATCACCGCCCGCGTGGCATCGTGGCCTCGGGCGCGGAAGAGCCCAACGCGCTGGTCAATATGGGGCAGGGCGCCCGGTTCGAGCCGAACCAGCGTGCCACCACGACCGAACTGTTCGAAGGGCTGAAGGCCGGGTCGCAGAACCACTTTCCCAGCCTCGAATTCGATATCGGGGTGATCAACAATTCGCTGGCGCGGTTTCTGCCCTCGGGCTTCTATTACAAGATGTTCATCCATCCGCGCCCGCTGTGGAAACATGTCTATGAACCCTTCATCCGCCAGTCGGCGGGGCTGGGCAAGGCACCGGACAAGGAAACCCGCGACGCCGACACTTACGAGCATTTCTATGCCTTCGTGGACGTGCTGGTTGTTGGCGGTGGCGTGGCGGGCCTGTCCGCCGCGCTGGCCGCGGGGCGCGCCGGGGCAAAGGTGCTGCTGGTTGAACAGACCGCGCAATGGGGCGGCCGTGCGCCGGTGGACGGCGCCGAGATCGACGGAAAGCCTGCCGATGACTGGGTCAAGGATGCCCTTCAAGAGCTTGAAAGCCTTGAGAATGTTCAGATCCGCACCCGCCTGATGGGCGCCGGGGTCTATGACCATGGCTACGTGCTGGCCTATGAGCGTCTGACCGATCATGCGCCCGAGATGGACGGCCCGCGTCACCGGCTCTGGCGCATCCGGGCCAAGCAGGTGGTCACCGCCACCGGTGCGATCGAGCGGCCCTTGTCCTTTGCCGGAAACGACCTGCCCGGCGTCATGCTGGCCAGCGCCGTGCGCGATTACGTCGTGAACTACGCGGTCAGCCCCGGCGACCGCACCGTGGTCGTCACCAATAACGATGACGCCTATCGCACCGCCTTTGTCCTCAAGGCCGCCGGTCTCGAAGTGCCCGCGATCATCGACGCGCGGGCCGAGGCCGGGGCCATGGCCAAACGCGCCGAAGCCGAGGGCATCAAGGTGCTGCTGGGCAAGGGGATTGCCAAGGTCAAGGGTGGCAAGCGGGTCGAAGGCGTGGCGATCTGCGCGCAGGCCGGCGAGGGCGCCGTGCTGGACGAGATCAAGTGCGACGCGGTCGCCATGTCGGGTGGCTGGTCGCCGGTTGTGCACCTGTGGTCCCATTGCGGCGGCAAGCTGATCTGGGACGAGGCCCACGCCCATTTCCGCCCCGATCCCGACCGCGCCCCCACTGGCGCGCAGGGCGAGGCTTTCGTGCTGACCGCGGGCATCGCCCATGGCGCCATGTCCACCCGCGACGCGGTCGCAAATGCCCATGAGGCCGGCGCGGCCGCTGCCAAAGCGACGGGCGCCAAGGGCAAGCCGGGCAAGGTGCCGCAGGGCGACGCGCCCGAGGAAAGCCCGATGCAACCGGTCTGGATGATGCCGCAGGGCGCCAGCTACAAGCTGCGCTCCAAGATGTGGCTGGACTACCAGAACGACGTGAAGGTGTCCGACGTGCAGCTGGCCGCGCAAGAGGGCTATGAATCGGTCGAGCATACCAAGCGCTACACTACGCTGGGCATGGCCACCGATCAGGGTAAGCTAAGCAATATCAACGGATTGGCGGTGCTTTCTGATGCTCTGGGTCAACCGATTCCGGCCACTGGCACCACCACCTTCCGCCCGCCCTATACCCCCATCTCCATGGGCGCGATCGCGGGCGAGGCACGGGGCGAGATCTTCCAGCCGCTGCGCCGGACGCCGATCCATGACTGGCACGAAGAAAACGGCGCCGCATGGGAGCCTGTGGGCCATTGGAAACGGCCCTATTGCTATCCGCGCGATGGCGAAAGCAAGCACGACGCGGTCATGCGCGAGGTCGCCAATACCCGCGAGAAGCTGGGCCTGCTCGATGCCTCGACCCTTGGCAAGATCATCGTCAAGGGGCCGGATGCGGGCAAGTTCATGGACATGCTCTACACCAACATGATGAGCACCCTGAAGGTGGGCCGCTGCCGCTATGGCCTGATGTGTTCGGAAAACGGTTTCCTAAGCGATGATGGCGTCGTGGCGCGGCTCGATGAGGACACGTTCCTGTGCCACACCACCTCGGGCGGGGCCGAAAGCGTTCATGCCCATATGGAGGAATGGCTGCAAACCGAATGGTGGGACTGGAAGGTCTATGTCGCCAACGTGACCGAGCAATACGCCCAGGTCGCGGTCGTCGGCCCCAATGCCCGCAAGGTGCTGGAAAAGCTCGGGTCCGACATCGACCTGTCTGCCGAGGCGCTGACCTTCATGGGGTGGACCGAAGGCAAGATCGGCGGCTTTGACGCGCGGGTCTTCCGCATCTCGTTCTCGGGTGAGCTGTCCTACGAGATCGCCGTGCCCGCCAGCCAGGGCCGCGCCTTCTGGGATGCGCTTTACGCGGCGGGGCAGGAATTCGGCGTCATGCCCTATGGCACCGAATGCCTGCACATCATGCGCGCCGAGAAAGGGTTCATCATGATCGGTGATGAAACCGATGGCACGGTGATTCCGCAGGATCTGGGGCTGCATTGGGCGATCTCGAAGAAGAAGGACGATTATATCGGCAAGCGCGCCCAGGAACGCAGCCACATGGTCGATCCCGACCGCTGGCAGCTGGTGGGCCTGGAAACGCTGGATGGCTCGGTCATTCCGGACGGCGCCTATGCCGCCGCGCCGGGCACCAATGCCAATGGCCAGCGCAACACCGAGGGCCGTGTGACATCGACCTACCATTCGCCCACGCTGGGCCGGGGCATCGCCATGGGCCTTGTCCACAAGGGGCCGGATCGGATGGGCGAAACCATTACCTTCGTCAAGACCGATGGGTCGGAGGTGAAAGCCAGGATCGTCAGCCCGGTCTTCTATGACCCGGACGGGGAGAAGCAGAATGTCTGAGACCAGCGCATTGAATGGCCGCGGGACCGAAGGAACCACCACGGTCCGCGATACAGGGCTTCAGGGCATGATCACCCTGCGCGGCAATCTCGCCTCGACCAAGCTCAAGGCGATCTGCAAGGAGATCACGGGCCAGCCCATGCCCAAGGCGGGGCAGGCCCATGTGTCCGGCGATACCGGGCTGGCCTGGATGTCACCGGATGAATTGCTGGTGCTTGTTCCCCATGGGCAAGCGGCCGATGCTGTCGCCCGGATCGACGCGGCATTGGCCGGGCAGCATTTCCTGGCGGTGAACGTGTCCGACGCCCGCGCGCTGATCGCGGTCGAGGGGGCTGGCGCGCGCGAGGTCATCGCCCGGCTCTGCCCGGTGGACATGTCGCCCGAAGCTTTCGGACCCGGCGCGTTCCGCCGCACCCGCATGGCCCAGATCCCGGCGGCGTTCTGGATGGAACAGGACGGATCGCTGCGGGTGATCTGTTTCCGTTCGGTCGCGGAATATGCCTTTGGGCTTCTGTCAACGGCGGCGAAGTCTCCGGCGGTCGGTTTCCTTTGATCCTGCGCCCCCGAAAAGGGGGACGCGGTCAAAAAAACGCCTTATTTGCCCGCGATATGTAGCCTGAACCCCGGAGAACACGGGGCAGGCAACATATCTGGCAGGTTTCAATGCGTCCGTTTTACGAGCAATACCACTATGACCGGCGTCCGCGCAAAAAGGTGGGTGACGCCTATATCAAGGATTTCGTGACCGATTTCATGAATTGGCACGAAGAAAACATCGCCGAAACGCCGCACGCGGCCACCGGCAAGGTGCACATGACCGCCCATAGCCAGCTGGACAAGGGTGATTTCCGCAAGGTCGTCCGCCGTGGTATCGGTGGCTATTTCAAGGCCACCGGCGAATGGCCCGATTTCCGCAGCCCCAAGACCTTCGGGGCGATGAACGTGCTGCACGCGCTGCTGATGCCGATGCCAAAGGTGCAGCCCGCCGACAAGCTGCAAGTCGGCCGCTATATCCCCAAGAAGCTGGCCAACCGGGTCCAGACCGCGCGGATCGTCAAGAAATGGGCCAAGGGCGAAGAGGTCTCTTTCGAGGGCATCGCGCCGGGCAGCTATTATTTCAAGGCCAACCACGGCAGCCATTTCAACATCAAGGTGAACATCCCCTGTTCCGAGGACGAGATGGCGCATATCCGCAGCGAGGCGAAGCGCTGGCTGTCGATCAGCTATGGCCTCAATTCCTGCCAATGGTGGTATCGTTTCATCCCGCCTCATGTCTTTCTGGAAGAGGATCTCAATGACGGGCTCTCCGACGGCCCGATCACCGATTTCCGTTTCCACATGATCAACGGGCGCATGGCGCTGTTGCAGATGGATGTGGGCCACCAGACCGAGGATCGGCACAACCCGATCTATGACGAGAACCTGAATTACCTGCCCTATGATTTCCTGCGCGAGAACCTGCGCGAGGAGCCGCTTCCCGAAGGCACGGACAGAGCCCGTGACGTGGCCATCGAACTGGGCAGCAAGTACCAGTATTGCCGCGTCGATCTCTATCAGAAGGGCGACGAGATCTATTTGGGCGAGCTGACCTTCCTGCCGAATGCCGGGCGCCGCCATGTCCGCGCTCCCGAGCTGGACGAATTGATTTCGTCCTATTGGGAACGGCAGATGCCACGCTTCACCCGGATCAACTAGGGGGCAGGCCCTTGGGAGGGCTGGCCGCTCAGTTGCCGTCGGTTTCCAGATAGAGGGTGCTGCGGCGGCCAAACACGCCTTGAAGATAACCGGTGGCGATGCCAAGCGCCCGAACGCCCTTTACCTGCGTTCGCGATCCCAGGGCATAGCCGACCGCGAGGCGGCCAAGACCACTCAGCGCTTTCAGCATCGCCGTAAATACGGGGCGCACAACGGCGCGGCGCCCCTGCTTGCCATAGCGCATATAGTATTTCGCCAGCGTCTGGCTGCGCGCGCGCCGGAAGATGTAGCCGAGGGTCAGGCGCGTTTTCGGCGTGACCTCATAGACCAGCGCCTCTGGCACCCAGCCCAGCGTCAGACCAGCCTTTGCGGCCCGGCGTGACAGGTCTGTATCGGTCCCGCCCATATGCCCCATCGCCTCATCGAAACGCAGCCCTTCGTTGCGCAGCGCCTCAACCCGCCCGATCCAATTGTTGGTGGCCAGATCATGGGTGAACGGCGCGCCTGCCTGCAGAGCCCTCTCGCGGTTCCTGCCGCCGCGCCTTGCCTCGGCTGAGTAGTGGTCAAGGATAATGGCCTCTTTCGGTGAAAGAGGTGAATCCGGAGCAATGGGTATAACCGGCCCTGCAGCAAGGTCGAATCCTCTGTCCTCGGCACTTGTAACGAGACAGGCCAACCAGTCCGGCGCGACGGTTTCATCATCATCGACGAAGACCAGCCAGCGGTCCCCCCCCGTCGGCGGCCGCAGACAACGCCCGGTTGCGCGCGACCGGAATGCCCAGCTTCGGCTCATGGATCAGCTCGACCGTCGCCCGTTGCCTCAGCGCGTCAGCGAAGCGTTCGATGATCGGCGTGAGGGTCGGCGTTGCGCTGTTCTCCACGATGATGAATCGAACCGTCATCCCGCGCGGCAAATCCAAGGCAAGGAAGCTCTTGAGACAGGCCGTCAGCATCTCGGGTCGGTCGCGCGTCACAACGGCAACCGCGACGGTGCTGGGGGGAGTCCCAGGTGCGGAAGGGCTGCTCAAGGTGGTTGCTTTCCTTGTGGGTCACGGGATCGAGTGCCCCCTTAGGAAATGGCGCGCCTACACGCAAGAGTTGTTTTATGTAGCCAGTGGCATCTGCGATTTTCCGTCCATCGGCGGCGTGCCGGACTATGCCGCGATATCGGCCATCGGGCGGCATTGCGCCACCCAATCGTCATTCTCGGCATAGCCGAGGGCCTTCAGGGCATCCCCATACCGGTCGGCATAGGGTTCTGCGATTTCGCGGGGCAGTTTCGTCACCCACTGCGCCTTCGCACCGGAACTGACATGCAGCTGAACGCGTTCCTCGCGGTCGCTGTCTTTCTTCAACCCGCCGAACAGCGAGAGATCCCAGTAGCACTGCACGGCGCGGTCGATATCCAGCCCTTCGATGGCGAAGTCTTCGAGGATTCCACGGAACTGGCTGCAATCCTCGTCCTCGATCAGGTCCTCGTATTTCACATCCGCCGCACGCGGGTGGCCATAGGGCCACTTGAGCATCTCCTGCACCGTCTTGTCATGCTTGTGTTCCATCTCGAACATCAGGCGGGCCAGATCGTCGGGCAGGGCGTTCAGGTGGTCCTGGTAGTTCTTGCCGTCCCATTCGTCGCGCTTCTCGCGCAGGAACTTCTCGTTCCCCAGCGGCGCGATGCGGTGATAGCGCATGCCAGACAGCAGCACGTCGCGCGGATCGCGGATGATGTGCAGAAACCGGGCGTGGTCCATGTCCATCAATTCGCGCGGGAAAGAGGACGACCAGTTGACGATGATCTGCGGGCCGGTTTCGGCCGCATCGGCCAGGCGCTTGGCCCGGTAGCATTGCATGAAGGGGATGTCCTGGTCGCGCTGGATGGCGCGGAACACCTTGCGCATCCAGATCGTGCCGGTCTTGTGATGGGTGCCGATGCAGAGGAAACGGGCGCTCATTCGGCGGCCTCCTTCATGGGTTCGAAAATGCCCGTGTCGATGAAGGTGCGGAATTCGGGCACCTGCAGCTGATAATCCAGCACCCGGCGCGAGCATTCATGGCAGGCTCGCAGCAAGGCGGCCAGGTCCGCATCCTGCAACCACGCGTCCATCTGTGGACGGATGCCGGCGGTTGGGATGGTCGTATCCTCATGCGTGTTGATGTCGTATTTCTTCCAATACTCCATGTCGATCCGGCCCTTGTTCTTGGAATTGGCCGTGCCGCGCAGACGCTTGAGCAGGAAGTCCTCGCGACTCTTGATCGCGTAATGGTTCACCTGGGCGCCTTCACCGGTGACGTTCTCGGCATTGCCGCGCCACCCCTTCTGCAGGATGTTGCCGCCCATGGGCCGCCCGTCGGCATTGGTCCAGGTCGCCATGTCCTCGGTGATTTCCTTGTGCTTGAAGAACTTGGGCCGATGGACGCCGAAGAAATCGAACGTTCCGGGGCGGAACAGCGTCTTGAACCCCCAGACCAGCCCGTTTTCGGGGTTTTCGAAGGACGACCCCTTGGTGAACCGTTCGGTGACCAGCGCATTCGGGTCCCAATGGGCGGCTCCGCAAGAGCCCATCAGCCGCCAGTTGACCGAGATCGCGTCCGGCGCCCCGCAATGATTGATCAGCGCATCGATGCTGTGATCGCCCACATGGACATTCAGGAATTCGTCCGCGTCCACGATCAGCACCCAATCGGCGCTGCGCACCCAGTCGAGCTGGCCCGCGCGGCTGTAGGCCCGGCGCTGCGGGTCCATGCGCGGACCGAGCGGGTTGTCATAGTGCTTTATCACGCCCATCTGGTCCAGCCGGTTCAGGATCAGGTTGGTGCCGTCGGTGCAATCGTTCGAAAAGATGCAGAAATCGTCGATCCCGATGGATTTGTGATAGGCGAGCCATTCCAGCACATAGGGCCCCTCGTTCTTCATCGTCGAGACGAGAACCTTGCGTCCGGCATCGGGGACTGTCGTGGTCGTGGCCATGGGTGGCCTCATGTCTTGGCCGCGGTGGACTTGACCTTCGTCTTGGCGGTCGTCTTGCGGCGGGTGGATCTGGTCGTTTTCGGTTTGGCAGCGGATTTCGACGCCGACTTGGTGCGGCTGGAGGTCGATTTCGCCCGGCTCGTGGTCTTGCGCTTGGTCGTGCCCGCCTTCGACTTGGTCGTCTTCGACCTTGTAGTCGGCGCTGCGGCCTCGGCCGGGTCGGGGAAGGGCGCGCCCACCTCGGGCGGGGGTGGCACGGTGCCAGGCGCGCTTTGCACGCCTTCGGAGGCACTGATCGTGGCCTCGTCCAGAATCGTCTCGATCGGCGGCGCAGGGTCGGTGATGTCGACCTTGGCCTCGGTCCGGGCCTGTTGCGCGGCCATCGCCTTTTTCGCCGCTTCTGCCTTTTTCAGAAGGTCTGCGGCACGCGGGTCGTCCTTTTCGGCGGCTTGCGCGGCCAGGGCGATCTTCTGGGTGCGTTCCTGTGCCAGGGGCACGCCCAATCCAGCGGCGGCCTCGGTGTTCATGAACGGGTTGTCGAGGCTTTCGGCCTCGCCATCGCCCCGGCCCTTGAGCGAATGGGCGTCCAGTTTCTCCTCGGGATTGTGGCCCGCGGCCTTGAGTAGCTCTTGCCGGGTTTCGCCCTTTTTCGCGGTCTGGGTCTGGGCGATCATCTTGGCGATCTTCTTGTCGGGCACGCCCTGGGCCTGAAGCTCCTTGACCTTTTCCTGCCATTCCTTCGGCAGGTGTTGAACGAACAGCACCTCGTCCAGCCCGTCCAGCGGGATCTTCGAGGCTTCCTTCAGCTCGGTCAGCCAGTGGTCATACTCGCCGCTATCGCGCAGCACTTGAACCCTTTTCTTGTGGAAATCCAGGGCCTTGTCCTGCAACTCTCGCATGATCGGATCGGAAAGGATCTGCGCCATGCGCCGCTTGGTGCCGCGCAGGTGGCGTTGCACGTTGGTGTGTTCTTCCTCGTTGCGGTCGAACAGGGCGAAATAGGCCTCGTTGTACTTGTCGGGCTTGTTGTTCACGTTGCCGCGGACCCGACGCAAAAGATATGCCTCGTAGGATTTCACCGCGTAGTGGTTCAGCTCGGCCCATTTGTAGCCCAGCGTCGGCTTGGTCGAACGCCAACCGGAAAGCGAGAATTCGTCCGGCATCGGCTTGCCCGAGCCATTCAGCCATAGCTGGTCGAATAGAAGTTTCGCGTTTTCAGGTTCTTGCTTGGCTTTCTTGATGTGCGGGCGGTGAATGCCCAGTTTCATGTCGCGATAGGGTTTGAACAGCGTCTTGACGCCCCAGCCCTTCTTGAACATATCCGGCGCGGCCTTGGTGTAATTCTCGATCACAAGGCCCGGATTCCACTCGGTAATTTCGTTCGATCCGAAAAAGCGCCAGGTGATCGCCATGGCGCTGGCGTCGGGGTCCATCTTTTCGACGAGGTCCGAGATCCAGCCACGCCCGACCTTGATGGACAGGAACTCGTCCGCGTCCATGGTCAGGATCCACTCGCTGTCGGTCACTTCCGGGTTCTGCGAGGCGAGCGCCAGCGCATTGGGCTGCGGTTTCTTGCCCTCGGGAACGTCATTGCGGAAATGCTGGACCCAGCCCAGTTCCTCCAGCCGGATCAGCATGTCATCGGTGCCGTCGCCGCAATTGTTGGTGTAGACGACGATGTTGTCGAAGCCGATATGCTTGTGATAGGCGACCCATTCGACCAGTGAATGGCCTTCGTCCTTCATCATCGACAGGATCGTGTAGGTATGCTTGGCCATCACATCTGACCCTTTGCGAGGGCGCGCGGCGTGGGAAAAGCCGTCTGGCGGAAAGTCACTGGTTCACCTGCTCTTGTCGTTTCCGGCGCGGTCGCACCGAAGGCCCCGGTTTTTCCGAGGCCGTTTGTTCCGACCATATCAAATCGGGGGTCAAAGTCCACCGATCCGGACATTTTCGAACCGCTCTTGCGGGGTTTTTGCGCCGGAGGGTGCTTGACCTCGGGGGTCATAGGGCTTTGTTAGGTAGCGTAACGCGAACAAACTGAACAAGGGGTTCACCATGGCTTTCGACCTTCCCGATCTTCCTTATGCCCACGACGCGCTGGCGTCCAAGGGCATGTCCGCCGAGACGCTGGAATACCACCACGATCTGCACCACAAGGCCTATGTCGACAACGGCAACAAGCTGATTGCCGGCACCGAGTGGGAGGGCAAGAGCCTCGAAGAGATCATCACCGGCACCTATGACAAGTCTGCCGTGGCGCAGAACGGCATCTTCAACAACATCAGCCAGCTTTGGAACCACAACCAGTTCTGGGAAATGATGGGGCCGGGCGAGAGCAAGATGCCGGGCGAGCTGGAAAAGGCGCTGACCGAGAGCTTTGGCTCGATCGACGAATTCAAGTCGCAATTCTCTGCCGCCGGTGCCGGTCAGTTCGGCTCGGGCTGGGCGTGGCTGGTCAAGGATAGCGACGGCAGCCTGAAGGTCACCAAGACCGAGAACGGCGTGAACCCGCTCTGCTTTGGCCAGACCGCGCTGCTGGGCTGCGACGTGTGGGAGCATTCCTACTACATCGACTTCCGCAACAAGCGTCCGGCCTACCTGCAGAACTTCCTGGACAACCTGGTCAACTGGGAAAACGTGGCCAGCCGCATGTGATCGGCGGACGAGACCTGATCAAGGGGGTCGGCGGGCACACCGCCGGCCCCTTTTTCATGGCCCCGTCAAACGCAGATCGGCGGCCACCGGATAATGGTCGCTGGGCCAGGTGCCCTCGAACTGCCGGCGCAGAACGACCGGGTCCCCCAAGGGGGCAATCCCTGCCGAATGGGCGATATGGTCGATCGGCCCGAAGAGGTTGATACCACGATTGAAATGGTAGGTGGCCCCGTCGACGGGCAGGAAGGACAAGCCAGCCTCTTCCAGCCGGTCCATCGTGGCGGACCCGTGCATGGCATTGATGTCACCCACCAGCAAGACCGGCGTGCCCCCCGAGATCACCGGCGCAACCCGGTCGCGCACCAGCGCGGCAGACAGGCGCCGGTTCGATCGGCTGCGGTATTCGAAATGCACATTCACCACGCGAAAAACCCGCCCACCGCTCGTGCGGAACTCGGCCCAGCTGGCAAAGGCGGGCCAGGACCCGTCGAAGGTGCGCGAATAGATGACGTCTGGCGTCTTCGAGAAGAAGAACCAGCCCTGATCCTCCAGCGTCAGCCGGTCGGTGCGGTAAAGGATCGGTTGGGTCGAGGGGAAGTCCGCCGGCTCGCCCGTGGCCGCGGCCGCGTAGCCGGGGTTCTGCTCCAGCAGGTAGTCCAGCGTCAGGTTGGTGCCGTCGCGGTTCGTGGCGGGGAAGGTCTCGGATTCCTGCAAGGCCAGGATATCGGCCCCGATGCCGGCCACCGCCGCCTGCATGGCCACCTTGCGCCCGTCCCAGCCCGCCTCAGACCACGGCCCGTCGCCGCCCGACTGGACGATGTAGTGCACGTTCAGCGTGGCAAGGCGCAGCGCGCCCTCCGGTTTGGGTGGCAAGGTTTCGTCGCCGGAATTGACGATATGCGCGCCGCAAGCCAGCAGCAGCAAGGTCATCAGGAGCGCGCCGAGGCCCTTGAGAATGCGAAAGAACATGCCCGCCAGACTGCCCCGAGCGCGGCGCTGGTGATAGGTGTTATCTCGCAGACGTGATCTCCAGTCGGGTCCGGAGCCAGGCTTCCAGCGCTGCGGTGTCGGGCACGACGGTAAACAGATCCAGCAAGCCCGCATCCGCGAAACCCTGCGCGACGATCTGGTCGGTGAGGGCGATCAGCGTGTCCCAGTACCCGTTGGTGTTCAGCAGGAATATCGGCTTGTCATGCAGCCCCAGCTGCGCCCAGGTCAGCACTTCGAAAAACTCGTCGAGGCTGCCCGCCCCGCCGGGCAGGACAACAACCGCATGAGCATTCATCACCATGACCTTTTTGCGCTCATGCATGGTTTCGGTGACGATCAGCGTGGTCAGGTCGCGCTTGCCCACCTCGCGCGCCAGAAGATGGGTGGGGATCACGCCCAGGGTTTCGCCGCCCCCGGCCTGGGCGGCGCGGGCTACGCGCCCCATCAGCCCGACATCTCCCGCCCCGTAGACCAGCCGCCAGCCCTTCGCGGCGATCAGCGCGCCCGTGGCCTCGGCGGCGCTGGCATAGGCCGGGTCGGCCCCGTCACGAGAGCCGCAATAGACGCAGATGGAAATCGGGTCGTGGGACATAAGGCACCTGTGGAACAATGAGGGCTTGCTTTGACCCTTGTTAGGCGCGTTGATAGACTTTGCCAATGGAAAGGGAGAGCGCCCGGCGCGACGGGGCGCGGATGGGGATCCACGTGAATGACAAGCTATTGATATTCGGGGGGGCCGGTGTGGCTGTGGCTGCGATTGCCGGCGCCTTCCTGCTGCGGCCCTTGCCGGACCCGCAGGGTCAGGCCAACGCGCCGGAAAGCGCGCCGGTCAGCGCCCCCGCCGACACCGCCGCATCCCCAGAGGCCGGGGCTTCCGACGCGTCTGCGCCGCCCGCCGCCGCGCCGGTCGAACCGGAGGGGCCGCGCCTTGCGCAGCTGGCGGTCGAAGCGGATGGAATGTCGCTGATCTTCGGCCTGGCCAGTCCGGGCGCCGAGGTGGCGATCGAGGTGGATGGCGAGACCGTCGACGTGGTCGCCGCCGATGCGACGGGCAGTTTCCAGTCCTATCCCGCCCTTGGCTATTCCGACAGCCCGCGCATGCTGGCCTTTGTCGAGGACCCGGACGGTGTCGCGCGCCGCTCGCCCGAGCGCTACGTCATCAACGCCAACCCCGCGCCCCTGCCGGACCCCGGCACGGCGCTTGCCGAGGCGGCCACGCAGGCTGAGCCGGGGCCGTCAGAGGCCCCCGAAGCGGCCGAGGACGTGACCATCGCAGCGGTGAACGAGCCCGCGACATCTACCACCGAACGCGCACCGGTGGAGCGGGATGACGACGCGGCGGGGCAGGCCGCCCCGACCATAGAGGCCGAGGTGCCGGACAGCCCGACCGAGCCGGAGGCCGGATCGGTCCCGACGATCCCCGAAACTCAACCCGCCCCCGACACCCCGCCCGAGGCGACCGGCCCGGTGCTGGCCGTGGGCGAGGACGGGGTGCGTGTTGTGCAGCCAGGCCGCGCCCCCGACACCCCGCC
Organism: Salibaculum griseiflavum; assembly: GCF_003129565.1. Classification (GTDB taxonomy): domain Bacteria; phylum Pseudomonadota; class Alphaproteobacteria; order Rhodobacterales; family Rhodobacteraceae; genus Salibaculum; species Salibaculum griseiflavum. The sequence goes on from NZ_QETF01000005.1 coordinate 78,855, forward strand.
AGAGGTCATGTCCTCGGTCGCGCTGGACACCATCACCTATGATCCCGAGGGCGAGGTTGTTCTGGCCGGGCGGGCCAGCGGCGCGGGGTTTGTCCGGGTCTATGTCGACAACCAGCCCGTTGGCACGCTGCCGGTTGATGCCGACGGTCGCTGGCGCACGGATCTGCCGCAGGTCGATACCGGCGTCTACACCCTGCGTATCGACGAGGTGGATGCCGAGGGAGAGGTCGTCTCGCGCATCGAAAGCCCCTTCCGCCGCGAAGACCCGGAAACGGTCGCCGCCGTGATGGCCGAGGAAACCGCCGATCCCGATTTCACCGTTGCCACGCGGACGATCCAGCCGGGCAACACGCTCTGGGCCATTGCCGAGGAACGTTACGGCGCGGGGATCCTCTACGTCGAGGTCTACGAGGCAAACCGTGACCGCATCCGCGACCCGGACCTGATCTATCCCGGCCAGGTTTTCACCTTGCCCGAGGTTGCGCAATGACAGGCGACCTGCCGGCTTTGGCACTGGACTGGCACCGCGACGGACGGCGCGTGGCGCTGGCCACTGTTGTGGAAACCTGGGGGTCTGCCCCTCGGCCCGTGGGCAGCCAGCTGGTGATCGACGGGCAGGGCGCGATGGAGGGCTCGGTCTCGGGCGGCTGTGTCGAGGGGGCCGTGATCACCGAGGCGCTGGAGGCGCTGGAGGATGGCAAGCCCCGGCTTCTGGACTATGGCGTCAGCGACGACGACGCCTTTGCCGTGGGGCTGGCCTGCGGCGGGCGCATCCGGGTGCTGGTCGATCCGGTCGGGCCGGTCCTGTCCGAGGACCTGCTGGTTGATCTGGTCGAGGCACGGGCGGCGCGCCGGCCGGTCGCGCTGGTGGCGGACCTTGAAAGCGGCACGCGTCACCTTGCGCCTGCCGGTGATTACCCGGACCGGTTCCGGATGGACCGCTCCGGTGTCGAAGAGGACGGCCGAACCTTCGTCGCCGTGCATAACCCGCCCCTGCGCATGATCGTCGTGGGCGCTGTCCATATCGCGCAGGCGCTGCTGCCCATGGCGCGGGCTTGCGGCTATGATCCGGTGCTGGTCGATCCGCGCCCGGCCTTCGCCGCCGAGGCGCGGTTTCCCGGCGCAACCATCCGCGAGGACTGGCCCGACGAGGCGTTGGCGGCCATCGGGCTGGACCCGCGCGCCTGCGTCGTGACCCTGACACACGACCCCAAGCTGGATGATCCCGCGATCATGGCCGCGCTGCGCTCGGACGTTTTCTACCTGGGCTGCCTTGGCTCGACCCGGACCCATTCCAAGCGCGTCGCGCGGCTGACCGAGGCCGGATTCTCCAAGGCCGAGATCGCACGCATCCACGCGCCGGTGGGCCTCGATATCGGCGCGCGCAGCCCTGCAGAGATCGCCGTCAGCATCATGGCCGAAGTGACCGAGCGGCTGCGCCGCGCCTGACGCGGGCCGAGCGCGACGCATTTCTGGGCAGATGCGTCAATCTTGGGCTTCCCAAGTGCGGGCCACCCATGGTTGACTGAGGAAAACACATCCAGGGAGGAATAGCATGACACAGGTCTCTATGACCGTGAACGGAAAACCCGTTTCCGGCGAGGTGGAAGGGCGCACCCTTCTGGCCGACTACCTGCGCGAGGATCTGCGCCTGACCGGCACCCATATCGGCTGCGATACCAGCCAGTGCGGTGCCTGCGTGGTGCATGTGAACGGCAAGGCCGTAAAGGCCTGCACCATGTTCGCCGCCGAGGCCGAGGGTGCCGAGGTGACGACGATCGAGGGAATGGCCAACCCCGACGGGTCTCTGAACACGATCCAGCAGGCCTTTCAGGATCACCACGGGTTGCAGTGCGGGTTCTGCACGCCGGGCATGGTCATGTCTGCCGCCGCATTGCTGGAGGAGAACCCGAAGCCGACCGAGGCCGAGATCCGCGACTATCTGGAGGGCAATATCTGCCGCTGCACGGGCTACCACAACATCGTCAAGGCGATCATGGCCGCGTCCGGCCAGGACGTGAGTGCCATCGCGGCGGAATAGGGATTTTCGAGGAGACATCTTGAGGCGCCGGGTCCGTCTGGACGCCAGGTGCCCACAGGGAGGAGATAGAAATGCCGAAAGATCATGGAATTGGCGCCAGTCCGACGCGCCGTGAAGATGTCCGGTTTCTGACGGGCCGGGGCAAGTATACCGACGATATCGCGCTACAGGGCCAGACCTACGCGGTCTTTGCCCGCAGCCAGGTGGCCAATGGTGTCATCAAGTCCATCGACACGTCCGAGGCAGAAAAGATGCCCGGCGTGCTGGCCGTGTTCACCGGCGAGGATTTCGTCGATGTCGGCGGCAACCCCGCCGGCTGGCAGATCAACAGCCGCGACGGCGAACCGATGAAGGAACCCAAGCGTCCGGTGCTGGCCCATGGCAAGGTGCGCCATGTGGGCGATGCCTATGCCGCTGTCATCGCCGAGACCGAGGAACAGGCCCGCGACGCCGCCGAGGCCATCGTTGCCGAGATCGACGAACAGCCCGCGGTGGTGGATATGGCCGCCGCTCTGAAAGACGGTGCGCCGCTGGTCCATGACGAGATCGAGACGAACCAGTGCTTTGACTGGGGCTGGATCGAGGACAACCGCGCCGCCACCGACGAGGCGATCAAGAACGCGCCCCATGTCACCACGCTGGAACTGGTCAACAACCGGCTCGTGCCCAACGCGATGGAGCCGCGCGCCTCGACCGCCGATTACGATCCCGGCACGGGCGATTACACGCTTTACACGACGTCGCAGAACCCGCACCTGACGCGGCTTCTGATTTCGGCTTTCGTGCTGGGCATCCCGGAAAACAAGCTCAAGGTCGTGGCGCCCGATGTGGGCGGCGGCTTTGGCTCGAAGATTTATCACTATGGTGAAGAGGCCCTTGTTCTGGCCGCGGCCAAGAAGATTGGCCGCCCCGTCCGCTGGACGGCGAGCCGGTCCGAAAGCTTCCTGACCGATGCCCATGGCCGCGATCACGTGACCAAGATCGAACTGGCCTGCGAAAAGGACGGCACCTTCATCGCCTTCCGGACCGAGACCATGGCCAATGTCGGGGCCTACCTGTCGAACTTCTCGACTGCGACGCCGACCTTCCTGCACGGCACGCTGATGGCGGGCAACTATGCCGTGCCCAATGTCTATGTGAACGTGAAGGCCGTGTTCACCAACACCGCGCCCGTGGATGCCTATCGCGGGGCAGGGCGTCCCGAGGCGACCTATTCGCTGGAGCGCGTGATCGACATGGCCGCGCGCGAGCTGGGGATCGACCCGCTGGAAATCCGGCGCAAGAACTTCGTCCAGCCCGATCAATTCCCGTTCACCAGTGCCGCCGGGCTGGAATACGACACCGGCGATTACGGCGCGCTGGTCGACAAGCTGGAAGAGATGATCGACCGCAAGGGGTTCGAGGCGCGCCGCAAGGAGAGCGAGAAGAACGGCAAGCTGCGCGGTCTGGGCGTGAACACCTATATCGAGGCCTGCGGCATCGCGCCGTCGAACCTTGTGGGGGTGCTGGGTTCTCGCGTGGGGCTGTATGATGCCGCCACCGTGCGGGTGAACGCCACCGGGAACATCGCCGTCATGGTCGGGGCCCACAGCCACGGGCAGGGGCATGAAACGGCCTTCCCGCAGGTGGTGGCCGACATGCTGGGGATAGACGAGAACAGCGTCGAGATCGTCCATGGCGATACCTCCAAGATCCCCTTCGGCATGGGCACCTACGGGTCGCGGTCGCTGGCGGTCTGCGGCTCTGCCGTGGTGCGCGCCACCGAGAAGGTAATCAACAAGGGCAAGAAGATCGCTGCCCATATGCTGGAAGCGTCCGAGGCGGATATCGAATTCACCGACGGGCAGTTCAGCGTGGCCGGCACGGACAAGTCCGTGGGCTTCGGGGATGTGGCGCTCAAGGCCTATATCCCGCATGATTTCCCGCTGGAGGAGGTCGAGCCGGGGCTGGAGGAAACCGCCTTCTACGACCCGGCAAACTTCACCTATCCGGCGGGCGCCTATGCCTGCGAGGTCGAAGTCGACCCCGAAACCGGCAAGGTGACCATCGAACGCTTCGCCGCCGCCGACGATTTCGGCAATGTCATCAACCCGATGATCGTTTCAGGCCAGGTCCATGGCGGGCTGGCCCAGGGGATCGGGCAGGCGCTGCTGGAAAACACGACCTATGATGCCGATGGGCAACTGATCTCGGCCAGCTACATGGATTATGCCATGCCGCGCGCCGATGATGTGCCCTTCTACAGTGTCGACCATTCCTGCCAGACCCCTTGCACCCACAACCCGCTGGGCGTGAAGGGCTGCGGCGAGGCGGGGGCCATCGGCAGCCCGCCCTCGGTGGTCAATGCCGTGATCGACGCGCTCCAATCAGGCGGCCATACCAACGTCACCCACATCGACATGCCGCTGACGCCCTCGCGCGTCTGGTCGGCGATGAACAGCTAAGGAGGCAACCACAATGTATGCTTTCGATATCGAACGGCCGACCCGGATTGCCGATGCGGTCAAACTGCTTTCCGATTCCAGCGAAAGCCAGCCGCTGGGCGGCGGCCAGACCCTGATCCCGACGCTGAAACAGCGTCTGGCCATGCCGGAACGGCTGGTCAGCCTGACGGCGATCCCGGAAATGCAGGGCGTGTGCAAATCCGATGCGGGCGAGCTCTGTATCGGTGGGGCCACGACCCATGCGACGGTGGCGGCCGAGGCTGGCGACTATCCGGCGCTGGCGGCACTGGCCGCCAATATCGGCGACCCGGCCGTGCGCAATCGCGGCACCATCGGCGGCAGCCTGGCCAATAACGACCCCTCGGCCTGCTATCCGGCCGCGGCGCTGGGCTCGGGGGCGACGATCATCACCAACGCCCGCGAGATCGCGGCGGATGACTATTTCCAGGGCATGTTCACCACGGCGCTGGACGAGGGCGAGATCATCACCGAGGTGCGCTTTCCCGTGCCGGAGGCGGCGAATTACCAGAAATTCGACCAGCCGGCCTCGCGCTTTGCCCTGACGGGCGTGTTCGTGGCCAGGTTCGCCGATGGCGTGCGGGTGGCGATCACCGGGGCCTCGGAAGAGGGCGTATTCCGGTGGAGTGAGGCGGAAGAGGCCCTGTCCAAGGACTTCTCGGCAGATGCGATTGCGGGGCTGAGCCTGTCCGGCGACGGCATGATCAGCGACCTGCACGGGTCGGGGGACTACCGCGCCCATCTTGCCAAGGTTCTGACGGGTCGCGCGGTGTCAGCCGCAGGCTGAGGTGATGTGCAAGGCTGCTAAAAAATGGGGCTGCGCGGATCGCGCGGCCCCTTTTCGGTTCGGTTTGATCGGGATCATTGGCGCAAGGCCGCCGGTCTGGCATCCTTGATGTCAGGAGGTGCCACATGACCAAGAAAGACAAGACCGCAGACGACCCGATGGGCCAGGTTTCCGAGATGATGGCCCAATGGCAGAAGATGGGGCTGGGGGCCATGAACAACATGGGCGCCGGCTGGATGGAGGCCATGTCGGACATGGGCAGCGAATGGCTGCATTTCGTATCCGAGCGGGTGGCCAAGGACGTGGATTTCCAGCACAAGCTGCTGCACGCGAAGTCCCCACAGGACATCCAGAAGATCCAGTCCGAATTCTTCCAGGCCGCTGTTGATGATTATGCCAACGAAACCGGCAAGATGGTGCAGTTGAGCCGCAAGGTCTTCGAGCCGGACAAGGACGACGGTTAAGCGGTTGCAGAGCCCGGAAAAGGAAAAGCGCCCCCGCTTGGCGGAGGCGCTTTTCAACGCAAAAGCTGCGGCTGTCTTCAGCCTTTCTGCGGCAACGGCCCGATCATCATGACCATCTGGCGGCCTTCCATCTTGGGCATGTTTTCCACCTTGCCCAGTTCCTTGACGTCCTCGGCCACACGTTCCAGCAACTCGCGGCCCAGGTTCTGGTGGGCCATCTCGCGGCCGCGGAATCGCAGCGTGACCTTCACCTTGTCGCCCTTTTCCAGGAACTTGATGACGTTCTTCATCTTCACGCCATAGTCATGGGTGTCGGTATTGGGTCGGAACTTGACCTCTTTGACCTCGATGACCTTCTGCTTCTTCTTGGCCTCGGATTCCCGCTTCTGCTGTTCGTATTTGTATTTGCCGAAATCCATGATCTTGCAGACGGGCGGATTGGCGTTGGGCGAGATTTCGACCAGGTCCAGTCCTACCTCTCCTGCAAGGGCCATGGCGCGTTCCGGCGACACGACGCCGACATTTTCGCCATTGGGGCCGATCAGGCGGATTTCGGGGGCCCGGATGCGATCGTTGACTCGGGGGCCGGTGTCGCGCGTGGGCGGCGCGTTGTGAGGTCTGCGGGCTATGGGTCTTGTCCTTTTGTCGCTAGATTTGAGCCTGCAAGGTAAACGCGTGCCGGATGGCGTTCAAGGCCTGTTTCGGGGGGCGAGCGGGCTGTTTTCCGCAAGGGGGAAGGCTTCAGGGCGCTTCCCGCTTTTCACCGGGCGGCGCGCGTGAAATAGAAAGGGGCGAGGCCCGACCTCAGGGCCGATCTTGAGTTTTGAAAGGATTGATACCATGCGTGCGATCATCATCATCGTTGTGGTGGCCGGGCTGGTCTTCTTCGGATACCAGTATTTCGTCAACGAAGAGACCCCGGCCGAAGCCGTGGCCGAGCTGACCGGGCAGGCCGAGGAAGCCGCCGCCGACGCCGCGGATGCGGCCGAGGATGCAGGTGAAGCGGCCGGCGACGCTGCCGCCGAAGCGACCGAAGGGGCCGAGGACATGGCATCTGACCTCGCCGATGGGGCCGAAGAGGCCGTGACCGCCGTCGAGGAGGCCGTGCAAGAGGCCGCCGAAGGGGCCAGCGAGGCTGTTGACGAGGCCGTTTCCAACGCCACCGATGCCGCCGAAGAGGCCGTCGAAGAGGCCACCACGGCAGTGCAGGACGCAGTCGAAGGGGCCACCGATACCGCGACCGAGGGCGCTGAGGCCGCGACCGATATGGCCGAGGGCGGGGCTGACATGGCGGAGGATGCCGCTGAAGGGGCGGCTGACATGGCCGAAGAAGCCGTGGAAGAAACGGCTGACATGGCCGAAGAAGCTGCTGAAGGGGCCGCTGACATGGCGGCAGATGCTGCCGAATCAACTGGTGACGCCGTGGAAGAGGCCGGCGATGCCGTCGAAGGCGCTACCGATGCCGTCGAAGAGGCAACGGATGAGGCAGCCGCAAGCACGGCGGATATGCCCGCGGCGACCGAGGAAACTGCCGAGGCGAGCCAAGCAACCGAGGCCGCCGAAGGTGAAACCGATATCTCATCGCTGCTGAGCACCGAGAATTTCGACCCCGCCAAGGTGTCTGAATGGATCGAGAACTCGGACCTGAACCCGCTGGTCAAGCAGACGCTCAACGCTGCCGTCGATCAGGCCGCGGAAAACCCGGACCTGATCCCCGGTGTGATCGAACAGATCCGCGAAGCGGCCGGGCTCTGATCGCCGACGGCCGGTCAGGCCGCCTGTGAAAAACACCTTTGAAAAACAAGGGGCCGCTCCGATGGGAGCGGCCCTTTTTCATGGCCCGGATGCAGGAACGCGGGACGCCCCTCAGTCGAGAAACGCCTTTTCCACTACGTAGTGGGCAGGCTTGGAATTCGCGCCTTCCTCCAGCCCGTATTCCTCGAGCATCTCCTTGAGTTCGAGGTTGAAGGCCAGGTTGCCGCAGATCATCGCCCGGTCGGTTTCCGGCGCAAGGGGCGGCACGCCCAGATCCTCGAACGCCTCACCAGAGCGCATCAGGTCGGTGATGCGGCCCATCTTGGGGCTCTCTTCGCGGGTGGTGGTGGGGTAGTAATGGATCTTGTCCGCGAAACCCTCGCCGATCAGTTCGGCCAGCAATTCATCGTTGCGGATGCTTTCGATCAGTTCCGCGCCATAGGTCAGCTCTCCCACTTCGCGGCAGGTATGGGTGATGAAGACCTGATCGTAATCCTCGTAGGTCTGCGGGTCGCGCAAAAGCGAGGCAAAGGGCGCAAAACCGGTGCCGGTGGCAAAGAACCAGATCCGTTTGCCGGGCAGAAGCGCGTCATGAACCAGCGTGCCCACGGGCTTGGGGCGCAGGATAATCTGGTCGCCGGGCTGGATATGCTGAAGCCGGCTGGTCAGGGGACCGTCGGGCACCTTGATGGAATAGAACTCCAGCTCCTCGTCCCAGGCGGGGGAGGCAATGGAATAGGCCCGCAGAAGAGGCTTTTGATTGCCGGTCTTGGGATCGGGATCGCCCATCAGGCCGATCATCACGAACTCGCCCGAGCGGAAACGCAGGCTTTGCGGCCGTGTTACCTTGAAGGAAAACAGGCGGTCGGTGTAGTGACGCACCTCTTTCACGGTCTGGGCGTCGGGCAGGTCTCGGGTGGCCTTGAGGGCGGCGGCTTCGGTCACGGGTGTCATCTCTGTCATATCTGCGTCGCGGCATGTATCCATGCCACGTCCCCTCATAGTCTTTGATCTGTGTCAGTTAAAGGTGTCCCGAGGACACAGGTTTTCACGATGCGGCCGCGCGCAGGCGCGCTTGGTAGTCATGCGCGCGCCAATCGGCGCGGGCCAGCCATTGATCCTCAGGCTGGCGTTGCGCCAGTTCGGCCCCGATTTCCACCTCGTCAAAGCCCGAGCGCCGCGCCATGGCATATTGGTCCGCGATGACATGGCCACAGGCCCGCAGGCGGCCGTGATAGCCGAGCCGGCGCAGCCGTGCGGCAAGGGTAAATCCGCGCCCATCGGCAAAGCTGGGAAAGGCGATGCGGATCATGGGCGCCGACAGAAGATCGGCCAGCCGGGTCGGATCGGTGTCCGGGGGCAGGTCCAGACCCGCATCGCAATCATTGGCAGGCCAGTCCTCCAACGCGGCAAACCCGCCGGTCCAGTCCTCGGGCGCAAAGCCTGTATCGGTGACGATCACGTTCATGTCCTGTCCTTTCACTCGGCGGCGGTGGTGCCACGCACCAGCTTGCCATCCAAGAAATGGATGCCGCATTCGTCCTTGTCCTGCCCCTTCCAGCGGCCGGCGCGGGCATCCTCGCCCGGCGCGACCGGATGGGTGCAGGGCGCGCAGCCGATGGATGGATAGCCCTTGCTGACCAGCGGATGACGGGGCAGGCGGTTCTCGATGATGTAATCCTGCACGTCAGCCGTGTCCCAATGGGCCAGCGGGTTCACCTTGATCCGGGGCAGGGCATCGGCGGGGCGTTCGACCTCGAAGAAATCCAGCGCCGCGCGTTGCCCGCCCTGATAGCGCTTGCGGCCGGTGATCCAGCCCTCATAGCCCCGGAGCGCGGTTTGCAGCGGCTCGGTCTTGCGCAGGGCGCAGCAGGCATCGGGGTCGTGCAGATGCAGCAGGTTCTCGTTATCGGCCTCGAACAGGCGCGCGCGGTCGGCGCGAATCACCTGCACGTTCTCCAGCCGCAGCCTTTCGGCCACGTCCTGCTGGTAGACAAGCGTTTCGGCAAACAGCATCTCGGTATCGATGAACAGGACCGGCACCTTGCGGTCGATCAGCGCGGCCATGTGCAGCAGCACGACGGATTCCGCGCCAAAGGAACTGACCAGGGCGATATGGTCCAGCTTTGTCAGCGCATGCTCCATCACCGACGTAGCCGAATGGTTGCGGAACCGGCGGTTCAGGGTCTGGGTGCGTCCATCAAGCGGCATTGGCCTTGGCCTCCGGGTAAAGCAGCGCCTTGAAGGGCGCGGGGCCGAGGCGGCGATAGGCCTCGAGGAAGGTCTCGTCGCGGCCCTCGCGCAGGTCGAGATAGCCCATCACCAGCCGCTCGATGGCCGGGATGATCTCGTCCGCCGAGAACCCCGGCCCGGCGCGTTCGCCGATGGCCGCGGTTTCCGTATGATCGCCGCCCAGCGTGACCTGGTAGTTTTCCAGGCCCGCGCGATCCAGCCCGAGGATGCCGATATGGCCCACATGGTGGTGGCCGCAGGCATTGATGCAGCCGGAAATCTTGATCTTCAGCGCACCGATATCATGCTCCAGCTTCAATTCGTCGAACCGCGTGGCGATCTGCTGGGCGATCGGGATCGACCGCGCCGTGGCCAGGGCGCAGTAATCCATGCCCGGGCAGGCGATGATGTCACTGACGAGACCGATATTCGCCGTGGCCAGATCCGATGCCTTCAGCGCATCATGGATCGCAGGCAGGTCGCCCTTGTGCACATGGGGCAGGATCACGTTCTGTTCGTGACTGATGCGCAACTCGTCATGGCCATAGTGTTCGGCGAGGTCGGCCAGCACGCGCATCTGCTCGGCGCTGGCATCGCCGGGCGTGGCGCCGTGTTTCTTGAGCGACACGGTGACGATGGCGTGGTTCGGGTGCCGATGTTCGGTCAGGTTGGTATCGGCCCAGGATCGGAAGACCGGGTCGGTCTGGTAGGCTTCATCATAGGGCGCAGCGGATTTTTCGGAAAAAGCCGGCGCAGCGAAGAAATGTTCGATATGTGAAAGCAAACCCCGGTCAAACCCTGCAAAACCCGGTCTGATTTGTTGAAATTCCTCTTCCACAAGACGGCTGATTTCCTCGATCCCGTGTTCGTGGACAGTGATCTTGATGCGGGATTTGTACTTGTTGTCGCGCCGTCCAAGCAGGTTCCAGACACTCACCACGGCCTCGGTATAGGGCAGCAGGTCCGCTTGCGGCAGGAAGTCCCGCAAGACCTTGCCGATCATCGGTGTGCGGCCCAGCCCGCCACCGACGATCACGCGGTAGCCGATCTCGCCGTCCTTCTCGACGATCTCCAGCCCGATATCATGGGCGCGGGTCACGGCGCGGTCATGGCGGCTGCCGGAAACGGCGATCTTGAACTTGCGGGGCAGGAACTGGAATTGCGGATGGTCCGTGGACCATTGGCGCAACAGCTCTGCCACCGGGCGCGGATCGGCGATCTCGTCCGCGGCCGCGCCTGCGAAATGGTCCGCGGTCACGTTGCGTATGGTGTTGCCGCTGGTCTGTATGGCGTGCATCCCCACATCGGCCAGCGCGTCCAGCATATCGGGCACATCGCGCAGCCTGGGCCAGTTGAACTGGATGTTCTGGCGCGTGGTGAAATGGCCGTAGCCCTTGTCCCAGCGCTCGGCGATCATCGCCAATTGCCGCATCTGGGCGCTGTTCAGCGTGCCGTAGGGGATGGCGACCCGCAGCATGTAGGCATGCAGTTGCAGGTAGAGCCCGTTCATCAGGCGCAGCGGCTTGAATTCATCCTCGGTCAGCGATCCGTCGATGCGCCGTTCCACCTGGGCGCGGAACTGGGTGACGCGTTCGCGAACAAAGGCTTCGTCGAAGTCGTTATAGTGATACATCACGTCTTCTCCTGAATGTCGGCCTGCTTGCCATGGGCATAGTTCGAGGGGCCGCGCGTGCGGAAGGCCTCTCGGAAATGGGTGGGTTTGGGGCCGGTTTCGGCCTTGGTCGCGTCGGCGAGGTAAGCCCCCACGACCAGATGCGCCTCGGCGGCGGCTTCCAGCAGGCGCAGCTCGGCGGTGCGGGCATCCTCGATCAGCTCGGCATCGGACAGGCGGGGCGACCAATCTCCGGTCACGGTGCGCCAGACGGCATCACCTTCCAGCAGGCGGTTTGCGGTGACGACCTTGGGGGTAAAGGGACGGGGCATCAGAGGGCCTCCTGTCTGTGGGGGGTAAGACGGTGCAGTTCGGCCTGTGGGTGGCGCGGGGCCAAGCCGATGAAGGTAAGGGCAGGGCCGCTCAGTCCGGCCTGTTCCATGTCGGGTTCCATCCGCGCGAGCGTGGTTTCCAGAATGCGTTGGTCGGGACGCGAGGCGTTCTCGACCACCGTCACCGGCGTCTCGGGCACGCCGCCATGCATCAGCAAACGCCCTTGAATGAAGCGCGCGGCCCGTTTGCCCATGTAGATCGCCGTGACCTCGCCCGGTGCGGCCAGCGCACGCCAGTCGTGGTCAGCAAAGCCCTTTGTGTCATGACCGGTCAGGAACCGGATCTGGCTGTTGCGGCCCCGTTTCGTCAGGGATTGGCCCAGGCTGGCGCAGGCGGCTGCGGCGGCGGTGATGCCGGGAATGATGCTGTAGGGCAGGTCATGGGCCGCGATGGCGTCGATCTCTTCGTCAAGCCGGCCGAAGATCATCGGGTCGCCCCCTTTGAGGCGCACGACATGCGCGCCGGCCTGTGCATGTTCGACAATCAGCGTGTTGATCTCGTCCTGTGCCATGGCTTTGCCAAAGCCATGTTTGCCCGCGTCGATCATCAGCGCCTCGCGCCGGGCCAGTTCCAGGATGCCCGGGCTGACCAGCCGGTCGTGGATCACCACGTCGGCTTCGTCCAGCGCCTTGCGCGCCTTGAGGGTCAGGAGCTCCGGGTCGCCCGGGCCGGCGCCGACAAAATCGACGCGGCCGCCGGAGGGTGATGCCGAAAGGTGCCGGACCAGCAAGTCGTCCAGTGCGGCCTGCGCCGCGTCCTCACCGCCTTGATCCATGGCGCGTGGCCCGGCATCGAAATAGTAGTCGGCCCAGAAATCCCGACGCGCCCGGCCAAAGGGCAGATGTTCGGCCATCTTACGAAACCCTTTGCCGATCCGCGCCAGCGGCCCCAGCGATACGGGCAGGCGTTCTTCCAGTTCGGCCTTGATCCTGCGGGCCAGGACAGGGGCCGCGCCCTCGGTGCCGATTGCGACGGTCACGGGGTCGCGGTCGACGATGGCCGGGGTGATGAAGGCGCTGTCAGAGAGGTTGTCGACGATATTGACCAAGGCGCCCTCGGCCCGGCCGATCTCGGCGGTGCGGGCGTCCAGCGCCGCGTCCTCGTCTGCGGCATAGACCAGCACCGCGCAAAGCGCGTCGCCCGGCGCGATGGCGCGGCGGTGCAGTGTCAGCCGGCCCGCCGCCGCCCAATCCGTGATCTCGGGCGCCGGGGCAGGGGCGAAAACGGTGATCCTGGCGCTGGTCTTGAGCAGCAGGCGCAGCTTGGCAAGCGCCGCTTCGCCGCCGCCGGACAGGACGACGCGCCGGGCGTTGAGATCAAGGAAGATGGGAAAGTGCTGCATGATGACCCCTCTGGTTTCCGCTCAGAATAGAAAAATTTCCCGCTTAATTGGAGTGGGTCTTGCCAAATAGGGACGTATGTTCCAGAACGCGCAGGTGCCGGAACAATCGTTCATGAACCGGAAAGGAAGCGAAATGTCGGTCCGAATTGATGCGCTTGATCGGAAAATCCTGGAGCAGCTTCAGCGCGACGCCAGCCAGTCGCTGGACGATATCGCCAAGCAAGTCGGCTCTTCCAAGACGCCGGTCTGGAACCGGATTCGCAAGATGCGAGAGGCGGGGATCATCGGCCAGCAGACGGTGTTGCTGGATGCCGAGGCGCTGGGGTTCGAGGCCTGTTTCTTCGTCCTGATCCGGACCAGCGAACACGAGGCGGACTGGCAGGCGAAGTTCCTGAAGGCCTTGCGCGACCGCCCCGAGGTGCAGGAGGCCCACCGGCTGGCGGGGGATATCGACTATATCCTGAAGGTCCGTGTGAAAAACGCACGCGCCTACGACGCCTTCTACCAGGCGCTGATTTCCGAGGTGCGGGTGCACAACGTCACCGCGCTTTTGTCCATGGAAGAGATCAAGTCGACCGTGGCGCTGCCGCTCTAGCCCAGGATACGGCTAAGTTCGCGCAACAGCTTCTCGCGGATGGCGCGGGGATAATCGCGGTGCTGACGCGCGGTGATGACGAACCCGTCACGGGTGATGATTTCGCGGCGGTAGAAATTGGTGATCGCCAGCCCCATGCTTTCGATGGCGATGCCGTTGACGGTGACCCCGGCCCGTTCGGCGGCACGCACCATGGGCCGGGGGTCGCTGCCGGAATTGGGCGTGCCATCGCCCGACACATCGATGACCCGGCGGTCGCAGGCGGGCGCATCGGCGAACTGGCGCAGGGCGAAGTCCAGCGCTTCGGCCGGGGCGGTGTCGGACAGCACGAAGGCGCGCGGCATGGCGCGGGCCTGCGCAGCGAAGGTCTGCACATCGGTGCGGCTGCGCAGCTGGGTCCACGGGATCGACAGCTCCTGCCGGTCCACGCCTGACCATTGGACCACGGCCAGCGCCGACTGCCCTTGCACGATCACATCCGTGATCTCGGCATCCAGAAGCGCATCGGCCAGCCCGTCCACCTGCAGCCGGTATTCGGCCACATCAATGGAATTGGAGACGTCGATTGTCAGAAGAAGGGCAGTTTCGCAGGCATGCGCAGCCTGTGCCATGCAGATCGCCACTGATGCCGCCCATAGCCTCATGGGATCAGCTTGCCCCAGATCGTCGCTTTTGAGAAGTGCAGGCTTCTGTTGCCAGGTGCCTGCGAACCCCGCCAGCCCTTGCTAGAGGACTGGGCTTAGATTTCGGTCTTGTTACCGCTTAGGCGGCAACTGCAACCGGAGCACGATTGTCGTTGGCAATTGTACTTTTTCGGGCCGATACGGTGGCACCCCGCCGAGACAAAGCTAACCCCTTTAGACGTTCGTCGATCCTGTTTCGGCCCCATGGTCCCCCAACGAGGGTTATTTGGTGGAGCCGCCGGGTACCGCCCCCGGGTCCGATCCGCTTATTACGAGCGCGTTTATGTCCATAGTCCCGAAGGACATTTCGAATATGCGGCTTGAGGCGCGCGATTTCAAGGGGGATCAGGGCCAGTGGACCCAGATCAGGTAGGCCGCCGGGGGCCACTCGAAAGCCAGGAAGACAAGGGCTTTTTTCAGCGGTGGCCGGTCCAGCAGGATCGAAAGCGCCCGACCGGCCCCTGCGCCGAAATAGGCGATACCAAGGGCGAAACAGGCTGGCGCACCCGCCAGCAGGCACCAGACCCCCAGCGCCACGAACAAGCCGCCCGATCCCGCGCGCAGCTCGCTCAGGCCCATTGTGCTGTCGGTCGGCGCCAGGTCAAGCGCGCTGGCGGTGTAACGCGGCGCAACGAAACCGAACGCGCCGAACGCGATGGTCAGAAGGGCGATGAGGATGTCGATGGCGGGCATGGGGTCTCTCCTGTGGACGGAAACCTAGCCCGGCCCCCCGCAAACGGAAAGGGCGGCCCCGAAAGACCGCCCTCTGTCCCGATATCAGGACGATCAGAACCCGGCTTTGATCCGCTCGAAGGTCTCGATCATCTGTTCGCGAAGTTCGATATCCATCGGCAACTGGGCCAGCACCGGGGTGCTGGGCTGCCCCATCCCGACCGCGGCCAGGGTTTCGTCGTCGAAACTGGCCATGGCTTCGGTGTTGGCGTGGGCATAGCCCCATTCGTTGACGATGTATTCCGCCGAAGAGGGCTGGAGCCACGCCTCGACGAAATCATGCGCCTTTTCCTCGGAGCCGGGACCGTCCACAAGGTTCACGTAGCCGCAGAACCATTGCGACGAG
This sequence comes from Salibaculum griseiflavum, assembly GCF_003129565.1. Classification (GTDB taxonomy): domain Bacteria; phylum Pseudomonadota; class Alphaproteobacteria; order Rhodobacterales; family Rhodobacteraceae; genus Salibaculum; species Salibaculum griseiflavum. Next base: position 94,299 of record NZ_QETF01000005.1, read on the forward strand.
CCTTCCTCTGCCTCGCGGTTGAAGGCGACGGGGTGGCCCTCGTCGGCCAGGCCCACATAGCTTTCATTCCACGACCAGGCCACGACCACCTCGCCGGTGGCCATCAGCTGGTTCAGCTCGGCCCCGTCGGCCCAGTAGGTGCGGGCATTCTGGTGGGCTTCGCGCAGCCACGCGGCGGCGCGTTCGAAGTCTTCCTGAGTTGCCTGGGTCCAGTCGGTGGTGCCGGTGGCCAGGTAGGCCAGTGCGAAGCTGTCATCGACATTGTCGGGCAGGCTGGTGCGGCCCGCATAGGCGGGGTCGAGGAAGACCTGCAGGCTGGCCGCATCCTCGGCGCTGACCTCTTCGGTGTTGTAGAGCAGGGCCGTGGCGCCGTTGTCGGCGGGGATGAAATAGACATCGTCGCCATCGGTGAAGACCGAGTCGGTCTTGAAGTTCTCGGCCAGGGTCGCGTAGCTGGGAATCTGGCTGATGTCCCAAGGCTCGATCAGGCCGGCGTCCCGCCATTTCTGGACCGAGTGCGGGCAGGGATGCGAGATATCCGCGCGAAAGCCCGAGCGCAGCTTCTGGAACGCTTCTTCCTCTTCGCCGAAGAAGGCGAAGGTCGGGGCGCTGCCATGGGTGTCGATATATTGCTGGTAGAAGCCTTCTTCCTCGTAGCCGGACCAGTCGAAGACCAGAAGGTCAGCGTCCTGCGCCGAGACGGCGGTGGCGAGGGCCGCGACCGAGGCGGCGCCGAGATAGGTTGTCAGTTTCATTCCGATCTCCCGTTTGGAACGTGATGGATCGACGCTAAGTTCAACCAAGGCCTTTCCGCAAGGGGCAAAGCGCGATGCGGCTTGTCATATTGCCCCCTGCGCGCGGTTCTGCCAGTTTTGACGGCAAAGCCAGCAGGAAAGGGCGCGCATCATGGCCAAGGATCACGAAACCGGCAGGGCGGATCGGCTGCCGGTCAGCCAGCGGATCGACAGCCGCGTGGCTGCGGACCCCAAGCGGCGGCAGATGCGACCGACCGACTGGGCGATCAAGGGCGAGCTGTTCCTGAATTGCAATTGCACGGTTTTCTGCCCCTGCGTGGTCAGCCTCGGTCAGCATCCGCCGACCGAAGGCAATTGCAAGGCCTGGATGGCCATTGCCATCGACGAGGGCCATTACGAGGGGGCGGACCTGACGGGCCTGAATGTCGGGCTGCTGGCCGAGATCCCGGGCCGCATGGCCGAGGGCAACTGGAAAGTCGCTGTCTATGTCGATGAACGGGCCAGCGAGCCGGCCTATCAGGGCCTGCTGAAGATTCTCAGCGGCGAGGCGGGCGGCACGACGGGCCTGTTCACCATGCTGGTCAGCGAAATCATCGGCGCCGAGCGCGAAAAGGTCCAGATCATGCGCGAGGGGCCGCGCCGGGGGCTCTATATCGGGCGCAAGGTGCAGGGCGAGATCGAGATGATCCCGGGCGCCGATCCCGATCATCCTGTGGTCATGTCCAACACCAAATACTGGATGGGCCCCGACGTGATCGCCGCGCGCGGGCTGAAATCCAAGGTGCGCGATTATGGCCGGGTCTGGGACCTGTCCGGCAAGTCGGGAGAAATCTGCGCCATCGACTGGAAAGGGCCATCCTGATGATGATCACGCCCGACTACTGCCGGACGATGGCCCGCTACAATCAATGGCAGAACCGCGCCGTGACCGACTGCGTGCAGGCCATGCCACCGGCCGCGCTTGAAGAGGATCGCGGGGCGTTCTTCGGGTCGATCCTGGGCACGCTCAACCACCTGCTTTGGGCGGATCTGATGTGGATGGCGCGGCTGGAAGGAGGTTCCGCGCCCGATGTGACCTCCGCCGACAGTCCCGAGATGACCCCGAATGTCAGGGAATGGGCGCGTCAGCGGTTCGTCGTCGATGGCCGCATCCGGGAATGGGCCCGAAAGCTGGACGCCGTCGATCTTGTTGGGGAATTGGCCTGGCAGTCCGGATCGATGCGGGTCGAAATGCGTCGGCCGATCGCCCTGTGCGTCGTGCATATGTTCAACCACCAGACCCATCATCGCGGGCAGGTCCATGCCATGCTGACCGCTGCAGGGCGGGATCCGGGTGTCACCGACCTTGCCATGATGCCGGACGCGGGCTGACATGCCGCTGCTGCTTGCCATCCTCGGCGCGGTGATCGTGTTCCTTTGGTGGTCGCATCGCCGTGCCACCGCCGAGGCGGCGCCGAAACCGCCCGCCTGCATCTGGCTGGCCACCGGCGAGACGCGCGGCCGGTTGCGCGAATATCGATGCGATAGCTGCGGCGTGACCGGCTACACCACGGGCGATGGCCCGCCAAAAACCTGCAAGAAGGACCTGAAGGGGCGGGGCTGAAATCGGCTCGGGCGACGGAATCCGACGAAAAATTCGTCGTTTTCGCGCCAAGAACCGCCTTGGACGGTTGTTTTCCCATTTCAAGGGCTGTTACGCTTCGTCGCAGGGAAGGTCGGCATTCCGGCTGGTCTGACCTCAAATAACAGAGGCGAATCAAGGGCTTGCGCCCAAGATGCGCAAGCCTTCGGTTCGACCGGACAGGAGGGAACATGTTCAAACACATCATGATGCCTGTCGACCTGGGTCATGCTGACAAGCTGGACCGGGCGATGACGGTGGCCGCTGACCTGGCCAAGCATTACGGGGCAGACATCACCTTTGTCGGTGTCACATCCAACGCGCCGGGCTCCGTGGCGCGCACACCCGAGGAATACCGCGAAAAGCTTGCCAAGCTCGCGGCGGCGCAGGCTGAACTCAACGGTATCGAAACCAAGTCCCACGCGGTCTTCAGCCATGACCCGGCGGTCGATCTCGATGACAAGCTGATCGAGGCGAGGAAGGAACTCGGTGCGGATCTCGTGGTGATGGCCACGCATCTGCCCAACATGGGCGACATGTTCCTGCCATCCCATGGCGGCGAACTGGCGCGTCACTCGGACGTCAGCGTTTTCTTGGTGCGCCACGCCTGACGCGTGGCCGCAGGACCGTGAAGCAATAATTACAGGGGGGCCATACATGGCCGATGAATCAACGAACCAGGGCATACCCGAACCCGAGGGGCATGCCGACATCATCCAGACCGATTACGAGATCGGTCAGGACAATATCGAAACCAAGATCGGGCCGTTCGGGCTCGATATTCACAACCCGGTCTTCGCGATCGCGGGCCTATCCGTGATCGCCTTCGTGGCCTATGCGCTGATCGCGCCGGGCCATGCCAACGGGTTGTTCAACGGGCTCGACCCGAGCGACACCTGCGAGGCGGGCGCCTTCTGCGACCTCGGTCTCAGATCCTACCTGACGTCCACCTATGACTGGTTCTTCCTGCTTGCGGCGAACCTGTTCGTCATCTTCTGCCTTTTCCTGATCGTCAGCCCCTGGGGCTCGGTCCGGTTGGGCGGGTCCGAGGCGACACCCGACTACGGCTACCCCGGCTGGTTCGCGATGCTGTTCGCGGCAGGCATGGGCATCGGCCTGATGTTCTTCGGGGTGCTGGAGCCGACCTATTACTTCGGCACACCGTGGGGCGATGCGCCGCTCGGCACGGTCCGCCCGTTCGATGAGAACGGCGCGCTGATCCCGGGCAACGTGGACGAAGCCCGGCGCATGGCGCTTGCGGCGACCTCGTATCACTGGGCGCTGCATCCCTGGGCCATCTACGCGGTGGTCGCCCTGGCCCTGGCTTTGTTCAGCTACAACAAGGGTCTGCCGCTTTCGATCCGCTCGGCCTTCTACCCGATCCTGGGCGATCGCGTCTGGGGCTGGTGGGGCCACATCATCGACACGCTGGCGGTCTTCGCCACGCTGTTCGGCCTGGCTACGTCGCTGGGGATCGGTGCGCAGCAGGCCAATGCCGGTCTGGAATACGTCTATGGCGTGCCCAACAACGTGACGGTGCAGGTGATCCTGATCTGTGCGATCACGGCGGTGGCGCTGGTCTCGGTCGTTCGTGGCCTCGACGGTGGCGTCAAGGTCCTGTCCGAGATCAACATGGTCATCGCGCTGCTGCTGCTGCTGTTCGTGCTCTTCGCGGCAGGCGCGGTCACGATCCTGTCCGAATTCGTCACCGGCGTCGGCGCCTATTTCCAGGAGCTGATCCCGCTGTCGAACCCGTTCGGACGTGAGGATACCGGCTACATGCAGGGCTGGACGGCCTTCTACTGGGCCTGGTGGATCAGCTGGTCACCCTTCGTGGGCATGTTCATCGCCCGCGTCAGCCGGGGCCGGACCGTGCGCGAGTTCATCACTTGCGTCCTGATCATCCCGTCGGTTGTCTGCATCTTCTGGATGGCGGTCTTCGGCGGGGCGGCGATCACCGACGTGATCAACAACCCCGACGCCAGTGCCGTCAAGGCGAACGTGATCGACAGCTACTCGCCCGAGCTTTCGCTCTTCGCGATGCTGGAAAGCCTGCCGCTGGCAGCGATCACCTCGACCATCGGTATCGTGCTGGTCATCGTCTTCTTCGTGACCAGCTCGGACTCCGGCAGCCTCGTGATCGACACGATCACCGCCGGCGGCAAGGTCGACGCGCCGGTCCCGCAGCGGATCTTCTGGTGCACCTTCGAAGGACTGGTTGCCATCGCGCTGCTGATCGGTGGCGGATTGGGGGCGCTACAGGCCATGGTGATTTCCACCGGGTTGCCGTTCACCTTGATCCTTCTGCTGATCTGCTACGCGATCCTGCGTGGCCTGATGGCCGAAAAGCGCGGCTGAGCAAGGTCGCATGACAAGACAGGCGGGCCGTCCCATGGGGGCGGCCCGTCCGCTTTTTCACGGTTGAAGTCCTGGCGCGCGGGCTATCTGGTCGGATCACCATCCCAGTGGAGTGTGTCATGACCGCCCCCATCATCCTGTGGTTTCGGCGCGACCTGCGTCTGTCCGATCATCCTGCTCTGACCGAGGCCGTCGCCTCGGGCCGCCCGGTGATCCCGGTTTTCCTGCATGACGAGGTCGTGGAAACCCATGGCGCCGCGCCGAAATGGCGGCTGGGTCTGTCGGTCGCCGCCCACGCCAAGGCACTGGAAGACAAGGGTGCGCGGCTGATCCTTCGGCGGGGTCGGGCGCTGGACTGCCTGCAGGCGCTTGTCAAGGAAACCGGGGCCGACGCCGTCTGGTGGACCCGTGCCTATGATCCCGACAGCATCCAGCGCGATACGGATGTGAAGTCGGCTCTGAAAGAGGCGGGGATCGACGCGCGGTCCTTTGCCGGCCATGTCCTGTTCGAACCCTGGACCGTCGAAACCAGGACCGGCGGCTTCTACAAGGTCTATACCCCCTTCTGGAAGGCCCTGCGCGACCGCGACCCGGCGGACCCGCTGCCGGCACCGGGGCGTATCCCGGCCCCGGAGAACTGGCCGGCCTCCGACAGGCTGGACGACTGGGCGATGGGTGCGGCCATGCGCCGGGGGGCCGAAGTGGTGGCCGATCACGTCACGGTGGGCGAAGAGGCCGCGCGTGGCCGTCTGGGGGCCTTCATTGCCAACAGGATCGACGGTTACGCCGATAGCCGCGATTTTCCCGCCCGCGACGGCACCTCGCACCTGTCCGAGAACCTGACCTATGGCGAGATTTCCCCGGTTGCGCTGTGGCATGCCGGACAGCGTGCCATGGCCGAGGGCAAGCGCGGGGCCGAGACATTCCTCAAAGAAGTCGTCTGGCGCGATTTTGCCTATCACCTTGTCTACCACACGCCCCGCATCACCACCCGCAACTGGCGCGAAGAGTGGGAGGCGTTCCCGTGGAACACCGAAGAGACCGAGGCCGTGACCCGCTGGAAGCAGGGCCGCACCGGCGAGCCCTTCGTCGATGCGGCCCTGCGCGAGATGTATGTGACCGGCACCATGCACAACCGTGCGCGCATGATCGTCGCTTCCTACTTGACCAAGCATTTGCTGACGCACTGGCGGATCGGGCAGAAATGGTTCGAGGCGTGCCTGACCGACTGGGACCCGGCCAGCAACGCGATGGGGTGGCAATGGGCGGCGGGGTCCGGTCCCGATGCCACGCCTTACTTCCGGGTTTTCAATCCGGCGACCCAGCTTGAGAAATTCGACCCGAACGGTCACTATCGCCGCCGCTGGATTGCCGAAGGCGCTGCGAACCCGTCTGACACGGCGCTGTCCTATTTCGACGCGGTGCCAAGATCCTGGGGCCTGTCCCCGGATGCGGCTTATCCCGCCCCGGTGGTCGATTTGCAGGCGGGCCGCCAGCGGGCGCTTGATGCCTATCAGAACCGGGATTTCTAGACCCGCGTGACAGAAATCGATCAACCCGTTAACATTTTCCAGAACCGTTTGCCGTGCCGGTGCGTAGAAGCCTGAGAAGAAAAAAGAAACGGGAAGACACAATGATCCTGACCACCACCGAGGGGCAAACCGATCTGCCCCGTTATTTCGTTCCCGTTTTCGAAAAGCTGAAGTCGATACCGCGCGGGCGGCTCGACATGAAGCTGCCCGATGGCCGGGTGTTCCGGGTCGAGGGAAAGGATCCGGGCTATGTCGCGCAACTGGATATTCACGATCCGGAAGTCTTTGCCCGCCTGATCCGCGAGGGCGACCTTGGTTTTTGTGATGCCTACCTGGACGGCGACTGGTCCACGCCCGACCTGATGGCCTTCATGGACCTGGTGCATGACGAGGCCGACGAGGTTTATGATGGCTTTCCGGGGCAGGGGTTGCTGAGGGCCTACGAGAAACTGCGGTTCTGGTTGCAGTCCAACAGCAAGCGGCAGGCGAAGCGGAACATTTCCTACCATTACGATCTGGGCAACGATTTCTACGGGCTGTGGCTGGACGACACGATGACCTATTCCTCGGCCCTGTTCGAAACCGGGCAGGAAAGCCTCGAAAAGGCGCAGGTGCAGAAATATGCCTCCATGGTGGACCAGATGGGCGCGCAACCGGGCGATCACGTGCTGGAGATCGGCTGTGGCTGGGGCGGCTTTGCCGAATATGCCGCCAAGGAACGTGGCCTGAAGGTCACCGGCCTGACCATCAGCGAAGAACAACTGAAATACGCCCGCGACCGTATTGAAAAGGCCGGGCTTTCGGACCGGGTCGAATTCAAGCTTCAGGATTACCGCGACGAGACGGGCACCTATGATGGCATTGCCAGCATCGAGATGTTCGAGGCGGTGGGCGAGAAATACTGGCCCACATATTTCGGCACCTTGCAGAAATGTCTTAAACCCGGTCGCAACGCCACGCTCCAGATCATCACGGTGCAGGACCGTCGCTGGGAGGTCTACAAGCGTGGCGTGGACTTCATCCAGAAATACATCTTTCCCGGGGGTATGCTGCCCGCGCCCAAGGTCCTGCGGGCCGAGATCGAGAAGGCCGGGTTGGACGTGGTCCGTTCGGTCGAATTCGGCGAGAGCTATTCGGACACGCTGCGGCGTTGGTATGACACGTTCAACGCCAAATGGGACGATGTCGCGGCGTTGGGCTTCGATGACAGGTTTCGCCGGATGTGGAACTTCTACCTGACCTCTTGCGCGGGAACGTTTCGCAGTGGAAACTGCGACGTAACGCAGATCACGGTAACGCGGGGGGCCTGACGCCGCCCGGCACACCGTGGCCGGACGGCACGGGGGAGTAGGGTATGCCGACAGCAGCGCGCGCCATGGCGGCGGTCCTTTTCGCGGTTCTGGCCTGGTATGTGTCGGGGCTGATCGTGCCGCTTTTCCCGGAGAATACCGATATGGGGTTCTTCACCGAGGTGAATGCCGGACTGGGGTTGATCTGTGGCTGGAGGATTGCCGGGCCACGCGGCGGCACCGGGTATGTCAGCGCAATCAGCTACGGGCTGACCACCACGGTTGCATTGGTGGTGGTGGCGCTGTTCACCCATTCTTCGGTCGTGATGATCGAGAACAGCCTGCGCAAGTTCTATGACACGCCGGTCGAAGCGGTCGTGGCGGTGTTCGAGTTGATGGTGGAGCACGGTACCATGATGCTGACCCCGGAAATCCTGGCGACGCTTGGTGTGGGCGGCGTTCTGGCCGGGCTGGGCACCGAGTTCGTGGGCCGCCGGTACACCTGATGGAGCTGTTTCTCTTCGGCACGTTGTTGCACCGCCCGCTGTTCGAGGTCGTGGCGGGCGCACCGGGTGAATGGCGCCCGGGCCGGCGGGCGCGGCACCGCGTGGCCCGGGTCGAAGGGCAGAGCTTTCCGGTGATGGTCGAGGGCGGCGCGGCGGCCTATGGCGCGCTGGTTTCCGGGCTGGACGCCGAGGCCCTCGCGCGGCTGCACTTCTACGAAGCGGCCTTCGATTATGCGCCGGCCGAGATCGAGGTTCTGGATGCCGCCGAACGCCCGGTGCGGGCGCTGGCCTATCTGCCGAAACCCGGCCGCTGGCGCGCCGCATCGCAGGACTGGAACCTCGGAGAGTGGATCGCTGGGCAGGGCGCGCTGACGGTCGAGGCAGCGCACGAAGCGATGTCGCTTTTCGGGCAGGTGCCTCCGCAGAAGATGGGGCAGCGTCATGGACAGATCTTGTTTCGGGCCGCGAGCCGCCTGCGCGGTGCCGCCGTCCCGCCGGGCGAGGGGCCATCGCGCGACGAAGTCACCCTGCACGAGCTGCGCCGGCCCTACATGAATTTCTTCGCGGCCGAGGAAATGGACCTGTCCTTTCGCCGCTTCGACGGCACCATGAGCCCGGTCTTGGAACGTGCGATCTGGGCGGCGGGCGATGCGGCGCTGGTGCTGCCCTATGACCCGGTGCGCGACCGTGTCCTGTTGATCGAACAATTCCGGCCCGGTCCCTATCGGCGGGGCGACCCATCGCCCTGGCTACTGGAACCTATCGCCGGGCGCATCGACCCGGGCGAAAGCCCGGAGCAGGCCGCCTGCCGGGAGGCGCAGGAAGAGGCCGGATTGCAGTTGGAGCGGCTTGAGCTTGTCGCCGACAGCTATGTCAGCCCGGGCACCACGACCGAGCATTTCCACCTCTTCGTGGGGCTCGCCGACCTGCCGGATGACCTGCCGGGCCTGGGCGGCAATGCCGAGGAGGCAGAGGACATCCGCTCGCATCTGATGTCCTGGGCGGCCTTCGATGCACGGCTGACCGCGCATGGCTTCCGTTTGATTCCGCTGGAACTGGCCGGACATTGGCTGGCCCGTAATCGCGAGAGATTGCGCGCATCCGCTTGATGTTGGCCGATGCCGGTCCTACACCTGAGAGACACAATTCACGAAGGGGCCGCCATGACCATTCGCCAAGACCTTGCCGACACCATCGGGAACACGCCCCTCATCAAGCTGCGCAAGGCGTCCGAGGAAACCGGCTGCACCATCCTGGGCAAGGCGGAATTCATGAACCCCGGCCAGTCGGTCAAGGACCGCGCCGCGCTCTACATCATCAAGGATGCGGTGGAAAAGGGGCTTTTGAAACCCGGCGGCACCATCGTCGAAGGCACCGCCGGCAACACCGGGATCGGGCTGGCGCTGGTGGGTGCCTCGATGGGCTTCAAGACAGTGATCGTCATTCCTGAGACGCAAAGCCAGGAAAAGAAGGACATGCTGCGCCTTGCCGGGGCCGAACTGGTGCAGGTGCCCGCCGCGCCCTATCGCAACCCCAACAACTATGTCCGCTATTCCGGCCGCCTGGCCGAGGAAATGGCGCGTAACAGCAACGAGGGGGTGATCTGGGCCAACCAGTTCGACAACGTGGCCAACCGGCAGGCCCATATCGAAACGACGGGCCCGGAAATCTGGGACCAGACCGGGGGCAAGGTCGATGGTTTTATCTGTGCCGTGGGGTCGGGCGGCACCATGGCCGGTGTCGGCATGGCGCTGCAGCCCAAGGGTGTGAAGATCGGGCTGGCGGATCCGGACGGGGCCACGCTCTACAATTACTACACCACCGGCGAACACAAGGCCGAAGGTGGCTCGATCACCGAGGGGATCGGGCAGGGGCGGATCACCGCGAACCTCGAAGGGTTCACGCCGGACATGGCCTACAATATTCCCGATGCCGAGGCGCTGCCCATAGTCTTCGACCTGCTGGAACACGAGGGCCTATGCCTTGGTGGGTCCTCGGGGATCAACGTGGCCGGCGCCATGCGCATGGCCCGCGAGATGGGGCCGGGCCACACCATCGTGACCATCCTGTGTGACTACGGCACGCGCTACCAGTCCAAGCTGTTCAATCCCGATTTCCTGCGCGAGAAGGGTCTGCCGCTGCCCGGCTTCCTCGAAGCCGCGCCGCGCTCGATCCCCGGCGTTTTCGAGGATCAATGACCGCCGTCTTGCGCCTTCTTCTCGCGGCATGGCTGCTGGGGATCGCCTCGGTTGCCACGGCGCAGGTTGGCAGCCTGCTGTCGCCCGATAGCGGCGCCGAGGAGTCGGCGCCGACCGAGGAACCCGCTGACCCGGCTGCGGGACAATCCCTTGAGAACCTGCGCGCCGCCGCGGACGACCTGCCACTGGCCTTTGACGATCTGCCCGAGTGGGAGGAGACGGCCAACCGTGTCGAAACCGCCCTGGAGGCCGGCCGCGTCTCGACTGCCACGCTCGATGATCTGCGTGCGCAGCTGTCCGTCTGGCGCGACAGATTCCTGAGCCGCCAGGGCATCAACGCCGAACGCATAGAGACGCTGCGCGAACAGATTACTGCGCTCGGCGAGCCCTCAGAACAGGAAGACCCCCGCGTCACCGCCCGGCGCGAAGCGCTGATCGAGCGGCGCGAACGGCTGAGCGCGCCCGGGGATCTCGCGGCCGAGGCGCATGCCCGCGCCGACGGCCTGATCTCGGAGATCGACGCGATCATTCGCGACAGGCAGGCGGCGCAGCTTACCAAGCGCGTGCAAACGCCTCTTTTGCCGGCCGGTTGGGTCCGGGCGTTCACCGACGTTGTCGATGGCTACCGTGCCATTCGCAACGAGATATCGGCGAACTGGTCCAACCCGGTGCGCCGTGAGGCGGCGATTGGCGCGCTTCCCGTGGTGCTGCTCAGCCTGAGCGTTGGGTTGTTGCTGCTGGCGCGTGGTCAGCGCTGGACCGAAAGGCTCGAGGGCCGCGTCACGACCCGGTCCAAGCGCGGGCGTGGCGTCTGGCGCTTCGTGATTTCCCTGGGCAAGGTGGTCCTGCCCATGCTGGGTGTCATGCTGGTGGTTTTCGGGGTGATGGCGCTTGGCCTTGTCGGCCGGCGTGGCCTCGACATCCTGCAAGATCTGCCGTTGGCCGCGCTGATCCCGATCGTCGGGCACTGGATCTCGCGGCTGCTGTTCCTGCCCACGGTCGCGGGCACTGACCCTGCGCTTGACATCCCCGAGGAATACCGCGGCAAGGCCACCCGGCTGATGACCTTGCTCGGCTACGTGGTGGGGGCGACCCTTCTGGTCACGGATTTCATGGAGGCCACCGGTTTCGATGCCGACTCGCGCGGTGTCGTGACGTTTGTCCTCGGGGTCCTGCTGGTCGTGCCGCTCTTGCGGGTGGCCGCGATCCTGCGCAAGAGCGCCGTCGAAGACGAGGAGGAGCCTGGCGAAGCGGACCAGAACCCGGCCCGAAGCTTCCGGTTCGTCATGCGCCGCCTGTTGGCGCGGGTGCTGTTGGTCATGGGCGTTGTCGGCCTGGCCGTCGGGGCGCTCGGCTATGTTGCGGCGCTGGAACTGATCGTCGTGCCGGCGGCGATCACGCTCTATGTGCTGGGTCTGCTGATCGTCCTGCAACGCCTGTCGGTGGATCTTTACACGCTCTTGTCGGGGATCGACGATGGCGCGCAGGATGCCCTGATCCCGGTTCTGATCGGCTTTGCGCTGGCGGTCGCGTCGCTGCCCGTTCTGGCTCTGGTCTGGGGCGCGCGCCAGACCGACCTGACGGAAATCTGGACCCGGTTCCAGGAAGGGTTCTCGCTTGGCGAGACGCATATCTCGCCCACGGATTTCCTGACATTCGCGGTGGTCTTCGTGTTGGGCTACACGGTCACGCGCCTTTTGCAGGGGGCTTTGCGGTCGTCAATCCTGCCGCGCACACGGATCGACATCGGTGGCCAGAACGCGATCATCGCGGGGGTTGGCTATCTGGGGATTTTCCTGGCCGCCGTCATCGCCATCACCACGGCGGGCATCGACCTGTCCGGGTTGGCCATTGTGGCCGGGGCGCTCTCGGTCGGGATCGGCTTCGGCCTGCAGAACATCGTGTCGAATTTCGTCTCGGGGATCATCCTGCTGATCGAACGGCCCATAAGCGAGGGTGACTGGATCGAGGTCGGCGGCCAGATGGGCTATGTGCGCGACATCTCCGTGCGTTCGACCCGGATCGAGACCTTCGACCGGACGGACGTGATCATCCCCAATGCGGACCTTGTCAGCGGTCAGGTCACCAATTGGACCCGTGGCAATTCTGTCGGCCGTGTCATCGTGCCGGTGGGCGTGGCCTATGGCACGGATACCGCCGAGGTCGAACGCATCCTGATGGAGGTCGCCGAGGGGCATCCGCTGGTTCTGGCCAACCCGGCCCCGGCGGTCATCTTCCAGGGCTTCGGTGCCGACAGCCTCGATTTCGAGATCCGCGCCATCCTGCGGGATGTGAACTGGGTCCTCTCGGTCAAATCCGAGATGAACCACGAGATCGCCAAGCGGTTCGCCGAGGCAGGGATCGAAATTCCCTTCGCCCAGCGTGATATCTGGCTGCGCAACCCCGAGGCTCTGCGTGGGCGCGACCCTGCAAGCGCGGAATTGGAGGCCGACCCGCAGGACACCGAGCCCGCCGATCCGGCGGACGGGCCCGACACGGACTCAGGAGAGGCAGGATGACGACTTGGTTGTTTCGCGACGACCCCTATATGCGGACCGCCCCCGCGCGGGTCACCGCCCTGACCGACGAGGGCGGGATCGTGCTTGACCGGACCATTTTTTATCCGACAGGCGGCGGCCAGCCGGGCGATAGCGGCCAACTGCGCTGGAACGGCGGCGAGATCGAGATCGCCACGACCGTCAAGGGCGATGAGGACGACTTGGTGCTGGTGCCCGCGGAGCCGTCCCCGCTGCCGCCCGTGGGTGCGCGGCTCGACCAAGCCCTGGACTGGGACAGGCGCCACCGGCACATGCGCGTTCATACCGCGCTGCACCTGTTATCCGTGGTGATCCCGCTTCCCGTGACAGGCGGCGCCATCACCGCCGAAAAGGGGCGCCTGGATTTCGACATGCCAGAGGCACCCGAGGACCGCGACGCCTTGGAAACGACGCTGAACGAGCTGATCGCCTGTGATTTCGATGTCTCCGAGGAATGGATCACCGAGGCCGAGCTGGATGCCCAGCCTGGTCTGGTCAAGACGATGTCGGTCGCGCCGCCGCGCGGGGCCGGCAAGATCCGCCTTGTCCGTATCGGCACGGGCGAAAACACCGCCGATCTGCAACCCTGCGGCGGCACCCATGTGGCCCATACCGCCCAGATCGGCCGCGTCCGGCTCGGTAAGATCGAGAAGAAGGGCAAGCAAAACCGCCGCGTGCATCTGCACCTTGAGGGCTGAGACCCGGCGCCGGGGCGCGCCCGTTTCGATTAGTTTCCGATAGCCCCTTGCACTCCTGTCGTGTTTTTGAGTATCCCCGCCAGCGGAGCGGTGGCCGAGTGGTCGAAGGCGCACGCCTGGAAAGTGTGTAGGCGGGAAACCGTCTCGAGGGTTCGAATCCCTTCCGCTCCGCCATTAAACATTGAAAATAAAAGAGAAATCAGCCTTAGATTGGCTGGTTACCAAAACAGTTCCCTAAAGGGTGGTGTGCTGTGAAAGGTCTTGGGCCACGTCCACCTTGGCTGGGGGTGATTTATAGGACCTTTTCGGTCTGCCAAGTACGCTGCCGAGTCGGTTCGGGGGTTACTTGAGCCTTCCATCCCTGAGCCACGGATCGTGGGCGGCCCCCCATCCCCCCTAAAAGCCCCCCCCTGCGCCATGAGCGCGCCCCTTGTTTGATAGAAGCCCGGAAAAAATCGTTGGTAGTTTCATTCGGGCGACGAAGGCCAAGGTCCACGGGCCAACAGGCAAACGCCGGCGACCTATAAGCGCGGACCTTGGGTCTTGGTTGGGGGCAAGCCTCGAGTGCCAAGAGCCACGCTGCAGGGGGCAAGCACCATGATCCGAGCCGCGACGCGCTCTGTGCACCGGTCGCGGTCCTTCCTTCGAGAATCCAGCGCCTGCACCCGAGGGTCGTGACGCACGTAGTGGCCTACTTAGATCTGGGTCCATTCGGGTTACTTGATGAGTCACTCTTACGGCGATACTTCGTACTTCAGCGCTATCGCGGTCCCCGTGACGTTGAAACTGCCCGAGGGTGAATTTCCGAGGCAGGTCGAGTTGGTCTGTCACGCTGAGAATCGGCGCTGCCGGGCCAAGATAGTTCGGGTTCATGGGTCGATCCGCCCTATTCTCGCAGCCTGCGCGACTGCAGGGGCAGGATCGGGGGGGGGGGAGGCGAAAAAGTTGTGTGCAGAGGGCAAAATCTGGCGACATTATATCTGAGGCAGGTCACTTGGTGACTGTCAGTTGACTCAGGTCCTTTTGCCTTGGTAACAAAAAAATACAATAGGACTTGGGGTTCAAGGATGTATGTTTTTTCAACATTAGCAGTCGCGACGTTTTCTTTTGCTATCGGCTTCGCCACTATTGTCGGCGCGCAGTCCTTGCGTTGTAGCACTGACATGTTTGGAAACACATACTGTAGTGACGGGACGACTTACAGCACTGACAGTTTCGGAAACACGTACGACAACCGTGGGAACAGCTGGAGCACTGACAGCTTTGGTAACACTTATGGCAGTGATGGAACGACCTATAGTACCGATAGCTTTGGGAACACGTACGACAATCGGGGAAACAGCTGGAGCACGGACAGCTTTGGCAACACTTATGGCAGTGATGGTACGGTCTGTTCGGAAGGCCTATTTGGCAACATAAGCTGCTACTGACTAATCAGATTTGCCATGAGGATGAAAAGCGGTGTAAGCGACGCGCTTAATGCGAGCCGCAATGCTTGATTTAGCGCACGGGAGTTCAGTAGCAGGCGCCCTCACCCTCTGATTACACATGATGGCGCACCTTATTGGCCGAGGGCCCAGATCCAAGGCGCACGATACCCGTTCTGCGGTGCGTGGGGCCCTGCGCGTTCGAAGGCGGGCTTTGGTGCTTGGGTCTTGGTACGTGGACCTTGGACCTAGGAGCTTTTCTGGATTGCCCTATAGCGCCTTTCCGGCACACGGGCGGCCAGTGAGGCCGGCGCACGTTTCTCATCAGTGTTGAGCAACAGCAGCACTCCCTTGGACCGGTCTGCCGTAACTGGCGTGTCAACGCGCTGCGGTGCGTAGGCTCTGCCAAAACAAAAAGATCTTCACCACTGCATCCGGGACCCGGGCCGCGGCATCGTCAAGCGCCGCGTCGAGGTCCTCTTGCGGGATGCCGAGGACCGAGTTCCCGTTCTCGTCCAAGATATGGGTCATGATCGGCTGTAAGAGATGGCCGCTCGTGCCGCTCTCCGTCAGGCGCAACCAGTCCTTTGGCCGAAGTGCGACGGCTTGCATGAACCCCTCGCACCAGTCCATGGCGATCAGGTGGCCTTCTGGCGCCTGCCAGAAAACTGGCTCCACCACAGGGGCCTCTCGTTGCAGATTTGATAGGATCTGTGCAGACCGCGTCTCAATAGCCTCCACGACCCAGCCGGCGAGAGTCGTGGCATCGGTGCCAAATGCAACGCCGAGCCATTCATCGCTTGGCACCCGGCTTGGGCCACAGGCGAGCCCGTGCAAAAAGCCATCCATATCCGATAGCATCATGCACTCGTCTGGACTGCTGTCGGACATCAGATATGCGTCCAGCGCCTCGTAGTCGATAAGGTCAGTCATGTCGCACCTTGTCTGGCCAAGCGTTTGCGCTGAGGTTTTTAGCGACATACGGCAGCAAATGCAGCAGATGATCTGAGTCATTCCAGCAACAAATCGCGGTTTTTCCGCGCATCGATCGGGCGTTCTGCTTCTCTGTTGGTGTCCAGCTTCTATGCCTTTTGCTCGTGACTAAGGTTCACACGCTCCAACTGCCCCCTAATCAGCACGCCTCGCGTTTGTCTGGTTAGGGGGCTGTTTTCATTATGCTGCGCATATCAGGCGACGGTGAGGCTTGACCGGGCGTCACTGGAGTTTACCGTCTAATCGTTCAGGTATCTTTGAACACTTCCTTCAACTGGCCCCTGTCGCTACCTGTAAGGCGATAGGGGCTTTTTTCGGGGTGAAGTCAATCAGGGTATCCTGACCGTATAGCGATAAACGTCCTACCATTTGCGCTCGAGGCTTTTCTCGGTTCCCTATTCCCACCAAAGCTTTGCCCGTACATAGCCGCTCTCAGGCAACGACTCGTCATCGTACCCCGACTGCAGGTCGACACGTGACCGGGCCTGCCGCACATTAGAGTACAAGACCACTTGCGTCGGAACTTCGGCCTCTCCGCTGTGGTTTAGGTACCGACTTAAGAAAGACCGATATATACCATATTTGAAATATGGATCTGCTTCTGCGGTGGTGCCGATAAAGACCCACTCTAGGTCACCATTTACATAGACCCGAAAAGTACCTTCCGCTCCCCATTCAGCATAGACCTCAATTGTGGTCCAACGTCCCACCATCTCTTCATGAGTGATCAGTTGGTGTGTGTTCGTGCTACGACCAAAATTTCGATCAATGGTCAGACCGCCCGAATGGTTTTGAAACATGAATGCCGGCTGTGCGCCGACTTGATGGAACTGCCCGAGGGCAGTCTTGGTAGGATAAACTATCGGATAGTCCGCGGGAATGAAGATGGACCAGCCATACCACCAGCTAGAGCCCAAACGGTCCTTTTTTGCCGAGAGTTCTGAACGTTCTCGATCATTTTCGCAATCCGACCACCCCGGCGTTTCACTACAGTCTCCCGGACGCACTTCGAAACGTTCAACCATCGACGTGGGAGCTGAGCCTGTAGGGTCAGGGATGATCGCGTAACCATGTGGCGTGCTGTTTAGGCTGCGAGACATTGGAGAAAAAACGCCCTTGTCAAGCTCCTGACCGCAGCTTGGTAAGCTCATTGCGATGAGCAGCCAAAATGCGAGTACAATCTTCTGCATCAGAATTCCCCCCCAGCTGATAGACGTAACCAGATTGGGCCTCGTCTCGCAGTGAGGGAGCCTAAACTTCACCATCCTACAGTCAACTATTTGGTCTGAACCGTGTCTGAAGTCGCTCTGATTTTCGGCAATACCCGGCCGCCAAGATCCAAGGGCCAAGGGGCGCGCACTTCCTTGCAGGGGCATGGTGCTCGCGTTACTTGGCCCTCGGTTGGCGTCCAGATGGCTTCGGACGTCCGTAGGTGTAACTTGGTTCTCAGCGTGAGGTGCCTAGCCCGCGGTCCTTGGGCCTTTGTCCGGGGCCCGGCGACGACGTCTTGGCGCTTGCTACTGCGGAGCTTGAGCCTTGGAACGTGGCTCACGGTCCTCGGCCCGAGGGCCGGGGAAAATGGACCACGACATATGGGGCTGATCCTCACGATGTCTTGACTATGGTTTGCGTTGGGCTGGTGAACTGCCCAGCTTGATGCGGTGAAAGGAGGCCCAAAATGGATCGCCTTGAGCTCGTATTGTTGTTTTGCGTTTTTTCCCCGACGCTTTCTGGTGTGTGCGCCATCGCGGTGATGTGGCTGGGCTATTACTCGTGGCCAGCTATCCTAGGCTCGAGTCTGGTCGGCCTGCTATTCGCTTGGCCAGTATCCCGCTACTTCTCGCGCAGCATCGAGCGCAAGCAGTCCCGTGACAAGCTGATATCCGACCTCGCTCGTGAGAACGACAGCAGCGCCGATGATCCAAGCTGCGAAGAGTGACGATCGTAATCCATGAAGCGCGCTGGACGGGGGCCCCCCTGTGGTTTAGTCCTTGGGCCTCGGGTCTCGGACCTTGGAACCCGCACCCTGTCGCTGCTGCAGTAAATGTGATACTATAACACCTCAAAGACGGCATTACACTGAGGCTCACCCATGTTCACCAAAGGCACCCAGATCGGCAAGGCTACGCGCTTCGGCCCGGACTGGCCCGGGCAGCGCTGTGGGGCCAGAACTCGGAAAGGCACGCCATGCCAGAAGCCAGCTCTGCGCGGCAAAGCCCGCTGCCGTCTTCACGGCGGCAAGAGCACAGGTCCACGGACCGAGGAAGGCAGAGCACGGATCGCGGCCGCCCACACCACGCATGGGCGGCTGACGAAGGAGAAGCGGGCTGAGGCCAAGCGTCGGGCACAGGTCGGGCGGCAGATCCGCGCAGAGCTCAAGGACATCGCAGCGCGGGCCGTGGCCCATGGGTGGCTCGATCCGGACTGGAAGGACCAGTTCAAGGGCTGATCAGCCGCACTCGATCTCTACCTGCTCGGCCAGATCGCCGAGCAACGCGCGCAGGGCGTCTTGGGGCGTCTGGTCGGGGGCGGTGCGCACGTAGAGCTGGGCGTAGTAGCGTGCGCCTTGGACCTTGGCTCTGACGGGTCGGAAGTCGTGGATCGGGAATGGCGTGTAGAGGATGTCCACCGTCGGGGCCCGGTTGACAAATTGTTTGTCTGTCCGGTCGACGAAACGCTGAAGCTCGGGGTTGTCGGCCAGCTGGTCTTTGCGCCATTTGGCGGCGCGGTCGGGACTCTCAAAGGCGGGATTTCCTATTAGTAATCTATATAGGGATTCCCGCCTTTGAGCCTTCTGAAGGGCGGCCCGAAGCATAACCCCCACGATAGCAGTGCCCGCGCCATCCGCCACCCAAGCGTCTGACGTAAGCAGTAGCGTGGGCCAGCTAAGCGCCGCCTGCGCCTCCTCGAGAGTGTACGTGGCGTCGACGGGATAGTGTGTTGGAACGTTTGTAAATAGATGTTCGATGATGGGGTTCTCTACGGTCCGGCGTGTATTGCGCCCCCGCCCTCGCGCCTGCTCAAGCTGGTCCTCGGTAACCGAAGCCCGCGCTGCGTTGGCAGCAGGGTCTTCATGGGTGTCGGTTTCGACTGGCCAGCCTGTGCCCGGTTTACGGCCTGCAATGTATCCTTTTGCTTTTGGGAAGTGTTTTGCCCCTGTCGGTAGGATGTCCTGATCGAGCAAAACCGCAGCCGTACGCTCTGCGGCACTGGGGGGTATCGCGAGACGCCCGCAGACGATAAGCCCGTTACAATCCTCAAAGCGGTTCACGCCCTTTACCGCCCCGAGGTGGCCTGTCTCGAGTTGATCCTCTGGGTCGATGCCGGTCTCTATCTTTGCCATTAGGTCTTTGGTGGAAATCAGTCCCGTCTTCCCACAGCTGCGCTCCACCACCGACGCGAGCAACAAAGCCCGCGCCGGCCATGTTGGGTTTTCGCGGAGTGCTGTCATGGAAACCGCGCTGTCGCGCAGCTGACACCGCCGGACCCCCTCACCGTCGCGTGCCCGCACATCACAGACCTGCCGTAGGTTTGGGAATACACCTGCCAGCAGCTCTTTCTGCGCGGTGGCGTCAAACAGAAGTTTGGGGACGTCCGCGAGTGCTGAGTGGATGTCTTTACGCGATTGCACTGACACGTGAACATCTCCCGAGCTCTGCCGGTGGAACTCGACGTGTCGACAATGGCTCCATTGGCCGTGAATCGCGTTTTCGAAGGCTTTAAGGATGTGGGATAGGTGCAGGCATGACGCCCGCAATGCGAGCTGTTCTGCATAGGCCATTCGTATGTCCGACGCATCAAGCTGGCGCAGCTCTGCGGGTTTGGGAACATCAGGTATCAACTCCCAAATCGCGGCCAGCACCTGCCTCAGGTTATCCCCAAAATTGGCCAAGAACCCAGAATCGGGGAAAAGCAGGTCACAGTCAGCGATCAGATGGCCGAGCTGATCTATGAATTCGAGAACCACGGTTTTTTCGGGGGAGGCTGGGAGATTGGCGAAATTGGATCGGGTTGCGGAAAGGAGGAGCGCTTCCCGCCCCTCGGCGCCCTCGATCCAAGCGGATGGATCCGTCTCATCGATTATGGCAAGATCAAAATCGCGATCACTGTATGGCTCGCTGTGTATCTCGGCGTCTGGCCCCCCGTCGAGCAATTCAAGCTGCGTCCACACTTGAGGGGGTAGTTCCGCGGGCCGCCAGCCCGTCGCCTTCTTACAACCTTTAGGCAAAGCGCGCTGGAGTGCTTGCGTGCCCGCCATGATGACAACACTTTTGTTGCGAAGGGTTTGCTGCCGATAGCCACAAGTTATGTGGCTTGCTCCATCGGGGTGGTATGGACAAAACCCCGCCTTTTTTGATCCGCAAATCGCTGATATGTCAGCGCCAAGGCCCCGCGCTGCTTTCACCGCGTCAGATCTAAGACACATTTTCTGGGCTCGTTGATTTGGGTCGGGTTGGTCAATTCCCCGCCATACCCCGGCGATGTCGCCATAGAGATTTGAAAGACTCGTACAGCGCTCTTCTGCAAGCTCTATCGTCGGGACGACGATCAAATCGCGCTTCCCTTGCGCGAGTGTGAGAGGTACATTTTCGTCGATTACGGAGGATTTGTCTACTCCCACGCTGGCGCTGAAAAGCAATTCTGGCGCACCTTGCCCCTCTTTCCCTCGGCTTTTTCGTTGCGCCGGAAGGATTTCTTCTCGTATAGCGTGCTGAACATGCGCGCTCAACGACCGTTGCGCATCGTCGGCTGTTTGCGGTGCTACACCCTGTGCCTCGTCGCCGCCGTCTGTCCAGCGCAGCCCCCAAAGCCGGCGATATCGCTCGAAGTTGAAGAACGTTTTGTCACCATGCGCGAACGAGATGATGCGAGGTACTGGGGAATAGTCATCTGCGGGATGAAAGTAGGCGGTTGACGTGCCGTAGTCGCTGCCTTCAACCGGGCAGGGCAGACCAAGGGAGCCCGGTTTGCGGTCCAACAGGGCCCCGACTTGCTCAAACTTGCCCGGAGCAGTCTCTATGGTGTCATCGTCCTCCATAACGCGGTCGCGTGTTTGGACGGTCACGCGTCTGCGGGCTGCTGTTTTGCTAATTCCCGCTTCTTTGCTGAGCTTTGTCGCCTTCTCGTCTACATATTTTCTCCGCTGGGTCTTGGCTGCATTACCCGTTGCCGCCTCAGCCTCAGCCTGAAGCTCTGACACGCTATCCGCATTGGCATCTGCGATGTCCCGCAAGGCCGGCCCCGGGTGGAGACGTTTGCCGGGTGGATTGCGGACCAGTGGTTCAAGTACAATTGGCTCGGCTTCAAAGATAAGGCGCTCTGGGCTGGCGACGGCTTTATCGATGAGTGTCCGAAGAAGCTGTTTCCCGTCTTTTGCGAGCTTCACATAACCGTATCCGGCTGCCCAAAGTCGATCATAGACCTTTTGAACCAGCTCTTTGCAGGTACTGGCCTTGGCCAGTTTGACGTAGACATGGAGACCTTGAGCTTCGCTGGCGACGCCACTTGGTGGAACAATGCCAGCTGAGGAAGATGGCACCACCAAGTGCTCACAGCCCTGCAGCTCGGGGACGAGTTCCGTGATCACATCCCACCATTCACGGTTGCCTTTTTTGCGGACAAGGCTGTCCGGCATGTCGTCTGTATCGATATCGAACAGGCACCACCCCGGGCCTTCGTGGAATGAAAACCACTTGAGAGTACGGGTAATCTCGCCCGGCTTCGCGTTAGCAGTGCTCGCAAGTGGTATCCATTGGTTAGCCGTGCTCAACACACCCAGAGCCAGTGCTTGCTTTGGCCCAAGGTGCTCGACGACACGGAGCAGGTCAGCCGCTGTATCTGCCTCAACCGTCATCGCGCGCCCTTTGCTGATCTGCGCGCCGTGCTGCTTTTCGATGGCGTCGTTTCGCCACCGAAAGGTCTTCACAACGGGTCGATGACTCGACTCGATGATCGAGATATGCGCACGTCTGGGGTTGGGAGAGCGCACCTCTCCCTTCTCCCCGCCGTGCGGCGGGAAGCCAGTCTGTTCCATTTTTTTTGGCTCGACTAGCTGCTCAGAAGGCTTGGGCGTGGAGGCTCACAAGGAACAATCATCCTGCCTCTCCCGTCAGATCCCGAAAGAGGGCTTCAGCGCTATCTGCGGTGATGATCGTGCACCGGCCGACCCGAACCACGTCAAGGCGCTTCTGTGCAATCAGCTCGTAGACCTTGGTCCGTCCAAGACCGGTCGCGTCGCAGAATTCCCAGACGCGGTATCCGAGGCGTTTGGTCCGTGCAGGTGTGGTCATGTCCAGCTCCGTGTGGTGGCGTTTGCTGGACATTCTCAGAGGAAATTCGGCCGCCCAAATTGGCCGTTAATCGGCCAGTTATTTCTTGGCCAATTTTGGTCGACCCGGTTCGCGCGGGCCGCCGAGCCTACGTACGCGCTCTCGCGTAACCTTATGGTTTGGGTGGCTATTTTTGGCCAACTCCCACAGCTTTTCGCGTGACATGCCCTTTTGTTCTTTAGATAGCCCATCCCACCAAGCCATCAGGTCGGCACCCGAAAGTGGCTGTGGTTTAGTTTCCTGCAGGTACGGCGAGCTGCCAGTGCCAAGAAACTTGCGAAGCTGCCCGCGCACCACGGTAATGTCACGGTAATGGTTGGGGCGCGCGAAGCTGGGCTGTCGGTAAGGGTCCTCTGTTGGGCTGAACCATAGTAGAGCAGTGTCGCCAAATCGGAGGCCGTCTATACGATAATCAAAAGCTTTGTAAGAAAGCGCGCTGTCGGGCGGGAGGCGCGCGATCTCTTCGGTCCCGTCGGCATTGGCCTCACGCGAAAATCTACCGTGCAAGACAAGCCTCCCCGAGTCCGCTTTCTGTAGAAGCGCGTCGAGCGCATCGGTCAATTTTGAGAATGCTTCTTCCCGCGTGAAGCCGAAATGTTTCGTATTCAGTTCCTTTGCAAACCGCTCTCCTGAGACCTCGACGCCGAATGCGGCGAGTGTCAACGCGCTCGTTAAAGAAATTCGTTCCGCTGCTTCTGACATGACGCTAAACCGCCTCTGCATCCTCTGTGGGTATCACGGAGCTGGCGCAATAGTCTGCCCATTCATCCATGAGCTGACGTCGCTTGGCAAAGAGATCTCCCCGCCGGTAGGCAGCTTCGGCTTTATTGCTGATCGTATGCGCCAGCGCAGCCTCACAGACTTCATTTGGATATGATGTCGTCTCTGATGCCCAGTCCCGGAAGCTCGAACGAAATCCGTGAACCGTCACCGAATTCTCAATGCGGCGTAGAAGCATCGACATCGTCATGCCTGACATGGCCTTGCCACGTTGTCCGGGGAAGAGGTGCGTCCCACCAAGTTGTTGCGTTTGGTGCAGGATATCCAAGGCGCGTTCAGACAAAGGTACGCGGTGTTCACGGCCCGCCTTCATGCGCATTGCCGGTATGGTCCAAGTTCGGGCATCAAAGCTGATCTCGTCCCACTCCGCGCCGATCACCTCGCCGGTACGGGCTGCGGTTAGGATGAGGAATTCGAGAGCGAGGGCGCCTGTTGCCGAGTGTGACCGAAGGTTGGCTATGAACTGTGGGACGTGTTGATAGGGCAGGGCTGCATGATGCCCGCGAGACAGGCGTTTGCGTGGCGGCAAGATCTTATCAAGGTGGCCGCGCCAGCGCGCGGGGTTTTCGCCAGTGCGGTAACCCTTAACCTTTGCCGCGTCGAGAATGTTCTCGACTCTGCCGCGTAGCCGGCTTGCGGTCTCGCTTTTGGTGGTCCAGATCGGTTCTAGGATTTCTAAGACGTGCTGTGTCTCAACATCCTTCACAGCCATATCCCCGATCGTGGGATAGACATAATCTCGCAGTGTGTTGTACCATTGTCGTCGATGCTTGGCGTTGCGCCATGTGGTCTCGTGAGAGGCAAGGTAGTCACCGGCGACATCTCTGAAAGTCTTTTGTTCTGCTTCACGCAGAGCGCTTTCCTCAGCGCGCCGAGCGGCAGCCTCCTGCCGTTCTAGGAGCGGATCAATGCCCGCTTTCACCTTCATTCGGTAGATCGCAGCTACGTCGCGTGCTTCCGCTAGCGAGAGCTCGTCCTTCTGGGACTTCTCCAACAATGCGATTGCCTCTGGGCAACGTGACAGGCCCATATCGCGCGACACCCCGTTGAGGCGGAAGCGGAAGACCCACGACCGTGCACCGCTCGCCTTGACAAGCAGGTACAGCCCTCCGCCATCAGCATGCCGCCCCGGCTTTGCGTTCCGGACCTGCAGCGGAGTCAATGCGTTCTTTACCTTCTTTGGCATTCTGTCGGCCCTCCACTTCCGTTACCAAAACCGTTCCCCTAAAATAGGCTGACTTTTGGCGAACTGCAGCGGACAATCGCGGTGAGGTCGGGTTCCAAGTATCTACAATAATACGTACTTTTATGATGCTTTGTGACTCCGGTGAATAGTCATGAACAGATATTAGGAGGACTTCCGATCCGCCACCATCACCCTTGCGAACCCGTTCAGGCCGCCCGTCCGAGGCGGATGTTCTCCCTTATTCAAAGGGATTTGCCGTATGGGTGCGAACCGCTGAGACGCGGGCACACAGCGATTTCCGTCTCTGAATGGTCTCTCGTCTCTGGTCGGGCGAACCGCGCCGATTTCGGTTCGGTCGAAAATCTCCTTGCTTTTCCAATGGCCTGACTCGCAAGCCCGCCGAAACTGCGCGCCCTGTTTCCATCGCTATCGACCGGAACGGAGACCGACCATGCAGGAGGCGTAGCCGATGGGTGCGCTGGCAGAACGGCGCGTAGCGGTGGCGGAGCATTCAGCGACGGGCTCAACGAAGCCATTGATGACAAACGCACATCGCGCCTCTAGCCTGGCAGCATGGCGAGTGGCCCCTGGACCGATGAAGAAAACGACCTGATCGTCGCGGACTATTTCGCGATGCTGGCCGACGACATCACCGGGCGCCGCTACAGCAAAGCCGAGCATCGCCGGGCGCTCCTGCCGCTTCTGAACGACCGGTCTGAGGGATCGGTCGAGTTCAAGCACCAGAACATCAGCGCGGTGCTCAAGGGGCTCGGCGAGGACTGGATCCCCGGCTACAAGCCCGCCTTCAATTTCCAGATGACGCTGGTCGATGCGGTGGCGCGGTGGCTGGCGCTGCACCCGGACTGGCTCGGCCGGTTGCCAGGCATGCCCCCTGCGACCGGCATGCGCGAGGCGGCACCGATCTGGATCGGTCCTCTGCCCACGCTCTCCAACCAGCCTCCTCCGCAAGAGTTGGACCAGATGCTGCACATCGTCAGGAAGTTCGACGTGGCGGGCCGCGACGAACGCAATCGTGCCCTCGGCCGCGCTGGCGAAGAACGTGTCCTGGCCCATGAGCACGCCACGCTGAAAGCCGCGGGGCGCGATGACCTGGCGCGCAAGGTCCGCTGGGTCTCGGAAGAGGACGGCGATGGCGCGGGCTACGACATTGCGAGCTACGCGCCGGATGGCCGGCCGCGCCTGATCGAGGTTAAGACGACGAACGGCTGGGAACGGACGCCCTTCCACATCACGCGCAACGAGCTGGCCGTTGCCGACGAACGGCGCGCGGAGTGGTGCCTTTTCCGGATGTGGAATTTCTCGCGCGAGCCGCGGGCGTTCGAGCTTTACCCGCCACTCGATGCGCATGTCTCGCTTACGCCGACGTCGTTTCAGGCCAGCTTTCACTGAAGGACGGGTCAACAACCTTTGCGAATGTAGACAGCGCTGGCAAGCCATCGGTATCATTGGGAAATATGGAGTCTGATTGAAAGGTAGACTTTGGCGACTTGTTGGACTTGCGGCGAACCAATCGTGTTTCGGCACGTAGACGGCGTTCTCAAGCCGATACACCTCAATGGGGGCTGGTGCTCCGCCGCGACGTCCAGCCCTTTGTCCAATGCGCCTTTCAGATCAGTTGAATCCTACGTCAATCCCAACGCCTATTGTCCGGTATGTGGGGAGAAGGTGTTCTACTACCAGAGCCGCTACGGTGGCCGGGTGTTCTTTGACGACCTCGGCTGGCCGTGGCCGAAGCATCCATGTACCGATAACAGCAATCGTCCATTGAAGGCGCCGCGCGCCGTCCGCGGTTCGATCGTCATAAAAGATCGTCACGGGCAAACTCTGGACATCTATGACCTAGATGACCTCCAGGATGGGCCTGGCCGCTTTGTCTTCACGTTTCGGAACTCGAGAACGCGAGCCAGGCTGGACCTAACCTTCTCGAAGAAGGCGATGGCGAAGGGAGGCGTGAAGATAGACGATTTCTGGGATGCGCCATCGTTCCTGCTGCGGAAGGATCAGCAGAAGAAGGACGCCTACCGCGTGGAGTTTATTTCGTGCCGACACGGCAAGGTACTCCGCTTTCGGATGCAACGCTTGCTGTGAAGGTGACAGCGTTCAGGGCTTACTTGACTGACTCTCAGTCGAACACTCGCACCGACTGCTCCTCCCAAGGCAGGGACGCGACGAAGCAAAGGTCGTAGAGGCTGATCGCGCAGGGCTCGCGGCGCACGACCAGTCGCTCGAGGACGACCGGTGCCAGCCATGCAAGGCGCAGGAGGCGGCTGACGTAGCGGTCGGAGATCCGTTCGCCGATCACCTCGCGCTCGAACTGGGCGAAGCTGAGCAGGATGTTCAGCGTCAGCCGGCCCATGGAGGTCGTGGTATTGAAGGACAGCGTGCGGGACTGCAACCGGCCATGTGATCGGGTCTTACACCGATCGCCGCCTCACAGGGCGCGTGCAGCCGACAGGCGAAGCGCCCCGTTACAACTCGGGCGATTGGCGGTGGCCAGGTCCCTCGGTAGGGGGTGTCCGCAACCGGGGAAGGACGTTCGAAGCAAACGTGGCGATCTGCGCCGCCCGGCTGACCGTGGCATCAAAGTGGGCCGTCATGGTCGGTGACGCTGGTTTTCCTCAAGAGGTCGCAAAAGTGCTTCGTTCCCGGTTGGCTTGGCGTCATAATGTTGCAACGAATCGTACCGCGCCGTTTGCGACGCGGGTGGCGTGACGCTCAGTCGACAAGGCGGACAAAGATGCGAGAGCGGCAAGGGCTCGATCCGACAGATATTCGCATTCTCAGCGCGGTGCAAAAGCATGGGCAGCTGAGCAAGACAAAACTGGCCGAGATCGTGAACCTGTCGGCGACGCCGTGCTGGGCGCGGCTGACCCGGTTGCGCACGGCGGGCTATATCCGCGGTTATCACGCCGATATCGCGCTGGAGCGGGTGGTCGACGCGACCCGTGTGGTGGTCACGGTGTCGCTGACCCATCATCGCAAGGCCGATTTCGACCGGTTCGAAAACTACATCAAGCAGGTCGACGAGGTGATCAACTGCGTCGCGACCGGGGGCGGCATCGATTATGTGATGACCGTGGTCTGCCCGACGCTTTCGTCGTTCCAGAGCTTGATGGATGATCTCTTGTCGGCGGATTTGGCCATTGACCGCTACATGACCTATTTCGCCACGCGCCTGATCAAGGCCGAGCAACCCAACCTCGCCAAGCTGGTGGCTCATGGCAGCAAATAAGGTTTGCGACATCGCCGATGTCGCGATTTGGCAAGTTGGTCCAATCGGTCCGTAAAGCCCTGAATCCAAGCCTGAACGGTCTGCAAAATCCCGCAACTTCAGCCCACAGGATCGGCGCAAACACTCTACATCCGCCTCAGGAGACAACGCAGCCTAGGGCGGGGCCCGAAGCTCGAATGAGGGTGGAGAACATCATGCAATCTCAAGACTTTGGCTTTGGCACTCAAATCCGGAAATCGCCTTACTTCGACGCCACCGTGCGGTGGGGCGCCCAGGGGTTTTCGGTTTACAACCACATGTATATCCCGCGCGATTTCGGTGATCCGGAACAGAACTTCTGGAACCTCGTGAACGACGCGATCCTGTGCGACGTCGGCGTCGAGCGCCAGGTTGAAATCACCGGCCCAGATGCCGCGAAATTCATGCAGATGCTCACCCCGCGTGACCTGTCGACCATGGCGGTGGGCCAGTGCAAATACATCCTCATCACCAATGCCGAGGGCGGCATCCTGAACGACCCGATCCTGCTCAAGTTGGCCGAAGATCACTTCTGGATTTCGCTGGCCGACAGCGACATCCTGCTCTGGGCGCAGGGCGTTGCCGTGCATTCGGGGCTGGATGTGTCCATCACGGAGCCGGATGTATCGCCCCTGCAGCTTCAGGGCCCGAAATCGGGCGAAATCATGCAGGAACTCTTCGGCCCCGAGATCATGGACCTGCGCTATTACTGGTTCATCGAGGCCGAGTTGGACGGCATCCCGCTGATCGTCTCGCGCACCGGTTGGTCCAGCGAGTTGGGCTACGAGATCTACCTGCGCGACTCTGCCTATGGCGACGCCCTGTGGGAGCGGATCATGGCCGTTGGTCTGCCCATGGGCCTCAAGCCCGGCCACACCTCGACCATTCGCCGGATCGAAGGTGGCATGCTGTCCTATCACGCCGATGCCGACATCACGACCAACCCTTTCGAGTTGGGCTTTGATCGTCTGGTGAACCTCGACATGGAGGCCGATTTCATCGGCAAGTTCGCCCTGCAACGCATCCGTGACAACGGTGTGACCCGCAAGCAGGTTGGCCTGATCATCGACGGCGAGCCGATGACCGGCCCGAACACCACGTTCTGGTCCATCAACCACGAAGGCGAGACCGTGGGCAAGGTGACCTCGGCGGTCTACTCGCCGCGCCTGAAGAAGAACATCGCGCTGGCCATGGTCGCGGTCGAGGCCGCCGAACTGGGCACCCAGCTGGAAATCCTGACCCAGGCCGGCGAAACCACCGCGACCGTCGTGGAAAAGCCCTTCTTCGACCCGCGCAAGCAGATTGCCGCGACCGGTGCCGCCATCGACGCGCAGGCCACGGCATGAAGGCGGCGACCCTCTCCGATCTCGCGGTCGAACTGCACTGGCACCGCGACGAACCGGCGTTGGAAACCGGCAAGTATTCCAACGCCCACACCGTGCAGTACAACAGCACCTACGAGGTGCAAGTGGACTCCGCCCCCGATTGGGGCGGAGATCCCGACCACACCAACCCCGAACAGGCGCTCGCCGCGGCCCTGTCAAGCTGCCACATGATGACCTTCCTGGCGCTTTGCGCCAAGGCCGGTTGGCCCGTGGCCAGCTACCACGACTATGCCGAGGCGCATCTGGGCAAGAACCCCAAGGGGCAGATGTCGGTCACGCGGATCGACCTGAACCCGGTGGTGCGGTTCGACACCGGCTTTGCGGTCGCACCGGACAAGTTGGACGAGATGCAGCACCGCGCGCACCGCTATTGCTTCATCGCCAACACGCTGGCTGACAGCGTGGAAATCAACGTCAACTGATCGGCTCAAAGGGACCTGCGTCATGAAGAACGAAAGCATCATTCTGCTGCGCGACCTTTCGGAGGACGGCATCCTGCGATTGACCCTCAATGACGTCGGGCGACGCAACGCGTTGTCCGAAGCGATGCTGTCGGAACTGGGCGAGGCCATCGCCGGGGCAGGAAAAGACCCGGCGGTCCGTGTGATCGTTCTGGCCGCCAACGGCCCGGCCTTCTGCGCCGGTCACGACCTCAAGGAAATGACCGCCGGGCGCGACGCCGAAGATCGCGGCCGGGCCTATTTCACGCGCGTCATGGCCCAGTGTTCCGGCGTCATGCAGGGGATCGTCAATTGCCCCAAGCCGGTGATCGCCGAGGTGACCGGCATCGCCACCGCCGCGGGCTGCCAGTTGGTGGCAAGCTGCGATCTGGCCGTGGCGGCGGAGACCGCGAAATTCAGCACCCCCGGCGTGCATATCGGGCTGTTCTGCTCGACCCCCATGGTGGCCCTGTCGCGTAACACCACCAACAAGCACGCCATGGAAATGCTGCTGACCGGGGATATGGTGCCCGCCGCCCGTGCCGCCGAGATCGGCTTGGTGAACTACGCCGTGCCCGAGGCGGAATTGCAGGCCACGACAATGGAGATGGCCCGCAAGATCGCCTCGAAATCAAGCATGACCCTGGCCACCGGCAAGCGCGCTTATTACGCGCAGCGCGAAATGCCGCTGGCCGAGGCCTATGACTATGCCAGCCAGGTCATGGTCGACAATATGCTGGCCCATGATGCCGAAGAGGGCATCGGTGCCTTCATCGAGAAGCGCGCGCCCCGTTGGCAGGATCGCTAGACATGACTGGCAACCCCTATGACATCGGCCTGGAGCGGACACCGGCAAATCACCAACCGCTGACGCCGCTTGGGTTCCTGGAACGCGCGGCCAGCGTCTTTCCCGACCATACGGCGATCGTGCATGGCGCCCTGCGCCGAAACTACCGCGACTTCTACGCCCGCGCGCGACAACTGGCCTCGGCCCTGGCCGCGAGGGGCATGCGGCGGGGCGACACGGTTTCGGCGATGCTGGCCAACACGCCCGCCATGCTGGAATGTCATTACGGCGTGCCGATGTGCGGCGCGGTTCTACATTCGATCAACACGCGCCTTGATGCTGCGATCATCGCCTTCCAACTGGATCACGCCATGGCGAAGATCGTCATCGTGGACCGCGAATTTGCGCCCTTGATGAATGAGGCCCTGGCCTTGGCCGAGGTTACGCCACAAGTGATCCAATACGACGATCCCGAATATACCGGCCCCGGCGCCATCGACGGGGCCGAGGATTATGACGCTCTCGTGGCCTCGGGCGATCCAGAGTTTGCATGGCTCGTGCCCGAGGATGAGTGGGACGCGATTTCCATCAACTACACCTCCGGCACCACGGGCGACCCCAAGGGCGTGGTCTCGCACCACCGGGGCGCTTACCTGCTTGCGCAGGGCAACGCGCTGACCACCTCGATGGCCAAGCACAGCGTCTATCTCTGGACCCTGCCGATGTTCCACTGCAATGGGTGGTGCTTCCCCTGGACGTTGTCGGCCATCGCGGGCACCCATGTCTGCCTGCGGCAGGTTCGGTCCGAGCCGATCTGGCGGGCCCTGGCCGAGGAAGGGGTGACGCATCTGTGTGGCGCGCCGATCGTCATGTCCCTGATCGAAAGCGCACCGGCCGAGGAAAAGCGCGCGCTTGATCGCCGGGTGCAGTTCTTCACGGCCGCCGCTCCGCCGCCCGAAAGCCTGTTGGCCAGCATGGACGCCGCCGGGTTCGACGTGACGCATCTTTACGGTCTGACCGAAACCTACGGCCCGGCCGTGGTCAATGAATGGCATGGCGATTGGTCGGACCTGTCCGCTGGGGAACAAGCCCGGCTGAAAGCCCGGCAAGGCGTGCGCTACCTGCCACTGGAACAACTGGACGTGCTGGACCCCGAGACGATGCAGCCCGTCCCCCGCGATGGCGAGACCATGGGCGAGGTCATGTTCCGCGGCAATGTCGTGATGAAGGGTTATTTCCGCAACCCGGAGGCCACGCAAAAGGCCCTTTCGGGCGGCTGGTTCCATTCGGGTGATTTGGGTGTCGTGCATCCCGATGGCTATATCCAGCTCAAGGACCGGTCCAAGGATGTCATCATCTCGGGGGGCGAGAACATCTCGTCCATCGAGGTCGAGGAGGCGCTTTACCGGCATGCGGCTGTCGCCGTGGCGGCGGTTGTCGCCATGCCGCACGAGAAGTGGGGCGAAACCCCTTGCGCCTTTGTCGAGCTCAATGCGGGCCAGGACATTGACGAAACCACGTTGCGCATGTGGTGCCGCGATCACCTCGCGCCCTACAAGGTGCCGGGCCGTATCGTTTTCGACACCATCCCAAGAACATCGACCGGAAAGATCCAGAAATTCGCCCTGCGTGAGCGGGCCGCGACCATCGCTCCCTGACAAGAGCGTCGCGTGCGGCCGTTGTGCGGCAAGCGTGGCTTTTGATCCGGCGGCTTGCGTTGCGAACGGGTCTGGCCATTGCGGGCCTTTCAGGGCGTCGAAAAGAAGACAGCTCGCCTCATGAGTGTTGAGTAATCGGTAAAGTTGTGCATTTTCATCTTGACGCACTTTAAGATGGATTATCATGAACCACGGCGCCCCCCAGATCGACACGCCGAGACCGGTGCCAGGCGGCGCGGCGCCGGGGCGCTGATGCGGATCCTGTTCGCCACCACCGTTTTGCCCCATGAACGGCGCACCGGCGGTGAAATCGCCACGCTGAATTTTCTGGAGGCGCTGACCGCCCTTGGCCATGAGGTGCACGTGGTAGGGTATCGCCGGCCCGGGGCTGTCGCCGCGCAAGGCAAGGGCTGGATTGATGCGGGCACGCGGCCCATCGAACTGGCCGAGGCTGGTTGGCGGCGCTCTGTCTGGGCGGGGCAGGCGCTGGCCCTGGGCGCGCCGCTGACCAATGTCAAGTTCACCTCGCGCGCCTATCGCAATGCCCTGGCCGCAGCCAAACCGGAGGCCGCCGATCTTCTGGTCCTGGATCACGCCCATATGGGTTGGCTCGACGCGCTGCGGGGCCTGCCGCGCAACCGGATCTTCCTGGCGCATAACGTCGAACATCGGCTCTACAGCACGATGGCAGAGTATCGCGGCGGCCCGGCTGGTTGGCTCTACCGTCGCGAGGCGGCGCTGCTCGAACCGCTGGAACGGCGCCTGTTGCACCGCTCGTGCCAGACCTGGTGCCTGACACGCGCGGATGCAGCGGCGCTTGGGCAATTGTCCCCGGATCCCGGCAGGTTGCGGGTGTTCGACCTGCCCGGACAGGCCGTCGCTGGTGAAGCGTTGGCGATTCCGTCCTACGATATCGGTATGATCGGCAGCTGGAACTGGGAGGTAAACCGCACCGGTCTGCAATGGTTCCTTGACAAGGTGCTGCCGAGGTTACCGAAGGGGCTTCGCATCGCCGTCGCCGGTTCAGGTTCCGAGGGTCTGGATCGGGTCGATCCACGGCTGGTCGGGTTGGGCCGGGTCCCGGATGCGGGGCGGTTCATGCAGGAGTGCCATGTGCTGGCTGCTCCGGCCGTGGTGGGGTCGGGCGTTCAGCTCAAGACGATCGAGGGCATAGCGGCAGGCCGCCCCATGGTTGCGACTTCCGTCGCCTTGCGGGACATCCGGGATGTCCCCGACCATGTCCGGATGGCAGACAGCCCCGAGGTTTTCGCCCGTGCGCTGTGCCATGCGCGTCGGGCAGGGGCGCCGTCGCCGCGGGCTGGCTCGCAATGGCTCGCCCGGCGGCGTGACCGCTTCTTTCGGCAGGTGGCCATGGCGACCTTCGACCTTGGCGTCGCGGACGGGGCCAGCCATGGCTGAAGGCGGTGTCCTGATCAACTCGCTGCCGAAAAGCGGGACGCACCTGCTGGAACGGGCGCTGGAATTGCTTGGCTTGCGCAAC
Source organism: Salibaculum griseiflavum (assembly GCF_003129565.1). Classification (GTDB taxonomy): domain Bacteria; phylum Pseudomonadota; class Alphaproteobacteria; order Rhodobacterales; family Rhodobacteraceae; genus Salibaculum; species Salibaculum griseiflavum. The sequence goes on from NZ_QETF01000005.1 coordinate 127,550, forward strand.
TGGGAGGCCACGCGCCCGCTGGTGCGACGTGCCGGGGACAGGCTGGGCCTGACGCCGCCGGCGTTCCTCGACACCCGCAGCGCCGCAGCCTGGCGCCGGGCCCGAATGTGCCTGCCAGGTGCCGATCCGCGCAGTGCTGGCGGGGTCCCGGTCGGGGTCTTCACGCCGCGCTCCCTGGACAAGGCCGCGCTGGCGCGGCGGCTGGCGCCGCGCGCGCCGGGCAGCTTCGTCAAGGCGCATATACCGTATCACCCGATAACCGCTGAACTGATGACCAAGGCCGGACTCCGTTCGGTCACGATCATACGCGATCCGCGGGCGGTCGTGGCGTCGATGGTGCCCTTCGTTCTGGATGCCGGGGGATGGCGGCACTTCCTGCAGGACCGGTTCGCGGCGCTGTGCCCGGAACAGCGGGTGGATCTTGTCATCAACGGCGGGGAAACTGGCCGGGACGGGCTGACGTTGTTGCCCCTGAAACAGGCTATCGAAAGCGTGCTGGATTGGGACACGCACCCCGGCACGCTGCTTGTTCGGTTTGAAGACCTGGTAGGTCCGCGCGGCGGCGGCTCTGCGGCGGCCCAAAGCGCAACATTGCAGGCGATTGCCGATCACCTCGGGTGTCAACTGACCGAGGACAGGCGCGCCCGCATGGCCGGGGTGTTCGACACAACCGCGCCGACCTTCCGGGGCGGGCAGGTGGCAGGCTGGCGAGCGCGCCTGACGCCGGATCAGGCCAACAGGGTGATGGCCGCAATCGGTCCGACGCTGCTGGCTCGGGCAGGCTATGAGGCCGCAGATGGCTGACGCAAAGGCCCCGGGTGGCGGCGTCCTGCGGGCAAGCGGCCTTGTGGGGGCGGCCCGTGTGGCGACCATGTTTCTGGGCCTTGTCATCAACATGGCTCTGGCTCGGCTCTTGCCGCTCGACACGCTGGGCAGCTTCTTTCTTCTGGCCAGCCTGGTGCAGGTCGCGGCGCTGCTTGCCATGGCCGGAACGACCCACAGTGCGGTGCCGCTTGTCGCACAGGCGCTCGGTGGCGGTCTCGATGCTGGCGGTGTACGCCCCGTGCTGCGTGGCATGGGGGTCTATATCGGCATCGTCCTTCTGGCCGTCTCGGTGATCGGGCTTGCCCAGTTTGACAGGGTTGCCGCCTTTGCCGGTGTGGATGGTGCGGGCCTGCTCCTGGCCGTGCTTGTCCTCCTGTGGCTAGGCGCGCGAACCTGTGGACAGGCCATCGCCCATGGCCTGCGGGCGATGGGGCGCGTGGGGCTTTTCGGCCTGTTCGAGACCTTTCTTTACAACCTTTTGCTGGCCATGGCGTTGCTGGGCCTGCTGGTGCTGGGCGGTTCACCCGGCCTTATAGCGGTGACAGAACTTGCGGCGGGGGCGGCGGTGCTGGCGGGCCTCGCGGCACTGGTGCCGATGCGGCGCGAAACGGCGACATTGCCGGAAAGACCGGGCGTCAGCCTGGCGCCGGTGGTCCGAATGAGCCTTCCGCTCTGGCTGCTCGTTGCGGCCAATGCCGCCCTGGTCGAGGCGCATCTCTGGATCTCGGGCCTGATGGGGTCACCGGAAAGCGCGGCGCTCTTCGGGGCGGCGCTTCGGGTGGCGCGGCTGGTCGCGCTGCCTCTTCTGGCGGTCAATCTGGCGCTTGGGCCTGTTGTCGCCCGGTTGTGGCGACAGGGTGATCTGGCCGGTTTGCAGGCATTGCTGGGCCGCAGCGCAGCGGCCGTCCTTGCGGTGTCGATCCTGTTGCTTGCGGCCCTTGTGCTGGGTGGGCCGGGACTTCTGATCCTGCTTTTCGGTGAGGCCTTCGGACCGGCCTGGCCGGCGCTGCTGATCCTTCTGGCCGGGCAGGCGCTCAATGCGGCCACCGGCTCACCGCTTCTGGTGATGACCGCGACCGAGGCGCAGAGGCCGGCCATGGTGGTCGCGCTGGTCTCGGGTGCGGTGGGTCTTGCCCTTTCGCTGAGCCTTGCGGCGCAAGACCCGCTGCGCGGTGTGGCGTTCGGCGCCGCCGTGGCCGTGGCCCTTCAGAACCTTCTGGCCTTGGGGTATTGCCGCTGGTGGCTGGGGCTGCGAACGCAGCCCACGCTGGTCGCCCTGAGGCGCCAGGAGGCCAGCCCGTGATCGACGCCCTCTGGACCCGCCTGAGCCTGCGCCACCGGCCTGCCGCCAATTGCTTCTTGCTGTTTCACAAATGTGGAAACAACTACACGAACGCCCTGCACAGGCTGGACCGGGGGCAGCCCTATGTCCGGGATGTCCGGATGGCGACGGCCCGGCGGATCAGCCGCCCCCGCCCGGGCCGGATCGTGAATTTCCGCTGCCGCAACTTCGATCTGGCCTGTCTTGTCGAACACGGCCTGCTGCATCGGCCCGATGGGCGGTTCGTCGTCTTTACCCGCCATCCCGCCAGTTTCGTGCTGAGCGCGACCCGCTATCACCTGCGCGGCACCGAGGCCTGGGCGCGCCGCACGGCACAACCCCATCTGGGCGGACAGACCCTGACCGGGGCGCTGCGTGCGGCCCCGGATGAGGGCGCGCGCCAGATCATCACCATGACGCATTTTCCGTGGCTCTTCGAACGGATGGTGTCCTTCGTGCCGTGTTTCGAAGAGCGGGCCTTTCTGCGCATCCGCATCGAAGAACTGTTCACCGCTCGGGATCCCGCCTATTACGAGCAGCTTGCCGCCTTCCTGCGGCTGGGGGACCGGGCGGCCTTCAGGCGGGCCCTCATGGCGGCCTCGCCTGCCTTCAAGCCGTCCTTGCCGGATCATGCAACCGGCAGTTTCAGACAGGCCGATCCCGTTGGCGCACTGGCCCCGGCAGCCCGCGCGTATTACGCCGCACATTGGCAGCAATTCGCAGAAAGGCTGGGCTATTGAGACCCGGTCAGCCTGCATATGCCGCGCCGGATGCGCGTCTAGGTCTGATGGCCGGACCCCGGCAAAGGGTGGACAGCGGGGAAGGGCGGAGATGACCGGGCCCGTTCGGATCGCCGTTCTGCTGACCTGTTTCAACAGGCGCGCGCGCAGTCTGGCTGCGTTGGCCGCATTGCACCGGCAGGCGGGGCGCGGCACGGCTTTCGACCTCGATATCTACCTCGTTGACGATGGCAGCACCGATGGCACCGGCCCGGCGGTGCGTGCCGCCTTTCCGAAGGTGACCGTGCTCGAGGGCACCGGCGCGCTCTACTGGAACGGCGGGATGCGGCTGGCCTTCGACCAGGCCATGCGTGCTGGCTTCGACGCGGTGCTGTGGCTCAACGACGATACCGATCTCGATGATGACGCAATCTTCCGGCTGCTCTCGACACAAGCCGCCCTGCGGCGCGCCGGACAGGCCTGCACCGCGATCATGGGCGCGACCCGCGATCCGGAAACCGGGGCCTGCACCTATGGCGGTTTCGTCACCAAATCGGGTTTGCTTTTCGGGCTGCAGCCCGTGGGGCCCTGGCCGGATCACCCCCGCCAGGTTGCCACCACGGCCGGGAATTGCGTGCTGTTATCGTCCGAGGCGGTGGCGCGGGTGGGCAACCTGGGGCCGCGGTTCCTGCATGCCTGGGGGGATGTGGATTACGGGCTGCGCCTGCGCCGGGCCGGCGGGAGCGCCTGGCTCGCGCCCGGCACCCTGGCCAGCTGTGCCGCCAACCCCGACGCCCAGGCCTGGCAGGACGATCCCTCGCTGGGCTTTCGCGAGCGGTGGAGCCGGCTCAATTCGTTTCGCGGGCTATATCCGCCCGATTGGCTCTTGTTCACGCGCCGTCATGGCGGGCCGCTCTGGCCGCTGGCCTGGGCGCGGCCCTATGCCAAGGTCGCGCTCCGGCACCTGCAATTCCGACTGGGCCTGCAGCGTGGAGCCACGCCGCATAGCCGGTCGTGAAACGGGCGCCGCTTTTCTGCCCCGGTCTGATCTGGATCAAGCAAAACCCGCCGCGGATTTGCGACAAAACCCGCATGCGATCCAGCGGACCGATACCATGCGCCTGACCACCCGAACCAACCTCGCCTCTCGCGTGCTGATGTTTTGCGCGGTCAATGAAGGGCGGCTTGTCCGGTCCGGCGAAGTTGCGGAGATCTGCAATGCGTCGGCCAATCACGTCGCGCGGGTGGTGAACCTTCTCCATGCGGGCGGCTTCATCGAAACCGTTCGTGGGCGGACAGGGGGGCTGCGGCTTGCCGCGCCGGCTGACCGCATCTCTATCGGAGAGGTGTTCCGCGTCTTCGAATCGGACATCCCCTTTGCCGAGTGTTTCTATCCGGCCACGAATACCTGCCCGCTGGCCGGCGAATGCCGCCTGCGCCCGGCGCTAAGCCGCGCGCTGGCCGCCTTCTATGCGGAACTGGACAAGGTCACACTGTCCGATCTCGTCAAAGGAAATTGCGGCCTTCACGGCCTTCTTGCCGTGCCGGAGGCGCTGTCCGAGGCCTGCGAAGCGGCGATCTGACGGCCGATACCGGCATCGTAAACCCGCTGTTAACCCTTGCCACGCAAAGTCGTTTCTGAAGATTTTGATTGAAATGTTCTCTTTTTGATCTCATACACGAGAACAAGAGGTGAACGACGCAGCAATTGTCGCCCGTTCTCGGGTGTGAAATAAGGGGTCAAAACATGGCAACGGCAGATCTTCTTCAAATGACAGACAAGGCATCGGCAGACAAACAGAAGGCCCTCGATTCCGCGCTGGCGCAGATCGAACGGCAGTTCGGCAAGGGTTCCATCATGAAGATGGGCGGTGACAACGCCATGCGCGATATCGAGGCGACCTCGACCGGCTCTCTGGGGCTGGATATCGCGCTGGGCATCGGTGGGCTGCCCAAGGGCCGCATCATCGAGATCTACGGCCCCGAGTCCTCGGGCAAGACCACGCTGACCCTGCATGCGGTGGCCGAGGAACAGAAAAAGGGCGGCGTGTGCGCCTTCGTCGACGCCGAACACGCGCTCGACCCGCAATATGCCAAGAAACTGGGCGTCGACCTGGACGAGCTGCTGATCTCGCAGCCCGATACCGGCGAGCAGGCGCTTGAAATCACCGACACGCTGGTGCGCTCGGGTGCGGTCAACATGGTCGTGGTCGACTCGGTTGCGGCGCTGACCCCGAAATCCGAGCTTGAGGGCGATATGGGCGACAGCTCCGTCGGCGTCCATGCCCGCCTGATGTCCCAGGCGATGCGCAAGCTGACCGGCTCGATTGCGCGGTCGAACTGCATGGTCATCTTCATCAACCAGATTCGCATGAAGATCGGCGTGATGTTCGGCAGCCCCGAAACCACCACGGGCGGCAACGCTCTGAAATTCTATTCCTCGGTCCGGCTGGATATTCGCCGCATCGGTGCCATCAAGGACCGCGACGAGGTCGTCGGCAACGCGACCCGGGTAAAGGTCGTGAAAAACAAGGTGGCGCCGCCCTTCAAGCAGGTGGAATTCGACATCATGTATGGTGAGGGCATCTCCAAGAACGGCGAGTTGCTGGACCTGGGCGTCAAGGCCGGCGTGGTCGAGAAATCCGGCGCATGGTTCAGCTATGGCGACGAACGCATCGGACAGGGCCGCGAGAACGCCAAGACTTTTCTGAAGGAGAACGCTGCCATCGCGCACGAGATCGAGGACAAGATCCGTGCGGCCCATGGGCTTGATTTCGACATGCCGCCGGGCGCAGATGACGAGGACGACCTGGTCGAAAGCTGACCGACCCCGCTCCTTGGAAACATCACGAAGGCATCGGCCGCCGCGCCGGTGCCTTTTCCTTTTGCACCCTGTGGACAGTGGCGCGGGGCAGGGCTATTTCTGACCGGCCAGAAAACCCGGGACCGAACCATGACCAGCCTTGCCGATATTCGCAGCACCTTCCTCGACTATTTCCATCGTCAGGGCCATGAGGTCGTGCCCAGCTCGCCGCTGGTGCCGCGCAACGATCCCACGCTGATGTTCACCAATTCAGGCATGGTCCAGTTCAAGAACCTGTTCACCGGGCTGGAACATCGCGACTACAAGCGCGCCACCACCAGCCAGAAATGCGTGCGCGCCGGCGGTAAGCACAACGACCTGGACAATGTCGGCTATACCGCCCGGCACCATACCTTCTTCGAGATGCTGGGGAATTTCAGCTTTGGCGACTATTTCAAGTCCGAGGCGATCCCTTTCGCATGGGAGCTGCTGACCAGGGATTTCGGCATCGACGCCTCGCGCCTGCTGACCACGGTCTATCACACCGATGACGAGGCGGTGGAGATCTGGAAAAAGGTCGGCGTGCCCGAGGACCGGATTATCCGCATCGATACCTCGGACAATTTCTGGCAGATGGGCCCGACCGGCCCCTGCGGCCCCTGCACCGAGATCTTCTATGACCACGGGGATCACATCTGGGGCGGTCCTCCGGGCAGCCCGGAAGAGGATGGCGACCGCTTCATCGAGATCTGGAACATCGTTTTCATGCAGAACGAGCAGTTCGAGGATGGCTCCATGGTGCCGCTTGATATGCAGTCCATCGACACCGGCATGGGGCTGGAGCGGATCGGCGCGCTGCTGCAGGGCAAGCACGACAATTACGACACCGATCTGATGCGCGCCCTGATAGAGGCCTCGGCCCATGCGACCAGCGTGGACCCCGATGGCGACGGCAACGTGCATCACCGGGTGATCGCGGACCACCTGCGCTCGACCTCTTTCCTGATCGCCGAGGGTGTGCTGCCGTCGAACGAGGGGCGCGGCTACGTGCTGCGCCGGATCATGCGTCGTGCCATGCGGCACGCGCATTTGCTGGGCGCCAAGGATCCGGTGATGCATCGCCTTGTTCCGGAGCTGGTCAAGCAGATGGGCGGACACTACCCGGAACTGAGCGAACGGCAGGCCACGATCGAGGAAACCCTGCTGGGCGAAGAGGAACGGTTCCAACAGACGCTGGACCGCGGTTTGAAACTGCTGGCCGAGGAAAGCACCGGGCTGGAAGAGGGGCAGTCGCTGCCCGGGGAAACGGCCTTCAAACTATATGACACCTATGGGTTCCCGCTGGACCTGACGCAGGATGCGCTGCGCGACCGCGGCATCCTCGTCGATACCGACGGGTTCGACGCGGCGATGGCCGAGCAGAAGGCCAAGGCGCGTGCCGCGTGGGCCGGATCGGGCGAGGCGGCGGATGCGGCCGTCTGGTTCGACATCGCCGATGAACATGGCGCGACGGATTTCCTGGGCTATGACACCGAGAAGGCCGAGGGCCAGATCATCGCCATCGTCAGCGGGTCCGACCGGGCCGAGGCCGCCAGATCCGGCGAGACCGTCCAGATCGTCTGCAACCAGACGCCATTCTATGCCGAAAGCGGGGGGCAGGTGGGGGACAGCGGCACGCTGACCACCGATACCGGCCGCGCGACGATCACCGACACCAAGAAGGCCGCCGGGGTCTTCATTCATTTCGCCGAAGTGACCGAGGGCGAGATCACGCGGGGGCAGGGCGCCGAGCTGGAGGTCGATCATGGCCGCCGCACGGATATCCGCGCCAACCACTCGGCCACACACCTGCTGCACGAAGCTCTGCGCGAGGCGCTCGGCGATCATGTGGCGCAGCGCGGCTCGCTGAATGCGCCCGACCGGCTGCGGTTCGATTTCAGCCATGGCAAGGCCATTTCGCTGGACGAGATGCGGCAGATCGAACACCGCGTGAACGAGATGATCCGCCAGAACAGCCCGGTCACCACCCGGATCATGACACCGGACGATGCCCGCTCGCTGGGCGCGCAGGCGCTCTTTGGCGAGAAATATGGCGACGAGGTGCGCGTTGTCTCGATGGGTAAGGCCGATACCGGCAAGGGGCTGGATGGCCAGACCTGGTCGATCGAACTGTGCGGCGGCACCCATGTGCGCCAGACCGGCGATATCGGGGCCTTCGTCTGCCTCGGTGACAGCGCGTCAAGCGCCGGGGTGCGACGTGTCGAGGCGCTGACGGGGCAGGCGGCGCTTGACTACCTGTCGGCGCAGGATCACCGCCTGGCCGAGGCGGCGCTGATGCTCAAGACGCAGGCCGCCGAGGTGCCCGAGCGCATCAAGGCGCTGATGGACGACCGCAAGGCGCTGCAGAACGAGGTGGCGCAACTGCGCCGTGAACTGGCCATGGGCGGCGGTGGATCGGCCGGGCCAGAGGCCAAGGAAATCAATGGAGTATCCTTCAAGGCTCAGGTGCTTTCCGGCGTCACCGGCAAGGATCTGCCGGGCATCATCGACGAGATGAAGGGCCAGATGGGCAGCGGCGCCGTGTTGCTGATCGCCGATACCGGCGGCAAGGCCGCCGTGGCGGCGGGCGTCACCAAGGACCTGACCGACAGGGTCAGCGCCGTGGATTTGGTGCGCGCGGCCGTCGCCGAACTGGGCGGCAAAGGCGGCGGTGGCCGCCCCGATATGGCCCAGGGCGGCGGCAAGGATGCCGCCAATGCAGAGGCGGCGATCGCCGCTGCCGAACAGGTTCTGCAATAAGGGAGGGAGCAACGCCATGCCCGCACTCTGGATCGCCCACGTGACCGTTACCGACCCCGAGTCCTATGGCGAATACGCTAAGCTCGCCGGGCCGGCCATCGCCGCCCATGGGGGCAAATTCCTCGCCCGGGGCGGGCGGTTCGTCCAGCTGGAAGGCAAGGAACGCCCGCGTAACGTCGTGGCGCGCTTTCCGTCGGTCGAGGCGGCGGTGGCGTGCTACAACAGCCCGGACTATCAACAGGCCCTGAGCCATGCGCGTGGCGCGTCGGAACGAGACTTGATGGTCCTCGAAATCGACGAATAGTCATTCGCCCGGCGGCAGGGCCGGGCGAACGAATTTCCGGAAATCGGTTCAGCCTGCCGCCTTGGCGTGGCGCTTGCGTTCGTGCGGGTCGAGGTAACGTTTGCGCAGGCGAATGGCGTTCGGCGTTACCTCGACCAGTTCATCATCGTCGATATAGGCGATGGCCTCTTCCAGCGACATCTGAACCGGCGTCGTCAGGCGCACCGCCTCGTCCGTGCCGGAGGCGCGCACATTGGTCAGCTTCTTCCCCTTCAGCGGGTTCACTTCGAGGTCATTGTCGCGGGAATGTTCGCCGATGATCATGCCGGTATAGACATCCGTCTGGGCGCCGATGAACATCTTGCCCCGGTCTTCGAGGTTCCACAGGGCGAAGGCGACCGACTGGCCGTTCTCCATCGAGATCAGAACCCCCTGGCGGCGGCCGGGGATCTTGCCCTTGTGGGGCACCCAGCCGTGGAAGATGCGGTTGAGCACACCGGAGCCGCGCGTATCGGTCAGGAATTCGCCGTGATAGCCGATCAGTCCGCGGCTTGGCACATGGGCGACGATGCGGGTCTTGCCGGCCCCGGCCTGTTTCATCTCGACCAGCTCGCCCTTGCGGGGGCCGGTCAGTTTCTCGATCACCGCGCCGGAGTATTCGTCATCCACGTCGATGGTGACTTCCTCGACCGGTTCCATGGTCTGGCCGTCCTGTTCCTGGAACAGGACGCGCGGGCGGGAGATCGACAGTTCGAACCCTTCGCGGCGCATGTTCTCGATCAGCACGCCCATCTGCAATTCGCCGCGTCCGGCCACGTCGAAGGCCTCGCCGCCGGGCGTATCGGTGACCTTGATGGCGACATTGGTTTCGGCCTCTTTCATCAGGCGCTCGCGGATGACGCGCGACTGCACCTTCTTGCCGTCGCGGCCCGCCAGCGGGCTGTCATTGATGCCGAAGGTGACAGAGATCGTCGGCGGGTCGATGGGCTGGGCCGGGATCGCCTCGGTCACTTCGGGAGCGCAGATCGTGTCGGCCACGGTGGCCTTGGCCATGCCCGCGATGCTGACGATATCGCCGGCGACGGCTTCGTCGATGGGTTGCTGGGCCAGGCCCCGGAAGGCGAGGATCTTCGAGACCCGGAAGCTTTCGATCCGGTCGCCCTCGCGGCTGAGCGCCTGCACCGTGGCGCCGGGCTTGAGGGTGCCGCTTTCCACGCGGCCGGTGAGCAGACGCCCGATGAAGGGGTCGGCGCCCAGGGTGACCGCGAGCATCGAAAAGGGCGCGTCCTTGGCCGCGATCTGTTTCGGTGCGGGAACATGTTCGACGATAAGGTCGAAGAGGGCGGTCAGGTCCTTTTGCGGTCCGTCCAGCTCGGTATCGGCCCATCCGGCGCGGCCCGAGGCATAGAGATGCGGGAAATCCAGTTGGTCCTCGTCGGCGTCCAGCGCCGAGAAGAGGTCGAACACCTCGTCCAGCGCGCGGTCGGGTTCCGCGTCGGGCTTGTCGACCTTGTTTAGCACCACGATCGGGCGCAGGCCAAGCGCCAGCGCCTTGGAGGTGACGAACTTGGTCTGGGGCATCGGGCCCTCGGCGGCATCGACCAGCAGGACCACACCGTCGACCATGGAGAGGATGCGTTCCACCTCGCCGCCGAAATCGGCGTGGCCGGGGGTGTCGACGATATTGATGCGCGTGTCGCCCCATTCCACCGATGTGGCCTTGGCCAGGATGGTGATGCCGCGTTCGCGTTCGAGGTCGTTGCTGTCCATGGCCCGTTCGGCCACGGCCTGGTTTTCACGGAACGCGCCCGATTGCTTGAGCAGTTCGTCCACGAGCGTAGTCTTGCCGTGGTCGACATGGGCGATGATGGCGATATTGCGCAGGTCCATTTGGGTGTCCTTCGGAAGAGTTGCGCAGGCCTTATCCGCTGTCCGGTCAAAAGGCGAGGGGGCGTTTTCAAATTGTCTGCTGCGCAGGCAGGTTTTGTGTGATTGGGGCCCTGCCCCAAACCCCGGAGTATTGCCGGCGAGATGAGAGTCAGTGGGTGGCGGTCTGGGAGAAGAGCTGGATGATGACGATCCCGGCGAGGATCAGGCCGATGCCGATGATGGCCGCCAGATCGAGCGTTTGCCGGAAGGCAAGCCAGCCGATCAGCGCGATGAAGACGATGCCCAGCCCGGACCACATGGCATACATGATGCCGACCGGCATGTATTTCAGGGTCAGCGAGAGCAGGTAGAAGCTGATCGCATAGGCTACGACCACGAGCGCCGAGGGCCAGAGCCGCGTGAATTGCTGGCTGGCCTGCAGGGCCGAGGTGCCGATGGTTTCTGCGGCGACGGCCAGCAGCAGGAAGAGGTAGTGCTTGGGCATGTTTCTAGCGTCCCGTGTAGCGATCGTGGCGGTGATTGGTGGCGATGATCAGGTTGGCGACCACGGCCCCGGCCAGCGAGAAGAGCACCATGCGGGGGGCGAGGATGGCGAAGGCGGCGGCGAAAAGCGCGGCGTCGAAGGCAAGTTGCACATAACCGGCCCGGAACCCGGTGCGGTCCTGTATGACCAGTCCCAGCACGCCCACACCGCCAAGCGAGGCGCCGTGGCGGAAAAGCACGATCAGGCCAAGCCCGGTCACGGCGCCCACCAGCAGGGCGCCGAGCACCGGGTCAAGCTGCTCGAAGCGGATCAGGGACGGGAAGGTTTCGGCCATCACGGACACCAGGGTCACGCAGATCACGCTCTTGACCACGAAACGTTTGCCCAGCCGCACCCAGCCCAGCCAGTAGAAGGGCAGGTTGAGCGCGAAGAAGATCGCCCCGAAAGACCATCCGGTGACGTAGGAAAGCAGCACCGCCAGCCCTGCCGTCTGCCCGGTGATCAGGCCCAGATGGGTCAGCATGGTGACCCCCAGCGCACACATGGCGGTGCCGAGTGCGAAGGCTTGCGCGTCTTCCAACGCGGTATGGGGTGTGGTGGAACTTTCCTGAGCCATGGCCGTTGCGCTAGGGCAGGATAGCCCCGGTGTCAAAACGAAAAAGGGCCGCCCCTTGGGACGGCCCGACCCGGAATGCGCGGCGCTCAGCCTGCCAGCGCCTTGTTCAGGTTCTCGTCGATCTTCTCAAGGAAGCCCTCGGTCGTCAGCCAGCGCTGATCTGGGCCGACCAGAAGGGCCAGGTCCTTGGTCATGTAGCCGCTTTCGACCGTGTTCACGATGACCTTTTCGAGGGTCTCCGCGAAGGTCTTGAGCTGCGCGTTGTCGTCGAGTTTGGCCCGGTGCTTGAGCCCGCCGGTCCAGGCGTAGATCGAGGCGATGGAGTTGGTCGAGGTCGCCTCGCCCTTCTGGTGCTGGCGGTAGTGGCGGGTGACGGTGCCGTGGGCGGCCTCGGCCTCGACGATCTTGCCATCGGGGGTCATCAATTGGCTGGTCATCAGGCCAAGCGAGCCGAAGCCTTGCGCGACGGTGTCGGACTGCACGTCGCCATCATAGTTCTTGCAGGCCCAGACGAAGCCGCCGTTCCATTTCATCGCGCAGGCGACCATGTCGTCGATCAGGCGGTGTTCGTACCAGATGCCGGCCGCGTCGAACCTGTCCTTGAACTCCTCGTCGAAGACCTGCTGGAAGATCTGCAGGAATTGGCCATCATACTGTTTCAGAATGGTGTTCTTGGTCGACAGGTAGAGCGGCCAGCCCATGTTCAGAGCGTAGTTCATCGAGGCGCGGGCGAAGTCGCGGATGCTGTCGTCGAGGTTGTACATGCCCATGTAGACGCCGGACGAGGGTGCATCGTAGACCTCTTCCTCGATCACGGTGCCGTCCTCGCCAACGAATTTCATGCTGAGCTTGCCGGGGCCGGGGAATTTCATGTCCGTGGCCCGGTACTGGTCGCCGAAGGCGTGGCGGCCGATCACGATGGGCTTGGTCCAGCCGGGGACGAGGCGCGGCACGTTCTTGCAGATGATGGGCGCCCGGAACACCACGCCGCCCAGGATGTTGCGGATCGTGCCGTTGGGGCTGCGCCACATCCTTTTCAGGCCGAATTCCTCGACCCGGGCCTCGTCGGGGGTGATGGTGGCACATTTGACCGCGACGCCGACCTCCTTGGTCTTTTCGGCGGCGTCGATGGTGATCTGGTCCTCGGTGCGGTCGCGTTCCTCGATCCCGAGATCGTAATAGAGCAGATCGATGTCCAGATAGGGCAGGATCAGCTTGTCCTTGATGAACTGCCAGATGATGCGGGTCATCTCGTCGCCGTCCATTTCGACGATGGGGTTGTCTACCTTGATCTTCGACATCGGGCTCTCCGGATGGGGTTGGGAATGAAAATCGGCGCGACTCGGGTGCGAGTCGCGCCGACCGGTCTAGGCTGTTCAGCCGATAATGGCGTTAAGCGCAGGGCTGGGGCGCATGACGGCGGCCAGCTTGGCATCATCGTTCATGAAGTAGCCGCCCGTATCTGCGGGGCTGCCCTGCGCGGCGGCCAGCTCTCCGGTGATCTGGGCTTCGCCCTCGGCCAGCGCCTTGGCCATCGGGGCAAACTCCGCGGCCAGCTCGGCATCGTCGGACTGGGCGGCGAGCGCCTCGGCCCAGTAGCGGGCGAACCAGTAGTGGCTGTCGCGGTTGTCCGGCTCACCGACCTTGCGGCTTGGGCTGCGGTCGTGGTCGAGGATGCCTTGCGTCGCGGCCTCGACCGCGTTGCCCAGCACGCGGGCCTTTTCGTTGCCTTTCTGGTCGGCCAGGAACTTGAAGCTTTCGCCCAGGGCGCAGAACTCGCCGAGGCTGTCCCAGCGCAGGTGGTTTTCGGAATGCAGCTGCTGGACATGCTTGGGGGCAGAGCCGCCGGCGCCGGTTTCGAACAACCCGCCACCGTTCATCAGCTTGACGATGGAGAGCATCTTGGCGCTGGTCGCAAGTTCGAGGATCGGGAACAGGTCTGTCAGGTAGTCGCGCAGGACGTTGCCGGTGATGGCGATGGTGTTTTCGCCCTTGGTGATGGTTTCAAGGCTGGCGCGGGTTGCTTCACGCGGGGCCATGATTTCGAATTTGTCTTCGACACCAGCGGCTTGCAGGATGGGCTTGACGTATTCGATCAGCTGGGCGTCATGGGCGCGGTTCGCATCCAGCCAGAAAATCGCGCGATAGCCGGTGGCCTTCTGGCGGTCGATGGCCAGTTTCACCCAGTCTTCGATCGGCGCCTTGCGGGCCGAGGCCGACCGCCAGATGTCGCCCGCCTGCACCGCATGGCTATGCAGGACCGTGCCGTCGTCGAGGATCATCTTGACGGTGCCCGCCTGCGGGATCTCGAAGGTGGTCGGGTGGCTGCCGTATTCCTCGGCCTTCTGGGCCATCAGGCCAAGGTTCTGCACCGTGCCGGCGGTGGCCGGGTTCAGTTTGCCATTGGCTTTGAAGAACTTGATGGTCTCGTCATAGACCGGGGCATAGGAATTGTCCGGGATCACGCAATTGGTGTCGTGTTCCTTGCCATCGGGGCCCCAGCCCTTGCCGCCGGCCCGGATCAGCGCGGGCATCGAGGCGTCGATGATCACGTCGCTGGGCACATGCAGGTTGGTAATGTCGCGGTCACTGTCGACCATGTACATCGGCGGGCGCGCGGCGCGGCAGGCCTCGATATCTGCCATGATCTCGGGCGCGTCCTTCACCCGCTCCAGCAGGGCGCCAAGGCCCGCATTGGGGTTCACGCCCAGCTCTTTCATCTTGTCGCCGTGCTTGTCGAAGACCGGCTGAAGCCAGGCCTTGACCGCGTGGCCGAAGATGATCGGGTCGGAGACCTTCATCATCGTCGCCTTCATGTGCAGCGAGAACAGCGTGCCTTCGTCCTTCGTCTTCTCGATCTCTTCGGCAAGGAAGGCGTCGAGCGCGGCGGCGCTCATGAAGGTGGCGTCGACCACGGTGCCGGCGGGGTAGGTGACGCCCTCTTTCAGGACGGTTTCGCCGTCGGCTGTTTCAAGGACGATTTTCGCAGTCGCTTCCTTGTCCAGCGTGGCCGAGACCTCGTTGGAGAAGAAGTCACCATCTTGCATCGACGCTACACGCGTCTTGCTGTCCGCGGTCCAGTCGCCCATGCGATGCGGGTTGTTCTGGGCATAGTTCTTCACGGCGGCGGCGGCGCGACGGTCCGAGTTGCCCTCGCGCAGGACCGGGTTCACCGCCGAGCCCTTGATCGTGTCATACTTGGCGCGCACGGCCTTCTCGGCGTCGGTCTTGGGCTCATAGGGATAGTCGGGCAGGGCAAAGCCCTTGTCCTGCAATTCCTTGACGGCGGCGACCAGCTGCGGCTCGGAGGCCGAGATGTTGGGCAGCTTGATCACGTTGGCGTCCGGCGTTTTGACCAGTTCACCGAGCGCGGCGAGATCGTCTGAGAGGCGCTGATCTTCGGCCAGCTCGTCGGAGAAGGCGGCGATGATGCGGCCGGCCAGCGAGATGTCCCTGGTGCCGACGGTGATGCCCGCGGCCGCGGCGAAGCGCTGGATGATCGGCAGAAGCGACGCACTGGCCAGTTCGGGGGCCTCGTCGACCTTTGTATAGACGATATCGGGGGTGTCGGTGTTGGACATGTGGGCTGTGCCTTCTCGTTCGCGTTGACGAAGTGGTACGCCGGGGGTCAGCCGCCGGGCGTGCCGTCTTGGCCGCCGTTTAGCGGAAATCCCATGTCAGGGGAAGATGGTATGCGACTGTATACCAAATTTGTCGCAGTCGGCCGCTCAGCCGCCCTGCTTGGCTTTCAGCTCTGACTCGATCTGTTGCAGTCGGTCCTTGAGAAAGGCGCGGGCCTTGCGTTCGGCCAGCCGGATCCGAACCTGGGTCAGAAAGGCTTCTTCGAGGGTTTGCGAGGCGGCGCCGATCACGTCGCCGACCTCGACAAACAGCCGGTCCTCTCCCGTGGCGTCCTGGATCTCGATCACGTCATCGGCCAGATTGGCGGCCATTGTCATGATGTCATCGGCCATCAGCGGGTATTCTCGGTCAGGCGGCGTGAGACGTAGCCGGACACGGTGTCGATCATCGTGTCCATATGTGGTTCCTCGAAGAAATGGCCGGCCCCTTCGACTTCCTCGTGGGTGACGGTGATGCCCTTTTGCTCGTGCAGCTTTCCGACAAGCGTCGTGGTATCGGCGGGCGGGGCCACGCGGTCGGCGGCGCCGTTGATGATCAGCCCCGACGAGGGGCAGGGCGCGAGGAACGAGAAATCATACATGTTGGCCGGCGGGCTGACCGAGACGAAGCCGGTGATCTCGGGGCGGCGCATCAAAAGCTGCATGCCGATCCAGGCGCCGAAGCTGAACCCGGCGACCCAGCAATGCTTGGCGTTCTGGTTCATGCTTTGCAGGTAGTCCAGCGCCGAAGCGGCATCCGACAGCTCACCCACGCCCTGGTCGTATTCCCCCTGGCTGCGGCCGACGCCCCGGAAGTTGAAGCGCAGCACGTTGAAGCCGAGGTTGAAGAAGGCGTAATGCAGGTTGTAGACGACCTTGTTGTTCATCGTGCCGCCGAATTGTGGGTGCGGATGCAGGATGATGGCGATCGGGGCGTCCTTGTCCCGCTGCGGGTGATAGCGGCCTTCGAGGCGGCCTTCGGGTCCGGGAAAGATGACTTCGGGCATTTTGGTCCGTTCATGTCCGGGGCAGGGCATTCTTGACGAAAATGCTCGGCCACCTTAGAAGAATTCTAATTCGGCGCGGGCGCACCGACTGTCATGAGTTAATGGGGCGCTGCGCCGTCGTCAACTGACGGACGGGGCTGACAAGGGGATCAGGGCCATGAAACTGAGCACGAAGGGGCGCTACGCGATGGTTGCACTGGTGGATATCGCCCTGCAGCCCGAGGATGCGCTGACCTCTTTGGGAGAATTGTCCAAGCGGCAGAATATTTCCCTTCCCTACCTGGAACAGCTCTTCGTGAAACTGCGCCGCGCCGGCCTTGTCGAAAGCGTGCGTGGCCCCGGCGGGGGCTACAGGCTGGCCCGACCGACGGCGGAGATCCGGGTGGTGGATGTTCTGGCGGCGGTCGATGAGACCGTGGATGCGATGCATACCGGAGCCGGGGCCTCGGGTGCGATTTCCGGGTCCAAGGCGCAATCGCTGACCAACCGTCTGTGGGAAGGGATGTCGGCGCATGTCTATGTCTTCCTGCACCAGACCCGCCTGTCGGACGTCGTCGGCAACTCGCTGGCGCCGTGCCCGGCGGTGCCGACCCTGTTCGAACTGGTGGACGAATGAGCGGGCGTTTCCAAACGGAGTGCTGCGCACGCTCTTTGGTCGGGGCAGGGGGCGCTGCCCCCTCTGCCTGCGGCATTCACCCCCGCGGTATTTATGACCCAAAGAAGCCGCTGTGATGGCGCGGGTCTATCTGGACCATAACGCCACCGCGCCGCTGCGGGACGAGGCGCGCACCGCGATGATCGAGGCCATGGATATTGTCGGCAACCCGTCGAGCGTCCATGCCGAAGGACGCGCGGCCAAGGCGCTGGTGGAAAAGGCCCGCGCGCAGCTGGCCGAGGCGGTGGGCTGCAAGCCGGCCGAGGTGGTCTTCACCTCTGGGGCGACGGAGGCGGCGTCATTCCTGGGGCGGGTGCCCGAGGTGCGGGATGTCTTCGTGGAAGAGACGGCCCATGACGCGCTTTGGGCGAATCGGCGCGAGTCGGCCTGGACCGAGCGCCCCGAGGGACCGGGGCATACCCTGGCCATGGGGCTGGCCAATAGCGAAACCGGGGTGATCACTCTGCCGCCGGAAAAGGTCGCGGGGCAGTGGCCCGTGGGCCGGGCGCGTGCGGATTGGCTGTGCCTCGATGTGACCCAGGTCATCGGGCGCATGCCGTTTTCCTTTGCCTGGTCGGGGGCCGATTTCGCGATCCTGTCGGCGCACAAATTCGGCGGACCCAAGGGTGTCGGCGCGCTGATCGTGCGCGATGGTGTCGATATCGCGGCGCTGCAATCGGGGGGCGGACAGGAAATGGGCCGGCGGTCGGGCACCGAGAACATCATCGGCATTGCCGGGATGGGCGCTGCCATCGCGGCGGCGATGGGCGATCTTTCCGCCGGGCGCTGGGACGAGATCAAAGAATTTAGAAATATTCTAGAAAAGGCTCTTGAGGCTGCCTCAAAGGAGACTATTTTCGTCGGGAAAGACGCGCAGCGCCTGCCGAACACGACTTGCGTTCTCACGCCGGGCTGGAAGGGCGAGACGCAGGTGATGGCGATGGACTTGGCGGGGTTCGCGATCAGCGCGGGGTCGGCCTGTTCCAGCGGCAAGGTCAGGGAAAGTCGGGTGCTGCGCGCGATGGGATACGATGCCGGGGATGCGGCCTGCGCGATCCGGGTGTCACTGGGGCTGGAGACCCGGCAGGAGGATGTTCTGCGGTTCGCGGATGTCTGGGCCGAGAAACTGAAAAAACACCGCGCCCGTGCTGCATGAAGGGCGCGCAAGCGAGAGGGAACAAGGAATGACCGCGATGGACAAGCTGGACGTGGACGTCAAGGAAGGGGTCGACCAGGAAACGGTCGATGCGGTCAAGTCTCTTGGCAAGTACAAGTATGGCTGGGAAACCGATATCGAGATGGACTACGCCCCCAAGGGCCTGACCCGCGATATCGTCAAGCTGATTTCCGAGCGCAACGAAGAGCCGGAATGGATGACCGAGTGGCGTCTTGCGGCCTATGAGCGTTGGCTGGAAAAGGAAGAGCCCGAATGGGCGATGGTCGATTACCCGGAGATCGATTTCCAGGACCAGTATTACTATGCCCGTCCAAAGAGCATGGAGACCAAGCCCAAATCGCTGGACGAGGTCGACCCCAAGTTGCTGGCCACCTATGAAAAACTGGGTATCCCGCTGAAGGAGCAGATGATCCTGGCCGGCGTCGAAGGCGCGGACGAGGCACCTGCCGAGGGGCGCAAGGTGGCCGTGGATGCGGTGTTCGATTCCGTGTCGGTCGGCACCACCTTCCAGGAGGAGTTGAAGAAGGCGGGCGTGATCTTCTGTTCGATCTCCGAGGCGATCAAGGAACACCCCGAGCTGGTCAAGAAATACCTTGGGTCCGTCGTGCCGGTGTCGGACAACTTCTACGCCACGCTCAACAGTGCGGTCTTCTCGGATGGCTCGTTCGTCTACGTGCCGCCGGGGGTGCGCTGCCCCATGGAATTGTCGACCTATTTCCGCATCAACGCCGAGAATACCGGTCAGTTCGAGCGCACATTGATCATTGCCGACAAGGGCTCTTACGTGTCCTACCTCGAAGGCTGCACCGCGCCGCAGCGCGACCAAAGCCAGCTGCACGCAGCCGTGGTGGAGATCATCGTCGAGGAAGACGCCGAAGTGAAATATTCCACGGTGCAGAACTGGTTCCCGGGCGACGAGAACGGCAAGGGCGGCATCTACAACTTCGTCACAAAGCGCGCCGATTGCCGGGGCGACCGGGCCAAATGCATGTGGACGCAGGTGGAAACCGGTTCGTCCGTCACATGGAAATACCCGTCCTGCATCCTGCGCGGCGATGACAGCCAGGGTGAATTCTATTCGATCGCCATCACCAACAACTGGCAGCAGGCCGATACCGGCACCAAGATGGTCCATCTGGGCAAGAACACCAAGTCGCGGATCGTCTCCAAGGGGATCAGCGCGGGGCAAGCCCAGAATACCTATCGCGGGCTGGTCAGCATGCATCCCAAGGCCAAGAACAGCCGCAACTACACCCAGTGCGACAGCCTGTTGATCGGTGACAAATGCGGGGCGCACACGGTGCCTTACATCGAGGTGAAGAACAATTCCTCGCGTGTCGAACATGAGGCCACGACCTCGAAGATCGACGACGACCAGATGTTCTACGCCCGCAGCCGCGGCATGGACGAGGAAGAGGCCGTCGCGCTGATCGTGAACGGGTTCGCCAAGGAGGTGCTGCAAGCCTTGCCCATGGAATTCGCCATGGAGGCGCAGCAACTGGTGGCGATTTCGCTTGAAGGCTCGGTGGGCTGATCCTGCCCTAGCCCGCCCTATAACTGAAAGGGACCATCATGATCGTTACGACCACGCCTTCCGTCGAGGGCCATCGCATCACCGGCTACAAGGGCATCGTCACGGGCGAGGCCATCCTGGGCGCGAACATCTTCCGTGATGTCTTTGCGGGCATCCGCGATATCGTCGGGGGCCGCTCGGCCGCTTACGAGCAGGAACTGGGCCGGGCCCGCGAGACCGCCATGCGCGAGATGGAAGAGCGCGCCGCGGCGCTGGGCGCCAACGCGGTTGTGGGCGTGGACCTCGATTACGAAGTCATCAACAACATGCTGATGGTCAGCGCCTCTGGCACCGCCGTCAGCATCGCGCGCGACTGAAACATGGATCTGAATCGGGCATATCGCGGGGACAAGGGTGCGCTGCGCCCCGCTCGCGCATGCCTGCAATTCTTCGCAACCCTGCCACTTTTCGGCCATGCATCTTTGCAACTCAGGACCCTAAGGATAGGGCAAGCGAAGGGCGAGACCGATGTCTTGGGCGCAGCAGGACCAGTTCGCGAAGCGGATCAACCGGATCAGTTCGGGCAAGACGACCCATTGGACGGTGCCCGGCGGGGGCTTGGCCTCGCGCAAGCAGGAGGGCCGGATCGCCA
Source organism: Salibaculum griseiflavum (assembly GCF_003129565.1). Classification (GTDB taxonomy): domain Bacteria; phylum Pseudomonadota; class Alphaproteobacteria; order Rhodobacterales; family Rhodobacteraceae; genus Salibaculum; species Salibaculum griseiflavum. Next base: position 147,914 of record NZ_QETF01000005.1, read on the forward strand.
GTGGCACCCGGCTGGGCACGCGCAAGCCTTCGGGCGTGTTGAAGGACATGGCGATGATGCCGCTGGCGCTGGTTGTCGGCGCGTTGGCCGTGGTCTTGGGACGGTGGCTGCGTTTTGCCTTTCTCGGCGCCGAGGGCCCGCTGGAGGTCGATCTGGCCGAGTTTCTCGACCCGGTGCTCGCCGACCTTGCGGTGCCGCTGGTGCTGGCTCTTGGGGTCGGGCTGATCCTGGGGCTGAACACGCTCAAGCGCGCCGCGGCCCTGACCGCGGGCTTCGTGGCGGTGCTTTATTACGAACACGAACTGGTGCGCGTCGCGCCGGATCTCTATGCCGCGTTCTACCCGCCGGCCTGGGTCAGCGACATGCTGTCCCGACCCAGCATCCTGACCGGCTGACCCCCGAGAACAAACCGACAAGAACCCGATCCGGGGCCGCGGCGACGCGCGCCCCGTATCCTGCTGTGGAAAGAGGAAAAAATGCTGCAAATCAATAATCTGCACGTCAAACTTGAAGAAGAGGACAAGCAGATCCTCAAAGGCGTCGATCTGACGGTCGAAGCGGGAAAGGTGCATGCCATCATGGGCCCCAACGGGTCTGGCAAGTCGACCCTGTCCTACGTCCTGTCGGGCCGTGAAGGCTACGAGGTGACCGATGGCAGCGTGAGCCTCGAAGGCGAGGATGTGCTGGAGCTGGAGCCGGAAGAGCGCGCGGCCCTGGGCATTTTCCTGGCCTTCCAATACCCGATCGAGATCCCCGGCGTGGGCAACATGACCTTTCTGCGCACCGCGCTGAACGCACAGCGCAAGGCCAAGGGCCAGGAGGAAATGAGCGCCGCCGACTTCCTCAAGCTGATCCGCGAGAAGGCCAAGGATCTGAAGATCGACGCGGACATGCTGAAGCGCCCGGTCAATGTCGGCTTCTCGGGCGGCGAGAAGAAGCGCAACGAGATCCTGCAAATGGCGGTTCTGGAACCGAAAATGTGCATCCTCGACGAGACCGACTCGGGGCTGGACGTGGACGCGATGAAGTTGGTCGCTGACGGGGTGAACGCCCTGCGCAGCGAGGGGCGCGGGTTCCTCGTCATCACCCATTACCAGCGTCTGTTGGATCACATCGTGCCCGACGTCGTGCACATCATGGCCGATGGCCGCATCGTCAAGACCGGCGGGCCGGAGCTGGCGCTTGAGGTCGAGAAGAACGGCTATGGCGATATCCTGGCGGAGGTGGCCTGATGCCCGCGGTTGCGAAACAGAAACTGGCGGAACTGAAGCGCGACGCGACCGAGGACCGGTTGGCGGCCATGTCCCTGCCCGAGGGTGCTGGCTGGGCCGCCGAGGCGCGCGGCGCGGCGCTGGCACGGGTGCGCGAGATGGGCCTGCCCCATCCCCGCGACGAATACTGGAAATTCACCCGCCCCGAAACGCTGACCCGTGCAGAGGCGCCCAAGGCGGCGCTGTTCGACGGCGGCGAGCCGCACCTGTTTCACGAACGGGACCGGCTGCATCTGGTGTTCCGCGACGGGGTGCTGGACATGACCGCTTCGGACGCGCTGACGCTGGATGGGATCGAGATCGAGCGCCTGTCCGACGCCATGGCCAAGGACATCCACTGGGCCCGCGACGTCTATGGCGTGCTGGAGACGAATGGCCAGAACCCGGTCCAGCGTCCGCTGGCCGCGCTCAACACTGCCTATGCCAGCGACGGCGTCGTCATCCGGGTCACCGGTAAGCCTGCCAAGCCTGTCTGCCTGACCTATCTGCATGAAAGCGAGGACTCGGACGCGATCCTGCACCATGTGGTCCGCGTGGAAGAGGGGGCCGAGATGACCCTGCTGGAAACAGGTCCGGCCGCGGCGCGGTTCAACAAGGTCATGGAAGTGGACGTGGCGGATAACGCGACCTTCCATCATGTCCGCGCCCAGGGCCGCGACCATGAGCGCCGCGCCGTGACGGGGACTTTCGCTCGGCTTGGCTCCGAAAGCACGTTCAAGTCCTTCACCATGACCGTGAACGGCGTGCTGACGCGCAACGAATGCGTGATCGAGCTGACCGGCGACGATGCGGTGGCCCATGTGGCCGGCGCCTGTGTCGGTGATGGGGACGATTTTCATCACGACGACACGGTCTTCGTCACCCATGACGCGGTGAATTGCGAAAGCCGCCAGGTTTTCAAGAAGGTGCTGCGCAACGGGGCGACCGGGGTGTTCCAGGGCAAGATCCTTGTCAAGGAAGGCGCCCAGAAGACCGACGGCTACCAGATCAGCCAGTCGTTGCTGCTGGACGATGACAGCCAGTTCCTGGCCAAGCCCGAGCTTGAGATCTATGCCGACGACGTGGCCTGTTCGCATGGCTCGACCTCGGGGGCGATCGATGAGACGGCGCTTTTCTACCTGCGATCGCGCGGGGTGCCCACGGCACAGGCAACCGACCTACTGGTGCTGGCCTTCCTGGCCGAAGCCCTGGAAGAGATCGAGGATGAGAGCATCGCCGAGGAGATGGTCGAACGCCTGAGCGGCTGGCTGGAGCGGCGCGCCGCCTGATGCCGGTCTCAAGCGACATCGTCCGGACCTACAGGGGCCCGCGCCGCGTGGTGCGGGACCTTCTGTCCATGGGCCAGCGCGAGGATCGGGCGATCATGTGGCTGATGTTCGGCTGCCTGATCGTCTTCATCTCGCGCCTGCCGGCGCTGCAACGCGAGGCGGTGATGGCGGAGGGGGATTTCACCCGCGATGCCGCCTATGCCTTTTTCGGGCTGATGATGCTGGCCCCGCTACTGTTTTACGCTCTGGCCTTCGTGGGGCGGGGGATTGCCTACCTCCTGCGCGGGCGGCCCTCGGGCTATGGATCGCGTGTCGCGTTGTTCTGGGCCTGGCTGGCCGCGACCCCGGTGGCGCTGTTCTATGGGTTGCTTGTGGGGTTGAACGGGCCGGACGCCCCGGCCACGCAGGCGATTGGCGGGATATGGCTGCTGGTCTGGCTGCTGTTCTGGGTATTCGGCCTGATCGAGGCCTCGAAGGGGGCAGACCATGCCGATCCGTAATTCCGACCTGTGGGCACTGGCCCGGTTGACCGTCGAAAAACCGGTTGAGGCAGGGGAGCGGATCCGCGCCCTGGACCTGCCGCGCAATATCGGATGGATGGTGCTGATCCTGGCCGGTGTGGCCTCGGCGGTGCTGACGGGGCTGTCGGACCTTCTCGTGCCGCCGCAGCCGGTGACGCTGGAGTCAGGCGAGGTCATGACGCCGCCGCGCATGTCGCCGCTGCTCTGGGGGATCGTCTCCGTGGCCAGCGCGGCCTTGCTGACCGCAGCGCTGTGGCGCATCGGCGGTATGATGGGGGGGCAGGCGGGCTTTACCCTGATGCTGAACCTGATGGCGTGGCTGCAACTGTTCATGGTGCTGGTGCTTGCCTTGCAGGTTCTGTTGATCCTGCTGGCCCCGCCGCTGTCCTTTCTTGCCATGCTCGCCGGGCTGGTCATCTCGTTCCGAGCCATGGCGCATTTCGTGAACCTTGCTCATGGGTTCGACAGCCTCGGTCGGTCGACCGGGGTCATCGTGCTGTCATTCCTCGCCATTTCCTTCGCGCTGGTGCTGTTCCTGATGATCTTCGGGATCGGGGCCGGCGGTATTGCCCCTTCAGGAGCCCCCCAATGACCTTCGATATCGTCAAGGTGCGCGCCGATTTTCCGATCCTGACGCGCGAGGTGAACGGCAAGCCGCTGGTCTATCTCGACAACGGCGCCAGCGCGCAGAAGCCGCAGGTCGTCATAGATGCGATCACCCAGGCCTACTCCCACGAGTATTCCAACGTGCATCGGGGGCTGCACTATCTCAGCAACCTCGCGACCGAGAAATACGAGGCCGTGCGTGGCACCATCGCGCGATTCCTCGGTGTTTCGGATGAACGCCAGATCGTCATGAATTCCGGCACCACCGAGGGCATCAACACGGTGGCCTATGGCTGGGCCATGCCGCGGATGGAAGCGGGCGACGAGATCATCCTGTCGGTCATGGAACACCATGCCAATATCGTGCCTTGGCATTTCCTGCGCGAACGGTTGGGGGTGAAACTCGTCTGGGTCGACGTGGATGCCAATGGCGATCTCGACCCCGACAAGGTGTTGGGGGCCATCACCGACCGAACCAGGCTGATCGCGGTCACGCATCTGTCCAATGTTCTGGGCACGGTGGTGGATGTGAAATCCATCTGCGACGGGGCGCGCGAAAGGGGCGTTCCGGTGCTGGTCGACGGATCGCAGGCCGCCGTTCACATGCCGGTCAATGTCGAGGAGATCGGCTGTGATTTCTATGCGATCACCGGGCACAAGCTCTATGGTCCCAGCGGCTCGGGCGCGATCTACATCCATCGCGACCGCATGGCCGAGATGCAGCCTTTCATGGGCGGCGGCGACATGATCCGCGAGGTCAGCAAGGACGCCGTCACCTACAACGACCCACCGATGAAGTTCGAGGCCGGCACGCCGGGTATCGTTCAGATGATCGGGCTGGGCGTGGCCTTGGATTACATGATGGGGCTGGGGATGGAGAACATCGCCGCCCACGAGCGTCACTTGCGCGATTATGCCCGCGACCGGCTGGACGGCCTCAACTGGCTGAACGTCCAAGGCCGGTCTGTGGGCAAGGCGGCGATCTTTTCCTTCACGCTCGAAGGGGCGGCCCATGCCCATGACATCTCCACGATCCTCGACAAGAAGGGGGTGGCAGTTCGGGCGGGCCAGCATTGCACCGGCCCGTTGATGGAGCACCTTGGCTTGGCGGCGACCTGCCGGGCGTCCTTCGGACTCTACAACACCACTGAAGAGGTTGATGCCCTGGTCGATGCGCTGGAGCTTTGCCACAAGCTGCTGGCCTGACGAACGCCGTGCTGCGGGTCAGTCCGTCGCTCCCATCAGCCGGTCAATCGGCGCGAAATCATCGGTCAGGATCAGGTCATCGGCCCCGGTGATTTGCGCGACCATCTCGTCGGACAGCGCGGCAAAACTGATGGGGTCCGGGCTGCGCGTCTGGAAACCGGGCAGGGGGGTCGGGTCAGAGCCGGCGGCAATCACGAAAACCATGCGTTGTCCCGGCGCGGGTTGGGCGGCCTCGGTCCAGATCTCGACCACCGGGAAGACCTCCTGCAGGGTGCGCACCACGGCACCCAGAACCTCAAGGCGGTCCTCGAAATCGATCACGTTCATCAGGTAGCTGCCGCCGGGGGTCAGCCGGCTTTGCACAAGTTCGTAGAACTCGCGGGTGATCAGGTGGGCTGGCACGGCGATATCGGTGAAGGCATCGCCTACGATCACGTCATACCGCTCTGGCCGCTTGGCCAAGGCGACGCGGGCATCCATGTGCAGGATTTCTGCCGTTTCTGGATCGAACCAGAAATCGCGGGCGGCGATGCGCGTCACCTCCGGGTCGATCTCGGCGACGGTGACCGGCCCGCCGCCCCGTGCGGCGATGGCGCGGGGCATGGAATAGGTGCCGCCCCCGATCAGGAAGCTGGAATAATCCCGTGTGGTGGCGCGGATCCGCGACAGGCCGTCCAGCATGGCGGCATGGTCGGTGAACATCACCTGCGGCGCATCCTGCGCGCTCATCCCGTGCACCAGGTGATCCAGCACCATCATCTGCACAGGCTGGTCGGGATCGGCGGACATGTCGACAGATCGAATACAGAAGTAATCGCTTTCCACATCACAGGGAGAGGGGGCCGCCACCGCCCATCCCGCCAGCCCCAGCGCCAGCACCGAGGCCAGCGCCGCCAGGCCCAGCCGCGCCTTGCCCCAGCCCAGGCAGAGCAGCGCCGAAAGAACGTAGACGGCGGTGACGACCGCCAGGGTCAGCGCCGACCCTAGCCAGGAAATGAACACGAACCCCGCCAACAGGGTGCCCGCGATGGCCCCGATGGCCCCGGCGGCGAACAGCGCCCCAAGCGCCTTGCCGCTGTCGCGCCCGGTCTCGACCCCGATCTGGGCCAGAACGGGCGCTGGCACCCCGGCGAAGAGCGAGGGCAGAAAGAAGACCGCGCCACACAGCACCACGATTGCCCAGACCGGGTGGTCCACACTGCTCATCACAGGCCCGGCGATCCAGCGCAGAAGGCTGACGGCCAGCGCCGTGGTCAGCGCCGCCCCGATCAGTGTCCATCCGGTATAGCGCAGCGCGTCCGCGCGCCCGGCGATCCGCCCGCCCCACCAATGCCCGGCGGAAAACCCGGCCAGCACCACGGCGATGATCGCCGTCCAGGTATAAAGAGACATCCCCACATAGGGGGCCAACATGCGCCCGGCCACGATCTCGACCACCAAAGAGGCCGCCGAAACCACGACCTGGATCGCCACCAGCACCCAGAGTGGCATATGTCCCCGAATTTCCATGCCGCCATTTGTGGCGCGGCGTGCGCCAAGGGCAAGCCGAAAGTGGTTGCGCGACCCGGCCGGGCGCGGTAATCGGGCGTCGTTGGACCCTTAGCTCAGCTGGATAGAGCGCTGCCCTCCGAAGGCAGAGGCCAGAGGTTCGAATCCTCTAGGGTCCGCCATTTCAAGACATTGCTTTCACGACATGTGCCCTGGCGTTTTTTCCGGCGCCTTGCCTTTCGTGCGCTGAGGACCGAGGGCGGAGAGCGGTTCGGGGACTGTGAAGTGGTATCGGTGGCATCGCGAAGCTGCTGAGCACGCCTGCGCCCGGAACCGTTGACCCGGTCAAATCAACATCTGGCGGGCCCGCAAGGCATGCCGGAATGTGGCACAACCTAGGCGAAAGTAAGGGTAAAACTTGACCGCGACTCTCTCCTGATGGACCTTACCTAGGGGAAATTTTTCTTCTTTTTGTCTTTTTGAAAGTGGTTCCAGCCGCTCATACCATGATTTTTTTGTGGGCGGTCAGGGACCGACCGAATGCAGGCGAGCTTTTGGACAACGCATTTCCGCTGATCCCCGGGCAACAGCGACTCCGGGCGCCGTTCCGGGTCCGGACGCGGGATTGCGACCGCTACATCCAGGTCCGCCATGAACGGGCCCCGATACCGGCGCCTCCTGCACCAGAACCAGAGCCAGAACCCGAGCCCGAGCCTGAGCCTGAGCCCGAAGATCCGACCTTCCCCGGAAGCAGCGGAGATACCGGGCCAAGCGAAGGCAAAGGGGGGGGCGCAAGCCCCGGTCAGGACGGTTGTGGTGTTAATTGTGGGGACGACATCGAAACCGGCAACGGGAATGGAAACGCCAACGGGAACGGAAATGGAAATGGGAACGGCAACGGCAATGGCCGTGACACCCCGAACCGTGGTGGCAAGACCGAGGGTGGGTGAAACGTCGCCCAGCCAAGGCCTGCCTTTGGATGCGCGCCAGCTGAGGCCCCTGCATGGTCGGCGCCCGTCTGATGCGATAGGCGTGTGACGCAGCAACCGAGACGCACCGTGGGAAAGGAATAGCGATGCGCAAGTCGGTCCTTTTGCTGGGTTTGTCGCTGGTGATGGCTCTTGTGGCGATCCGGGCCGCCGATCCGCTGCCGGTGCGGTCGCTGCGTTTGGCCTATTTCGACTACCTTCAGCTGTTGTCCCCGAGGGAATACCAGGACCTGCCCGTTCGGGTGGTCGATATCGACGAGGCCTCCTTGTCAGAACTCGGCCAATGGCCGTGGCCGCGCGACCTGTTGGCACAGCTTCTGGACCGGCTTTCCGAGTATGGGGGTGGGCATATGCGCCGGGCTGGGCCGGTTCTATGATCAGATCCCGCAGCGCCGCGCGGATTTCCTCAGGCCGCATGAGGCCTGACCGTCATGCCGAACCCCGTGGGCTGACCTGTGCGGTTGCCGGGTGCTGTGCATTTTCGGAAAGCCGGCAGGTCACTGTGCGCATGATGGCAAGGCCGAAGCTCGGGTCTTCGAATTGCAGCCGCATGAAGCGCACCTTGTCGATGGTATAGACAACGGTCTTCTCGATGCAGCGGGCTGTTGCGGTTCGGGTCCTGTCATCCGTGAAGAACGCGATTTCGCCGAGGGTTTCATCGGCCGCTCATATCAAGGGGGGGAACCGAGCGAACGGATAGCGATGCATGGTGCAAGGTTGACCGGAATGCGGGGGTGGTCAGCGCTGGCGAATGGCGAGGCGCATGTGTTTCTCCACCTCGACCAGCGCGAAAAAGACGCCCCCGGTTGCCACGATCAGCATCCCGTCGAACAGGGGCACCGGATGGGTGCCGAAGATCGCCTGGAGCGGTGGCAGATAGGTGATGGCGAATTGCGCCGTGGCGATGACCAGGACACAGGCCCAGATAACAGGGGTGCCCTTCGCCGCCTGCCAGGTCAGCGACGGTCCGTGCAGGTTGCGGATGAAGAACAGGTAGAAGATTTCCAGAACCACCAGCATGTTCAGCGCCATGGTCTGGGCCAGGGCCAGCGGATAGCCGCGGTCAATCGCATAGCTGTAGATTCCGAACACGGCGACAAGGAACAGCGCCGAAACCAGCACCACCTGCCAGACCAGCCGACCCGACAGCAACGGCGCATCACGCGGGCGCGGCGGGCGGCGCATGGTGCCCGGTTCCGTCGGTTCGAATGCAAGTGCCAACCCCAGTGTTCCGGCGGTGATCAGGTTGATCCAGAGGATCTGCACCGCCGTGACCGGAAGCGCCATGCCCAGCAGCAGCGCCAGGATGATCGTTGCGGCCTCGCCGAAACTGGTGGGCAGGGTCCAACTGATCACCTTCTTGATGTTGTCATAGACCGTGCGCCCTTCGCGGACCGCTGCTGCGATCGAGGCAAAATTGTCATCCGCCAGCACCAGGGCCGCCGCCTCTTTCGCCGCCGTGCTGCCTTTGCGGCCCATGGCGATGCCCGCATCCGCGCGCTTGAGGGCCGGGGCGTCGTTGACGCCGTCGCCGGTCATGGCCACGGTCAGCCCGCGTGACTGCAGCGCTGTCACGAGCCGCAGCTTGTGCGCCGGAGAGGTGCGTGCAAACACGTCTGTCTGCGCGGCCGCCTCGACCAGCGCGGCGTCATCCATCAGGGCCAGTTCAGCCCCGGTCAGAACCGTTTCGGCATTGCGCAGGCCGATCTGTCCGGCGATGGCGCGGGCGGTTTCCGCGTGATCGCCCGTGATCATTTTCACCCGGATCCCGGCCGCATGGCATTCGGCGACGGCACTGATCGCCTCGGGGCGGGGTGGGTCGATCAACCCGACCAGACCCAACAGGGTCAGCTTCCCCTTCAGCGAATTCTGATGCAGCGAATGGTCGTGACCGGGGGCCTCGGCCTGCGCCAGCGCGATGACCCTTTGCCCCCCCGCGGCCAATGCTTCGACCTCTCTGTGCCAGGCCGGGCTGTCAAGCGGTTCGGTGCCGCCATGGGCCGAGAATTGATCGGCACAGAGCGACAGAACGGCCTCGGGTGCGCCCTTCACCAAAACCGCCTGTTCTCCTTGCGGGGCCTCGACCAGAACGGCCATGAACCGATGAAGCGCGTCGAAGGGGATCGCGTCACGCCGGGTCCATCCGGGGAAAGGGTCATTGCCGTCGCCGGTGATCCTGCCGGCCAGCGCCAGCAAAGCGCCTTCCATGGGGTCGCCCGCGACCTGCCAGCCGGCGGTCTGGTCACGTTGCAACTCGGCGTCGTTGCACAAGGCGGCAACGCGGGCACAGTCGGCCACCAGGTCGCGAGGCGCCCGCGCGTCCGGACCGGCGGTTTGCCGGATCTCGCCGACGGGCGCATAGCCCTCGCCCGTAACGGTGTAATGCGCCCCGGCGAGCGCCAGCGACGTGGCATTCATCTCGTTGCGGGTCAGGGTGCCGGTCTTGTCGGTGCAGATCACCGACACCGATCCCAGGGTCTCGATGGCTGGAAGCCGGCGCACGATGGCGTTGCGCCGGGCCATGGCCTGCACGCCCACCGCGAGGGTGATCGTCAACACCGCCGGCAGGCCCTCGGGAATGGCCGCAACGGACAGGCCGACAACGGCCATGAAGAGGTCGGAAAAACCCATATGGCCGACGAAGTATCCGTAGGCCAGCAGCGTGGCAGCGACGATGAGGATGAACAGCGTAAGCCATCGGGCGAAACGGTCCATCTGCTCGACCAGCGGCGTGGTGAGCGGTTCGACGGTGGACAACATGCCGCTGATCCGGCCGATCTGGGTCTCGGCGCCCGTGGCCGCGACGACACCGCGCCCGGTCCCGGCGGCGACCAGCGTTCCGGAGAACAGCATGCCGACCCGGTCGCCCAATGCGGCATCCTGGGCCACCGCGTCGGTCCCCTTGTCAACGGGTGCAGATTCGCCGGTCAGGATCGCTTCTTCGGCGCGCAAGCCATGGGCCTGGATCAGCCGCATATCGGCGGGCACGCGATCCCCGGCCTCGACCAGCACGATGTCGCCCGGTACCAGTTCGGCGGCATCGACGCTCTGGCGGCGGCCGTCGCGCAGCACGGCAGCGGCAGGGGCCAGCATGTCGCGGATTGCGGCCATGGCCTGCTCGGCGCGACCCTCCTGAATATATCCGATCACCGCGTTGACGAGGACCACCGCCAGGATCACCCCGGTATCGACCCAGTGCTGCAAGGCGGCGGTCACCACAGCCGACCCGATCAGCACGTAGATCAGGACATTGTGGAAATGTGCGAGAAAGCGCAGCAGCGGGTTGCGCCGAGCGGGCTGGGGCAGGCGGTTGGGGCCGTGTTGTTCGAGGCGGCGGGCGGCCTCGTTCGCGCTCAGGCCCTCGCGGTGTGCCGCCAAAGCCTTCAGCGCGCCCGCACCGGTCAGGGTATGAGGGGCGCGTGGTGCAGTCTCCTGGCTGTCGGTCATGGGCTGCCTCGCATGGTGGGTGCTCGCGTCACTATAGCAGCCGCCGGGGTCGCGCGGATGATCCGTGTCAAACCGGGATACGTGTGACGATCAGCTTGTCGATGCGGCGGCCATCCATGTCGACGATCTCGATACGCCAGCCTTCGACCTCGATGTCCTGACCCTCGATGGGCATGTCGCCGAGCCGTGACAGCACCAGCCCGGCCACGGTGTCGTAAGTCGGCTCCAGTTCCAGGGCGAGGCCCAGCCGGTCGCGGAACTCGTCCACTGGCATGGCGCCGGACACCACCAGCGACCCGTCGGCCCGGTGGATGAATTCTGGCGGGCGCTCCTCGGGTTCGTCAAAGCCGCCGGCGATCGCGCCCAGCACGTCCATGGGGGTGACGACCCCCTTGAAATGGCCATGTTCGTCATAGACCAGCACCATGTGGCTGAGCGATTGTCGCAGCCGGTCGATCACTTCGAGGGCGGGCAGGCTTTCAGGAATAACCGGCCCCGGGCGGGCGAGGGCGGCGGCGTCGAAACCGGACGCCGTGCTGTCGAGGATGTCGCGGCTGTGCAGGACGCCGATGATGTCGTCAGGGCCGCCCTGGCGCAGGGGCAGGCGAGAATGGCCCGATGTCCGGAACCGCGCGAGGATCTGGTCGCGGCTTTCACCGACTTCGGCGATCTCGACATCCGGGCGCGGGGTCATCAGGCCGCGTGCCCGCCGGTCGGAAAACCGCATGACACCCCCGATGAGGTCCTTTTCGGCGCGGTGGATGACACCGGCGCCGGCCGCCTCGGACAACATGTACCGAATATCCTCGTCGCTGACCGGCGCCTCCTGCCGGTCGGTCTGGCCCAGCAGCCGCAGCAGCAGGCGCCCGGATCTGTCGAGCACCCAGACCACGGGACCGGCGATGCGCGACAGAACCAGCATGACCGGGGCAACGCGCGCGGCGACTCTTTCCGGGGCGGCCAGGGCGATCTGTTTGGGAACAAGCTCGCCCACGATCAGGGACAGGTAGGTGATGGCGATGACGACAAGCCCGACACCGACTTCGTCCGCAAAACGTGCCGGCACGCCAAGGGCGGGCAGGTATTCGGCCAGCCGCACACCGATCGTGGCCCCCGAAAAGGCACCGGCCAGCACGCCGACGAGGGTGATACCGACCTGAACGGTGGACAGGAACCGCCCCTGGTCATCGGCCAGGCGCAGGGCGATGCGCGCGCCTTGCGACCCTTTGGCGGCGTCGGCCTCCAGCCGGGAACGGCGGGCGGCGACGACGGCCAGTTCCGACATGGCCAGGAAGCCATTCAGGCAAACGAGGCAAAGAACAAGCAGGATTTCAAGAAACATGGCGCGACCCCGGCTGATATGCTGTCCCAGATAGCGACCGAAGCGCCGCCTTCAAAGCCGCTATCGGTCGGACAGGCCGAAAAAAAACCCGCGCAGCGGGCTGCACGGGTCGGACCTTCGACAGGGTGCGCTGTGCGGTCAGCGGCCCCAGCTGCGGACGGGGCCGCAATCCATGTGAACGAAATTCGAGCCGGTATAGCGCCCGACACCGCCGGCGCGGCAGGCCTGGGCGGCCCGCGCCATTTGGCTGACCGAGCGGCTGTCGAGCCTCAGGTCGGCGGCTTGGCCTTGCATGTGGAGTGAATTGCGCGCCACGCCGGACGACCGGCGGCGCAGCATGGCGTTGGTCTGTGGCGAACGGTATCCCGACAACAGAAGATAGGGCTCGTTCACGTCCATCAGGTTATGAGCGGCGGCCATGATGTCGATGGTCCGGGTGTCGATGTTATGGGTCTGTCCGTTGCGCCAGTCGCGCATGAAGCGTTCGACCTCGGCCACGGCCTCGCCGATATATTCGCCTTCGATCCAGTAGATCGTGTCGATGCGTTCGCCGGTGCGCCCGCTATACATGCGCAGGCGGCGGATATCGCCGCTGCCGCGCAGGAACCCGGCCGCATTGGAAAAGGTAGGAGCCGCGGTGATGGTGGTGGCCGCGAATGCACGCAGCAAGCCGCGCCTCGTGATGCCCGAAGAGCTGTCAGTCGTCATGTTAGAGCGCCTGTCCCGTCGCTTGTGTCACCGACTTGTGCCGGTTTCTCTGCTATCTCATCCCCAGATGCATAATTTCTATGCCACAAATCGATTCGCGGACCAACCCCCGCGGGGCCGTTCCTGAGGGACAAGGTGAAAATCGGCAGATTTTTGCGCAAAAGGTCAGAAAACCCTGACTTGTGGCCTTGATGCCGCGCTGACCAATCTGGCAAGCGCAACGCGGCAACACCATCACCGTGGTGTCGCCAGCTTGCGAGATTGTGAGTAGACTCGGTGATGGGAAGGGTGAACACACTGATCTCGATCAATAAACGTCCGTTTTATCTGAGGAATATCATGTCGGTGCTATCTGCAAATCGTTTCAGCCTCTTTATGGTGGCGTTGCTGGGGTTCGTCGTCACGATGCTTTCGGCGCCTGCTGACGCCCAGGTGACCGCCTTCCGCCAGGCCGTGGCCGAGAACGCGGCCCGGGATGAGGCGCTCGCCGAATTCTACCGTGCACGCGATTTCGAAGGCATCTGGACCGGCACGACCAGTCGCGACCGGGCGCGGCGCAACGCGCTTCTGGGGGCCTTTGCCGATGCCGGCGATCATGGCCTGCCGACAGCGGATTACGACCCCGACCGGATCATGGCGCAGCTTCAAGCGGCGGACACGCCCGCCGAAAAAGGCGCGATGGAGGTCTATCTTAGCCAGCTTTTCCTGCAATATGCCCGTGATGTGCAGACCGGCATCCTGCGCCCCGGCGCGGTCGTTTCCGCGATCAAGCGCGACGTGCCCTATCGGGGGCGGCTGGCCCTGATCACCGCCTTCGAGCGGTCCAGCCCGGCCGGGTTCCTGGCGTCGCTGCCGCCCAGTTCGCCGGAATATGCGCGCCTGCTGCGTGAGAAACTGCGCCTAGAGCGGCTTCTGGCCGAAGGCGGATGGGGCGCGCCGGTGCCTGGCGGGCGGCTCGAAACGGGGGCGTCCGGGCCTGCGGTCGTGGCCCTGCGCGACCGTCTTGTGCGCATGGGGTACATGAATCGCAGTGCCACCCAGGTCTACGACGCCGCGATCCAGGCGGGCGTGCAGCGGTTCCAGCAGGCCCATGGCCTGAACCCCGACGGCATCGTGGGCGAGGGCACGCTTCGTGCAATCAACGTGCCTGCCCAGACACGCCTGCAAAGCGTGATCGTCGCCATGGAGCGCGAGCGCTGGATGAACCGCCCGCGCGGGTCGCGCCATATCTGGGTGAACCTTACCGATTTCCACGCCATCATCATGGACAACGACAACCCGACTTTCGTGACCCGCTCGGTCATCGGCGCCCGCGACAGCGACCGCCAGAGTCCCGAGTTCTCGGATGTCATGGAATTCATGGTGATCAATCCCAGCTGGTATGTGCCGCGCTCGATCATCACCAAGGAATACCTGCCGATGCTCCAGCGCAATCCCAACGCGGTCAGCCATATCGAGATCACCGATAGCCGTGGCCGGCGCATCAACCGGGGCGCGGTCGATTTCAGCCAGTATAACCGCAGCAACTTCCCCTACTCCATGCGCCAACCGCCCAGTCGGGGCAATGCGCTGGGGCTGGTGAAATTCATGTTTCCGAACCAGTACAACATCTACCTGCACGACACGCCGGCCAAGAACCTGTTCAGCCGCCAGACCCGCACCTTCAGCCATGGGTGCATCCGCCTGAACGATCCGTTCGAATTCGCCTACGAGCTGCTGTCGCGCCAGACCAGCGATCCGCAGGGCTTCTTCCACAGCCGCCTGGACACGGGCCGCGAGACCCGCGTGGACCTGGAAGATCCTGTGCCGGTGCATATCGTTTACCGGACCGCCTTTACCCATACGACGGGCCAATTGAATTTCCGCGAGGATGTCTATGGGCGCGATGCCCGGATCTGGCGGGCGCTGGCCAATGAAGGGGTGGCGGTTCGGGCCATCGGCGGCTAATCCTGACCCCGAGCGAAGGGGGGTCGTCATGCGCCACAGCCTGAAAGAGATTGCCGCGTCGCTGGGGGCAGAGACCCTTGGCGACGCGTCGCTTGTGGTGGACCGGCTCGCCGAACCGGGCGAGGCGGGGCCAGCCGACCTGGCCCTTGCGGTGACGCCGAAATTCGCGGACGAGCTGACCGCCAGCCGGGCGCGGGCCGCCGTGGTCTGGCCCGGTGCGGATCTGGCCGCGCTGGGGCTGGACGGGGCCATCGTAGCGCCACGCGGACGGTTTGCCATGGCCGGGCTGACAGCGCTGCTGGACGATGATTCGGCGTTTCGGGGCCTGACGGGGCAACATGCCAGTGCGGTGATCGATGCCAGCGCCAAGATCGCGGAAGACGTGGTGATCGGGCCATTCGTGGTCGTCGGTCCGGGCGTGGTGATCGGACCCGGCACGCGGATCGGGGCGCATGTCAGCATCGGCGCTGAAACCAGGATCGGCGCAGGGGCGACACTGCATGCCGGCGTGCGGATCGGCGCGCGGGTGCGGATCGGTGACTGCTTCATCGCCCAGCCCGGCGTGGTGGTCGGTGGCGACGGCTTTTCCTTCACCAATGCCGGTCCGTCCAACGTGGAACGCGCGATGCGCCAGCGCGGCGATGCGCCGCTGGACCCGCCGGAGGACGGCCGGTGGCACCGCATACATTCTCTGGGCGGGGTCGAAATCGGCAATGATGTCGAGATCGGCGCGAACAGCACCGTGGATGCGGGCACGATTCGTGCCACGCGCATCGGCGACGGCGTCAAGATCGACAACCTCGTTCAGATCGGACACAACGTGGTGCTGGGGCCCGACTGCCTGATCTGTGCCCATGCCGCAATTGCCGGGTCAAGCGTTCTGGGACCACGGGTGATCCTGGGCGGCAAGTCCGGGGTGGCCGACAACCTGACAATCGGACGCGACGTGGTTGCGGGGGGCGGCGCGGTGATCCTGTCCAACATTGCTGACGGTCTGTTCGTCAGCGGCCACCCGGCCAAGCCCACCCAAGCGCATCGCGCCGAACAGAAAGCCCTGCGGCGCCTCGTCCGCGGGCCGGAGCGTGAATAACGGTTCCAATCGGCCCTGCTAGGCACTAAATCCACCGCAGGGAACCGCCAAGAGGACATCATGAGCGACGCAATCGCCGACAAGGTCATCGCCATCATTGCCGAGCAGGCCATGCTGGAGCCCTCGGACGTGAAATCCGAGCACACGCTCGAAGACCTCGGTATCGACAGTCTTGGCCTTGTCGAAAGCATCTTCGCCATCGAAGAGGCCTTCGATATCTCGGTGCCTTTCAATGCCAATGATCCGTCCGCGAGCGATTTCGACATCTCGTCGGTCCGGTCCATCATCGACGCGGTTGCGAAGCTGGTGAAGGATCAATCGTGAGCCACCGGGTCGTCATCACCGGGGCCGGCACGATCAACGCCCTGGGCCACGATGTGCCCGCCACGCTGGAGGCCATGCGTGAGGGGAGATGCGGCATTGGCCCGCTGGACATCCGCGACGTGGACCGGCTGGCCGTGAAAATTGGCGGGCAGGTCACGGGGTATGACGAACATGCCCATTTCAACCGCCAGCAAATCTCGCTTTATGATCGGTTCACGCAATTCACCCTGCTGGCCGCCCGTGAGGCGCTTGGCCAGGCGGGGCTGTCCTTCTCGGGGGATATGGCCGACCGGTCCGGCGTGGTGCTGGGCACGTCGGGCGGCGGGCTGAACACGCAGGATGAAAACTACCGGGCGGTCTACGAAGAAGGCAAGAACCGGGTGCATCCCTTCATCGTGCCCAAGCTGATGAACAACGCCGCCGCATCCCATGTCAGCATGGAATGGAACCTGCGCGGGCCGTCCTTTACCGTGGCCACGGCCTGTGCGTCGTCCAATCACGCTATGGGGCAAGCCTATCAGATGATCCGCTCGGGCATGGCCGACGTGATGATCACCGGCGGGTCGGAATCCATGCTGTGCTTCGGGGGCGTCAAGGCCTGGGAAGGGCTGCGGGTCATGTCCAAGGATGCCTGCCGCCCCTTCAGCGCGACCCGCAATGGCATGGTTCAGGGCGAGGGGGCGGGCATTTTCGTCTTCGAACGGCTGGATCACGCGAAAAAGCGCGGCGCCGAAATCCTGGCCGAAGTGGCGGGGTTCGCCATGTCCTCGGACGCCTCGGATATCGTCATGCCCTCGAAACAGGGTGCGGCGCGGGCGATTGCCGGTGCACTGCGCGATGGCGGGATCGACCGGGGGCAGGTGGGCTACATCAATGCCCACGGAACGGGCACGGCGGCCAATGACAAGACGGAGTGCGCCGCTGTGGCGGATGTGTTCGGGGCGCAGGCGGACAAGCTGATGCTCTCTTCGACCAAGTCCATGCACGGCCACCTGATCGGCGGCACTGGCGCGGTGGAATTGCTGGCCTGCATCATGGCGCTGCGCGACGGTGTGATCGCGCCAACCATCGGCTACGAGGAATTCGATCCCGAATGCGCCCTCGATGTCGTCCCGAACGAGGCCCGTGAGGCCCGCGTCGAGGTGGCCTTGTCCAACGCATTCGCCTTCGGTGGGCTCAATGCCGTGCTGGCCCTGAAAAAGGCCCCCTGAAACGCGAAACGCCGCCCCGGTGTGGGGCGGCGCCATTGATGATACCCGTTTTACGGATCAGAGCGCGTCGAAGGCCGCGGTGAAGCCGGACAGGGAAATCGTCAGGATGACCTCCTGGTCGGGGGCCGCGAAGGGCACTAGGCGCAAGGTCGCGGCGGCGCCGGCCTTGAACAGCCCGACGTCCTCGGCGGTGAAACCGACCCGTGCGATGCAACCGCCCTGGTTGCAGGTCGAGAACTGGAAGCGCCGGGCGGTGCCGCCATCGACCCGCAGGGTCAGTTGTTCGGTCAGCAGCGTGCCAAGGGGGGCGACGATCGTGGCCCCCGCGGCAGCCTGCCCCTCGGGAAGGCTGACCATGGAGATCTCGGCCACGTCATTGCCTTCGTCATCGGAAAGCAACTGGTAGATCTGGCAGGGGTCGTCACCCTCTTCCGTGCGCAGGCAGCGCACGACCCAGTCGCCATGTTCCTCGCGGACATATTGCTGGCCGACCTGTGGCTCGCCGGCGACGGGGTTGCCGTCTTCATCGACCGGGGTGCCCATGTCGAGTTCGGCGGCGGGATCCTGTGCCTCTTCGGTGGCGGTGTTGTCCTGCGCCGTCGCGGGCAGACCGAGCATGGCCAACACGGCGGCAAGCGGAAGGAGTTTCTGAAAGGTCATGTTTGCGTCCATTTCATTGTGGTCGACCACCGCCTAGCACGGATCGACCCGACTGTCAGACCCAATTTGCGCCCGAAAGCACCTCGGCAAGGCCTTGCCCAGTCGGTGCGCGCACACACTATGGCCCTGTTTTCAAAAATGAAAAAGGGCCCTTTCGGACCCTTCTCCATTTCTCCCTGTCGGACTTGGCCGACTTATCGTGGGGGACGCTACGAAAAGCCAAGGCCTCCGTCAACAGGCAAATGCGACAATCCGTCATGGGCCCCATTCCGTCCCGTGATGGGATGCAGAAAAAAGCCGCGCCCGGGGGCGCGGCAAGTCTGACAGGGAGGAATGCCCACGCCACGGGAGGACCGATGCGGCGGGACGATTAGAGACTGGCACAGAAGGGTTAAGAATGTATCTTGACCGGGGCAACCGGGCGTGATCGCGAAAGGACAGGGTATGGGCGAAGGGGTTTTCATCGGGGGCGGCGGCGCGGGTTATGCCACGCCGCAACAGCTGCTTTTGAAATATGCAAACCGGCATGGCCTGATCGCCGGGGCCACCGGGACCGGCAAGACCGTCACCCTGCAGATTCTGGCCGAGGGCTTTTCGGCGGCCGGGGTTCCGGTCTTCTTGTCGGACGTCAAGGGGGACCTGTCTGGTCTCGCCAAGTCCGGCTCGGCTGATTTCAAGCTGCATGACGCCTTTGCCAAGCGCGCGAACACGATCGGGCTGGACCTGACATATTCCGACACGCCCGTCACCTTCTGGGATCTTTTCGGCGAACAGGGCCATCCGATCCGGACCACCGTGGCCGAGATGGGGCCGCTCTTGCTGTCGCGCCTGATGGGCCTGTCGGAGGCGCAGGAGGGTGTGCTGAACGTCGCCTTCCGCGTGGCCGATGAAGAGGGACTGCCGCTTCTGGATCTGGAAGACCTGCAATCCCTGCTGGTCTGGGTCGGCCAGAACGCCAAGGCCCTGTCGCTGCGCTATGGCAATGTCGCCACCTCGTCGGTGGGCGCGATCCAGCGAGAATTGCTGGTGCTGGAAAACCAGGGGGGCGACAGGTTGTTCGGGGAACCGGCGCTTGAGCTGTCCGACATGATGGCCACGGCACCCGATGGGCGGGGCCGGGTCAACGTGCTGGCTGCCGATACACTTATGGCGAACCCGTCGCTTTACGCGACCTTCTTGCTGTGGCTGCTGTCCGAGCTGTTCGAGGAACTGCCCGAGGTGGGCAACCCGGACAAGCCGAAGCTGGTCTTCTTCTTCGACGAGGCGCATCTGCTGTTCGACGACGCACCCAAGGCGCTGGTGGACAAGGTCGAACAGGTGGCGCGGTTGATCCGGTCCAAGGGCGTCGGCGTCTATTTCGTCACGCAGAACCCGGCGGATGTGCCCGAGGACGTTTTGGGCCAGTTGGGCAACCGGTTTCAGCATGCCTTGCGCGCCTTTACGGCGAAGGACCAACGGGCGCTGAAACAGGCGGCCGAGACCTATCGGCCCAACCCCGATTTCGACACCGCCGAGGCGATCACTCAGGTCGGCACCGGCGAGGCGGTGACCTCGATGTTGCAGGAGAAGGGTGTGCCGGGGATCGTCGAGCGCACCCTGATCCGTCCGCCCTCGTCGCAATTGGGGCCGATCACCGCCGAGGAACGTGCGGCGATCATGGCCGCCTCTGCCATCGGTGCGAAATACGACACGCCGCTTGACCGGGAAAGCGCGTCCGAGATGCTCGCCGCGCGGGCCGAGGCCGCGGCAAAAGCGGCGGAAGAGGCCGAGGCGCAAGCGGCCAAGCAAGAGACCGAAGAGCGCGAGTTCCGCAATGCCCGCCGCTATGACGGTGGCAGCCGCACCGGCGGGGCGTCGCGGCCTTGGTCAACCCGCCACCGCCATGATGACGGGATCGGCGAAAGCATCGCCAAGGTGGTGGTCAAGGAACTCAAGGGCACCACGGGCCGCCGCATCGTGCGCGGCATCCTCGGCGGGTTGTTCAAGGGGCGCTAGAGGCGGCTGATCCGCAGCTCGCTGACGCGGTTTTCCTCGCGGGCCGTGACTTCGAAGCGGAAGCCGTGGAAGGAAAAGACCTGGCCGGCGGCCGGGATCATCTGCGCCTCGTGGATGACCAGCCCGGCGATGGTGTTGGCCTCGTCATCGGGCAGCGACCAATCCATCGCGCGGTTGAGGTCGCGGATGGTCATCCCGCCATCGACGGTCACGCTGCCATCCTCGTCGGCGACGAAGTCATCCTCGTCATCGGTGTCGAACTCGTCGGTAATCTCGCCGACGATCTCTTCGAGGATATCCTCCAGCGTGATCAGGCCCTGAAGCGAGCCGTATTCATCCACCACCAGCGCGAAATGGGTGTGCCGGGCCAGGAATTTGCGCATCTGGTCGTCAAGCGAGGTGGTTTCGGGGATGAAATAGGGTTCCATCGCCACGGTCATGATGTCGAAGGCCTGCAATTCTTCCGGGTCGATGCGCCCGTCGCCCAGCATCCGGTGCATGGCGCGCAGCAGGTCCTTGGCGTGCAAGACGCCAACAATGTTCTCGGGCTCGTCCCGGAAGAGGGGCAGGCGGGTGTGCTTGCTGTCCAGCACATGGGACAGGATATCCATGACCGGCAGGCTGGCGTCGATCATCTCGATCTCGGAGCGGTGGAGCATGATTTCCTCGACCGCGCGGTCGCCGAGGTCCAGCGCGCCAAGGATCCGGTCACGGTCTTCCTTCTCGACCACGCCCTCGGAATGGCCCAGCTGGATCGCGCCGGCGATCTCGTCGCGCACGGCAAGGATGTTGCTGTCGGGGTCGGCCTTGACGCCGAAGATCCGCAGCACCCCCCGCACCAGAAGCCGCACCGCACCGACGATCGGGGCAAACAGGGTGACGATCACCGAGATCGGCGCCGAGGCGATACCGGCGGCCTTCTCGGCATTGGTGATGGCATAGGTCTTGGGCAGCACCTCGGCAAAGATCAGGACCAGCAAGGTCATCACGAGGGTTGCCATGGCCACGCCGCTTTCGCCGAAGGCACGGGTGAACAGGGCCGTGGCCAGCGAGGTGGCGAGGATGTTGACGAGGTTGTTGCCCAGCAGAACCGAGCCGATCAGTCGTTCGCTATCCTCGGTGATCGTCAGGGCGCGGGCCGCCCCCTTGTCGCCCTTGTCGGCATTCGAGCGCAATTTCCCGCGCGAGGCGGCGGTCAGCGCGGTTTCGGAACCTGAAAAGAAACCCGAAAGCACCAGCAGAACGGCGATGGCGCCCGCGGTGGTCCAGAAAGCGGCGTCGATCATGAAAGGTATTCCTGTTGCATTCACCCGTTATGGGGCCGCGGGGGCGCGGCTTCAAGCGTCCTTGGCAGTCTCCTGCGACAGGGGGTGATGCTCCAGCACCAGGTCGCGCAGCCGGTCCTCCAGCACATGGGTATAGATTTCTGTCGTTCCCACATCCGCATGGCCCAGAAGCGTCTGGATTGCCCTGAGGTCGGCGCCACCGGCCAGAAGATGCGTGGCAAAGGCATGGCGCAGGGTGTGCGGGCTGACCTTTTCAGGGGGAATACCGGCCTGCGCCGCCCAGGTCTTGATCAGTCCGTGAAAGCTCTGCCGGGTCAGGTGGCCGGATTTGCCCCGTGATGGAAACAGGAACGGCGAGCGCGGTTTGCGCTGCGCCGAGGCCTTGTCTTCGGCGGCGTCCCGTTCGGCCAGCCACTCGGCCAGTGCGGCGCGGGCCGGCGGCGACAGGGGCACCATGCGTTCCTTGTCGCCCTTGCCGCGCACCAGCAGCATCCGGGGATCACCCCGCGCTGCGGAAACCGGCAGGGCGACAAGTTCCGACACACGCATGCCCGTGGCGTAGAGCAACTCCATCAGGCAGGTATTGCGCGTGCGGTCCTTGGCGTTGGTTCGGGCGGCGTCAAGCAGCGCGTCCACCTCCTCGATGCTCAGCGTCTTCGGCAGCCGTTTGCCTCGGCCCGGTCCAGCGATCCGGATGGCCGGGTTGTCGTCGCGCCAGCCTTCGTCAAAGGCGAAACGGTAAAGCTGCTTGATCGCCGAGAGGCGGCGCGCGCGGGTGGCCGGGGCCAGCCCGCCGGCCTCGCAGGCGATGAGGTAATCCTCCACGTCCGCGCGTTGGGCCGTGGCAAGGTGTCGGTCGCGGGCGGCGAGCCAGTCGGAAAAATCGACCAGGTCTCGGCCATATGCGGCAAGCGTGTTGTCGGCGGCGTCCAGCTCTGCGGCGTGGGCCTCCAGAAAGGCCTGCAGCCAATGGCTCTGAGGTTGGTCGGCGGGGGTCATGGGGCCGACAGGATCAGCTGGTAGAGGGCAGTGCGACGGGCGGTGTCCTCAAGGCCGAGGGCGCGTAGGGTCGACAATCCTTCGGTCATGGCGACCGGATCGCCGTCCAGCCCCTGTTGCACGGTGGCGATGGTGCGCAGGATGGCTTCGCCCAGGCGGTCATCCTGGGCCATGGCGACAAGCGTGGCGTCGGGCTGCGGATCGCGGAAGGCGGCGGCGACGGGCCGCGCGGTGCGGGGCACCGGGATATCAGCGCCGACCTGCCCTCGCGCCAGCGCAGCCAGCAGCGCCTGATCGGGCGGCAGGTCAAGGTCCAGCGCGTGCGCTTCGTAGGCGGGTGTCAGCATGAGCAACCGGTAGCGCAGGTCGGCGCCGCGTGGTGTCAGCTCGGCCGTGGCCAGCCGGTCCGCGAACCCATCCACCAGAACGGCCTGTGTTCCGACATCGCGCAACTGTTCCCAGGCGGCGATCAGGGCCTCGGAGGTTGCCGCCGCATCCCCCGTGGTCAGGGCGCTTTCCAGCCGTTGCACCGCGCGGGCCCGTTCCCAGACCCCGCCCGAGGCGGACGGGACGCGTTGGGTATAGAGGCGCAAAAGCACCGTTTCCGGGATTGCCCCTGTGCGCAACAGTCGTTCGGCCGCCTCGATCTGGGATTTCCAGCCAACGGTATCGCGCAGATCGGAATGGGCAAAGGCGCGGGGCAGGGCGGCTGTTCCCATCGCCTCGCCCACCGCTTCACGCATCCGGAAGACCAGCGGCGTGATCCTTTCGGGGCGCGGCGGGGCGGCCCCCTCGAAAAGCTCCGGATCGAGGAACCAGGCCAGCAGATCGGCGGTTTCGGCGTCGATATCGCCCAAGGCCTCGGCGGTGTTCAAGGTCAGCGCCGCTGCCGACCAATCGCCCGCCCGTGCAAGGCAGAAGACCCGGGCGGCAGGGGTGGGGGCAATGCCGGGCTTGGCCTGCATGACCTGACACGCGCGCCGCTCGGTTCCGGTCAGAAGCGCCACGTCGAACCAGCGCCGGAACAGGGCAGGACTGTCCGGATCGGCGGCCTCCAGCATCGCGAGCGCCGGGTCGAGCGCCCCGATATCGAGAAGCGTGTCGATCCGGGCCAGGAAAAGACGGCCCTCGGGGCCGGCATCGGCGGGTGGGTCGGCCTCTGTCAGGATCAGGCGCATGAGCAGTTCGCGCAGGGGCGCCAGGGTCTCCACCCGTTCGGCCAGCAGAAGGTCGACCAAGGTTCCCGTCTCGCTGCCAGCCCAGAGCGTCGCCGGCAGGCCGGTCGTGGCCGCTGACATCAGCCCGACCCGGTCCGCCGATGGCGCATCCAGTGGCCGGACGCTGACATCGGGAATCGTGGCGCTGTCGGTGACGGGGTCCTCGTCGGGCGGCGGCACGCGGGTGCTGCGGGACCCGGGCAGGGGCGCAAGGGCCGCCGGGGCTGGCTCGCGCACGCTTTCCGACAGCCAGTCGATCGCAGACAGAGGCCGCATGTCCTCGGCCCCGTCTTGCTGCGCGGTGGCGGCCGAGGCTGCCATGCAGGCCAGAGCCGCCCATTTTGCGAGGGTTTTCACCGTTACTCCACCTCAAGCGTCACGGGTTTCGTGACCTCCTCCACCGGGGGCGCGAAATCTTCTGCGAAAAAGATCGGCCCGACATAGGCATAGGCCACCAATGCCAGTGCCGCCAGAACCACCAATACCAGCACTGCCTTGATCAGCCGCCACATCATGTCTTTGCCCCATCTTTTCTGTCCTGCCCCGGAACGGACCGGTTTCGCTGGTCCTTGGCTGGCTTTATATATGGTGTTTCGGGTAATTTCACGTCATTGAATGGGGAAATTTCCAGCACCGGCAAAGCGGTGCCGATCGGGGAAAGCGGGTTCGGTGGTGACAGGCAAGGCGCAGGACAGGCGGGAAAAGACCGGGGCGGTGCTGCATCGCACGGTCGTGCTCGTCGGCATGATGGGGTCGGGCAAGTCGGCCATCGGGCGCAACCTTGCGGCGCGGCTGGGCGTGGCGTTCCTGGATTCGGATGCCGAGATCGAGGCCGCGGCCAATGCCAGCATCGCCGAGATTTTCGCCCGCGACGGCGAAGCCTTCTTTCGCGACCGCGAGGCGGAGGTGATCGCCCGGTTGCTGAAATCCGAACCCTGCATCCTGTCTACCGGCGGCGGCGCGTTCCTGGCGGAACGCAACCGGCGCGCCATTGCGCAGCATGGCGTGGCGTTGTGGCTGGATGCCGATCTGGACCTTCTTTGGGACCGGGTGCGCCACAAGGATACGCGACCCCTGCTGCGCACGCCGGACCCGCGTGGGACCTTGGCGCGGATTTTCGAGGACCGCGCGCCCATCTATGCCAAGGCGGGTCTGCGAACCAAGGCCGAACCGGAATATTCCATTGATGACATGACGGACCGGGTGATCGAGACACTGGCTGCCGACCCCCGGATACTGGAGCTTGCCGATGACGATTGAAACCGTCCGCGTTGACCTGCCCGGCCGGGCCTATGACGTGCGCATCGGGCCGGGGCTGGTCGCCAATGCCGGGTCGCAGATCGCGCCGCTGCTGCGCCGGCCCCGCGTTGCCATCGTGACCGAGGACACCGTGTCAGGGCTGCACTTGGGCGCCTTGCAGGATGGGTTGCAAGCGGAAGGCATCGAAAGCGTCGCGTTGTCGCTGCCGCCGGGCGAAGGTACCAAGGGATGGCCGCAGTTCACCCGCACCGTCGAATGGCTGCTCGAGCAGAAGGTCGAGCGTGGCGACATCGTCGTGGCCCTTGGGGGCGGCGTGATCGGCGACCTAGTGGGCTTCGCCGCCGCCGTTGTCCGGCGCGGGGTGCGTTTCGTCCAGGTGCCGACGTCGCTTCTGGCTCAGGTCGACAGTTCCGTGGGCGGCAAGACCGGGATCAACGCCCCGCAGGGCAAGAACTTGATCGGGGCGTTTCACCAGCCATCGCTTGTGCTGGCCGATACCGGCGTGCTGGCCACCATGCCCGAGCGTGATTTCCTGTCCGGCTATGGCGAAGTCGTGAAATATGGCCTGCTGGGGGATGCGGACTTCTTTGGCTGGCTGGAAGAGAACGGCCCAAACCTGCGCGATGATCCGGCGGCGCTGATCCATGCGGTCAAGCGATCGGTTGAGATGAAAGCCGAGATCGTGATGCGCGACGAGACCGAACAGGGTGACCGGGCGCTTCTGAACCTCGGGCATACCTTCTGTCACGCGCTTGAGGCCTCGACGGGCTATTCCGACCGGCTGCTGCATGGCGAGGGCGTGGCCATCGGCTGTGCGCTGGCCTTCGAGACCTCGGCCCGGCTGGGCCTGTGCAGCCAGGAGGACCCGAGCCGCGTGCGTGAACACCTGGCGGCGATGGGTATGAAGAAAGACCTTGCCGACATTCCGGGTGATCTGCCCGGTGCGGCGGCGCTGGTCGACCTGATGGGGCAGGACAAGAAGGTGGTCGATGGCCAGCTGCGCTTTATCATGGCGCGCGGCATAGGGCAGGCCTTCGTCACGTCCGAGGTGCCGCGCGAGGTGGTGCTGAAGGTGCTGGAAGACGCGGCCTAGTCGCCGTCGCGCCAAGCATCATCGCTGAACGGGTCGATGCCGTGGCGCTTGCAGAACCGCATGAAGAGCGGCCATTCCATGAGACCGGCGGTCAACAGGGTGAAGACCCACCAGTTCGTTTCGAACAGCAACAACGAGAACCGCGTGCCGCTGCCCGCGAACAACAGCCCCGCGACCACCAGCAGCAACACCGACAGCGCCAGGTCCTGGCGCAACAGGCGCGGCAGCGTGATGCGCGGCATGCTCGGATAGATACCCAGATAGGCGACAGCCAGCGCCGCCGCGTTCAGGATCAGGATCTTGAGTTCCGGGGGCAGGGTGCCCATCGGCTAGCCTCAGAACGGGATTTCGTCATCCATGTCACCGCCGCCCGCCGGGCCGGAGGGGCCGCCGTCATAACCGCCCCCGCCGCCGCCATAGCCGCCGCCGGACTGGTCGGACATGTAGCCGCCGCCCCCGCCGCCGCCTTCGCCACGGCCATCCAGCATGGTCAGCTCGCTGCGATAGGGGCGCAGGACGACCTCGGTCGTGTAGCGGTCCTGCCCCGACTGGTCCTGCCATTTGCGGGTTTCCAGCTGGCCCTCGATATACACCTTTGAGCCTTTCTTCAGGTAGCGCTCGGCCACGTTGGCCAGCGGCTCGGAAAAGATCGCGACCGAATGCCATTCGGTCCGTTCGCGGCGCTCGCCGGTATTGCGGTCTTTCCAGGTTTCCGAGGTGGCGATGCGCAGGTTGCAGACCTTGCCCCCGTTCTGGAAGGTGCGCACCTCGGGGTCGCGCCCCAGATTTCCGATCAGGATGACCTTGTTGACTGATCCGGCCATGGCGACCTCCTCTTTCTCGAATCCCTGACGTGGTGAGTGGCTGTTACACCACCCCAGTTTGGTTAATGAAAGCACAATATCGCCGCTGCGGGGAATGGCCAGAGCGAGAAACTGGAATTCCACATGCTTTGGACCTAATCTACACCGCGTGCGGTTTGGGAGTTTGGTTTGGGGAGAGTGACGATGATCCGGGCAAGAACGTGGATCGGCGCGGCCGTTGTGACCGCCCTGGCCGGGGCCGCCATGGCCGACGGTCTATCGACGCGGAACCGGTCGGCGCTGTTCAGCTCGCAGCTCGACGTGCTCGATGGCCGCGCGGCGTCGCAATATGCCAATTCCGTGCGTCTCCAACCGCCCAAGGTCGTGGTGCCGGGGCAGCCCGGCAACGGCCCAGCCTATCGCGGGGATTATCGCGGCCCGTTCCTCGATCTGGCGCGCAGTGCCGCCCGGCGACATGCCATTCCGGAAGACCTTTTCCTGCGGCTGGTCCAGCAGGAATCCGGCTGGAACCAGCGCGCCAAGTCTCATGCCGGGGCCATGGGGCTGGCCCAGCTGATGCCGGCCACGGCGCGCTACCTGGGCGTGCGGGATGTCTGGGATCCGTATCAGAACCTGGACGGGGGCGCGCGCTACCTGCGGGAACAGTACGAAAGTTTCGGGTCCTGGCGGCTCGCGTTGGCCGCCTACAATGCCGGCCCCGAGGCCGTGCGCCGCCATGGCGGCGTGCCGCCCTATCGGGAAACCCGCGATTACGTGCGGATCATCTGGGGTAGTTAGGGCGCGACCGGGGCCGCGCCCGGGGCGTCAGTTCTTGGTCTTGCAGGTATTGATCCCGAGGATCGCATAGGGTGGGCACCAGCCGATCGCCGCCGTGGCCAGCGGGATGATCCCCAGCAGGTAGAGCCAGCTATACTGCCCATCCATGTTGAGGAAGAAGGCCAGAATAAGCGCCGCGCCAACCACGGCGCGTATGATGCGTTCGGTGCCGCCGATATTCTTGGTCATTGTCATTGCCTTTCGCTTTGCGCCCGGATGAGTCGGGCTGATGAGCTCATACTAGCGCAAGCCAAGTGCCCGGTCTGTGACTTGGTCACGCGCCCTCGCTGCGGGCAAGGTAAGCCAGCGCATCACGGTCCAGGATGGTGACATGGCCGCGGTCGCGCCGCACCCAGCCACGGCGTGCAAAACTGTCCAGGCGACGCGAGATCACCTCGCGGGCGGATCCGATGCGGCTGGCGAGCTCGGCCTGGGTCGCGGTGACTGTGCCGTCCTCGACAAGGTCGAGAAGGGCCTCGGCCAGACGGGACTCGATCTTGTGGAATGCCACCTTTTCAAGGACATGGACGGTGCTTTTCATGCGATTCGCGAAGGCGCGGAAGACGAATTCGCGAAATGCGGCGGACCCGTCCATCAGCGACAGGAACAGGCCCTTGGGGATCAACACCAATTCGGTGTCGCGTGCGGTCAGGGCCTCGCCCGTATAAGGCTCGCCGCCCATCAGACCAAGCGTCGTTTGCACACAGGTCTGGCCCGGTTCGACGGCGTAGAGCAGGATTTCGCGACCCGACGGGCCGACCAGAAAGACCTCGACCCGGCCCGACAGGACGAGCGGAAAGCCCTCGGCCCCGTCGCCGGGGTGAAACAGGCTGCGGCCCTTGGGCAGGGTCACCGGCGACAGGTGGCCCAAGTCGGCCCGGGCGCTGTCGGGCAGATGGGCCAGCTCGGTGCGATCCAGCCAGGTCATCCGCGGCGGCGGGTCTCGAACCGCGGCAGCATGGCGCTGAAATCCAGCCCCGCGCCGTCCTCGTTCTCGACGAATTGCGCATAAAGCTCGGCGGCGCGGGCGCCCATGGGCGTGTCCGCATCGACCTGTTCTGCGGCCTCCATGGCCAGACGCAGGTCCTTGAGCATCAGCTCGGCGGCAAAGCCGGGCCGGTAATCGTTGTCGGCGGGTGAGGTCGGCCCGATGCCGGGGGCGGGGCAATAGGTGTTCATCGACCAGCTTTGGCCCGACGACGTGCTGACCACGTCGAACATCTCCTGCCGGCCGAGCCCCAGCTTGTCGGCCAGGGCGATGGATTCGCAGGTTGCGATCATCGTGGCACCCAGGATCATGTTGTTGCAGATCTTGGCGGCCTGGCCGTTGCCCGAGGGCCCGCAATGCACCGCACGGGCTCCCATCACGTCGAAAAGCGGCTTGACCCGGGCGAAGTCATCCGTGGCGCCGCCGGCCATGAAGGTCAGCGTGCCGGCCTGGGCCCCTCCGATCCCGCCGGAAACCGGCGCATCGACCGCGCCCAGCCCGTGGGACCGGGCCAGCGCGGCCACCGCGCGGGCGCTTGCCACGTCGATGGTCGAGCAATCCAGCAACACGGAACCCTTGAGCATGCCGTCTATGATCGCATCGGCCACCTTCTGGACGATCTCGCCGTTCGGCAACATCAGGATCACGACGTCAGCGCCCATGGCGGCCTCGGCGGCGGACGCGGCCATCGTGATGCCTTCGGGCGTGGCGGCGGTGTCGAATCCGGTCACGTCATGGCCCGCCTTGATGAGGTTGTGCGCCATGGGGGCGCCCATGTTGCCCAGCCCGATAAATCCGATCTTCATGGCCTGTCTCCCTTCGCGGTCAGAATTGCAGCGGTGCATCGGTCACCGGCCCCTCCATGGCGACGATATCGGCCTCGGGGACGGCGCGCCAGCTTGCGTGGCACCATTTCGGGCTGCGGTCCTTGTCGATGATCGCTGCGCGGATCCCTTCCAGGAAATCGCCCCGTTCCATGGACCGTGCCGTGTAGCGGTATTCGTGTTCCAGCGCTGTCCGGATGTCGTCCGCACCGCGCACGGTGCGGATGATCCGAAGCGCGCAGGCCATGGCCAGCGGCGAATTGCGGGCCATCAGCTTTTGCGCATGGGTGATGGGCTCGGGTGCAGGGTCGGGCATGGCGTGATGGATGTCGGCCAGGGTGTCGCCGCCGAAACAGGCGTCGAGCTGCGGCTGCCAGTCAGCCAGACGCGATCGGGGGGCTGGGCTTGCGGCGCGGCCCACTGCGCCCGGATCGCCTGTGTCGCACAGGGCGGCGATCAGCGCCGGCCAGGTCTCGCGCGGGACGAAGTGATCGGCAAACCCGGCATGGATCGCGTCGCCGGCATCCATCCGGTCGGCGGTCAGGCCAAGGTATTCGCCCAGCCGTCCCGGTGCCCGCGCCAGCAACAGCGAGCCGCCCACATCCGGGATCAGCCCGATCCCGACCTCGGGCATGGCGATGCGGCTGTCCGCGCAGACGATACGGTGCGCGCCGTGGCAGCCCACGCCGACACCGCCACCCATGGTAAATCCTTGCAGAAAGGTCACGACCGGTTTGGGAAACTCGGCCATCTTGGCGTTCATGCGATATTCATCGCGCCAGAATTTGCGGCCGTAGTCGTAATTTCCAGCCGTGCCGGTCTCGTACATCTCCTGGATGTCGCCGCCTGCGCAGAACGCCTTGTCGCCCTCGGCATCGATCACCAACAGGTCAATGGTTGGATCGGTCCGCCATTGGTCCAGCGCCGCCTCGATCTGGAGCACCATGTCATAGGTCAGTGCGTTCAATGCCTTGGGACGGCTCAGGGTGATCCTGCCGGCGCGGCCGTCCTGACGAATGTGAATATCGCTCATCGCGTCTGCCTTCTTCCTCGCGACCACCCCCGGCGGACTAGCGTTGCCCGATCATGCCCCGGGCTACGATCAGGCGCATGATCTCGTTCGTGCCTTCGAGGATCTGGTGCACGCGCAGGTCGCGGACGATCTTCTCGATCCCGTAATCGGCAAGATACCCATATCCGCCATGCAGTTGCAGGCATTGATCGGCGACCTTTGATCCGGTTTCGGTGACGAATTTCTTGGCCATGGCGCAGCAGGCGGTCGCGTCGGGCGCCTTGGTGTCGAGCTTCCAGGCCGCCTGGCGCAGGAAGGTGCGCGCCGCCTGCATCTCGATTTCCATGTCGGCCAGCCGGAATTGCAGGCCCTGAAACTGGTCGATGGTTTGGCCGAAAGCGCGGCGCTCGCCCATGTAATCCAGCGTGGCGTTCAGGGCCGCCTGGGCCGCGCCCAGTGAACAGGCCGCGATGTTGAGCCGCCCGCCATCGAGACCGGCCATGGCATATTTGAACCCTTGACCCTCGTCCCCCAGCAGGTTGTTTTCGGGGACCGGGCAGGCATCCATCTGGACTTGCCGGGTGGGCTGGCTTTTCCAGCCCATCTTGTCCTCCAGCCCGCCGAATGACAGGCCGGGCGTGCCGTCTTCCAGAACCAGGGCCGAAATGCCCTTAGGGCCGTCCTCACCGGTGCGGGCCATGACGATATAGGCATCCGAATAGCCCCCGCCCGAGATGAAAGCCTTGGTGCCGGTGAGGCCGTAGCCCTCATCGGTGCGGACCGCGCGGGTCTTGAGCGCGGCGGCGTCCGAGCCGCTGCCCGGTTCGGTCAGGCAGTAGGAGAAGACGGTTTCCATCGTCAGGGCGCGCGGCAGGTAGCGGGCCTTGAGATCGGCACTGCCGAACTGGTCTATCATGCGGGCGCACATGTTGTGGATGGACAGGAAGGCCGCGACCGAGGCGCAGGACATCGAAAGCGCCTCGAAAACGAGCGTCGCATCGAGGCGGCTGAGACCGGAGCCGCCGGACTCCTCGCTGACATAGAGACCGCCGAAGCCCAGTTCCGCCAGTTTTGGCCAGAGGTCGCGGGGGATCGTGCCCTCTGCCTCCCAATCGCGGGCATGTGGGGCGATCTCGGCTTCGCCGAAGGCGCGAGCCATGTCGAAAATGGCGTCTTGCTCTTCCGTCAGGGCGAACTCCATGGCTTCCTCCCAATCCATGAATTGAACGTATGTTTAATTCTTTCGTGCCGTGACGCGGATTGCAAGGGGGGATCGCAAGGGTTCCTCCAGGCTGACGCCCCAACCTCTCTAGCCTAGCGGCGTCTTTGACGGTCCAAATATCGCCGGAATATCAGGGCGTTGGCACACGATCCTGATCTTCCGAAAAGTTCCTAAAGGTCGGTCGAGAATTCCTCGATCAGGTGCCGCACGACCGCCCGCATCTGCTCCTCGGTATCGGCGCCGGCCGCTTTGGCGCCCTGTGCCGCCGCGCGTTGACGTTCGGCGCTGGTGCCGGTTTCCATGATCTCGCGCAGCGCCTCGATCTCCTGGGCGCATTGCAGGACGCCCGCGTCTTCCTCGACCAGTTCCAACAGTTCTTCGAAGAGTTCCGCGAAGGGCACGATCTCGCCACGGCCGAAATCGATCAGCCCATCGCTCGTTCCATAGCGTTGTGCCCGCCAGCGGTTTTCCTGGACCAGGAAATTGTCGTAGCGCCGCCAACGCTGGTTGCGCACGCGCAAGCGCCACAGAAGCCGGGTCAGGGCCTGAATCAGTGCGGCGAGTCCCAGCGCATGGTTCATGCGGGGCGAGACATCGCATATCCGGGCCTCCAGCGTGGGATAATGCGCCGAGGGGCGCAGGTCCCACCAGATCTTGGTCGCGTCCTCGATCACGCCCAGGTCCACCAATGCCTGAACCGAGCGCTGGTATTCGTCCCAGCTGTCCATCTGCGGTGGCAGGCCCGTGCGCGGCAGGTTGTCGAAAACCGAAAGACGGTAGGAGGCCAGGCCGGTATCCTCGCCCTGCCAGAAGGGGGACGAGGTGGACATGGCCAGCAGATGCGGCAGGAAATAGCCGAGCTGGCTCAGAAGATCGGCCCGCAGCGCGTCGTCATTCAGCCCCACATGCACATGCATGCCGCAGATCAGCATGCGCCGGACCACGCCGCCCAGATCCTCGCGGAGCTGGTCATAGCGTTGCTTGTGAGTGTGGTGCTGGTCTTTCCAATCGGCAAGCGGGTGGCACGAGGCGGCGATTGGGGTCAGGCCGTAGTTGTCGGCGCAATCGCGGATGGTCCGGCGCAGGTGGGCCAGGTCCTCGCGCGCCTCGGCCACAGTGGCGCAGACCTTGGTGCCGATCTCGATCTGGCATTGCAGGTATTCGGGGGCGACCTGGCCGCCAAGCGCGGCCTCGCAATCCGCCATAAGGCCTTCGGGAACGACGGCCAGGGCCAGGGTCTCCTTGTCGACCAGCAGGTATTCCTCTTCGATGCCGATCGAAAACTCGGGTTCGTCCATATGCGCCCTCCCGCTGCCGTTGCATCCAGTTTGCGGCGCATGGGCGCAAACGGCAAGATTCGGTTTGCGTTTGGCGAACCGGGTCCTTGTCCCGTGACAGCGCGATATATGGCCGGCCGGAAAACAAAACGCGGCCGGAAGGTCCGGCCGCGTCGTTGCTCTATCTGACTTCGGGTCAGTCCATGGCCTTGAAGTTGAATTCGCCGCCGTCCTTGATCCCCGAGAACCAGCGTGCCGTCACGGTCTTGGTCTTCGTATAGAAGCGGAAGGCGTCGGGGCCATACTGGTTGAGATCGCCGAAGCCCGATTTCTTCCAGCCGCCGAAGGTGTGATAGGACAGCGGCACCGGGATCGGGAAATTGACACCGACCATGCCGACATTGACGCGGTGGGCGTAATCCCGCGCCGTGTCGCCATCGGCGGTGAAGATCGCCGTTCCGTTGCCATAGGGATTGTCCATCACGAGGTTCAAGGCCTCTTCATAGCTGCCCGCGCGCACCTGGCTGAGAACGGGGCCGAAGACCTCTTCCTTGTAGATGTCCATTTCGGGCGTCACCCGGTCGAAGAACGAGGGGCCGATGAAATAGCCGTCCTCATAGCCCTGGAGCGAGAAGTCGCGCCCGTCGATGAGCAGGTCGGCGCCTTGTTCCACGCCGGAGTCGATCAGGCCAAGGATCCGGTCCCGCGCCTGGCCGGTGATGACCGGCCCGTAATCCACGTCCTCGCCGGCCGTGTAGGGCCCGACTTTCAGCTTCTCGATGCGCGGCACCAGCTTTTCCACCAGACGGTCGGCGGTTTCCTCTCCCACCGGCACGGCGACCGAGATCGCCATGCAGCGTTCACCCGCGGCGCCGTAGCCCGCACCCACGAGGGCGTCGGCGGCCTTGTCCAGATCCGCATCGGGCATGATCACAAGGTGATTCTTGGCGCCGCCGAAACACTGGGCGCGTTTGCCGTTCGCGGTGGCACGCGAATAGATGTAATGCGCGATCGGGGTCGAGCCGACGAAGGCCACGGCCTGAATGGTTTCGTTGTCCAGCAGGGCATCGACCGCTTCCTTGTCGCCGTTGACGACCTGCAGGATGCCCGCGGGCACCCCCGCCTCGCTGCACAGCTCGGCCAGCATCAGCGCGGTGGTGGGCACCCGCTCGGAGGGTTTCAGGATCATCGCGTTGCCGCAGACGATGGCGCCGGCCAGTTTCCACAAGGGAATCATCGCCGGGAAGTTGAAGGGGGTGATGCCCGCCACGACGCCGAGTGGCTGGCGCATGGAATAAAGGTCGATACCCGGCCCGCCGCTGTCGGTGAACTCGCCCTTGAGCATGTGCGGCGCGCCCATGCAGAACTCGACCACCTCCAGGCCGCGCTGCACGTCGCCACGGGCATCCGGAAGGGTCTTGCCATGTTCGCGGCTGACCGCCTCGGCCAGTTTGTCCATGTTGTCGTTGATGAGCTGGCCCAGCTTCATGATCACCCGGGCGCGGCGCTGCGGGTTGACCTTGGCCCATTCCCGCTGTGCGGTTTCGGCACGGGCGACGGCATCATTCACCTCGTCGGTCGTGGCCAGCGCCACCTTGGCCTGCACCTCGCCGGTCGCGGGGTTCAGGACATCCGCGAACCGCCCTGACGTTCCCGCCACGCGCGTGCCGTCGATATAGTGACCGATCTCTTCCATTTGGTCCTCCTGCGATTTGTTCCGGTTCACTCTACCCTTGCAATTTTGCCGGACAAAGAGACAATCCATCAAAACGATCTTGTAATTTTGCAAAATGAGGGCGGGATGCGAAACTGGGACGACATGCGGGTTTTCCTCGCGGTCGCGCGGGCTCAGAGCTTGTCGGCGGCCGCGCCCCTTCTCAAGATGGACCCGGCCACGGTCAGCCGCCGCATCGCACGGCTGGAAGCGGGCCTGGGCGCGGCTTTGTTCGTGAAGTCACCGCAGGGCTACGCACTGACGGACCTGGGCGCGCGGATGCGCGACCGCGCCGTCGAGGCCGAAGCGGCGCTGGCGCTGGCCGCCGATGAAGGGCAGGGTGCAGGTGGCGGTCTGACCGGGCAGGTGCGGATCGGTGCGCCCGATGGCTGCGCGAACTACGTGCTGCCGCAGGTCTGCGCCAAGCTCCAAGCCGACAACCCGGATCTGGAAGTGCAGATCCTTGCCCTGCCGCGGGTGGTGAACCTGTCGCGGCGCGAGGCGGACATGGCGATCACCGTTTCACCGCCCATGGCCGGGCGGCTGACGGTGCAACGGATCACCGATTATCGTCTGCACCTTGCGACCCATGCCGAGACAGCCGGGGCGATCCGGCATCCCGACGATCTGAAGGGGCGGGCCGTGGTGGGCTATATCCCCGACATGATCTTCGACAAGGAACTGGACTACCTGGGCGATCTGGCACGCGACGGGGTTCAGCTGGCCTCGAACTCGGTCGCGGTGCAGGCGCAATTGCTGCGCGCCGGGGGCGGCATCGGCATCGTGCATGACTTTGCGATGCCCTTTCTGCCCGAACTGCGCCGGGTGCTGACCGAGCGGATCGGCCTCACGCGCAGCTTCTACCTTGTCCGGCACGGATCGGATCGCCGGTCGGACCGGCTCAACCGTCTTGCCGAGGCCCTGGCCGCGGGCATCCGAGCCGAGGTGACGCGTCTGGAAGCGATGGTTGCTTGACAGACCGGCTCTGGCGGGGAACGCTGAGGAAAAGACGAAAGGACAGATCATGCTCGTGAAGCAAATTCTCTCTTCCAAGGCGGTGGACGGGGTTCTGACACTGCAAAGCGATGCCCAGGTCAAGGATGCGGCCGCGATCATGTCCGACCGCCGGATCGGGACGATCGTGATCAGTGACGATGACGGGGCGACGCCAACGGGAATCCTGTCCGAGCGCGATATCGTGCGCGAGATCGGGCGTCAGGGCCCCGAATGCCTCGGGAAGACCGTGGCCGACCTGATGACCCGCGATCCGGTGACCTGCACGCCCGCCGACAGCTCTGACGCGGTGCTGTCGCGGATGACGGAGGGGCGGTTCCGCCACCTGCCGGTCCTGGAAGAGGGGCGCATGATCGGGCTG
Organism: Salibaculum griseiflavum; assembly: GCF_003129565.1. Taxonomy (GTDB): domain Bacteria; phylum Pseudomonadota; class Alphaproteobacteria; order Rhodobacterales; family Rhodobacteraceae; genus Salibaculum; species Salibaculum griseiflavum. Next base: position 183,894 of record NZ_QETF01000005.1, read on the forward strand.
ATCTCCATCGGTGATGTCGTCAAGGCGCGGCTGGCCGAACTGTCGATGGAAAAGGACGCGCTGGAAGGCATGATCATGGGGCACTAGCCCCGCGCCTGCAAAGCCGCTTGCATTCCCCGGTGCAATAATGTTGCGTGCGCGGCAAAACCGATTGTCCGAGAGGATCCGCCATGCGCACAGGCCTTTATCCCGGCACGTTCGACCCGGTCACGCTGGGTCATGTGGATATCATCCGCCGTGCCTGCACCCTGGTGGACCGGTTGGTCATCGGCGTGGCCATCAATCGCGACAAGGGGCCCCTTTTCACGCTGGAAGAGCGTGTCGCGATGATCGAGGCGGAATGCGCGGCCCTGTCGGCGGAAACCGGGGTCGAGATCATCGCCCATCCCTTCGAAAACCTGCTGATCGACTGTGCCAATGACGTGGGCGCGCAGATCATCCTGCGCGGCCTGCGCGCGGTGGCGGATTTCGAATATGAATACCAGATGGTTGGCATGAACCGGGCGCTGGATGACCGGATCGAAACCGTTTTCCTGATGGCCGATGCCCAGCATCAGGCCATCGCGTCGAAACTGGTCAAGGAAATCGCGCGTCTGGGTGGCGATGTCTCGAAATTCGTCACACCCGCGGTGGAGCAGGCCTTGAAGGATCGCCTTGGCTGAACCGGGCTGATCCGGCGGGGCGGCTGCGCCGCGCAGGTTTGTCGGAAAAATCTGGGGCGCAATACAAAACCCCGGCGGATGGGGGATACCGCCGGGGCCAAATGAGTTTATCTGCCAAGATGAAGGCGCGTTAGCCGTAGACGGCCTTGTGAGCGATCTTGCTGGCATCGCCGGTGTAGAAGCCCAGATCTTCCAATGCGATTTCGCGCGGCAGGTTCTGCAGTTCACGCTTGGTGCGGGCATAGGCGGCACGCTTTTTCAGGGCCGTGCGGAGGGTTGCGAAAGCGGACATGTCAATCTCCTTTTGTGTGGCCGTTCCGTTGTCTTGAACTGACATATAGGGATGCTGCGCTGCGGCACCACTGACAGTTTGCGCTAACGGCTTTGCATTGGCTGCATGGCGGCAAGGCTTTGACATGTATGGAAAAAACCGCCCCTAGGGGCGGTTTTGACGTTTTCGGCGCGGCGTTCCCCCCTGAATCAGAGGTATTTGCCCATCTCGACCGCGGTGTCCGACATCCGGTTGGAGAAGCCCCATTCGTTGTCATACCAGGTCAGGATACGCACCATCGTGCCCTCCATCACCTTGGTCTGATCCGTGTGGAAGACGCTGGAATGCGGATCATGGTTGAAATCGGAGCTGACCAGCGGCTTGTCGGTATAGCCGAGGATCCCCTTGAGCGGGCCATCGGCGGCCTTGCGGATCGCGGCATTGACCTCCTCGGCGGTGGTTTCGCGGGCGGCCTCGAAGGTCAGGTCCACGACCGATACATTCGGGGTCGGCACGCGGATCGCCACGCCGTCGAGCTTGCCGTTGAGTTCCGGCAGCACCAGCCCCACGGCCTTGGCCGCGCCAGTGGAGGTCGGGATCATCGAGAGGGCGGCGGCGCGGGCGCGGTAGAGATCCGAATGCATCGTGTCCAGCGTCGGCTGGTCGCCGGTATAGGAGTGGATCGTCGTCATGAAGCCCTTGACGATGCCGATCTCGTCATCGAGCACCTTGGCCACCGGGGCCAGACAATTGGTGGTGCAGGACGCGTTGGAGACCACCACATCGGAGCCCGACAGCTGATCGTGGTTGACGCCGTAGACGATGGTCTTGTCCGCATCCTTGCCGGGGGCCGAGATCAGCACCCGCGACGATCCGTTGTCCAGATGTGCCTGGCAGTCGTCCTTGCTGCGGAAGATGCCGGTGCACTCCATGACAACGTCGACGTCCGACCAGGGCAGGTCGGCGGGATTGCGGATCGCCGTCACCCTGATCGGGCCGCGGCCCACGTCGATGCTGTCCTCGGTGGTCTTCACCTCGACCGGGAAGCGGCCGTGGACACTGTCGAACTGCAGCAGGTGGGCATTGGTCTCGACCGGGCCGAGATCGTTGATGGCCACGACCTCGATATCGGTGCGGCCGGATTCGATGATGGCCCGCAGGACGTTGCGGCCGATGCGACCGAACCCGTTGATGGCGACTTTGACTGGCATTGGCTGGCCCTCCGTATGGATTGGCATGTGGCGGCCCGCGGATCGGCCCGCTGTTGGCGCTAACATCCGCTTTTTTGCCAAAAGGTCAACCCGGCATTGCGCCGGGCCCGCACCATCAGCGCCAGAAGGCGATATACTGGATCAGCTCCATGAACTTGCGGCCCAAGTATAGCGGCGCGTCCCAGTTCAGCACGAAGTGATCAAGGGCGAAGAACGCCGCAATCAGAAGCACCAGCCATATCGCGAGCCTGTTGGTCATGCGCCCATCTAGGCGCGGGCGGGTGAAAAGGTAAAGCGGGAAGGCCGGGTCCGTGCTACCCTATGGTTGTATTGCAGGCCATTCATGAGGGTATCATGGCATTTTATCAATCCATCAAGAATTCGTACCGCTACCCGCGCGGAGATGCGCAACCGGGCCAGTCGGGCTGGATCGCGGACAGGTTGTTGCGCCTGCGCGCCTTGCTCAATGCCGAGATCGTGTCGCGCCGCGCGCCCAATTCGCTGATCATCGGGTCGTGGAACATCCGGCATTTCGATGGCGGGCGGCCGCGCCTGCCCGAGAGCTTTCACTACATTGCCGAGATCATCGACCATTTCGACATCTGCGCGTTGCAGGAGGTCAAGTCGGTCGAGTCGATGGAGCAGTTGATGGGGCTTCTGGGCCCGAACTGGGATTATTTCATCAATGACAGTTCCGGGGCCGGGCGCGGGAACCATGAACGGATGGCCTTCGTCTATAACCGGAACCGGGTGTTCTTTCGCAACCTGATCGGTGAGCTGGTGATCGAGAAGGGCGCGCTGCCGGGGGATGAGCAGATCGGGCGCACGCCGTTCTTCGCGTCGTTCCAGGCCGGGTGGTTCCGGTTCGTCCTGTGTTCGGCGCATATCGTGTTCGAGGAAACCGAGGGCCGCCCCCTGCGCGAGGACGAGATTCGCGTGATCGCGGAGATCCTGAAGGACCGGGCCAAGGACACGGACGAGGTGCATGTCTTCATCGGCGACATGAATATCGAAGAGCCCGGCGACCCGGGGCACCGGGCCTTGACCTCAAATGGCTTCGAGGTGCCCGACCTCGGCCCCACCTCTCTGACCGGCACCAAGCATTACGACCAGATCGCCTTCAGCGGGTTGCAGGACAAGACGGAGATGCTGAACCGAGGCGCGATACACTGGCAAGAGGCCGTGTTCACCGATGCCGAAATGGAGGCCTATCGGGATATCGCAAAGGCGATCCGGCGGCGCCGGAAATCGGGCGAGGGGTTCTGGGATTTCCATACGTCCATCCAGCGCGCGCTGGCGGCGGGCGAGGACGTGGGCGAGGCCTATTCCGACTGGGAGGGGGAGTATTCCAGTTGGCGCACCCATGAGATGTCCGATCACCTGCCGATCTGGATCGAACTGAAGGTGGATTATTCAAACGAATACCTGTTGGGGATCAAGAAACGGGGCTGACCCCGGGCCGCGACGCGGGGGCGGGCGGGTTGTCCGCCCCTGTCTCGGTTGCGACGGGCATGGCCATCAGGTCTTCGATCAGCAGGCTCAGCAACTCGCCCCGGTTCGTGACCTCGGCCTTGCGGTAGATCGCGTTGAGGTGGGACTTGACGGTGCCCTCGGCCGAGCCGCGCAGCTCGGCGATTTCCGAGATCGAGAAGCCCTTGACCATGAAATGCGCGATGTCGCGTTCCGCAGGCGTCAGGCCCCAGCCCTGGAAGTGCTCCTCGATCACGTCGTGGAAGGCCGATGCGGCGATCGAGACCTGGTGCTCCAAGTGCGCCGAGCGGCGCAGAAGCGTCAGCAGGTAGCGGGTTTCGATCACCACCGCCGAGATCAGCGCCAGCGCGGCCACCAGTTCGATCGCGAAATGCCAGTCGGACAGGGCCGTCAGGCCCAGGGCGACCCCGTCGGCCCCCACATCCCAGAGGAAAAAGCCCGCACACAGAACCTGGGCGGCAATCAGCGCCATCAGCGCGGCGGGCTTTTTCGATGTGCCTTGCATCACTCGACGATCCTAGCACCTTCCGGCACGGTCTTGACACCTGTCACCATCGCCTGCGGCAAATTCACGCCCGTGCGGCGGCTTTCCCAGATCACGGCGGCGACATGGGCGATGATCGATATCTCGGCCCAGACGACAAGGGCTTCGTGCATCTCTTCGACCCATTCCGTGCCCCAATAGGCATTGGTCGTCATCATGTAGCCGGTCGCGCCGATCCCGGCGAGGGTGGCCAGCAGGTTGAAGATCATCAGCGCGCCCAGCGGCGTGTGGCCCAGATGTACGGCGCGGCGTCCCGTGGCGATGTCCGAAACCTGTTCGAAGACGGCCTTGGGCGTTGGGAAGAGGCTGGCGAAGCGGGCGTGGCGCGGGCCGATCAGACCCCAGACCAACCGGAAGGCGACAAGGCCCACCACGACATAGCCCACGGCTTCGTGCAGCTTGCTTTCATCCTCGGTGAGGAACGCGTTGGCGACGAAGGCCGCGACCAGCGTCCAGTGAAACAGGCGGACCAGCGGGTCCCAGATGCGATGTTTGGTCATGGGGGGCTCCCTTTGTTGGTGGGGGCGGGCCGCAGCACGGCCCGCGCGCCGGGCTCAGTCGTCCATCTTGGTGCGCAGCACGGTCAGGTCATCGGCGAGGTAGACCTCGTAGCGGCCACCGTCCTTGACGGCGTAGACCTCGTACATGCCGTCCTCGATCTGGATCTGGCGCACCTCGTAGCCCTGGGCGGTCAGCATCTCGGTGATCTCGGCCTTACGGGCGTCGGTCAGGTCGGCGCGGCTGGCGGCGAAAGCGCCGGAGGCGGCGGTGGCAAGGGCGGTGGCGAGAAGAAGAGCTTTCATGGGTCCTGTCCTTTCGGGTTCGCGGCGGGCCGGGATGGCGCGCCGTCCGGGGACAAGATTGGGGCGGGCAGGGGCGCAGCGGAATCGGTCCGAAGTTGTATCCGCGGCGTTTCTGCCAGCGGTTTACGGGCCTGCAACCGCAGTTGCAGAGCGGCGATCCGCCCATGAAAAAGGGGCCCCGAAAGGCCCCTTGTCGTTGTCTGCTATGTAGTGTCAGTGCAGACGACCCATATGTCCGGCAACATCGGCCATGCGCACCGAGAAGCCCCATTCGTTGTCGTACCAGGCCAGCACGCGCACGGTGCGTGCGCCAATGACCTTGGTCTGGTCGGGGGCGAAGATCGAGCTTTGCGGCGTGTGATTGAAATCGACGGACACTTTCGGCTCCGGGTCATAGGCCATGACCATGCCCATATGGCCGGCGCAGGCCTCGGCGACGATCTCGTTGACGTTCTCGGCGGTGACGTCGCGCGCGGCTTCGAAGGTCAGGTCGACGCAGGAGACATTGGGCGTGGGCACGCGCATGGCGGTGCCGTCCAGCTTGCCTTCCATCTCGGGCAGCACTTCCTTGAGCGCCTTGGCGGCCCCGGTCGAGGTCGGGATCATCGCCATGGCGGCGGCGCGGGCGCGGTAGAGATCCTTGTGGCGACGGTCCAGCGTCGGCTGGTCGCCGGTATAAGAATGGATCGTGGTCATGATGCCGCGTTCGATACCGATCCCGTCGTTGAGCACCTTGACCAGCGGCGCCAGGCAATTGGTGGTGCAGGACCCGTTGGACACCATCCGGTCCTCGGCGTCCAGGCTGCGGTGATTGACGCCGTAGACGATGGTCTTGTCGACATTGGTTGCCGGCGCCGAGATCAGAACCTTGCCCGCGCCCCGTTCCAGGTGAACGGCGGATTTGACGCCGTCATTGAACTGGCCGGTGCATTCCAGCACCACGTCGACGCCATCCCAGTCCAGCTCTTGCGGGTCATAGGTCGACATCATGTCGATCGGGCCGCGGCCCAGATCCAGCTTGCCGTCGACCACATCGACCTGGCCGGCGAAGCGGCCATGCACGCTGTCATAACGCAGCAGGTGCGCATTGGTCTCGACCGGGCCGGTGGCGTTGATCTTGACGACCTGAACGTCGTTGCGAGCGGCCTCGGCGATATGGGCGAGGGTGCAGCGGCCGATGCGACCGAATCCGTTGATGCCGATAGTGACGGTCATGGGGGGCTCCTGTAGGGGCGTGGTAGGGCTCTTCTACGCGGTGTGCCATTGTATACCAAGTCCAAATACGACGCTTTGCCAACAGTTTAGCGGTAACGGAGGCAGGGTTGCCACGGTTTGCGCTAACCGTTTGCGCCAACATCTCCCCATTGTTCCCACGGCTTGGGCCGCTAAGCTGTCCCAAACGAATCTGGAGACGAGTATGAGTGGGCTTCTGGCACTTCTTGACGATGTCGCGGCGATTGCGAAACTGGCGGCCTCTAGCGTCGATGACGTGGCCGGCATGGCCGCCAAGGCGGGGTCCAAGGCCGCCGGCGTGGTGATCGACGACGCGGCGGTGACGCCGAAATACGTTCATGGGCTGGACCCCAAGCGCGAATTGCCGATCATCTGGAAGATCGCTCGCGCCAGTTTCTTCAACAAGCTGGTGATCCTGCTGCCGGTGGCACTGGCGCTCAATGCCTTCGCGCCGTGGCTGATCACGCCGCTTCTGATGCTGGGTGGGTTCTACCTGTGTTTCGAAGGGGCCGAAAAGGTATTCCACTGGCTCTTCCCCCATGGCGACGCGAAGGTGGAAGAGGACATGGACGTCGGCGACCCTGTCCATCTGGAGGAAACCCGCGTGCGCGGTGCCATCAAGACAGATTTCATCCTCTCGGCCGAGATCATGACCATCACCCTCGCCGCCATCCCCGAAGGCGGGTTCTGGCTGGAGGCCGCGACCCTGGCCGTCGTGGCCATTGTCATCACTGCCGCCGTCTATGGCACCGTGGCGCTGATCGTGAAGATGGACGATATCGGCCTGGCACTGGCGGCCAGGGGACGCACGGGTCTGGGCCGGGGCCTGGGCCGAGGGCTGGTCAAGGGCATGCCCCACGTGATGAAGGTTCTGTCCTTCGTGGGAACGGTGGCGATGCTTTGGGTCGGTGGGTCGATCCTGGTCCACGGAACCCATGATCTGGGCTGGCACATGCCCTACGACCTGATCCATGACGCGGCCGCCGCCGTGGCTGATGGCGGTTTCGGCAACTGGGCCGTGACGGCGGGGCTGGATGGCATCGTCGGCCTGATCGCGGGGCTGTCGCTGATCCCGGTGGTGACGCGGGTCATTGCCCCGCTGATGGGCAAGTCCGCCGCCCACTAGCGGGTCAATAGGCCGCCATGCGACGGGTCAGATCCTCTATCGAATAGCTGGTACGGATCCCGGCCTCGTCCACGGGCCGGAACCCCGGGTCCATGAAGACGCAGCCAAGCCCGCAGACCTGCCGCACGCGGCGCGTTCCGTAATCCACGTGCCACAGCCGCCCGCCCGGTGTGCTGACATAGCCGTCAAGGCCAAGTTGGAAATCACTGGCCAGATCCTGCGCCGACGGCACCTCGTTGTCATAGCCGGCCGCGAATGCGCTGTGGGTGTGGTAGGATGCGAAAACGCCGCTGCCCGGCTCGGGCACCTCCATGTCGCAGCCGGAAAATGAACCGACCCGCGGTGTCGTGGCCGCGAGGTCCCCGTCCGGATCGACATAGAAGAAGCCGCACAATTCCCGACGCAACGCGATGGAGCGCGGCTGGATCGCATCGAGAAACGCCCGTGCGAAGGCGGCGGCCTGCGCGTCCTGCGGTATTTCCGAGGCGGCGAGCGGGACTGCCGGGCTGGTGCCATAAGAGGCCGGGCGCTGCGCCGGCATGGCGCAGGCGGTCAGGACAAGGAGAGCCAGAAAGGCAATGGGGCGGCGCATGAGACGATCCAGCCTAGGAGACATCCGATCATAGCAAGCCATCAGTGGTGCTGGCCAGAGCCGCTGTCAGGGGGCGGCGACGCGCCGCCGCCCCCCGTTGCCACGATCACGCCAGCAGGTCGCGGACCTTCTGCGCCACGGCCTCGGCGGTGATGCCGAACTCTTCGAACAGGGTTTTCGCCGGGGCGGAGGCCCCGAAGCTGTCCATGCCGACGAAACCGGCCTTCTGTTCGCGGCCACGTTCGCCCAGCAGCCACTGGTCCCAGCCCTGGCGCACGCCGGCCTCGACGGCCACGCGCACAGGCCCGCCGGGCAGGACGCGCTTGCGATATTTCTCGTCCTGTGCGGCGAACAGTTCCATCGACGGCATCGACACCACGCGGGTGCCGATCCCCTCGGCCTCGAGCATCTCCCGCGCGGCCAGGGCGACCGAGACTTCAGAGCCGGAGGCCATCAGGATCGCCTGCCGCTTGGCGGCCTCGGCGTCCTTCAGGACATAGGCGCCCTGGGCCGTGAGGTTCTTGGTCTTGTGCTCGGTCCGGACAGTGGGCAGCCCCTGCCGCGACAGGGCCAGCGCGCTTGGTGTGGCCTTCTCGGTCAGGGCGATTTCCCAGGCTTCGGCCACCTCGATCGTGTCGGCGGGGCGGATCACGTTGAGGTTCGGCGTGGCGCGCATCAGGGCAAGGTGTTCGACCGGCTGGTGCGTTGGGCCGTCTTCGCCCAGCCCGATGGAATCGTGGCTGACCACGTAGACCACGGGCACGCCCATCAGCGAGCTGAGCCGCATGGCACCCCGCATGTAGTCGACGAAACACATGAAGGTGCCGCCATAGGGGCGGATGCCGCCATGCAGGGCCATGCCGTTCATCATCGCGGCCATGCCGTGTTCACGGATGCCGTAATGGATGTAGCGGCCTTCGCGGTCCTCGGGGGTGAACACGCCCAGATCGCCGGTCTTGGTGTTGTTGGACCCGGTCAGGTCGGCCGATCCGCCCAGGGTTTCGCTCATAAGCGGGTTGATCACCTCCAGCACCTTCTGGCTGGAGGCGCGGGTGGCCAGTTTCGGCGCCTCTTCCGCGAATTGCTTCTTCAGGGCCTTGATCGTGGCCGCCAGTTTCTTGGGGGCCTCAAGGGCGAAGCTTCGGGTGAACTCGTCCTGCTTCGCTTTCGAGAGCTTGGCAAAGGCAGCGTCCCATTCGTTGCGGGCTGCGGCCCCGCGCTGGCCCAAGCCTTCCCACCAGGCCTTGACGGCGGGGTCGACCTCGAAATCGCCCATGGGGGCGCCGTAAGCCTCTTTCGTGGCGCGCAGCTGGTCGGCATCGGTCAGGGCACCGTGCCCCTTGGATGTGTCCTGCGCGGCATGGCCAAGGGCGATATGGGTCTTGCACGAGATCATCGAAGGGCGCGGATCGGCCTTGGCGGCGACAATGGCCGCATCGATGGCGGCCGGGTCATGACCGTCGATTTCCTGCACATGCCAGCCCGAGGCGGCAAAACGCGCCGACTGGTCGGTGGCATCGGCCATGTCGACGGTGCCGTCGATCGTGATGTTGTTGTTGTCGAAGAAGACGATCAGGTGCCCCAGCTGCTGCATGCCGGCCAGGCCGATCGCTTCCTGGCTGACGCCTTCCATCAGGCAGCCGTCGCCGGCCATGACATAGGTGTGGTGATTGATGATCTTCTTACCCCATCGCGCCCGCAGCGCCTCCTCGGCGATGGCGAAGCCGACCGAGTTGGCGATGCCCTGGCCGAGCGGACCGGTCGTGGTCTCGACTCCTTCAAGATGGCCATATTCGGGGTGCCCGGCAGTGCGGCTGCCCCATTGGCGGAAATCCTTGAGCTGCTGCAGCGTGGCCTGCTCGTAGCCGGTCAGGTAGAGCAGTGAGTAGATCAGCATGGAGCCATGCCCGGCCGACAGGATGAAACGGTCGCGGTCGGGCCAATGCGGGGCCTTGGGATCGAACCGAAGGTGGTTGCCGAAAAGAACGGTCGCCACATCGGCCATGCCCATTGGCATGCCGGAATGGCCGGAATTGGCCGCGGCCACGGCATCGAGGGTCAGGGTGCGGATGGCGGCGGCGCGGGCCCAGTGATCGGGATTGGCGCTGCGAAGGGCTTGGATATCCACGGAGGTTTCGTCCTTTTGGTGTCACAACTGGCTGCAGCGGTCATAGCAGGGCGCCCCCCAAGATCAAGGCAAGGCTGCGATACGCATCAAGGGTGCGGTATAACGGACTGAAAAGGCGGGCCTATCGGGGTTTGCCGACCCCTCGGCAATGGCATAGTCTTTTTCCACAGACCCGCGATTCGGCAACGGGGCACGGCCACGGCACAGGCCCGGTCGGGTCGGACGGGCCCGGATGCCCCGCGATTTGGCCGGATCGTGGCGCTGTTAGGCAGCCCCGCCGGCGCGGGGCAGGCCCAAGGAAAGGACGGGCAGATGAGTGACATCTCGGATTTCGAGACGCGGATTTCAGCGGCGCTGGATCGTATACGCAAGGCGTCCGAAAACGTGTCGGCGAGCGGGGCGAAACCCGCGCCCGACAGCGCGCCGGACACCGCCGAACTGGAGGCGATGCGCACCCAGCTCGACGAGGAGCGCACGGCGAACGCCCAGTTGGAAGAGCGGGTAAAGCTGCTCAAGCAGCGCCAGGACGGCAAGCTGAGCGAGCTGGAAAGCGCAGTCGAGGCGAACCGCAAGCGAACCGCCGGGATGGACCGCGAATTGCAGCGCCTGCGTCAGGTCAATGCCGAACTGCGCGACATCAACGACCAGCTCCGCCGCGCGGTCGAGGCGGGCGTGAGCGAACCGCATCTGGTCAACAAGGCCATGATGGCGGAACTGGACGCGCTGCGCGCCACCCGCGCGGCCGACGCCGCCGAGATGGATGCGATCATTGGCGAATTGCGCCCCATCATCGAACAGGAGGCAGACGATGCCGCAGGTTGAGATCACCATCGGGGGCCGCAGTTTCGAAGTGGCCTGCCAGGAGGGCGAAGAGCATTTTCTGCATGCGGCGGCCGCCATGCTGGACACCGAGGCCACGGCTCTGTCGTCGCAGATCGGGCGGATGCCCGAAAGCCGCATGTTGCTGATGGCCGGGCTGATGCTGGCCGACCGGACGGCGGCGCTCGAAGACAAGGTTCGCGCGGCCGAAACCGAGACCGCGGAGGCGCGCGCACGTCTCGAGGCGCTGGAATCCAATCCGCCCGAGGCGCAGCGCGTCGAGGTGCCCGTGGTTCCGGCCGAGGTCACCGATACGCTGGCCGAGCTGGCGGCGCGGGCCGAGGCGCTGGCCGAGGAACTGGAAGAGCGCGACCGGGCCTGACACAAGCCCCGGGCGAAGGCCTAGAGCACGCGGGACAGAAAGGCGCGGGTGCGTGCCTTTTGGGGGGCTTCGAAGATCTGCGACGGCGGGCCCTGTTCCGCGATCCGGCCGGCATCCAGGAAACAGATCTTGTCGGCCAGTTCGGCGGCGAATTTCATCTCGTGCGTCGCCAGAACCATGGTCATCCCCTCGCTGCGCAACTGGCGCAGCACGTCCAGCACCTCGCCCACCAGTTCCGGGTCCAGAGCGCTGGTGATCTCGTCGAACAGCATGATCTCCGGGCGCATGGCCAAGGCCCGCACGATGGCCACGCGCTGCTGCTGGCCGCCCGAAAGCTGGTCGGGATAGTGCTGCATCCGGTCGGCCAGCCCGAACCGGGTGAACAGCTCTGTCACCTGCGGCCGCAGGGCCTCGCGGGTCTTGCCATGCACCCGGCGCGGGGCAAGCATCACGTTTTCCTCGGCGGTCATGTGTGGGAACAGGTTGTAGGACTGGAACACCATGCCGATACGGCGGCGCACCGGATCGGGGTTCAGGCCGGGTTCGGAAATATCCTGCCCGTCGAGGAAAACCGCCCCGTCATCAATGGGTTCCAGCAGGTTGATGCAGCGCAGCAGGGTGGATTTTCCCGACCCCGAGGCGCCGATCAGGCAGACCATCTCGCCGCGCTCGACGGTCAGGGAAATGCCGTTCAGCACGCGGTTTCCCCCGAAGGATTTGGCAACGTCACGCAATTCCAGCATCAGGACCTCTCGCGCCGCTGGCGGGCGATCAGGTAATCGGCATATCGCGTCGCGGGGATCGTCACCGACAGGAAAATCAATGCCGCCCCTACATAGGGTGTGAAATTGGCCAGCAAGGACTTGAAGACACCGGCCTGTCGCAGCACCTCGACCGGGCCGATGAAGGACAGCAGCGCCACATCCTTCTGCAGCGCGATCAGCATGTTCATGTTGGCCGGCACCACCCGGCGGATCGCCTGTGGCAGCACCACGAAGCGCATCGTGTCCGACTGGCTGAGGCCCAGAGAGGCCGCGGCGGCTCGCTGGCTGTCATGGATGGATTCGATGCCCGAGCGAAAGATCTCGGCCACATAGGCCGAGTAGGTGAGGACGAGCGCCACGGTGCCCCAGATATAGGGTGAATTCCAGGGCCGGGGCAGGCCGAGGCCGGGAATGCCGAAGCCGATCAGGTAGACCACAAGGATCACCGGGATGCCGCGAAAGATATCCGTGTAGAGGATACCGAAGAGTTTCAGCGGAAAGAGCGCCGGGTTCTTGGTGTCGCGCGCCAGCGCGATGGCCAGCGCGATGACCGTGATCAGGGGCACAGACCACAGGAAAATGGCGATGTCCCAAAGGAAGGCCTGCACGAGCCGCGGGAACGTCTGGGCGAAGACCTCGGCGTTGAAAAAGCTTTTCTTGACCGCCGCCCAGCCGGGGGCGAGGGGAACAAGCGTGACGATGGCCAACACGACCAACGTCGTGCTGACCCCCGCGATGATGTTCGAGCGCCGCCGCACGCGGGCCTCGTAGGCCTGTCGGCGCGCCGCGCGGGGCGGGGCGGCGGAGGGTGCCGCCCCGTTGGTTTTTTCTTGCAGGGTCAAGGTCTTATTCGATGACCGGCACGCCGGTTGCCTCGGCCAGCCATTCGGCCTCCAGCGCGGCAAGCGTGCCATCGTCGGTCAGGGTGGTGATGGCCGCATCGACACATGCCTTAAGCGCGCTGCCTTCTTCCATGACGAGGCCGAACTGGTCGGGGTTCTCGCTCATTTCGGGCGGGAACTGGCCGATCAGAACGCCGTCATCCAACGTCACAGCGGACAGGTAGAGCGCGGTTGGCAGGTCGAAGAGGCTGGCGTCGATCTGGTTCGCCTTCATCGCCTCGACCACGTCGGCGCTGTCATCGTAGAGCAGCAGGGAATCTTCCGGCCCGATCAGGTTTTCGATCATCGCCGGTGCCGTGGTGCTGGCCGCCGCACCCCATTTCAGGCCCTTGAGGCTGTCAACCGTGTTGGTTGCGCCGGCATCGGCGGTGGGCTGGCGGCTCAGCACGGCCGCTGCGGCGGAATAGTAGGGCAGCGAGAAGTCGATCACCTCGTCGCGCGCCTCTGTGATCGAGAATTGCTGGAGGTTGAAATCGTAGTTCTTGGCGCCGGGCTGGATGGCCTGGTCAAAGGACGACCGGGTCCATACGACCTGATCGTCGTCAAAACCCATGGCGTTCGCCACGGCATGGGCGACGGCGGCCTCGAAGCCCTCCTTGCTGGCGGGGTCGTCGTTCATCACCCACGGGTAATAGGCCGGGTTGCCGGTGGCGATTGTCAGCACACCATCCTCGATCGTGCTGCCCGCCGCGCAGTCGTTTTGGGCAAGGGCGGCGGTGGTGCCGAGCGCCAGTGCCGCAGCACTGGTCAGAAATGTCGAGAGTTTCATCTGGTATCCCCCTGTTTGGACTGCCTGAAAGAAAAAGGCCGGTCGGGGGAAAAGTCCAGCCCCGTTTCACCGGAGCCGGACTTGTTCGTAGAAGCGGGAAGCGGCCTGCGCCCCGCCGCACGCGGATCAAGCGTTGGCGTCGCGGATCTTGTCGGCGGCGTCCTTGTCATAGGTCACGCCGTTCTGGTCGAAAAGCTGATCCAGCTCGCCCGAGAGCGTCATCTCGGTGATGATATCGCAGCCGCCCACGAATTCGCCCTTCACGTAAAGCTGCGGAATGGTCGGCCAGTCGGAATAATCCTTGATGCCTTGGCGGATTTCCTCGTCGGCCAGCACGTTCACATCGGTGAACTCCACGCCCATGAAATTCAGAACCCCGGCCACGCGCTGAGAAAACCCGCATTGCGGCATGGACTTGGTGCCCTTCATGTAAAGCACCACATCGTTGGCTTTCACGGTTTCGTCGATCTGGGTCTTGGCGTCTGTCATCTTTGTTCCCTTTCTTGGCGGCGGCAGCGGTTTCACGCTTGCTAAGTCGTCTTGTCTGTTTCGGGGTCGTTATATTCGTTTGGATCGAAGTCCTCGGGGTCGAAGGCGTCCTCGTCCTCAGGGATTGCGGTCACATGGGTGGTTCCGGTTTCCTCGTCATAGACCAGCCCGTAATCGGCACTCCCCTCGGACTTGTACCGCAGGTATTCGTGGATACCTGCGTAAAGAAAGGCCACCACGAAGGGCGACAGGACAAGGGCGGCGATCAGACGGGCTTCCATGCTGGGCGACCTCTCCTTGGGCTAGTCGGGGGCGCGGGTGGTCAGCGCCAGCGCGTGCAGGTCGCCGTTAGAGCCGTCCATCTTGCCCTTGAGCGCGGCATAGACGGCGCGCTGCTGCTGGACCCGGTTCATCCCGGCAAAGCTGGGGTCGATGACCTGCGCGGCGAAATGGGCCCCGTCATCGCCCTCGACGGTGATCTGCGCGTCGGGGAAGGCTTCGCGGATCAGGTCCTCGATCTCGCCTGCGGTGATGGGCATGGGGCTCTCCTGCGTGTTGGTCTTTCCGAAGATGTAGGCTGGTCGGTGGCGGCCCGCAAGGGCTGCATCTCGCGGCGCAGATCGCGGAAAAAAGCGCGGGCGCGGCCGGGGATCGGCCCGGTGGCGAGGGTGGCGGCCAAACCGGGGGTCATGTCTTGCGGGCAGAGTGCGGCGACAAGCGAGCGGCGCTCGCGTTCGTGGTCAGGGCCAAGCGGCAAACGGCCCGCGACCACAAGCAGGTTGAGCAGCTCGTGGATGCGGCGCAGGTGGCGGAAGGTATCGAGCATGGGCGACAGGACATCGGGGTCGTCGCGCCAGCTGGCACCGCCATGCAGGGCGACGCTGCGCTGGCCCGCCCCCTCGCAATCGAAACGGGCGCAGCCGGGAAAGCCGCGCGCGGCCAGGTCGGCATGGATGGTGCAGGCATGGCCCGAGAGGTTGGGGCAGGGCTTGCCCGCCGGCTTGTCTATGGCGAATTCCGCGCCCTTGTCGAAAGCCAGCCCAACGCAGCAAAGCGCCGCACAGGCCGCGCAATCCGCGGCAAGCTCCGGCAGATCGGAGGGGTCGCCGTCCGCTGCCGTGTCGGGCGCAGATCGTGCGTCAGCGGACGCCAAGCCTAGCCCAACCGGTCCGCGAAAGCGCCGCGATAGAGTGCCGACAGCTCTTCCAGCGGGGCCTCGCTGCCGCCCATGCGCACGGTATCGCCGGTGAACTTGCCGACGAACGCGATGGGCACACCCGCCCGTCCGGCCGCGGCCATCAGTGCCTCGGCCTTGTCAAAGCTGCAGGCCACCAGATAGCGCGCCTGGTCCTCTCCGAAGAGCTGGGCGGTGTCGCCGCTGTCCAGCTGAACGCCCACGCCAGCGGCCTCGGCCAGCTCGAACGCCGCCAGCGCCAACCCGCCATCGGAGAGATCCGTGCAGACGTCGATCCAGTCGCGGTTGTCCCGAATGAAATCGCCGTGGCGCTTTTCGGCCTCAAGGTCCACGGCCGGGGCGTCGCCCTCTTCGCGTCCGAATACTTCGGCCAGAAGGGCCGATTGGCCCAGGTGCCCCTTGGTCTCGCCCAGGACAAGCGCCACGTGGCCCTCGCGCACGGTGCCGGCGATCAGGTGGTCCGCATGGTCGATCAGGCCCACGGCCCCGATCGTCGGGGTGGGCAGGATGCCCTGACCATCGGTTTCATTGTAAAGCGACACGTTGCCCGACACGATGGGCATGTCCAGCGCCGCCACCGCCTCACCGATGCCTTTGATGGCAAAGACGAACTGGCCCATGATCTCGGGCTTTTCGGGGTTGCCGAAGTTCAGGTTGTCGGTGCTGGCGAGGGGCTTGGCACCCACGGCTGTCAGGTTGCGATAGGCCTCGGCCACGGCCTGTTTGCCACCTTCGAACGGGTTGGCCTTGACGTAACGCGGTGTGACGTCGCTGGTGAAGGCCAGCAACTTGTCGGTGCCATGCACGCGGATCACGCCCGCGCCCAGCCCCGGCGTGCGCACGCTGTCGGCCATCACTTGCGTGTCGTATTGTTCATAAACCCATTGGCGCGAACAGTAATTTGGCGATCCGATCAGTGCGCGCAGCCCGTCGATCGGATCGACACCCACGACGTCACCCAGCTCGGGCGCGGGGGCTGGCTCGACCCAGGGCCGGTCATATTCGGGGGCGGAACCGGACAGGGTGGCGAGCGGCAGGTCAGCCTTGACGGTGTTGCCATGCAGGATGAGGAACCGGTCCTCGGCAATGGTTTCGCCGACGATGGCGAAATCGAGGTCCCATTTTTCGAAGACGGCGCGCGCCTCGGCCTCTTTTTCCGGGCGCAGCACCATGAGCATGCGTTCCTGGCTCTCGGACAGCATCATCTCGTAGGCGGTCATGGCCTCTTCGCGCTGGGGCACGTCGTCGAGTTGCAGCTTGACGCCCAAGCCGCCCTTGTCGCCCATTTCCACCGCCGAGCAGGTCAGGCCCGCGGCGCCCATGTCCTGGATCGAGATCACCGCGCCGGTCTCCATCAGTTCCAGCGTCGCTTCCATCAGGCGCTTTTCGGTGAAGGGGTCGCCGACCTGAACGGTGGGGCGCTTTTCCTCGATCGTGTCGTCGAATTCGGCGCTCGCCATGGTGGCGCCGCCGACGCCGTCCCGGCCGGTCTTGGCACCCAGATAGACCACCGGCATACCGATGCCCGAGGCTTCGGAATAATAGATCTTGTCCGCGTCCACCAACCCGGCGGCGAAAGCGTTCACCAGGCAGTTGCCATTATAGGCCGCGTGAAAGCGCACCTCGCCGCCCACGGTGGGCACGCCGAAACAGTTGCCGTAGCCGCCCACGCCTTCGACCACGCCATGCACAAGCTGCCGCGTCTTGGGATGATCCGGTTCGCCGAAGGACAGGGAGTTCATGGCCGCGATGGGTCGCGCTCCCATGGTGAACACGTCACGCAGGATGCCGCCCACGCCCGTTGCCGCGCCCTGGTAGGGTTCGATGTAGCTGGGGTGGTTGTGGCTTTCCATCTTGAAGACCACGGCCTGCCCGTCGCCGATATCGACGATGCCCGCGTTCTCGCCGGGGCCGCAGATCACCTGCGGGCCGTCCGTTGGCAGTGTGCGCAGCCATTTCTTGGACGACTTGTAGGAACAATGTTCGTTCCACATGGCCGAGAAGATGCCCAGCTCGGTGAATGTCGGTTCGCGCCCGATGATTTCCAGGATGCGGTCGTATTCGTCGGGCTTGAGGCCGTGGGCCTCGATCAGGTCGGGCGTGATGGCCGGCTCTTGCATGATGCGCTTTCGTCCCCGTCAGGTCTCCGTTGCGCGGTGCTTTACGACATGGGGCAGACAGGAGCAATGCGTGGCGGATCACGAAAGTTGCGCTTGACCGGGCTGACCGGCTGCGATTGGGATGTTCTCCATGAAAAGCGTGATCAATCCCCATCGGGGATCCGGCCTGCACGGAGATGCAGTTTTTGATGCCCCCGCACCCAGTATAGCCGCCGATGCGGTCGAGGCTCTTTTGCAGCGCTGTCCGGTCGCCGCGCCGACGCCGCTGATCGATGCCGGGGGGCTGGCGCAGGCATTGGGGGTCGCCAAGGCCTATATCAAGGACGAGCGCGCCCGCATGGGCCTTGGCAGTTTCAAGGCCCTTGGCGCCGCTTACGTGATCGCTCATCAGGCCGCGGCAACTGCGGCCAGCGACATGAGCACCGCGCTTTCGGGCCGCACCTATGTTACCGCCAGCGCCGGCAATCACGGTATGTCGGTGGCTGCTGGCGCGCGGGTCTTCGGCGCGGATGCCGTCGTCTATCTTGCTGATACCGTCCCGGAAAGCTTTGCCCAGAGGTTGCGTGACAAGGGCGCCGAGGTGCGCCGGGAAGGCAGCGATTACGCCACCAGCATGGACGGGGCGGAGCGCGCCGCGCGGGACGAGGGTTTCACACTGCTCTCGGACAGTTCGTGGCACGGCTACATGGACCTGCCCTGGCGGTTGATGGAGGGCTACCTGGCCATGGCCGCCGAAACCGTGCGCCAGATGCCCGAGCCGCCCACCCATATTTACTTGCAGGCCGGGGTCGGCGGGTTGGCCGGGGCGGCCGCAGCTTTCTTCCGGGAAGCCTGGGGGGATGCGCCGCAGATCATCGTGGTCGAGCCGGAAAATGCCCCCGCGCTGATCGAAAGCATTCAGGTGGGCCGGGTCGTCGATACGGCCGGCGCGGACAGCCATATGGGGCGTCTGGATTGCAAGACGCCCTCGGCCATCGCGCTGCGTGGCCTGTCGCGGGATGCCGACCAGTTTGTCACGATATCCGAGGCCGAGGGTGAGGCGGTCCTGCCGCTCTTGGCCAGGGAGGGGCTGGATACATCCAGCTCCGGCGGGGCCGGGGTGGCCGCCGTGCTGGCCGCGCCGCCAGAGGACGCGCGTATCCTGTGTATCCTCAGCGAGGCCCCTGCATGAGCGGCTTTGCCGCCGCCGAATACCAGGCCCGGCTGGACCGGGCGCAAGACATGATGGGCAAGGCGGGGCTGGGTGCGCTGTTGCTGACCACGGAACCCGAGATCCGCTATTTCACGGGGTTCCTGACGCGCTTCTGGGAAAGCCCGTCGCGGCCCTGGTTCCTGGTCGTGCCGGTCACCGGCCATCCGGTTGCGGTGATCCCCTCGATCGGCCGTGCCTTGATGGAAAAGACCTGGGTGCAGGATATCCGTTGCTGGTCGTCCCCTGATCTTGAGGATGACGGCGTCAGTCTTCTGGCCGAGACCCTCGAGGACGTGGCGCCCGAGGGGCTGATCGGTGCGCCTTCGGGTCATGAAACCCACCTGCGGATGCCGCTTGCGGATTTCGGGCGGCTTTGTGCCATGGTCGGGGTGGAACGCATGGCCGAGGATGCCGGGATCATGCGCCGCCTGCGCATGGTCAAATCCGAGGCCGAAATCGCCGCCATTCGCACCGCCTGCGATGTGGCCGGGCGCGCCTTTGCCCGGGTGGGCGAGATTGCCGGGGTCGGGGTGCCGTTGTCGCGCGTGTTCCGTGATTTCCAGCGCCTGTGCCTCGAAGAAGGGGCCGACTGGGTGCCCTACTTGGCCGGCGGGGCCGGGCCGCTGGGCTATGATGATGTGATCTCTCCCGCCACGGATGCGCCGCTGGAGCATGGCGATGTGCTCATGCTGGATACAGGGCTGGTCGTGGATGGCTATTTCTGTGACTTCGACCGCAATTTCGCGGTGGGCGCGCCCGCTCCGCAGGTCGAGGCCGCCTGGGAAACGCTGTTGCAGGCGACCGAGGCCGGCCTGAAGGCCGCGAGGCCCGGCGCGCGGGCCTGCGATGTCTTTGCCGCCATGGATCGGATCGTGGGTGGCGGCGAGGCCGGACGGCTTGGCCATGGGCTGGGCATGCAGTTGACGGAGTGGCCCTCGCTTGTCTCCGGGGATCGAACCGAACTCTCCACGGGCATGGTCCTGACACTGGAGCCGGGCATCGCCGTGCCCGGCGGTGGCATCTTGGTCCATGAGGAAAACATCGTTCTGCGCCAAGATGGGGCCGAGGTCCTGTCGCCCCGCGCCACTGGCCCCTTGCAGAGGATTTGACGCATGCGCCATCCCTTTCCCTTTTCCGTGACCGGTCCGCTTGGCTATGACGCGGCGCTGGGGCTGGTGCTGCTGCAATCGGACGAAACCATCGAAGATGAGATGCGCCGCCTGATCCCCGACACCGGCGTCGCCCTCTATCACAGCAGGGTGGAAAGCGCGCCAGAGGTCACGACTGAAACGCTCGGGCAGATGGCCCATGACCTGCCCGCCGCCGCCGGGCGGCTGCCGCGCCCGATCCATTTCGACGTGGTCGGCTATGGCTGCACCTCGGGCACCTCGGTCATCGGGCCGGAACGGATCGCCGAGCTGGTCAACCAGGGCTGCCATACCCGCCATGTCACCGAGCCGCTATCGGGACTGGTGGCGGCCTGCGAACATCTGGGCGTGTCAAAGCTGGCCTTCCTGTCGCCTTACGTCGAAGACGTGTCGAGCACCCTGCGCGGCGCCTTGGCCGCGCGCGGCGTCGACAGCCCGGTCTTCGGCAGTTTCGACGAGGCCGAGGAAACCCGGGTTGCCCGGATCGACGGCCCCTCGGTGATCGCCGCGGCAAAACACCTGGCCGGGGCAGGCGGTGTCGATGCGGTCTTCTTGTCCTGCACCAACCTGCGCAGTTTCGGCATCATCGACCAGATCGAGGCCGAGACCGGCCTGCCGGTGCTCAGCTCGAACCTCGTCCTGGGCTGGCATATGTTCCAACTGGCCGGAGCGCGGACGACGGGACCGGGGCGGCTTTTCGCGGCCTGAAAAGAAAAAAGCCGGGCACAAAGGCCCGGCGAAGTCCAACAGGGAGGTATGAAGTTGATGAGCGTTTAAGCATCATCGGCTTCAAGAGCGCAGTTAGGAGGCGCATCTGACTCGCGCAAGACTAAATGCTGCGACGCAGTAACAAAGCCGCCATGCGTTTTCTGCATGGCTGGCGCAGTGAGCGTCCCGTCTTGTGGATCAACCGGCCTCGTCACGCATCCGGGGGAATGTCCCGCTTGATGTTGAAACTTGCCTGAGTGGCGCAGCTTGATGCGAGGTTATGCGGCGTCCTTGATCTGGTCAAGCTGGTCCTTTTGGCGGTGGTCGATAAGGGCCTGCTTTAGGATTGG
>NZ_QETF01000006.1 GCF_003129565.1 Salibaculum griseiflavum
CAATCCTAAAGCAGGCCCTTATCGACCACCGCCAAAAGGACCAGCTTGACCAGATCAAGGACGCCGCATAACCTCGCATCAAGCTGCGCCACTCAGGCAAGTTTCAACATCAAGCGGGACATTCCCTCGCCGGGTCCGGCTCTTCTTTTCATGGGCTTTTGCGAACCAATACAGGTGAGCACACGCCACGGAAAATGATCGCGGTTCAGTTTCCCGAGCCGGTGATCGAAGGTGCAGAAGCTGCGAACAATGCACTCAGCATGGGCCTGAACACCATTGCAGATATCGCCAGAGAACGGATGCGACGAGTCTTTCGGCTACCGGAGCATAAGACTGAACAAGGGTTTCGTGCCTTCAAGCTCACGCAAAGTAATATGATGCGCTGGACTGGTATCGAGCAAAAAGACCCTGACACCTACGCAGCGCAGCTAGAGGCCTTCACCGACAGCCTCGCCCCTGGCTGGCAGCCGCAAGCCGTGATCTGGGAGGTCGGCTTGCGCGAAGGCTACAGCCTGACCGCCAAGGTTGAAGAGCTGGACATCGGCACTGGCCCGACCTTCTGGCGCGTGTCAGATGAGGATCGCAGTTTCACCATCTGTCTCGACGAGGCCCTGACCCTCGATGCCGTCGCCCCATTGGACCTGACCAAGGACGACATTTTCGTCTGCCGCGACACCGCGCTGGACGACACCCTCGCCGCCAACCTCGCCCTGCAATGTCGGTTGAAGGTGATCTGAGGGCATGAAGTTCAAGTTCGACAGCGAGCAGGAATATCAGGTCGATGCGGTCGAGAGCGTTGTCGGCCTGTTCGACGGTCAGGCCTTCGTGCGTAATCAACTCACCGTGCCGACCGGGGCGGCCTTTCAGGTTGTTCCCAACCGGCTAGACCTGACGCCCGAGCAGCTCCTCGCCCACCTGCAAAAGGTGCAAAACGACCGGGGGCTGGACCAAGACGACAAGCTGGAAACTCTGACCGCCAAGGTCGATACCTTGCGCGGCGAGGAAGACATTACCTTCCCCAACTTCTCGGTCGAGATGGAGACGGGCACCGGCAAGACCTACGTGTACATCCGTACGGCGTTGCGTCTGTATGAGACCTACGGGCTGCGCAAGTTCATCATCGTCGTGCCATCGGTCGCCGTGCGCGAAGGCGTGAAGAAAACGCTGGAAGTAACCAAAACCCACTTCGACAAGCTCTTTGGCAAGCCACCATATCACTTCACCGTCTACGATTCCGCCCGCAAGAGTCAGGTATCCGGGTTCGCCCTCTCTGACGGGATCGAGATAATGGTGATGACCATCGACGCCTTCAAACGCGCAGAGACAGTCATTCGCCAATCGCGTGAAGGGCTAGACCCGCCAATCTACCAGCTTCAAGAAACGCGGCCCGTGTTGATCTTGGACGAGCCGCAAAACATGGAAAGCGATCTGTCGGTTTCCGCACTGGCCTCTCTCAACCCAATCTGCGCCCTGCGCTATAGCGCGACCCATCGAAACGCATACAATGTGGTTTATCGCCTGACCCCGTTCGACGCCTATCGCCAAGGGCTAGTGAAGCGGATAGAGGTCGCATCGGTGGTTCAGCAAGACAACGAAAACATGCCGTTTGTGCGGGTTGAAGAGCTGAATGCCACCAAGCGAACCGTCAGCGCCAAGCTGAGCGTCCACAAGCTGATGGCGACGGGGAAGATCCAAGAGAAGCCCATCACGGTTCGAAGCGGCGATAGTCTGGTCGAGAAAACCGGGCGCGCTGAGTACGAAGGTTTCGTCGTGGACGAGATCAATCCCGGATCGGGTTTCATCCGCTTCGCAAACAATCAGGAGCTGGCCCTTGGCGGTGAACAAGGCTCCGACCGTGATGCGATCTTCGAGGCGCAAATCGCCTTCACCATCGAAGAGCATTTCCGCCGACAGCGGCGGTTGAAGGAGCACGGCATCAAGGTCTTGTCCCTGTTCTTCATCGACAAGGTGGACAACTACTCCCCCGATGATGGCAAGTTGAAGATGATATTCGTCAAAGCGTTTGACGAGATCAAACAGCGGTACGACGAATGGAAAACTGTCAGTGCCGCCGATGTGCAAAAGGCCTATTTCGCCACAAAGACGAAGAAGACGGGCGAGACGGAAGTCTTGGACAGCACAGGCAAGACCAAGCAGGACGACGAGGCCTTCAACCTCATCATGCGTGAGAAGGAGCGCCTACTTTCCTTTGAAGAACCGGTTGCGTTCATATTCTCGCACTCGGCACTTCGCGAAGGCTGGGACAATCCGAATGTCTTCCAAATCTGCACCATGCGCGAGGTAGGCAGTGATACAGAACGTCGCCAGCAAGTTGGGCGAGGTGTCCGCTTGCCTGTCAATCAGGACGGCGACCGTATCCAAGACGAACAGATCAATGTACTCACCGTGGTCGCCAGCGAGACCTACGAGCGCTTTGTCGCGGGCCTGCAGAGCGAGATCGAAAGAGAGTATGGCAAGGACGCCCTGCCACCCCCGCCACCCAACCAACGCAAGCGCACGATCATTAAGTTGCGCAAGCAGTTCATGTTGAAACCCGAGTTCAAAGAGCTTTGGGACAAAATCAAACATAGGACGCGGTATTCGGTCCAAATCGACACGGCGAAACTAATCGAGGACGCAGTTGCGGAGCTGGATGAGACGACAATCAGCAAGCCGCGCATCACGGTCTCGAAGGCCAATATCCGTGTTGATGAAGCCGAGGACTTCTTCGAACCAATCGTTCTGAGCGGTGCGAGAACTGCAGTCGACCTTGCTGGGCGCTATCCTCTTCCCAACCTGATCGAAGTCATGGAAAGCCTGATGGAGAACACCTCTCCGCCGATGAGGCTATCCCGACGCACGTTGCTCGAGGTTTTCAAAAGGACCTCAAAGCGCGACGAAGCCACCGAAAACCCGCATGATTTTGCCGTTAATGCGGTAAACATCCTTAAATCCAAGCTCGCCGACCAAATGGTGAAAGGCATCAAGTACGAGAAAGATGGTACTTGGTTTGAGCAGAGCCAGTTCGCGGAAGAAATTCAAACTTGGGAAGACTATGTTGTTCCTAGCATCGAGACTGGTGGCGTGGGAGGCACGCATATCTACGATGGAGTCCGCTGGGACTCCGAGGGAATCGAAAAACAGTTTGTGCTCGACCTTGAGAAACGGGCTGATGTCAAACTCTACATAAAGCTTCCAGACTGGTTTACCGTCGATACACCGATTGGGCGGTATAATCCGGACTGGGCAGTGGTGATGGATGACCCTGACAACGGCGGGGAGAACCTGTACTTGGTACGGGAGACCAAGGGAACACTTGAACTTGGCGAATTGAGGCCAGATGAGAAAGCCAAAATCAAGTGTGGGCAGCGTCATTTCAGAGACGCTTTGGGGGTCAGCTACAAAGTAGTCACCAATGCTTCTGAGCTACCTGACGGCGGTGTTTGATGCTGATTGTCACTTTAAGCGGCGTGCGTGCAAGCTAACGTGACAGGACGTGAGTCTGATACTCAAGTCAGGCCAGATTCTGTGACAAGCAAGTTTCCATAGCATTGAGGAGTGAAACTACCTCACGACCCCCGTTTGAAAACGCTTGCCTCTCGCGGCCCGGCTTGGTCTTAAGGCGGTCATGAGACTTCTTTTTCTTGGCGATGTCATGGGCCGGGCCGGGCGCCGGGCGATCACCGAAACCCTGCCCGCGCTGCGCGACAGGCTCAAACTCGATTTCGTCGTCGTCAATGGCGAAAACGCGTCGAACGGGATGGGTCTGACCGCGTCCCATGCCAAGCTGCTGCTGGAGGCCGGGGCCGATGTCCTTACCCTCGGGGATCACGCGTTCGACCAGAAGGACATGCTGCAATTCTGCGAGGCGGAGCCGCGCGTCCTTCGCCCGTTGAACTATGCCAAGGCCGCACCGGGCCGCGGCGCACGGGTCTTCGATGTGCCCGGCGGGCGCAAGATCCTGGTGGCGCAGGTGCTGGGCCAGGTCTTCATGAAACGCGCATTCGCCGATCCATTCTCGGCGGTCGAGACCGCGCTCAAGACCCACCCCCTTGGCGGCGTGGTCAATGCCGCGCTTGTCGACATGCATTGCGAGGCGACCTCGGAAAAGATGGCGATGGGGCATTTCTGCGATGGCCGGGCCAGCGTCGTGGTGGGCACCCATACCCATGTTCCCACCGCCGACGTGACGATCCTGCCGCGGGGCACAGCCTATCAGACCGATGCCGGCATGTGCGGCGATTACGACAGCGTCATCGGCATGCAGAAGGAAGAGCCGATGCGCCGCTTCCTCACCGGCATGCCCAAGGCCCGGTTCGAGCCGGCCAACGGTGCGGCCACCCTGTCGGGACTCTATGTCGAGACCGATGACAGGACGGGGAAGGCGGTGCGGGCCGTGCCCTTGCGCGAGGGCGGGCGCCTGTCTCCCGCCGGGCCCGAATGATATCGCGGTTCGGACTCAGCCTGGCGCTGGTGGTCATGGGCGCAGGCTGGGGGCTGACCCAACCGCTGACCAAGATCGCCGTGTCCTCGGGCTATGGCCATTTCGGGCTGATCTTCTGGCAGATGGCGCTCGGCGCGCTGCTCACCGGCGGCCTGCTGGCCGCGCGCGGCACCCTGCCGCGGCTGACCCGGGAACGCCTGCCCATCGTCATCCTCGTTGCGGCCCTTGGTACGCTCCTGCCCAACACGACCAGCTACCAGGCCGCCTTTCACCTGCCGTCTGGGGTGATGTCGATCATCATCGCCACCGTGCCGATGTTCGCCTTTCCCGTGGCGCTGATGCTTGGGATCGACAGGTTTTCCATGCGCCGGCTGGCCGGGTTGGCCATCGGTCTTGCAGGGGTGGCGTTGATCGCCCTGCCGCGCGGCAGCCTGCCGGATCCCGCCATGCTGGCCTGGATCCCGGTCGCCCTGGTGGCGCCGCTCTGCTACGCGCTGGAAGGCAATGCGGTCAACCGCATGGGCACGGCCGGCCTCTCTGCGGTGGGGCTGCTCTGCCTCGCGTCGATCCTGGGCGCCGCGGTCGCGCTGCCCCTGGCGCTGGCCAGCGGCCACTGGATCGCGCCCGCCGGCCTTCTGACCCGCGAGGGCCAGGCGTTGATCGCCAGCGGCGTCGTCCACGTGGCGGTCTATGCCGGCTATATCTGGCTGGTGGGTCGGGCCGGGGCGGTGTTCGCGGGGCAGGTGGCCTATCTGGTCACCGGGTTCGGCGTGATCTGGGCGATGGTGCTGCTGGGCGAAAGCTATTCCGGCTGGGTCTGGGCCGCGCTGGCGGCGATGCTTCTGGGCCTGACGCTGGTGCGCCCGCGCCAGGTGGAAAAACCGGTTGATGCGCTGCCGCCGAGTGATGACACTGGTCCGGCAGCGGGCGCGGGACAGACATGATCGAGTTTTTTGACCTGGGCGGGAACGCCGATGCCATCGTGACCCTGACCATCGTCGTGGTCATGTTCCTGCTGTTCCTGCGCGAAACCTTCCCGACCGAGGTCGTGGCCATTGCCGGGGTCGCGCTGATGCTGGTGGCCGGCGTCCTGCCCTACGAGCAGGCGCTGACGGTCCTGTCCAACCCCGCCCCCTGGACCATCGCGGCGATGTTCCTTGTCATGGGCGGGCTCGTGCGGACCGGGTCGCTCGATGCGTTGACCACGCTGGCCGACCGCCGGGTGCGCACCAATCCGCGCCAGACCATGGTGCTGGTCTTCGGTTTCGTCATCATTGCCAGCGCCATCATGAACAACACGCCTGTTGTCGTCGTGATGATCCCGGTCTTCGTGCAACTGGCCCGCACGCTGGGCCTGTCTGCCTCCAAGCTGCTGATCCCGCTGTCCTATGCGGCGATCATGGGGGGCACGCTGACCCTGATCGGCACCTCGACCAACCTGCTGGTCGACGGTGTGGCGCGCGGACAGGGCTTGGCCCCCTTCACGATTTTCGAGGTCACACCCGTGGCACTGGTGGTGGTCGGCTGGGGGCTGATCTACCTGACCCTGATCGCGCCGCGCCTGCTGCCCGAGCGGGACAGCATGGCGAACCTTTTGTCCGACCGCTCCAAGATGCGCTTCTTCACCGAGGCGGTGATCCCCCCCGACAGTAACCTGATCGGGCGCGAGGTGCCGGGCGTGCAGTTGTTCAAGCGCGAGGGCGTGCGGCTGATCGACGTGGTCCGCGGCGACACCTCGCTGCGCCGCGATCTGCAAGGCGTCGAATTGCAGGTCGGCGACCGGGTGGTTCTGCGCACCGCGATGACGGAACTGCTCAGCCTGCAACGCAACAAGTCGCTGCGCCGGGTCGATCAGGTCAGCGCCGTGGAAACCCAGACGGTCGAGGTGCTGATCACGCCGGGCTGCAAGATGGTGGGCCGTCGCCTTGGCGCATTGCGCCTGCGCCGGCGCTATGGCGTCTACGTGCTGGCGGTGCACCGGCGCAGCCAGAATATCGGCCGGCAACTGGACGACCTGACCGTGCGGGTGGGCGACACGCTGCTTCTGGAAGGCGCGCCCGAGGATATCAAGCGCCTGGCCGACGACCAGGACCTCGTGGATGTCTCCACCCCGTCCGCCAAGGAATTCCGCCGCAGCCACGCGCCCATCGCCATCGGGGCGCTTCTGGCCATCGTCACCCTGGCCGCTTTGGGCGTCGCGCCGATCCTGTTCCTGGCCGTCGTGGCCGTGGCGGTCGTCCTGGTCACGGGCTGCATCGACGCCGAAGAGGCGTTTTCCTTCGTCGAGGGGCGGCTTCTGGCGCTGATCTTCGCCATGCTGGCCATCGGCGCGGCCTTGCAGGCCTCGGGCGCGGTCGAGCTGATCGTCTCCGCCGTGGCGCCGGGGCTGCAATCCCTGCCGCCCTTCCTGATCGTCTGGGCGATCTACCTGCTGACCAGCGTCCTGACGGAACTGGTTTCCAACAACGCCGTCGCCGTGGTCGTGACCCCCATCGCCATCGGGCTGGGGCAGGCCATGGGAATCGACCCGCGCGGGCTGGTCGTGGCGGTGATGATTGCCGCCTCGGCCAGTTTCGCCACGCCTATCGGCTACCAGACCAATACGCTGGTCTATGGTCCGGGCGGCTACAAGTTCACCGATTTCCTGCGCGTCGGCATCCCGCTGAACCTGACCGTAGGGCTGCTGGCCTCGGCGGTGATCCCCTTGGTCTGGCCGCTATGATGTCCGAAACAATGTCCCCCTATCTGCGCGGCTTCCTTATCACGCTGTTCGGCGTATTGGTCATTTCGCCGGATACGCTGCTGATCCGCCTGATCGAGGCGGACCATTGGGCGCAGCTTTTCTGGCGCGGCACGCTGAGCGGGCTGGCGGTGCTGGTGGGCATCGCCGTTGTGACGCGCGGGCGCGGGTTGCAGCCGCTGCTGCGCCCGACGCGGGCTGATCTGCTGATGGCCGTCGTCTATGGCTCGGGCAATATCGCCTTTGTCTATTCGGCGACCCATACGCTGGTTGCGAACACATTGTTCCTGCTATCGACATCGCCCATCTTCGCCGCCCTCATCGCGCGCTTCGTCCTGAAAGAGGCCGTGGGGATGCGCACGGTGCTGACCATCGCGGCGACGATCGTGGGCATCGCGGTGATCGCCAGCGGGTCGCTGGGCGGGGGTGGCGGCACGATCGAAGGCGACCTGGCCGCGCTATGGGCCGCGATAGCGCTCGCGGTGACCTTTTCCATCGCACGGCGGCAGAAGGGCCGGTCGATGGTGCCCGCCATGGGGGCGGGGGCAATCCTGGCGGGGCTGACCGCCGGGGCGCTGGCCCCCACCGTTATGATCCCCGAAGGCGACCGGATCTGGATGGGCCTGATGGGGCTTTGGGTGGTGCCCGTTGCCTTTGCCTGCCTGACTACCGGCCCGCGCTACCTGCCCGCCGCCGATGTGGGGCTTCTGATGCTGCTGGAGGCGGTGTTCGGCCCCTTGCTTGTCTGGTGGGTGCTGGGCGAAGACCCCGGCCCGCGCACCCTGTTGGGTGGGGCCATCGTGCTGGGCGCGATGGTGGTCAGCAACCTGTGGCTGCTGGCGCGCGGGCAGCGTGACAGGCGGCTTGCCCGGCGGACCTAGCCGTAGCGCGCAACGAAATTCCGCAAGATGCGTTCGGGCACGGTCACATCCGCCGCGCGGCACATCGCAATCAGATCATCGGCGGTTTCCGGCGGGAAATAGCCGCGATCCTTGTAGATGCGGATGCGGGTTTCGAACCCGTCCGCATCGGCCTCGGGGTGGAACTGCGTGGCATAGACGTTCTGGCCATAGCGGATCATCTGGAACGGGCAGGGGCCGCTTTCCAGCAGGTGCACCGTGCCCTCGGGCAGGTGCTGCACGGCCTCCTTGTGGCCAACGAAGGCGTCGAAGACCTCGGGCAGCCCGTCGAGCAAAGGGTCGTCGCCCACCACTCGGCAAGTCGTTGCGCCCACCGGCTCGCCATATCTGTCCTTCGAGACCTCGGCGCCAAGGTGATGGGCCAGAATGCCGATGCCGTAGCAGCAGCCCATGAAGGGGATATCGCGCGCGGTGATCTCGGGCATGAGGGACAGGCAGGCGGCCTCGATACGGGCCTCGACCGGTGACTTGTCCTCGGGCGCGTCACTGACGCAGCCCGGCCCCCCGCCGACAATGACGCCGGCGTAATCGGACAGATTCAGATCGTCGGGCAGCGCCTCGCAATCCAGCCGGACGCGGTGTGCCTGATCGGCGGTCAGCCCGCCCTTGCGCAGGATCGCGGCGAACTCGTCATCGCTGGCCTCGGTTTCAGGCCGCAGTTGCAGGATCAGGAAGGGCTTGGTCATGTGTCACAGCGGCCAGAAGGTCAGGATGGCCGGGATAGACACCGCCACGATCAGAAGTTCAAGAGGCAGGCCCATGCGCCAGTAATCCCCGAACTTGTAGCCGCCGGGCCCGAGGATCAGGGTGTTGTTCTTGTGCCCGATCGGCGTGAGGAATGCCGACGAGGCCGCAACGGCCACCGCCATCAGGAACGGGTCGGGCGAAACATCCAGCGTGCGCGCCATCTCGATCCCGACCGGGGCGGCGACAATGGTCGTGGCGGTGTTGTTGAGAACATCCGACAGGGTCATGGTGACGACCATCAGAACCGTCAGGATCGCCCAAGCCGGCAGATCGCTTGTCAGTCCGGTCAGGGCGTTCGCGATCAACTCGGTTCCGCCCGAGTCCTCCAGTGCCGCGCCCAGCGGAATCATCGAGCCCAGCAAGACGACCACGGGCCATTCCACGTGATCGTAAAGCTCTGACAGGGGGACAATGCGTGCGAGGGCATAGATCGTCACGACGATCCCCAGCGCCACGGGCAGGTAGATCAGCCCGAAGGAGGCTGCCGCGACCGCCCCGCCAAAGGCGCCGATGGCCAGCCACATCTTGCTGTCGGCGGTCACCGACAGGCCCCGGTCGGCCAGCGGAAGGCACCCCAGCCAGTCGGCCACGTCCATGGCGCGCGCCGAGGGGGCCAGCAACAACAGGATGTCGCCCGGTTCGACCACGGTCTTGCGCATCTGGGTTCGGATAGCGCGGCCCTTGCGGGACATGCCCAGCAGGACCGTCTGGTGCCGCCAAAGCAGCCCTAAGGCCTGCGCTGTCTTGCCGGCGATGCGCGCGCCCTCGGGAACCACGACCTCGATCACGGTCAGCCCGTCCCCATCGGCTTCCAGTTTGTCGGCATTTTCCTTGGTGGTGAACTTCAGCGAAAGCGCGGTGCGGAATTCGTCCAGCGCCGCCGGTGCGGCTTCCAGCACAAGGATATCGTCGCCCTTGAGCACCGCGTTCGAAGCTGACCCATAGCGGCGCTTGCCGTCTCGGATCAGGCCCAGGATGGCCACGTCGTTCTTCTCGGCCGTCTCGTAAAGCTCGCCAAGGCGCTGGCCGATCAGCTTGCTGTTCGTGGGCACGATCAGCTCTGCGAGGTAATCGGCGTAGCTTTCTGCCATGGACCCGGCGGTGGCCTCGTTCTGGGCCGGGATCAATCGCCAGCCGATCAGGGCGACGAAGACCAGCCCCGCCAGCGCCGTGACCGCACCCACCGGCGCGAAATCGAACATGGCAAAGGGCGCGCCGAGGCTGTCCTCGCGGATCGAAGCGATGATGATATTGGGGGGCGTTCCGATCAGCGTGGCCATGCCGCCCAGAATGGTCGCGAAGCTCAGCGGCATGAGCGACAGACCCGGCGCGCGCCCGGCCTTGCGCGCGGTCTGGATGTCCACCGGCATCAATAGCGCCAGCGCGGCCACGTTGTTCATGAAGGCCGACAGGACACCGCCGATTCCGCCCATGATGGTGATATGCGCGCCCAGGCTTCGGGTGCTGTCGATCATGGTCCGCGTGATCAGGTAGACCGCGCCCGAGCGCACCAGCCCCGCCGATACGATCAGCACCAGCGCCACGATGATCGTGGCCGGGTGACCGAATCCCGAAAAGGCGTCATCTACCTTCACCACCCCCAGGAGGACGGCGATCATGAGGGCCCCGAAGGCCACGAGGTCATAGCGGATGCGCCCCCAGAGCAGCAGCGCGAAGATCAGGGCGAAAAGGGCGAAAAGAAGGGTCTGGTCACTGGTCATGACCAGACCCTATTGCGCTGGACGCGCGGCGTCCATCGGCCGTTTTGCCCGGCTCAGACGAAGGGGGCGACCGTTTCCTCGGGCTCGGGCTGGGCCAGGGCCACGGCCTCGTCCAGGTCGATGCTCTTGTCGAACAGGGCCCGCCCTATGATCGTGCCCGCCACCTGCGGGACGTATTTGAGCGTGCTGATATCGTCGAGCGTGCGGACGGTGCCGCGGGCGATGACCGGGGTGCGCGAGGCCTCGGCCACGCGGGTGATCAAGGACACCGAGGCCTCGGTCTCTTCGATGTCCGCGTCGATATCGGTCACGACGATGGCCGCAAGCGCATCATTCTCGAACCAGCCCAGAACGTCGAGCGGGTCGAAGGCCGTGGTGTCGCGCCAGCCGCGCGACATGACCTTGCCCTGGTAGACATCGAGGGCCAGAACGATCTGGTCGGGATAGGCCAGCGCCGCCTCTTTCACGAGGTCGGGATTGACCAGTGCGGTCTGCCCGATCACGACCCGGCCCGCGCCGGCCTCGACCCATTGGGTGATCCGGTCCATCGTGTTCATGCCGCCACCCAGCTGAACCGAGCCGGGTACCGTGCGGATCATCTCTTCGATCAGGGCGCTGTTGTCCGTTTCAGACCGCGAGACAGCGTCGAAATCGGTGACATGCACCCAGCCGGTCTTCTCCACGAACCCCTTGGCGGTCTCGACCGGGTCCACATGCCAGATCGCGGGCTCGTCCAGATTGCCCCGGCGCAGCGAAACGCAGCGGCCGCCCTGCAATTCCAGTGTCGGGTAGATCTGCATGCCGTCCTCCATCCCTTGGGCTTCTACAGTGGGTTGATTCTAGCGATGTTGCCCCCGCGCCGATGGCTTGAAAGCGGCATCATGCATCCCGGGAACGCGCGAATCCGCCCGCGCCATTGCCCACCGGCCCGGCCTTGGGTATGAGGTCCGCCAGACGCCAGAAACCCAAGGGGAGAAACCGGATCATGGCCGGCCATTCAAAATGGGCAAACATCCAGCACCGCAAGGGGCGCCAGGACGCCGCGCGGTCCAAGCTGTTCTCGAAGCTTGCCAAGGAAATCACCGTCGCCGCCAAGATGGGCGACCCCGACCCCGAGAAGAACCCGCGCCTGCGGCTGGCGGTGAAAGAGGCCAAGTCGCAATCGGTGCCCAAGGACGTGATCGAACGCGCGATCAAGAAATCCCAGGGCGGCGATGCCGAGGATTACGAGGAAATCCGCTATGAGGGCTACGCGTCGGGCGGCGTCGCTGTGATCGTCGAGGCGATGACCGACAACCGCAACCGGACCGCCTCGACCGTTCGGTCGACCTTTTCCAAGAACGGCGGAAACCTGGGCGAGACCGGGTCGGTCGGCTTCATGTTCGAACGCAAGGGCCAGATCATGTATAACGCCGAGGCCGGTGACGCCGATACCGTCATGATGGCCGCGATCGAGGCCGGCGCGGAGGATTGCGAAAGCACCGAGGACGGTCACGTCATCATCTGTGCCGACACCGATCTCAACGAGGTCTCCACCGCAATGGAGGCCGAGCTGGGCGAGGCCGAGTCCACCAAACTGATCTGGCAGCCCCAGACCACGACCGAGGTGGACCTGGAGGGGCTGCAAAAGGTCATGAAACTCGTGGAAGCCCTTGAAGACGATGACGACGTCCAGACAGTTACGACGAATTTCGAGGCCCCCGACGAGGTCATGGAAGCCTACGCCGCCGAATAGGCCATGAGGGGTATCCATTCCTGATCCAATTGAGAGGGCCGCCCGCCGTTCCGGCGCGCGGCCCTCGCTGGTTTTCGGGACAGGGGCCCGAGGGCGCACAAGAAATTGGGCTTGTGCCGCCGGGGCCGGCGCGGCAAACCCGAGCGATGTTCGGCGCGTTCACAACCGGCTTCGGCCTCGGCTTTTCCCTGATCCTCGCCATCGGGGCGCAGAATGCCTTTGTCCTGAAACAGGGGCTGCGCCGCGAACATGTGCTTCCCATCGTGCTGACCTGCGCCATCTCGGACGCGATCCTCATTACCGTTGGGGTCTTCGGGTTCGCCGCGCTGACAGAGTGGCTGCCGGGGCTTGCCCCCCTGATGCGCTGGCTAGGGGCGGCATTCCTTCTGGTCTATGGGGCGCTGAGCTTCCGGCGGGCCCTGGCCGGCGGCGAGGCGCTGGACCCCGCGCAGGGGGCGGCAACCAGCCTGCGGGCGGCGCTGCTTTTCTGCCTCGCGATCACCTGGGGCAACCCGCATGTCTACCTTGATACCGTGGTCCTGATCGGTTCGGTCGCTTCGCGCCATGCAGACCAGGCCGGGGCCTTCTGGGCGGGGGCGGTAGCGGCCTCCTTCACCTTCTTCTTTTCGCTGGGCTATGGCGCACGGCTTCTGGCGCCACTGATGGTGCGGCCCCGGGCCTGGCAAGTGCTGGAGCTGGGGATCGGGTGTGTGATGTGGGCGATCGCCTACAGCCTGGTCTTCGGTCACTGAACCAGTGTGTCCGGGGGCTCCGCCCCCGTCGAGCAAGCTCGACTCCCCCGCGGTATTTGCACCCCAAAGAAGCATTCGCTTTTCGCGCAATCCCGCTTCCTTGGGTCAGAAATACCGCGGGGGTGAATGCCGAAGGCGGAGGGGGCAGAGCCCCCTTGCGATGCCTGTCGAACTGGGGTCATGTGGCGCCATGGCAGAACAGCATCGCCCCCTGGCCGGAATCTTCTGGATGATCGTGACCGGCCTGAATTTCGTCGCCGTCACGGCGCTTGTAAAACATGTGGGCAACGACATTCCCGCGGCGCAATCGGCCTTCCTGCGCTACGTGTTGGGGCTGGTCTTCCTGCTGCCGATGATCCGCCCGATCCTGCGGGCGCGTCTGACGCGCCGGCAGATGAAACTGTTCACCCTGCGCGGGGCGGCCCATACCTTGGCGGTGATCCTTTGGTTCTACGCCATGACCCGCATCCCGATCGCCGAGGTCACGGCGATGAACTACCTCAACCCGGTCTATGTCACCATCGGCGCGGCGTTGTTCATGGGCGAGGAGTTGCCGCCCCGCCGCCTGGCGGCGGTTGTCATGGCGCTGATCGGGGCGTTGATCATCCTCCGGCCGGGGCTGCGGGAATTGAACAGTGGCCACTTGGCGATGATCTTCACTGCCATCGCCTTCGCCATCGGCTACATGATCACCAAGCGATTGTCGGGCGAAGTGTCGGCTGCAGTGATCGTGGGCATGCTGTCGATCACCGTGACCATCGGCCTTGCGCCCTTTGCGTTCGCGGTCTGGGTGCCGGTGACGGGCACGCAGCTTCTGTGGCTGTTCGGCGTGGCCTGTTTTGCGACCGCCGGGCACTACACCATGACCCTGGCCTTTGCCTCGGCGCCCTTGACGGTAACCCAGCCCGTCACCTTCCTGCAGCTGATCTGGGCCGTGACCCTGGGCGCCGTGGTCTTCGGCGAGGGGGTGGATGGCTGGGTGATCCTCGGCGGCGTGGTCATCGTCGCCTCGGTCAGTTTCATTTCCTGGCGCGAGGCGCGGGCGCGCCGCATGGTGACGCCCTCGCCCAATGCGCCCAAGGTCTGATCGGGACTCGCAGTCGGGCCGGGCAGGGCCTATATTCCGCCTATGAGTCTGCCCCCCGGTTTCCTTGATGAACTGCGCAGCCGCCTGAGCATCGCCCAGGTCGTCGGCCGCAAGGTCATGTGGGACAACCGAAAGTCCAACCAGGCCAAGGGCGACATGTGGGCGCCGTGCCCGTTCCACCAGGAAAAGACCGCCAGTTTCCACGTCGACGACCAGAAGGGCTATTATTATTGCTTCGGCTGCCACGCCAAGGGTGACGCCATTTCCTTTGTCCGCGAGACCGAGAATGTGGGCTTCATGGAAGCGATCGAGATCCTGGCCGGTGAGGCGGGCATGCCGATGCCAGAGCGCGATCCGCGCGCCCAGGAAAAGGCTGACCGCCGCACGCAGCTGGCCGAGGTCATGGAGATGGCCGTGCAGTTTTTCCGGCTGCAACTCAAGACCGGCCAGGGTGCTGCGGCGCGCGACTACCTGGCAGGCCGCGGCCTGAAGGACGACGCGCTGGCGCGTTGGGAGATAGGATTTGCCCCGCCGGGCTGGTCGAACCTGTGGGATCACCTTTCGGGCAAGGGCATCGAAAAGGATCTGATCCTCGGTGCCGGGCTGGCCCGGGAAAGCGACAGGGGCCGCGCGCCCTATGACGTGTTCCGCAACCGTATCATCTTTCCCATCCGCGACGCCCGCGGCCGCTGCATCGCTTTCGGCGGGCGGGCGATGGACCCGGACGACAGCGCCAAGTATCTCAATTCCCCGGAAACCGAGCTGTTCGACAAGTCCCGCAGCCTGTTCAACATCAAGCGCGCCCGCGAGGCCGCCGGCAAGGGGCATACGCTGATCGTGGCCGAGGGCTACATGGACGTGATCGCCCTGTCCGAGGCGGGGTTCGAAGCCGCGGTTGCGCCGCTGGGCACCGCTGTGACCGAACAGCAGCTGGCGATGATCTGGCGCATCGCGCCCGAGCCGGTCATCACTCTGGACGGTGACACCGCCGGGCAGCGCGCGGCGGGGCGCGTCATGGACCTGGCCCTGCCGCTTCTGGAGGCGGGACAATCCTTGCGGTTCGCCGTCATGCCCGACACCCTGGACCCCGATGATGTTCTGCGCGCCCAGGGGGCGGGCGGGATGCGCAAGCTGCTCGATGCGGCGCTGCCCATGGTGCAGCTGCTTTGGCAGCGTGAAATCGAGGGCCGTGCCTTCGACAGCCCCGAACGCCGCGCCGCGCTGGACAAGGCCCTGCGCGACAAGATCAAGCTGATCCGCGATCCGTCGATCCGTGGCCATTACGGCGAAGCGATCAAGGAGTTGCGCTGGCAATTGTTCGGTCCGTCGCGCAAGCAGGGGCAAGGCCGACGCCCGCGCCCCTGGCAGCCCGGCGGGCGGGGCTTTTTGCCTGAATGGAAAATCGCGCCGCCGATGCCGTCGAGCAAGTCCTCGCTGCTGGTCACCGGTGGCCCGGTCGAGGACCAGCTGCGCGAGGGCGTGATCCTGGCCACGCTGATCCGGAACCCGGCCCTGCTGCCGGATTTCCTGCACGAGCTTGAACGGATGGAGTGCACGACACCTGATCATGCCCTAATACGAGATGCGCTACTTGGTGCTGAAGGCTCCGAGGTCGAGGCGCAGATCGCGGCGCAAATCGGTGCCGGTGCACTTGAAAAACTCTTTGCGCAGGCCCACGTCGCCATAACGCCTGCCGTGCGCAAGCCTGACAATGGCGAGGTCGCGACCATGTGCCTGGCCGAGGAGCTGGCCAAGTTGAATGCCCGACGCGGCCACGCTCATGAGATCGAGGAGGCGATCGAGGATCTGTCCTCTGACGTGGTCGATGAACGTCTTACCGCACGGCTCGCCCAATCGACGGCGGCGATGAACCGCGCCGGCAAACAGGATGACGATGACAAAGCCGAATACGACACCGCGCCGAACGGGGCCCGCATGAAACGGGACGAACGCAGCGCCTTTGACGATCTTTTGGGAAGTATCGACTTTGCCAAGGGGCGCCGATCGCGCTAGAGGGGCGGTTGGGGCATTGCGCAACAGCCCCTGAAAACAAGGCGTAGGGGCATTGCGAATCACGCACGCGCAGGGTTGATTCGGGACACGCGCGAATCAGCCGAATCACTGCGAGACAGCCAGAGGGGACACGCATGGCAGCCAAGGACACCGACGATCGCAGCGAGAACGGCGCGGATGGCGATATTTCCATCGACATGAGCCAGACCGCGGTCAAGAAGATGATCGCCGAGGCGCGCGAGCGCGGCTACATCACCTACGATCAGCTCAACGCGGTGCTTCCGCCCGACCAGGTCAGCTCGGACCAGATCGAGGATGTCATGTCGATGCTCAACGAAATGGGCATCCAGGTCACAGAGGAAGAGGAAAGCGAGGAATCGGTCGACAGCGAGGATGACAAGTCCAAGTCGACCGAGGTTGCCACGACCGGTGCGCGCGACGTGGCGCTCGGTGGCGGCACCACCGAAAAGCTGGACCGCACCGATGACCCGGTCCGCATGTATCTGCGCGAAATGGGCAGCGTCGAGCTGCTGTCGCGCGAGGGCGAGATCGCCATCGCCAAGCGGATCGAGGCAGGGCGCAACACCATGATCCTCGGGCTGTGCGAAAGCCCGCTGACCTTCCAGGCCATCACCATCTGGCGCGATGAATTGCTGGAAGAGGAAATCCTGCTGCGCGACGTGATCGACCTGGAAACCACCTTCGGCAACCAGCTTGACGAGGAAGGGGCGGAAACCGCGCCGGTGGTCGACCCCGAGGCCGCCAAGAGCGAGAAGAAGGACGCCGGCCCCGAACTCGACGCAGACGGCAACCCCATCGCCAAGGACGATGACGACGACGAGGAAGAAGACGCCGCGAACATGTCGCTGGCCGCGATGGAGGCGACGCTCAAGCCGCAGGTTCTGGAAACGCTGGACACCATCGCCGCCGATTTTGCCAAGCTGTCCGAGATGCAGGACGCCCGCATGTCGGCGACGATCAACGAGGACGGATCGTTCAGCGACAAGGACGAGAAGAAATACCAGAAACTGCGCTCGGAAATCGTGCAGCTGGTCAATTCCCTGCACCTGCACAACAACCGCATCGAGGCGCTGATCGACCAGCTTTACGGGATCAACCGCCGGATCATGGCCATCGACAGCTCGATGGTGAAGCTGGCCGACCAGGCCCGCATCAACCGCCGGGAGTTCATCGAGGCCTATCGAGGCCGCGAACTGGACCCGACCTGGCTGGAGGAAATGGGTGCCAAGTCGGGGCGCGGCTGGCAATCTCTGATCGAACGTTCGACCGACAAGATCGAGGAGCTGCGCGCGGAGATGGCCCAGGTGGGCCAGTATGTCGGCGTCGACATTTCGGAATTCCGCCGCATTGTGGCTCAGGTCCAGAAGGGCGAGAAAGAGGCCCGCGCCGCCAAGAAGGAAATGGTCGAGGCCAACCTGCGGCTGGTGATCTCGATTGCCAAGAAATACACGAACCGTGGCCTGCAATTCCTTGATCTCATTCAGGAAGGCAATATCGGCCTGATGAAGGCCGTGGACAAGTTCGAGTATCGCCGCGGCTACAAGTTCTCGACCTACGCGACCTGGTGGATCCGCCAGGCGATCACCCGGTCGATCGCCGACCAGGCCCGCACCATCCGCATCCCGGTCCACATGATCGAGACCATAAACAAGCTGGTCCGCACCGGCCGCCAGATGCTGCACGAGATCGGCCGCGAGCCGACGCCCGAGGAACTGGCCGCCAAGCTGCAGATGCCGCTGGAAAAGGTTCGCAAGGTGATGAAGATCGCCAAGGAGCCGATTTCGCTGGAAACCCCCATCGGCGACGAGGAAGACAGCCAGCTGGGCGATTTCATCGAGGACAAGAACGCCGTCCTGCCGCTGGATTCGGCCATTCAGGAGAACCTCAAGGAAACCACCACCCGCGTGCTGTCGTCGCTCACCCCGCGCGAGGAACGCGTGCTGCGCATGCGCTTCGGCATCGGCATGAACACCGACCACACGCTCGAAGAGGTGGGCCAGCAGTTCAGCGTGACCCGCGAACGCATCCGCCAGATCGAGGCCAAGGCCCTGCGCAAACTGAAGCATCCCAGCCGAAGCCGCAAGCTGCGCAGTTTCCTCGACCAGTAGGTCGGATCAGCCGGGCCCGCCAGTCCAGGCCGTCAGTCCAGTCCATCAGGGTAAAGCGGGGCCAGTTCGTCCATGAGCGGCCCCAGGTGCGGCGCGTAGCGTTTCCAGCGTTTGACAGAGGTCTTGTAGACCGGTTGCCGCACCTGCCAGACCGACAGGGTTCGGGCCCGGTTGTCGGTCTGCTGGTAGTTCAGGCAGGCGTCGTCCCAGTCCAGGCCCAGAAAACCGATGACCGCGCGGGCCGTGCCCTCGAGGTCCGCGACCATATCTTCGTAGGCCACCGACATGATCGGATTGGGCAGCGCGGTTTGCCAATGGTGGGTCAGGCGCCGGTATTGCTTGTAGTAGCGGCCCAGGTCGCCCAGATCGCGGGTATAGCTGTGCCAGGGCGACAGGTTCTGCAAATAGCACGACACGCAGCAATCCATCGGGTCGCGGGTGGCATGCAGGATGCGTGCCTTCGGGAATAGCTTGGCGAAAAGGCCCAGCAATTCGAAATTGTGCAGCTTCTTGTCGACGATGCGGCTGGCCTTGCCGGCGCCGGGGGTCACCGCTGACAGATAGGACCGGGCCAGGGCGGCGGCCTGTTTGCTGTCCAGCCCTTTGACAAAGCGGACCAGGGCGGGGCCATCGTGATCGGGAACGCGGGCCCCTCGCAACAGGTTGGCAAGCGCCGGGTTTTCGCCCACGCCCTGAACCTTCGGATGGCTCGAGATCACCTGCTCCAGCAGGGTGCTGCCTGACCGGGGCATGCCGACGATCAGGACCGGGGTTTCGCTGTCCGATCCGCCGCCGCCGAAATAATCGGCGCGGGTCAGGCCCTGAACCTGCGCCTGAACAAAGCCCGCATATTTTCGATTGTCATGTCTAATACCTTCGGCGGCCTTGGCCTGGGTCCGGATGGTGAATGCCGCGTCATGATCGCCGGTGTCGTCCCGGAGCTTGGCCAGAACGCCAAGCGCGGTGATATAGGCCGGGCCGCCAGCCTGTTCTGCGGCCGGGATCACGACATCCGTGAAATGCCGCATCATCGGGTCGTCGGCGTCCAGTTTGCCGGTCAGGCTGTAGACCGAGAAATTGAACAGGTTGTTCGGTTCGTCCTCGAAAATCTCGGTGCAAAGGGTCCGGGCGGCGTCCATATCGCCTCCGGACCGCAGGACCGTCGCCAGCAACAGCCGGGTTTGCACGTGGTCGGGCCGCAGGGCAAGGCTTTTGCGGATGGCGGCGCGGGCCTCTTGCAGGCGGTCGGTCTGATGGTAGAGCGTGCCGAGCACATACAAGTGGTCCGGAGATTTCGGCGCCAGGGCCACGGCCCGTTTGGCGTGCTGGATAGCCTTTTCACGGTCTTGCATGTTGCCCAGGACCTGCGCCATTTCCGCATGGGCGGCGGCATTCTTGGGTGCCAGTTTCAACAGCTTTTTCAATGCCGTATGCGCCTGTGCATAGTCGCGGCTGCCGCGATTGTGAACCTGGGCCAGGGCCAGCAAAAGCGTTGCGTCCCGGGGCCGCTGGGCCAGCCCGCGCTTGATCAGGGCCACGGCCTCGGCCACCCGTCCCGCCTGTAGCAGTTGTGAAATGCGGTCCATCCCTGCGCCCCTCTCTGCGCCTCGTGCGTTGTCGTGCCTGCCCGGGTTGAAAATCACGTCCGCGGCAGGCTTGCAAGCGGACCGCCGCCGGGGCCATGGTTCCCCATGCACAAGACATTCGAGATTTCGACGACCGGACCGGGGCTGTATGCGTTCACGCCGCAGGTCAGCGACTGGGTGCAGGGGGACGGGCTGTTGACGCTGTTCGTCCGGCACACCTCTTGTTCGCCGCTGATCCAGGAAAACGCCGACCCCGAGGTGCAAACGGACCTGCGCAATTTCTTTGACAGGCTGGTACCGCCCTCCGATCATCCGGACATGGCCTATCTGACGCACACCTATGAGGGCCCCGACGACATGCCCGCCCATATCAAGGCGGCGATGCTGCCGGTCAGCCTGCAGATTCCGGTGACTGGGGGCAGGATGGCGCTGGGAACCTGGCAGGGGATCTACCTGTTCGAATATCGCCGGCGCCCGCATCGGCGGCAGGTCGTTGCCATGCTGGTTCCCGCATGAGCGCGGCAGACACAGCCCGCGCCTGGGTGCAGGCGAACAAGGCCGTGCTTTCAAGGGATTGCGCGACGATCTTCGATTTCGCCGAACCGGCCTGGCGCGAGTATCGGTCCGCCGACTGGTATGTGGCCCGTTTGCGTGCCGAGGGCTTTGACGTCGAAGAAGGCTCCGGCGGGATGCCAACCGCCTTCTGCGCCCAGTGGTCCAACGGCGACGGGCCGGTGATCGGGATGTATGCCGAATACGACGCGGTGCCGGGAAACTGCCAGGCCGCCGCGCCGCATGAAGCCCCGCGCGAGGGGCTGTCGCCCCATGCGGCGGGGCATACCGACCCGCATTCGGCTCTGGGCATCGGCAGTCTGGGCGGGCTTTTGGCCACCAAGGCGGCGATGCAGGCGCATGGGATCAGGGGCGGTTTGCGCTTTACCGGAGAACCGGCGGAAAAGGTGCGCGGGTCCAAGCCCATCCACGCCGCCAAGGGCTATTATGACGGGCTTGCAGCCATGCTGTCCTATCACCCGTTCTACATGCTGCCGCTGTGCAACACGGTGCGCCGCGATACCCAGTGCGGCGCGGCCTATTCGATGATCTACCGCTTCATCTGCGACGCCCCGCACCGGTGGGGGGCGACCGATGGTGCCCCCATCCCGCAGAGCCATTCGGACGTGCGCGCGCCCGGTGCCAATGACGCGCTGGTGATGATGTATTCCCAGGGCCGGATGCTGCGCGACGCGATGCTGAGCCACCAGGGGGGCTGGTCGATCTCAGAGGCGATCCTCTCGACCGGGCAGGCCACCGCGGACAACCTGCCCGCCGGGCTGGCCGAGCTGCAGTATCTGGTCCGTGTGCCCACGGTCGAGATGGCCGAGACCGTCACAGCCCGGCTGGACGAGATCGCCGAACATTGCGCCGCGATGACCGGATGCCGGGTGGAACGGCACTGGGTCAGCAAATCGCGCCCGGGCCTGAGCAATCACGCGATGGCGGATGTGGTATGGGACGCCCTGCAACAGGTCGGCCCGCCGGTTTGGGATGACGCGGCCAAGTCGCTGATGGCCGAGGTGCGGCGCAATTGCGGAGTGAAGGATGAGGGCGATCCGATCCTGCCCGCCTGCGAGGCGCTGATGGACCCCGCCGAGGCCGAGGCGATCTTGCGCCGTGACTTGCCGCCGTCGCAGATGAACAGCACATCCGACGATTATACCGACATGTCCTGGCACGCCCCAACGGCACGCTTCTACATCGCCCGTCCGGCG
Source organism: Salibaculum griseiflavum (assembly GCF_003129565.1). Classification (GTDB taxonomy): domain Bacteria; phylum Pseudomonadota; class Alphaproteobacteria; order Rhodobacterales; family Rhodobacteraceae; genus Salibaculum; species Salibaculum griseiflavum. The sequence continues at coordinate 21,644 of NZ_QETF01000006.1, forward strand.
CTGAACGGCGGGCCATATCCGCCCTGGGCGATGAACGCGCTCGGCGGCATGCCAAAAACCATCGACCCGACCGTGCAGACCGCGGCCAGGGTGCTGGCCCTGTCCGCCCTGCGCGTGCTGCAGGACGACACGGCGCGTCAGGCCGCATGGGATGAATTCACCCGCCGTCGGGATGCGGCGCCGATCCCGCCTCTGGCCGATTACGCCCCGCCGGTTGATTTCAAATGGCCGGAATACGTCGAAACCCCGCGGGGGCGCGATTGGCATATTCCGACATGGGGGGCATGATGCGGGCGGTTTTTGCCCTCTTGGCTTTCACATCCCCGGCCTTCGCCCAATGCGCTGACGGGGCGGATACCTTCCTGGCCTGCCGGATCGAAGGGTCGGAAAGACGGCTGGAGGTCTGTCTTGCCAGCCAAAACCTGACCTATCGCTTCGGTCCGCCCGGCGCTCCGGAACTCACGCTCAGCGCACCGGTTACCGCCATCGACTACACGCCTTGGCCCGGGATCGGCCGCACGATCTACGAAGAACTGACCTTTCGCAGCGGCGATTACCGCTATGTCGTCTTCGGTGGGATCGAGCGAGAACACGATGCCACCACCGGGGAGATCATCCCGACCCGGTTCGGCGGCGTGTCCGTCCTGCTGGGCGCTGACGAGACCCCGCTTGCCGCGTTCCACTGCGCCGAGGGCACGGTCGATTTCCCCTGGAGTGAAGCGATCGGCGATGCCAAGCGCCTAATGGGCCTGACCTTTGACCGGCAGGTGCAGCGCTGGGTCCCGGCGACCGAGTGAGTCCCGCGCGCCACGCAATGGACCCCGCATCTAGCGGCGTCAAATGACCACTACCCAAAACCTCGGGGTCGTCCTATAGTGGCTGTGGATAAGTGGGGCAAAAGACCCCATGAGGCAGAGACAAGAGGACAGGACAATGCGCTGCCCGTTTTGCGGAAACGTCGATACCCAAGTGAAGGATTCCCGCCCGGCCGAGGATCATGTCGCCATCAGGCGGCGGCGGTTCTGCCCGGCTTGTGGTGGCCGGTTCACCACCTATGAACGCGTGCAACTGCGCGACCTTGTGGTGGTGAAGTCAAACGGACGCCGCGAGGATTTCGACCGCGACAAGCTGGAACGCTCGGTGCGGATTTCGATGCAGAAGCGCCCGGTCGAACCCGAGCGGGTCGACCAGATGATTTCCGGCATCGTGCGGCGGCTGGAAAGCATGGGCGAGACCGACATACCCTCCAAGCAGATCGGCGAGATCGTGATGGAGGCGCTGGCCCGGATCGACACCGTCGCCTATGTGCGGTTTGCCAGCGTTTACAAGAACTTCCAGGCCGCGGATGACTTCGACAAGTTCGTCAGCGAGCTGCGGCCCCAGGCCAAGGCGGCCGAAGACGAGGCGGAGTGACCGACAGCCTTGATGTGCGGTTCATGAAACAGGCCCTGTCGCTTGGGCGGCGGGGCCTGGGACGTGTCTGGCCGAACCCGTCCGTGGGGTGCGTGATCGTGCAGGGCAGGCGGGTCGTGGGCCGCGCCCGCACCGCGGATGGGGGGCGCCCCCATGCGGAAACCCAGGCGCTCGCCATGGCCGGCGCGGCGGGGCGCGGCGCGACCGCCTATGTCACGCTCGAACCCTGTTCTCATCACGGCAAGACCCCGCCCTGCGCGGAGGCGCTGATTGCGGCCGGTGTCGGGCGCGTCGTGGTGGCAGCAGGGGATCCCGACCCCCGCGTTGCAGGCGCCGGGCTCGATCGGCTTCGTGCGGCCGGGATCGAGGTGACAGAAGGCGTTTTGCGTGACGCGGCCGAGCGCGACCTGGCCGGTTATCTGCTCAACCGACGCGCGGGCCGGCCCTTCGTGACGTTGAAACTGGCCAGTTCCTTCGATGGCCGCATCGCGACCGCCACGGGCGAGAGTCGCTGGATCACCGGGCCATTGGCGCGTCGGACGGTTCATGCCATGCGGGCGCGCCATGACGCGGTGCTGGTCGGGGCAGGTACGATGCGGGCCGATGACCCGGCGTTGACCGTTCGCGGCTTGGGGCCGATGCCGCAGCCCGTGCGCGTGGTTGCCTCGCGGCGGCTCGACCTGCCCGACGGGCGCCTTGCCGCTACCATGGACCAGGCGCTGGTCTGGCTGTGCCATGGCGGGGATGCGACGCGTGATCGTCGCACGATCTGGGAAGAGCGGGGGGCACGTCTCTTTGAATGCGGCGTGGAACATCGCCAGATCGATCCCGCCGATATGCTGGCCCAGCTGGGCGCAGCTGGCTTGACCTCGGTCTTCTGCGAGGGCGGCGGCGCGTTGGCGGCCTCGCTTCTGTCAGCGGGACTGGTGGACGAGGTCCTGGGCTTTACCGCGGGGGTCATGCTGGGGGCTGAGGGCACACCGGGGCTTGGCGCCATGGGGCTGGAGGCGTTGGCCGAGGCGCCGCGTTTCGACCTGGTGGAAAGCCGCGCCATCGGACCGGACCTGATGCACCGCTGGCGGGTTCAGCGCCACAGCCAGGACTGACCGGCGGCAAGCCCCTGCGCCTTGGCCAGCAATCGGTTCAGGCGCGAGGGCCGGGGCACCGCGCCCTCTGACAGGCGATCCACAACCACCTCGACCGGGCAGGCCAGGCCCGTTACCGGGTCGAAATAGCGCGGATAGCCGATCAGGGCCGCATGGGCCAGCTGTGCCAAAGTCGGGCGCGCGGTGCGGCGCGGGCAGGGCATGGCCCGGTCATCGGTCAGACCCCAGCCGGAATAGAAGGGTGTGCCAAGGCACGTCACGGATTTGCCCCGCAAGAGCGCCTCGAAACCCATAAGGGATGTCATGGTCCAGACCTCGTCCACCGTGTCCAGTGTGGCCATTGCATCGGTGCGGTCCAGCACGGCATCGGCGAAGAGCTGCGCGTCCGCGACCGCGCCATCGCGCAGGCCCGCTTCGACATCCGGGTGGGGCTTGTAGAGGATCACCGCGGCCGGGTTGGCCGTGCGGGCGGCCTCTAGCAGGGCACGGTTCGTGCGGATGTCCTCTGTGCCCGTGAGGATCGAGGCGTCGTCCTCGACCTGGCCGGGCACGAGGATGCGCCGTCCGGCAGGCAGGCCCGGTGGCAAGCCCGCACCTTCGATGTTGTATTTCGACAGCCGCGATCGGGTCAGCCGGGCGATCAGCCGGTCGGCCCGGGCGGTTTCGTCCTCGGGCAGGTGCGGGCTGGCTTCGATCAGGCGTTCCAGCCGGCTTTCCGTGCGCGGGTCATAGTAGATCCCGAGGTCATCCAGCACCAGCGACAGCGGCGGCACCAGGTCGGCGCCCAGCCCGCGCGACCGCAGGAACCCGTCCTCGACGCGAAAGGCGGCGTCATGCCCTTCGGCCTTCGAGGCCCAGACCATCTGCCGCCGCCCGTCCCGCCGTGCGCGCAGGGCGGCGCGATCAGCGCGGTCCTCGAACACGACCTTGCGATGCTGGCCGAAGACCTTTTGAAGAGGTGCGCGTTTCCACAAGTGCATGCCGCTGGCGACCCAGCCTGCGTGGTCCTCGCGCCAGGCGCGGGCCTGCGCGGCCAGCGCCTGCGTGGCGTCTTCGAAGGAACAAAGCCGGTCGCGATAGGGGTCATACCAGTGCGGGTAAAGGATCATTGCCGCGGCGAACATCTGCGCGCGGGTCAGGTCCCGCTGGCGACGATCGAGCGGCATGCGATCCTGGGTCAGGCCCCAGCCCATGTAGAAGGGTTGGCCGAACACGACGGGGTTGTGACCGGCCAGGATGGCCTCGAACCCCATTTGCGAGGACACGGTATAGACCGCGATGGCGCCTTCCAGCAGGTCATGCGGCGAGACCGGATCTGAAAGGAACTCCACGCCCTCGGACAGGTCGCCGTCGCGGAAATGGCCGCCCCTGTGGCCCGCGAGTGTCTCGGGGTGGGTCTTGATCAGGATGCGGGCGCCGGGGTGGTCCTCTCGCGCGCAGAAAAGCATCTCAAGGAAGGTGTTTCGATCCGCGCGCGAGGCGCTGACACTGGCATCGCCCTCGGTCTGGTCGATGACCAGAACATAGCCCGGCTCGGGGCAGGGGGCGGCCGGGTCGAAGCTGTTGTATTTCGACAGATGCGTGCGCGCGAGCGCGGCGATACCGGCGCGCGCACGGTCCAGCAGGGCTGTGTCGTCGAGCGGGTGTTCGGCCAGCAGCACCTCCAGGTCCGAGCGGGTCGCAGGGTCGAAATGCACGCCGCGCCTGTCCAGCAGAAGGCCCAGCGGCGGCTCGCCTGCACGGCCCGGAAGGACCGAGCGCAGAAAGGCGTCCTCGACCCGCAAAACCGGTGCGGCCATGCGATCCGCAACGGCCTCGCCGCGCCAGCTTGTGGGGGATTGGCCCCAGACGCCGACCAGGTCGTCCGGACCGGGCTTGCCCAGCCGGATATCATAGCCCGAAAGGGTCAGGATGCGCCGGATGCGCGGTTGTGTCAGGAACCCGCAGTTATAGACGTAAAGACGCCGCGAGGTTTCCCCCGCGGCGTTATCGTCCTGTCCGACCACGTCAGTTGCCTGCCAGCGTGTCCGCCGCGGCCGTGGTCTGACCCAGCGTGCCGGTGATGGCCGCGATGGTCTTGTTGAACTGGCTGAACGGCGCCTCGGTGACGTAGACAGTGTCCTCGTCACGAATGGCGAAATCGCGGGCCATGAACATGCCGTTGGGGCCCGTCAGGTCGAGCACGTAGACAACGCGCTGCGCGCCTTGAAGGTCTGTGCGCCCGACCAATTGCTGGGCGATGGCCTCGGGTTCGTTGCGGAAAACGAAGACGCCTGTGGGATCGGCCAATGCCTGGTTCAGGCCGCCGACCTGCGCGATGGCCTCGATGGCGCTGATGGTCTGGCTTTCGAAGGGCACGCGGTTCTGGGTGCCGGTGGCCCCGAGCGCGGTAAAAGACCGGCGATCCTGTTCGACGAAGATGCGGTCGTTGGACCGCAGCGCGATGTCATGGCCCGGATGGGCATAGAGATCGTCGAACCAGATCTGACCGGAGTGGTCGCCGCGGATCACGGTGACCTGGGCGATCTCGGGCGGCACGGTCACACCCCCGGCCGCGGCCAGCATGGCGGCCAGGGTGCGGGTGGGGCGTTCGATCGGGTAGACACCCTGCGCGCCCACGGCGCCGGTGATCGAGACGGTCGCGCCGTTGCCGGCCAATCGGCGCACCTGGACCTGCGGGTCGGGCGTCTGTTCGTTCAGTTTCTCGACGATGATCCGGCGGATCGCCTCGGGTGTGTTGCCAGCGGCACGGATACGCCCCGCGTAGGGAACGAAAATGAAGCCCGCGCCGTCGACCTGGACCTCTTCGAGAACGGTGGCGTTCTGGCCTTCGGCCACGAGCAACCCGTCCTCGACGTTTTCCCAGATCGTCAGGCTCAGCGTGTCGCCGGGGCTGATCGTGTCGCTGCCCAACTGCCCGGCATTGACGAAACTTTCGGCAAAACCGAGGGCCGGTGTGACACTGGCAATGCGGTTCACTCGGTCATCGACCAGAAGGACGAAGGCATCGCCCTCGCGCATCACCGATCCGGCGAAGATTTCGCTTTTGTTGGGGCCCGACCGCGGCAGGCCGCAGGACGAGACCAGGACAAGCGCGGCAAGAAGGGCCACGCCTTTCGCCAGGCGCAAGCTAAGGGGTTTCACTGCTTCGGTCTCCTCGACCTGTTATTATCTGCCTCAAGTTTTGCGTGGAAGTTACGGGAATCCGGGCGCAAAATCCACAAAAAAGGCGGAGGCCCCGGCGGGTGTTGCGGTCCTGCACGGGCCGCGCAAGGTCTTGTGGCGACGGGGCGGGGCGACTCAACATGCGGTCGACGCCCCGAAGACGAGCGGAAGCCGCGGCCGGGTCAGTTGACGACGCGCAATTGCTGGCGCGGAGGGGCCATGCCCGATTTGAGCGCATCGTAGGGATCGTCGGAATCCAGCATCATGTCGACCACCTGGCGCAGCAATTGCCGCCGCCCGCGGGCCGAGTAGAACCCGCCCGGCACCTGGCTGGTCTCCAGAAGGAAGCGGCGAAAATCCTTGTAGGCGGCCAGGTCGGGGCGACCGGGCTGGGCGAAAAAGGTCTCGACCGGCAGATCGGAGACAAGCCCGGGCTTGGCATAGACCGCCTCGCCGAAGACCTTGAGCGGGATACCCCGGTGCAGCACCTGCTGAGCGGCGGTGGAATTGACCGTGACCGCGGTGCGGGCATGATCGAGCAGTTGCGCCAGCTTGCCGCCCCGCACGTAGTGCACCCGGCCTGCGACGCCGTGGGCGCGGCCCAGCTCGCGGATGATGCGTTTGAGCGGGCTTTGCCCGTTTTCAAGGGGGTGCGCCTTGAAAACCAGGTGGTGATGGCGCGGTGCCCCCTTGGCAAAGCCCTCGATCACCACCTCCAGGAACTCCGACATCTTGGAGAACGGCGAATGCTGCTGGAAACTGGAATCGTGCTCCAGTTGCAGCAGAGCAAGGTGATAGGGGTAACCGCCATGCTTGATCCGCAGCGTGGCCAGGATACGGCCCAGCGCGAAGGCGGGCATCAGCAGCAGGCGCCGCGTGTAGAGCAGGGTCTCGGTTAGCAGCGGCAACTCGCGATGCGGGCGGAAATTGCGGTAATCCCCGTTCCGGAACAGCACGAACCAATGATAGAGCGCGCCGTAGAAGACGTGGTGGCGCATGTCCCCCCATTGGGCCGGGGCCTCGGGCACGTCCAGCACGCTTTGGGCCAGTGCGGTTCGCATATCCTCGATGCCCAGCTGCATCAGCCGCGAATGCCCGTTCGAGCCGTTCCGTTCATAGGTCACCCAATACGGGCGCATATAGCCTTCTTCGAAGACATGGATGGTCAGGCCGAGGGCGCGGGCCGCCGCCACCGCCTGCGCGTGAACCGGGCGGGTATCGCCATAGAGCACGATATCGGTCACGCCCTTTTCCGTGACGATGGCGCGAAACCGATCGGGCCAGTCTTCGACCGGGTCGCGGTAGGGAATGTAGCTTTTCAGGGTGAACCAGAACGCCCGGTCGCCGGCGTTGAACCCGACCCGCCAGACCTGCGCCCCGGCACGGGTCAACATCCGCCCGAGGCGGTGGAAATAGGGCCCGTGCGGTCCCTGCAGGAACAGAAAGGTCTTCTGGCTCGGGTCGGTCACGATGCGGTTTGGCCTACTCATCTTTCACTATCCGTCGGTTAACCGATGCCTGGGGCCGGAATATGGCCCAATCATGCCGGGCGCGCGGCCTTGCCCCCCGCCTTATATGAGTTTAGCCAAGGAGCATCAGGAAGGGAATGCAGCCATGTTCACGGGCATCATCACGGATATCGGCGAGGTTCTGGAGGTCGACCAGCGCGGCGACCTGCGCGCGCGGATCGGCACCGGCTATGACATCACGGGGATCGACATCGGCGCCTCGATCGCCTGTGACGGGGTCTGCCTGACGGTGGTGGCCAAGGGAACCGAGCCGCGCGGCTGGTTCGATGTGGATATTTCCGCCGAAACCGTGGGGGCCACGAATATCGGCCGCTCCGGCTGGGCCCCCGGCAAACGGCTGAACCTGGAACGCGCGCTCAAGGTGGGTGACGAACTGGGTGGGCATATCGTGTCGGGCCACGTGGACGGCGTGGCCGAGATCGTGAAGATGGTGGACGAGGGCGACAGCACCCGCGTCACCCTGCGCGCGCCCGGCGACCTGGCCCGGTTCATCGCCCCCAAGGGATCGGTGGCTCTGAATGGCACATCGCTGACGGTGAACGAGGTCGATGGCGCGGATTTCGGAATCAACTTCATCCCGCATACCAAGGAAATGACCACCTGGGGCGATGTCGCCGTAGGCGATGCGGTGAACCTCGAGGTCGATACCATGGCCCGCTATGTCGCGCGGTTGCGGGACTGCGGCTGAGGCGCGGCCTTACTTCGCCAGCGCGCGTGCGCCCTTGGCAGCGGCCAGGATTTCCTCGGCGATTTCCTCGGCCTCTTCCGGCGAGAAATCCATAGGAATCTCTGCGCCGTCGGCTTCGATGAACAGCCGCACCATGCCCGCGTCGGTCGGCCCGATTTGCAGGTTCGCCTCGATGTCGCGTTCGGTATTTATGCCCATGATGCGGCCCCTTCCATGACTGACGGGCATCTATCGCCGCGTCCGGCGCTTGGCAAGACCGGGCCTGCCGCGCGGCGCGGGATCGGCGCGCGAATCCCCCTTGCAATTGTGTCTTGGCGGGGCTAATCCCCCCGCCAGTGCCGCCTTAGCTCAGTAGGTTAGAGCGCTTGATTGTGGATCAAGAGGTCCCCCGTTCGAGCCGGGGAGGCGGTACCATCACCTTCCCCGACGGATTGATGACAAGCGCCACCCTTTTGGCTATGCATCCGGGCCGCCGCGAGGAAGACCATGACGGAAATGCGCATCAGCTTTGAAATTCAGCCAGATCCGCCTGCGCGGCTGGACAAGGCACTTGCGCGTGACGTGCCGGACAGCGCCAATCTCAGCCGCTCGCGCCTGACCAAGCTGCTGGAGACCGGCGCCGTCGCCGTGAACGGACACGTGGCGACCAGCCCCAAGGGTAAGGTGGCGGCGGGCGACCGGATCGTCCTGACCGTGGCAGCGCCCGGGGAAAGCCATATCGCCGGCGAGCCCATACCTCTCGACGTGGTCTTCGAGGATGATGACCTGATCGTGGTGAACAAGCCGGCCGACATGGTCGTGCATCCGGCGCCGGGCACGCCGCGGGGCACGCTGGTCAACGCGCTGATCCACCATTGCGGCGACAGCCTGTCCGGGGTGGGCGGAGAAAAACGTCCGGGGATCGTCCATCGCATCGACAAGGAGACCAGCGGGTTACTCGTCGCGGCCAAGACGGACCGTGCCCATCACGGGCTGGCCGCCCAGTTCGAGGCCCATAGCGTGGACCGCCATTACCGTGCGATCTGTTATGGCGTGCCCGATGCCAATGACCCGCGCCTGCGCGGGATTCGGGGAACGAGCTTCGAGACCGGCAATGTCCTGCGCATCCAGACCGAGCTGGCCCGCCACAAGCACGATCGCCAGAAACAGGCGGTTGTGCGGTCGGGCGGACGGCATGCGGTGACGCGGGTTCGGATCGTCGAGCCGCTGGGCACACCGCCGGTTGCGGCGTTGATTGATTGCTGGCTGGAAACCGGCCGCACGCATCAGATCCGGGTGCATTTGGCGCATGTTGGACACGGGTTGATCGGTGATCCCGTCTATGGCGGGCGGCGCAAGGTCTCGGCGGCCGGAGTGGGCGCAACCGGGGTCGAGGCGGTGCGCGCATTTCCGCGTCAAGCTCTGCATGCCGCCACGCTCGGTTTTGAACACCCGGTGACAGGCAAGATGATGCAGTTCGAGGCACCGCTACCGCAAGATATGGCGGGTCTAATGGCTGCGTTGCGCGGTGCGGCCTGAACGCCCATAAGCGATTTTTTGCGAGAATATCCCAAATGCGTGATCTCATGTGCGTGAGCGCAGGGTAAGAATTGCGGATTCGGGATGCGTCGGTCGCGTTTGGGGTGTAAAACTGCGTCCTACACTCTTGAATAGGCCGTCAGAGCGACCATATTCATGTTAACCCCATAAACATTGGGAGGGGACGATACATGAGCACGCAAGAAACAACATCGAACCTGAGCAGCTATGCCAAGTTGCCGGCGCCATCGCCGGAACAGGGGCTGAACCGCTACATGCAGGAAATCCGCAAATTTCCCCTGCTGGAGCCGGAAGAGGAATACATGCTGGCCAAGCGCTGGGTCGATCACGAGGATACCGAGGCCGCCCACAAGATGGTGACCAGCCACCTGCGCCTGGCCGCCAAGATCGCCATGGGCTATCGCGGCTACGGGCTGCCTCAGGCCGAGGTGATTTCCGAGGCCAATGTGGGCCTGATGCAGGCCGTCAAACGCTTTGACCCCGAAAAGGGCTTCCGCCTGGCCACTTATGCCATGTGGTGGATCCGCGCCTCGATCCAGGAATACATCCTGCGGTCCTGGTCGCTGGTGAAACTGGGCACGACCAGCGCCCAGAAGAAACTGTTCTTCAACCTGCGCAAGGCCAAGGCCCGCATCGGTGCGCTGGAAGAGGGCGATATGCGCCCGGAAAATGTCGAGCGGATCGCCCATGATCTTGGCGTGACCGAAGAAGAAGTCATCAGCATGAACCAGCGCCTTTCGGGTTCCGACGCGTCGCTCAACGCGACGGTCGGCCAGGAGGGCGAAGGCACCATGCAATGGCAGGACTGGCTGGAGGACGAAAACGCCAACCAGGCCGAGGAATACGCGGAAAAAGACGAGCTGGACGCGCGCCGGGAATTGCTGGCCGAGGCGATGGATGTGCTCAACGAGCGTGAAAAGGACATCCTGATGCAGCGCCGACTGGCTGAGGAGACCGTGACGCTGGAGGATCTGAGCGGCAAATACGACGTGTCGCGCGAACGCATCCGCCAGATCGAGGTCCGCGCCTTCGAGAAGCTGCAGAAGAAGATGCAGCAACTGGCGAAAGAGCGGGGCATGCTGCCTGCGGCTTGAGGCTGTGTCCAAATACTCTTGCGCAGCGCCGTCCAGTTGGGCGGCGCTGCTCTTTTGGTCGGCCCTGGCCTGGCGCCGCAGCCCTGGCTTTGGGTGACGATGTTGCCGGCCCAATGATTTCTCATCCTTCAAGACGAACCTCGCAGTTCCTGCGCAACAGGGGCGCTCATGCCCCTTTCCCGCGCTGTGCGTGATCGCTAACATCAACAGGAAAGGGAGGACCGACATGACTGAACCGATCCGTTGGGGCATCCTCGGGGCATCCAATTTCGCAAGCGAGCATATGGGCCCTGCGATCCATATGGCAGACAATGCCGAATTGGCCGCTCTGGCGACGTCCAGCCCGGCCAAGGCCGCGCCGTTCCGTGCCATGCAGCCACGCCTGAGGGTCCATGACAGCTATGACGCGCTGCTTGCGGATCCCGAGATCGACGCGGTCTACGTGCCGCTGCCCAACCACCTGCACGTGGAGTGGACGAGGAAGGCGCTGGAAGCGGGCAAGCATGTGCTGACGGAAAAGCCCATCGCCATGCGGGCAGACGAGATCGACGCGCTAATCGCCCTGCGCGACAAGACAGGCCTGCTGGCGACCGAGGCCTACATGATCGTCCACCACCCGCAATGGCAACGCGCCCGCGAGATCGTGCAATCGGGCGAGCTGGGCACCCTGACCCATGTGGAGGGCGTCTTCACCTACAACAACGCCGAGGACACCGCGAATGTCCGCAACGACCCGGCCAAGGGCGGCGGCGGCATTCCCGATATCGGCGTCTATACCTATGGCAGCACCCGCTGGGTCACCGGGCAGGAGCCGCAGGAGATCACCCATGCCGACCTGACCTTCGAGAACGGCGTCGACGTGATCGCACGCGTCGCGGCCCGGTTCGACGGCTTCACCGCGCATTTCGTCAATTCCATGCGCCTGCATCCCTTCCAGGAGATGCTGTTCATGGGCGATGCGGGCTGGTTGCGGCTGACCGCGCCGTTCAACCCCATCGTCTTCGGTGAGGCCAAGCTGGAGGTGCGGTCCAACCAGGGCGAACGCATGGAACGTTTCCCATCGGACTGGCACTACAAGACCCAGGTCGAGAATTTCGGCAAGGCGATCCGCGTGGGGGCCGATTACCCGTGGTCGCTGGAGGACGCCAGGGGAACGCAGGCGATGATCGACGCTGTTTTCGAAAAGGGCGGGCGCGGCTAGACTGCCCCAACAGGAGGAATCGCCATGGCCGACCCCAATGAATTCGACGACGTGATGCCCGAGAACACCGCCCGGCGCGAGCCCTCCGGGCCTGTCGAGGAGAACCTGTTCCTGCGGCTGATCTACATGATCATCATCGGCATCCTGCTGTCCTTCGTGGGCACGATCATCGGCATCCTCGCGCTGGTTCAGTTCATCCTGGCGCTGGTCAACAACAAGGTGCCCAATGAACGGGTGGCCGAGTTCGGTACGACCCTGGGGATGTGGGTGGCCAAGGCCGCGCGCTACCAGACCTTTGCCTCGGAAGAGAAACCCTGGCCCTGGACCGAGCTGGATTGATGGGGGCGGTCAATACCTGCCTGTGGTTCGATGGCGACGCCGAAGAAGCGGCGCGGTTCTATGTCGACCTGATCCCCGGTTCCGAACTGGGCGCGATCACCCCCGGCCCGGGCGGCAAGGCGCTGATCGTGACGCTTAGCATCGGCGGTGCGCGGTTCAGCTTTCTCAATGGCGGGCCGCGTTACAAACTGACCCCCGCCGCCTCGATCCAGGTCTTCACCGAGGATCAGGCGGAAACCGACCGCCTCTGGGACGCTCTGACAGAAGGTGGCGAGGAAAGCATGTGCGCCTGGTGTGTCGACCGGTTCGGCGTCAGCTGGCAGGTCGTGCCGAAAGCCTTGCCGATGTATGTGGGCGGGCCGGATGAACAGGGCCGCGCCCGTGCGACGGAAGCCATGATGCAGATGCGAAAGATCGACATCGCGGCGTTGAAAGCCGCCTACGAAGGCACATGAAATCCCACCTGCGCATCTTCGATCTTGACCGGGGCGGGGCGGAAACGCTCATGGTCCATGACGGCCATATCGAGGCCCCGAACTGGGATCCGTCCGGCAGCACGTTGATCGTGAATGGTGGCGGGCTGCTCTACCGCGTGCCGCTGGAAGCGCCCGGGTTGCAACGCATCGACACGGGCTTTGCGGTGCATTGCAACAACGACCACGGGATTTCCCCCAGTGGCGCGACACTGATCATTTCCGACAGCAGCGAGGATGGCGACAGCGCCGTCTATACCCTCTCCGCCCAGGGCGGGCGGCCGCTGCGGATTACGCCGAACACGCCCTCCTATTGGCACGGGGTCAGTCCCGATGGCCGCGAACTGGCCTTTGTCGGCAATCGCGGGGCAGGGTTCCAGGTTTTCACCGTGCCGGTCGAGGGCGGCGAGGAAACCCGGCTGACAGAGGATTTCGACCATTGCGACGGGCCGGATTACACACCCGATGGTCAGTGGATCTGGTTCAACGGCGAACGTGGCGGGGCGGTCGACCTGTGGCGGATGCAGCGCGACGGGTCCGGGCTGGAGCGCATGACTGCGGATGAGGCCGTGAACTGGTTTCCGCATCCCTCGCCCAATGGCGACTGCGTGGTCTATCTGGCCTATCCGCCGGGCACGCAGGGGCATCCGGGCGGCTTGGACGTGGAACTGCGCCTCTTGCCCGCAGATGGTGGCGCACCGAAGACTTTGCTGGCGCTGCATGGCGGGCAGGGCACGATCAATGTGCCAAGCTGGGCGCCTGAGGGCCGGCGCTTTGCCTTTGTCAGCTACGAGGATGAGGGTGCGTGATGGCCGGAGGCTGGTCCCGCGATGGTGCGGAAAACGAACAGATCGAAGCCTCGATCGCCGAGGAGCTTGAGCGTCTGCGCGCCCGGCAGGGGCCGTCCGGAGAGAGTTTCACCCATTGCGCCGAATGCGACGAGGAAATCCCCCAGAAGCGCCGCCTTGCCATTCCGGGCGTGAAACTCTGCATCGACTGCGCGTCCGAACGCGATGGCCGAAATGCCCCGCGCGCCGCGATCAATCGGCGCGGGTCGAAGGACAGTCAGTTGAAGTGAGGGGCGCTGCCCCTCTTGGCCTGCCGGCCAATTCACCCCGGGATATTTTCCGGTCCAAAGAAAGGGCCGGTTCGGTGACATTGACGAGGCTGCCTGACCGTGCGGGAAAGGCGGGGCGCGGATGGCCGCGCCGCCGGACTAGTCTTCCATCGCTTCCAGCTCGTCGATCATACCCTCGATCATGGCCAGGCCCTTGTCCCAGAAGGCCGGGTCGGAGGCATCCAGGCCAAAGGGTGCCAGAAGCTCGGAATGGTGCTTGGACCCGCCCGCCTTGAGCATGTCGAAATACTTGTCCTGAAAGCCCTCTGGCGCGGCCTCGTAGGCGGCATAGAGCGCGTTCACCAGCCCGTCGCCAAAGGCATAGGCATAGACGTAGAAGGGCGAGTGGACGAAATGCGGGATATAGGCCCAGAAGGTCTCGTAGCCGTCCATGAATTCGAAAACCGGGCCGAGGCTTTCGCCCTGCACGGACATCCACAGCGTGTTGATGTCGTCGGGCGTCAGCTCGCCGCCCCGGCGGGCGTCGTGCAGCTTGCACTCGAAATCGTAGAAGGCGATCTGGCGGACGACCGTGTTGATCATGTCCTCGACCTTGCCGGCCAGCAGCACCTTGCGCTCGGCGTCGCTCGGCGCCTCGGCCAGCAGCTTGCGGAAGGTCAGCATTTCGCCGAAGACGGATGCCGTTTCGGCCAGCGTCAGCGGGGTAGAGGACAAAAGCTCCCCCTGTTCGGCGGCCAGGACCTGGTGCACGCCGTGACCCAGCTCGTGCGCCAGCGTCATGACATCGCGCGGTTTGCCCAGGTAGTTGAGCATCACGTAGGGGTGCACGGTGGTGACGGTCGGGTGTGCGAAGGCACCCGGCGCCTTGCCCGCCTTGACCGGCGCGTCGATCCAACCCTTGTCGAAAAACGGCTGTGCGAGGTCGGCCATCCGGGGATCGAAGCCGGCATAAGCGGTCATGACGGTGTCGCGGGCCTCATCCCAGTCGACGATGCGGTCGCTTTCCATGGGCAGGGGGGCATTGCGGTCCCAGACCTGCATCTTGTCGAGGCCGAGCCATTTCGCCTTGAGCGCATAATAGCGGTGGCTGAGGCGCGGATAGGCCGCGACGACAGCGTTGCGCAGGGCCTCGACCACCTCGGGTTCCACGTCATTGGCCAGATGGCGGCCGGTCTGCGGGCTGGGCATGCCGCGCCAGCGGTCCTCGATTTCCTTTTCCTTGGCCAGCGTGTTGTGGACCCGGGCGAAGAGGGTGACGTTTTCACCGAAGACGCGGGCCAGTTCGCGTGCGCCCTTTTCGCGGGTGGTGCGATCCTGTTCCGACAGAAGGTTCAGCGTCGCCTCGATGCCCTGCGGCTCGCCGTCGATCTCGAATTCCAGTCCCGCGATGGTTTCGTCGAACAGCTTGTTCCAGGCCGAGGCACCGACAACGGATTGGTCGTGCAGGAATTTCTCCAGTTCATCGGACAGCTGGTAGGGCTTCATCTTGCGGATGCGGTCGAAGACCGGCTTGTAGCGGGCGAGCTCGGGATCCGCGGCCAGCAGGTCCTGCAACGCGGCCTCGTCGAGGCGGTTGAATTCCAGGCTCCAGAAGACGAGCGGCGTGGTGTATGCGGTGATCTTGTCCTGGCAATCGGACAGGAATTTTGCGCGGCCGGCATCCGTGGTCTGCTGGTAGTACCGCAACCCGGCAAAGGACATGATCCGCCCGGCGACGATGTCGATCCGTTCGTAGCGCTGCACGGCCTCCAGCAACCCGGTAGCGTCCAGCGTGTCCAGCTTGCCCTCGTAATCGGTGGCGAAGCTCTGGCAAGCCTCTTCCAGCCAATCCAGGTCGCGCTTGAGTTCCGGCGCGTCCTCGGCGGTGTAGAGGTCGCCCAGGTCCCATTCGGGCAGGTCTCCCAGGGGCCGCCCCCCGTTCGCGTTCGCGTCGAATACCGGCTGCTTGGTCATGTGGGCCTCATTTCTTTGACGTTTTGTCCTACTTATGGGCGCGATGGCCGCTTGACCAGTGCTAGCCGTACTGCGCCAGCATCTCGTGCAGGTCGGACAGCGTGTTGATCTCGGCCAGCGGTTTGTCATGGCGCCAGCGGGCCATGCGGGGAAAGCGCAGCGCGATGCCCGACTTGTGGCGCGGGCTTTCCTGGATGCCCTCGAAGGCGATCTCGAAAACCAGTTCGGGCGGCACCTGCCGGACGGGGCCGAACCGTTGCAGCGTGTTCTTGCGGACCCACCTCGTGATCTCGCGGAACTCGGCATCGGTCAGGCCGGAATAGGCCTTGGTGAAGGGGGTGAACCCGTCGCCGTCGCGCACGGCGAAGGTGAAATCGGTGAACAGGTTCGCCCGCCGGCCGTGGCCGGCCTGGGCATAGATCATCACCGCGTCCACGGTCAGCGGGTCGACCTTCCATTTCCACCAATCGCCCTTCTTGCGGCCCGCCAGGTAGGGCGAGCTGCGCCGTTTCAGCATCAGCCCTTCGGCATTGTGATCGCGCGAGGCGGCCCGGATGCGGGCCAGTGCGTTCCAGCTGTCGCCGGTGACCTCGGGCGACAGGCGCAGAGGCACCTCGGGCGGCAAGTCCGCCACCAGCGTTTCGAGCTGCGCGCGGCGGTCGGTCAAGGGCTTCTCGCGGATGTCCCGGCCGTCCTGCTCCAGCAGATCATAGGCCATCAAGACAACCGGCACCTCGGCCAGCAGTTTCTTGGGCACGCTTTTGCGCCCGATCCGTTTCTGCAGGGCGTTGAAGGGCAGTGGGCCGTCGCGCCAGGCCAGAAGCTCGCCGTCGATCACCGTGCCGGGGGGCAGGAAATCGACCAGCCGGCCCAGTTCCGGGAGACGGTCGGTCATCAACTCCTCGCCCCGTGACCACAGGTGGTGTTCACCGCCGCGCAGCACCAGTTGCGCGCGGATGCCGTCCCATTTGCGGTCGATGAACCAGTCGGAGGGCGGGCCGAGCGCATCGCGGTCCTCAAGCTGGTATGCCAGGTAGAACGGGTAGGGGCGGCTGAGATCGGCGCGGGGGTCATGCGCCTCTATCAGGGAGGACCAGCTGGTGGTTTCCGGCGTCCACGACCCCATCAACTTGTGGGTCAGCGCCGCGTCGTCCTGCCCGGTGGCCTGCGCCAGGGCGCGGGTCATCAGTTTCTGGCTGACGCCGATACGGAAACCGCCGGTCAGCAGCTTGGTGAAAAGGAAGCGTTCGGTCCGGTCCAGGCTGTCCCAGGCGGCGAGGATGCCGGCCTTCCGGGCGTCCTCGTCCAGCTTGGACAGGCGCTGCAACTCGCCGATCCAGTGGGACAGGGGCTTGCCGGTTTCCGTGGTGGGAGGGGGCAGGACAAGGGCGATGGTCTCGGCCAGGTCGCCCACCACCGGATAGCTTTCCTCGAACAGCCAGAGCGGGACGCCGGCCCGTTCGGCGGCCCACTCGCGCAGCCGCGTGGTGGTGATGACACGCCGCGGGCGGCGGCCGGAAAACAGCGCCACGCACCACAGCTTGTCCGCATCCTGCGCCGTCTGGAAAAACTCGGCCATGGCGGCCACCTTGACCGTGGTGCGGGTGGTCTGGTCGAGCGTGGTGAAGAGCCGGGCGAAACCCTTCATTCGTCCTCTCCGCCGTCCAGACTTTCGCCATCATACTCGGTGCTGACAACATGCGCGTCATAGCCCTGATCGGCCAGCCAGCGGCGGAAAGGACCGGTATAGCCGTGGGTGACGAAGACCCGGTCCGCCCCGGTGGCGCGGATCGCGTCGTTCAGGCCGGTCCAGTCGGCGTGGTCCGACACGATGAACCCCCTGTCCGCCGCCCGCCTGCGCCGCACTCCGCGCAGGGCCATCCAGCCGCTGGCAAACCCGCTGGACTGGGGTTTGAACCGACGCGCCCAGGCCGAGCCAAGCGCCGAGGGCGGGGCAAGGACCAACGCACCGGTCCGGGATGTCAGGTCGATTTCCGGGGTGACCAATTCGGTATGGGGCAGGGCAATCCCCTGGCTGCGCAGCACCGCGTTTGTATTCTCGATCGCGCCATGGGTCAGGATCGGGGCGATCTCCGGGTCGACAAGCCGCAGCAGACGTTGCGCCTTACCCAGGGAATAGGCCCCCAGAAGCGAAAACCGCCCCGCTGCCGCATTGTCGCGCCACCAGCTGTTGATCTGGTCGGCCAGCACCTCCTGCGGCGTCCAGTTGAAGACCGGCAGGCCGAAGGTGCATTCGGTTATGAAGCTGTGGCAGGCGACGGGTTCGAACGGTTCCGACAATCCGTCATCCACGGTCTTGTAGTCGCCTGACACGACCCAGACCTCGCCGCCCGTCTCGACCCGGATCTGTGCCGAGCCGGGGACATGACCGGCCGGGTGAAAAGAGACGGTCGCATCGCCGATGCGGGTCTGTGCGCCGTAAGTGGTGGTCTGCAAGGCAATACTGCCGCCCAAACGGTGCCGGATCACCGGGGCGGCGGCCTCGGTCGCCATGTAGCGCCCCATTCCCGCGCGGGCGTGGTCGGCATGGCCGTGGGTGATCAGGGCGCGCGGCACCGGCCGCCATGGGTCGATCCAGAAATCGCCCGCCGGACAGTAGATGCCCGCCTCGGTAAAGGTCAGAACCCCGCTCATGTCCCTAGTCTAGCGCAGCGAGGGGAGTGGTCGAGCGGGTCAGGCGGCCAGGCGCCGGGGATCGTCGAACATCTCGACGCAACGATCGAACAGGGCCGCGCGGATTTCGGGCACCTCGAGGATCACCTCGTGCTTGCCGCCCTCAAGCTCTACCAGTTCTCCCCCCGGCCAGCTGGCCATGCGCTCGCGGATTCGGGCTGGATCGACGATCTCCTCTTGCGATCCGAGAAAGCACAGGCAAGGCACGGCAGGCGATGGCCGCTGCGCCAGGTTGCGGGCTTCGCGCAGGGCTTCGTTCAGCCAGTGCAGGGACGGACCGCCAAGGGCGAGGCCCGGCTCGGCCTCGATCTGTTCCTTGAGGAGGGCGAACATCTCCGGGTCGTTGGTCAGGGTGTTCGTCTCGAAGCCTTCGCGCAGCACGTAGGTTTCGGCCTGCTGGCCCGGCGCGAAGACATGCGAAAACCCCAAGGGGCGGCTGACGGTGCTCAGTCCCCAGGCCAGCGGCCGCAGGTAGGGAGCGATGGAAATCCCCCACATCGGGGCGGAAAAAGCCGCGGTTTCAACGGGGTAGTCTTCGTAAAGCGCCCTGAGGCCGATCGCCCCGCCCATGGAATGGGCCAGCAGGTGAAAGGGTTCCGGCAAGCCAAGCGTCCGGGCATGGGCCACGGCGGCACGGGCATCGATCTGGTAGTCGCTGAACCTGCCGACATGGCCGACGGCCGGGTTCTTGTGCAGCCGGTCTGCCAACCCCTGACCGCGCCAGTCGATCGCAAGAGAGGCATAGCCACGCGTGGCGAAATCGGCGGCGGCAGGCCCGTATTTTTCCACGTATTCCGTGCGGCCGGGGAACATGATCACCGTCCCCCGTGCACCGTCGACGGGCCAATGGCCGATGCGCAGGCGCACGCCGTCCGGCGTCATCACCCAGTGGGCGATACCGCTTTCGTTGCGCGCCGTGCGCCCATTATACGGGGCCTGCTCCATCCCTGTTTAGCCCAGCACACCCGCCAGCTTCATGGCCATGCCCATATCGCCATCCACGGACAGCTTGCCGGTCATGAAGGCGGCGGTCGGGTTCTCGTCGCCTTCCAAAATCGCCTTGAAGGTCTCGGCGCTGGCGGTCAGGGTCACGTCGGCCTCGTCATCGGCGGCGCGGGCACCGTCCGAATCGATCATCACGGCCCCTTCGTCCTCGATGACGAATTTGGCGGTGCCGTCGAAATCGGCGCCGTCCATCTTGGCATTCAGCGCGGTGACGGCTTCGGAGATTACGTCGCTCATGTCTGTCGGGTCCTTTTGCTCGTTTGTGATCACCCGCCTCTGGTATCGGGCGCACTCTGGGTTACATTGAGAATATGGCCACGGACAGAAACAGCTTCAAACATATCGTTGCGGCATTTGCTCTCGCAGTCGGGTTTTCCACACCTTGCGCGGCGCAAAGCGATCGGCTCGACCGCTTGTTCGATGAGTTGAAGGGGGCGGATACGCAGCAGGCCGCCCGGCTCGAAGGGCAGATTCGTTCTGAATGGTCGAAAAGCGGCTCGCCCGCGATGGACCTGTTGCTGCGCCGGGGCGAAGAGGCGCTGGAGGCTGGCGAGCCGCAGGTCGCGGCTGAACACCTGACCGCGCTTATCGACCATGCGCCGGATTTCGCAGAGGCCTATCACGCGCGCGCCAGTGCCCATTTCGCGCTGGAGCTCTACGGCCCCGCCCTGGACGATCTGCGGCAAGCCTTGGTTCTCAACCCGCGCCATTTCGGGGCGCTGACCGGCTTTGCGGTCATCCTTCAGGAGTTGGAACGTCCGAGACAGGCGCTTGAGGTTTATCGGCGGATCGAACAGATAAGTCCCAATTCGCCGGACCTGGCGCCAGCGATCGAACAGCTGGAAATGCAATTGGACGGATCCTCGATCTAGACCCGTCCCATTCAAGGGGGCCAATTCATGCCCGAGCCTGCCCGGATCACGGCGGTCCTTGGCCCGACCAATACCGGCAAGACCCATTACGCCATCGAACGGATGCTGGCGCACCGGACCGGCATCATCGGCCTGCCGCTGCGCCTTCTGGCGCGCGAGGTTTATGACCGCATCGTCGCGGTGCGCGGCCCGTCGGTCGTGGCGCTGATCACCGGCGAGGAGCGCATCGTGCCGGACCGGGCGCAATACTGGGTCTGCACGGTCGAGGCCATGCCCGAGGGGATGGGCTGCGATTTCCTGGCGGTGGACGAGATCCAGCTGTGCAACGACCCCGAACGTGGCCATGTCTTTACCGACCGCCTGCTGCGGGCACGCGGGCTGAACGAAACGCTTTTCATGGGTTCGGAGACCATGCGCGGGGCCATCGCCGCGATGGTGCCGCGGGCGCAATTCATGAAACGGGAACGGTTCTCCGAGCTGACCTATTCAGGTTCGAAAAAGATAAGCCGGATGCCCGGACGGTCGGCCATCGTGGGGTTCTCGGTCGATAATGTCTATGCGATTGCCGAGCTGCTGCGCCGCCAGAAGGGCGGGGCGGCGGTGGTGATGGGGGCGCTCAGCCCGCGCACCCGCAACGCCCAGGTGGCGATGTATCAGAACGGCGACGTGGACTACCTTGTCGCCACGGATGCGATCGGGATGGGGTTGAACCTCGATATCGACCATGTGGCGTTCTCGTCGCTGACGAAATTCGATGGACGCCGCATGCGCCACCTGCAACCCGACGAGTTGGCCCAGATCGCGGGCCGGGCCGGGCGGCACATGAACCACGGCACGTTCGGCGTGACCGGAGAGGCGCCCGAGATCGACGAACCGGTTGTCGACGCGATCACCAACCACCAGTTCCGGCCCGTCAAGAAACTGCAATGGCGCAACGCGCGGCTGGATTTCGGCTCGCCCGATCGGCTGATCCGGTCGCTGGAACAACGCACCGAGGACGAGTGGCTGACCCGCGTGCGCGACAGCGACGACCTGCTGGCGCTGAAGTCGCTGGCCCAGGATGCAGAAGTGCAGGCGCGGGCCAGCGATGGCCAGTCCGTCCGGTTGCTGTGGGATGTCTGCCGCATCCCCGACTTCCGGGGGATCAGCCATGCCGAGCATGCCCAGATGCTGACCCAGATCTACGGCTTCCTGCACGAAAGTGGCCGGGTGCCCGACGACTGGATGGCGCGCCAGGTCAAGCGAATCGACCGCACGACCGGCGATATCGACACGTTGTCGAAGCGCTTGGCATATATCCGCACATGGACCTACGTGGCGCAGCGCAAGGGCTGGGTTGCCGACGAATCTCATTGGCGCGACGCGACGCGCGCTGTAGAAGATCGCCTGTCAGACGCGTTGCACGATGCGCTGACCCAAAGATTTGTGGACCGGCGGACATCTGTCTTGCTTCGCCGGCTCAAGCAGAAGGAGGGCCTTGTGGCCGACGTGAACGAACAGGGTGAAGTGACTGTCGAGGGGCAGTTTGTGGGCAAACTGGAAGGCTTCCGGTTCCGCCAGGACCAGAGCGCCAGTCCCGACGAGGCCAAGACCCTCCGGCAGGCGTCGCTGCAGGCGCTTCAGCCGCAATTCAGCCTGCGCGCCGACCGGTTCTACAATGCGCCCGATACCGAGCTTGATTTCACCGAGCAGGGCGGACTGATGTGGGGCGAGCAGGCCGTGGGCAAGCTGGTGGCCGGCGAGGAGCCGCTCAAGCCGCGCGTCGAGGCCTTCGTGGATGACGAGGCCGGGCCGGACGTGGCCCAGAAGGTCCAGCGCCGCTTGCAGCATTTCATCGACCGCAAGATCGCCGCCCTCTTCGAGCCGATGCTGGCGATGCAGAAGGACGAGACGCTGACCGGGCTGGCAAAGGGCTTTGCCTTCCGCATGGTCGAAGGCTTTGGCGTGATCCCGCGTGGCGAGGTTGCACAGGACGTGAAGGCGCTGGACCAGGAGGCGCGTGGCGCCTTGCGCAAGCACGGCGTTCGCTTCGGTCAGTTCACCATCTTCATGCCGCTGTTGTTGAAGCCGGCGCCGACGCGGCTGCGGCTGGTGCTGTGGTCTCTGGCCAAGGGGCTCGACACCTTCCCCGAATCCCCGCCGCCGGGGCTTGTGACCGTTCCCACGGTCGAAGGCGCGGCACCGGGCACCTATGCGATGTCCGGCTACCGCGCCGCGGGCGAACGGGCGATCCGGATCGACATGCTGGAACGCCTTGCCGATATGCTGCGAGATCAGGATACGCGCGGCGGCTTCGAGGCAACCGCCGATATGCTGTCGATCACGGGCATGACGCTGGAACAATTCGCCGGGCTGATGCAGGGCCTCGGCTACAAGGCGGAGCGCGGTGAACGCGAAAAGGTCAAGCCGGTCGATCAGGCCGTGGCCGAAGCGCCGGATGTTGTGGCCAAGGCGGACCTGCCCGCTGAAACCGCGGCGGACAAGGCCGAGGAAATCCCCGATGAGGGCGTCGCCCCCGTGGCCGAAACCGCCCCCGAGACCGCCGAGGTGGCGCCCGATATCCCGGCTGCATCCGAGGGAGAAACGCCGGTGGGCGAGGCGCCCGATGCGGGTGTCGCCGAACCCGAGGTCGAGGTCTATTACACCTTCACATGGGGCGGGGGCCGCCGGGGCAACCAGCAGAACCGCAAGCCGCAAGGCAAGGCGGGCGGCCCAAAGGGCAAGCGTGGCAAGCCGCAGGGCGGCAAGGGCGGCGGCAAGGGCCAGCGCTTCGAGGCCAAGCCGCCCCGCAAGGAAAAGCAGATCGACCCGGACAACCCCTTTGCGCAGGCGCTTGCGGGGCTCAAGTCAGGGAAATAGTTTGGAGCCAATTCAAAGGAGCTCATTTTGACCGACTCTAAAGCAAAATTAACTGCTGATGAAGCGATCGAGCGTGCTTTTGCCTTATTTGCGCGTTTCGTGCAAAGAGACACCAATCTTTCAAACGTCTTGCTAGAACAGCTGGAACCTACTGATGAAGGATGGCTGGTTTCCATTGGGTTCGATGGTAAACGTCAGGAGATCAGCGAACCGTCCTCGACTGGGGCTATGGCGGCCCTTAGCGGATTTGGTCAGAAAACGACGAAAACAGTTCGAGAAGTACGCCACTTTCATTTGGGTGAAGAAGGCGAATTTCTGCGTATGAGCTAATTCATTGTATCGTGTTTTGTTGGATAGTGGCCCATTGGTCCTCTTCTTGGCGGGCGCTTTACGACCAGATTTGATCGGAACAGGAAAGACTAAGCAACACAACCTGCAAATGTTCCAACGTCTCAAGTTGGAGTTGGACAGCGCTAGTGCACATGTCTCTCTTCCCAACGTTCTGTCAGAAGCGTCCAATCATCTTGGTTCGGGCAAACAAGTTGCCGTTCCTCATGCCGCAGAGGCACTTTCTGCATATATCTCCAAGGTCGAGGAAATATTTCATCCTAGTGAGGAAGTGGTTGCACGTCCCGAATACCCCAGTGTCGGACTAACCGATGCCTCAATAATCGCTTGCACACCAAGACTGTTGGAACAACGCGTCCGCGTCTTCACCCAAGACTACGAATTACATGGAAGGCTTTGTAGTTTTGATGTGGATTGTGTGAACATCATGCATTGGAGGACACCTGAACGTTGAGTCCCGCGAATACGATCCGTTTGGACAAGTGGCTTTGGCAAGCGCGGTTTTTCAAGACACGCAGCCTGGCCGCCAGGGTGGTCCAGTCGGGAAAGGTTCGGGTGGACGGCACCCCTGTCTCCAAGCCGGCCCGCGCCGTCGGGCCGGGCATCGTTCTGACCTTTCCCCAGGCCGACCGGGTCAGGGTGGTCAGGATCGTGGCGCTGGGCGAGCGAAGGGGCCCGGCCCCCGAGGCGCAGGGCCTCTACGAGGATCTGACTCCGGCGGAAGAAAAATCTCCCAAAACGCCGCGCTTTGACGGGAAGGGGCGCCCCTCGCGACGCGACCGCGAGAACCGCGCGGCTTTCCTGCGCGACATCGGGTCCTGACCGCTTGCGGATGGCTCGCCGGTGGACTAGCTAGGGCTCAGGACAAGTTTCGGACCGACCCATGACCTATATCGTCAACGACAACTGCATCGCCTGCAAATACACCGATTGCGTCGAGGTCTGCCCCGTGGATTGCTTCTACGAGGGTGAGAACATGCTTGTGATCCACCCCGATGAATGCATCGATTGCGGTGTCTGCGAGCCTGAATGCCCCGCCGACGCGATCCGGCCCGATACCGAGCCGGACATGGAAAAATGGGTCGAGTTCAACCGCAAGTATTCCGAGATGTGGCCGGTCATCATCACCAAGAAAGATCCTCTGCCGGACGCCGAGGAGATGGACGGAAAGCCGGGCAAGATCGACCTGTTCTCGGAAAAGCCCGGCGAAGGCGGCTAGGCGCTGATTCGCGCCGCCGTTTGACGCCTGCGAAACGCCGCCTTTGCCTTTGAAAAAAGGGGCGGTGATGTGTGCTGCGCTGCGGCGCTTCCGTGAATGTGTTTTTTGTGTTATAAAATTGTTGATGCTGCAGAAGTGTTGACCCGAGATATGACTGATTGCCCGACGGAACCTTCCGGGTTTCGGCGGGTTTTCTGTCGCCTGTGTTCAGCCACCTTGCCCGCGCAAAGCGGGTCCGGTGGCGCTTTGGAAGGATGCCATGAGCAAGAAAGCGCAATACAAACCAAACCAATTCGTGGTGTACCCAGCCCATGGAGTGGGCAAGATCGTGTCGATTGAAAAGCAGGAGGTCGCAGGCTTCGAACTGGAGCTGTTCGTGATTTCCTTCGAGAAAGACAAGATGACCCTTCGCGTGCCCACCAACAAGGCCGACGAGGTCGGCATGCGGTCCCTGTCCAGCCCGGACGTGGTGGCCGACGCGATGAAAACGCTCAAGGGCAAGGCCAAGGTCAAGAAGGCCATGTGGTCCCGCCGGGCGCAGGAATATGAACAGAAGATCAACTCCGGCGATCTGATTGCCATCGCCGAGGTCGTGCGCGACCTGCACCGCGCCGATGACCAGCGCGAGCAGAGCTATTCCGAACGTCAGCTCTACGAGGCTGCGCTGGAACGCCTGACCCGCGAGATCGCTGCCGTGAACAATGGTGACGAGACCGACGCGGCCAAGGAAATCGACGAGGTTCTGATCAGCCGCGCCGCCTGATTACGGCCAGCCGGAAAACAATCGTGAAAGCCGCGTTCCGCCGAACGGGGCTTTCTCATTTCTTGGTGGGGTGGGCCGTCAGGTCAGCGCCCGCCAGCCGATATCGGATCGATTGAACCCCTCGGGCCAATCGATCCGGTCGATCATGGCATAGGCGCGGTCGCGGGCCTCGGCCAGGGTCGCGCCGCGGGCTGTAACGTTCAGGACCCGGCCGCCGCTGGCGGTGATCCGGCCATCGCGTTCCGTCGTGCCCGCGTGAAAGACCATGTGTGCGCTGTCCTCGGGCAGATCGTCCAGCCCATTGATCACGCTGCCTTTTTCGTATGGGCCGGGATAGCCTTTGGCGGCCATCACCACGGTCATGGCATGATCATTGGCCCAATTCACCTGCATTTCGTCCAGGCGGCCCTCGGCGCAGGCTTGCATCAGGTCCAGCGCCTGGGCGCCAAGCCGCATCATCAGGACTTGGCATTCCGGGTCGCCGAAACGGACATTGTATTCCACCAGGCGCGGTTGGCCGTTCTCGATCATCAGGCCCACATATAGCACGCCCTGATAAGGGGTGCCGCGCCGCGCCATTTCCACAATCGTGGGGTTCACGATCTCGTCCATCGTCTTCTGCGCGATCGCGTCTGTCAGCACGGGGGCCGGGGAATAGGCGCCCATGCCGCCTGTATTGGGGCCCTCGTCGCCGTCGAAGGCGCGTTTGTGATCCTGGGCGGTGCCCACGGGCAGTGCGGTTTCCCCATCACACAGGACGAAGAACGAGGCCTCTTCGCCGGTCATGAACTCCTCGATCACGACCTCGGCCCCGGCGGCGCCGAATTCCCCAGAGAACATGTCGTCGATTGCGGCCAGTGCCGTGGCTTCATTCATGGCGACGATCACGCCCTTGCCCGCGGCCAGCCCGTCCGCCTTGACCACGATGGGTGCCCCCTCGGCGCGGATATGGACCTTGGCGGCCTCGGCATCGGTGAAATGGGCATAACCGGCCGTGGGCGCGTTGCACGCGTCGCAGATCTCTTTTGTGAAAGATTTCGACGCTTCCAGGCGTGCGGCGGCAGCCGAAGGTCCGAAAGCCGCAATCCCGGCGGCGCGCAGCGTGTCGGCAACCCCGGCCGCCAGGGGCGCCTCGGGGCCGATGATGACCAGATCCACCGCGTTTTCGGCGCAGAACCCCGCCACCGCATCGCCGTCGAGAATATCGAGCGAGGGGCATTCGGCAATCTGGGCGATGCCGGCATTGCCGGGGGCCACGATCAGCCGGTCGCATTTGGGGTTCTGAAGGACGGCCCAGGCCAGGGCATGTTCACGTCCACCGCTTCCGAGGATCAGGATGTTCATGGTCGCTTTTCCTTTCGCTTGCGGCCTTTTATGGTCGCAGGAAACACAGCACAAGGGCAGCCCATGGACCTCATCGACGAGCCGGAAAAGGCGGGCAACACGCCGGAATTCACCGTCAGCGAGCTGTCGGGGGCGGTCAAGCGCGCCATCGAGGGAGAATTCGGTCATGTCCGGGTCAAGGGCGAGGTGGGCCGGGTCGTCCGGGCACGATCGGGGCACCTCTATTTCGACCTCAAGGATGACCGCAACGTGCTGGCCTGCACCACTTGGAAAGGCCAGATCCCGGGGCTGAGCGTAATCCCCGAGGAAGGCATGGAGGTCGTGGCCCATGGTCGGATGACCACCTTCGGCAGCCAGTCGAAATACCAGCTGAACGCGGTCGAGGTGGCCGTGGCGGGGGTCGGCGCGCTGATGGCGATGCTGGAAAAGCGCAAGAAGGCGTTGCAGGCCGAGGGGCTTTTTGCGCCCGAACGCAAGCAGGCGCTGCCTTTCCTGCCGGACGTGATCGGCGTCGTGACCTCGGCGCAGGGCGCGGTGATCCGCGACATCCTGCACCGGCTGCGTGACCGGTTCCCGCGCAAGGTGCTGGTCTGGCCCGTCGCGGTGCAGGGCAAGGACTGCGCGCCGCAGGTGGCGCGGGCCATCGCGGGCTTCAACGCGATGACGCCGGGCGGCGCGTTGCCCCGGCCCGACCTGCTGATCGTGGCGCGGGGTGGCGGGTCGATCGAGGATCTGTGGGGCTTCAACGAGGAAGAGGTGGCGCGCGCGGCCGCGGCCAGCATGATCCCGCTGATCTCGGCGGTGGGGCACGAAACCGACACGACGCTGATTGACTTCGTGGCGGACAGACGCGCGCCCACGCCCTCGGCGGCAGCGGAAATCGCGGTGCCCGTGCGGCTTGAACTGATCAACGACGTTGACCAACTGGACAGCCGCCTGTCCCGGGCGGTGACCGAAGGCGTGCGGGGGCGCAAGCAACGCGTCAGTGACCTGGCGCGGCTTCTGCCCAGGCCCGACATGCTGGTCGAAGATGCCCGGCAGCGGTTCGATTACTGGTCGGAACGGCTGGACCTGGCCCTGAAGGGGCGTGTCAGCGCCGGGGAACTGCGCCTCAGCCGGGCGGCGGGCAGCCTGCGGCCGGGTCTGTTGCAGGGGCGGCTGGACCGCGCCCGCGAGCGGCAGACCGGGTGGTCTGCGCGGCTGGCGCCGGCGCTGGCCCGCGCCGCGCGGGACAAGCGCACGGCCTTTGCTCATCAGGCCGGACGGTTGAGTCCGGTCCAGATCGAACGGGCGATTTCAAAGGGGCGTGACGATGTGCGGGCGCGGCTGGACCGGCTGCGGCTGGTCGCGCGCACGGCGCAGGACCGGCGGCAGGCCCGGCTCGAGGCGCTGGACAGTCTGCGCCGGACGCTGGGCTATACCGAAACGCTCAAGCGCGGATATGCCGTGGTGCGGGGTGATGGCGACGTGGTTATGACCGCCAAAGCGGCGGGCAAGGCCGGGTCGCTGGAACTGGAATTCGCCGATGGGAAGCTGGCTGTGGGCAAGGGCGATGCGCCAAGGCCGAAGAAGGCCAAGCCCAAGACCCCGCCGCCGGATCAGGGCAGCCTGTTCTAACCGGGCCGGCCTCAGGCCCCCATGTTGTCGCAGATCAACGGCTCACTCTCCTCGACCTCGTAGATCACCGAGGCGCCGGGGCCATCGAGGAACTCGGCGCGGATGCCGCCGGGGTCGCGAAAGACTTCCCAGCATTTCGGCTCGGGGTCGTTCTCGTAGACAAAGCAGATCGCACCATCGGCTTCATACCATTCCCCCATCACGCAATCGCCGTCGATGAAGGACCAGATCACCCGGCGCGAAGGGGCGTAATACTCGATCCCGTAGGGCAGGCCATTGGCGGAAAAGGTCAGGGTCTTGCCGGTCATGTAGGCGTCGAACTCGTCGCCGGTCATCGGTGTTTCGGCCAATGCGGACATTGGCAGAAAGGCTAGGGCGGCTGCGATCCGTCTCATGAGGCTCAGTCTGGCAGATGGTCGGGGCGTTCGTCCATCCGGTTTTGCCAGCTCGTGGCCAACGGGTCCATCAACCGCCGCCAATGCCGTGGCCACAGGGCGATGCAGGCCATGACTGGCAGGGAGTAGGGAAGGCGGGGCATGTCCTCGTCCAGCCGCAGGGCCGGGTAGGGCCGGGTCGGGTGGGCGTGGTGGTCGGAATGTCGCGGGGCGTTCAGCATGAGAGCCGAGCTGAACCAGTGGGGCGCGTTCCAGGAATGGGCGGAGCGCACCGGTTCGGGCTTGCCGCTTTGGCCGGTGCTGCGGCGCAGCCCGTAATGCTGCACGTAATCCGAAGTCAGCATTTGCAGTTGCGCAAAGATGGCCAGCCCGAGGAACCAGGCCAACCCGGCAGGGCCGCCAAGGGCGTGTGCGGCCAAGCAGAAGGCCAGCCCGCCGAGGGCATAGGTCACGAAGGGATTGCGCCAGGCCGGCCGGCCCGAGGTCCGGTTGCGGGCCCGTTCGGCGGCGAAGGCGCGGCGCAGCTCGCCCGGCCAGGCCCGCAGCAGGAACCGGTAGAGCCCCTCGCCCCAGCGGGCGGAATTCGGGTCGGCCTTTGTGCCCACATGGACATGATGCACCAAGAGGTGGCCCGAGACGTGTTGCCCGTAGAGCACCGACAGGTAGGCCAGAACACCGGCCCGGTGCAGCAGCCGCGACGAGCGGTGGATCAGTTCATGGGCGTTGGAATTGCCGACCTGCCCCAGGAACAGGCCCGTGCCGAGCGCCAGCGCCAGCGTCTCGGCCCAGGACAACGCCCCCCGGCCCAGGATGGCCACGACCAGCGCCAGCAACGCCAACTGGGCGACCACCAGCGCGATGGACAAGGCATCGGCGCGGGGAAACTCGGCGGCCTCTTCTTCTGCGGGCAGCGTCAGCGCCACCGCCTCGTCCAGCACCGCCGCGAGGAGGGTTATCCAGGCCAGCCCGAGATATATCCAGGCCCCGCCCCATAAAGCGCCCAGCCCCGGCAGGATCGGGGCAGCCAGCGTTGCCAGGGCGAAGAGGATCATCGGATGCCGCATGGGAAGGCTTGCCTGCAAACTGCGTTCTGGCGACACTTTAGCAAGGCAATCAACCAGACATAAGACCCGGCAGAGGAGAAACCCGTGCAGGTCCTGACCATGATCGGCGCCGGCCTGGCCCTCGTCTTTTGGGGGGCTTACTGTTGGCGCGGCCCCAGCTGGCCCAGAAGCGCCATCAAGACCGGGTCGGTCGCAGTGCTCGCGCTGGCCGCAGCGGGGCAGGGTTTGCCGATGCTGGCTACCGCGCTGGCCCTTGGCGCGTTGGGCGATTTCTGCCTGTCCCGTGTCGGGGCACGCTGGTTCCTCGCGGGGATGGCGGCCTTTGGCGCCGCGCATCTGGCCTATACCGTGCTGATGCTCGACGGGGTCGCTTTGCCCGGACGCTGGCCCGCCATGATCGTGCTTGGTCTGTTCGGGGCTTTCATGGCGTGGCTGCTTTGGCGCCGGGCGGGGGCGCTGCGCGGGCCGGTTCTCGCCTATGTCGCGGTGATCCTGGCCATGGGGGTCGTGGCCCTCGCGCTTGGCGATGCACCCTGGTCGCGGCTCGTCACGCTGGCGGCACTTCTTTTCGTCGTTTCCGACAGCTTTCTGGCGACCGAGTTGTTCCTTGTGCCGCAGGTCCATCCGGCACGGCGCGTTCTGCCATTCCTTGTCTGGCCGACATACTGGCTGGCGCAGGCGGGGCTGCTCTGGGGGCTGACCCATGGTGCAATCAATTGATCACGCGCCCTTAACCTTTGGCGCACATGTGATTAAGTGTGGGTCGAAGACGTGTGGAGCGCCCGATGGCCTTTTTCAAGAAACTCAAGGACCGCCTTTTCAAATCCTCTTCCAAGATCGAGGAAGGGCTGGACGCCATCGTCGAGGATGGCGGGGTTGCGGAAGAGGTTGCAGCGGCAGAGCCTGAGCCGCAGCCGGAGCCTGCACCAACCCCGGAGCCGGACCCTGTGCCCGCGCCGGAACCGGAGCCGCAGCCAGAGCCTGAGCCTGAGCCCGAACCAGAGCCAGAGCCCGTGCCGGAACCGGAACCCGAGCCGGTTCCCGTGCCCGATCCACAACCTGCACCGCAGCCCGATCCCCAACCCGACCCGGCCCCTCAGGAGGTGCCGGTGCGCGATCCCGAGCCGGCACCGCCCGCCCCGCCGCAGGAAGTGCCGCAGGCACCGGCCCCCACGCCCGAGCCGGCCCCGGTCGAACTGCCCGACAGCACGCCGCCCGAGATGCCACAGGCGATGGATGTCGCGACCGCCACCGAAACACTGGAACCAACAGGCAAGCCGGGGTTCCTCGGCCGCCTGCTGGGCCGCGGCGACAAGAAAACCGTCATCCGGCGCGAGTTGGACGACGACATGCTCGAACAGCTCGAGGAATTGCTGATCACCGCCGACATGGGCGTGGATACGGCCCTGCGCGTTACCGCGAACATGGCCGAGGGCCGTTTCGGCAAGAAGCTGTCGACGCAGGAAATCAAGGAATTGCTGGCCGCCGAAGTCACGCGCATCATGGAGCCGGTGGCCCGGCCCATGCCGCTCTATCCGTCCAAGCCGCAGGTGGTGCTGGTCGTGGGCGTCAACGGGTCCGGCAAGACCACGACCATCGGCAAGTTGGCCAGCCAGTTCCGTGCCGCCGGCAAATCGGTGGTGATCGCCGCTGGCGATACCTTCCGCGCGGCGGCTGTCGAACAATTGCAGGTCTGGGGCGAGCGGGCGGGCGTGCCCGTGCTGACCGCGCCCGAGGGATCGGACCCCGCCAGCCTCGCCTGGGACGCGATGGAGCAGGCCCAGAAGGACGGCGCCGATCTCTTGATGATCGACACGGCTGGCCGCCTGCAAAACCGCGCCGACCTCATGGAGGAGTTGGCCAAGATCGTCCGTGTGATCCGCAAGAAGGACCCGGACGCGCCGCATAACACCCTGCTGGTGCTGGATGCGACCACGGGGCAGAACGCCCTCAGCCAGGTCAAGACCTTCCAGGAATTGGCGGATGTGTCGGGACTTGTCATGACCAAGCTCGATGGCACCGCGAAGGGCGGCGTTCTGGTTGCGCTGGCCGACAAGTTCGGTTTGCCCATCCATGCCATCGGCGTGGGGGAACAGATCGACGACCTTGCGCCCTTCGACCCCGAGGAGTTCGCCGCCGCCCTGACGGGGCTGGACCGATGAGGGCCCTGGCCGCCGCATTTCTGGCCATTGGGCTGACCGGCCCGGCCGCCGCGCAGGACCGGATGAGCACCGACACCTGTGCGGCCAGCTGGACACTTCTGTCTGATGCCGCCGCCTGGTCGGATGAGGTCATCCGCCACGATGCCCCCCGCGCGACCGATGACGGCTGGTGCGGCATTGCCGATCTGCGCTGGACCGGGGCCTTCGCCCTGGAGGTGCAGCTGACCGACCTGCGCTGGCGGCTGGGCGATCCGGCCCGGCTGATCGAAGAGGGTCTGCCGCCACGGTCGATCGAGGTGAAAGTCGGCCGCGTCGCGACCTGGCCAGATATCGGCAACGCGGTGCGCAATTACGCCTATCGCCTGCAAGGCCCGCAATTCGAAGGGTCGGCAGCGCTCCGTCTGCAATGGGACGGGGTTGCCAAAGCGCTGACCCTGCAGGACTTGAGCCTGGATTTCGGCGACCTGGGCGCCCTGAAACTCAACGCGCGGGCGTCGGGGGTGGACCTCTCCGACCGCGAGGCGATGATGCGCAGCACGGCGAGCGTGGCGCTGGAGACCGTCACCCTGGAGGTGACGGCGAACGGTTTCCCCGAACGCTATCTTGCGGTTCCCTTGGCAGAGGCGTTTCTGGACCCCGAGGGACCGCCGCCCGAGGCGCAGGTGGCAAGGCTGATCGCCTCGGCCAAGGCGCGTCTGGCCGATCTGAACGAGAGCCTGCTGCCGCCGCGCTCAAGGACCGCGCTTGAGGCGGCGCTGGACAGCCTGCCGCGCCCACGCGGCACCCTGCGGGTCCAGATGCAGGCGCAAGAGCCGCTTCCCATCGGGAAGATTGTGGCGTCTGCGCTTGCCATGCCGCCGCAGGACGCCCTGTCGGACGTGCTTGTCGGTCACCTCGAACAGCTGCGGCTGGGCGTGAACTGGTCGCCCCAGAGGGGCGCAGAATGATAAGGGCGGCGCTGGCCGGGCTTGTCGGTTTGGTGCTGGCCTTCCCGGCACAGGCTTATGAAAGGATGCCGCGCAGCGACTGTCGCGATGCGCTGTCGGCCGGGGCGGCGGCCATCGGGCTGGACCAGGCCGACATCTACGCCGCCGATAATGCGCGCCACGTCGTCACCGCCGATGGCTGGTGCCGCCTGTTCGGGGATGACCCGATGCTTGGCGGCGCGCCCTTCGCCACGCTGGATTGGCGGGCCGAGGGTATTTCGCGGCTGATGGTCGAGGGCCGCCCGCCCGAGGCACTGGAAATCCGCATCGAGGATTGGCGGACCGAACCCGGCGATCCGCTGACGCGCGGCGCCACCCGGCGCCCGGCACCGGTGGACGCGACCCTTTCGCTGCGCCATGTTCAGGACAGCCGCCAACTGATCCTCGAAAGCCTGCGGATCGGGTCCGATGCGGGCGACGAACTGTTCCTGACCGCCGTCTTTGAACGCGTCGATTTCAGTTCCGCGGCGATGGCCCAGGTCAGCTTGGGCAGCGTGGCCCTTGGCCGCCTGAATGCCCGCGCGACGCTCAATGGCTGGGTGGAAAACCGGGTTCTTCCGAGTCTCGAGATCGAGGGCGACCCACAGGCCGTGCGGCGGATGGTTCGCGACGGGATCGACCTGCTGCCCGGCCACCTGTTCGACACGGCCGCACGGGCAAACCTCGATGCCTTTCTCGACGCCTTGCCCGCGCCGCGCGGCACGCTCGAACTGGGCCTGCGCTCGGATAGCGGGATGATGTTTTCCGGGGTCGGCGCGCTGTTCCTTTTCGGTCGCGCCCTCGACACCGCCGATCCCGCGACGGCGCTGTTGGACGGGGTCCACGTTGATGTGATCTGGACGCCCGACCCGAACCAGACCGAGTGAGCGACTGGATTCTCTCCATCGCCGGAACGCCGCAGGGGGCGTTCTGGGCGTCGATTCTGGCGCTGGTTTCGGCCATCGCCCATGCCGGCTTCGGAGCCTTGCAGAAGGGCCGCCACGATCCGTGGATGATGCGTGGGGCGATTGACGGCTGGCTGGTGGTGATCTCCGCCCCGGTTGCGCTTTTCCTCGTGCCCTGGCCCACGACGCAGACCTTCGCGATCCTGGCGGGGGCGCTGGGCATCCACTTCTTCTACAAGCTGAGCGTGGCGCTGGCCTATGAACGGGCGGCCTATACGGTGGTCTATCCAATGATCCGCGGCACCGGGCCGCTCGTCACGGTGATCGCCGCCAGCCTGCTGTTTCAGGAGCATTTTACCGCGGTTCAGTGGTTGGGCGTGGCCTGCCTTTCGGGGGGAATGGCCCTTCTGGCGCTGCGCAACATGGCCGCCGATGCCGTGGATCCCGAGGGCGTTCGGCGCGGGCTGGTCTGGGCCCTGATCGGCGGGCTGACCGTGGCGCTTTATACCGTCTACGACGCCTGGGGCATCCGGCAATCGGCGGATCCCTTCACCTTCCTGGCCTGGTTCTTCTTCATCACCGCGCTGGATTTCCCGATCCTGGCCTGGGTCCGCTATCGCCGCCTCGGCGCGCCGGGCGGGGTAGCATCGCTTTTGCGGCGCGGCTTTGCGGGGGCGGTGATCGCTTGGATCAGCTTCGGCGGCGTCATGCTGGCCACGCGGTTGGACAAGGTGGGCGAGGCGGCGGTTCTGCGCGAAACCTCGACGGTCTGGGCCGCGCTGATCGGCTGGTTCATCCTGGGCGAAACCGTCGGCCCCCGCCGGTTGATCCTGATGGGAATGATCGCTTTGGGGGCTGTCATCGTGGAATTCGGAGGGTAAGAGAGGCTCATGGCAGAGAAACAGATCAAACCCTGGGTGAAACAGCTTCTGGAACTAGGGCCGACCCTGGCCTTTTTCCTGCTCTACCTGCGGATCAAGGACGACACCTTTACCTATGGCGCGACCGAGTATTCCGGCTTCATCGTCGCCACGGTGGCCTTCGTGCCGATCCTGCTGGTGGCCATGGCAGTGCTCTGGCACCTGACGGGCAAGCTCAGCCGGATGCAGATTTTCACCGCCTTCATGGTGATCTTCTTCGGGGCGCTCACCGCCTGGTTCAACGACGAGCGGTTCTTCAAGATGAAGACCTCGATCGTCTATGGCACCTTCGCGGGGCTTTTGGGGATCGGCCTGTTGCGCGGGCGCAGCTACCTGGAATTCGTCATGGGGGAATTCCTGCCCATGGAGCACGAGGGCTGGATGATCCTGACCCGGCGGCTCTGCGGGCTGTTCGTCGGGCTTGCCGTGGCCAACGAGATCATCTGGCGCACCATGTCAGACACCACATGGGTGACGATCGAGACCTTCGGCTTTCCCATCGTGCTGTTCCTGTTCCTGTGGATGCAGATCGTCGGACTGCAACGCTACCTGATCGAGGACAAGGAAGAGGGCTGACCCCTCAGGAGGGGCTCTTCAACCTTGGTTCGATCATGACCGACCGACGCGTCTTCGGGGCGAGCTGGGCGCGCAATAGCGGCAGGGGCGTGCGATGCGGGTGCAAGAGCAGCGCTTGGTAGAAGCGGAAAACGCCGGGGCGCAGGTAGCCCGACCAGTGGCAGACAGGGGCCTTGGGTGGCGCGATGCGGTGGCCCAGCCGCGCCAGCGTATCGAGTGCCGCGGCCCGATCCAGACGTACGTCCAGCCAGTTTTCCGCGTCGAGCCCGCCAGCGACGGTTGGCCCGCCCAGCGGTGCGGCCAGCCTCAGAAGCGTATCGAACAGCAGGTTCTCGCGCCCGGTGATGTTGATGACCTCGGCCTGCGCTCCGGCGGGTTGGGCCAGAAGGGTGCGGGTCTCGCGCCGGAATAGCGCGGCTGAAATCAGGATAAGGCGGCTGACATTGCCCGCCGCGAGGTGGCGCAGCGACAGCATAGCAACCCGCGCACCCAGCGAATGACCGATCAGGTGCACGCGTCGCCCGGGGTCCAGCCGCCGAAACGCCATCACAAGCTGGGCGAGGTCGGCGGCGGCCAGTTCGGCATGGGACAGCGCATCCCAGATGTGACCGCGTGCCGGCCAGCCAAATGCGACGGCCAGCCCCGCATCCCCCCTGAGGCCGAGGTGGCGCGGCCAACTGACCGCCTTCCAGCAGTCGCGGCGCGGCTCAAGGCTTAGGATATGACGGTGGGGACTGGTGTCAGGACAGTCGGGCGAGAACCGGAAGCCGTGCAGCATGATCACCACCGGGGCCCGTGCGGGCAGGTCCGCCATCGCCGCGCGCAGGGTCGCGTCATCGGGGTGGTCGCCCATGTTGATCGGCAGAAGTGTCATCGCCTTTCCTCAACATCTTGGGGGTGCTATGCGGCCCGACCGCTACACCTGCGTGACGCTCCCATGATGTTTTGATGACAGGCCGTGTGGGATTGACGCGGGGCCACCCTTGGCCTATCCAAACGCCAGTGGCGATTTGTTACCGGATTGCGGGCCACTCTAAACATTCCGCTAAAAGGTCGAAGGGATGTTCGCCCCGATACCTTGTCCGGTGTCGGGGTTTTTTCATGCCTGAAGGAGGGCGGAATGGACAAGTGGAAGCGGCGCACCCGGGCGGTGCATGCGGGCACGCGGCGCAGCCAGTATGGCGAGGTCAGCGAGGCGGTCTTCCTGACGCAGGGCTTCGTCTATGACAGCGCCGAGGCGGCCGAAGCCCGGTTCGAGGCCGCGGGTGAGGACGAATTCATCTATGCCCGCTACGGCAACCCCACCATGCGGATGTTCGAGGACCGGATTGCCGATTTGCTGGGCTATGAGGATGCCTTTGCCTGCACCAGCGGCATGGCTGCGGTCAGCGGCGCGCTGACGGCACTGCTGAAGGCCGGGGACCATGTCGTGTCGTCGCGGGCGCTCTTCGGCTCCTGCCTTTACGTGCTTGAAGATATCCTTGCCAGGTTCGGGGTTGAAATCACCCTGGTCGATGGCACGGACAATGCCGCCTGGGAGGCTGCCATTCGCCCGGATACGCGGCTGGTCTTCCTCGAAAGCATCTCGAACCCGACGCTCGAGGTGATCGACCTGCGCCACGTGGTCAAGGTGGCCCATGCCAATGATGCGCTGGTTCTGGTCGATGACGCCATGGCCACCCCGATTTATTCCTATGCGCGGGAATGTGGCGCGGATATCGCCATCGTTTCCACCACGAAACATGTGGACGGGCAGGGGCGGATGCTGGGCGGCGTCGTCTGCGGCAGCCGAGAGTTGATCCGGGGCCCGATCGAGGCCTACATGAAGCACACCGGCGGCGCCATGAACCCGTTCACCGCCTGGACCCACCTGAAAGCGCTGGAAACGCTGGACCTGCGGGTCCGGGCGCAGGCCGAAAGCGCGGCCCGTGTGGCCGAGGCGCTCGATGGCCATCCGGCCCTGTCGCGCTTGCGCTATCCCACGCATCGGGCGCATCCTCAATGCGACCTTGCCCGGTCCCAGTCCGAGGCCGGGGGCACGGTGATCGCCTTCGAGGTCAAGGGTGGCAAGGCGGCTTGTTTCAGCGTTCTTAACGCGCTGGAAATCGTAAAGATTTCCAACAATTTCGCCGATGCCAAGTCCATCGCCACCCATCCTGCGACCACGACCCATCAGCGGTTGCCGCAAGACCAGAAAGATGCGCTGGGCATCAGCGACGGGCTTGTGCGCCTGTCGGTCGGGCTGGAAGACCCTGATGACCTGATTGCCGACCTGCTGGCGGCGCTGGAGGCGGTGTGATGTGGGTCCGCGATGCCCTTGCCCATGAGGCCGGGACGCTGGCCCAACTGTTCTGGCGCGCCGTGCGCGAAGGGCACAGCCCCTACGACGAGGCCGCCCGCGCCGCCTGGGCCCCGGAATGCCCGACGGCCGAGGATTTCGCCGCGCGGCTGACCGGGTTGGAGACCCTGGTGGCCGAACAGGACGGGCTGATCGGCTTCATGTCGCTGGGGTCGGACGGATATCTGGACCTCGCTTTCGTCTTGCCCGACCATCGCGGCACCGGCGTCGCTGACCGGCTTTATTCCGTTCTCGAAGGTCGGGCCCGCGCCCGCCGGCAGCCGCGCCTGACCACCCACGCCAGCCTGATGGCGCAGCCGTTCTTCACCCGTCATGGCTGGCAGGTTTTGGCTCCTGATCCTGTCATGCGGCGCGGTGTCCTTCTGGACCGAACGGTGATGGAAAAGCGTCTGAACTGACGCGGTTTTACTTTTTCGGACGAAAGATGCAGGATTCCGTGATCTGAAAATGTCGCAAACCCGTAATGAGAGGGCATTAGGTGGACAAGTATGCGGACCTGCCCCATGTCAGGCTTCTGCGAGAGCGCACCAAGGGGGGCGATATGAACCTGCATTCCAAGGACCTGACCCGAGACCTGACCCTCGAAGAGGCGGAAGAGGCGTTGAGCCTTCTGCGCCGCTGGGCGCAGGGTGTTTCAGAAGAGGAAGTGGCGCAGCTCGACCCGCTGGTGTCGCGGTTGATTCCGGGGCGCGAGGTGTCGAACTACCCGGCGCTGGCCCGCGCCTATCCGGAGGATTTCCGCGTAGACGAGGCCTACAAGGCGTCGATGCCCGACTTGCAGAACGGCCCGTCCAGCCTGATCCGTGGCGCAAAGCGTGCGATCCAGCATGTCGGCATCTCGAATTTCCGGCTGCCGATCCGCTTTCATACCCGTGACAATGGCGATCTGACGCTGGAAACCAGCGTGACCGGCACGGTCAGCCTCGAAGCGGAAAAGAAGGGCATCAACATGTCCCGGATCATGCGCAGCTTCTACAAGCATGCCGAGGAAACCTTTTCCTTCGAAGTGGTCGAACGGGCGCTGGACGCCTACAAATCCGACCTTGAAAGCTTCGATGCCCGGATCGAGATGCGCTTTTCTTTCCCGGCCAAGGTGCAATCCTTGCGGTCGGGGCTTGAAGGGTTCCAATATTACGACATCGCGCTGGAAGTAGTGGAAACGGACGGTGTGCGGCGCCGGATGCTGCATCTCGACTATGTCTATTCGTCGACCTGCCCGTGTTCGCTGGAATTGTCGGAACATGCCCGTCAGTTCCGCGGCCAGCTGGCCACGCCCCATTCGCAACGCTCGGTCGCGCGGATCTCGGTCGAGCTGGACCCCGG
The DNA here is from genome assembly GCF_003129565.1 of Salibaculum griseiflavum. Taxonomy (GTDB): domain Bacteria; phylum Pseudomonadota; class Alphaproteobacteria; order Rhodobacterales; family Rhodobacteraceae; genus Salibaculum; species Salibaculum griseiflavum. The sequence continues at coordinate 60,612 of NZ_QETF01000006.1, forward strand.
CGCGCCCTGCCTGTGGTTCGAGGACCTGATCGACATCTGCCGCAGCGCCGTGCCCACCGAAACCCAGGTGATGGTCAAGCGCGAGGATGAACAGGCCTTTGCCGAGCTGAACGCAGCCAACCCGATCTTCGTCGAGGACGCGGCGCGGCTGTTTGCCGAAGGGCTGCAGGCCGATCCGCGGATCGGCGATTTCCGCGTGATCGCCAGCCACCAGGAGAGCCTGCATTCCCACGACGCCGTCAGCGTGCTGACCGAGGGACCGACCTTCGAAGCCGAAAGCCTTGATCCGAAACTGTTTTCCACGTTGATTCACGTCGGCTAGCGGCGGGCGCGCTTGCGCTTGCGCTTGACTATCCGCGCTGGTCGGGCCAACGCTTTGGCCCATGTTCGACCTGCGCCCTGTGGGATATGTCATCGGCCTCCTCGTGGCGGCGCTGGGCCTGACGATGTTCGCGCCGCTGCTGGCCGATCTCGTGGCCGGGAACGGCTATTGGCCGGTCTTTCTTGAAAGTGGCGTGATAACCGTCATGGTGGGCGGCTTGGTGGCCGTGGCCTGTTCCAGCGGGGTTTCCGCCGGCCTGACGATCCGCCAGACCTTCCTTCTGACCACCTTCGTCTGGCTGACGCTGCCTCTGTTCGGCTCTATTCCCTTCCTGCTGGCCATTGACGGGCTGTCCTTTACGGATGCCTTCTTCGAGGCCATGTCGGGTCTGACCACAACCGGGTCCACCGTGCTGTCCCAGATCGAGGCGCTGCCCGAGGGGATCAAGCTGTGGCGTGGTATCCTGCAATGGCTGGGCGGAATCGGGATCATCGTCGTGGCCATGGTGTTCCTGCCTGAGCTCAAGGTCGGCGGGATGCAGATCTTCCGCTCGGAAGGCTTCGACACGATGGGCAAGATCCTGCCCCGTGCGACCGAGATCTCCAGCTCGATCTCGGTGATCTATGTGGGGCTGACCCTCGCCTGCGCGCTGCTCTACTCCGCGGCGGGCATGAACAGTTTCGACGCGATCATCCATGCCATGACCACCATCGCGACAGGCGGCTTTGCCAATTACGACAGTTCCTTCGGGGCGTTCGGGCCGGGGGTGGAGTATACCAGCGTGGTCTTCATGATGCTGGCCGCGCTGCCTTTCGTGCGCTACGTGCAGCTGATTTCGGGCAGCGGGGCGCAACCGCTGTTCCGTGACAGCCAGATCCGCACCTTCTTCGCCATCGCCGCCGGGTTGGTCCTGGTGTTGGCCATGTGGAACTGGGCGCTGAGCCGAGAACTGACAGAGACCGCCTTTCGCAAGTCCCTGTTCAACGTGGTCTCGATCCTGACTGGCACCGGCTATGCCAGCGCCGATTACATGCAATGGGGGCCGTTCGCGGTGACCCTGTTCTTCTTCATCGGGCTGATCGGCGGCTGCGCCGGCTCGACCGCCTGTTCGGTCAAGGTGTTCCGCTATCAATTGCTGTTCTCTGCCGTGAAAGCCCAGATCCGCCGTATCCACAGCCCGCACGGGGTCTTTTCCGTCCGCTACCAGGGCCGGCCCGTGGGCGAGGAGGTGCTCAGTTCGGTCATGGCCTTCTTCGTGGCCTTCATGGTTGCCATTGGCGTCACCGGCGTCCTTCTGGGCATGACCGGGCTCGATTTCATCACAAGCGTCAGCGGCGCGGCCACGGCCATCGCCAATGTGGGCCCCGGCCTTGGCAACGAAATCGGTCCGGCGGGCAATTTCGGCGGGCTGAACGATACGGCGAAGTGGATCCTGTCCATCGCGATGCTGGTGGGGCGGCTTGAAATCATGGCCGTTTTCACCATTCTGACCTGGCATTTCTGGAGGGCCTGATGCAGCGACCGCTTGGCGCACAAATATCGCATATGCTGAAGGATCGCGGGGTCGAGGTGATCTTCGGCATTCCCGGCGTCCATAACCAAGAGCTCTATCGCGGCATCGAGGAGGCCGGGATCACCCATGTGCTGGCCCGCCACGAACAGGGGGCGGGCTTCATGGCGGATGGCTATGCGCGGGCCACGGGCAAACCCGGAGTGGCCTATGTCATCACGGGGCCGGGCCTGTGCAACATCATGACGCCGATGGGACAGGCCTATTCGGACAGTGTGCCGATGCTGGTGATTTCCTCCTGCCTTGATGAGACAGCCGCCACGCGCGGGCAACTGCACCAGATGCTGGACCAGCGCGCCGCGGCCGATACGGTTTGCGAATGGTCCGAAGAGGCCCGCACAGCCGAAGCCGCCTATGCCCTGATCGACCGCGCGTTGATCGAGATGGCCAGCGGGCGGCCCCGGCCCCGGCATATCCAGATCCCGATCTCGGTGCTGGAAACCCCGGCGCCGCCGCCCGGCCCGCGCCCCGTCGTGGCCTCGGAAAGGTCGGATGACCCCATGCCGGCGGTGATCGAGGCCATACTGGGCGCGAAACGGCCGCTCTTCATTCTCGGCGGCGGCGCAAGGGGATGTGGCTATCAGGCGCGTGATGCGGTGCGGGCGCTGGGTGCGGCCTCATTCGAAACCTATGCCGGGCGCGGAATCGTCGGTGCCTATGCGCTGAACTACCGAAGCAACATGGCCCGGCCCGAGGCGCAGGGCGTCCTCGAACAGGCCGATGTCGTGGTGTTGGTGGGCAGTGAACTGAGCCATTCCGATCTGTTGCGCGACGATGCCGGTATTCGCGGGCGTTTGATCCAGGTGGATATCGACCCCGGCGCGTTTCTGCCCGATTGCGAATGGCCGGTCCTGTCCCGGGCGTCGGATTTCTTCGACGTGCTGCTGGCCGCACTGGAGGGCCACGAGCCCGCGACAGACTGGACACCGGCAGAGGTCAAATCCGCCAAGGCCCGCTGGCGCGGCCAGGTGGATGCGGAAACGCCGCATGTTCTGCCCGTGATGGACGCGCTGCGTGCCTGCCTGCCCGATCTGACCTCGATCTATTCCGACATGACCCAGTTTGCTTACGTGGCGCTGGAATGCTGGCCGATGGAACGGCCCGGCTTCTGGCACCACCCGTCTGGCTTTGGAACGCTGGGGTTTTCCTTGCCGGCCGCCATTGGGGGCGCCATGGCCCGGCCTGGCTTGCCGACGCTCTGCATCATCGGCGATTACGGCATTCAATACACCATTGCCGAGTTGGGCACTGCGGTGGAACAGGGCCTGCCCCTGCCGATCCTTCTATGGGACAACGGCAAGCTGGGCGCGATCGAGGACAGCATGGTCGCCGCCCAGATCGCCCCCAACGCGGTGATCCAGCGTAACCCGGATTTCCTTGCGCTGGCGCGGGCCTATGGGGCAGGGGCGGAAGAACCGGACAGCCTGACGGCCCTGCAAGAGGCCGTCACGGAAGCGTTCAAGGCGGATCGCCCGACCCTGATCCGCATGACACCGGGTTTGGCCTGATGGACCATCCGCTGATCGACCTTGTGAACCAGCGCATCCGTGAGGCCGAGGAAGCTGGCGATTTCGACAATCTCCCCGGTGCCGGGCGGCCCTTGCCGGATTGTGACGACCCCGAAAACGCGCTGCTCAACCGCTTGGTCAAGGAAAATGGCGGTGTGCCGGAATTCGTGTCCCTTTCGCGCGAGTTGGAAAAGCTGCGCAAAGAGTTGAACGAAACCACGGACCGCACCGCGCGCCGGGATATCCTGAAAGACATGTCGATGATGGAGGCCCGGATCGAGATCGCCCGCAAATCCTGGGCACGGTCCCGATGAGCGAGGTGCGCGCCCAGTATGAGGCCTATCCCTATCCCGAACGTGACCCCGCGGACGAGTCCAAGAGGCTGATCTCCGGCTCGCCCTCCGATCCGCGCGAGATCGACCATTTCGTCTTTGGCGGCAAGCGGGACTGGGCGCGGCCCTTGCGGGTACTCGTGGCGGGCGGCGGCACGGGGGACGGGCTGATCCAGTTGGCCCAGATGATGGCGTGGGCCGGCAAACCCGCCGAAATCACCTATCTTGACCTCTCGACCGCCTCTCGCGACGTGGCCGAGGCGCGGGCCAAGGCGCGCGGGCTGACCGGTATCCGTTTCGAGACCGGGTCGCTTCTGGACGCGGCGGAGTATGGCCGGTTCGACTATATCGACTGCTGCGGCGTGCTGCATCACCTGCCGGATCCGGCGGCGGGCTTTGCCGCCCTGCGGGCCGCGCTGGCCCCCGGGGGCGGACTGGGCTTCATGGTCTATGCCCCCTATGGGCGCAGCGGTGTCTACCCGTTGCAGACGGCTTTCGGTGCGTTGCTGGCGGGGTTGTCGCCGCAGGACAGGTTGGCACGGGCGAAAGAGATCTACGCGCGCCTGCCCGAAGATCACCCGTTCAAGCGCAACCGGCTGGTCGGAGATCACGAGCAATCGGATGCCGGGTTCTACGACCTGTTGCTGCACTCGCAGGATCGCGCTTTTGCCGTCGATGAATTGCTGTCGGTGATGGCCGAGACCGGCTGGCAATTGTCGGGCTTCGTGCAGCCGGCGCTTTATGATCCTTCGCGGCTGGCGGGCGTGCCGGAGGGGCTGGACCCGGCGACGCGCATGGCCGTGGCCGAGCAGTTGCGCGGCACGTTCAAGGTGCATGTGGGCTATGCGGTCGAGGCCGGGCGCGACACGGCGCGGGCGCGGCCTGCGGACCTGTCGCTGATCCCTCATCTGAAGGGCGGCGATCCGGCCAAGCTGGCGCGGATGGTAGGGGCGGGAAAACCCGTTCAGCTGACCTTCGGCCCGGTGACAGAGACCGTGCGCTTGCCGAAACGGGCGGCCCGGCTGATCGCCGGGATCAACGGCAAACGGACACTGGCCGAGATCGCCCGGGGCGCCGGGCTGGACCCGCTGGCTTTCGGCACGCTCTGGGCGCAGGTCGACCGGGAACTGGGCGGTTTCGGCCTGCTGCTTTATTCCGGGATCGGGAGGTAGGCCCGATGTGCGGACGCATGGCCGTGACCCTGCCGCATGACGCGATGGCGCAGGTTTTCGATGCGGCCCCGGCCAATGACCTGCCCGAGGTGCCGAATTTCAATGTCTGCCCGACCACGCAGGTCGCCACCGTCACCAGCGATGCGGGCACCCGCCACCTGCGGCCCATGCGCTGGGGCTTCGTGCCGCATTGGTACAAATCGGTGAACGATGGCCCGCTGCTGATCAATGCCCGCGCCGAAACCATCGCCGAGAAACCCGCCTTTCGCACCGCCTGCCGGGAACGGCGCTGCCTTGTTCCGGCCAGTGGCTTCTACGAATGGACCCGGCTGGAGGATGGCACCAAGCTGCCGTGGTATATCACCCGCCGAGACGGCGCGCCGCTGGCCTTTGCCGGCATCTGGCAGGATTGGGAACGCGACGGCGAGGCGCTGACCACCTGTGCCATCGTCACCACCGGGGCGAACGAGGCGATGTCCGAGATCCACCACCGGATCCCGGTCGTGCTGGAACAAGAGGACTGGCCGCTTTGGCTGGGCGAGGCGGGCAAGGGCGCGGCGACCCTGATGCAGACCCCGGCAGAGGATGTGTTGGCGTTCCACCGGGTCAGCCGCGCCGTGAATTCCAACCGCGCCAGCGGGCCGGAATTGATCGAACCGATTGATCCCGAGGACGAGGATTAGCCGGTGAACAGGCCCGCATAGGTCTGACGCAAGGCCGCTTTTTGCACCTTGCCCATCGTGTTGCGCGGCAATTCCGGCACGATCTCGACATGACGCGGGTGCTTGAAGCGCGCGAGCTCTGTCAGGCCTGACAGCACGGCCTTGGGCGTCACATCGCCCACGACTACGGCAACGACGGTCTCGCCCATATCCGCATGGGGCACACCGATCACCGCGCTTTCCACCACGCCGGGAAGGGCGTCGATCGCTTCTTCCACCTCTTTTGGATAGACGTTTAGCCCGCCGGAGATGATCAGGTCCTTGGCGCGCCCGACGATGGTGACATAGCCATCCGCGCCCTGCACGGCCAGATCGCCGGTGATGAAAAACCCGTCGGGCCGCAGCTCTTCCGCCGTCTTCTCGGGCATGTTCCAATACCCTTTGAACACGTTCGGCCCCCGCACCTCGATGATGCCGATCTCGCCCGGGGGCAGGTCGGCGCCGGTTTCGGGGTGGCGGATTTTCAGGTCCACATCCGGCAGGGGCAGGCCCACCGTGCCGGCGCGCCTCTCGCCGTCGTAAGGGTTGGAGGTGGACATGTTGGTTTCGGTCATCCCGTAGCGTTCAAGGATGCGGTGCCCGGTGCGGGCGGTGAACCTGTCATGAGTCTCTGCCAGCAGCGGGGCGGAGCCGGAAATGAACAGCCGCATCCCGGCCGTCAGGTCATGGTCCAACCGGTCATCGTCCAGCAGGCGGGTATAGAAGGTCGGCACGCCCATCATGGCTGTGGCATGGGGCAGGGCGGCGATCATGGCGTCGGTGTCGAATTTCGGTAGCAGGATCATGCTGCCCCCGGCCAGAAGGGTGATGTTCGTCGCCACGAACAGCCCGTGCGTGTGAAAGATCGGCAGGGCGTGGATCAGCCTGTCGGCGGCGGTGAAGTGCCACAGGTCGCGTAGGGTTTGCGTATTGGACAGAAGGTTGCGGTGGGTCAGCATCGCGCCCTTGGACCGCCCCGTGGTGCCGGATGTATAAAGCAGCGCCGCCAGGTCATCGGGCCCGCGCGCGGCGACCGGGGCCACATCCTCTTGCCCTGCCATGAGGTCCAGGAAGCTGCCGCTGTCGCCATCCTCGGCAAGGGTCAGGACAGGGCAAGTGCCTTCCAGCGTCGGCTTCGAGGCTGGGTCGCAGATCAACAGGCGCGCGCCACTGTCGTCCCGGAAATAGGCGACCTCGTCAGGTGTGTAGGCGGTGTTGAGCGGCAGGTAGACCACCCCGGCCTGCACCGCCCCGGCATAAAGCGCCAGCGCGGTGGGCGATTTGCCAACCTGAACCACGACCCTGTCACCGACGCCGAGCCCGGCGGCGGCATAGGCATTGGCCGCACGGGCCGCCAGTCGCATGAATTTTGCATAGCCAATCTTCCGGCCCTGCCATTCCAGGAAGGGCGCGGCGCTGTCCATGTGGGGCGCGAAAAGCGCGTCATAAAGGGTGTTCGGCGCCATCTGGGGCGGTGTGTCGTCTTGCGGTGCGGCATGCAGGTGGCAGCCGCAATCGGGCGGGTGGTCGGTATGGTCATGCATCGGGCGCATCTTTGCCCGGCTGGCCATCGGGGGCAATGGCTAGATCGGGCCTGGCCGGCGTTCATCCGAGAGCAGCACGTTCGCCTCGACATCGCCGACGCCGGGCAGGGTCATGATCCTGCGTCGCAGAACCCGCTCGAAATCCGCCAGGTCGCGGGCCACGACCCGCAGCCGGTAATCGTATAGGCCAAGCACGTGCTCGACCAGTTGCACCTCGGGGATGGCCGTGACCGCGCGTTCGAAATCCTCCAGGCTGACGCGGCCCTTGGTGGCCAGCTTGACCCCAAGGAACACCGTGACGCCGAACCCCAGCGCCTGCGCATCCAGGTCCACCCGTTGCCCGGCCAGGATGCCCGCCTCGCGCAGGCGCCGCAGCCGGCGCCATGTGGCGGGCTGGCTCAGACCCACGGCCTCGCCCAGGGCCGCCGCGCTGCGCCCGGCATCGCGGGCCATCTCGCGCAGAAGCGCGCGATCGGTGGTGTCCAGGTCCATCATAGGGGGAGGCTTTCATCGTTCTTGAGCGTGGCCACGGTCATCAACGCCTCCAGCTCAGCGATGTGGGGCAGGGCAAGGATGCGGTCTCGGTAAAGCTGCTGGTAATGCGCCATGTCGCGGGCAATCACGTAAAGTCGCACATCGACCCGGCCCAGGAAGGTCTGGATCTCGACCACTTCGGGAATTTCGCGGGCGGCTGCGATGAAGGCGTCAAAGGCATTGGCCTGCGCCTTTTCCAGCGTGAACCGCAGGCTGACCGCCACGGCATATCCCAGCGCGGTCCAGTCGATCCGCGCGCGCCGCCCCTTCAGGATGCCCTGCTCCTCCAGACGTGCCAGCCGCCGTGTAGCGCGCAGCGCTGACACACCGGACCTTTCGGCAAGGTCGGCGGCGGTCAGGGTCGGGTCGGCCTGCAATTGGCGCAAAAGACGGCGATCAAGGTCATCAAGCATGAAAATATCACTAATGGTTCAATCTGAGAATAACAACTTCATCTTGGCAAATAAACTCATGAAAACAGCTCTCGCCATCTGGGTATCAGGGCTGCATAAGGGCCACCAGAGAGAAGCCAGCAACAGAAAGGACCGCCCCATGCGCGTCTATTATGATCGCGATTGCGATGTGAACCTGATCAAGGACAAGAAAGTCGCCATTCTCGGCTACGGCTCGCAAGGCCATGCCCATGCGCTGAACCTGCGCGACAGCGGCGCCAAGAATGTGGCCGTGGCCCTGCGCGACGGCTCCCCCTCGGCGGCCAAGGCCGAAGGCGAAGGCCTTCAGGTCATGGGTATCGCCGAAGCCGCCGCCTGGTGTGACGTGATGATGTTCACCATGCCCGACGAATTGCAGGCCGAAACCTACAAGAAATACGTCCGCGACAACCTCAAGCCCGGCTCGGCCATTGCCTTTGCCCACGGCCTGAACGTGCATTTCGGCCTGATCGAGGCGCCCGAAGGCGTTGACGTGATCATGATGGCGCCCAAGGGCCCCGGCCACACCGTGCGCGGCGAATACGTCAAGGGCGGCGGCGTGCCCTGCCTGGTGGCCGTGGAACAGGACGCCACCGGCAAGGCCATGGAAATCGGCCTCAGCTACTGCTCGGCCATCGGCGGTGGCCGTTCGGGCATCATCGAGACCAACTTCCGCCAGGAGTGCGAAACCGACCTCTTCGGCGAGCAGGCCGTGCTCTGCGGTGGCCTGGTCGAGCTGATCCGCATGGGCTTCGAAACCCTGGTCGAGGCCGGCTACGAGCCCGAGATGGCCTATTTCGAATGCTTGCACGAGGTGAAGCTTATCGTGGACCTGATCTACGAAGGCGGCATCGCCAACATGAACTACTCGATCTCCAACACGGCCGAATACGGCGAATACGTCTCGGGCCCGCGCATCCTGCCCTACGACGAGACCAAGAAGCGCATGAAAGAGGTTCTGACCGACATCCAGAACGGCAAGTTCGTGCGTGACTTCATGCAGGAAAACGCTGTTGGCCAGCCCATGTTCAAGGCGACCCGCCGCCTGAACGACGAGCACCAGATCGAACAGGTGGGCGAGAAGCTGCGCGCCATGATGCCGTGGATTTCCGCCGGCAAGCTGGTCGACAAGGCCAAGAACTAAGCGGACGGAAATTTCGGAATTTCGGTCCTCGTATCGAATTTCTGAAAATTCGATCCCGGTCCCGCAGGCGAAGGCTTGCGGGACCGTTTCGTTTCGGGGCAAGTGACGGTCATGGCTCCACAACCTACCCCCGCCAACTGGCTTTCCGTCATCGCTCTCGGTCTGATCTGGGGCGGCACCTTCATGGTGGTGTCCATCGCGTTGCAGGGCTACGGCCCGCTGACCGTGGCCTGCGCGCGCACCACGCTCGGGGCGGTGTCGCTGCTGGTCCTGATGCGGTTTCTGGGGCGCCCCTGGCCAAGGGATCGCACGGTCTGGACCTACCTCGCGGTGATCGGGCCGCTCAACACCGCCTTGCCGTTTTTCCTGCTCAGCTGGGGCCAGCAATACGTGCCCTCGGCCTTTGCCGGGCTGTCTATGGCGGCGCTGCCGCTTTTCGTGCTGCCCTTGGCGCATTTCTTCAGCGACGAAAAATTGGCCCTGCGCAAGACGCTGGGCGTGTTGCTGGGTTTCGTCGGCGCCGCCGTGCTGCTGGGGCCCGGGGCATTGCGACTTGGGCAGGGGATCGAGCCGCTGGCCCAGATCGCCTGCCTGGGCGCGGCGCTGTCCTATGCGCTGTCCTCGGTGCTGACCCGACGCTGTCCGCCGGTCGACTCGATCGCCATGGCGGCGATCACGCTGTCCATCGGCGCGGCCTGCCTGATCCCGCCGATGCTGCTGGTCGAGGGCCTGCCCCACTGGCAACCGGGGTTGTCGGGCTGGGCGATCCTGTTCCTGGGGCTCGTGCCCACGGCTTTTGCCGCGCTGTTGCGGGTCACCGTGGTGCGCAGCGCCGGAGCGGTCTTCATGACGCTGGTGAATTACCAAGTGCCGGTCTGGTCCATGGTCTTCGGAGCGCTGGTCCTGAACGAGGCGCTGCCGGGGCGCTTCTTTGTCGCGCTGGCGCTGATCCTGACCGGGCTGGCCATAAGCCAATGGCGTAGCCAGATCCGGCTTTTCACCCCACGGGCCTAGCCGGCGCTTCGGCCGATTTCCGCGACGATCCCGTCAACAACACGCGCGAGAAGGCCTTCGTCCTCGCATTCGGCCATGACCCGGATCAATGGCTCGGTCCCTGACTTGCGGATCAACAACCGGCCCTTGCCGGCCAGGTCCGCCTCGGCCTGTGCGATGACCTCTTTCACCGCAGAAAGTGCCAGCGGATCTCTGTCCGGTGCGTAGCGGACGTTCTCCAGCTTCTGCGGGACGGTTTCGAAGACCCGCGCCAGTTCCGAGGCCCGCTGGCCGGTCTCGACCATTGCGGCGAGGAATTGCAGACCCGCCAGCAGCCCGTCGCCCGTGGTGGCGTAATCCGTCATCACGATATGGCCGGATTGTTCGCCGCCCAGGTTGAACCCGCCCGCGCGCATTCGTTCCACGACGTAGCGGTCTCCGACCTTGGTGCGGTCCAGCGTGATGCCCTTGCCGCCCAGGTGGCGTTCCAACCCGAGGTTTGACATCACCGTCGCCACCAGCGTGTTGCCGGCCAATCGCCCGGCCTCGGCCCAGCGGGTGGCGAAAAGACCCATGACCTGGTCCCCGTCGGCGACCTGTCCGGTTTCGTCCAGGATCATCACCCGGTCGGCGTCGCCATCCAGGCAGATGCCCATATCCGCGCCATGGGCGACGATGGTTTCGGCGGCGGTGCGCGGTGCGGTCGACCCGACATTGTCGTTGATATTGTAGCCGTTGGGAGAGACGCCCACGGTTATGACGTCGGCGCCCAGCTCCCATAGCACCTCAGGCGCCACGCGGTGGGCCGCGCCATTGGCGCAATCGACCACCACCTTCAGCCCGGCCAGGGTATGGCCGTGGGGAAAGGTCGACTTCACCCTCTCGGCATAGCGGAACCGGCCATCGTCGATGCGGCGGGCGCGGCCGATATTGATCGCCTGCACCGGCTCGACCCCGGCCTCCAGAAGGTGCTCGATCTCCGCTTCGGCCGCATCGGACAGCTTGAAGCCATCAGGACCGAAGAACTTGATGCCGTTGTCGATGGCGCGGTTATGGCTGGCCGAGATCATGATGCCCAGATCGGCCCGCATCGAGGTGGTCAGAAGCCCGACCGCGGGGGTTGGCACCGGCCCCAGAAGCAGCACGTTCATCCCGGTGCTGGTCAGCCCGGCGGTGAGTGCATTCTCGAACATGTAGCCGGACAGGCGGGTGTCCTTGCCGATCACCACGCGGTGATCATTGCTGCCGTCGTTTCGGAAATACCGGCCCACGGCCGCCCCCAGCCGCAGGGCCATCTCGGCGGTCATGGGTGGTGTATTGGCGGTGCCACGCACGCCGTCGGTGCCAAAAAGCTTGCGGGTCAAGGCTGCTCTCCTCTCAGGGCGGCGGCCAACTGGAAGGCCTGGCGGGTTTCGGCGGTGTCATGGACACGGGTGATCTGAATGCCCTGGGCCAGCCCGTGCAGCGCCACGGCGATGGATCCCGGCATGCGGTCGCGGGCCTCGGGTGCATCGGCGAGGGTGCCGATGAACCGCTTGCGCGACACGCCCAGCAATATCGCGCAGCCCAGCCCGTGAAACAGGGAAAGATTGCGCAGAAGCGTCAGGTTGTGATCCAGCGTCTTGCCGAAACCGATGCCAGGATCGACGACGATGCGGTCGCGGGGAATGCCGGCCCGTTCCGCCATGGCGATCCGGTCTGCAAGGAAGTCGTAAATATCCAGCAGCACATCATCATAGGTGGGGTCGTCCTGCATGTCCTGAGGGGTGCCCTGCGCATGCATGAGACAGATCGGCAACCCACTGTCGGCGGCGACCTGCGCCATGCGCCCGTCATAGGAAAAGGCCGACACGTCGTTGAGCATGCTGGCCCCGGCGCCGATGGCCGACCGGGCCACCATGGATTTGCGGGTGTCGATGGAAATTGCCCCGTCGCTGCCCGCACGGATGGCGGCAATCACGGGCGCGGTGCGTCCGATCTCGTCCTCGACACCCACCTCGAGGGCACCGGGGCGGGTGCTTTCGCCGCCCACGTCGATGATGTCGGCCCCGACGGCCTGCATGGCGCGGGCCTGGGCCAGGGCCGCCTCGGGGTCCATGAACAGCCCGCCATCGGAAAAACTGTCGGGCGTCACGTTGAGGATGCCCATCAGGCGCGGGTGGTCCATGGCCAGCCCGGCCAGCGGTGCGCGCGGGGCGGTCAGGCGCTCAAGCACATCGCCCGGCACGTCCCTGGCCGCGATCAGCGCGCGGGGGCCGTCGCGCTCGATCCGCTCGACCTGCGTGAACCAGCACCAGCCGCCAGCCAGGGGCAAGGCGCCCTCGGGACGGTGTGGATCGGTCTGCGGGATCGGGCGATAGTAGGTCATGGGCGTCCGGGTCAGGCCAGTGCGTAGCTTTGGGTGGGCAAGTCGCAGTCTGGCGCGTCCCCGCCCAGAACGCAAAGCTCTTCGGCCTGCATCTCGGTCGCGAACCACGCGGCAAGCGCGAGGGCGTCGCTGGGGCTGGCCGAGGGGCTTTCCACCGCGTCCAACACGATCTTGGACGGCGCCCAGACGCAGATCTGGCCGTTCTTCATGGCCCAGTCCAGTTCCGTCCGGGTCCCGGTGACCACGCAGCGCCGGTCGCGACCCGCAAGAACCCAGGCATTCTGTTCGATGGCCAACAGGTCGATCCGCCGTTGCGCAAGCGCCGCGCCAGATTGCGGGGCCGGGGTGTCGGCGGGGCCAACGCAGAAGATCAGCGGCGCGTCGCGGGCGGCGAAATCGTCGATCCAGCCAGAGAGGCCCGCGTCGGCAATGGCGGCATTGGTCAGGTAGACGATGCGCGGATGCGGGGCCTCTTCGTGGGACTGGGCGGCGGCGGCTTCCTTGCCGCGTTCCCGGGCGATCTCGACCCCCAGCGCGCCGGGGCCCCGATCGAGTTTCTCGATCCGTACGAAAACACGCTGGGCCTGGGGCTCCAACAGGATGCGCTCGGCCACGCGTTCGGCCAGGGTTTCCAGAAGGTTCAGCCGTTCCGCGCCCAATTCGTACTGAATGGCCTCGGTCACCCGGTCGTAGGAAAGGATGCGATCCACGTCGTCGTCGATCGGCCCAGACAGTGGTGCGACTTCGACCACCACGTTGAACTTGATGTGCTGCATCGTGCCGCGCTCGGCCTGGAAGGCCCCGATCTCGACCTCTGTTACGTAGTCGCGCAGCGAAATGCGATCATTGAGCGCACCCTCGGCAGGCACGGTTGCTTCGGCTCGTTCAGCCGGGTGGGCGAAGGCAAGGCGGATATCGGAACTCATGGGGCACCCCCGGTTTGTCGTTTCGCGGGGATACTAGGGCCTGAGAGGCGGGACAAGCGCCGATGCGCGACGGGCAAGACCCCGCCTGCGACGAGACTAGCCTTGTCGATAGAAGTGGTGCGACCCGATGGTGGCCGTGCGCGGGAAGACGCGCGCCCAGCGGGGGCTGACCGCGCGGGTATGGTAATACATCGCGCCATCGGTCAGGTCGCGCGGGGCGGCCCCGTCCATCAGCAGGCGGGCGACCTTGCCCACGGTGGCCCAGGCGGCCGGTTCATGGACGGTTTCGGGATGGCCGTCGCAGGTGAATGTGAACTGGCAGGCATAGCGCCGTCCGGTGCCCTGGTTCACGACCGAGCAGATGCTGTCGGGAAAGCGGCTGCTTTCAACGCGGTTGAGGATCACTTCCCCGACCGCGAACATGCCGCGGACGCTTTCACCGCGGGCCTCGAAATAGAGCGCCTGGGTCAGGCATTCCCACTGGGCCCCACCGCTGGGGGAGGGCTGAGCGGCCAGGAACGCGCGGTCGTAGGCGATGCCGGCCGGTGCGGTGCGCACCTTGCGCGCATCAGGCGCGGGCGGCGTGGTCAGGGCCGTCAGGCGGCTATCGGGCACCATGCGGATCGCGTCGCGTTCCTGTCCGAGCAGATCGGACAGGCGAGACTCCAGCAGCTGGTTCGCCGTCGCGACGGTTCCAAGACTGAAAAGAGCGATCCCCGCCGCGAACGCGGCGCGCATGAACTTCCGATAGAGCATTTTCCCACCACAGGTGTCGCACGGATTGGCCTCGTGCAAGCGCGGCAGGACATAGGCCAAGCGCCCCGCTCCGTCCAGTCCGGCGGACACAATGCTGCCATGATCGTGGTGCATGAAAGGCACAGCTCTTGCCGCACGTCTCAAGCCCTTGTGGTGCTATGGGATTTCGCCGCTAGAGCTTCCCTCTGTGTTTCTCTTCCAGAAACAACTGAGCGGCGGAAAGTCGCGCAACCGGCACCCGGAACGGCGAGCAGGACACGTAGTCGAAGCCGTTGGTGCGGCAGAAATCGATGGCGGAACGGTCGCCGCCATGTTCACCACAGATCGCCAGCGTCACATCCGGGCGGCCTTGCCGACCACGTTCCGCCCCGATCCGCAGCAATTCTCCGACCCCGTCCAGGTCGAGCCTGTGGAACGGGTCCTCCTCATAAACGCCAAGCCGCACATAGTCGGACATGAAGCGCCCGGCATCGTCGCGCGACAGGCCATAGGTCATCTGGGTGAGGTCGTTGGTGCCGAAGGACAGAAATGCCGCGTGCTGGGCAATATCGGCGGCGCGCAGGGCGGCGCGCGGCGTTTCGACCATCACGCCCAGGCGGTAATCGAAGTCGGCCCCGGTTTCGGCACGGACCGCTGCGGCAACAGCGTCGATCCGACCTTGCACCAGCTCGACCTCTCTCATGGCGCTGACCAGCGGGATCATGATTTCGGGCACCACCGGCGCGCCGGTCTGGCTGGCGGCGATGGTGGCCTCGAAGATGGCCCGCGCCTGCATCTCGTAGATTTCCGGCACGGTCACGCCCAGCCGCACGCCGCGCATCCCCAGCATGGGGTTGTATTCCTCAAGCTGCTCGATGCGCTCGACCACCTGGCTGAGTGGCAGGTCCAGCACGTCGGCCAGATCGCGCATGCCGGGTTTTCCAGACGGCAGGAATTCGTGCAGCGGCGGATCGAACAGGCGAATGCAGACGGGCAGACCTTCCATGATGCGGAAGACCTCGGTGAAGTCCGCCCTTTGCAGGGGCAGCAGACGGTCCAGAACGGCGGCGCGACCCTCGGGTGTGTCCGAGAAGATCATCTCGTGCATCAGGTTGACGCGATCGCTCTCGAAGAACATGTGCTCGGTCCGGCACAGCCCGATGCCCTGGGCCATGAAGTTCCGTGCGCTCTGGGCGTCGGCGGGCGTGTCGGCATTGGCGCGGATGCCGATATCGCGCAGCGCATCGGCCCAGGACAACAGCGTCTGGAACGCCTCGTCCAGCGCCGCCTCGACCATGCGGACCTGGCCGTTGAGGATCTGGCCCGTGGTGCCGTCGACGGTCACGATGTCGCCTTCGGTAAAGATGCGGCCGCGCGGCCCTTTGAACTGCCGCTTGCGCTCGTCGATCACCAGATCATCGGCCCCAACCACGCAGGGCAGGCCCAGACCCCGCCCAATCACCGCCGCGTGGCTGGTGATGCCGCCGCGCACCGTCACGACGGCCTCGGCGGCATGCATGCCGCGGATGTCCTCGGGGGTTGTTTCGCGGCGTACCAGAACGCAGGGCTCGTTGCGTGCGGCGCTGGCCTGTGCCTCGTAGGCAGAGAAGACCAGCCGTCCGGCAGCGGCACCCGGGCTGGCGGCGATGCCCTTGGTGATCACATCGCGTTCGGTGCTGGCATCCACCTGCCGGTGGAGCAGTTCCGACAGCGCGTCGGGTTCCACCCGCATGATCGCCTCTTCGCGGGGAATGATTCCGTCCTCGGCCAGGTCCACAGCGACACGCACGGCCGCGCGGCTTGACCGCTGCACCCGGATTGCGTCCAGCACCATGATTTCGCAATCGTGGACGACGAACTTGACTTCCATTTCCTCGCGCAGGCGTTGGCGACAGGTTTCGCCGAATGCGACCAGCTGCGCAAAGAGGTCGGGGCAGCGTTCCTCCAAAGAGGCGCCGCGCGGATCGCGAGTCAGGTAAAGCGTGCCGTCCTGGTCGCGCAGGTGTTCGCCACTGATGGCCTGGGCCTTGTAGCGGCCCGTCACCCGGCGTTGCCCGGTTCCGGCGTCGATGAACTGGATGACGCCATAGCCGCTTTCGCCAGGTCCGATCCCGAGCGCCATTTCCTGCACGACCAAGCCCAGCCCGGCATCGGCTGGGGCGCCCTTGGCCTGGCGGAGCAGGCGCGCGCTGGTGCCGTCCCAGGCTCGCGCCATCGACCGCAGAACCTCGGCAAGCTGGGTTTCGGCCTCTTGCGGGAAGGGCGCGTCCATCTCGGCTTCGTAGACCGACAGCATGGCATTTAGATTGTCGATGCTTGGATGGGCCGAAGCGTCGAATTCATCGGCATCGAGCCGCGCGACGTGAATGGCGTAGGACTGTACGAAGGACATGTAGAGCCGCGTCGCCAACTCCTCGCCGATGGTCGCGCAGAGCTCTTCATGCTTGGCCGCGTTCATGCCGATATTGAGCATCGCGCCCGGCCCGCCCCAATCGGGGTTCAGGCTGGAGGGGCGCACGGACAAGAGCGGCAGGGTCGGAAATTCACGCAAGATGGCAGCGGCATCGGGCGGGGCACCCGCCGCGATGCGGCGAACCGCGTCAAAGGACAATGCCACGGTCTTGGGCACCGGGAAATCCAGCCGGACCAGTCGTTGCAGGCATTTCGCACGCCCGCCATGAACCTCCGCCGCCATGGGCGCGGTCCGGGTGATGACGCACATATCCTTCAAGGTCACGACTTTCTGCATCGCAGCACTCCTGTTGTGCTGCACATTAGGCCTCGGGCGATTCGGCGCAAGCCTAACGTAACGCTTTCATGACCGACAGGCGGGCCTACCCTTCGATCCGCCGCAGGTCGGCCACGCCAAGGCAGGTCGACCGGATGCGTGACAGAAGGTTCAGACGGTTGCGCCGCAAAACCTCGCTGTCGGCGTTGATCTGGACCGTTTCGAAAAAGGCATCGATCGGCGCGCGCAGGTCGGCCATGGCGGACATGGCGGCGACGAAATCCTCGGTCTCCATGGCAGCGCCGATCCGGGTATCGGCGTCATCCAAGGCGGCGAACACGGCCTTTTCCTCGTCGGTTTCGGCGAATTTCACATCGGCGCCAAAGGAATATTCGACCCCGTCCTTTTCCTCGGCCTGGGTCAGGATGTTGTTGGCACGGCGGAAGCCCTGGATCAGGTTTTCGCCATCCTCGGTCTTGAGGAAATCGGCCAGCGCCTCGGCCCGACGCACCAGCAAGGTCAGGTCGTCATTGCCCGCCATGGCGAGCGAGGCGTCGATCACGTCGTGCGGGATGCCCTCGTCGCGCAGATGCACCTTGAGCCGGTCGTGGAAGAACCCCAGCAGGTCGTCGCTGGCATCGGGCAGTTTTTCATGGACCAGCTTGGTCACCGCCCCGGCCTTCTTGCCGCGGGTTTCGACCACGGCACGATAGGCGGCGCCGAAGACCCCGTGATCGGCGATCTCGTCGAGGATCTCTTCCAGCGTGTCGATTTCGTCGTCTTCGACCTGGTCCCGGTTCAGTTCGACCTTGTGACGCAGGAGTTGCGCGTCGATGAAACGGTCCAGGTGCAGGTGCAGGTCGTTCGTCAGGACAAGCCTGATGATCCCCAGCGCCGCACGGCGCAGGGCAAAGGGGTCCTTGGACCCGGTCGGTTTCTCGTCGATGGCCCAGAAACCGGCCAGCTTGTCGATCTTGTCGGCCAATGAGACCGCGACCGATACCGGCGCCGCGGGGACGTCGTCGGAGGGGCCAAGGGGCGCGTAATGCTCTTCGCAGGCGGCGGCGATCTCGGCGTCGAAGCCCGCTTCCTCGGCGTAGTACCGGCCCATCAGCCCCTGGAGTTCCGGGAATTCATAGACCATTTCGCTGGCCAGATCGGCCTTGGCGATGCGGGCGGCCTTTTCCGCGATCTCGGGCTTGGTGCCCACGAAAGGGGCGATGTTGCGGGCCAGGGCGGCGATCCGGTCGATCCGGTCCTGTTCGCTGCCCAGTTTCCCGTGGAAGGTCACGTTGGCCAGGCTGTCCAGCCATGGTCCCATGCCCGCCTTGGCGACGCGCAGGTCGTTTTCCCAGAAGAATTTCGCGTCCGACAGCCGCGCGGCCAGCACTTTCTGGTTGCCCGCCAGGATGGTCTTGCCGCCATCGGGGGCCTCGATATTGGCGACGGTGACAAAGCGGGTGATCTGGCCGGTCTTGTCGCGCACCGAGAAGAATTTCTGGTGCTCTTTCATCGAGGTCTGCAGCACCTCGGGCGGCAATTGCAGGAAATCGGCGTCGATCTCGCCCATCAGGACGACGGGCCATTCGACCAGCCCGGCAACCTCGGCCAGCAGGCCCTTGTCCTCGACCAGCTCCAGCCCTGCGACAAAGGCCTGGTTGGAGGCGTCTTGCCAGATATGCTCGGCCCGTTCCTCGGGGCGCAGCAGGACCTTGGCCTTCTTCAGCTTGGCCTCGTAATCGTCGAACGACGTCACGGCAAAGGCATCGGGCGCCATGAACCGGTGCCCGCGCGTGGTGTTGCCGGCGGTGATGCCGTCGATTTCCAGCGGGACGATCTCGGCGCCCTCGTCGTTGGTCAGGATGCACAGAATGGAATGTAGCGGACGGACCCAGCGCAAGGCGCCCGCGCCCCAGCGCATCGACTTGGGCCAGGGGAAATGGCGGATCGTGTTCTCCAGAACCTCGGCCACGATTTCAGGCGCCTTGCGGCCCTTCTTTTCGATCACGGCGAAATAGACTTCGCCCTTGCCGGTATCGCGGATCTCGAGCGCGTCCTTGTCCACGCCCGCCCCTCGGCAGAAGCCCTCGATGGCCTTGTCGGGCGCGCCGACCTTGGGGCCCTTGCGTTCCTCGCGGGTGTCGGGGCTTTCTGCTGACAGCCCCTCCACGGACAGCGCAAGACGGCGCGGCGTATGGAACGCACCTGCCCCGGCATAGGTCAGCCCGGCTTCGACCAGCCCGTCGGCGACAAGGCGTTGCAGGTCGGCGGCGGCCTTGGCCTGCATCCGCGCGGGGATTTCCTCGGAGAAGAGTTCGATCAGAAGATCAGGCATGTCAGTTGGCCTCCGGGGGTTCGGGGCAATCATCGGGGACGGGCTCGCCGTCAAAGACGACTTCGCCGCAGCGGTTGATCTGGTGCCAGACAAAGCCGCGCCCGTCTGTCATGATGGCGACCACGCGGTCGATGCCGTATTCGATGTTTTCGACGCCGACAAAACCGATCGCTTCGCCGCTTTCCAGCGCCGCGCCGATTTCCTGGGCGTCATAGCACGCGAACCAATCCGGCCCGTTCAGCGGCACGGCATCGTCACTGATCACATAAGTTTCGGTCAGCAGCGCCTGCGACAACGGCGTCTCGAAACAGGCGCGAAAGCGGATCGGGCTGCTGTTGGAATCAATGCCCTCGAAATTCTCGTAGGGAATGATCTCGGGCTGGCCGGATACGACAGAGGTCAATTGAACCTCGCCCGCTTCCTCGGCCGAGACCTCGTCGTAATAGGCATAGACCTGAAGATAATAGAGCGACACGCCCGCCACGATGGCCGTCAGGACGATCCCCAGAACTGCAAATCTCGCCGCGTTCATGCTGCTGCCCCGCCGGCTTCGGTCTGGACGAAGGCGTCGGCGCATAGTTTCGCCAGGGCCCGGACGCGGCCGATATAGGCCTGCCGTTCGGTGACGGAGATCACGCCGCGCGCATCCAGCAGGTTGAAGATGTGGCTGGCCTTGATGCACTGGTCATAGGCCGGGTGGGCCATGATGATGCGCTGGCCGGTCTTGGGGTCCTCGTGCGGCTGGTCGAGGATCGCGCGGCATTCCGCCTCGGCCTCTTCGAAATGCCGCAGAAGGACCTCGGTATCGGCCACGTCGAAATTCCAGCGGGAATATTCCTGTTCCGTTTGGCGGAACACGTCGCCGTATTTCAGCGCAATCGGCGCATCGGGCGCGTTGAAGGGCATGTCCATCACGTGGTCGATGCCCAGCACGTACATGGCCAGCCGTTCCAGCCCGTAGGTCAACTCGCCCGAGACCGGGTGGCAATCATGGCCTCCCACTTGCTGGAAATAGGTGAACTGGCTGACTTCCATGCCGTCGCACCAGACCTCCCAGCCAAGGCCCCATGCGCCCAGAGTGGGAGATTCCCAGTCATCCTCGACAAAGCGGATATCGTGGGTGGCCATGTCGATGCCGATGGCCTCCAGGCTGCCGAGGTAAAGGTCCTGCAGGTCCGGCGGGCTTGGTTTGATCAGCACCTGGAACTGGTAGTAGTGCTGCAGCCTGTTGGGGTTCTCGCCATAGCGCCCGTCCGTGGGCCGGCGCGAAGGCTGCACGTAGGCTGCCGCCCAGGGCTGCGTTCCAAGGCTGCGCAGGGTCGTGGCCGGGTGAAAGGTGCCGGCGCCGACTTCCATGTCGTAGGGCTGCAGAACCGCACATCCCTTCGCCGCCCAGTAGGTTTGCAGTCGCAGGATGATTTCCTGAAAGCTGGTGGGCTTGTCGGACATAGGGCGCGGCCTCTCACTTGCCGTCGCGCTGGCCGTGCAGGGGCAGGACATGCGCGAAGTCGATGCGGGTTCGATACGGGCGCTTCAATAGGCGCGGCGGCGGGCAGGGTCAATGCGCCCGCCCGCCACGCCTGTGGCATTTTCGGGGTGCAATGTGCCGACGGTTTGGTAAGTTGTCGAGCGGGGCGGCAGGCGGGACGATACCCGCCGCCGGACGGACCATGACGACGACGCGGATCAAAACGGGGATGATAACGGTATGCTGCGCAACCTGACGGGGTTTCTTTTCGGTGTGGTGCTGGCCTTCGCGGTCGGCCTTGCGGCCACGGGCGAGGCCCGGGCGCAACAGTCCAGTTGGGTCCAGATCGAGGCGCAGCGCACCTTGACCGGCGCGCAGGACGCCGCGCGCGGTTACGCGGCAGCGGGCGTGGCCGATGTGAACGGGTTTTTCCTTGGGTCCGGATGGTATGGCATCGCGCTGGGGCCCTATTCTGCCAGCGAGGCCGAGGCGGTGCGGCGCACCCTGCGCGCCCGCGGGCTGATCCCTTCGGACAGCTACGTGGTCGATGGCAGCCAGTTCCGTCAACGCTATTGGCCCGCCGGGGTGATCGGCACACAAGAGGCCGCAACCGCGCCAGCGGGCGAGGAGGAACCGGAGGCCATTGTCCAGGTCGAGCCGGAGCCTGTTCAGATCCCCGATCAAACCGTGGCCGAGGCCCGTGCCGCCGAACGGCTGCTGAGCCGTGACGAAAAGCGTGAACTTCAGAGCATGTTGCAATGGGCCGGGTTCTATAATGGCGCCATCGACGGGCTGTTCGGCCGCGGCACGCGCGGCTCCATGGCCGCTTGGCAAGAGGCCAACAATCACGAGGCGACGGGCGTCATGACGACCGGCCAGCGGGCCGAGTTGCTGGCAGCTTACAATGCCATTCTCGACGGGATGGACCTGAAGCTGGTGCGTGACGAGACCGCCGGGATCGAGATGCTGATCCCGACCGGCGTGGTTGCCTTCGAGGCTTATGATCCGCCTTTCGCGCGTTATTCCGCTTCGGGCGAGCTTGATGCACAGGTCTTGCTGATCTCGCAGCCCGGCGACGAAACCCGCATGTTCGGCCTTTACGAGATCATGCAGACGCTGGAGATCGTGCCCACCGATGGCCCGCGCGAACGCAATTCCCGCGGCTTCACCATCGAGGGGATCGGCGACGAGGTGCATTCCTTCACCAGCGTGTCGCTTGAAAATGGCACCATCAAGGGCTTCACCCTCGTTTGGCCCGCCGGGGACGAGGAACGCCGTGCGCGCATCCTGGCCGAGATGCGCCCAAGTTTCACCCGGCTCGATGGTGTGCTCGATCCTTCCATCGCGCCGCCTGACGCCGAGCAGGCGATAGACCTGGTCTCAGGGCTGCAAGTGCGCCGGCCCCTGCGCGACCGTAGCGGCTTTTACGTCAACGAGGCGGGCGACGTTCTGACCACGACCGAGGCCGTCGAGGGCTGCGGCTCGGTCACGCTGGACAAGGACCACGAGGCCGAGATCGTGCACCGGGACGAGGCGTTGGGCCTGGCGGTTCTGCGCCCGCAGGATCAGTTGGCCCCGCCGCTTGTGGCCGAATTCCACGTGGGCATCCCGCGCATTCAGGCCCAGGTGGCCGTCGCGGGCTTCCCCTATGGCGGGGTGCTGGCGACACCCGCACTGACCTTCGGGACCCTGGCCGATATCCGTGGCTTGAACGGCGAGGAGGAGGTCAAGCGCCTTTCGATTACCGCGCAGGAGGGCGATGCCGGCGGGCCGGTTTTCGACGATGGGGGCGCCGTGCTGGGCATGTTGCTGCCGCGCCGGTCGGACAATGGCCAGGTTCTGCCACCGGAAGTGTCCTTCTCCGTCGACGCGGAACAGATCGTGGGATCGTTGGGCGGGGCGGGCGTTTCCGTGCGCACCACCGACATGGCCGCAAGCATGACACCTGCCGCCCTGACGCAGCTGGCCGCCGACGTGGCGGTGCTGGTCAGCTGCTGGGACGACTGACCGGACGCGCCGTCATAGGCTTTGCCTTCCCGCGCGCCGCGCCCTATCACGGGCCCGACACAAGGAGGACAGCGCATGCCCGCAGACGAGTTTCGCAGCCCGGTGGACCCGGACGGGTTGATGGAATTTTCGGTGGTCTTCACCGACCGGTCGCTCAACCACATGAGCCAGACCTTCCAGCAGGTCATGCGCGACCTGCACGAGATGTTGTGCGAGGTCTACAACGCGACGGGCGCGGCGATCGTGCCCGGCGGTGGCACCTACGGGATGGAAGCCGTCGCCCGTCAGTTCGGCGCAGGTAAACACGCGATGATCGTCCGCAATGGCTGGTTTTCCTATCGCTGGAGCCAGATCTTCGAGGCTGGGGGCTTTGCCGCCGAGACCACGGTGTTCAAGGCGCGTCAGACGGGCAATGACAGCCGCGCCCCCTTTGCGCCCGCGCCCATCGACGAGGTGACAAAGGCGATCCGCGCGGCGCGCCCGGACGTGGTTTTCGCCCCCCATGTGGAAACCAGCGCCGGGATCATCCTGCCGGACGATTACATCACCGCGCTGGCCGAGGCCGCGCACGAGGTCGGCGCCCTGATGGTGCTGGATTGCATCGCCTCGGGCTGCGTCTGGGTAAACATGGAAAAGACCGGGGTCGACGTTCTTATCTCGGCCCCGCAAAAGGGCTGGTCCTCGACGCCCTCGGCCGGGTTGGTGATGCTGAGCCAGGCGGCGCTCGACCGGCTGAACCATACGCAATCGGACAGCTTTGCACTGGATCTCGGCAAATGGCGCCAGATCATGGAGGCCTATCTGAACGGCGGCCATGCCTATCACGCGACCATGCCCACGGATAGCCTGCGGGCCTTCCGCGACACGATGGCCGAGACCCGCGAGCTGGGCTTCGAGTCCCTGCGTGACGCCCAGTGGGACCTGGGCAACGGGGTGCGGGCGCTTATGGCTGAAAAGGGGCTGCGCTCCGTCGCGGCCGACGGGTTCGGTGCGCCGGGCGTGGTGGTCTGCTATACCGACGACCCGGATATCCAGAACGGGTCCAAGTTTGCAGCAAGAGGCATGCAGATCGCCGCTGGCGTGCCGCTTGCCGTGGACGAGCCCGAGGATTTCCGCACCTTCCGCATCGGCCTGTTCGGGTTGGACAAGCTTACGGATGTGAAGGCGACGCTGGCGCGGTTCCGCGCGGTGGCAGACAAGGTGCTTTGACCGGGCCAGGTCACATCGCCGCCGTCGACGGGAGACGGCTGATTTCCGCCCCCGCGCCGATGCGGCACTGGCCGCCCCTGCCGGACTTGCCTACATTCGCCCTGCACCACGCTGCACGTGACCATGAGGGGACAACATGCCCGGCGACTACGATGAGCTGACCCGGTCCAGCCAGGACCGTCGCCGCTATTTCACCCGCGCCTGGATCCGATCCATGCTGCAGGGGCGCGAGGGGCTGGGCGACACGTTCTGGGTCGGCAATTTCGGCATGTTGCTGATCATCGTGCCGCTGGCCGCGCTGGTGCCGGTTCTGCTGAGCGGGGTCGGCATGGGGCCGGTGCTACTGCTCCCGCTGCAAGGGTTGTTCCTTGCCTTGGTCGGTCTCTATTTTGTCGGTCTCGGCCGGGCGGTGTTCATCGTCGCGCGGCGCACGCCGCAGGCCGGTCCGTGGCGCTGGGTCGGGCTGGCCTACACGCTGGCCCAGGCGGCGCTCTGCCTGGTCGGCGCGATGGCCTTTTTGACGGGGTCGGCATGATGCGTTGGGTTCTGGGCCTTGTCTGCGCGAGTTGGGCCGGGCTGGCCACGGCCCATCCGCATCTTTTCGTCGATGCAGAGGTCGAACTTGTTTTCGAGAACGATCGTCTGACCGCCGTGCGCCTTGTCTGGACCTATGACGAGTTCTTCTCGCTGCTGCTGACCGAGGATCTGGGGATCGACGACGACCTTGATGGCACCCTGACGCGGGGCGAGCTTTCGACCCTGAGCAACGCGGTGCTTGACTGGCCCGAGGGCTATGTGGGCGATCTCTATGTCACGCAGGCGGGGCAACAGCTTCAATTGGGTGCGCGCCGGGACGCCAGCGTTGCCTTCGAGGATGGCCAGATCGTCGAAAGCCATACCCGACCGGTCGAGGCCGCGCCGGGGGATGTGACGGTCAAGGTCTACGATCCCGGCTATTACACCGCCTACACGGTGGTCACGCCCGTGACGGTCTCGGGAAGCGAGGCCTGCGCCGCCCAGGTGACCCGCGCCGACCTCATTGCCGCGACGGAACGGGTGGACGAATTGCTCTATGCCATGCCGCAGGACCAGGCCGAGATGTTCTTTCCCGAAGTGGGTGAGGACTTTGCCGACACGATCACGGTGACATGCGGCGGCTGATGCTGATCCCTGTCGCGGCGCTTTTGGCGCTTGCCGTCTGGCTGTGGGGCTATGGCGGGGCGGACAGCGTGGTGCGCTGGGCCGCGGTCGGACAGCGCGATGTTCAGAACGCCATGGCGCAGGCGTTGCGGGCGCTGCGACAAGGGCAGCCGGGCGCGCTGGCAACCCTTTGGGGCCTGTGTTTTGCCTATGGATTCTTCCATGCGGCCGGGCCGGGCCATGGCAAGCTGGTGATCGGCGGCTACGGTGTGGGGCGCCGGGTGCCCGTGTTGCGCCTCTCGGTGCTGGCGCTTCTGTCGTCGCTGGGGCAGGCCGCGACGGCCGTGATCCTGATCTATTCCGCCGTGCTGCTGCTGGGCTGGGGCCGTGAGCAGGTGCAAAGCCTGTCCGACGGGCTGTTCGAGGCGCTGTCCTATGGCGCGGTGGGGCTGATCGGGCTGTGGCTGTTGTGGCGCGGGGCGCGCAAGTTGCTGCGCGCGACCCCGGCCGACGCGCACGATCACGCGCATGATGGCGAAGGCGTTTGCGACAGCTGCGGCCATGTCCATGGCCCGACCGTCGCCGAGGCCGAGGCGGTGCGGTCACTGCCCGAGGCGCTGGCCCTGATCGGCGCGGTGGCGATCCGGCCCTGCACGGGCGCGCTGTTCCTGCTGATCCTGACCTGGCGTCTGGGGATCGACTGGGCCGGTATCATCGGCGCATTCATCATGGGGCTTGGCACCGCGACGGTAACGGTCGTCGTTGCGATCGCGTCTGTCCTGTTCCGCGAAAGCGCGTTGATGCAGACCGCGGCCGGGCGCGGCACCGCTCGTGCGCTGGCTCTGGTCGAGGTGCTGGCCGGCCTGACGGTGGCGCTTCTGGCGGCGCAATTGCTGATGCGGCAGGGCGTTTTCTAGCCGGGGCCGCCAACGAGGTTCTGGACCTGCCCAAAAACCGGGCGTAAGGCTGTTTCATGACGCAGCCGACCCCTCATATCACCCATGCAAAGCGGCTTCTCGGGCTTGGTCTGCCGCTGGTGGGCGCGACGCTTGCCGGGTTCCTGATCCACATGACCGACACGGTCATGCTGGGCTGGTATGACGTGACCGCGCTGGCCGCCTCGACCGTGGCCAACGGTCTTTGGTTCGTTCTGTTCATCGTCGGTGCGGGGTTCGGTCATGCCGTGACGCCGATGGTGGCCGAGGCGGTGGAGCAGGGTGATGATGTCAGCGCCCGGCGCATCACCCGGATGGGGCTGTGGCTGTCCATCGCCTATTGCTTCGTGGCCGTCGCCCTGTTGTGGCGGGGCGCCGACCTGTTGCGCCTGATCGGCCAGCCCGAGGCCGTGGCCGTCGAAGGCGGAAAATACCTGCGCATTGCCATACTTGGCTTTTTCCCGGCCTTGGCGGGGCACGTGATGCGGTCCTTTCTGGG
Organism: Salibaculum griseiflavum; assembly: GCF_003129565.1. GTDB lineage: Bacteria > Pseudomonadota > Alphaproteobacteria > Rhodobacterales > Rhodobacteraceae > Salibaculum > Salibaculum griseiflavum. The sequence continues at coordinate 87,213 of NZ_QETF01000006.1, forward strand.
GGCGGTGCAGCTGACGGCGGTGCAGCTGTGGATCACGCTGGCCGCCCTGATCATGAATGCCGGGTTCAATTACGCGCTGATCTTCGGCAACTTGGGCGCACCGGAACTGGGGATCGAGGGCGCGGCGCTGGCCTCGATCCTGACGCACACGCTGCAAATGGTCGCCCTAATGGTCTATGCCCAATGGAAACGGCCGGACCTGGCGCTGTTCAGCCGCATCTGGAAACCCGATTCCGAGATCATGGCGCGGGTGTTCAAGCTGGGCCTGCCCGTGGGCGGGGCGGCCCTGTCGGAAAGCGGGTTGTTCACGGGGTCGTCTATCATGATGGGCTGGATCGGCGAGGTGGAGCTGGCCGCCCACGGCATCGCGCTGCAACTGACGGCGGTGATGTTCATGTTCCATGTCGGCATGTCCAACGCCGCGACGATCCGCATCGGCAGCCATTTCGGCCGCCGCGACGGGCCGGAAATGCGCCGCACGGCCGAGGCCTCGTATGCGCTCTCCATGGCGTTCGGCGTCTTTGCCATCGCGATTTTCCTGCTTTTCCCGGAAACGCTCGTGTCGCTCTTCGTGGACCCGGACGAGCCGCAGCGCGGCGCGGTCATAGCGCTGGGCGCGGGCCTGGTGATGATCGCGGCGCTGTTCCAGTTCGTCGATGCGGGCCAGATCATCGCCCTGTCGAACCTGCGCGGCATGCAGGACACCAATATCCCGATGTGGCTGGCGGCGGTCAGCTATTGGGTCTTAGGTCTGCCGGCCGGCTATGTGCTGGGTTTTCCGCTGGGGTACGGCGGGCCGGGCATCTGGTTCGGCATGACATTGGGGCTGGCGGCGGCGGCGATCCTGCTGACCGTGCGGCTGCTGCGGCAACTGGCGCGGTATGACACGGCCCCCATTCAGCAGACCGGGGGCGCCTGACCCTCGGGCGCAACGGTTGCGGGGCTGGCAGGGATTGCGCCTTGCAAGAGGCCAGCCGCTTGGCCATTCTGGACCCATCAGACAGCACTGCACAATGCGAAGGGGGCCGGTTCCAGCATGGTATTCGAGGTTTTCGCGGTCGGTGCCGCCTTCATCTTTGGCTTGGCGGTGCGGCCGCTGGGGCTGCCGCCGTTGGTGGGGTTCCTTGCCGCTGGCTTCGTCATCAACGCATTCGGACCACGATTTGGAATGCCGGCCCAGACGGGGCCGATCCTCGACTATCTGGCCAATCTGGGCGTTCTGCTGTTGCTGTTCACCGTGGGGCTCAAGCTCAAGCTTAGGCAGATCGGCGAACCGCAGGTGATCGGTGTGTCCCTGCTGCATTTCGCGCTGTCGGTCCTGCTGTTCACGCCGCTCGTCCGGCTGTTCTTCACGACCGATTGGAATGTCGCGCTGCTGGTCGGCATCGCGCTTGCTTTTTCCTCGACCGTGCTGGCCGCCAAGATGCTGGACGCCAAGCGCGAAATGGGCAGCTTTCACGGCCGCACCGCCATCGGCATCCTGATCGTTCAGGATATCATCGCGCTGGTGGTCATCGCGGTTTTCGCGGGCAAGATGCCCGGGCCCTGGGCGCTTCTGGTCTTTGCCACGCCGCTGCTGCGCCCGGTCCTGCACAAGCTTCTGGACTGGGCTGGTCATGACGAGGTGCTGGTGCTGGCGGGGATGGCGCTGGCGCTGGTGATCGGCGGCTACGGGTTCGAGGTGATCGGGCTGAAAGGCGAGATCGGCGCGCTGGTCATGGGGCTGATGCTGTCCACCCATCCGCGGGCGGGCGAGCTGTCGAATTCGCTATGGTCCCTCAAGGAGGTGTTCCTCGTCGGGTTCTTCCTGTCCATCGGCATGTCGGGCCTGCCCGATTGGAATGCGGTGCTGTTCGCGCTGGTGCTCGGCGTTCTTCTGCCGCTCAAGGGCATCCTGTTCTTCTTCCTGCTGTTGGCATTCAAGCTGCGCGCCCGAACGGCCTTCCTTTCAGCGCTGTCGCTCACGGTCTACAGCGAATTCGGCCTGATCGTCGCCACGAGCATCCCCGCAGCGGAACCCTTCGTGGTGCCGCTGGCGATCGCGGTTTCGGTGTCCTTCCTGGTCGCCGCGCCGATCAATCACCTGGCGCATCCGCTGTTCGAACGGTTCAGCGACCGTCTGAAACCGTTTCAGCGGGTCACGCGCCACCCTGATGAACAGCCCACGGACCTTGGCGATGCGGATGTGCTGATCTTCGGGATGGGGCGGACCGGGTCCGCCGCCTACGAGGTCATGGCCGAACGCGGTCTCAATCCCATCGGGCTGGATGCCGACACTTACAAGGCCGCCGCCCATGCCGAGGCCGGACGCAATGTCGTCTTTGCCGATGCAGAGGACAGCAATTTCTGGGCAGGGGTCCAGTTGGGCCGGATCAAGGCCGCCGTTCTGGCCATGAATGACCTTGAGGCCAAGGTGATCGCCGCCCGCACCTTGCGGGCCAAGGGGTTCACCGGCCCGATCGTCAGCCATGCCCTGCATGACGAACACCTCAACCTGATCGAAGAGGCTGGCGCCGATTGCACCTACCTGACCATGCGAGAAGCCGGGCGGAGCCTGGCGATGAACGCGATGGAAGAGCTTTTGCCGAAGACCGCGCCGGGCGAATGATCGGCCAGATTATTCCGCTGCGTCCTTGCCCTTCATCAGGCGGTCGGCCTTCTTGCGCACAAGCACCGAGCGCAGGTCGTGCATGGCCAGCAGCAATTCGTCCGTGAAGGCCTCCAACTGCTCGTCGGTGGCCTTGGATTGCGCCCATTGCGTCGTCAGGTTCAGGTGGTCGATGGCGCGGTGAATGTCGTCCACCGTGCGCCGGGCAAGGGTTTCGGTCCGCTCTTCCATCCAGGACTGGATCACGGCGAGGTCCGCGTCGCTGAGCGTCCGGTCCCCTTGCGGCTTGATCTGCCCGTTGTTGATGTTGATGACCGCGATCTGGTCCATCTCGATCCGGCGTTGGCGGTTCTCGGTATCCACCTTGAACACGGCTGCCCCGTTTTCCTTGACCCGGAAATAATAGTCAGGAAGCTCTGCGCCCATCTCTGCCCCTTGTCACTCACCCGCCTCTGTCCGGCGTTGTCGAAAAACTAGCAGAGCGGGGCCGCGCGCGCCAGAATTTGCGTCGCCTGCGGCCCGGTGCTCAGCGCAGCCCGGCGCAAAACGCCTGTATCCGGCCGCACGCCTCGCGCAGCGCCTCATCCGATGTCGCATAACTGACCCGGAAATTCGGGCTGAGCCCGAAGGCCGCGCCGAAGACCACGGCGACGCCGGTTTCCTCCAGCAGGGCCGTTGCGAAAGCTTCATCATCCACGATCCTGGCACCATTCGCGCTGGTCTTGCCGATGCAGCCCGCGATGGAGGGATAGACGTAGAAGGCGCCCTGGGGCATCGGGCATTCGATCCCCTCGGCCTCGTTCAGCATTTCGACCACCAGGTTGCGGCGGCGCACGAAGGCCTCGTTGTTGGCTGCGATGAAATCATGCGGGCCGTTCAGGGCCTCGACCGCCGCCCATTGGCTGATCGAGCAGGGGTTCGATGTGGATTGCGACTGCACCTTGCGCATCGCCGCGATCAGCGCCTCGGGCCCTGCCGCGTAGCCGATGCGCCAGCCGGTCATGCAATAGGCCTTGCTGACGCCGTTCACCGTCAGCGTCCGGTCATATAGCCCCGGTTCGACCTGCGCGGGCGTGCAGAATGTAAAGTCGTCATAGGCCAGGTGTTCATACATGTCGTCGGTCATGACCCAGACATGCGGGTGTCGCATCAACACATCCGTCAGCGCCTTCAACTCGTCCCAGGAATAGCCCGCGCCGGTCGGGTTGGAGGGCGAGTTGAAGAGGAACCACTTGGTTTTCGGCGTGATCGCCGCCTCGAGCTGATCTGCGGTGATCTTGAACCCGGTTTCCAGTGCCGCCTCGACGGTCACCGGTGTGCCGCCCGCCAGCAGCACCATATCGGGGTAGCTGACCCAGTAGGGGGCAGGGATGATGACCTCGTCCTCGGGGTTCAGCGTGGCCATCAGGGCGTTATACAGCACCTGCTTGCCACCAGACGACACCGAGACCTGCGACGGCGCATAGTCCAGCCCGTTGTCGCGGGCGAACTTGGCGCAGATCGCCGCCTTGAGTTCGGGGATGCCGTCGACCGCGGTGTAGCGCGTCTTGCCCTCTTCGATCGCACGGATCCCGGCGGCGCGGATATGGGCGGGCGTGTCGAAATCCGGCTCGCCCGCGCCCAGAGCGATGATGTCGCGGCCTGCCGCGCGCAGCTCGGCCGCCTTGGTCGTCACCGCGATGGTGGGCGATGGTTTTACCCGCGCGAGTGTCGCGGAAAGGAAGGACATGGTCGGCCTCGGTTTTGTATTCCCCTGTGCGACGTGTCATAGGGGGGGCGAACCGGACAGACAAGTTCAGAGGACACCATGACCGAAGAAGAAAAGACCGAGTGGTTCAGCGAGGATACGGCCACCTTCGGGGATCGCCTTGCCGCGGCGCGCGAGGCCGCGTCGATGACCCAGAAGGACCTGGCCAAGAAGCTGGGCGTCAAGCTGGGCACGCTGCGCAACTGGGAGGATGACCTCAACGAACCGCGTGCCAACAAGCTTCAGATGGTGTCGGGCCTTCTGGGCGTGTCCCTGCGTTGGCTGCTCACCGGCGAAGGCGACGGCATCGACCTGCCCGAGGAAAACCACATCGAGGCCTCGGACCTGCGGGATATCCTGCTCGAGATGCGCAGCCTGCGCGCGCAGATGGTGCAATCGGGCGAAAAGCTGGCGCAACTGGAAAAGCGCCTGCGTGCCGTGCTGAGCGACGCCACATGAGCGAAGATATCGACACTCGCCGGAAGCGACTTTACATGCGGTCGATCCGGCGGGGCATCAAGGAGATGGACCTGATCCTGACCCGTTTTGCCGATGCCCACCTGGCGGAGATGGAGGCGACCGAGCTCGACCTCTACGACCGGCTTCTGTCAGAGAACGATCACGACCTGTATCAATGGGTTTCCGGGCAGGCCGCGCCGCCCGCGGTCTACGCGGGGATGATCGCCGGGATGTCCGAGGGTATGCGCCGCGCCTGACGGGCCGATTTCGCGAATTTGCCGCGACTTAACCGATTATTCGGCAATTGCATGCCATGCCTTCGTCTGCAACGGCACAGAACGGAGGTGTTGCATGTCATTCCATACGGTTCCCGACACCGCGACGAACGGCCAGAAGCGGGCCTATGACGCCGGCTTCATGACCTCTTATCTCGAGGTTCTGATGCTGGTCGAACGGCTGCACCGCCTGCTGCTTGATGTCATCAAGGACGAGTTCGAACGCGTCGGCATCCTGGAGGTCAACGCGGTCCAGGCCCTGTTGATGTTCAACATCGGCGACAACGAGGTCACGGCGGGTGAGCTCAAGACGCGGGGATACTACCAGGGCTCGAATGTCAGCTACAACCTCAAGAAACTGGTGGAAATGGGTTACATGCACCACCAGCGATGCGAGATCGATCGCCGCTCGGTCCGGGTGCGGCTGACACAGAAGGGCCGCGACGTCCGCGATATCGTCGCAGGGCTGTTCGGTAACCATGCCAGTGGGCTTCAGGACAGGGACGTTCTGAGCATGGACGCGATCGACGAGATCACCACGGCTCTGCGCCGGGTCGAGCGCTATTGGTCCGACCAGATCCGTTACATCTACTAGTTCGTTTGGGCGTTATTCTGCCAGCGCGCCGATCGCCACGGCCTGCAATTCTCGCAGAAGCTTGCGCTGCATCGCCGCCTCGAAGGCCTCGAAGCCGAGTGCGCTTTCGACAAAGGCGCCGGGTCCGCGCAGCACGTAGGCCCGGTAATAGGCCACCAACTCCATGAAGGGTTCGTTGGTCGGGGCGTTCGGGTCGCCGATGATCAGCCCGTTGATGGTGATCCCCGGCGGGGCCGGGGGCACGTCGCGCGGGCGGATGCCGGCATTTGCCTTGCCGTCGCCGGACAGGTCGAGCGTGCGTTTCCAGCACTCGGACTGCTCCTCCAGCATGGCGATGCCGGTCTGCATGGCGGTGCCAAGCGCCGTTCCAGGGTGGGCCCGCACGCGGTGGGTCGTGCTGAGCGTTTCGATTACGTCCCGCAGCCGGTCCGGCCCGGTGATCGCTGTCCAGGGCACCAGAAGCCGCATATCACGTGGCCCGCTCCACTCGTAGACGGCCAACCTCACCGGGGTCTCCGGTTGCGCCAAGAGCCGGGCCTGCACCGCCGGTGCCGTCAGCGCCCCGGCCAGCCCGTCCAGTTGCAGCCGGTATTCCCGTTCATCGACGGATCCCGACACGTCCAGCCCCAGCGCGAGGGCTTGCCGGCACTGCGCCGCAGCCGATCCGGCGAGCAACGCCAGAAGGCCGGCCAGCACGACCCCTCGCCTCACCGTGCCTCGCCCAGCATGAGAACGCCCAGTTCCCGGATCAGCTTGGCGCGCATGGCGCGTTCGAAATCGTCGAACCCCTGCGCCACCTCGACAAATGAGGCCGGGCCCCGGATCACCTCGTTCAGGTAGTAGCGCACCAGGTCCAACTCGGCCTCGTATTCACCGCCATTGATCACCAGCCCATTGACCGTGACACCGTCGAAGGGAAAGGCGCCATAAGCCTCTGCGGGGCCGAAGCCTTCGTTGTTGATCCCGTCGCCGGATACGTCCAGCGTCGACGCCGCGCAGTTGGGCGCACGCCGCAGCAGTGTGGCGCCATAACCCAGCGCATAGCCCATCGCCGTAGGGAAATCTTCATGGCTGCGGCGGCTGTTTGCGACCTGCGCCGAAACCGCCTGCAAATCCGCCGGCGAGCGGATCAGCACCCAATCCTGCACAAGCACCTGCTTGAAGCGTCCCGACCATTCATAGATGGCCAGCGCCACCGGATCGCCCGGCGCGAGGAAGGCCGCCTGCACTTGGGGGGCGACCAGCGCCGAAGCCAGCCCACCCCGTTGCAACGCATCTTCCGCCGCATCCACCGAGGAGGAGACGTCCAGCGCGAGGGCCAGCGCCAGCCGGCACGCCTCCACCGGGGCCGCGACGAACGTGGCCAGCGCGAAGAGCCCCGCCCTTACCAATGGCCGGAATTGTCCATGCTGGCCCATGGCTCGGCAGGGGCCTGAGCCTCACCGGCCTGCAACAGTTCAACCGAGATGTTGTCGGGGCTACGCACGAAGGCCATGCGTCCGTCGCGAGGCGGGCGGTTGATCGTCACGCCATTGTCCATGAGGTGCTGGCACGTGGCATAGATGTCGTCCACCTCGTAGGCGAGGTGTCCGAAATGGCGGCTGTCATCGGGCAGCCCGTCGTCGCCGTCCCAGTTGAAGGTCAGCTCGACCGGGCAGTCTTCCTGACCCGGCGGGGCCATGAAAACCAACGTGAAACGGCCTCCTTCGTTTTCGAACCGGCGCGTTTCCTTCAGGCCCAGCAACTCGTAGAAAGCCATGGATTTTTCCAGGTCTTTCACTCTGACCATCGTGTGCAGATATTTCAGCGGCATGCGGTCTCCTTTCACTGTCTTCGGGAAACGTAGCATGCCCGCCCGGTGTGAAAAGTCAGAAACGTGAACGCAGGAACAGCCCCATTGTCGTCGTAACGCTGTCATAAGAGGGCACCGAAGACTCGGTTTTCTGGTGGCGCAATGTCACGACCGGCTCAAACCCATAGACCTGCATGTTCGGAAAACCGGCTGAGAGTTTCAGGCTCTGCTGGCTGTCTTCCCGGCCGGACGGGTCCAGGGACACCGCGTCATGGATCTGCCAACGCTGTTCGGCCACGACACTAAGCGAAAGCGCGTCGGTAACCTGTCCGAAATCATAACCCAGGCTGACTGTTGCGCTGCGATAGTCCCGGTCCATCGCGTCAGAACGGGACCGGACCAGGCGGGCCGACAAGGACAAAACGTCCTCGTTCGCAAGGTCCAGCGCCCAGTGCCCGCGCAAGGTGGCGCGGTCGGCGGTTTCGCCGGTCGTATATCGCGCGCGCTCCAGGCCTGCCCCATAGGACAGGGTCATGGTCTCGGACAGCGGCATCTGTGCGCCGATGTCGCCAGACAGCCGATGCGCAGAGAGGCCGTCGGCATCGGCTTCGAGGATGTAGCGCAGGCTGGCCGAATAGGTTGTCTGGGTGCCTTCCGGCACCCATTGCCGCCCCAGGCCAAGGTAGGCCTGGCCATAGGATAGGGCCGCGCCGCTGACCTCGGGGGCGTCTTCGCGGGCCTCGGCGCTCATGATGTAGGTTTTGCCGAAAACCCCGGCCTCCAGCGAGGTGCGACTGCGCGCGCCCTGGGCCAACCGGTAGCGCAGGTCGGCGGACAGGCTCAACTCGATGCCGGACAGGGGCCGTTCGTCCGGCGGCACGATCCACTCTAGGTCGGAAAAGGCGTCCGGCAGGAAAGCGAAGGTGACATATTCGTTGGATGTGCCGTTGTTCACGTTGTCGCTGGGCGACATGCCGAAATCCAGCTTGATGGACAGGGGGTTGGCGCGCCGCACCTGAGAAAAGGCACGGGCGACGAACGCGTCTTCGCGCGGGGTGCGGGTATGGTTCGCGGCGCGACGCAGCCAGAATTGCGCCCTGGTCAGGCGATCAGCATTCGTCGCGATCTCGGCCACCGTCAATGCCGCGGCCAGTTTTTCCGACTCCGTCTGTGCGTTTTGCCATGCGAGGGTGGCGGCCATGTCTGCGGCCTCGGTGTCGCCCAAACCCTGTTCGGCACGGGCCAGCAGGATCAGAATGCCGATATCTTCCGGGTCGGCCTGAAGAAGCGCGCGGGTCACTTCGCGCAGGGCGCGGAACTGGCGCAGGCTGTAAAGGCGGGCGGCCAACTCTCGGCCTTCAGCGACCGAGATCCGCTCCTGGGCTCGGGCCGATGGCGGCACCGCCACCGGCCCGAGTGTCATGATGACGCCAGTTGCGACTGCTGCAAGAAGCCGCCACATCACGCCCTCTTATTGTTGCGTTGTGACGAAGACGCCGACTTCACGCGCCTGGTAGTCGCTCAGGAATTCGAAAGTCTGGGTTGTACTGACCGTGTCGGCCCCGGCCGGAATGCCCGAGGTCGGCGCGCCGATGAAGGCCGGAATATCGCCGCCGGCATTGGTCACCTCCTGCAACTCGCTGGCCGGGATGGAGTCGAAGCCGCTTGTCGTGCCGGTCTGGGTAATGGTCTGGGTTCCGACCACGACGCCCCCCACGATGATGTCCTGTTCGAACGTGTAGGTCCACTGGATCGTCTCGACCGTCGTCACCTGCACGTTTCCGGGCCCTTCAAGAACGGTGTAACCGCCGATTTCCTCGCCGTCGGGGCCGCCGAAGATGCCTTCGTAGCTGCCGGTGTCGGCCACGCCGCCACTTACGGGGAGGGCGGTTGTGGCTTCGCCCCCTTCAAAGACGCCCTGGTCGGTGCTGAAACTGACAACGGCGAGGATCACGTCCGGCAGGTTGTCGACCACCGTTGTCCCGTCCTCGGCCAGAGCCACGTGGTTGGTGATGTCGCCTGCGATCGCACCCTGGATGCCCTAGATCGGGTCGAAGTCCAGAACGTCGAGGATCAGCGTCGCATCCCCCGCCGTCAGTTCGATCCCGCCGCCATTGTCGAAGGTTCGCGCGCCGCCATAGACGCCGCGATAGACATATTCGCCGATCCCGCTGGGCAGGCCGAAATCACTGCGGTTGATATTGGCCCCGCCATAGCCGAACCCGAACCAGTCGCGGGAATTGGCCGCCGTCGCCTCCAGGTAGTCACCGCGGACGAAAACGGCGTAGTGCTTGACCAGGCCGGTGGTGGCGGTCTGCCGGCTTTCGTAGACGCCGCTGGTGATGCCGTTGGCGTCGGTCGAGGTGGTGCCCGCGATATTGTCATAGCGCCCGTCGGGGCCGTCGAATGGCAAGTTGTTGATCACCAGCTCGTCATTCGCGGCGTCGTATTGCACCGCGTTCATCGTCAGCCCGCGGTCGGGGTCATAGAGAAACTGGTTGTTGACGTCGGTATTGGGGTCGTTCTCGTCCAGCTGCTCGGAGCCGGTGCCGTCGGGCGAGTCCACCATGAAAGGGTTGGTGCCGTCGAGGCAGCCTGACAAGGCCGCAAGGCCCACAATGGCGATCGTAACCGGGTATCTCATGGCAATCTGTCCCAACAGGTCTCTGGTGTGGCGGCCGGTGACGGCTCTTTTTCACTCATAGTCAGGAAATCCAAAGGCCGAGTCAACGATATGCACGGGCTTTTCCACAGGATATCGGGGTTCCCGGTGCATTTTGGCGTAGATATAGTAAGCAGGTCACGACCCGACCCGAGAATCAGCAAGGAACCCCGCCATGCCCGTCACCCCAGACCAACAGGCCGAGATCGACGCCCTGCGCGGCGAGCCCAAACAGACCCTGCGCGCGGTGTCCGAGGGGATGGAGGCGCATCTCTACAAGGCCGCCCCGGTGCTGGATCACGGCTTTGTCCGGGTGATCGACTACATGGGCGACGATGCCGCGATCTGCCAGGCGGCGCGGGTCTCTTACGGCAAGGGCACCAAGTCGGTCAGCAACGATGCGGGTCTGATCCGCTACCTGATGCGGCACTGGCACTCGACCCCGTTCGAGATGTGCGAGGTCAAGTTCCACGTCAAGCTGCCGGTCTTCGTGGCCCGCCAGTGGATCCGCCACCGCACCGCCAACGTGAACGAATATTCCGCGCGTTACTCGATCCTCGACCGGGAATTCTACATCCCTCGGGCCGAGGACCTGGCCGCGCAATCGACCGTGAACAACCAGGGCCGGGGCGAGGCACTGACCGGGGAAGAGGCCGCGCGGGTGCTGGAGTATCTCAAGGGCGACGCGGCGCGCTGCTATGACCATTACGAGGAAATGATCTCGGATGAGGGGCAGCAGGGGCTGGCCCGTGAACTCGCCCGCATGAACCTGCCCGCCAATATCTACACCCAGTGGTACTGGAAGGTGGACCTGCACAACCTCTTCCACTTCCTGCGCCTGCGCGCCGACGCCCACGCCCAATACGAAATCCGCGTCTATGCCGAGGCGATCTGCGACATGGTCAAGGACTGGGTCCCGGCCGCCTACGGCGCCTTCGAGGATTACCGGATGGGGGGGGCGAACCTGTCGGGCCGCCAGTTGGAGTGCATCCGCAAGATGCTGAAGGGGGAAGAAGTCACGCAGGAAAGCTCCGGCATGTCCAAGGGGGAATGGCGGGAGTTCATGGGAGTGATTGAGGGGTGAGACGTTTTTCGGAACGGCTAGGTCTAACTCAGCCGCGCGAAGCCATTCAGCGTGAAAGCATCGATGAGCGCCTCGCTAACCGGATTTGGAGCGTAATCACGCAAGTATTCTGGCGAAATGTTGGTGAATATACAGATGATCATGACGATGCACGACTTTTGTTTAGCCGCCTTCAAGATGATTTTTTCGGTGCCCCAATTGACAGACTAAGCGAAATCACCAGCATAAATGTAGAAAAAGTCCGAGATTGGTATTATTCCGCTCAGTGGAATGAGGTCTATGACTTGGTGCAATTTCTAGCAGATTTTTCGAGAGAGACCGGTCCGCAGCAAGCAGCCTCGCATTTGAGAATGCTAGGACAAGTATTCACCACTCATTGTAATGCCGTCCTTGAAGAGGAAAAGTCGGCCTATCGATTTGTGTCTGGTGAATTGTCCGAGATAACGGATGAAGTCGAAATCAAATCCATTGAAACGGCGCTAGAATTCACAGGATCATTTCGGGGAGCCAAAGAGCACCTCCGGGTTGCACTTCAAAGGTACTCGGATCGGACGAACCCTGATTATCGAAATTCAGTAAAGGAGTCTGTTTCCGCTATTGAGTCCGCATTTTCCGCGATCAATGGAGAACGGAGCAACACAATGAAGATTGCCGTTACGAGGGCAGAAGAACGTGGTTTTGTTTTGCACCCTGCGCTTAAGTCGGGATTGCTAAATATCTATGGCTGGAGTTCCGATGAAGCTGGCATTCGGCATGCACTACTCGACGAGAGGGCGAATGTTTCTGAGACCGAGGCAAGATTGATGCTGGTGCTCTGCTCAGCCTTGTTGAACTATTTGATCGTTGAGTCGCAGAATACGGCGAGATAGCGCCGCCAATGTCGTAAAGGCACTTCCGCGCGAATAGCGCCGTAGGCGCCGCGCGGTCGCCAGGCCGCCCGGACGGGCTGGCGATCTGGTGGGGGTGGCGCCCCGCTCTGACCCACTTCGGAAGTGGCTGCCATAAAGTGCCCTGATCCCCCCGGTGGATCGCCACCCCGCGGCCTGCCGACCGCGCGGCTTGATCTGGAATCCGTTTCCGGGCAACTTTATTGCGCAGACAAAAACTTGTGGGATAGGGAAATGAATTTCTTGAAAAAATGCGCCTTCGGCGCAGCGATGGTGGCCGGTCTTTCGGGCTGCGAACTCGCGGTGATCGCGGCGGCGGAAAACAACGATGTCGAAGAGATCGGCCTGACCAGCTTTACCATGCCGGCGATGATGCTGCTGGACGTGCAGGGCGAACCCGCGGTGACCTACACGGGCACGCTGGTCGGTCACATGACGGGGCGCGGGGATGTCAATCTGACCGGCTCTGACGGAACGATGTGCGAGGGCAGTTTCGGGGCGAACGGACGCGGCACAATGGTTTGCGATGACGTGACGCTGGACCTGAACCGGGGCAGCGATGCCCGCAACAGCCTGTCCGGTGCCGATTATATTTCCGGCCAGGTCGCCGGGGTATCTTACCAGTCGGTCTTTGCCTGGGGACGCGGGGCGAACGTTGAGACGATCCAACTGGCCATGAGCCAGCGTCGCAGCCTCAGCGCGGGAGAGGTGAGGGATTTGAACCCCAGGTAACATGCACGGCATCGGGGCCGGTTTCGCCTGTCGTGCCGCGCGGTTCTCAACTGCACCGCCTCTAGTTGCGAATGGTTCGCAATTCTCTTGACTTCTGAGAATCGCTCGCAAATAGACAAGGCAAGAGCCTCAAGACATGGAGACCCCGATGCTGCGCCTTGCCGCCCTTCTGATCCTGTTCGCATTGCCCGCCCAGGCCGAGCGCCTGAAAGTCGTGACCACCTTTACCGTCATCGCCGACATGGCCCGGAACGTGGCCGGCGAGGCGGCGGATGTCGTCTCGATCACCAGGCCGGGGGCCGAGATCCACGGCTACCAGCCCACGCCGCGCGACCTGGTGAATGCCTCCGACGCGGACCTGCTGCTGTGGAACGGGCTGAACCTGGAACTCTGGTTCGAGCAATTCGTCGACAATCTGGGCGAGATTCCGTCGGTCACCGTGTCCGAGGGCATCGACCCCATCGCCATCGGGTCGGGCGAATACGAGGGCAAGCCCAACCCCCATGCCTGGATGGGGCTGGATAATGCGCTGATCTACATCGACAATATAGAGGCCGCGCTGTCAGCCGCCGACCCGGACAATGCCGCCACCTACGCCGCCAATGCCGCAGGCTACAAGGCCGAGCTGCGCGCCACGTTGGAGCCCCTGCGCGCCGCCATCGCAGAGGTGCCCGAGGACCAGCGCTGGCTGGTCACCTGCGAGGGCGCGTTCAGCTACCTCGCCCGGGATTTCGGGATGAAGGAACTCTATCTGTGGCCGATGAACGCCGACCAGGTCGGCACGCCGCAACAGGTCCGCGCAGTGATCGACGGGGTGCGCGAGAACGATATTCCGGTCGTGTTCTGTGAAAGCACCGTCAGCACCCGCCCTGCCGAGCAGGTGGCCCGTGAAACCGGCGCGGCCTATGGCGGGGTGCTTTATGTCGACAGCCTGTCCGAGGCGGACGGCCCGGTGCCGACCTACCTCGACCTGCTGCGCGTCACCTCGGAAACCGTGGCAAAAGGTTTGACCCAGTGACAGGAATTTCCGCCCGCGACCTCACGGTCACCTACCGCAACGGCCACACGGCGCTTTGGGATGCCTCTTTCGAGGTGCCACGCGGCACGGTCACGGCGCTGGTCGGCGTGAACGGGGCGGGCAAGTCGACTTTGTTCAAGGCAATCATGGGGTTCGTCCCGGTTGCAAAGGGCGAGATATCGCTTTTGGACAAGCCCGTGCGGCAGGCGCTCAAGGAAAACCTGGTCGCTTACGTGCCCCAGGCCGAAGAGGTCGACTGGGCCTTTCCGGTGCTGGTCGAGGACGTGGTGATGATGGGCCGCTATGGCCATATGGGCTGGATGCGCCGGCCCGGACCCGCCGATCGCGCGGCGGTCGATGCGGCGCTGGACCGCGTCAACATGAGTGCCTATCGGCATCGACAGATCGGGGAACTGTCCGGCGGCCAGCGCAAACGCGTATTCCTCGCCCGCGCGCTGGCGCAAGAGGGGCAGGTGATCCTGCTGGACGAGCCCTTTACCGGGGTCGATGTGAAAACCGAAGGACAGATCGTGGCCCTGCTGAAAGAGCTGCGCGACGAGGGCCGGGTGATGCTGGTCTCTACCCACAACCTGGGCTCGGTGCCGGAATTCTGCGACCGGACGATCCTTGTGAGAGGCACCGTGCTGGCCCACGGCCCGACCGACGAGGTCTTCACGCCAGCGAACCTCGAAGAGGCGTTCGGCGGTGTCTTGCGCCGTTTCACCCTTGGCGGCGATGCGCTGCATGACGATGGCGACGACCGGGCGATTTCCATCCTGACCGATGATGAACGCCCCTTCGTGCAATACGGCGACCAGACCCAGAAGGCGCGCCAGCACCGCACGACGCCGGAAGAGGAACCGCAGGAATGACCCTTCTGCTGGAGCCCTTTTCCTATGGCTACATGACCAACGCAATGTGGGTATCGGCGCTGGTGGGGGCGGTCTGCGCCTTTCTGTCGGCCTACCTGATGCTGAAGGGCTGGTCGTTGATAGGCGACGCGCTGAGCCATTCGGTCGTGCCGGGCGTGGCGGGGGCCTATATGCTGGGGCTGCCCTTTGCATTGGGTGCCTTTCTTGCGGGCGGTCTGGCGGCCGGGGCCATGCTTTTCCTGACCGAACGGTCGGGCCTGAAAGTGGATGTGATCATCGGCCTGATCTTCACGAGCTTTTTCGGGTTGGGCCTGTTCATGGTCTCGATCAACCCGGTGGGGATCGACATTCAGACCATCACCATGGGCAATATCCTGGCCATCACGCCGGGCGACACGCTGCAACTGGCGATCATCGGCGGCGTGTCCATGGTGATCCTCCTGGCCAAGTGGAAAGACCTGATGGTGGTCTTTTTCGATGAAAATCACGCGCGGTCGGTGGGGCTCAACCCGCAACTTTTGAAGGCGCTGTTCTTCGTGCTGCTTTCGGCCTCGGTCGTGGCGGCTTTGCAGACGGTTGGCGCATTCCTTGTCATCGCCATGGTGGTGACGCCGGGGGCCACGGCCTATCTGCTGACCGACAGGTTCGAGCGGTTGCTGGTGGTGTCGGTCTTGATCGGAGCCGTGACGAGCTTCCTTGGAGCCTATGCCAGCTACTTCCTGAACGGCGCGACCGGCGGCGTCATCGTCTGCCTGCAAACCGCGCTTTTCCTCGCGGCTTTCCTGCTTGCCCCGAAACACGGACTGCTGGCCCATAAACGCAAGGCCCGCGCCGCGCTGGAGGACAGAGCCTGATGGAAACGCTGCTTTTCCCATTCCAGTTCGGCTTCATGGTCAATGCATTCTGGATCGCGGTGATCCTGTCGGTGCCCACGGCGCTCTTGTCCTGTTTTCTTGTGCTGAAGGGCTGGGCGTTGATGGGCGACGCGGTCAGCCACGCGGTTTTGCCGGGGATCGTGCTGGCCTTCATCCTTGGGCTGCCGCTGATCCTTGGCGCCTTTGCCGCCGGCATGTTCACCGCCGTCGCCACCGGCTATCTGGCCGAGAACAGCCGGGTGAAGCCCGACACGGTCATGGGCGTGGTCTTCTCTGGCATGTTCGCGGCGGGGATCGTCATGTATGTGGCGATCGATACCAACATGCATCTCGACCACATCCTTTACGGCAACATGCTGGGTGTAGGCGCGGCGGATCTCTGGACCGCGGGCGCTGTGGCGCTGGTGGTGGGCGGGGCGCTTCTGCTGCGCTGGAAAGACCTGCTATTGCACGCCTTCGACCCGGCCCAGGCCCGGGCCGCGGGCCTGCCGGTGGGATGGCTGCATTACGGATTGTTGGCCGCCCTGTCGTTGACCATCGTTGCAACCCTGTCGGCGGTGGGGCTGATCCTTGCCATCGGGCTTCTGATCGCGCCGGGGGCGATTGCCTTCCTGCTGGTGCGGCAGTTCCGCACGATGCTGTGGGTCGCGGTGCTGGTCTGCCTGATCTCGATGCTGGGCGGCACCTATGCCAGTTTCTTCCTCGACAGCGCCCCGGCCCCCACGATCATCCTGATCCTGACGGCCTTTTTCCTGTTGGCCTTCGCGCGCCGCCTGATCCTGACGCGGCGGGAAACCGCACGGGGCTAGACGCGCCGCGCGCTTTGCGGTCCTCTGGGGCAAAGCGACGGAGGACGGCATGAGCGATCTGGAAAGACGTATCCAACAAGGGCGCGGTGATGCGCCCGCCGATATCGTTCTGCGCGGGGGGCGGGTCTTCGACCTCGTCACGGGCCAGATGCTGGAGGGTGATGTCGCCATCTGCGGCGAGACCATCGTCGGCACCTGCGACAGCTACGAGGGGCGCGAGGTGGTGGACGTGTCCGGCCTGACGCTGGTGCCCGGCTTCATCGACACTCACCTGCATATCGAAAGCAGCCTGGTTACGCCCTTTGAATTCGACCGGCTGGTCACACCGCTGGGCGTCACCACCGCCATCTGCGACCCGCACGAGATCGCCAATGTGCTGGGCGTGCCGGGGGTGGAATATTTCCTGAACGCCGCGCAGGAAACCGTGCTGGATATCCGGGTCAACCTGTCCTCCTGCGTGCCCTCGACGGATATGGAAACCGCCGGCGCCCGGATCGAGGCGGCGGACCTGATCCCGCTCATGGACCACCCGAAGGTCATCGGGTTGGCCGAGGTGATGAACTACCCCGGCGTGATCCATCGCGATCCCGGCATCATGGCCAAGCTGGAGGCCTTCCAGGGCCGTCATATGGACGGGCATTGCCCGATGCTGTCGGGGCGCGACCTGAACGCCTATATCGCCGCCGGTATCCGCACCGAGCACGAGGCGACGACGGTCGAGGAAGCGCGGGAAAAGCTGCAAAAGGGCATGCGCGTTCTGATCCGCGAAGGCTCGGTCTCCAAGGATCTTGAGGCGCTGATCCCGCTGCTGGGTGAACGCACCGCGCCCTATATGTGCCTGTGCACCGATGACCGGAACCCGTTGGATATCGGCGAACATGGCCATCTCGATTACATGATCCGCACGGCCATCGCCCGGGGCGTGCCGCCTCTGGCCGCCTATCGCGCGGCGTCCCTGTCGGCGGCCGAGGCGTTCGGTCTAAAGGGCAGGGGCTTGATCGCGCCGGGGCAGAGGGCGGACATCGTCGCGCTGGGCTCATTGGAAGCCTGCGATGCGCGGGCGGTCTGGTGCGGTGGTGTCGCGGTCGGGGACGCGGCCTTCGCCGCACGCCGGATCACCGACCCGATCGGTCGCGGCTCGGTCAAGGCGCGGCGGGTGGCGGCCAGTGATTTCCGCACCACGGGCAACCGCACGGAAACGGATGTGATCGGCGTGATCGAGGGCAAGATCATCACCGAACATCTGCACGAGGACATCGCCATCGAAGACGGCGACAAACGCCCCGACCTGACCCGCGACCTGATCAAGATCGCGGTGGTGGAACGGCACGGGGTCAACGGCAATATCGCCACCGGCTTCGTCAAGGGGTTCGGGCTAAAGCGCGGGGCCATCGCCTCGACCGTCTGCCACGATCACCACAATATCGCCGTGGTCGGGGCCGATTACGACGACATGGCGCTGGCGGCGAACCGGCTGGAGGACCTCGAAGGTGGCTTCGTCGTCACCGAGGGCGGCGAAGTGCGCGCCGAACTGGCCCTGCCGGTCGCCGGGCTGATGAGCCTTGCGCCCTTCGAAGAGGTCCGCGCCCGTCTGGAGGACCTGCGCGACGCCGCCAAGGCGCTGGGCGTGGGCCTGGAGGAACCCTTCCTGCAACTGGCCTTCCTGGCCCTGCCGGTGATCCCGATGTTGAAAATCACGGACCGTGGGCTGGTCGATGTGACGAGGTTCGAGATCATCGGGTAGGGGGGTGGAGGCGGCAGCCAATTGCGCACGAAATACGTGCGGATTGTTCAGCACCTTGGACGGAATTGGGCCCGATGGCGGCGGAGCGCCCAATTTGACATCCCGAAGCGAAGCTCCCGCGCGGGATCAAGGGCGAAGCCCGCCGCGCATCGCCGACGCGCCCCCACGCGGCGGCGATCTGGTTGTCGTAAGCGTAAAGCTCCGAACTTATTCGGATCTGGCAGACATAAAGCGTGCGGCCCCGGCGTTGGATCACCACCGCGCGCGTCGGCCATGCGCGGCTATCCTCCCTGCTTGTCCAACGGCCGCTTCGTCCCACCAAGCTACTACTCGGGCGCCGGCGACTTCAGCAATTCGGCACGTTCACGGCCAGCCCGCCCAGGGCGGTTTCCTTGTATTTCTCGCTCATATCCGCGCCGGTCTGGCGCATGGTTTCGATGGCCGCATCCAGCGGCACGAAATGCTGCCCGTCCCCGCGCAGGGCGAGGGATGCGGCGGAGACGGCCTTGATTGCGCCCAGCCCGTTGCGTTCGATACAGGGCACCTGCACCAGCCCACGCACCGGGTCGCAGGTCATGCCGAGGTGATGCTCCAGCGCAATCTCGGCGGCGTTCTCGATCTGCTCGGGCGTGCCACCCATGACGGCGCATAGCCCGGCCGCGGCCATGGCGCTGGCGCTGCCGACCTCGGCCTGGCAGCCCGCCTCGGCCCCGGAGATCGAGGCGTTGAACTTGACCAGCCCGCCGATGGCAGAAGCGGTCAGCAGGAACTCGGGCACACGGGCGCTGGTGGCCCCCGGCACATGGTCCAGCCAGTAGCGGATCGTCGCGGGCACCACGCCCGCCGCGCCATTGGTGGGGGCGGTGACGACCTGCCCGCCGGCGGCGTTCTCCTCGTTCACCGCCATGGCATAGGTGGAAATCCAGTCATTGATGATATGCGGCGCGGTCAGGTTGCGGCCATGCTCGGCCTGAAGCGCCTCGTGGATCGCCTTGGCGCGGCGGCGGACACGCAGGCCACCGGGCAGCTCGCCCTCGCCGGCCAGTCCTCGGTCGATGCAGTCGTTCATCACTTGCCAGATGCGGGCCAATCCCCGGTCGAGATCGGCGCCGGGCATGCGGCTCAACTCGTTCTTGCGCTTCATCTCGGCCACGCTCAGCCCGGCCTCGGCGGCCATGTCCATCATCTCGGCAGCCGATTTGAACGGGAAGGGCACCGGCGGGCCATCATCGGTGTCGCGGCCCTCGGCCAATTCCTCTTGCGTCAGCACGAAACCGCCGCCGATGGAATAATAGGTGACTTGCGTGATCACGTCGCCCTGTGCGTCGCAGCCCTTCAGGATCATGCCATTGGCATGGCCGGGCAGGGGCGGGCCGTAATCGAATTCAAGGTCGTCGGCCGGACGGAAGGTCAGTTGCCCCAGCCCCTCGGGCGTGACATGGCCCTCTGCCTTGATGCGGGCGAGTTCCGCCTCGGCGCGGTCGGCGTCGTAATCATCGGCGCGAAACCCGGCCAGCCCGAGGATCGTTGCCCGGTCGGTGGCGTGTCCCACCCCGGTGAAGGCCAGCGAACCGTGCAGGGAGGCCTTGAGGCCCGCCACGCTGAAGGGTTGGGCGCGCAGGTGGTCGAGGAACCGCGCTGCGGCCACCATCGGACCGATCGTGTGGGACGACGAAGGACCGACCCCGACTTTGAACATGTCGAAAACGCTCAGGAACATATCAGGTGGCACTCCCTTCGGGCGGGTTGGCGGGGCGCGGGGCCGAGAACGGGGTATCACCCAGCCCTTCGGCACGCGCGGCGGCTATGGATGACGCGCGGTCATCCCATGTCTTGCAGACCTGGTGCAGGCGCGGCCAATTCACAAGGGTGAACCAGTCACTTTCCCCAACCGGGTAGAGCGCCAGCCAACGCAGCATGGGTGCGGCATAGCAGACCGACAGGATGGGCAGGGGGCGGTTGGCCTGTTCCGCTTCGAGCATATCCAGGAGACCGGCGATGCGGGCCTGCGTGCGGGCCCGCAGAGCGGCGTCCTGGCCGGGCAGGTAGTGGGACGGATAGAACAGCATCCGCAGTGTCGGGTGCAGGGTGTTGGACAGCCAGAATAACCATGACAGCGCGCGCGCCCGTTCGGGGCTATCGGCCGCGGGGAAGACGCCGCCATGCCGATCGGCAAGGAAAAGCAGGATCGCCCCGGTCTCGAAAAGGGCGCCGTCCGGGGTTTCCAGCACCGGGATCAGCCCGTTGGGGTTCAATGCCAGATAGGCGGTGGACTTGTGGCTTTGGCCGGGGCGGTCGACCAGCGCGGTCTCGTAAGGCAAGTGCAGCTCTTCCAGCGCCAGCCGCACACAGAGCGAGGCGTTGTCGGGGGCATAATGCAGGCGATAGCGAGGCGTCATGGCCCGCAAGATACCCGTGCCGCAGCGCGCGGGCGGTCCGAAAACGACGCAAAGCGGATGGAAGGCGCTCAGAGCCCGGTCTTGTCGCGGGCCCAGTCCCAGGCGCGTTCCAGCGCGCCGGTCTCCTCGGCAACGGTGCCCGGTGGAATGTAGTCCTCGAAGGTCTCGTATCCCGCATAGGCGAGCAGGGCCACGAACGTCACCTGTATGGCGACGCGCAGGACCGGCGAGCGGTCGTGGGCATAGTCGTAACTGTACCGGATAAAGCCGGGTTCGCGGCCCAGCAGGTCGCCGGGCGTCGCGTTGGCCTCGACTGTCAAGAACAGCATCAACAGAGCCCATCCGACCCGAAGCGCCACCAGCGCGATCCACCACAGCGACCCCGCCGCCCAAAGCCCGGCGACCACGATCCAGAACACCAGTTCGAGCCAGAGCTGGCGCCTGGCGCGGCGGGGCATCCCGGCCCAGTATCCCCCGTGTGGATGATGCGGCATGATTCTGTCTCCGTATCTAACGGGCCCTGGATACCCCGCAAATCGGGCGTTTTTCCGGCAGGACAGGAATAACGGGGCGGGCTGGCGGCTTTTCGCGGCGATCCACTCTCGCCCCCGGGGCCGGCAATGGCCTATAAGGGCGCGAGTCATGCAAAGGAGCTGCCCCATGTCCGACCTATCGCCCATCGACAAGGCCAAGTTCGTCGCCGCCAAGCAGGCCGCGGAATATGTCGAGGACGGCATGGGCGTGGGGCTTGGCACCGGGTCGACCGCGGCCTGGCTGGTCAAGTGCCTGGGCGAGAAGGTGGCCGAAGGGCTCAAGATCCGCGGTGTGCCCACGTCGAGCCGCACCGCCGAACTGGCCCGCGAGGTGGGGATCGACGTGATCTCGCTGGACGAGGCGAAATGGCTGGACGTCACCATTGACGGGGCCGACGAATTCGACGGCAACCTGAACCTGATCAAGGGCGGCGGCGGGGCGCTCTTGCAGGAAAAGATCGTCGCCACGGCCAGCGACCAGATGATCGTGATCGCCGATGCCAGCAAGCAGGTGGAAACCCTGGGCGCCTTCCCGCTGCCGATCGAGGTGATCCCCTTCGGCTGGCAGACCACCAAGACGCTGGTGGAAGAAACCCTGGTGGGGCTGGACGTGCTGGGGCGCAGCACCTCTTTGCGGATGAATGGAGAGGCGCCCTATTACACCGACGAGGGCAACCACATCCTCGACCTGCACCTGAACCGGATCGGCAATGCCCGGCAATTGAGCCTTGTGCTGAACCAGATCCCCGGCGTGGTGGAAAACGGGCTGTTCATCGATATCTGCGACGTCGTGGTGATCGGCCATGGCGATGGCCGGGTCGAGCTGCGTGATATCAACGCAGGGACGGTGACCGAGGCGCGCCACGAATTCATCGAGACGGACAACCTGTTCACCGAGATCGGCGACTGAACCAATTGAGCGGGCTTGCGCCCGCGCAGGGTTTTGGTGCCCGTGGGGGCGTTGCGCGATTTGCCGGAGGCGGTAGGCGCTTGGTTGGACCGCGATGAGGTGAGTTTAATTGCCAAGATGAAGGAGCGTGCCGCACTGGCCATTCGGTTGCCGCTGTGGTCTATCTTGGCGCGAATTCTGGACGAGAGGATGCGATGAGCGAGTTCGACTATGATCTCTTCGTGATCGGCGGCGGATCGGGCGGTGTGCGGGCCGCGCGCATGGCGGCGGCCACGGGGGCCAGGGTAGGCTTGGCCGAGGCATATCGCATGGGCGGCACCTGCGTGATCCGCGGTTGCGTGCCCAAGAAGCTGATGGTCTTTGCCAGCGAATACCGCGAGACGGTCGAGGATGCCCGCGCCTATGGCTGGGACCTTGAGGAGGGAGCTTTCGACTGGACCCGGTTCCGCGGCAAGCTGGACGCGGAGCTGGACCGGCTGGAAGGGGTCTATCGCAAGCTGCTGGATGGCTCCGGGGTCGAAATCCACGACGGCCGCGCCCGCGTCACCGGGCCGCACGAGGTCGAGGTGAACGGCCGGACGTTATCTGCCAAGCATGTCCTGGTGGCCACCGGGGGCCGACCGGCGCTGCCCGAGATGGCCAATGCCGATCTGGGGATCACGTCGAACGACATCTTCAAGCTCGACAAGCTGCCCGAGAGCATCCTCGTGGTCGGCGGCGGCTATATCGCCTGTGAATTCGCCTGCATCCTGCACGGGCTGGGTGTTGAGGTGACGCAGTTCTATCGCGGTGCGCAGATCCTGCGTGGCTTCGACGGCGAGGCCCGTGGCCTGGTTGCCGAAGAGATGCAGCAGCGCGGTATCGACCTGCACCTGGGCACCAACATCCTCGAGATCACGCCGGAGGGCGACAGGGTCCGCGTCAAGGCGACCAACGGCACCGAGCGGGTCTTCGACAAGCTGCTCTTCGCAACCGGCCGCACGCCGAATACCGACGGGCTGGGCCTGGAAGAGGCGGGGGTTGAACTGGGCCGGCGCGGCCAGGTCGTGGTGGACGAGTATTCCCAGACCCAAGTGCCTTCGATCTATGCAATCGGTGATGTGACCGACCGGGTGCAACTGACCCCCGTGGCGATCCGCGAGGGCATGGCCTTCGTTGAAACGGTGTTCAACGGCAATCCGACCCCGGTGGATCACGATCTGATCCCATCGGCCATCTTCACCCAGCCCGAAATGGGCACTGTGGGCCTGTCGGAAGAGGCGGCGCGCGAGGCCGGCCCGATCGAGGTCTATTGCACCTCGTTCCGTCCCATGCAGACCGCCTTTGCCGATCGTCCCGACCGGGTGCTGATGAAACTGGTCGTTTGTGCCGACACCCGCCGGGTGCTGGGTTGCCACATCGTCAGCCCCAATGCGGGCGAGATGATCCAGATGGCCGGGATCGCGATCAAGATGGGTGCCACGAAAGAGGATTTCGACCGGACGGTGGCCGTGCATCCGACGATTTCCGAGGAATTGGTAACGATGCGGGCACCGGTGCGAAGCGCTTGAAAAACCGGGCGCAAGGCCCACATGATGACGCAATGAAACGCGCCCCTTTCGGGGCGATGCAACAAGGGAAGCAGAAACCGGATGGCTGGAAACAACCAGGGCCCCTGGGGGGGCGGCGGTAGCGGCGGCGGCGGCGATGACCGCGACCGCAACAATGGCGGGGGCGGGCGCAGGCCCGGGCAGGAGCCGCAGATCCCCGAATTCGACGAGATCGTGAACAAGACCCGCGACCAGCTGCGCGTCCTGATGGGCGGCGGCGACGGCGGCAACCGCCAGGGTGGCGGTGGCGGCGGGGAAGGGCCGCAGATTTCACGCGGGATGGTCGGGATCGGTATCCTTCTGCTGATCGCTGCATGGGCTGCGTCCAGCTTCTACACCGTGCGCCCCGAAGAAAAGTCGGTCGAGCTGTTCCTGGGGGAATGTATCGAACCCTGTATCGGTGAGCCGGGCCTGAATTTTGCGCCCTGGCCGCTGGTCACCTATGAAATCGTCCCGGTGACACGCGAACAGGTCATCGAGATCGGCGAGGACGAGGTGCCGCGCGATCTGACCGCGGGCAGCAACCTGCAGCGGGTGCTGGATGCCGATACCGGCCTGATGCTGACCGGGGACGAGAACATCGTCGAGATCGGATTCGAGGTCGTCTGGAACATCACGTCGCCGGACCGCTACCTGTTCAACCTGCAGGATCCGCCCGAAACCATCGCGGCGGTTGCGGAATCCTCGATGCGCGAGATCATTGCGCAATCCGAACTGGCCAATATCAACCGCGAACGGGCCGTGCTGCGTGACCGCTTGCAGGTATCCGTGCAGGCCACGCTGGACAGCTACAACAGCGGCGTGAACATCATCCGTATCAACCTCGACCAGGCCGACCCGCCGGCGACGCAGGTCGAAGTGATCAACGTCGACGGCCAGACCGTGGTGACCTCGCCGCTCGCGGCCTATCGCGACGTGCAGGATGCCGAACAGGAACGTATCCAGCTGCAGAACCAGGCAGATGCCTATGCAAACCGCGTGACCGCGCAGGCCCGTGGTAACGCCGCCCAGATCCTCGAAAACGCCGAAGGCTATCGCGCCCGCGTCGTCAACGAGGCCCAGGGTGAGGCCGCACGCTTCGTCAGCGTTCTGGAAGAATATCAGCAAGCACCGGACGTGACCCGTGAACGGCTTTACCTGGAAATGGTCGAAGAGGTCTTCGGACGCTCGGACATCATTCTGCTGGACGAGGGCGGCCAGGGCGGCAGCGGCGTGGTGCCCTACCTGCCGCTTGACCAGCTGCGTCGACAGTCCACCGACCAGACCACCGGAGGGTCGAACTGATGCGTAAACTTGTTTATCTTCTGCCGATCCTGCTGATTGTCTTCATCGGCATTCTCAGCTCGATCTTCATCGTCGACGAGCGCGAAAAGGCTTTGGTGCTGCGTTTCGGACGGGTGGTTCAGGTCAAGACCGAACCGGGTCTGTCCTTCCGGCTGCCGTTCCTCGACCAGGTGGTCAGCTATGACGACCGGATCATTTCCATCGACATGGAACAGCAGGAAGTCATCCCGTCGGATGACCGACGCCTGATCGTGGACGCCTTCGCGCGTTACCGCATCGAGGATGTCGAACAATTCCGCGAGGCGACGGGCGCAGGTGGCGTGCAGGCCATCGCGGTGGCCGATAACCGGCTGGAACAGATCCTCCGGGCCACGACCCGCGAGGTGCTCGGCTCGGTCCGGTCGGACGAGATCCTGTCAGCAGACAGGGCGGCCCTGATGGAGCGCATCCGCTCCGGCGCCGTTGGCGACGCCAGCGAACTGGGCCTGACCGTTGTCGACGTGCGGCTCAAGCGGACGGACCTTCCGACGGAAAACCTGGCGGAAACCTTCCGCCGGATGGTGTCGGAACGTGAACGCGAGGCCGAGGACGAACGCGCCCGAGGCCGCGAGGCCGCGCAGCGGATCCGCGCCCAGGCCGACCGGACCGTGGTCGAACTGGTCTCCGAAGCGGAACGCGAGGCGCGCATCATCGAAGGTGAGGCCGATGCCCGGCGCAACAACATCTTCGCCGAAGCGTTCACCCAGGATCAGGAGTTCTTCCAGTTCTACCGGTCGCTTGAAGCGTATCGGAAAGCCCTGCAAGAGGACAACACGCGCCTGGTGTTGAACCCCGATCACGAGTTCTTCGACTATCTGCGGTCGCCCTCTGGCGCGGCAGCGGGACAGTAGGCGCAACGCAAAGTCGAATGGAAAGGGGCGGCTTGTTGGCCGCCCCTTTTGCCATCTGCAGACGACCTCCGCGCGGTCCCGGGCGCGGCATGGGCGGATCTGCTCACAAACAGATGACCGATCCGTGTTAGGCGTTGCGCTGACCGGGTCAGAGCCTACATTCGTTGGGGAAAGCGGTTCGGACCGAGCCGCGAGACATGCAAAAAGGGGAGATGTCCAAGTGAAGACCTCCAGAGCAATGGCAATTCGGCAGGCCGATCACGGCAACTTCAAAGCGGCGCTTCTGGCGTTTCTCGTGGGTGTGGCGATGGTGTTGGTGCAGATCGGGCCGGCCGCCGCCCAGGACCGTCCGGCCAGCTTTGCCGAGCTGGCCGAGAAGGTCAGCCCGGCCGTGGTGAACATCACGACCTCAACGATGGTGGCTGGTAATACCGGCCCGCGGGGTATCGTGCCCGAAGGCTCGCCCTTCGAAGATTTCTTCAATGATTTCAACGATGGTCAGCCGCGCCGCTCCTCGGCGCTGGGCTCGGGCTTCGTGATTTCCGAGGACGGGTTCATCGTCACCAACAACCACGTCATCGAAGGCGCGGACGAGATCCTGATCGAGTTCTTCCCCGGCGGCGACGAGATGCTCGAGGCAGAGCTGGTCGGCACCGATCCGAACACCGATATCGCCCTGCTGAAGGTCGAGGCGGACCGCCCGCTGTCCTATGTCAGCTTCGGCGACAGTGATGGCGACACCGCCGAGGTGGGCGATTGGGTGATGGCCATGGGCAACCCGCTGGGCCAAGGCTTCTCGGTGAGCGCGGGCATCGTGTCGGCGCGCAACCGCGAACTGGCCGGGACCTATGACGATTACATCCAGACCGACGCGGCCATCAACCGAGGTAATTCCGGCGGGCCGCTCTTCGACATGAACGGCGACGTGATCGGTGTGAACACCGCGATCCTGTCGCCCAATGGCGGTTCGATCGGGATCGGCTTCGCGATGTCCTCGGCTGTTGTGACCAACGTGGTCGAGCAGCTCAAGGAATACGGCGAGACCCGGCGCGGCTGGCTGGGCGTGCGCATCCAGGACGTGACACCGGACATGATCGGCGCCATCGACGGGCTGGACGAGCCGCGCGGCGCCATGGTCACCGACGTGCCCGAGGGCCCGGCCCGCGATGGCGGTGTCGAGGCGGGGGACATCATCCTTACCTTCGACGGTGTCGATGTCGCCGACACGCGGGAATTGGTCACAGTGGTCGGCAACAGCCCGGTCGGCAAGACCGTGGATGTCGCCGTGCTGCGGGACGGTGAAACGGTTGATCTTTCCGTCACCCTTGGTCGGCGCGAGACAGCCGAGGCCGCCGCCTTCCCGCAGGACGGAGAGACCGACCCGACCGCCCCGGCCAGCACCAACATGCTGGGCATGACCCTGTCCGAAATCACCGAGGACATGGCCGATGAACTGGGCGTGTCCGCCGGGCAGGGCCTCGTCATCACCGAGATTCAGGCCGACAGCGAAGCGGCTGCCAAGGGCCTTCTGGCCGGTGACGTGATCACCGAGGCCAACCAGTCCAAGGTCACCTCGATCGACGAGTTCGAAGCCCGCGTGGAAGAGGCGCAGGACGCCGGGCGCAAGTCCATCCTGATGCTGATCCGCCGGGCGGGCGAGCCACGCTTCGTGGCCCTGTCGCTGGAGTGACCACGCCGCAACTGTCATGAATGCGAAGGGCGCCTCTCCGGGCGCCCTTTGTCATTTGGATGAGTGCCCGTCGACGGCCTACGATGCGTCCTCTCGCGGCACGGCGACCAGTCCCAGGTCGCGGGCGCTGCGCAGGCTCAGCACCGGGGTATCCACATCGCCCCGGTCGCGCTGGAAACGCTGGATCGCGCGCCCGGTGCGGCTGTCAAGAACACCATTGATCGGGCCGGCGTAGTATCCCCGTGCCTTCAGGGCCCGCTGGACCGAGGCGTTGAACTGTGCCGTCATGACCTCGGGGCAGGGGGTTGCAAACTCGACTTCGCGGCGTTCGCGCAGGATCCTCTGGCGGGTGACCGTGCGATAGGCCGCCGGGCTGCGCAGGCTGCCATCGCTGTCCAGCACGGCCGGCCGCACGATCACCTGTTCCGTCACTGTTTCGATGATGGCCGGGGTTGTCACGCGCGACAGGCAGCGCCCCTCTCCGTCGGCGACGACGGGCGGCTCGGCCAGCGGACCCGGCGCCTGCCGCTCCGCCGCCATGCAGGCGGACAGCCCCAGGCACAGGGTCAGTGCGGGAATACGCGGCATCAGGGTCATGATCTGCTCGTGTCCAGGGGTCTTGGGCCCGTTTTGATCGCTACCCTAGGGTCCGTTCCGGGCCGGGCCAAGCCACGCGGTGCCGCGCACCGGCTTTTGCGGGCGAAAGGTGTCGTTTCCGCGCCACTTTTCGCTGGAAATGGGCTGGCGAAGCCCCCGCTCAGACCCTAAGTTCCCCCCCGATGCAGATCAACCAGAGGGCGGATAATGGCGAAGATCACCTATATCGAGCATAACGGCACCGAGCATATCGTGGACGTGGCCAACGGGCTGACCGTGATGGAAGGCGCACGCGACAACGGGATCCCGGGGATCGAGGCCGATTGCGGCGGTGCCTGCGCCTGTTCGACCTGCCATGTCTACGTGGCCCCCGATTGGGTCGAGAAACTGCCCGCGAAGGACCCGATGGAAGAGGATATGCTCGATTTCGCCTATGAGCCCGATCCGGAGCGGTCGCGGCTGACCTGCCAGCTCAAGGTTACGGATGCCCTGGACGGCCTTGTCGTGCAGATGCCCGAAAAGCAGATTTGATGCGTCCTGCGGTCATCGCCTGCATCGCGGCGCTTCTGTCGCCCGGGGCGGGGCTGGCCGACGAAATCGTGAGCGCGTCCTATTTCGGCCCGACCGACCGCTACCCCCACGGCGTATTCGGCGACCCGGTGGAGTGGGGCGGGCTGACCATGACGCTTGAAGACGGCCGCAGCGTCCGGCTGACCCTGCCTTCCGATCATGTGTTCGAGGATCTCGCCCCGCGCCTTGCCGATCTCGACGGGGACGGCGATGCCGAGGTTGTAGTAATTGAAACCGACATGGCCGCCGGGGCGGCCATTGCGATCTACGACAGCACCGGAAAATTGGTCGAGACCGACCATATCGGGACGCCCAACCGCTGGTTGGCGATTGCCGGAATCGCCGATCTGGACGGCGACGGCCGGATCGAGATCGCCTATGTAGACCGGCCCCACCTGGCCCGCGTGCTGCGGGTGATCGAGGTCGGCCCCGGCTGGACGCTGGCCGATGAGGCCGCGGCACCCGGACACAGCAATCACCGCTTCGGCGTGGACCGGATCGAGGGCGGGGTGTTCGATTGCGGGACGGGGCCGGAGATCTTCACGGCGGATGCGGCCTGGTCCCGGGTTCTGGCCACGCGGCTGGAGGGTCGCGCGCTCATCAGGCGGGATATCGGCCCCTATACCGACCCCGACAGCCTGACCTGCCGTTAGGGCGCGGCTCAGCCGCCGATTTCCAACGTGATCTGCCGCCCCCGTTTCACGTAGATCAGGGAGCTGGGGCCGATGGCCTGGACCTGGCCGCCATCAAGCCGGTCGCCAACGGTGACGCGGGAGTAGCGCCCGTTCGACAGGCGTACCAGCGCCCGACGGTCATTGGAGGATCCATAGACCCCGATCAGGTTCACACGCCGCAGGTTTATGGCATTTTCCTCGGTGGCGGCGCGGGCGACGCTGGTGGTGGTCGGGCCAGAGGGTCGCACAGGCTGGGCGACCGCCGGGGCGGGGCGGGCATTGGCCACGACGCGACTGAAATTGCTTGGTCGCGTATCAGGGCGCAGGCTGGCCGCGGGGGCCTGGGCGGTGGCGCCTGCAAAAGGATCCGGCCGTGCGGCCGCTGCCTGAACAGCCGCGGCGATTTCCTCGGAAAGCGCAAGCGACGCCTGGTCGTCCGTGGCGCCCGTGGACGCTTCTTCTTCAGGGGCCGGTGCCGCGTCTGCCGGGGCAGGGGCCAGCCCCGCCGGGCGCGGTCGCGGCCGCAGCGCCGCGGCTTCCTGGCGGGTCAGATCGCCGGGTGCAGCGGCGAAGGCGGCGAAACCCGCGGGTCGCACCGGCGGCAGGATCGGCGGCGTGCCCTCGATCAGGTTCAGCCCTTCCTCGACCGTCGCCTCGCCGGTGGGCTCCGTAGGGGCTGACACGGCATCGCCGGGGCGCGGTGGCGGCTGCAGGGGGGGCGCACCCGCCACAACCACGAGTCCCTCGGCCTCGGTTGCCTCGGAAGGCTCTCCGACCGGGGTGTCGGGGTTGACATCGGGCGCATTCGTCTCGGCGTCGGATGCTGGCGGTGCGGGCGGCTGGGTGCCAGGGCGCACCGGTGGGCTCAGCAGGGGTTGCGCGGCCACCACGACCAGCCCTGCCTCAGGATCGGACCGGGTCTCGGCCCCGTCGGGAATGACCGAGGCCAGTTGTTGCAACACGGTGCGTTCGGGGGCTTCCGTGCCCGGGCGCGGCGGGGGCGTCAGGTCAGGCGAGCCGGCGAAAACCAGGATCCCGTCGGGGGTGATGGCCCCTTCGGGCGTGGCCACGACAAAACCGTCGGCGCCGAAATCGAATTCCGTATCCGGGGCGGGTGGGTTCACCGGGGCCGCGATCACGGCGTCCTGAGCGGCGTTTTCCGGAAGGCCGCCGGGCGGCCGACGGTCGGGCGTGGCGAACCCATCCGAAACGGCGATCTCCTGCAGGGCCTGGCCCTGGGGCAAGTCGGGTATGCGGGGGGCCCTCTGCCAGACGCCTGTGGCGGCGTAGATGCGCTGTGCCTCGGCAGGAGAGAGGACCGATCCCACCGGCGCGCTTCCTCGATCGGCCCCGAGCGTATCCGGGGCCGGCTCGTCCGTTGCCTCAGTCGCCGGGGCGGCGGCCACCTCCGGGGCCGCGTCGTCCGGGCTCTCGGGGGCGGTGGGTTCGGCCGTTGGTTCGTCCGCTGGCAACGCGGCGGTCTGGACCGTCTCTTGGCCCCAGCCGAACCAACGCGACAGGGTCTCTTCATTGAACGCCGCGAGGGCGGCCACGGCCAGCATGAAAAGGATCAGAAGCGCCGTCAGGATCAGCCCGAGGAAACGGGGCTTGCCCCCAATCTCGCGCGGTGGCTTGGCGGGCTTGCGCGCGCCGAACACCGTCATGCGGTTGCGTTCGTCCTGGACCGTTGCGGTCTCGGCGGGTGCTGCCTTGGCGTCGGCTTCGGCGCGGCGGGCCATGCGGCGGCTGCGGAACAGGCCGGGGCCACGTGGCGCGTCCTGTGCCGGTTCCGGCGCGGTTTCGACCGAGGGGCCGGGCGTCGCGCTCAGCGACGCGGCCAGCGCCGGCGCGGTTTCGGCGGGCACGGTTTCGGGGGCGCGGCCCGTCACCGGGGGCGCGTCATCGGCCGGTTCCGGGTCGTCCGCGACCAGCGCTTCCGGCGCGGGGTTGACCGGATCGGACACGGCGCCGGGGGCGAAGCTCAGCGGTGGCGCGGTTCCGTCATCATCCCGGCTGGCTATAAGTGGTGGCGGTTCACGCCGCGACCCGAATAGCGGTGCCGGCGCGTCGGTCTCGTCCGGTTGCGTCGGTTTCGGGGCGGCAGGCTGTGGGGCCGCGTCTGGATCGAAGGGCGGCGGTGCCTTGTGGTTCTCCGGCGCATCCGACCGGCGCGAGCCGAAGGCCGGGGAGGTGCCAAAATCGTCCGGATCGGCATTTTCGAGGGCGCGATCTGCCGACTCGTCGGTCTCGCTCTCTTCCGGGCTGGCATCTGCCGCACTGGCGGGTTCATCGACCACATCCGGCACGGCCTCTGTGGGGCCTTCGATTTCTGCCGTCTCCTGCGCCGCGTCGGTAGCCGGTTCGGTGTCCGCTATGAGTTCGGGATCATGATCGGACTCGGCCTCGCCCGTCGGTGTGGTGGCACTGACCTCTGGCGTCGCCAGCTCTTCCACCGCCACATCCTCGACGCGCCCGATCACATTCACCGGCTCCGCGTCCCGCTCCACCTCCTGACCGGCGGCGGCTTTGGTCACGCCGAAGAACGGCTCACCGACAAAGCTGAAGGGATCAGGCACCGCGACGAAACTGACCGGGTTGAACGCGTGTTCGATGGCAAAGCTCTCGGCCTCGTCCAGGGTTTCGCGGGCAACCGCGGCGATATGCGTGCGCCCACCCCCCTTGGAGAAATCGTAGGCCAGATCCTCCAGCGCATAGGGCGTCGCTCCGTCCAGCGCCGCGCGCACATCGCTCTCATCGGTCTGCGTGCCGTCGAGCGAGATGTATTTGATCTGCTCGTCGGGCAGCAAAAGCTTGGTGGTGACACCTTGCGGCGCCAGCCGGTCCGCGACGTCGCGCAGACGGGCCAATGCGCCCGACAGGTCGGGATCGTCCAGGGCAACCTCGCCCACCAGCGCCCAGCCACCTTCGGCCCGGTGCATCAGGCGCAGGCCTTCGAAGGAAAGGGAAAGAGCGAAGTTCGGTTTCATGTCCGCCGATTAACATCCCGCGCGCGCAGAGAAAATGCCCGCGCCACATCTGGCGGGACGCTACAGCAAGCTTTCGCCAACGCCAAGCACTTGACGAAAAAACCGGGGCGGACCGGGCGGGTTTGCGCCATAAGACGGATGTAGCGTTTCACTCTGATCGAGGTTCCCCATGGTCCGTTTCATCCGTCTCAGCCTATTGGCACTCTGTCTGACCCTGCCTGCCTTGGCGGCCCAGGCCCAGGACACCCTGCGCACCGTGACCGTCAATGGCCGCGGCGAGGTCGAGGTGCCGCCCGACATGGCCACCCTGCGCCTGGCCGTTCGCGCCGAGGCCGAGACCACCGCCGAGGCTCTCGACCAGGCCAGCGTGGCAACGCAGGCCATCCTGACCATGCTTGCCGAAGAAGGCGTCGAACAGTCCGACATCCAGACCGGCGCGCTGCGCTTGAACCCGATCTATTCCCAACAGCTGATTTCCGGTCAGCGCCAGATCACCGGCTATGCCGCGCTGAATTCCATTTCCGTCACTGTAAACGAGCTCGACCGGCTGGGCGGCCTGATCACCGCGGCGGTTAACGAGGGGGCCAATACCCTGTCCGGGGTCAGTTTCGGCCTCAAGAACCCACAGGCGCATGAGGATGCGGCCCGCCGTGCAGCCGTGGCTGATGCCCGCCGCCGGGCCGCGCTCTATGCCGAGGCGGGCGGAGTGACGCTTGGCCGGATGATCGGCCTGAACGAGCAAGGCACCGGCGGATATGCCCCGGTCCGGGCAGAACCCATGGTGATGGAGGCCAGCCTGTCACGCGCCCAGGCCGACGTGCCGATCGCGGCCGGCGAAATCATGCTGTCGGCCAGCATCGTTGTCATCTACGCCATCGACGACGCCGGGTAGGCGGGCAGCCGGGGAAGGCCCCGACCGCCCGGCTGCAATCAGGCGGTGGCCTTGGTCAGCGCCTGGTCGAGATCGGCGATCAGGTCGTCCGCATCCTCGATCCCGATGGAAATGCGCACCACGCCCGGTCTGGCACCGGCAGCTTCCTGCTGTTCGGGCGTCAGCTGGCGATGGGTGGTCGACGCCGAGTGGATGATCAGCGAACGGGTATCGCCAAGGTTGGCCACGTGGCTGAAGATCTCCAGGTTATCGACCAGCTTGATGCAGGCGTCGTAACCGCCCTTGACCGCCACGGTGAAGAGCGCCCCCGCGCCCTTTGGGCAGACCTTGGCGACCCGGCCGAAATAGGGCGAGCTTTCCAGCCCGGCATAGGTCACGCCCTCGATCCGGTCGTCCTGTTCCAGCCAGGCGGCGACCTTCTCGGCATTCGCGACATGGCGCTCCATGCGCAGCGACAGCGTTTCGATCCCCATGAGCGTATAATGGGCCGCCTGCGGGTTCATGGTCATGCCCAGGTCGCGCAACCCGACGGCGATGCCGTGGAAGGTGAAGGCCAGCGGCCCGAAGGTTTCGGCGAACTTGAGCCCGTGATAGGCCGGCTCCGGTTCGCTGAGTGACGGGAACTTGTCCGAGGCGGCCCAGTCGAAGCGCCCCGAATCGATGATCGCCCCGCCGGTGACGGTGCCGTTGCCGGTCAGGAACTTGGTGGTGGAATGCACCACCAGCGTCGCGCCATGCTCGATCGGGCGACACAGATAGGGGGTGGCGCTCGTGTTGTCGATGATCAGCGGAATGCCGGCGGCATCCGCGATATCGGCGATGGCGCGCACATCCATGATATAGCCGCCGGGATTGGCAATGGCCTCGCCGAAAATGGCGCGGGTGTCATCGTCGATGGCGGCCCTTACCGCGTCTTCATCGTCGAAATCCACGAACTTGGCCGACCAGCCGAAGCGCTTGATGGTCTGGCTGAACTGCGTGACCGTGCCACCGTAAAGACGGGTCGAGGCCACCACGTTCTTGCCCGGACCCATCAGCGGGAACAGGGCCATGATCTGCGCGGCGTGGCCCGAGGAGCAGCAGACCGCCCCGGCGCCGCCTTCGAGCGCGGCCAGCCGTTCCTGCAGCGCGGCCACGGTCGGGT
This sequence comes from Salibaculum griseiflavum, assembly GCF_003129565.1. GTDB lineage: Bacteria > Pseudomonadota > Alphaproteobacteria > Rhodobacterales > Rhodobacteraceae > Salibaculum > Salibaculum griseiflavum. The sequence continues at coordinate 121,531 of NZ_QETF01000006.1, forward strand.
TGGTCAGGCGCGAGTAGATATAGCCCACCTCCTGAAGGTTGAAGAGGGCCGCGGCGTGATCGGCGTCGCGGAAGACATAGGCGGTGGTCTGGTAGATCGGCACCTGCCGTGCGCCGGTGGCCGGGTCGGGCCGCGCCCCGGCATGAACCTGCAGCGTGTCGAAGCCATAGGTGGGTTGGTCGGTCATTCCTCGGATCCTCCTTGAGAGATTTTGCCGAACCCTAGGCCGGTTTTCCGGCAGGCTCAACGTGCCGCCGCGCAATGAGGACACATGTTCCGCGAGAGGTCGGGATGCAGGCCATCCGTTCCGGGGCGGGCGGCTGCCAAAAGGAGCGCTTCCGCGCGCTCTCAGTCTGCAGGATTGAGAGGCGATACGTCGTTCCGGACGCCGGTGCATCGGGCAGGGGGGGCGGGGGCGCTGCCCCCGTCGGCCATGGGCCGACTCCCCCGCGGTATTTATGCCCCAAAGAAGCCGGGGTGCCCTCGCCCAGAGGGTCGCCAGGCGCCTTGGACGAGGGGCTTCTTCGGGGGCGGCCATCGGCTCCGCAGCCTGTGCCGCCACTTGGTTATGGCGCGCTAAGGTTAATGCCGGCCTAATGCTTCTTTGGGGCGAAAATACCGCGGGGGGAGGCGCGCGGCACGCGCGGCGGGGGGCTGGCCCCCTTTCGCGGGTCGGGGTCAGCGCATCCAGAAGCCTTCTTTCTTGATGCGATTGCGCAATTTGCGTTCCGGGCGGGGCAGGTTGTCCTGGTCGAACAGCGCCCGCACCTTCTGGCCCCGGCCCTGGTAGATCATCCGTTTGAAGGGATCGTATTGCTTGAGCAGCTTCTTGATCCTGTTGGGGGCGCTGACCTGTTCCAGCACCTGCACAACGTGATCGCTTTCGCGCGCAAAGAGCAGCGGCAGCAGGCGGTAATGGCAGGTCAGGTCGCCATCGAGCCCGGCCAGGTCCTTGCCCGGGCGGCCGCCGCCGAAGCTGTGGATCACGAGCGGCAGGCTCACCTGGTCGAGCCAGGGATCCAGCGATTGCAGCACCAGTTCTTCGGGCCGGTCATCGCGGATTTCCACCGCCCAGTCGCGCCAGCGGGCACCAAAGGCGGGGGCGTCCTGGCCGGCAACCCAGCCCGCGTTGAAATAGAGGTAGCGTTCCCAGTATTCGTCGGGCTGGCTGGTATCGAGTGTCTTTTCGAACCCGTCGAGGCCAAACTTGTCATAGAGCGATTTCCAGGTTGCGGTATAGCCGGGCCAGTAGAGCTCTTCCTCGGGCCAAGTCCCGGTGCGGCGCATCGAGGCGGCGGGGCGGGTGAAATCGGCCTTGAGGGTCGACAGGTCTCCGGTGATCAGCGTGTCGCTGTCGAGAAACAGGAACGGGCGGCCTTGCGGCATGGCGCAGAGCGCCTCGATCTTGTTGCCATGGGGATAGCTGTGCCCGAAGGCGGTGTTTTCGAATGGCAGAATGGTTGCCCCCTGATCGGTGAGGGCAGCGCGGATGTCGCCGGTCATCCTTGGGTCGTTCGGCCAGAGCGGACCGGGCTGGGGTTCGGCCACGTAGACCGTGCCCGTGAAGCCCGGCGACATGACCCTGAGCGAGGCCACCAGGAGCAGCGCCTCGTATTGCAGGCGGCCCTGTTGGCCCACCAGAACGATGTCGAAATCAGAGGTCTTTTTCGTCCTGCCGGCCATGGAGGTTTTGCCCGATTGCCTGTTTGCGGGCACTATAGGCGGCAGGACAGGGCCGTGAAAGGCCCTCAACGGGGAGAATTGACAATGCTGGATTTATTCCTGCCTTACCTTCTGGGCCTGGCACTGGGGATCGAGCCGCCGACGGCCGAACCGGGCGCGGGGTCGGCCACCGAGGATGTGTCGGCTGTCGAAATCGATCCCGGTTCGGGCGATGATCTGGCCACGCGCGAGCCGGAACCGCAGGTGCCGACGGGCAAGTTCACAACTGCCGTCGAGATCAAGCCGATTGTCGGGATGACCAAGTCGAACTGGGTCGCGGTGCGGCTCTACGAGGGGCAGGATCTGCTTTATTTCACGCATCTGCTGAGCTGGCGCTGCGGCATCTGGGATATCCGCTACGGGCTCAACGGGGCGCCGGCGGACACGGTCTTTCCAATGGAGCCGTGTCACGAGGACAGCGCCCAGCCAAACGCCATGACCGATGTGGCGAACTTCCTGCCCTATGTGGCCCTGCCGCCCGAGAGCATCGAAAGCGTCTATGTCGAGATCACCTATGATGATGGCAGCACGGATTTTGCCCGGTTCGAGCGTGGCGCGGTTCTCATTCCCTAGCAAGGGGTCCTAGGGACGGAAGGACAGCGGCACCGTAAAGGCATGCGGGCCGGGACCAAGCGGCTCGGGCGCGGCCGGGTAGCGGGCGGCGCGCACGGCGGCCATTGCGGCCTGGTCCAGCGCGGTATGACCGGAACTGGCGGCAAGGCCGATGCCGGTCAGCTGCCCGGCGCCGTTCAGGGTCAGGCGCAGGCGGACGGTGCCACTTGCCCGGGTGCCGCGTGGATAGCGCTTGCGCCGTTCGATAGCGCGCTGCACGCCGCTGCCCCATTGCGCCATCAGCCGTTGCGTCGTGGCCCGGTCGGCGCCCTGGCTGGGTTGGGCGGCGGCGGGGCCGGACAACTCGGCCTGGCCGCTGGGGCCGGTGGCGGTTTGCACGGGTTGGGCTGGGGCCGCTGCGGGTTCCTGACGCTGTGCCGGACGTGCCGGGGGCTGGATGGAGCGGGCCGGGGCCAGCGGGCTGTCTGTCGCGGCTGCCACGCGGTCGAGTTCTGGTGGCTGCGGTTGATCCGGGCGCGGCAAGGCTGTGGGCGCGGCCGGCCGGGCCGGTCGGATCGTCTGCGGCGCGGTTCGGGGTGTGGCGGCGTCGACGCGCGGCACCGACAGCGTCGCAGTTGCCATGTCCGGTGGCTCCACGGGTGGCACGGATCGCGTTGCCTGCGGCAGGGAGGGCGTGATTGGCGCTGGTTCGATCAGCTCGGGACGCGGCGCTGCCTTCGGCGCATTCTCGGCAGGGGGCGGCTGCGGCACGTCCGGGGCCGGGGGTGCGTCCAACATCGGTATCGATGTCGCGGTTTCGGGTGGGGTCTCCCAGTGCTCCACGAGGTCGGCGACCGGCGCGCTTGCGGCCAGCGTGACGCTGTTTTCGCCGCCCGCGCCGCCACCTGCGGGACCGGACAAGTCCAGCTCGGGCCAGAGCGCCAGGTGCGCCGCCGTGGCGACGCCCAGGAACAGGAGGAAATCCAGCCGCATCATCCGCGCACCACCAATTCGATCCTCCGCTGAGCATCGAGGCGGGACAGGATCGCCGCCAGCTGCGCGGCGGGCAGGGTGGCATCCGCGGTGACGGTCAAAACGGTGTCGGTCGGCAAGGCCGCCAGCGCGGGCCAGACGGTATCGCCCCGCAACTCGCCGAAGGCCAGCAGGCCGTCCGGGCCGATCCAGAGCACTGCCTCGCCCTCGGCCAGGGTCTCTTGGGTGGCGCTGGGCGGCGTGACCTCTATCGGTGGTGTTGGCGCGATACGCGATGTCATCATGAAGAAGATCAGCAGCAGGAAGACCACGTTGATCATGGGAACGATGGCTTCGGAGCGGGGGCGGCGTGCTGGTGCGGGAATGCGCATGGGTCAGTCCTCGACCAGGGCCAGCTGGGTGAACCCGGCGGCCTCCAGAGCAGTCATGACCTGCACCAGGCGTTGCAGGTCTGCCGTGTCATCGGGGCGCAGAACGACCAGGTCGGAGGGCGCTTCGGTCAGCTCGAAAAGGGCCGCGGGCAGGGCCTCCAACGTCATGGGGCGGCCGTTCAGGCGCAGGGTTTCGGGTGCGATCGCCACCAGCCGGGGCGGCCCGCTGTAATCGGCCGCCGCGCCGCCGCCGGGGCGCAGGGTCAGGGCATGGTCGCGGGTGAATTGCGCCGTCAGCATGAAGAAGATCAGCAGCAGGAACACCACGTCGATCATCGGTGTCAGGCTGGGGCGGCGTGGCGCCCGGTCGGCGGCGAAGGAAAACATCAAGCGGCCCCTGTCCCCTTGTGGGCATGGATCGCCAGTCGCGTGGCGTGGTCTTCCATGTCATGGCGCACGGTGTCGGCCACGCTTTCGAACCAGGACAGGGCAATCGTGGCCGGGATCGCGACCGCCATCCCCGCCGCTGTGGTCAAGAGCGCTTCCCAGATGCCACCGGCGAGAACGCCCGCGTCGGTCTGCGCGCCGCTGTCCTGAAGCGCCTGGAAGGCCTCGATCATGCCCAGCACCGTGCCCAGCAGCCCGATCAGCGGTGCAATGGTCGCGATCAACTCCAGCGGGCGCAGCCCACCGCGCAGTTCGGCCAGCGCCCGTTGCGCCAGCCGGGTGATTTCTTCTCGCGCGGCGTCGGGCGCGAAAGCCCCGCTTTGCAGCACATGCCAGCTGTCTGTGACGAAACGCAGGCGCACGGTGCGGGGCCGCTCGGGCAGGGCCGGGGCCTCGTCTGCGCAGATGCGGCTGACCAGCGCTTCGGCGCGGCCCCCGGCCCATGCCCCGACCAGCGACAGCCGCCAGACCTTCCAGAGGACCAGCGCCAGTGTCAGGACAGACAGGAGCGCGATCAGCCACAGGGCCGGGCCGCCGCGCGCCAGAAGGCCGGCAAAGCTGGTCAGATCGGTCATCTGCGGTCCCCTTTCATCGGTTCAGTCCATCCCCACGACGTCGAGCGGTTGAAAGATCAGCCCGGCCTCGCTCCGGGCGAAATGCGCGGTAATGTTGAAATGGTCTGTCAGGTTGTCTGGCGTCAGAACGTCGCCGGGGGCGCCATCGGCGACAAGTCGGCCTTCGCCCAGCAGGATCAGCCGGGTGCAGTGGCGCGCCGCAAGGCCAAGATCGTGGATCGACACAATCGCCGAACGCCCGGCCTGGGCCAGCCCAGCGAAAAGGCGCATGGTCTGGATCTGGTGGGCCGGGTCCAGGCCGGCGATGGGTTCATCCGCGAGGACCAGCGGCGTGTCCTGCGCCAGCGTCCGGGCGATCAGCACGCGGGCCAGCTCGCCCCCGGACAGGTTGGTGGCGGTCCGGTGCCGAAAAGGCTCCAGCCCCATATCGGCGATGGCGCCGTCGATGGCCGCGCGATCCGCCGCGCCGATGGCCTGACCCGCCGCCAGATGCGGCAGCCGGCCAAGCGAGATCAGGCGTTCCACGCTGACCGGCCAGGCGACCTCGCGGGCCTGGGGCATCCAGGCGGCCTGTTGCGCGCGCGCCTTTTGAGGCAGCGCGGCAAGGCTGCTGTCGCCTTCGGCCGGCAAAAGGCCCAACACGGCCCGCATCAGGGTGGTCTTGCCCGCCCCGTTGGCGCCGATCAGGCCGACCAGCTCGCCGGGGCCGACGGAAAAACTCACATCGCGCAGGATCGTGCGCTTGCGGCGCTGGATCGTCAGGCCCGAGACACTCAGCAGGGTCATGCCATCTGCCTCCGGGTCTTGTAGATCAGGTGCAGGAAGAGCGGTGCACCGACCAGGGCCGTGACGACGCCGAGCTTCAGGTCCTTGGTCGGCAGCACCACGCGGACGAGAATATCGGCGGCCAGCAGCATCGCGGCGCCGCCCAGGGCCGAAGCCCAGAGCAGGGCGCCGGGCCGCGCGCCCACGAAGGGGCGCAACAGGTGCGGCACGACAAGGCCGACGAAGCCGATGGTGCCCGCCACGGCGGTCGAGGCGCCTACAACGGCCGCCGTGCCCACCACCAGCGCCAGCCGCAGACGGGTCAGGTTGATCCCCAGCGCTTGGGCCGCGTCTTCGCCCAGGGTCAGAGCGTCCAGCCCGCGGGCCAGTGTGGCCAGCAGGGCCAACCCCAGCCCGATCAGGGGCAGGGCCAGCCAGACATGGTCCATCGACCGGTCAGCCAGCGACCCCATCATCCAGAACACGATTTCCGAGGCGGCGAAGGGATTGGGCGAGAGGTTCAGCACAAGCGAGGTCAGCGCGCCGGCCAGCGCCGAAACCACGATCCCCGCCAGGATCAGCGTGATCGAGGCGCCGCGCGGCCCGGCCAGCGCCAGGACCAGCAGCACGCCAAGCACCGCCCCGACCAGCGCGGCCAGCGGCAGGCCGAAGGCATAGGCCGCGGCCAGGCCCGTCTGAAGCGCGATCACCGCGCCCAGCGCGGCAGAGGATGACACGCCGATCAGCCCGGGATCGGCCAGCGGGTTGCGCAGGTAGCCCTGCATCGCCGCCCCCGCCATGCCAAGGCTGGCGCCGATGGCCAGCGCCAGGATCGCGCGGGGCAGGCGGATTTCGCGCATGACCAGCGTCAGCGGCGTTCCGTCATCGACGAATAGCGCCGACAGGCTGTCCCAATAGGGCGCATTGGCCGGCCCGATCACCAGCGCCCCGGCGAACAGCGCAAGCACGAGGCCCGCCAGGATCAGCATCAGCCGGGTCATTGTGGGGCCTCTGTTGCGGTCTGGCGTGCCGTTGACAGCCGTTCGATCGCACCCAGCACGAAGGGTGTCCCGCAGGACCAGTCCTGGTCGCTGACGATCCCCTGCATGCGGCCCTCTTTGAGGTCGGTGACAACGGGATGGTCGAGGATTTCCTCGGCCCGGGACGCGGCAGGGTAGGGCTGGCCGGTGATCACCGCATTGGGGTCGGACATGGCCAGCAATTCCAGGGGCAGGAACCCGCCCCAGGCCATGCCATATTCGTCCGCCACCAGGTCGAACCCGGCAGCGGCGACGATCTGGCCGGGCAGGGTCGCGCTGCCCGAGGACCAGCCATTCGCGGAATAGAGCGCGGCGCTGGGACGCGCGCCCTCGTGCGGGGCCATTGCGGCCAGGTCGGCCAGCGCGGCATTGAACTCATCGACCATGCGGGCGGCCTTGTCCTGTTGGTGCAGCACCGCGCCCATCTGCGTGATCCGGTCGGGAATGTCCGACAGGCTGCTCGACGGGTCAAACACGACTACGGGCACGTCCAGCCGCCGCAACATGTCCAGCGTGACCCGGGCCGAGAATGAGCCCGCGATCACCAGGTCCGGATCCATGAGGTAGATTTCCTCGGCCAGCGCCCGGTTGGGCACGTATTTGCGGGCCTCCTCGACCATGGCCGAGCCACGGTCCTGCTGGGACAGGTAGGAGACGGAATAGAGCTGCCCCTCGTCCGCCAGCATCATCGCCAGCTGGTCGGTGCACAGGTTCATGGAAACGACACGCTGCGGCGCCTCGTCCTGCGCCAGGACCGGGGCGGCGACCAGCACCGCCCCGGCAAAAAGGGTCACGATATGCGACCCGCGCCGGTTCATCAGAACCGGGCCTTCAGGCCGACTGACACCTCGCGCCCGCGATTGGCGTAGCCCCAGGTGTCGCTGTTGGTGTTGTCGAACAGGTTCGTGATTTGCGCGTCGAGGCTGACCGTGTCGGTCAGGTCATAGCGGGCCGCGATATCCACCGTGGTGATCGCGGGCAGTTCGAGGGTTTCATAGCTGCCCCAGAACTGCGTATCGAAATTGCCGGACACGTGCCGCAGGTCGGCGCTGACATCGCCGCGCCCGCCAAACGTGTCGAGCGTCGCCCCGAGGCTGAGTTCGTGTTTCGGGCGGCGGATTTCGACCGATCCATCAGGATTGCGCGCATCGAGGTAGGTATAGGACAGGCGCAGGTCCAGACGGTCGCTTGCGGCCAGTTCCCCGGCGATCTCGACCCCCTCGCGGGTGCTTTCGCCCTCCTGGTTCGAGAAGGTGTAGATCTGGGTATCGGTGCCGCCGTCATAGGAGACGAACTCGGTCTGGATCTCGTCCTGAAGCACCTCGTTGAAATAGGTGATATCGACCAATCCTGCCCCGCCCATCACCGGGATCTCGATCCCGATATCGAAAGACCGGTTGCGTTCCGGCGTCAGGTCCGGGTTTCCATTATACTGCGAATTCGAAGTGCCCGGCGTGAAGGACGGGAAGTAGTTGTCGTAAAGCTCGAAATAGCTGGGATAGACCACGCCGGTTCCGGCCGAGCCATGCAGGCGGATGCCCGAGGCAAAGGTATAGGACAGGGCCGTATTCCAAACGGTGCTGTCGGCGAATTGCGTGTTGTCGTCGAACCGCATACCGGCCTGAACGTCCAGCCCGTTGGCATAGCTGCCCTTGTATTCGACGGCGTAGGAAACCGTGTCGCGGCCGTAATCAGGGTTGGAGGAACTGCGGTCGGATTCCGCGCTGATATAGAGCGTCGCCAGCTGATCGGCGCTGTCGGTATCCAACCCGTCCAGCGCGAAGTCCATCTGGTAATCCAGAACGGTCGCCTCGGTCAGGGTCGCGAAGAAACCGAGGTCGCGTTCGTTTTCGGTATATTCATAGGCCAGTTCGTGGGTCATCCGGCCGTCCATCATGTCCAGCCGCGCGGCCAGCCGGGCCAGAAGCTCGGTCCGGCGTGCGGTGGTGTCGGGGTCGTCGACGACATATTCCTCAGCCGAGGTTGCCGAACCGTTCGATCCGTCCAACGCGTAGTCTTCGGCCGAGTTGCGCAAGCTGAATTCGAGCGTCAGACTGTCGGTCACCTGGTAGTCGGCGTCAAAGGTATAGGTCAGTCGGTTGGTGTAGTCCTTCTCCCCACCGTCACCGGAATAATCATACCCGTTGTCGACCGAGCGGACCGCGCCGAAGGACAGCCCGCCCTGCTCACCGCGCTCGGCCGCGAAGATCGACACCTCGTAGCCGTTGCCCACCCTCGCCGCCACTTCGGCGCGGCTGCCGCCGGTGCTGTTGCGGGTGATGATGTTGATGACCCCGGCCGAGGCGCCCGAGCCGAAAGCCACCGATTGCGGCCCGCGCAGCACCTCGACCCGCTCGATATTGGCGGTCTCCAGCGCCGAGAAGGTGTATTCACCGTCGCCGCCCGCGGCCTGGACGCCGTCGATCAGGACCAGGACGTGATTGGCTTCGCCGCCGCGCATGCGGACCTGCGTCAGGCTGGACCCGGCGCTGCTGACCGAGACGCCGGGCAGGGCGCGCAGCACCTCCTGCACCGAGGTCAGGCCACGGGTGGCGATCTCTTCGGCGGTCACAACCGTGACGGCGCGGCCAAGGCGGGTCGTGTCGGTTGGCGTCAGCGCGCCGGACACGAAGATCTCGTCCAATTCGAACGCGTCCTGCGCGGCCAGCGGGGATGCGAATGCAACAAGGGCGGTGGTGGCCCAAAGGATTTGTCTGGTCATGGTCGTCCCAATCGTTCTCGGGCCGGTTTCGGCCCATTCTTGTCTTGTGATCGGGGGAGAACGCACTCCTCCCGCGCACGGCTTGAAATGCCACCACGACGGAAGGTCCGTTATCCATGGCGCGCCCCGCGCCCGGATAGGGTGATCACTTCGGCAGGTCTCCTGACTTGCGGGTCATCGCTTTGCCGGGCCTTCCCTCGGGCGTGTGGCCCGAAGTGGCATATGCCGGCATCGCTCTCCGCTCACAGTTGCGGGGGCAGTCGCGGATTTGGCCATCTTCATGGCCGCACCGCAGTTCCCTATTACCCGGACGGCACACCGCCCGAGACCGAAGCAACCCCGGCGATATAGCGCGAATCCGAGTCTGTAAAGGGTTAAGCGCTAACGGATCAGGATGGCGCGGAAGTCGTTCACGTTGGTCAGGGTGGGGCCGGTCACGACCTGGTCGCCCAGTGCGCCGAAGAACCCATGCGCGTCGTTGCGGGCCAGGGCACTGTCCGGGTCCAGTTTCATGGCGCGGGCCCGCGCAACTGTGTCGGGGGTGATCGTGGCACCGGCCACCTCGGCGATGCCATCGACCCCGTCGGTGTCGCAGGCGAGGGCGTGGATGCCCGGCGCGCCGGCCAGTGCCAGCGCCAGCGCGAGGCAGTATTCCGCGTTTGGCCCGCCGCTGCCGTCGCCGCGCCGGGTCACGGTCAACTCGCCGCCCGAGAGGATCAGCAGGGGCGGGGCCGTCCCGCCGCCCCGGCTGCGCTGCAGGCCCAGGGCCAGCGTGGCGTGCTGGTCGGCCACATCGCGCGCCTCGCCTTCGATATCGGCGCCCAGAAGCATCACTTCAATCCCCTCGGAGCGGGCCAGAACCGCCGCGGCCTCCAGCGATTGCGAAGGGGCGGCGTAAACGACATTCTCCACCCGCGACAAGCGCGGATCATCCGGCCGCACCGGTGCGCCACCTTTGGCCAGATGTGCCGCGACCGCCGGTGGTGGCGTCACGCCCCAGTCCGCCAGAACCTCTGCGGCCCGGACAACATCGCCGGCATCGCCGACCGTGGGGCCGCTCGCGATATGAGCGGGATCGTCGCCAGGGACATCCGAAACCATCAGCGCCAGCATCCGCGCCGGGTAGGCCGCAGCCGCCAGCCGCCCGCCCTTGACCGCCGAAAGTTGCTTGCGCACGCCGTTGATCTCGGAAATCGGGGCACCGCTGGCCAGCAGGTCGCGGGCCACGGCCTGCTTGTCGCTCAGGGTCAGCCCCTTGGCCGGGGCACAAAGCAGGGCCGACCCGCCCCCGGAGATCAGCGCCAGGACGAAATCATCTGCACCCAGCCCTGCAACAAGCGCCAGCATCCGCCGCGTCGCCGCCACCCCGGCTGCATCGGGTACCGGATGAGCGGCCTCGACGACCTCGATGCCCTGGCAGGGGCGGGCGTGGCCATAGCGGGTGATGACCAGCCCCTCGCACGGGCCCCACGCGGCCTCGACCGCCTCGGCCATGCGGGCGCTGGCCTTGCCCGCGCCGATGACCACGACCCGCCCGCCGGGTTTCGGCGGCAGATGCGCGGCCAGGCTGCGCATCGGGTCGGCCACTTCGACCGCGCGGTCGAACAACCGTCGCAGAAGGGCGGTGTCGGTCTCTCTGTCATCCATATCAGCGATATTGCCCAAAGCGTTTCGCGCATAAAGCCCCAAACCCGGTTTCCTTGGGGCATGGATACCGCGGGTGAGTCGGCCCATGGCCGACGGGGGCAGCGCCCCCTCGCCGCCGCCATCCGCCAAGGCGCCGGCCCTGAGTAGTCGCAGAACGGGCAGTCCCGCACCGAGGCGGAAGGGGATCTGATGGGGGGAAATGGTGGGCGACCCTGGAATCGAACCAGGCATGGGTCTCCCCGGCGGAGTTACAGTCCGCTGCCGCACCTTGCAGCTCGTCGCCCGACGCTGGGGGTGGATAGCCTTGGGGCTTTGGGCCGTCAACACCATTTTGCCCCGCGCCCTTGCGGTTTTTCACAGACCGCCCCATGACGGGGAAAAGGAGAGCGCCATGAAGAAACCCAAATGGGTCGTCGAGAAGGAACAGGCCCGGCGCAAGGCCGCGGCAGAAACCGTCTGGCTGTTCGGCATTCACGCGGTGCGCGATGCGCTGATGAACCCGGCCCGCGAAAAATTGCGGCTCGTCGTGACCAAGAACGCGCTGGACCGGCTGGGCGAGGCGGTGGCCCATGGCCCCGCCCCCGAAATCAGTGATGCGCGCAGGTTCGCGGCCCCCATCGACCCGCAATCGGTGCATCAGGGCGCGGCACTGGAGGTCAGGCCGCTCGATTGGGGCAAGCTGGCCGATGCCTGCTATCCGGACGGTGCTGCGCGGGTGGTTCTGCTGGACCGGGTGACCGACCCGCATAACGTGGGCGCGATCCTGCGCTCGGCCGAGGTGTTCGGCGCAAAGGCGGTGATCGCGGTGCAGCGTCATTCGGCCCCCGAGACCGGGGCCCTGGCCAAGACGGCCTCGGGCGCACTGGAACGTCAGCCCTACCTGCGGGTGAAGAACCTCGCCGCCGCCATGGAAGAGCTGAAAGCCATAGGTTACCTCGTGCTGGGCCTGGCCGGCGAGGCCGGGGACAGTATCGAAACGGCCCTGGCGGGGCAGACGGACCGCCCGGTGGCGCTGGTCCTGGGCGCGGAGGGGCCGGGATTGCGCGAGAAAACCCGGGCCACCTGCGACAAACTGGTGAAAATCGACTTCGCGGGGCCGTTCGGGTCGCTCAATGTCTCCAACGCGGCGGCGGTTGCCCTATATGCAAGTCAGCAGCGCTGAGGAGAGCCCATGCCCGCCCGAAAGATCGCCACCTGCTGTTACTGCGGCACCCGTGCTGCGCTGGTCCTGAAAGGGCGCGACCGGCACGAGCTGGCCTGTTCCAGCTGCGGGGCGCCGCTGCATGATCTCAAGCAGATGCCGATGTCTGGATCAGGGCCGGCCGGGGCAACCGCGCCACGGGCGACGCCCGCCCGCCCGGCCCCGAGGCCGACCCACCCCAAGGCGGACTGGGGGCGCCCGGAACGGCCGAAGCGCAAGAAGAAACGCAAGGGCGGCAAGCGCGCGAAGAAGATATTCGAAGAGATCTGGGACGTGGTCGAAGACATCTTCGACTGATCACCCCGCATCACGTCCCGGCGAGCAGGCTGTCACAGGTCTTTCCCCGGGCGGCCGGGGCGCTCAGATTGACCGAGATGCTAGACAACGGGACCCGATCCATCATGCCGACACGCCGCACACTTTTGGCTGGAGCGCTTTGTGCCCCGCTCTCCCTGACCCTGGGAAGCCGGGCGCTGGCGCGCGAGCCCGAGATTTTCAGCACCGACGACATGGCGATCAACGGCGCCGATCCGGTCGCCTATTTCGAGGGTGCCGGGCCGGTCGGAGGCCTGGCCGCGCATCGGCTGATGTGGCGCGGGGCCATGTGGTATTTCGCCGATGACGCCAACCGCCGGGCTTTCGAACGCGACCCGGAGCGCTTCGCCCCGGTATTCGGCGGTTATTGCGCCTTCGCGGCCTCGCGCGGCTATCTCGCGCCGACGATCCCCGAGGCCTGGACGCTGCATCAAGACCGCCTCTACCTGAACGCCAACCTGCGGGCGCGTGCGCTCTGGTTGCAGGATGTCGAGGGCAATATCGCAAAGGGGCAGGAGAACTGGCCGGGCATCCTGGGCTGAGTTCACATTTTCCTGAGCGGCCTTTTTCCGGCATGGCGCCTACTTATGTAAGGCAATGAAGCAAGAGCGCGGAACGCCTTGCTTCTCTCACTGTCCCTCGTTCCGTACCTGTGCGCCCAAGGTTCCCACCTTGGGCGCTTTTTTCTTCGCCCCGTGCGGGCTAGCCTGCGGCCATGACATACAGCGACTCGCATCTGCGCCGGATTCTCGACCGTGCCCATACCATCGCCATCGTCGGGGTCAGCGCGAACCCGGTGCGCCCGTCCTATTTCGTGGCCCGCTACCTGGGGCTGAAGGGCTATCGGGTGATCCCGGTCAATCCGGGCCTGGCGGGCCAGGAAGTGCTGGGCGAGACGGTCCATGCCAGCCTGTCGGACGTGCCCGATGACGTGGACATGGTCGATATCTTCCGCCGCTCCGACGCGGTGCCACCCATCGTGGACGAGGCGCTGGCGCGGTGGCCGGACCTGCAGACGATCTGGATGCAGATCGGTGTCGTCCATGAGGGCGCGGCGACCAAGGCCGAGGCGCGCGGCGTCGACGTGGTCATGGATCTGTGCCCCAAGATGGAATACCAGCGCCTGTGCGGCGAGCTGTCGCGCGGCGGGATCAATACCGGGCGCATCTCGTCCATGCTCTAGGGGCGCTGCCCCTCTTGGCCTGCGGCCAATTCACCCCGGGATATTTACCGGTCCAGAGAAAGGGTCAGGATTCGATGTCGGCCGCCAGGCGCAATTCGCGCATGGGGCGCACCACGTCGATGCAGGCCTGGTAGGTGGGGTGCGCCTTGTATCGCGCGAGGGCCGCGTCATCGGCGAATTCGGCATAGACCACCACGTCGACCGCGTTGCCTGTCAGTTGGTCCGCATTGAGGGACCGGCGCACTTCGAACGTGTCATGTTCGGGGATCGTGGCAAGCATGTTCAGCCCGTCCTCGATCTTCTGCACATCCGCCGGATCCCTGGCGGAAAAGAACACGATATGGCGGATCATCGGTTGGCCTTCTCTTCGATACCGCTTTGCTTCTGGCGACTGGCAAGTTCCGCTTCAATGTCCGAAAGTGTCACACCCCGCGCGGCGCACATGACCAGCAGGTGATAGAGCGCGTCCGCGGCTTCGGCGGTCAGCCGCTCGCGGTCGTTTCTGACCGCTTCGATGATCGCCTCGACCGATTCCTCGCCGAATTTCTCGGCGGCCTTGTCGGGGTTGGACAGCAGCCTGGCGGTCCAGCTGGTGTCGGGGTCGGCCCCCTTGCGGGCGGCGATGGTGGCGGCAAGATCTGTCAGGCTCATGTCATTCTCATGGGGATGCCGGCGGCGGCCATATGGGCCTTGGCCTCGGCGATGGTGTAGGTGCCGAAATGGAAGATCGAGGCGGCGAGAACGGCGCTGGCATGGCCCTCGGTGACGCCCTCGACAAGGTGATCCAGCGTGCCGACGCCGCCCGAGGCGATGACGGGGATATTGACCGCGTCCGCGATCGCGCGGGTCAGCGGCAGGTTGAAACCCGCCTTGGTTCCGTCCCGGTCCATCGAGGTCAGCAGGATTTCCCCGGCGCCTTTCTCGGCGGCGGTGACGGCGAATTCGACGGCGTCGATCCCGGTGGGCTTGCGCCCGCCATGGGTGAAGATTTCCCATCGGGCCGGACGCCCGTTTCGTGGGTCCCCCGGTTCCACTGTCTTGGCGTCGATGGCGCAGACGATGCATTGCGAGCCGAACCGCAGGGCGGCCTCGGTCAATACATCGGGGTTGGCCACGGCGGCGGAGTTGAAGCTGACCTTGTCGGCGCCGGCCAGAAGCAGTTTGCGCACGTCCTCGTGGCTGCGCACGCCGCCGCCGATGGTCAGCGGCATGAAGACCTGTTCGGCCGTACGGGTGGCGAGGTCATACATGGTGCCACGGTTTTCATGGGTGGCGTGAATGTCGAGGAAACACAACTCGTCGGCGCCGGCCGCGTCATAGGCGCGAGCGGCATCCACGGGGTCGCCCGCGTCGATCAGGTCGACGAAGTTAACGCCCTTGACCACGCGGCCATCGGCCACGTCGAGGCAGGGGATGATGCGGGTCTTGAGCATGGGCTACCGGTGTTTTGCGCGACGGGTCTCGGTGCGTCTTATGCCCCAGCCTGCCAGCAGAAGGAAGAACCCGATCAGCGCCAGCAGGAGACCGGGCGGTATCGCCCAGAGCAGGCGGTAACTGGCCGCCATCGGGCCGTTGATGGACCGGCCGAACAGGATGCAGCCGGTGCTGCCGGCCTCGTTCACGGAGCATCCCTCAAGGACGCTGGCCAACGTGCTGGCCGAAAGCGGCAGGACCACGGGGACGAGACCGACAAGCAGGGTGGCCAGCCCGAGCAGGCGCAGGGTGCGGCCCAAGGCGTCAGCCCCGCAGCAGATCGAGCGCCGCGCCCAGGTCGATCGCCCCGTCATAGAGCGCGCGGCCCGAAATGGCGCCGGAGATTGCCCCCGTAGCCTTGAGCGCTGCCAGATCGTCGAGCGACGAAACACCGCCCGATGCGATGACGGGAATGCTGACGGCGCGGGCCAGCGCCTCGGTCGCCGGGATATTGGGGCCGCCCATGGCCCCGTCGCGGTCGATGTCGGTGTAGATGATGGCCGCCACGCCCGCATCTTCGAAGGATTTGGCAAGGTCGGTGGCGTCCACGTCGGTTTCCTCGGCCCAGCCCTTGGTGGCGACGCGGCCCTGGCGCGCGTCGATGCCCACGGCGACATGGCCGGGGAAGGCGCGGGCGGCTTCGCGCACCAGGTCGGGGTTTTCCACGGCCACGGTGCCCAGGATCACCCGTTCAAGCCCCTTGGACAGCCACATCTCGATCGTGGCCATGTCGCGGATACCGCCACCAAGCTGGGCCGGCACATTGCACTCGCGCAGGATCGCCTCGACCGGGGCGGCATTGACGGGGCTGCCGGCAAAGGCGCCGTTGAGGTCCACAAGGTGCAGCCATTCGCACCCGGCCTTGACGAAATCGCGGGCCTGGGCGGCGGGGTCCTCGTTGAAGGTGGTGGATTTCTCCATGTCGCCGCGCAGCAGGCGCACGGCGTGGCCGTCCTTGAGGTCGATGGCTGGATACAGGATCATGGCGGAGTCTCCGGCGGGTTTTCGGCCCTTATGCACGACGCGGGCGCGGATGCAACGCGACCCCACGTCAGCCTTGATCGGACCACGGTCCTCGGCACAGGCTGTGGCCCAGTTTCTGGGAGGAAAGAAAGATGAAAAAGACACTGACCCTTGCCGCAGCCCTTGCGGGGTTCGCATCGCTTGCCGCAGCCGACCCTGCCGAGGGGATCTGGCAGACCCAGGTGGACGATCGCGCCTATGCCTACGTGACCATGTCGACCTGTGGCAGCGCGGTTTGCGGGACGATCAGCCGGACCTTCAACTCCGATGGCGAATACCAGTCCGAGAATATCGGCCGCCAGATCGTCATCGACATGGTGCCGCAAGGCGGCGGGTCCTACGAGGGCAGCGTGTGGCGCCCCTCGAACGACAAGATCTATATCGGCAAGATGGACCTGAACGGTGATCGGCTGAGCCTGAGGGGCTGCGTCCTCGGCGGATTGATCTGCGCAAATCAGACCTGGGCGCGCATCCAGTAAGGCTGGGGCCGAATTTCGCAGCGGGTGTCTCCGGGGCACTGAGGTTGCCCGTTTCGGCTTTCTGGCGGCTGAAAACGAAAAAAGCGGTGACGCCAGGGAGGAGGAGGGGCGCCACCGCTTCTTCGTGTCACGTCCGACCAGGGAGGAGGAGAGGCCGAACGATCCTAACTTGGGTGAAGGTGCGGCGATGCCAGGGAGGAGGAGAGGCACCGCCGCGTCTTCTGTTCGGTGCGCCGCTCAGGGAGGAGGAGAGAGCGGAACACCTGTTTCAGGGCTTCAGGGAGGAGGAGAGAAGCCCCGATTCTTGAATTACAGTTCTTCGGCAGCCTGTTGGGCGATGCCGGGGATCATCGAACGGTGAATGCCCATATCCGCGAGATCGCGGTCGCTGACGCGGGACAGTTCATCGTAAGTGGTGCGGTAGACCTTGCGCTTTGCGGCGCGCAGGGCGAGGGCTTCGCGCAGTCTGGCAAACCGCTCCGAGAGGGAGGGGCCGTGAACGCGGATATCGGTAATGTGTGCCATGGTGGCCTCTTTCGTTTCGGTTTTCGTTTCGGAGCGTTCTGCGTCGTTCGAGACTGAAGATAGGCGAATGCTGCAATTGCACAATCCTCCGATTGGTCAATGCTGCTATGCAGAAAGTGCATGGGGATGTGCTTGAAATTCAGGCACCTGTGCACATTGGGCAGGATAACGTAGGGGAAGCTTTGCTCTCCGCTCAATTCGTGACATCTGTTGCAGGGCTTTGAGGCGAATTATGTATCCGGGATACAGCAAAAGGGGGCTTTCATGTCTGTCACCAAGGAATCGGTACTGGATGTCCTGTCACGTCTGACCCTGCCTGATGGCGGCGATCTGGTTTCGCGGGACCTGGTGCGCGCGGTTACCGTGGACGGCGCTGCGGTGCGTTTCGTGATCGAGGCGCCGTCGCCCGAAGCGGCGCAGGGCATGGAGCCCGTGCGGCAGGCCGCCGAAGCGGCGGTGAAACAGGTGCACGGTGTGGAAAGCGTTTCGGCGCTGCTGACCGCCCATGGCCCCGCCGCCGCCCCGAAGAAGGCCCCTGCCGGCGAGCCGCCAAGCCTCAAGATCGGGCGGCACCCGACGCCGCAGTCGGGACCGCAGGGCGTGCCGGGTGTGGATCGGATCATCGCCGTGGGATCCGGCAAGGGCGGGGTGGGGAAATCCACCGTCGCCTCGAACCTTGCCGTTGCGCTTGCCCGCGAGGGGCGCAAGGTCGGCCTTCTGGACGCCGATATCTACGGCCCCAGCCTGCCACGCATGATGGGCGTCAGCAAACGCCCGGCCAGCCCCGACGGCAAAACGATCATCCCGCTTCAGGCGCATGGCGTCACGGTCATGTCCATCGGGCTGATGGTCGACCCGGATACGGCCGTGGTCTGGCGCGGCCCCATGTTGATGGGGGCGCTGCAACAAATGCTGACCCAAGTGGAATGGGGTGATCTGGATGTGCTGATCGTCGATCTGCCGCCGGGCACCGGCGATGTGCAACTGACCCTGTGCCAGAAGACCCATCTGACCGGCGCGGTGGTCGTGTCCACGCCACAGGATGTGGCGCTGCTGGATGCGCGCAAGGCGATCGACATGTTCAACACGCTGAAAACGCCGATCCTCGGGCTGGTCGAAAACATGTCCACCTATATCTGCCCCAATTGCGGGCACGAGGCGCACCTGTTCGGCCATGGCGGTGTCGCGAAAGAGGCCGAGAAACTTGGCGTGCCATTCCTGGCCAGCCTGCCGGTCGACCTGGACACGCGGCTGGCCGGCGACAACGGCGTGCCCATCGCAGCGACCGACAGCGCCATGGGCAAGGCCTATGGTGAACTGGCCCGGCGCTTCGTTGACGGGGGAATGGGGTGATCATCCGCCCGGCGGTGGCCTCAGACTGGCCCGCAATCTGGGCAATGCTGGAGCCGGTCTTCCGGGCGGGAGAGACCTATGCCGTGGACCGCGACATTTCCGAGGGCGCGGCGCGGGCGATGTGGCTCGATGGCCCCGCGGCGACCTTCGTGGCCGAAGAGGCCGGTTTGCTGGGCACATATTACATAAAGACGAACCATGGCGGCGGTGCCTCCCATGTCTGCAACTGCGGGTATGTCACCGATACGGCGGCCCGAGGCAGGGGCGTGGCGCGGGCCATGTGCCTGCACTCGCAGGAGCGCGCGCGGGCGATGGGTTATCGCGCCATGCAGTTCAACCTTGTGCTGGCCTCGAACACAGGGGCGGTGCGGCTCTGGGAAACCCTGGGCTTCGGGATCGTCGGCACCTTGCCGGAGGCCTTCGACCACCCCGCGCTCGGGCCGGTCGATGCCTACGTGATGTGGAAGGCGCTCTGACAGGGTGGGAAACCCTGGGACAGGCCCGAATTTCGAATCACTTCCAGCTGGGAAAGAGGGGCTGAACCCCATGAATCTGCCTTGAAACCTGCCGGAATACCCGGTTAGTGAGGTTGTCGTGCAATTTTTTCGGCACTTCATGGAACCTTTGCGAATGCCCTATATATGGTGTCTTGAGCAGATAAATCCACTCTATATGCCAAGAAAATCCTATTTTCACCACTTCATCTTGTTCTAAGGCAGTGCGAAAATCAGCATGTTGTGCCATGCATTCCCAAAAAATCCTTTGCTTCCCATGTTTTCCCATGGCACAAACTTGGACAAGGAAGACGGGAAGACATTTCGGGGCACCCAAACGACCCCACCGACACAAAGTCAGGTTTCATACAGGCACCCGCTTTCCTTGAACAAAGAGATCCGGCGCGCGAGCGAGCAGACATCCCCCCAGGTGGCGCGCGCAGTCGGACATCCCGGAAACGGGACGAGGGCGGCGGATCGGACAGTGGCAGCAGTCCGATCCGCCGTTTTCGGTTTCAGCCACCTGCGGGGGAGAGGCAGCGAGAGGGGACCGCGGGGCAGTGGTTCTGAGTTTCAGAGGCGAATTCAACCAGAAGGTTGACAGCAAGGGCCGCATGTCGGTCCCGGCTGATTTTCGCGCTGTGCTCGTTGATGGCGACCCGCGCTGTCCGGAAAACCCCCTGCCGCGCATGGTCGTGCTGCACGGACCGCACCTTAAAAACTGTCTTCATGCCTACACGATCGAAGCCATGGCTGAGATCGAGGAGGGCATCCGCAAGCTTCCCCGTGGCTCGGTCGAGCGCAAGCGCGCCAGCCGCATGATCCTTGGCAAATCCTGGGATACCGAGGTCGACAAGGATGGCCGCATCGTCCTGCCCCAGCGCTTGCGCCAGCAGATCGGGCTGGAGGGCGAGGCCGTGATGGTCGCCATGGGGGATTATTTCGAGATCTGGAATGCCGCCACCTATGACGAGGTCGAGGCCGCCGAGACCGAGGAATGGCTGGATGGTCTGCCCGAGGACTTCGATCCCCTTACCCTGATCGATCCACTCGGTGACGAGGGCTAGACGATGGGGGCCGCTGCCAACGATACCCCGCATATTCCCGTTCTGATCGGGCCGCTGATCGCGGCTTGCGCGCCGATTTCGGGCACCTGGCTGGATGGCACCTTTGGCGCGGGCGGCTATACGCGGGAACTGCTGGCGGCCGGTGCGGACAGGGTCATCGGTGTGGATCGAGATCCATCGGTTTTCAAAATGGCACAATGGGCCAAGGACGACCCGCGTATTGAGCTGGTCGAAGGCACATTTTCCGATCTTGATGATTATGGCCGTGATCTGGACGGGATCGTGTTGGACCTTGGTGTCTCCTCGATGCAGCTGGACCAGGCCGAGCGTGGTTTCTCTTTCATGAAGGACGGGCCGCTGGATATGCGTATGGGGGCTGATGGCCCCAGCGCTGCCGATATCGTCAACACCGCCGACGAACAGGAGATTGCCGACGTCCTGTTCACCTATGGCGAAGAACGCGCGAGCCGACGGATCGCCAGGAAAATCGTGGCCCATCGCGCTGACGCGCCCATCGAGACAACGTTGCAGCTGGCCCGGGTTATCGAGTCCTGCCTGCCGCGCCCGAAGCCGGGGCAAAGCCACCCGGCGACGCGGTCCTTCCAGGCGATCCGCATCGCGGTGAACGACGAATACGGGCAGTTGGCCGACGGCCTGATGGCCGCTGAACGCGCGCTGAAGCCGGGCGGGCACCTCGCCGTCGTAACTTTCCATTCGGTCGAGGATCGCATGGTCAAGCGTTTCTTCCAGGAACGCGCCGGAAAACGCGCGAGCGTCAATCGCTATGCCCCTGATATCGAGCAAGAAAAGCCGGCCTTCGAGATCGTGACAAAGAAGGCGGTTGGCCCGGACGAGTCCGAACTGGCCGCCAATCCCCGTGCCCGCAGTGCCAAGCTGCGCGTCGCGCGGCGCACCGACGCGCCCGCCGCGCCGGTCGATCGCGGCAAGCTGGGGATGCCGCAGTTGAAAAGGGACAGGTAATGCGTTCTTTTCTTTATATCTTTTCTGCACTTGCCGTGGTCGCGCTGGGCTTTTGGGCCTATCGCGAGAATTACACGACGCAAGAAGCCATGCGCGAGGTGCGCGACCTGCATCGCGAGATCGGCACGGCGCATGAACGGCTGCAGGTGTTGCGTGCCGAATGGGCCTATCTGAACCGTCCCGACCGGCTGCGGGACCTCGCGGAGCTGAATTTCGAGCGGCTGCGCCTGCTGCCGTTGATGCCGGACGCCTTCGGCAAGGTCGCCCAGATCGCTTATCCGGCGGCGCCACTCTTTCCGATCACCAACCCCATCGAAGTCTCGAGTGACAACGACCCCGCCGAGGAGGACCAGCCATGATCCGCACGCCGCTGCGCCCGCTGGCACGTATCCTCAAGGCCCGCGACCAGGGCGAGAATCCGGACCGGATCGAAGCCGAGAACCGCCGTCTGCGGCATGAGCAGATGCAGGACCGCGCCCGTCAGCGCGCCGAGGGGCGCTTGCTGGTGCTGGCGGGGATGTTTTTCCTCGCCTTCTGCACGATCGGACTGCGTATGGGCGTGCTGGCCGGCACCGTGCCCGAGGAACCCACCGCCCAGGCGAGGGGCAATCCGATCATCGGCCAGCGCGCCGATATCCTGGACCGAAACGGGCGCATCCTGGCCACCAACCTGCAGACCCATAGCCTCTATGCCCAGCCGCCCCAGATGGTGGATCCCGAAAAGGCTGCGACCGAACTCGCCGCGATCTTCCCGGAACTGGATGCCGAAGAACTGCTGGAGGACTTCACCGGCGAGCGCCGCTTCCTTTGGATTCGCCGCGAGATCAGCCCCGAACAGATGCAGGCGGTGCATGATATCGGCGATCCGGGCCTGCTCTTCGGCCCGCGCGAGATGCGGCTTTATCCCAATGGGGCACTGGCCGCGCATATCCTTGGCGGCGCTTCCTACGGGCGCGAGGGCGTCAGCAGCGCCGAGGTGATCGGCGTGGCCGGGGTCGAGAAATTCTTCGATGACCAGTTGCGCGACCCGGCCAACGAGGGCGCGCCGCTACACCTTTCCCTGGACCTGACGGTTCAGGCGGCCTCGGAACGGGTGTTGCAGGGCGGCATGATGCTGATGAATGCCAAGGGCGCCAGCAGCGTGTTGATGGACGTTCATACGGGCGAGGTCATCTCGATGTTGTCGCTGCCCGATTTCGACCCCAATGACCGGCCGCGCGTGCTGACCGAGGGCGACCAGGGCGACAGCCCGCTGTTCAACCGCGCGGTGCAGGGCGTCTATGAGCTGGGCTCGGTCTTCAAGATCTTCACCGTGGCGCAGGCGATGGAGCTTGGCCTCGTCAATCCCGATACGGTGATCGACACCAGCGGGCCGCTGACCTGGGGCCGGTTCCGCATCCGCGATTTCCGCGACTACGGCGACGAATTGAGTGTCAGCGAGGTGATCGTCAAATCCTCCAATATCGGCACGGCGCGTATCGCCCAGACGATCGGCGCGGAACGTCAGCGCGATTTCCTCGGGCAGCTGGGATTCCTCGAACCGACCCCGGCGGAGATGGTCGAGGCCCCCACGGGTGTGCCGCTTCTGCCGCCCAACTGGTCCGAAATATCGACGATGACGATTTCCTATGGCCACGGGCTGTCCTCGTCTCCGCTGCACCTGGCGGCGGGCTATGCCAGCCTGCTCAATGGTGGAACGCGGGTAGAGCCGACCCTGCTGCGCCGGGACCGGCCGCAGCGCGGCCCGCGCGTGGTCAGCGAAGAGGTCTCCGCCGCCGCCCGTCTGATGCTGCGCCAGGTCGTGTCCGAGGGCACCGCGTCCTTCGGCGATGTCGAGGGTTACGCGGTGGGCGGCAAGACCGGCACCGCCGACAAGCCGCGCCCCACAGGTGGCTACTACGAGGACAAGACAATCGCGACCTTCGCCAGCGTCTTTCCCGCCGATGATCCGGAATATGTGCTGATCGTCACGCTGGACGAGCCACAGATCGAGGCGCTGGGCGAAACCCGCCGCACCGCTGGCTGGACCGCCGTGCCGGTCGCCGCCGAGATGATCCGCCGCGTCGCGCCGCTTCTGGACATGCGGCCGGACGTTGAAACCCTGACCCCGGTGGGTGTAACACTCACCTCGAACTGAGGCGGGGGCGAGCGCATGGGCAGCACGGGCCAGAAAACCATGAACCTGACGGCCCTGGGCCTGACCGCGCGCGGCGGGGCCGAGGCCGTCGTGACAGGCCTGGCCGTCGACAGCCGCGAGGTGACCGATGGCACGCTGTTCTTCGCCTTGCCGGGCAACCGCGTGCATGGCGGCGAATTCATTCAATACGCCCTGCGGATGGGGGCAACGGCGGTTCTGACCGATGCCGAGGGCGAGCGGATCGCCGCCGATGAATTGGCTGGCTCCAAAGCCGCGCTGATCATCAGTGAGGACCCCCGGCAGGCCTTGGCGCAAACCGCCTCGCTCTGGTTCGGGGCCCATCCGGAAACCGTGGTCGCGGTCACCGGCACCAACGGCAAGACCTCGATCAGCAGTTTTTGCCGCCAGATCTGGATCGAGATGGACCTCCCCGCTGTCAACCTCGGCACCACGGGCGTCGAAGGGGCCTGGACCCATCCGCTCCGCCATACCACGCCCGAACCGATCACCCTGCACCGCGTTCTGGCCGAGGCGCGCGCCAACGGCATCACCCATGTGGCGATGGAGGCGTCCAGCCACGGGCTGGACCAGCGGCGGTTGGACGGCATCCTGCTGTCCGCGGCGGGATTTTCGAATTTCACCCAGGATCACCTGGATTACCATGAAACTTTCGAGGCTTATTTCGAGGCCAAGATGGGCCTGTTCACCCGTGTCCTGCCCGATGATGGGGTGGCGGTGATCAACCTTGACGACCCCAAGCTGCGCGAGGCCGCGCAGGTGGCCGAGCATCGCGGCCAAGAGGTCATCGGTGTTGGCCGCCACGAGGATGCGCGGCTGCGTCTTCTCGGCCAGCGCTTCGATGCCACGGGGCAGGAGCTGCGCTTCGACTGGCAGGGCCGCAGCCACATGGCGCGGTTGTCGCTGATCGGCGGTTTTCAGGCTGAAAACGTTCTGCTGGCGGCGGGTTTGTGCATCGCCGCCGGGGCCGATGCGGACGAGGTGTTCCAGACCCTGCCGCATCTGCGCACGGTGCGTGGCCGGATGCAGCTGGCCGCGACGCGCGAGAATGGCGCCAGTGTCTTCGTGGATTATGCCCATACGCCCGATGCGGTGGCCACCGCGCTTCAGGCCATGCGCCCGCATGTGATGGGCCGCCTCGTGGCCATCATCGGCGCCGGCGGCGACCGCGACCCGGGCAAGCGCCCGTTGATGGGGCAGGCAGCGGCAGAGAACGCGGACCTTGTTTTCGTGACCGATGACAACCCCCGCAGCGAGGATCCCGCGGTGATCCGGGCCGCGGTGATGCAGGGCTGTCCCGAGGCGATCGAGGTCGGTGACCGGGCCGAAGCGATCCTGCGCGGGGTCGATGCGCTGGGCCCGGGCGACGCGCTGCTGATTTGTGGCAAGGGGCACGAGACCGGCCAGATCGTGGGCGATGATGTGCTGCCCTTCGACGATGCCGAACAGGCCAGTGTCGCGGTGGCTGCGCTGGATGGGCGGCTCTGATGTCGCTCTGGACCGCAGGCGAGGCCGCAACGGCCACGGGGGGCGACGCCTCTGCCGATTTCACCGCCACCGGCGTCAGCATCGACACGCGGACCTTGCAGCCCGGTGACCTGTTCGTCGCGCTGAAGGCCGAGCGGGACGGGCACGATTTCGTGGCCAAGGCCTTCGAGGCCGGGGCTGCCGCGGCCCTTGTAACCCATCGCCCTGACGATGTGCCCGCCACGGCGCCACTCGTGATCGTGCCCGATGTGTTGCAGGCGCTTGAGGCGCTGGGCCGCGCGGCCCGCGCCCGGACCCGGGCCCGCGTTCTGGGCATCACCGGATCGGTGGGCAAGACCAGCGCCAAGGAAATGGCCCGAACGGTGCTGTCTGCGCAGGGCCGCACCCATGCCGCCGAGGCCAGCTACAACAACCACTGGGGCGTCCCGCTCACGCTAGCCCGGATGCCCGCCGATGCCGAATTCGCGGTGATCGAGATCGGCATGAACGCCCCGGGCGAGATCGAGCCGCTGGCAAAAATGGCCCGCCCGCATGTCGGCCTGATTACCACCATCGCCGCCGCCCACCTGGAGGCCTTCGGCAGCCTCGAAGGCATCGCGACGGAGAAGGCCTCGATCTTCGAAGGGCTGGAAGAGGGCGGCACGGCGATTTTCGACGGCGACCTTCCGGTCTCGCAGTTGCAGCGGATCGAAGGGCCGGCCGGGACGGCCGGCGGACCCGTCCTGCGGTTCGGAACGGATGCGAGCTGCCATTTCCGCTTGCGTGACGTGCGCCTGGCCGAAGGGCGCACGATTGCCCAGGCCGATACGCCCGCCGGGCCGTTGACCTACAAGCTGGATACGGCGGGACGGCATTTTGCCATGAACAGCCTTGGCGTCCTCGCCGCCGTTGAGGCCTTGGGTGGTGACCTGGTGCGTGCGGCGATGGACCTGTCCCGCTGGGAACCACCGGCCGGGCGCGGCACGTTGGAAACGGTGGTCCTCGATCCGGCCAACCGCGGCGAGGCGCTGTCGCTTCTCGATGATGCGTTCAACGCCAATCCCGCCTCGCTTGCCGCCGCGCTGGAGGTTCTGGCCTCTTACACGCCCACCGATGGGGTGGGGCGCACCGTCAAGGGCCGTCGGGTGGCGATCCTTGGGGACATGCTGGAACTGGGAAGCGACGAAATGGACCTGCATGCGGCGGTGGCCGACGATCCGTTCATGGCGGATATTCATCTTGTCCATTGCGCCGGACCCCGGATGCGGGCGCTCTACGATGCCCTGCCCGATGAAAAACGCGGGCAGTGGGCCGAAACGGCGGATGATCTGACCGCCAACCCCAGCCGGCTGGTCGATGCCGGCGATGTCGTGCTGGTCAAGGGCTCCAAGGGGTCGCTCGTCTCTCGCGTCGTTGACGCCATACGCAAACTGGGGCATCGGGACGCCCTGTAACGCCTGCAAGAGCAGAGGAACGCGCACATGTTGTATTGGTTGACCGCCCTGTCCGATGGAGGGGATTTCTATAACCTCTTCCGCTACATCACCTTCCGGGCGGGGGGCGCGTTCTTCACGGCTCTGATCTTCGGCTTCGTTTTCGGCAAACCGCTGATCAACGTGCTGCGCAAGCGGCAGGGAAAGGGCCAGCCCATTCGCGACGATGGCCCCGAGGGCCATGTGGCAAAGGCGGGCACGCCCACCATGGGCGGGCTGCTGATCGTGGGCGCGCTGCTGACGGCCACGCTGCTTTGGGCGCGGCTGGACAATCCCTTCGTCTGGATGGTGCTGTTCGTGACCATGGCCTATGGCGCGATCGGCTTTGCCGACGATTACGCCAAGGTCAGCAAGCAGAACACGGCCGGGGTGCCGGGCAAGGTGCGGCTGCTGCTGGGTTTCCTGATCGCCGGGATCGCGGGCTGGTGGGCGGCGCAATACCACCCGGCCGAACTGACCAACCAACTGGCGTTGCCCTTCTTCAAGGACCTGCTGGTCAATCTGGGCGTGCTGTTCATCCCCTTCGCGATCATCGTCATCGTCGGGGCAGCCAATGCGGTGAACCTGACCGACGGGCTGGACGGGCTGGCGGTCATGCCGGTGATGATCGCCGCGGGCACCTTCGGGATCATCGCCTATGCGGTGGGCCGCACCGACTTTACCGAATATCTTGACGTCCATTACGTGCCCGATACCGGGGAATTGCTGATCTTCACGGCCGGGCTGATCGGCGGCGGGCTGGGCTTTCTGTGGTATAACGCGCCGCCGGCCGCCGTTTTCATGGGCGATACCGGGTCGCTGGCCCTGGGCGGCGCGCTGGGCGCCATCGCCGTGGCCACCAAGCACGAGATCGTGCTGGCCATCGTCGGCGGGCTTTTCGTGCTGGAGGCGCTGAGCGTCATCATCCAGGTGGTCTATTTCAAGCGCACCGGCAAACGCGTCTTCCTCATGGCACCGATCCACCACCATTACGAAAAGAAAGGCTGGGCCGAGCCGCAGATCGTCATCCGATTCTGGATCATCTCGCTGATCCTCGCCTTGATTGGCCTCGCGACGCTGAAGGTGCGGTGATCGGTCAACCCGGCTGGTTTGACCGGGTGCGGGAAAGCGACCGGCAAAGCCGATTGCGGCCTCACACCCCCGTCAGTCCGGGCGCTGGCCCTGCGGCGCCAACGCGTGTGCCGCGCGTCCAACCCATCTTGCCAGTCGACTGCGCTTTGGGCAGGTTGGCGGCCATGTCCGAAACGGGTCGAGGGGGCCATTTACCATGATTCCAGTGCGCGGTGTCGCGGGCCAGAGGATTGCCGTTCTGGGGCTGGGCCGGTCGGGCCGGGCGGCGGTGATCGCCTTGCAGGCCGGCGGGGCCGAGGTGGTGGCCTGGGATGATGGCCCCGAGGCCGAGAACCGCGCCGCCGAGCTGGGCGTCGCCCTGCGCGATCTGACGAAACCGGGCGCCTATGAGGGGGTGGCGATGCTGATAACCTCGCCCGGTATTCCGCATCTTTACCCGGCGCCGCATCCGGCCATTGCGCGGGCCTGGGACGAGGGCTGCCCGGTGGACAACGATATCGGGCTGTTCTTCCGGTCGCTTGCGGGCGGTGAATGGGATGAGTTCGACCAGCCGCCGCGCGTCGTCGCCGTGACTGGCTCGAACGGAAAATCCACGACCAGCGCGCTGATCCACCACATCCTCGATCATGCCGGGCGGCCCTGCCAACTGGCGGGCAATATCGGGCGCGGGGTGCTGGATATCGAGCCGCCCCATGATGGCGAGGTGATCGTGCTGGAGCTGAGCAGCTACCAGACCGACCTTGCCCGCGCCCTGACACCGGACGTGGCGGTCTTCACCAACCTGACCCCCGATCACCTGGACCGCCACGGCGGGCCGGGGGGCTACTTCGCGGCCAAGCGTCGGCTCTTTGCCGAGGGCGGGCCGGATCGCGCGGTGGTCGGTGTTGATGAACCCGAAGGACGCTACATGGCCAACCAGCTGGCAACCGGGCCGGCGGATGACCGGGTGATCCGGGTGTCCACCGGCAAACTGACCGGCGAGGGCTGGTTCGTCTTCGCGCGCAAGGGGTTCCTCGCGGAATGGCGCAAGGGGCGGCAGGTGGCCTCGATCGACCTGCGTGCCATTCCCGGCCTTCCGGGGCAGCACAATCACCAGAACGCCTGCGCCGCCTATGCGGCCTGCCGGACGCTGGGTCTGGCCCCGCGCCTGATCGAACAGGCGCTGCATTCCTTTGCCGGGTTGCCCCATCGCAGCCAGCTGATCGCCGAGATCGGTGGCGTGCGTTACGTCAATGACAGCAAGGCGACCAACGTGGACAGCGCGGCCAAGGCGCTGGCGGCCTTCGACAGGATTCGCTGGATCTGCGGCGGGCTGGAAAAGGATGGCGGGCTGGGGGCGCTGCTGCCGGCCACCGGATCGGTGGTCAAGGCCTATGTGATCGGGCGCGAGGCGGCGGATTTCGCCATGCAGCTGAAGGGCGTGGAGGTCGAGGTCTGTACCGAGATGGGCACCGCCGTGGCCCGCGCGGCCGAAGAGGCCCAGCCGGGAGAGACCGTCTTGCTGGCGCCGGCGGCCGCCTCTTTCGACCAGTATGACAGTTTCGAAAAGCGCGGCGAGGATTTCGCCGCGCAGGTCGCCAAGCTGGAGGCGTAGGTCAGCTGCCCGTGACGATGGTGGCGGGACAGCCGGGCCGGGCGTTGGTCAGGCCCAGACGTTCGCCATTCACGACGATCTGCCAGCGGGTCTCGCCCCCCGAGGCAAGCACCTTGGAATAGCTGCAGCCATTCGCGGCGACCAGCCATTCCAGCCCACCCGTGACCACGACCTGCCCGCCCGAGGCAGAGGCATAACGCACGGGGCTATCGGCCATGGCCATTGTGGCGGAAAGGCCGAGCGCGGCCAGGGCTGTGACGACGAAATTCGGTTTCATGACGGCTCCTCAATGCGGCTATGAGATAGGACTCAGCCTGTTCAACCTCCGCGGCAGGAGAAAGGCGCAAATGTGGCAAACATGGGCGCATGGGCGACAATCCGCGACGAATGCGCAGGATCATGCGCGGTTTTCGGCAATCGCCCGCCCGGCGGCATGGGCCGAGGACCAGGCCCATTGGAAGTTGTAGCCGCCCAGCCAGCCGGTGACATCCACCGCCTCGCCGATGAAATGCAGCGCAGGCAGGGCCTTCACCGCCATGGTTCGCGAGGACAGTGCATCCGTGTCGATCCCGCCCAGCGTGACCTCGGCGGTGCGGTAGCCTTCGGTGCCCGAGGGCCGGACCTGCCAATCGGTCAGCGCATCGCACAGCCCGCGCAGACGGGCATCGGACCAATCGGCGATATTCCCCGACAGGTCATGCAGTCCCGCCAGGTGATCGACCAGCCGGCCGGGCAGGGGCAGCAGACCCGACAGGCCCTTGCGGCCGGCCCTCTGGCGCGCGGTGCGCAGGGTCTCGAACAGGTCTTCGGCAGGGGCCAGGTTCAGCGACAGGGCCTCGCCCTCGTGCCAGTAATTCGAGATTTGCAGCATGGCCGGGCCGGACAACCCGCGATGGGTAAACAGCAGCGCCTCGTCGAAGCTGGTGCCGTCCTCGGCGGCCACGCGCACCGGGGCCGAGACCCCGGACAGGCCCGCAAAGGGATTGTCGGAAAACGTGAAGGGCACCAACCCGGCGCGGGTCGGCGTGACCGGCACGTCGAACTGGCGGGCGATGTCATAAGCCAGCCCCGTCGCGCCCATCTTGGGAATCGACTTGCCCCCGGTCGCCACGACCAGATTGCGGGCCGTCACGTTCTGGCGTCGCCCCTCGCGGTCGAGGGTCACGTGAAACCGCGCCCCGTCATGGGTGATCTCGCCGATCTCGGTGCGCAGCCACAGATCCGCCCCCGCCGTTGTCATTTCATCGAGCAGCATGCGGATGATGTCCTTGGCGGCGCTGTCGCAAAAAAGTTGCCCCAGCGTCTTTTCGTGCCAGGCGATGCCGTGACGGCCCACAAGGTCGATGAAATCCCACTGGGTGTAGCGCGCCAGTGCCGACTTGCAGAAATGCGGGTTGGCCGACAGGAAATTGTCCGGTCCGGCATAGAGGTTGGTGAAATTGCAGCGCCCGCCCCCGGAAATGCGGATCTTCTCGCCCGGCGCCTTGGCATGGTCCACGACCAGCGTGCCGGGCCCCGCATGGGCCGCACAGTGCAGGCCGGCGGCTCCGGCCCCAAGGATGAGCGTGTCTACCTGCATGGGGGCTGACTGCCCGCAATTGCCGCCCGGCGCAAGCGGCAACACGCGCGATAATCCGCCCTCGCAGCCTTATTTTTCTGGAAATTCCGGCAGCCGTGGGTTACGGTTACCCCATAGACCCGGGCCAACCTGGGCGACAAACGAGGCAGTTGAGCGGTAATGCCATGACAGAGATGGTCTATGGGTCCGTGCCGGTATCCTCCGGCGACCCGGTTCTCCCCCGGTGGTGGCGCACGGTGGACAGGTGGACCCTGTCCTGCGTGCTGGCCCTGTTCGGCATCGGCTTGCTGCTGGGCCTGGCCGCCTCGCCGCCACTGGCCGAGCGCAACGGGCTGGCGCCTTTTCACTATGTCCAGCGGCAGGCCTTTTTCGGTTCGGTCGCCATCGCGGTGATGTTCGTCACCTCGATGCTGTCACCGACACTGGTGCGGCGGCTGGCGGTGCTGGGGTTCCTGGCGGCCTTCGTCGCCATGCTCGGCCTGCCGTTCTTCGGGACCGATTTCGGCAAGGGCGCAGTGCGCTGGTATTCGCTAGGCTTCGGCTCTTTCCAGCCCTCGGAATTTCTCAAGCCCGGCTTTGTCGTGGTCGCGGCCTGGTTCATGGCCGCCAGCCAGCAACTGGGCGGGCCGCCGGGCAAATCCTATTCCTTCGGCCTGACGCTGATCATCGTCATGCTGCTGGCCATGCAGCCCGATTTCGGCCAGGCGGCCCTGATCCTGTTCGGCTGGGGCGTGATGTATTTCGTCGCCGGCGCGCCGCTGCTTCTGCTGATCGGCGTCGCCGGGATGGTCATCTTCGGCGGCACGGTCGCCTATTCCAATTCCGAGCATTTCGCGCGCCGCATCGACGGCTTCCTGTCCCCCGAACTCGACCCGCGCACGCAGCTTGGCTATGCCACCAATGCCATTCGCGAAGGGGGGTTCTTCGGTGTCGGCGTCGGTGAGGGGCAGGTGAAATGGTCGCTACCGGATGCGCATACGGATTTCATCATCGCCGTCGCGGCCGAGGAATACGGCCTGATCTGCGTGTTGGCGATCATCGTGCTTTACATGGCGATCGTGTTGCGGTCGCTTATGCGGTTGATGAAAGAGCGCGACCCGTTTATTCGCCTCGCCGGATGCGGCCTGGCCGCGATGGTCGGGGTGCAGGCGATGATCAACATGGGTGTGGCGGTGCGGCTCTTGCCGGCCAAGGGCATGACGCTGCCCTTCGTTAGCTATGGTGGCTCTTCGGTCATTGCCAGCGGGATCGCCGTGGGCATGTTGCTGGCCCTGACCCGGACCCGTCCGCAGGGCGAAATCGGTGATATCCTGCTCAGACGAGGGCGCTAGAGATGGCGCGCGCGCCGCTTCTTACCATTGCCGCCGGCGGCACCGGGGGCCACATGTTCCCGGCCCAGGCCCTGGCCGAAGCGATGCTGCGCAAGGGCTGGCGGGTCAAGCTGTCGACCGATGCGCGCGGCGCGCGCTACACGGGCGGCTTTCCCCATGTGGTCGAGATCGAACAGGTCAGCAGCGCCACCTTTGCGCGCGGCGGCATGCTGGGAAAGGCGCTGGTGCCGTTTCGCATTGTCGGCGGGGTGATCGGCGCGGTCTTCAAGATGCTGCGCGACAAGCCCGACGTGGTCGTGGGTTTCGGCGGCTATCCGACGATCCCGGCCATGGCGGCCGCCACGATCCTGCGCAAGCCGCGCATGATCCATGAACAG
Source organism: Salibaculum griseiflavum (assembly GCF_003129565.1). Lineage (GTDB taxonomy): Bacteria > Pseudomonadota > Alphaproteobacteria > Rhodobacterales > Rhodobacteraceae > Salibaculum > Salibaculum griseiflavum. The sequence goes on from NZ_QETF01000006.1 coordinate 153,526, forward strand.
AACGGCGTGCTGGGCCGCGTGAACCAGGTGTTCGCCAAGCGCGTGCATAAGGTCGCCTGCGGGACATGGCCCACAGCCTTGCCTGCGGGCGTCGAGGGCGTGCATACGGGCAATCCGGTGCGCCGCGCGGTGCTCGACCGGGCCGGCGCGGGCTATATCGCGCCCGGCGATTACCCGATGTCGATCCTTGTCATGGGCGGCAGTCAGGGTGCGCGCATCCTTTCGGATGTTGTCCCGCCTGCCATCGCCGGCCTGCCCACGGCCTTGCGTCGCCATATCCGCGTCAGCCACCAGGCCCGCGAAGAGGATCACGCGCGTGTTGCCGATTACTACGCCAGCGAAGGCATTTCCGCCGATGTGCAGGCGTTCTTCAACGACGTGCCTACCCGCATGGCCGAAGCGCAGCTGGTGATCAGCCGCGCCGGGGCCTCGTCCGTGGCTGACCTTTCGGTGATCGGGCGGCCCGCGATCCTGGTGCCGCTGGCCATTGCCACCGGCGACCACCAGACGGCGAATGCCCGTGCCCTGGCCGAGGCCGGAGCCGCGATCCTGGTGCCGGAATCGAAATTCGAGGTCGATGCGCTGAACGCCCAGATCGAAACGGTCCTGTCGAACCCCGACGGCGCGGCGCAGATGGCGCAGGCCGCCCTGTCGGTGGGCAAGCCCGACGCGACAGACGCCCTCGTGGCCCTGGTAGAAGAGTTGGCCGACGCGGGCCGAAAGTGATGGATGGACAGACCCTGATGAACGCAGCCACGAAACTTCCCCTCGATGTCGGCCCCATTCATTTCGTGGGGATCGGCGGCATCGGCATGTCGGGCATCGCCGAGGTGCTGCTGAACCACGGCTACGTGGTGCAGGGGTCGGACCTGAAAGCCTCGAAGATCACCGAGCGGCTGAAGGGGCTTGGTGCGCTGGTCTATGAAGGACAGCGGGCCGAAAACCTGCAGGCGGCCGAGGTGGTGGTGATTTCCTCGGCCATCAAGCCGGGTAACCCGGAACTGGACGAGGCCCGCCGCCGGGGCCTGCCCGTGGTGCGCCGCGCCGAGATGTTGGCCGAGCTGATGCGCCTCAAATCCAACATCGCCGTTGCCGGAACGCACGGCAAGACGACGACGACCACGATGGTCGCGGCGCTTCTGGATGGCGGAAATTTCGACCCCACGGTGATCAACGGCGGCATCATCCACGCCTATGGTTCGAATGCCCGGGTGGGGGAGGGCGAATGGATGGTCGTCGAGGCCGATGAAAGCGACGGCACCTTCAACCGCCTGCCGGCAACCATCGCGGTGGTCACCAATATCGACCCCGAGCATATGGAACACTGGGGCACCGAGGAGAACCTGCACCGGGGCTTCTACGATTTCGTCTCGAATATCCCGTTCTACGGGCTGGCCGTCTGCTGCACCGACGATCCGGATGTGCAGGCCCTTGTGGGCAAGATCACCGACCGCCGGGTGCTGACCTACGGGTTCAACACGCAGGCTGATATCCGCGCGGTGAACCTGCGCTATGAAAAGGGTGTGGCGCATTTCGACATCGCACTTCAGGCCGAAGGCGGGATGATCGAGGGATGTTCCTTGCCCATGCCGGGCGACCACAACGTGTCCAACGCGCTGGCCGCCGTGGCCGTTGCCCGCCATCTGGGCATGAAGCGGGCTGAAATCCGCGAGGCCCTTGCCAGTTTCAAAGGGGTCGGCCGCCGGTTCACCCGCGTGGGCGAGGTCGGCGGCGTTACCGTGATCGACGATTACGGCCATCACCCGACCGAGATCTCCGCCGTGCTCAAGGCCGCGCGCCATGCCTGCGAGGGGCGCGTGATCGCCGTGCACCAGCCGCACCGCTATACCCGCCTGCACCATCATTTCGACGATTTCTGTTCCTGCTTCAACGAGGCTGACGTGGTCGCCATCGCCGAGGTCTTCGCGGCAGGCGAGGACCCCATCGCCGGGGCGTCGCGCGAGGATCTGGTCGCGGGGCTGACCCGCGCCGGCCACCGTGATGCGAGGGCCATCGACACGCTCGACGACCTTGCCGCGCTGGTGCGTGCCGAAACCGGCCCCGGCGACATGGTCGTCTGCCTCGGCGCCGGCACGATCAGCGCCTGGGCCAACGCGCTGCCGGAGCGGCTGGCCTGATGACCGCCATCTGGATCATCGTCGGTGCGGTGGTCCTGTTCGCGCTGGTGAGCGTGACGCGCATTCTGCGGCGGTTTCTTTTTGCCTTTGTTTTCGCGGCGGCCGGCCTTCTCCTGCTGCATTTTCAAACCAATCCGGCCGAGGCCGGGGCGGCACTGGCTGCGATGGGCGGCGGCGTGGTATTGGCCGGGCCTCTCAGGCGTTTCGTGACAGGGGGGTGGTTGTGACCGAGGTGCTCAAGCGCAGGATAGGGCTGGGCTTGCTGACCACCTATGGCGTGGGCGTCATGGTGGGGGCCGGCATCTATGTTCTGGTCGGCGCAGTCGGTGGTGCCGCTGGGATATGGGCCCCGCTGTCCTTCGCCATCGCCGGGATCGTGGCGGCGCCCACGGCCCTGTCCTATGCCGAGCTGTCCACCCGCATCCCCGAAGCCGCCGGTGAAAGCGCCTATGTCGAAGAGGGGCTGGGCCTGCATTGGCTGGCCGTGCTGATCGGGCTTGGCATCGTCGCGGCGGGCACTGTCAGTTCGGCCGCCGTGCTGCGCGGCGGCACGGGGTACTTGCTGGGTCTTGTCGATCTGCCCTTCTTCTGGGTGGTCATCGGCCTGGGCACGGTTTTGACACTGATCGCGGTAGCCGGTGTGCTGGAAAGCCTGGCCGTGGCGGGCCTTTTGACCGTGATCGAGGTGGTTGGGCTGGGTCTCGTGGTCTGGGCCGGGGCAGGGGCCGAACCCGTTCAGGCCTGGAGCGCCCCGCCGCCGCCCGCCTGGGCCGGGATCGGGATCGGCGCGACGCTGGCCTTCTTCGCCTTCATCGGCTTCGAGGATATCGTCAACATGGCCGAAGAGGTGCGCAACCCGTCGCGCACGCTGCCGCGCGCCATCCTTCTGAGCCTCGTCATCACCACGGCGCTTTACATGGCCGTGACCTTCGCCGCCGTTCGGGCCGTGCCCATCGAGGCGCTGGCCGGAACCGAACGCCCGCTGGCGCTGGTCTGGGAGGCCGGACACGGCAGCCCGGCGACCTTCCTGTCACTGATCGCCGTTCTGGCGGCGCTGAACGGGGCATTGGCCCAGATCGTCATGGCGGCACGGGTGCTGTTCGGACTCGGGCGCAGGACGCCCTCGCTTGCGGTCTTCCACCGGGCGCATGCCCGTCTGGGCACCCCGGTCCTTGCGACCGTCTTGATCGGCGCGGCGATGGTGGGAGCGGCGCTGGTCCTGCCGGTGGCTGACCTGGCCGAGGCCACTTCGCTGATTCTTCTGGCGGTCTTCGTCGTCGTGAACCTGTCGCTGATCCGGCTGAAACGGCGGATTCACGCGGCGCCGTTCCGGGTGCCGCCGTTCGTGCCGTGGTTCGGGTTGCTGGCGGCGCTCGCGGCGCTGGCGTTTTCACTGGGAGGGTCCGCATGAGTCTGCCTGTCCTGTTGTCCATCCTCTGGGTCTTTGCCGCCACGATAACGGCGCTGCTGCCGATGCGGCGGCAATACGTGCCGGGGATCGCCCTGCTGATCGCGGCCCCGATCCTGATAGGCTGGCTGGGCGTTGTGCATGGCTGGGGCTGGACGGTGCTGGCCCTGGCCGCATTCGCGTCGATGTTCCGTAACCCGCTGCGGTATCTGTGGGCACGGGCGCGCGGCCAGAACCCACAGGTGCCGAAATGACCCCGTCGCTTGTGGCCGCCTTCCTTTGGGCCGTCGCGGCCAATGTGCTGGCCTTGATCCCCAGCCGCGACAACCACTGGACCCGCGCTTATATCCTGATCGCCTTCGGCATCCCCCTTTTGGGCTGGGTGGTTTATGAAAACGGACCGTGGATCGGCCTTGTGGTCATGGTCGCGGGCATGTCGCTGTTGCGCTGGCCGGTCATCTACCTGATGCGCTGGCTGCGGGCGATCGGACGGCGGACCGATGGATAGGGGATGGATCATCCTGATTGTCATGGTCGTGGTCGGTCTTGTGTTCGGCTGGCTGGGCCATTGGCTGATGCGGCGGGGTCGCGGGAAGCTGGCCACGGGCCTGGCGGCGGTGCCCACCGCGATCGCCGGAGTGCTGCTGTTCCGGTCGTCGGAAGCGCAAGGCTGGGATGCGCTTGGCTTGTTTCTCGGGGCGGTTCTGTTCTGCGCGCCACCGGCATTGGGGTTGTGGGCGGGCATGCTTGTCGGTTGGTTGAGGCGAAGGAGGGTTGAGCGCACCGGCCCGTCCCGCTAAGAGCGCGCCATGAGCCCGGAATTCGACCTGCCCCCGCTGCGCGGAACGCTGACCCATGACCGGGACCTGTCCGGCCTGACATGGCTACGCGTGGGCGGCCCGGCGGACCTGTTCTTTCAACCCGCGGACGAGGCCGACCTTGCCGATTTTCTGGCGTCCGTGCCGCCCGAGGTGCCGGTCTTTCCCATGGGCGTCGGGTCCAACCTGATCGTGCGCGATGGCGGCATTCGCGGCGTGGTGATCCGGCTGGGCCGTGGCTTCAATGGGATCGAGATTGATGGCCAGACCGTGCGTGCGGGGGCTGCGGCGCTGGATGCGCATGTGGCGCGCAAGGCCGCCGAGGCGGGCTGCGATCTGACCTTCCTGCGCACCATTCCGGGTGCTATCGGCGGCGCGGTGACGATGAATGCGGGCTGTTACGGCGATTACACCGCCGATGTTCTGCGCGAGGTGCGGGTGATCCTGCGGACGGGCGAGGCGAAGACGCTGCCCGTGGCGGATCTGCACATGGCCTATCGCAGCAGCCAGCTGCCCTTGGGGTGCGTGATCGTCGAGGCGGTGTTCGAGGCGCCCGAGGGCGATCCCGAGGTGCTGGCAGAGCGCATGGCCGCGCAACTGGCCAAGCGCGACGAAACCCAGCCCACCAAGGATCGGACAGCCGGATCGACCTTCCGCAATCCGGCGGGCTATTCCAGCACGGGCCGGGCCGACGATACCCATGACCTGAAGGCATGGAAGGTGATCGACGAGGCCGGCATGCGCGGAGCGACGCGCGGCGGGGCGGTGATGAACACGATGCATTCCAATTTCCTGACCAATGCAGGTGGCGCGACGGCGGCGGACCTTGAAGGGCTGGGCGAGGATGTCCGAAAAAAGGTTTACGAAAACAGTGGCATCACGCTAGAATGGGAAATCATGCGGGTGGGTGAACCGGCCGCTGATGAATAAGCCCGGAAAACGGGTCGGCCCGACAGGCAGGGGCCGGACAGAACGATAAGCAAAAGGCCGCATCCAAGCGGTCGGAAATCGAGGCGGTGAGCGTGTCGAGCAGGGCACCACAAACCATTGCCGTTCTTATGGGCGGGCCTTCGGCCGAGCGGGACGTGTCCCTGAGCTCGGGCAAGGAATGCGCGGCCGCGTTGCGGGCCGCGGGCTATGCCGTGGTCGAGATCGACGCGGGCCCCGACCTGGCCGAACGCCTGAAAGCCGAGGCGCCCCACGTGGTCTTCAACGCGTTGCATGGCCGCTGGGGCGAGGATGGCTGCGTGCAGGGCCTGCTGGAATGGCTGCGCATTCCCTATACTCATTCGGGGGTGCTGTCCTCGGCGCTGGCCATGGACAAGCAGAAGACCAAGGATGTCTATCGTGCCGCCGGGCTGCCGACCATCGACAGCGTGCTGGCCGACCGCGCGGCGATTGAATCCCGTCACGTTATGCCGCCGCCTTATGTCGTGAAGCCCTATAACGAAGGCTCCAGCGTCGGCGTCTATATCGTGACCGAGGCCGCGAACGGCCCGCCGGCCCTTGCCCCCGACCTGCCCGAGGTGCTGATGGTGGAAACCTATGCGCCGGGCCGCGAACTGACGGCGTCGGTACTGGGCGACCGGGCGTTGACCGTGACCGATATCCTGACCGATGGCTGGTATGATTATCACGCCAAATATGCGGAAGGCGGGTCGCGTCACGTGCTGCCCGCCGATGTCCCGGCAGACATTTTCGACGCCTGCCTCGACTACGCGTTGCGCGCGCATGAGGCTTTGGGCTGCCGGGGCCTCAGCCGCACGGATTTCCGCTGGGACGAGGCGCGCGGACTGGACGGGCTGGTTCTGCTGGAAACCAACACCCAGCCGGGCATGACGCCGACCTCTCTGTCGCCGGAACAGGCGGCCCATGTCGGCATCGGATTCCCGGCCCTGATGACCTGGATGGTGGAGGATGCGTCATGCAACCGCTGACTGCCCGCCGCCCCGCACCCACGCCGCGCCGCGATCCGGCGCCCTCGCGCTGGGGCTATCGGTTCCAGCGCTGGATGCTGACCCCGGCGCTGCGCCGTCTGATCCTCGTTGGGCTTCCGGTCCTCGCCGTGGGCGGGGCCCTTGCCGCCTGGTATGCCAAGGACGCCAACCGCCAGATGGTCGCCGACGCCATCTCCGAAGCACGCATGGAATTCCAGAGCCGCGAGGAATTCATGGTGCGCGTCATGGCCGTGGACGGGGCCGATGACGCGCTTGTGCAGGATATCCGCACCGTGCTGCCCGTGGAGTTTCCGACGTCTTCTTTCGATCTGGACCTGGAAGAGATGCGCCAGACGGTTGCCGCCTTGCCCGCCGTGGCCGATGCCGCGCTGCGGGTGCGCCCCGGCGGGGTGTTGCAGGTCACCGTCGAGCAGCGCCAGCCGGTCGCGGTGTTCCGGGGTGCTGACGGGCTGCGGTTGGTCGATGCCGAGGGGGTGCTGATCGCGCCGATCCCGGCGCGGGCGGATCGCTCCGACCTGCCGCTGATCACGGGCGACGGCGCGCGTGGAACCTTGGCCGAGGGGCTGACCCTATACGACGTGGCTGGCCCGATCCGCCACCGCATGCGCGCTGTGGTGCGCATGGGCGAACGCCGCTGGGACGTTGTGCTTGACCGCGGGCAGCGCATCCTTCTGCCCACCGAAACCCCGATCCGTGCGTTCGAGCGCGTGATCGCCCTGGAACAGGCCCAGGATCTGCTGGGGCGTGACGTGTCGGTCATCGACATGCGCAACGCGGCCCGGCCAACAATCAGACTCAATGAACAAGCCGTCGCGGAATTGCGCCGCGTAAACGGCGAAGAGCCAGAGGCAGGTGACGAATGAAAGACCTTTACCAAAGCCAGCGCGCTATGCGGAACATGCGCCAGGCCGCCATGCAGCGTGGCGTGATCGCCATCCTCGATGTGGGCACGTCCAAGATCGCCTGCCTGATCCTGCGCTTCGACGGGCCGGAACGGTTCCGCGACAGCGACGGCGTCGGATCCATGGCTGGTCAGTCGGCCTTCCGTGTCATCGGCGCGGCCACGACCCGGTCGCGCGGGGTGCGCTTCGGTGAGGTCGAGGCCATGGCCGAAACCGAACGGGCCATTCGCACCGCCGTGCAGGCCGCCCAGAAGATGGCCAATGTGCGCGTCGATCACGTGATCGCCTGCCTTGGCGGGGGCATGCCCCGGTCCTACGGGCTGGACGGACAGACCGGCGTCGAGGGCACGGTCGTCACCGAGGCCGATATCGGCCGCGTCCTGTCGGCCTGCGACGTGCCCGACTACGGCGAGGGGCGCGAAGTGCTGCATGCCCAGCCGATCAATTTCTCGCTCGATCACCGCACCGGCATGGCCGATCCGCGCGGCCAGATCGGCAACGAATTGTCTTGCGACATGCACATGCTGACGGTCGAGGCGGCGACGATCCGCAACCTCCTGCACTGCATCAATCGCTGTGACCTGGAACTGGCCGGGCTTGCCTCGTCGGCCTATGCCAGCGGGATTTCCGCGCTGGTCGAGGACGAACAGGAACTGGGTGCCGCTTGTATCGACATGGGCGGCGGGACGACCTCGATCTCGATCTTCATGCGCAAGCATATGATCTTCGCCGATACCGTTCGCATGGGCGGCGACCATGTGACCGGCGACATTTCCATGGGGTTGCAGGTGCCGCTGGCACAGGCGGAGCGGATCAAGACCTTCTACGGCGGCGTGATCGCCACGGGGATGGATGACCGCGAGATGATCGACGTGGGCGGCGAGACCGGCGACTGGGAGCGCGACCGGCGGTCGGTCAGCCGGGCCGAACTGATCGGCATCATCCGTCCACGCGTTGAAGAGATCCTCGAAGAGGTGCGCATGCGGCTGGATGCAGCCGGATTCGAGCACCTGCCCAGCCAGCAGATCGTGCTGACCGGCGGCGCCAGCCAGATCCCGGGCCTTGACGGGTTGGCCAGCCGCATCCTCGGGCATCAGGTGCGCCTTGGACGACCCTTGCGCGTTCAGGGCCTGCCGCAGGCCGCGACCGGCTCGGCGTTTTCCGCGGCGGTGGGCCTTTCGCTCTTTGCCGCGCACCCTCAGGACGAATGGTGGGACTTCGATATCCCGGCCGAAAAATACCCGGCCCGATCGCTGCGACGGGCCGTGCGATGGTTCAAGGAGAACTGGTGATACGCAAGATTTTGCCTATTCGTCGACATGCGGCGGTTCAGGGGGGCGAAAAAGCCCATATTTTGCGGTTTTTGGCCAGTTTTTCCGTGACCATCACCGGCAATCCGGCTAGGATCGCCGACAATTAGGCAAGAATTGCCCGGTGGGACGGGCGTAGCAGAACAGGCGGACAGATATCATGACCTTGAACCTCTCCATGCCCGGACATGAAGAACTCAAGCCGCGCATCAGTGTTTTCGGTGTAGGCGGTGCTGGCGGAAACGCTGTGAACAACATGATCGAACAACAGCTTCAGGGCGTTGAATTCGTCGTGGCCAACACCGACGCGCAGGCCTTGCAGCAGTCCCGCGCGGACCAGAAGGTGCAGATGGGCATCAAGGTGACCGAGGGGCTGGGCGCGGGTGCCCGGGCCACGGTCGGCGCCGCCGCCGCCGAGGAAAGCATCGAACAGATCGTCGATCATCTGGCCGGCGCGCATATGTGCTTTATTACTGCTGGTATGGGCGGCGGCACCGGCACCGGTGCCGCGCCGATCATCGCGCAGGCGGCGCGTGAGCTGGGCGTGCTGACCGTGGGCGTCGTGACCAAGCCGTTCCAGTTCGAGGGCGGCAAGCGCATGCGCCAGGCCGAAGAAGGCGTCGAGGCGCTGCAGAAGGTCGTCGATACGCTGATCATCATTCCCAACCAGAACCTGTTCCGGCTGGCGAACGAGAACACCACCTTTACCGAAGCCTTCGCCATGGCCGACGACGTGCTCTACCAGGGCGTCAAGGGCGTGACGGACCTGATGGTGCGGCCCGGCCTGATCAACCTCGACTTCGCCGACGTCCGCGCGGTGATGGACGAGATGGGCAAGGCCATGATGGGCACCGGTGAGGCCGATGGCGAAGACCGCGCCGTTCAGGCCGCCGAAAAGGCCATCGCCAACCCGCTGCTGGACGAAATCAGCCTCGAAGGCGCCAAGGGCGTGCTGATCAACATCACGGGCGGTTACGACCTGACTCTCTTCGAGCTTGACGAAGCCGCGAACAAGATCCGCGAAAAGGTCGATCCGGACGCCAATATCATCGTCGGGTCCACCCTCGACACGGCGATGGAAGGCCAGATGCGCGTTTCGGTCGTTGCCACCGGCATCGACGCCGCCGAAAAGACCAGCGACATCCCGCTGCCGCGCCGCTCCATGGCCGCACCGTTGACGCAGCATGTCGAGGCCGAGGCGGCACGGCCCGAACCGGCAGCACCGGCGCCGCAGCCCGAGCCGCAGCAGCCTGCCGCGGCCGAGGTTGCCGAGGCCGCGCCCGAGCCGACCCTGTTCGACAGCCCCGACGAGACCGCGCAGGAACAGGCCGAAGACATCTTCGATGCGCCCGCCGCCGCCGCGGCCGCCGAGGCCGACCTGCCGCAGCCGGCCTACCAGCCCCGTGCACAGGCGCCCGATCCGCAGATCGACGCTGACCCGCAGGGCTTCGTTGCGCCGCAGCGCCCGGCGCCGGGCACCCCGTCGCCCGAGACGCTCGACCGTCTGCGCGCTGCCGCATCGCGGGCCAACGCGCCCAAACCTGCCGCGTCGCAGCCTGATCCGCGCGCCGAAACCGAGGAAGAGGCCAAGCCGCGCCTGAGCGGTCTCAATGGCCTGATCAGCCGGATGACCGGCCATTCCGAGGAACCCAGGGAACGGCCCCAGCCGCAGGTGACCTCGATGCCGAGCCAGCAGGCCGCCGAGCCGGCTGATTCCGACATCGACCCCGATGAGGAGCGTATCGAGATCCCCGCATTCCTGCGTCGCCAGGCCAACTGAGACAGACCCGACGCAAGGTCACAACACGTCGGAAAGGGTCGCCAATGGGCGGCCCTTTTCTTTTTAAAACAGGATATTGCGGCGTGCTCTTGCGGCGTCGATCTGCCCGAGAGGGTTTTGTGTCATTGTGTTTCAGTTGGTCGTAAAGAGTGAGTTGAGCCCGAGAGCTCCAGCGCATACCCCATGGGCAAGTTAAATTGGCGACGGGTGCCCCGTGCAGACGACCCTGCGATCAGATGTGCAATTCGACGGAACCGGCCTTCACCTGGGTGAGGCCGCGCGCCTTGTTGTGCAGCCCGCCCCGGCGGATCACGGAATTGTCTTTCGCCGCGTGGACCTGCCCGGTCGGCCTTGCATTCCTGCGCTCTGGGATCGGGTCATCGTCGCCCCGCTGAATACCCGCATCGAAACCGCGGATGGGATCAGTGTCTCGACCATCGAACATCTGATGGCCGCATTGGCTGGCTGCGGTATTCACAACGCCCTGATCGACGTGGACGGCCCCGAAGTGCCGATCCTTGACGGGTCCTCGGCCGCATTCGTCAGCGGCTTCCTCCAGACCGGTCTGCGCCGCCTGGATGCGCCGCTGCGGGTGATCGAGGTCAAGAAACCTGTCACTGTTGAAGTCGGCACGGCCACGGCGCGGCTGGACCCTGCGGACGGATTGAGCATTTCCTTCGAGATCGCCTTCGAAGATGCCGCGATCGGCCATCAGCGAAAGACGCTGAGCTTGGCCAACGGGGCCTTCGGGCGGGAGCTGTGTGATTGCCGCACCTTCTGTCGGGCGTCGGACGTGGCCGCGATGCGAGAAAAGGGCCTGGCCCTTGGCGGCACGTATGACAATGCCGTCGTGGTGGATGGTGACACGATCCTCACCCCGGGCGGGCTGCGCCGCGCCGATGAAGCCGTGCGTCACAAGATGCTGGATGCGCTGGGGGATCTCTATACCGCAGGCGCCCCGATTCTGGGGGCTTACAGCGGCCTGCGCGCCGGTCATGCGGTGACCAATGCGCTTCTGCGGGCACTGTTCGCGCGCCCCGATGCCTGGGCCTGGAAAACCTGTGATCCGGCGACTGCCGCCCGCCTTCCCGGTGTCGGTTTGACACTGGCCGACCTGCCCGCTGTGGCCTGAGGCCAAATTGCCGTTTTGCCCCCGGTTTTTATGTGCTAGACCTCTGGTCAACGGGCCGAGAGGCCGTGAAAAAGAAACGTGAGCGGGGGCGCCTGATGTCGGGCCGCGGCAGAGCTGTCACTACAAACTCTGTTCTACTTTCCGGGCTTCTTGCCTTGGGATTGCTTGCCGGTTGCAGCGGGTCCGACCTGCGCTCACCCGGCGCGATGGAACAATACAGCGCCGAGGAGATATTCCAGCGCGGCGAGTTCGATCTGGAACGCGGGCGCGAGGATGATGCCGCCTTCTATTTTGGCGAGATCGAGCGCCTTTACCCCTATTCTGAATGGGCCAAACGGGGCCTGATCATGCAGGCCTTCGCCTATCACCGCGACCAGGATTACGGCAATGCACGGGCCAGCGCCCAGCGTTTCCTCGACTTCTACCCGACGGATGAGGACGCGGCCTATGCACAATACCTGCTGGCGCTGAGCTATTACGACCAGATCGACGAGATCGGCCGCGATCAGGGCCTGACCTTTCAGGCCCTGCAGGCGTTGCGCGTCGTGATTGAACGCTATCCTGACAGTGACTACGCGCGCTCGGCCATCCTGAAATTCGACCTCGCCTTCGACCATCTGGCCGCCAAGGAGATGGAAGTGGGGCGCTATTATCTCAAGCGGGACCATTTCTCGGCCGCCATCAACCGCTTCCGCGTGGTGGTCGAGGATTTCCAGACCACCAGCCACACGCCGGAGGCGCTGCATCGGCTGGTCGAATCCTACCTGTCGCTTGGCCTTACCGAAGAGGCGCAAACGGCGGGCGCGATCCTGGGCCATAACTACCGGTCGACCGAGTGGTATGAGGACAGTTACGCCTTGCTGACCGGGCAGGGCCTGGAACCGCGCTCGATCGGGAATAACTGGCTTTCGGCCATCTACCGCCAGATGATCCGCGGCGAGTGGCTCTAGGGGCCACGCATGCTCCGGCATCTCGATATTCGAGACATCTTGATCATCGACCGGCTGGCACTTGAGTTTCAGCCGGGTCTGAACGTGCTGACCGGCGAAACCGGGGCGGGCAAATCCATCCTGTTGGACAGTCTGGGATTCGTTCTGGGCTGGCGCGGGCGGGCCGAACTGGTGCGCCAGGGGGCAGGCCAGGGCGAGGTCACGGCGGTGTTCGACCTGCCGACGGGGCATCCGGCCGCGGCGATTCTGGACGAAGCCGGCATCGCCCATGAAGGAGAGCTGATCCTGCGCCGCGTGAATACTCGCGACGGACGCAAGACGGCCTGGATCAACGACCGCCGGGCCTCGGGTGAGGTGCTTCGCCGGGTGTCGGATACGCTCGTGGAATTGCACGGGCAGCATGACGACCGGGGCCTGTTGAATCCGCGCGGGCACCGTGACTTGCTGGATTCCTATGGAGCGCATGACCTGGGCAAGACCCGCGCGGCATGGCGTGACCTGAAAGAAGCCCAGAAGGCGCTGGATGCGGCCCGGACCCGCGTTGCAGCCCTGTCCGAAGAAGAAGACTTCCTGCGCCATTCCGTGTCCGAGCTGGACTCGCTGGCCCCCGAGCCGGGCGAAGACGAGGCGTTGGATACCAAGCGGCGTCTCATGCAGGCCGCCGAGAAGATCGGCGAAGATATTTCCAAGGCATTCCAGGCACTTGGGTCGGATGGGGCCGAGGGAATGATGGGTGACGCCCTGCGCTGGCTGGACGGGGCCGCCGACAAGGCCGAGGGGCGGCTGGAGGAGCCGCTTGCCGCACTTGATCGCGCGATGACCGAGTTGGGCGAGGCTCAGGCCGGGGTCGAGGCCTGTCTTGAGGCGCTCTCGTTCAATCCCGCCGAGCTGGAGCAGATCGAGGAACGGCTTTTCGCCATTCGCGGGCTGGCGCGCAAGCATTCCGTCGCTCCTGACGAGCTGAGCCAATTCGCCGAGGACCTTCGCGGGCGGCTGGCGGCGCTGGATCGGGGGGCGGAGGACCTTGCCGAGCTGGAACAGGCGGTGGACGCGGCGCAGGTGGCCTATGACACCGCTGCTGCTTCCCTGTCCAAGGCTCGGACCAAATCCGCCAAGGCGTTGGATGCGGCGATGGCCAATGAACTTGCGCCGCTCAAAATGGAACGCGCGGTCTTTGCCACGCAGATTAGCCCTGCGGATCCGGGTCCGGGGGGCGTGGATGCCGTGGCCTTCGAGGTGGCCACCAACCCCGGCGCACCCGCTGGCCCATTGAACAAGATCGCTTCCGGCGGGGAATTGTCACGCTTCCTGTTGGCGCTCAAGGTTTGCCTGACCCGCGATGCGGGTGGCCTGACCCTGATTTTCGACGAAATCGACCGCGGCGTGGGCGGGGCCACGGCGGACGCGGTGGGGCGGCGGCTGGCCGATCTGTCACGGGGCGGGCAGGTGCTTGTGGTGACCCATTCGCCGCAGGTCGCGGCACTTGGGGGTCATCATTGGCGGGTCGAGAAACGGCAGGAGGCCGCGACGACCCTGTCCACCGTCACGGCGTTGGATGACGTGGCGCGAGAGGATGAAATCGCCCGCATGCTGTCCGGGGACTCGATCACCGACGAGGCCCGTGCGGCGGCGCGGGCCCTCTTGGCGGCCGTTCCCGGTTGAGGTTGGGAAAGGCTAATTTTGATTGGCAGAATTCTGCAATAGGGCAGTTTTAGATTGCAAAATGTTAATCCTGCCGCGCCGTCTTGTCGGAGCTTGTCATTCCGGCCGGGTCCGGGCGCTGCTTGATTGCGCCCATCCCGGCCCGTGTTCGGCGGCCATTTAGCTCAGCGCGCCCATGTCGATCCCACGGTCTCCGCTCACGATGTCCCGGCAGCGCTCAGAGCGCGTTTGGCCACCCGACGCGGCAGGTCCTCGACAGCCCTGGCGTCGGCCGGAAGGGTGTCCAAGGCACCATGCGCCCCCAGATCGGGCTTGGACAGCGGCAGTCGATCGCCTAAGACGGAATGGATAGCTGCGTAGGCGGGGTCATGGGGTATCTTCGGAACCTTCTCGATCCAGACCCCGGGACAGCCACGGGCAGTTGAAAAGCCGGGACTTTGGGCATGGATGAGCGTCCGACATCGCCGATCCGACAGGGGATCACCGACACGGTGACCGCCTGCCGACGGGGCTGGGACACGTTGTGCACCTCCGGGATGGGGCAGGTCCGGTTCTGGTTCATCGCCCTGGCCGTGGGGATCGCGTCAGGGCTGGCGGCGATCGCCTTCCGGTTCGGCATCGACTGGTTGCAATCGACACTCTACGGCACCGATGATGTGGCCGCTCTGCACAGTTTCGCTGCCGGGCTGGACTGGTGGTGGCTGATCATCATCCCGGTTGTGGGCGGGTTGGTCGTAGGCCTCATCCTCTACCGCACCACCAGTGACCAGAGGGTGCATTCGGTGTCCGACGTGATCGAGGGTGCGGCGCTCTATGATGGGCGGCTCAAGGTGAAACGCGGGGTCGGCTCGGCGCTGGCCTCGCTGATCACGCTGTCCAGCGGTGGCTCGACCGGCCGCGAAGGCCCGGTGGTGCATATCGCGGCGCTGATCGCGACGGGGGTCAACAACTGGCTCAAGGTCGATGGGATCACCGGGCGCGACCTGCTGGGCTGTGCCGTGGCCGCCGCCGTCTCGGCCAGCTTCAACGCCCCGATCGCAGGCGCTCTCTTCGCCCTTGAAGTGGTGCTGCGCCATTTCGCGCTGCATGCCTTCGCGCCCATCGTCATCGCCTCGGTCGCGGGCACGGTGATCAGCCGCATGGCCTTTGGCGACGTGACGGAATTCTACATCCCCGGCCAGAACGCGCTGGCCTTCTATGTGGAATTGCCGGCCTACATGCTGCTGGGCCTGCTATGCGGCCTGGTCGCGGTGATCTTCATGCGCACCCTGTTCTGGACCGACCGCGCGGCCACCCATTACCAGCAACGCATCGGGCTGCATCCGGTTCTGCGCCCGGCGGTGGCGGGGCTGCTGCTCGGCCTGATCGCGGTGGTCTTCCCGCATATCATCGGGGTTGGTTATGAAACCACCTCGGACGCGCTGACGGGTCGCCTGCTGTTCCACGAAGCCGTGGTCTTCACCATCGTCAAGGTGATCGCCGTGGCCATCACCTTTGGCGGGCGGATGGGCGGCGGGGTCTTCTCGCCCTCACTCATGGTGGGGGCCATGACCGGGCTGGCCTTTGGCATCGTCGCGACGGCCATCTTCCCGGATGTCTCGGGGTCTGCGGCGCTCTATGCGCTGGCCGGAATGGGCGGGGTCGCGGCGGCGGTCCTTGGGGCGCCGATTTCGACCACGCTGATCGTATTCGAACTGACAGGGGACTGGCAGACCGGGCTGGCGGTCATGGTGACGGTGTCGCTGTCCTCGGCGGTGGCAGCGCGGATCGTCGACAGGTCTTTCTTCCTGACCCAGCTGGAACAGCGCGGCGTGCACCTGGCCGCGGGGCCTCAGGCCTATCTGCTGTCCACCTTCCAGGTCACCAGCGTGATGCGGTCGATGGACCATCCGAAGGCCGCAGATGCCGAGGCCTGTGCCCGGCTGATCAACGAAGGCACCTACGTGGCCGAAGGCAAGACCCTGGACCAGGCCATGCCGATCCTCGAAGCATCGAACAGCAATTTCATCCCCGTGGTCCGCGCGGGGACCGGGGATGGCCCGCCGGAATTGCGCGGGGCCCTGTTCCAGGTGGATGCGCTGCGCGCCTTCAACCGGGCGCTGGCGGCAACGGCCGAAGAAGAACACCGTTAGGTCAAATTCGCGCCCCGGTTGCATGCTGCATAAGCATCATGATGATTATACGCAGTTTTCTCGCTTCGCTTGTCCTTGCAACTCCGCTCTGGGCCGACGCGCCCACCGAAAGGATACGGGCGCTTCTGGCGGAAATTCCCGCCGATGCGTTTGGCGACACCGTCGAGGTGATCGAATGGGGCGATCCGCGTGCTTTCGGCCCCGTGGCCCTGGGCAACGGGGCGTCGCCCGAGACAGCCGCGCTGGCAGCCTTCGGGCGCGGTCTGCCGGGTGATCTTGCCGAACTCGGTCTGACCCTGTTTCGCGACATGGAGGCCAGCACCGGGCTGGCCCCGGATGCGGTGACGCAAACCCTGTTCCTGCGCGGCCCCACAGGTGAGATCATGGTTTTCGGGATCGACCCGGGCGCCGAAACGGACATGGCGGCGGCACTGCCGGGCCATGCCTATGCGCTGGACCGGGACCGCCTGTCGCAACCGGTATGGGCGCGCGGGCCGGATAACGGTATGGACATGGCGTTCCTCGACCGCTCCAATCCCTTCGGTGGGAGGACCGGGCGCAGCGGCCGGATCGCGATCACGCCGGGCCAGGTGATCTATGCGCCGGCCTGGCCGCAGATCGAGGCCGCCCTGTCGCCGGAGGAGGGCCCCCGCCTGTCCGAGGTGCCGCAGGCCCAGAGCCTGCTTGCTGCACTCGATACCTTGGCGGTCGATGCGCTGGTCTCCGTCCGTGTTTTTCCGGGCTTGGGCGACCAGTGGGGCAGCCCGGCCTTGCTTCTGGCCGATGCGGTGCGCGGCGGCGCCGATGCCGGTATCATGGGACTGGTGGTGCCCGAAGGCACGGCAGCCGATGATTTCGCGCGGCGCATCGAGGAGAACTGGACCGGCCGGGCATCACCGGGCCACCAGAAGACCTATGCGACGCTCACCGGAGCCGTGCCGACTGTTACGCCCCATACCGGGGGCCCGCTGGATGTCGTCACACTATCGCTCGATCTGGCTGATGAAACGGAATTCGCGAACGAGGCGGCGGACCTTCTGGGCCTTATCTACCTTTACGGCGACCTGCCGACCCTGACGGCCGAATAGGCGCTCAGACCTCTTCGACAGTGACCTTCGTGGTGTAGAAGGCCAGGTAACCGTCGATCTCGGCCACCTCGGGTTTGGGGTCCTCGTAGGACCAGGCGGCATCCTTGATCGTGCCCGACTTGGCGACGATGTCGTAATAGCGGGCCTGGCCCTTGTAGGGGCAGGTGGTGGTGGCCTCGGAGGGGTCCAGGAACACCATCGAGATATCGTCGCGCGGGAAATAGATGACGGGCGGGTAATCGCCCTCGGTCAGTTCCAGCGCCCGGTTGCTTTCGCCCAAAACGGCGCCACCGGCGCGGACAACCCAGGTGCCTGTCGCAGGCCGGATCTTGATATGGTCTGCCATCTTCGGTCTCCCTTTCGGCGGCGGTCAGTTCTTCAGCTTGCGCGGGGTATCTACCCCACGGGGTGTGACAGCCCTGTGTCAGCGGGCCAAGGTCACAGCGGTGCGCAGGCGGCCTCGAGCCAATCCAGCGCTGGCCCATCCAGACGCGGGCCGATCCTCGCCACTGTATCCGCGTGGTAACGATCAATCCAGAGCCGTTCCGCCTCGGTCAGCATGGAAACCTCGATCAGGCGCCGGTCGAGGGGCACCCAGGTCAGTGTATCGAAGCACAGCATCGGGCGATTATCGCCCAGAGCGGGGGCTTCCTGCACCACCACAAGGTTCTCGAGGCGGATACCGAACGCGCCTTCGCGGTAATACCCCGGCTCGTTCGACAGGATCATGCCTGGCTGCAGCGGGACATGGCCGCGTGACGGGGCGCGGGTAAAGCCCTGCGGCCCTTCATGCACGCACATGTAGACGCCAACGCCATGCCCCGTGCCGTGGCCGTAATCCAGACCCGCCAGCCACAGCGGATAGCGCGCGATGCTGTCCAGGTCGCGCCCGGCGATCCCCGTGGGAAAGCGCGCCCGGCTCAGCGCGATCATGCCCTGCAGGACACGGGTGAAACAGGCCTTTTCCTCGTCACCCACGGGTCCGGTCGCCATCGTGCGGGTGATGTCCGTGGTCCCGTCGAGGTATTGCCCCCCCGAATCGATCAGCAGCAGGTCGCCCGGTGTGACAGGGCGGTTGGTGGCCTCGGTCACGCGATAGTGGACAATGGCGCCATGGGGCCCCGCGCCGCAAATCGTGTCGAAGGAAATATCGCGCAGGGCGTTTGTGTCGCGGCGGAACCCTTCCAGCGCGCGGGCCACGTCGATTTCCGTCAATGTGCCCTTGGGGGCAGTCTCGTCCAGCCAGTGCAGGAACCGGCACATGGCCGCCCCGTCGCGCAGATGCGCCTCGGTGGTGCCGGCGATCTCGGTCGGGGTCTTGATGGCCTTGGGCAACACGCACGGGTCTTGGTCATGCGCCACGGCCACCCCGTTTTCCGCCAGGGTGTCGGCCACGATCTGCGGGCAACTGGCCGGGTCCAGCCGCACCGGGCCGTCCAGATCGGTCAGGGCCGCGAGGAAGGCCTCTTGCCCCAGCACTGCCACATCCGGGCCGAGGTGATCGGCCAGCGCCTCCGCCTTGCCGGGCCGCGCGAACAGCTGACAATGGCCATCATCGAAAAGCAGGGCAAAGCTTTGCGGGACCGGGTTGCGCGGGATATCCGCGCCGCGGATATTCAGCAGCCAGCCAATGGAATCGGGCAGGGTCAGCACCGCGACACGGTGCCCTGCCTTGTGCAGTTCTCGGGCCAGCCGCGCCCGCTTGTCGGCCGCACTTTCCCCGGCCAGGGCGGTGTCATGGGCGAAGAAGGGCGCATCGGGCGGGGCCGGGTGGTCCTCCCAGACCGCATCGACAAGGTTGTCGGTCGGCACCAGCGCCAGCCCGGCGCCCGAAAGCGCCCCGCGCAAAGCTGTGACCTCGTCCACCGTGTGCAGCCACGGATCGAATCCCACCTTTCCCTCGGGCAGGTGCTCGCACAGCCAGGGCCCCAGCTGGGTTTCCGGCCAGTCGACGGGCGTGAAATCGGACAGCGCCACCTGGTCGCGCACCTGCACCCGGTAGCGGCCATCGACGAAAACGCCGGCGATGTCGCGCAGGGCCGCGCAGAACCCGGCGGACCCGGTGAACCCGGTCAGCCAGGACAGGCGATCGTCGCAGGGGGCCACGTATTCGCCCTGGTGGGCATCGGCCCGCGGCACGAGGAACCCGTCCAACCCCCGCTTCGTCATCTGGTCACGCAGGGCAGACAGGCGCGGCGGCCCCTGGTCAGGGGATGCACTGGCCTCGAAAGACTGGAACATCGGCTCCCTCTTCATCTTGGCAAATAAACTCAAAATCGATCCGCCGCACCATGAGCCACGGCGGGGCAGGGCGCAAGCCGGCGTCAGGCGACCTTGCGCATCCCCATGACCCGGGCGCGTTTGCGCGGGTCGCTGTCGAACAGGCTGGCCAACTGTTCCGTCATGGCCCCGGCCAGCTGTTCCACATCGGTGATCGTCACCGCCCGGTCGTAGTAGCGGGTCACGTCATGACCGATCCCGATGGCGGTCAGTTCCACGGCGCGGCGCTTTTCCACCATGGCGATCACGTCGCGCAGGTGCTTTTCCAGGTAATTGGCCGGGTTCACGGACAGGGTGCTGTCATCGACCGGGGCACCGTCAGAGATCACCATCAGGATCTTGCGGGCCTCGGGCCGACGTTCAAGCCGCCGATGCGCCCATTCCAGCGCCTCGCCGTCGATGTTTTCCTTCAGAAGGCCCTCTTTCATCATCAAGCCGAGGTTCTCGCGTGTCCGCCGCCAGGGCGCATCGGCGCGTTTGTAGATGATATGGCGCAAGTCGTTGAGGCGGCCCGGCGCCTGCGGGCGCCCATCGGCCAGCCAGCCCTCGCGGCTCAGCCCGCCTTTCCAGGCGCGGGTGGTAAAGCCAAGGATCTCGACCTTGACCTGGCAGCGCTCAAGCGTGCGCGCCAGCACATCGGCACAGATCGCGGCAATGGAGATCGGACGCCCCCGCATGGAGCCGGAATTGTCCAACAGAAGCGTCACGACGGTGTCGCGGAACTCGGTATCCTGTTCGACCTTGAAGGACAGTGGCGTGGTCGGGTTCGCCACCACGCGGGCCAGCCGTCCGGCATCGAGGATGCCCTCGTCCTGGTCGAAGGACCAGGACCGGTTCTGTTGCGCCTGAAGCCGCCGTTGTAGCTTGTTGGCCAGCCGGCTGACCGCGCCCTTGAGCGGTTCGAGCTGCTGGTCGAGATAGGCGCGCAGGCGCTCCAGCTCGGCCGCCTCGGCCAGATCTTCGGCGCCGATCTCCTCGTCATTGTCGGTGCTGAAGACCTTGTAGTCCGGGTCGGCGTCGGAAATGGGCTGCGGTGCGGGCGGCTCCAGCGGGGCCTCGCCCTCGGGGCGTTCCATTTCCTCTTCCAGCTCGTCGCTGGCATCCTCGTCCAGGTTGACCTGCGCCTCCGAAGCGTCCTGGGTCTCTTCCTGGCTCTGCTCTGGCTGGGCCTCGGCCTCGTCGCCGTCATCGCTGTCGTCGTCGCCGGTGCTTTCGGGCTGGTCCTCGTCGTCCTCGCCGGTTTCCTCATCCTCCTCTTCGGGGGGGATGTCGTCAGGGTCGTCGCCGAGCTGGTCACCATAGCCCATGTCGTCGATCAGCTGGCGGGCGAACTTGGCAAAGGCCTGCTGGTCATGCAGGCAGGCTTCGAGGTCGTCGAGCGTTTCGCCGCATTGTTCCTCGATATAGCCGCGCCACAGCTCCATCACGTTGGCGGCGCCACCTGGCAGGTCGCGGCCTGTTGCAAGGTGGCGGATCAGGTAGCCGGCGGCAGTGGCCAGCGGTGCCTCGGACTTGTCGCGAATCTGGTCATAGCCCTTGCGCAGGGCCTCGTTGCCGATCTTGGCGTCGATATTGCCGGCGGTGCCGGGCATGTGGCGCGCGCCCACGGCCTCGACCCGTGCGTTTTCCATCGACTCGTAGAGGTCGCGCGCCATCTGCCCCTGCGGCAGGTAGCGGGCGGCGACCGCCGGGTCGTGGAACTTGTGATGCAGCGCATAGGCGTCCGAGGTGCCGCGCGCCAGCAGCACCTCTTCGCGGGTCATGCGGCGGCTGACCTGCGGCAGGCGCACGGTTTCGCGCGTGGCGCCCGGCGGGTCCACGGTGAAACTGACGGCCAGGTCCGGATCGTCGGCCATGACCTTGGTGGTCTCGGCCAGGGCCTTCTTGAACGGATCGGCGGGGTTGTCGCTGGGCTTTTTCATCAACTCTATCCAAGCGCCAATCGCGCAATCTGGCAAGCAGACAGCCGACGGGCCCCTGCCATTGTTACCCCAGGCTTAGCGATGCCGCGCTCTCGGGCAGTTCCTCGTCGAAGCAGCGCTGATAGAATTCCGCCACGGTCTGGCGTTCCAGTTCGTCGCACTTGTTCAGGAAGGACACGCGGAAGGCATAGCCCACGTCGCCGCCGAAGATGCGGGCGTTTTCGGCCCAGTTCAGCACCGTCCGGGGGGACATGACCGTGGACAGGTCGCCATTCATGAAGGCGGTGCGGGTCAGGTCGGCGACCGTCACCATCTGGCTGACGATCTTGCGGCCCTTCTCGGAATTGTAATGCGGCGATTTGCCCAGCACGATGGCGGCCTCGGCATCGTGGCTGAGGTAGTTCAGCGTGGTGACCAGCGACCAGCGGTCCATCTGGGCCTGGTTGATCTGCTGGGTGCCGTGGTAGAGGCCGGTCGTGTCGCCCAGGCCAACGGTGTTCGCCGTGGCGAACAGGCGGAAATTCGGGTTCGGCGTGATGATCTCGTTCTGGTCGAGCAGGGTCAGCTTGCCGTCATGTTCCAGCACGCGCTGGATGACGAACATCACGTCGGCGCGGCCCGCATCGTATTCGTCGAAGACGATGGCGACGGGGTTGCGCAGGGCCCAGGGCAGGATGCCTTCGTGGAATTCGGTGACCTGCTTGCCGTCGCGCAGCTTGATCGCGTCCTTGCCGATCAGGTCGATCCGGCTGATATGGCTGTCGAGGTTGACACGCACGGCGGGCCAGTTGAGGCGCGCGGCGACCTGTTCGATATGGGTGGATTTCCCGGTGCCGTGATAGCCCTGGATCATCACGCGGCGGTTGTAGCCAAAGCCGGCCAGAATCGCCAATGTCGTGTCAGGATCGAACTTGTAGGTGCTGTCGATGTCGGGCACGCGGTCGCTGGCCTCTGCGAAGCCCTTCACCTTCATGTCGCTGTCGATGCCGAACACATCGCGCACCGAGATCTCCTCGGTCGGTTTGCTCATGGGATCAAGCGTGCCGTCAGCCATCGGGTCTGCCTCTTTCGAAAATCACCCTGCGGGGATGCACCATATCGCGGGGGCCTGCAAGGGGCCGGTGGGGAAATGGGTTGCACCCGTGGGCGCGCTTGGTCTTGATGGGGTCAATGACCGATCGAGCCGATCTTGAGAATATGCTGGCACGCACGGGCCTTGGGGACCGGGACGCGTTCGAGGCGTTGTATCAAGCGACATCGGCGAAACTCTTCGGCGTCTGCCTGCGTGTCTTGAAGAACGAAACCGAAGCCGAGGACACCCTGCAAGAGGTCTATCTGCGCATCTGGGATGCCGCCGTGCGGTTCCGGCCGGGGGCAGCCAGCCCGATGAGCTGGATGATCGCCATCGCCCGAAACCGCGCCATCGACAAGCTGCGCGCGCGCAAGCCCGCCACCGAAGCGAGCACCCGCGACGACGGAACCGACCTTCTGGCAGAGTTGCCCGATGACGCGCCCGGCCCCGAAGCGGTGGCGATGGCGGGTGATTTGCGCGCCCAGGTGCTAAGATGTTTCGAGGAATTGCCCGACGACCGGGCCCAAGCCGTGCGCCGCGCCTACCTGGACGGTGACAGCTATGCCGATCTGGCGCGTCATTTCGGCGTGCCGCTGAATACGATGCGAACCTGGCTGCGACGCAGCCTGTTGAAACTGAGAGACTGCCTGTCCCGATGAGCGACCAGACCACATATGACGACGACTCGGTGCTGGCCGCGGAATATGCTCTGGGCCTGCTGGACGGGCCTGAACTACAGCTGGCCGAGGGGCGGCTTGCCGAGGAACCGGGTTTCGCCGAGCTGGTTCATGCCTGGGAGATCGAGTTGGCCGGTATCGCGGATGAGGTTGAGCCTGTTGCGCCGCCTCCGCGTGTGCTGGCGGGGCTTCGGCACGATCTCTTCGGGGAACAGGATCGCCGGTGGTGGCAGCGGATCGGTCTGATCCCCTCGGTGGTGGGGGCGGCCGCGGCCGCCGTGCTGGTGCTGATTGCGGTGGAATTCGGTCTGATCGACACCGGCTCCGCGCCGGTTCCGACCTATCAGGCGGAACTGGCTTCCGAGGATGCCGAGCTTGTGGTTGCCGCGGCCTACCTGGAAGAAACCGGCGATCTCGTCATCGAGCGACGCGCCGGTGGCCCGCGCCCGGATCGTGCGCTGGAGCTGTGGCTGATCCCCGAGGGCAGCGCGCCGGTGTCGCTGGGCGTGATGCCCGAGGATCGCATCGCTGCCGTGACGGTGCCGCGCAGCTTGCGCCCGCAACTGGCGACGGGGGCGGCGCTGGCTATTTCTGATGAACCCGCCGGCGGATCGCCGACCGGCGCGCCCACCGGCGAGGTGCTTGCCGTGGGGCCGATCACGGCCCTGTGACCACCTGGGCGGATTTTTTTCGAAACTCCCTGAAACTTTCCTGCGGTCTGCCGCGTGGTTCCTCACATCTCCGGCAATCCTGCCGGGTTAGACAACATCGAGGAGGACCACCCATGTCCAAGACATCCATTCTTTCCGCCACCGCGTCGCTTGTTCTCGCAACCGCGTCGATGGCCTGGGGCGAAGCTCACGAAATGAGTGACAACCCCACGGTGGGCGGCGCGCCCATGATGGCCGATATGAACATCATCGAGAACGCGGTGAACTCTCCCATCCACACCACGCTGGTCGCGGCAGTGCAGGCGGCGGACCTTGTGGAAACCTTGCAGGGGCCGGGGCCGTTCACCGTGTTCGCGCCTACCGATGACGCGTTCGGCATGATCGCCGATGAGTCGCTCAACGCTCTGCTGCAGCCCGAGAACAAGGCCCAGCTGACCCAGATCCTGACCTGTCACGTTGTGGGGGCCGAGGCGTTTTCGGATGCGATCATGGGCATGATCGCGGATGATGGCGGGGCCCACCCGGTAGAAACGCTGGGCGGCTGCACATTGATGGCTGAAATGTCGGGGGACGAGATCACCCTGACCGACGAAAACGGCCGTGAAGCGACCGTGACCATCGCCGATGTGGATCAGTCCAACGGTGTGATCCACGTGATCGACCGCGTGCTGCTGCCTCAGCAGTAACGGGCCCATGGCCGGGGACCCCTGACTCTCCACCGGTCACAAGCCCGTGCGCCACGCCGATCCAAGGTCCCATCGGCGTGGCGCATCCATTATGTTGACGGGACATTCCCAAAGGAGGGATCAAGATGAACCGCCGAGATTTTTCCATGCTGGCCCTGGCCTCGCCACTGGCAGTCGCCCTGTTCGGCAAGCGGGTTGCCGCCGCCGAAGGCGATTTCGAAGTCACCCGCACCGAGGCCGAGTGGCGCGAGATGCTGACCGACCTTGAATACCGCGTCATGCGCGAAGAGGGCACAGAGCGCGCCTTCACCAGCCCGGTGGACGCCAACTACGCCCCGGGTCTCTACCATTGCCGCGGTTGCGACCAGGCGCTCTATTCCAGCGAACACAAGTTCGACAGCGGCACCGGCTGGCCCAGCTTCTGGCAGGCCCTGCCCAATGCCATCGAAACCAAGCCCGACCGCAAGCTGCTGGTGGTGCGCACGGAATGCCATTGCGACCGTTGCGGCAGCCATCTGGGCCATATTTTCGACGATGGTCCCGACCCGACCGGCAAGCGCCATTGTATCAACGGGGTCAGCCTTGTGTTCCGCCCCGCCTGAGGGGGGCCGGGCGTTCGCGAAGACGGTATGCCGATCCGAATAGGTTTGGCGCATTCGCCTTCCCGTTGTGAAAGCGAAATGTCGCAAAGCCGTCCGGTCTCCGCCGCTCAGCATCTGAAGGCGGCGTGTGGTCCTAAACGGCCTTGCTGACGTCACCTTCGTGAACTTCGTGCGTCTCGGCGTCGATCCCCAGTTGTGCCAGGCGGTTGAGGGCCCGCTCTGCCTTGCACCGAAAAACCGCGTATTCCCGGCCATCGTCCCGACAGTGACAGGACACACTTGCCTGTTGAGCCTGCAGCCCGACCAGGCCCGCGGTGCGTTGCAGCGCGACCGGGGAAAGCGTGAGAAAGGTTTTCGCCCCATGCGCCTGAAGGATCCGGACAAGGCCGTCGATCGTCAGGGCAAGGCACTGCAACCGCCCAAGCCTGGACGTCACCGTGTCGGAAATGACCAGACGTGTGCCTTCCCATGTTTCCGGTCCACAAAGGGAGGGGTCGAAAAGCGTTTCCGGGATGCCCTCCAGCAGGCCCCTCGCGGAGTCGTTCAGCATGTTCGTATAGCTGCCCCAGGACACTGTGGTCGGCACACACCGCGCACCGGCAATGACCGTCCCCTCATCGACGACGAGGGAGTAATGCGCATAGGGCGTGTCGTACTGGTCCATCTCGGCAACACCGTCATTGGGTATGTGCCACCCAAGACCGTCGACGAAGAACGACTTTCTGAGCTTCAAGAAGCTATAAAATGCCGAGCCATGCTTATGCATGTCCGACATGTCGAACGTGATGTTTCGCAACTGCTGCCTCGTTTTTTTCCTCCAGTTAAACTGCAGGCGAGCCAGAACTATAACTAAAGTTTTCCACAGAGAGTGACTGGAACGGCCAGTGATGCACCGACGACACGGGGGTCAGATCAGGCCATAGCTCGACGCGATCGACACCGCGTGCGGTGTCGTTCTTGCACCCAGCTTGTCTTTTGCATTGCGAATTCGCTGTTTCACGGCGCCTTCAGTAATCCCCAGGGAGTGTGCAATCTCCTTGATCAGCTGACCGCTCCTGATTGCGGCCAGAACCTCGATCTCGGCGGCGGTCACGTCGTCTGGGGCGGTCAGATCGGCGAACAAGAGTTCCATTTCGCGTCGAAGCGTTGTGATTTCCTGGTCTGTCATTTCGCGATCCGAGCGGCAGAAATTGCCAAAGCTGCGGACGTTGGTGTCGTCCTGGTCGCGTAGAGAAATCGCTGTCCCGTAGTTCAGGTCATACGCAGCGGCTTCGATCAGGATCGCTTGCGGATCCGGGATGGTGATCTCGCTCCAGCGTATGGTGCCCGTATTGCTGTAGATCCAGCGCAGGACCGGGTCGAACATCAGCAGGCCTTGCTGCGTGTACTTGTGGATCCACGGCCGAGGCATGCTATTGTGTTCGAATTCCGGTAGAAGGAATTCAAGCCGGAAGGCGATGTAGAATCCAGCATTGGCAATATCGGAGAAGGCATAGTCCTTGAGACGGTCTTCGAATTCAGTCAATGCAACATCCCCCTTGCCTTTGGTAATGTTGCGCAAGGGTTAAGGATTGGGCTAGCCTTATTTTGGGATAGAAATCGTGAGTGGCTCGAATCCAATGCGCGCGGAGCTGCCGACCTGGGAGAACAGACATGGATCGAAGCGATGAACTCGCGGGCTTGTTCGAAGGACTGTCGGACTTGAGCCCTGCAGGGTTTGCCATCGGCCTGCACCTCAGCTTCACCACCTCGAAATACATTTTCCAGACCTACTCGAAGGAATGGATGGATGAATACTCCGAGAAGGGACTGATCCTGCATGACCCGACGGTGCGCTGGGGCCTTGAGAATACCGGTTGGATTCGCTGGTCCGACCTGCGCGCCAATGATCCGGGTCATGTTATCGACGCCGCGGCGGACTTCGGACTTCGCTACGGCGTGTCGATTTCTGTTGCGAGCGATGACGCGAGGTCGCTGGGGAGTTTTGCGGCGACCGAGAGGGATTTCAGCGAGGCGGATATCAAACACCTTTCGGACCGGCTGCGCCAGATGCACGATCTGACGGGTGACATCGAACCGGACTCCGCCGACGACCACAAGGTCAAGCGTCTCGCCGCGTCCATTTCCCACACCGGTCTTCATGGTCTCTAGCTTTCGTCCGGGTCGACCGTCGTACTCGTTACAAGGTTGAAGCCAACCTTTGGGTCAGAGTCGTCAAGATCACCGAAAACGTCAAGTATGGTAGCGGTGGAAAGGCTCAAGCCTTCGACCCGGTGTGGTGGACCGAAAAGATAAGGGTCGGCACGCACGATGCGGACGGCCTCTGTCGAACCGAACCCATTCTTGATCAGGGTTTGCGCGAGTTCGCAGGTCGCCCGGCGCGGGGCAATCATGGTAAAGCCTTCACAGGTGGCAATTTCGACAGTTCGGCCGTCGATTTCGTGTTGATCGTGGAGAATGGTAAGCATCGCAAGACATCCAGAAATTCATCCTGAGAATTGCCGCATTGCGTGGCCAGAATGGGACCAACATTGGGCGTAGCTGCGGTTTCTTGGTGATCCGCCTCGGGGGGCGTGCCATGTCCTCGTCAGTCATTTTTGCCCTGCAGCGTTGGATGCTTTGCGAGCCAAAACGCTCGCACCGGGCGGAGGCGCGTATCGGCTGCGCTAGCCCCCGGATGAAAGGCCGAATCCCAACTTCGGCTCATCGGTGATTGTCCATGAAGTCGCGTCAAACCGGGTTGTTTGGTGAGATTGTCCGAGAGCCCCAAGCGCCTGCGGACCATTGTTCATGTCGGAATGTTCACCGCATTTCACTAATTTCGGCTCACCGGACGGTATTGGTGCCAGCTTCTTACTGTGGCTGAAGAATCCGGTCAGGCAAGGAACCGTAAAGTTGACCGATATAGGAAAACCGCTAGAAGAAAGAGGGTTTATGAATCTGGTGTCTCAACGCGCTCTGGACGAGCAGGCGCGGCACCGGAAGGGTTTACGAGTTATGCGGTCACGCACCAAGGCGGTTTCGAAGCGATCGGAAGGCGAACGTGCACGTCTGCTTGCCTATGTGATCATCGCAGCGCTGGGCATGGGGTTAGGATACCTGGCCGTCCTGCAATTCAACGATGGCAGAGCCCTGATGATGGGCATGTCCTGGTACGAGACCTGGATCGTGCTGGCCGCAGGGCTGGGGGCCATGTTGGCCCTTTTCCTGGCCGGTGACAGGGTCGGGCATCATGGGCCGTGGACCATGCTGCGCGCGGTCTCCGGGCTGATCTGGGTCAGCCTGGTCGGGGCGATTATCGCCGGCACCTTGTCGTTGCCGCTATACGGCACGATGTTTGCGCCTTTCACCCTGGTTGTCACGCTGGCGACATCCCCGGTCATCGCGGTCATCTGGGCGGTGCATATGCTGGCCGTGAACGTGCTCATGGCCATCTACCGCAGCGAGCGCGACTCGGTCTTTACGCCGGAACGGATGACGCTCGCGGAACACCCCGACAGCCTCTCGGTGCGGGTGCGCGGTCACTTCGGCTGATATTTAGTCCCTGAAGCTGCGGCTGGCCTTGATCTGGTCCCAGGCCCAGACAACCTCGGCCAACTGTTCTTCCTGGCTGCGGTCGCCGCCATTCATGTCCGGGTGCAGCACCTTGATCAGCTTCTTGTAGGCCTTGCGGATCTCGGTCTTGGTCCAGTGATCCTTGGCCTCGAGAATCTCGATCGCCTTGCGTTCCGTGGGAGGCAGGCGGCGTGTGCCGTCGACGGACTTGCCGGGGTTCTGCGTGGCATTGGCACCGAGCACCTGGTGCGGGTCCTCGATCCCCAGCCGCGCCCAGGCGCGCTCCTCGGCGGATTTCTTGAACGATTTGGTGTCACGTTCCCAGACCCGATCCTTCTGGGCCTGTTCTTCCATCTCGGCCTCGGTCGAGGTCTCGAAGAAGTTCCATTTCAGATTGTATTCGCGCACGTGGTCCTTGCAGAACCAGTAATAGTCGTCGAGCGTGTCCGGGTTCTTGGGCGCACGATACTTGCCCGCCTCTTCGCAGCCGGGATGTTCACACACCCGGGTCGAGGTTTCGAACGCCCCCGACATGCCGCGGCGACCGCGGGGCTTTTTCTTCTTGGAGGCCGACACCGAGATGTCGAAACCGAAAGGATCATCCTTGCGCATACCGTCACCTTTCCGACTCGGAGCGATGAGTTTAGTCCTTGGGACGCAATATTGAAGGGGGTCGGCGAAAATAATGGGACTTGAACCGCAGATTCGGCAGAAACTGGAGGAGGCCTTCGCCCCCACGCGGCTGGAGGTGATCAACGAAAGCCACCTGCACGCAGGTCACGCCGGCGATGATGGCAGCGGCGAAAGCCATTGGCGGGTGGTGATAGAGGCGCCGGCCTTTTCCGACATGTCGCGCATCGCGCGCCACCGCGCGGTTCACGCGGCGCTGGGGCCCGACATCCTGGCCCGCATTCACGCGCTGGCGCTGGATCTCCGCTGATCTTCGGACGAGATGTCCGGGTCCGTCGGGCTGTCATGCGCGGCCTCTTCGGAAACGTTCGCCTCTTCGGACGGGACGTCATTGGGGCTGTCGGCGCTGTGATCCTCGATCAGGGGCATATCGTCGGCCGCCCCGGCCTCATCGTTCAGCAGGCGGCGGAAGATCAGGACATGGCGGAACTGGGTGGTCTTGCCGGTCAGGCCCTGGCGTTCCTCGCAGGGGAGGGTGTCGGTGCGCTGGTATTCCCAGCCTTCGGCGCCCATGTCGTTCATGACCAGTTGCAGCGCATGGGCGAAACGCGCCTCGGCCCCCTTGACCCCCTTGGCCTTCACGCCCTTTTTCGGGGCCGGGACCACCTTGTATTCATAGGCTTGCATCGCGTCTTCCTGTCTGCATCGACCTGATCCTAGCAAGGGGCGAAGTCTTGTCCAATCGGGACGTTGGCGCCGCGTCCGATATTGCTAGAGCCCCAGCTTCTTCGAGACGATCTCGTTCACGGCCTTGGGGTTGGCCTTGCCGCCGGTGGCCTTCATGACCTGGCCCACGAACCAGCCGGCCAGCTTGGGATTGGCCTGTGCCTTTTCCACCTGTGCCGGGTTGGCGGCGATGACCTCGTCCACGGACGCCTCGATCGCGCCGGTATCGGTGACCTGCTTCATGCCGCGCTCTTCGACGATCTGAGCCGGGTCGCCGCCTTCGGTATAGACGATCTCGAACAGTTCCTTGGCGATCTTGCCGGAAATGTCGCCCTTGGTGATAAGCTCGACGATGCCGCCCAGCTGAGCGGGGCTGACCGGGCTTTCGGTGATGTCGTGGTCTTCCTTCTTGAGGCGCCCGAAGAGCTCGTTGATAACCCAGTTCGCGGCCAGCTTGCCGTCGCGGCCATCTGCCACGGCCTCGAAATAGGCGGCATTCTCATGTTCGGCAGTCAGCACGCTGGCATCGTAATCGCTCAACCCGAAATCCTTGATGAAGCGCGCCTTTTTCTCGTCGGGCAGTTCGGGCAGGTTGGCGGCGATCTCGTCCACCCAGTCCTGTTCGATCTCCAGCGGCAGCAGGTCGGGATCGGGGAAGTAGCGGTAATCATGCGCCTCTTCCTTGGACCGCATGGACCGGGTTTCGCCCTTGTCGGGGTCGAACAGCCGGGTTTCCTGCACGACCTCCTTGCCGTCCTCCAGCAAGGCGATCTGGCGGCGGGCCTCGTAGTCGATGGCCTGCTGGATGAACCGCATGGAGTTCATGTTCTTGATTTCGCAGCGGGTGCCCAGATGACCGAAATCCTGCGTTTCCATGTAGCGTTCGTAATCGCCGGGCCGGCAGACCGAGACATTGACGTCGGCGCGCAGGTTGCCGCTTTGCATGTTGCCGTCACAGGTGCCCAGATAGCGCATGATCTGGCGCAGCTTGGCGATATAGGCGGCGGCCTCTTCGGGGCCGCGGATATCGGGGCGGCTGACGATTTCCATCAGCGCCACGCCGGTTCGGTTCAGGTCGACGAAGGACATATGCGGGTCCATGTCGTGGATCGACTTGCCGGCATCCTGTTCAAGGTGGATCCGTTCGATACGGACATTGCGCGCGGTGCCGTCGCCCAGTTCCACCAGCACTTCGCCCTCGCCCACGATGGGGTGGTAAAGCTGGGAAATCTGGTAGCCCTGCGGCAGGTCGGGGTAGAAATAGTTCTTGCGGTCGAAGGCGCTGAAGAGATTGATCTCGGCCTTCAGGCCCAGCCCGGTCTTGACGGCCTGACGGATGCAGCCCTCGTTGATCACCGGCAGCATCCCCGGCATGCCCGCATCCACGAAGGCCACGTTGGAATTGGGTTCGGCCCCGAACCGGGTGGAGGCGCCGGAAAACAGCTTGGCCTTGGTGGCGACCTGGGCATGGACCTCCATGCCGATCACGAGTTCCCAGTCGCCGGTGGCGCCGGACAGGGTCTTGGGCTTGGGGGCGTCATAGGTCAGGTCGAGCATCTGAAGGCACCTCTTGCTGGTCTCGGCTCCGTTTAGGTCAGCGGGGGATGGGTGGCAAGGGGCAGGGCGGTGAACCGCCCGTTCCGGCGCCGGCCGCGGATTTGCCTTGCTCCGCGCCCCGCTCTCGCGGCATTCAGGGTGGTATGAAATGGTATCGCGCCATCCTGGGGGGCATCGTCGCGCTGGGTCTTGCGTTGCCGGTTGCGGCCGAGGGGCCGGGCGGTGAGATGCGGCCGCTGCTGCGCGCCGACGCAGCGGCCTTGCGGCTGGCCGAGCACCGGCCCCGGCTTCGCCCGGCCTACATGCTGCGTTACCCGGTGCGCATCGAAACCCGCCCGCCCGTCCTGCGCCCGATCCCGCGCCCCCTGATACCGCGCGCCCGGTGGGATCATCGCGGCGATAGTCAAAGCTGGACCTGGGCCGCGATGTCGGCTTTGGCGGGTCATGGCGACCGGCTGGAACAAACCGTGCCGCGCGACATAGACAATTGGTGCCCGGGCTACGCCGCCAATGGCCCGCGCGAGAGGCGGGCCTTCTGGGTGGGGATGATGTCGGCCCTGTCCAAGCATGAAAGCACGTACCGACCCGAGGCCGTGGGCGGCGGCGGCTTGTGGTTCGGCCTGTTGCAGATCTATCCGGATACGGCGCAGCGCTATGGGTGCCGGGCGCGGACCGGAACGGCGCTCAAGGATCCCGAGGACAACCTGGCCTGTGCGATCCGCATCATGAACGTGACCGTGCCGCGCGACAATGCCATAGCGGTCCATGACGGCCGTTGGCGCGGGGTGGCCGCCGATTGGGGGCCGATGACCAACCGCGCCAAGATCGCGGACATGGCCGCCTGGACCCGCGCGCAGGAATATTGCCGGCCGGACCATGCCGTGGCCCGCAGCCTGCGCCCGATCCCAAGGCCCACAGACAGCCCGGTTCTGTCAACGATGAACCTGGATTAGAACCGCAGCAGCGGGCGGCGCGTGGCCTTGATCAGGCTGACGGTCTGGCTGCCTTCCTCGCCGAGCGCGAGGGTGGCGCGGCGCAACATCTCGATCCCCTCTTCCGAGGTTTCTGGCAGCGCGCTGGGCGCGATGGCTTCGCCCACGGTGACGACGAACGGCTGGTTGGCCTTGTTCAGCGTTTCGTGGAACAGCGTGATATCCTTGAGCGAGGCATGCAGGATGTCGAACAGGTAGAACAGCACCGAATTGCGGGCCCGGATATTGACCGGGATCACCGGCAGATCGAACTTGCGTGCCAGCATCGCCGCCGAGGGCATCCAGGGCCGTTCATGCAATTGCAGCCCGCGCCGCTGTGCCAGCCGGCCCGAGGGAAAGATCACGCCCAACCGTTCGTCGCGCAGCGCGCGGCGCATATAGGCCATGGTTTCGCGCGTCTTGCCGTGGCTGCGCCTGTCTTTGCGCCATTCGACGGGGGCGATCATGTCCTCCATCTGGGGCATGACCGACAGGATGTCCTTGTTGGCGAAATAGAAGGCATCGGGCCGGGTCCGGGCCAGCAACCCGTGCAGGATGATGCCGTCGGCGATGCCGGTGGGGTGGTTCGCCACGACCAGCGCCGGCCCCGTGCTGGGGATATTGTGCAGGCCACGGGCCGTGACGTTGCGGCCCAGGAGGTGGAACATCTCGTCCATGATCGTGGCGCTGGGCGCGTCGCGCAGCGCCGTCGCGATATCGACCGTGCGCTGGTAGGACAGCGCACGGTCCAGCACCTTGCGCGCAAGCGCGGTGCCGGGCCGGTCGGCAAAGAGCCACGGCGCGCGGTCCTCGATCAGTGGGTCGATACGGTCTTTCATGGCACAACCTTGATCACGATCGGGTGACGATTCCACGACATACTAGCATAACGCCCGACTTCGGCGTGCATTCGCCCGTTTTCAACGGGGCAGAAGCGAAAAAGGGTGGCGTTCATGGGGAATGCCCGCCGTATCGAGCGCCTTTTCCAACGCATCGGCGGGCGTGGGCAGTTCCGGCGGCAGGCGATGCAGCAGGCCGGTCGTGTCCACGATGGTCAGCCGAAACCCCATGTCGAAGCGCCGGTCGATGCGGACCTGCCTGATCTCGGTCGCTTCCATCACGCCGTCGCGGCGGCCGGTCGCCCATGCGATCCGGTCCGGGTAGACATCCAGCCGCACCTGCCGGTCGGTGATCCAGTCCAGCAGCGCGGGCAGGGCGAAGAGGCCGAACAGGCCCGCCCAGAGCAGCGCGAGGTCGATGGCCCAGACGGCGAGTGCCAGCCCACCCCAGATCGCCGCGACAAGGGCCAGGTTCACCGGGCGCCGCCCGGCGCGGTGAAAACTCGCGATGGGGGTATCGCCGGGCACGGCCTAGCCTTCCAGCATGCGCTGGACCATCTCGGCGGTGTCGCGCGACAGGTCGGGCTTGGCAGCGAGGGTTTCGAGCACGGCGCGGATCTGTGCCTGCCGGTCGGCATCATAGCGCCGCCAGGTCTCGAAGGCGGTGCTGACGCGGGCGGCGGTTTGCGGGTTGACCGCGTCGAGCTTGCCCAGCCAATCCCCCAGCAGCCCATAGCCCTTGCCGCCGGGGGCGTGGAACCCGGCCGCGTTAGCCGACAGGCTGCCGAAGACCGCGCGGAACCGGTTGGGGTTCTTCCAGGTGAAATCGGGGTCGCGGGTCAGCTTTTCGGCGATGTCGGCGGCCCGGTCCGGGGCGGCACGGGCGACCTGAAGGCCGAACCACTTGTTCATCACCAACCGGTCATGCTGCCATTGATCGCGGAAGGCGCGGGCTTGGGCGTCGCCCTTGCCGATGGTCAGCAGACAGGCCAGCGCCGCGAGTTGCTGGGTCATGTTGTCGGCGCTTGCGAATTGCGCGGCAGCGGCCTTGCCCCCGTCCAGCCGGCTGACCAGCGCGAGCGCCGCGTTGCCGAGGCTGCGCTTGCCCGCGCTGGCGGCGTCGGGGCGGAACGGGCCATCCTGAACCATGTCCGCCAGGATCCGGGGGAGGGTGTCCTGCATGTGCTGGGCCATGGCCTGCACCAACGTTTCCACCGCGTCATGGATCGCCAGCGGGTCGGGCGTGTGGCCCCGTTCGTAAAGGGTCTGCGCCAGGTCATCCTGAGAAGGTAGCCCGAGCGCCAGAGCGCGAAAGGCCGGGTCAAGACCCTCGTCGCGCAGCATGGCCAGCACCGCGTCCAGATAGGCGCTTTCGGGCGGGGCGCCGTCGGTCACCATCCGGCACAGCAGATCCTTGGCAAAGGCGCGGCCGGCCTCCCATTTGTTGAACGGATCGGTGTCATGGGCCATGAGCAGCGCGCGCGTGGCGTTGTCGGTTTCCTGCGACAGGATTACCGGTGCCGAGAAATCCCGCAGAACGGAGGCGACGGGCCGGGTCGCCAGCCCCTCGAAAGCAAAGCTCTGCTTGGCCTCGGTCATTTCAAGCACGCGGGTCGGCAAGACCTCGTCGCCGTTGGGGTTCAGCAGGCCCACAGCGATGGGGATGACCTGCGGCGCCTTGTCTGGCTGTCCGGGCGTGGGCGGCGTGTGCTGTTCGAAATGCAGGTGGAACACCCCATCGCGCCACTCCTCGGTCACCGACAGGCGCGGCGTGCCGGCCTGGGAATACCAATGCTTGAACTGTGACAGGTCGCGGCCGGTCGTGTCCTCGAAGACCTTGAGCCAATCCTCGATCGTGCAAGCCTGCCCGTCATGGCGGTCGAAATAGAGCGCCAGCGCCTTGCTATAGGCCGCATCCCCCACCAGCCGCTTGAGCATGCCGATCACCTCGGCGCCCTTCTCATAGACCGTGGCGGTGTAGAAATTGTTGATCTCGACAAAACTTTCCGGCCGCACCGGATGAGCCAGAGGGCCGTTATCCTCGCGGAACTGGCGGGCGCGCAGGGTAATGGCATCGTCGATCCGCTTGACCGCGTGGCTGCGCATGTCGCCGGTGAACTGCTGGTCGCGGAACACCGTCAGCCCCTCTTTCAGGCACAGCTGGAACCAGTCGCGGCAGGTGATGCGGTTGCCGGTCCAGTTGTGGAAATACTCATGGGCGATGATCGCCTCGATCCGTTCGAAATCCGCGTCGGTGCTGGTATCGGCGCTGGCCAGAACGCAAGAGGAGTTGAATATGTTCAGCCCCTTGTTTTCCATCGCCCCCATGTTGAAATCGTCCACGGCGACGATGTTGAACACCTCCAGGTCGTATTCACGGCCATAGACCTCTTCATCCCATCGCATGGACGCTTTCAGCGCTTCCATTCCCCAGGCGCATTTGCCCTCGTCGCCGGGGCGAACCCAGATGTTGAGCGCCACGTCGCGGCCCGAGCGCGTGGTGAAGCGGTCGGGATAGGCCACCAGGTCGCCCGCGACCAGCGCAAACAGATAGGCCGGTTTCGGCCAGGGATCATGCCATTCGGCGAACCCCTCCCCCGCCGCGCCCGGATTGCCGTTGGACAGCATCACCGGCAGGTCACTTTCGATGCGCACGCTGAACGGGGCCATCACGTCGGGGCGGTCGGGGTAGTAGGTGATGCGGCGAAACCCCTCGGCCTCGCATTGGGTGCAGAACATCCCGTTGGACAGGTAGAGCCCTTCGAGCGCGGTGTTCGCGGCGGGGTCGATCTCGACCTCGGCCTCCCAGGTAAAGGGCGCGTCGGGCACCTCGCAGGTCAGGCTGGTTTCGGTCACTTCGGGATAGATCGCCGCCCCGTCGATACGCGCCCATTTCAGGTCCAGCCCCTCGCCATCGAGCACAAAGGGGCCAGGGGCATCGCGGTTGGGGCTGAAGCGGATGCGCGCGATCACCCGCGTGGCGCCGGGGTCCAACCGGAAGGTCAGGTGCACCTCGTCCACGTGATAGCCGAACGGGCGGTAGTCGCGCAGGTAAACGGGTTGGGGGGTGGCGTCTTTCATGGGGTCTCCGGTCTGGGTCGCGTCCGACCCTAGGGCGGGCCGGACTGGGCGGCAAGGCCGGGCGGACTGGGCGGCAAGGCCGGGCGGACTATCTGCCTTCGGGCCTGGAAATGAGGATCTTATGCCAAGGATGCGCCGCAAATCCGACCTGCCGCAAAAGACCTGCGCAACCTGCCGCCGCCCGTTCAGCTGGCGGCGCAAATGGGCACGAGACTGGGAAGCGGTGCGCTATTGCTCGGATCGCTGCCGCAAGCTCAGGGGCGCAAAATGACCGGCAAGCGTGCCTTGCCCCGCAGCCCCAGCCGTCTGAGCATGGGCAGCCGGTCCGCGGGTTCGGCCAATCGTGCGTCGGGGAAGCGGTCAAAAAAGCGCTGCGCGGCGATCTGCGCCTCGGTCCGGGCCAGCTGCATGCCCATGCAGACATGAGTGCCATAGCCGAAGCCGAGGTGCCGGTTCGGTTTGCGATCGGCCTGGAACGCGTGCGGGCAGGGCGCATTGGCGGCATCCCGGTTGGCGGCGATCAACAAGGGCACGACCCGGTCGCCACGGCGCAATTCCCGCCCGCCCAGCGTTACGTCGCGGGTGACATGGAAGGCATTGGTGAACATGACCGGCGCGTGAAAGCGCATGACCTCTTCGAGGAAGAGCGGCCAGCCCTCGGGATTGGCGCGCAGTTGTGCCCGCAGCTCGGGCGCTTCCAGCAGGGTGGACATGGCGTTGCCGATCAGGTGCGTGGTGGTGTCGAACCCGCCGATGAACAGCGCCACGACCATGGCCAGCAACTCATCGTCCGACAGGGTGTCGGGGTCTCCGTCATGAACCTGCACCAGGTCCCCGATCAGCCCGTCGCGTCCGCCAGAGCGGCGGACTTTCTCGAAATCGGCGCGGAAATGGCGTGACAGGCGCCAAAGCCCCGGCACCGCGCGGAAGAAACCCGGCACGCTGGCCACCGATCCGACAGGCTCGACCCAGCGGATGACCTTGGCCCGGTCCGCCTCGGGGATGCCCAGAACCTCGCAGATCGCCAGCAACGGCAAGCGGCGGTTATAGCATTCGACCAGGTCGACGGGCCGGTCCGCGGGCAGATCGTCCAGCAGCGTTTCGACGATCTGTTCCAGCTTGGGCCGCACCCGGTCGATTCCGATGCTGGAAAAGCCGGGTGCCGCGAGCCGCCGCAGCCGGGCATGTTCATCGCCGTCCACCATGGTGACATTGCGGAACAGCGGATGGATGAATCGCGGGGCCCACCAGAAGAATTTCTCGGGCGGCGGGTTCCCGGCGGTGGCCGGGTTGCGGCAGAAGGTTTCGGAATCACCGAGCACCTTGTGGGCGTCTGCGTGGGTCGTCGTGGCCCAGACCTGGCCCAGGATGGGCAGTTTCAGCCGGACCAGGCCACCGTCGCGATGCAGCCGGTCTATCAGGGGCGCGGGGTCCCTGAGAACGTCCTGTGCGTGTAGATCGGGTCCCATGGTCTTGCGGTCCTCGCGGCACTTGTGCGGAAATGCAGGGTCCGGTCAGCTTTGCAATCTATACGATTTTCCATATTTAGGTGACATAATTGTGAGGAAAAGACATGTCCCGTCCGATCGTCGGAATTATCGGCAACGCACATCTTCTCAACGAGGACTATCCGACCCATGCGGGTGGGACGATGAATTCCAGCGCCGTGTCGCAGGTTGCGGGTTGCCTGCCGATGATCATTCCGCCCGATCCCGGCCTTGTCACGGTCGAGGAACTGCTGGAGGCCTGCGACGGGTTCCTGCTGACCGGGGGGCGGCCCAATGTTCACCCCGAGGAATATGGCGAGACCCCGACCGAGGCGCATGGCGAATTCGACCGCTCCCGTGATGCGGTGACCCTGCCGCTTGTGCGGGCCTGCGTCGAACGCGGCCAGCCGTTCCTGGGCGTCTGCCGGGGGTTCCAGGAGGTCAACGTCGCCATGGGGGGCACCCTGCATCCGGAGATCCGCGACTTGCCGGGCCGGGACAATCACCGGATGCCGCCTGACGGCACGCTGGAAGAGAAATTCGCCCTGCGCCATGTCGTGACACTGTCAGAGGATGGTCCCTTTGCCCGCCTGTTCGGGACGGCCCAGGTCATGACCAACACCCTGCACGGGCAAGGCATCAAGGAGCCGGGCGCGCGCATCGTCATCGACGGATATGCGCCGGACGGCACGCCCGAGGCGATCTATGTGCGCGACGCACCGGGCTTTACCCTTTCGGTGCAATGGCACCCGGAATGGAATGCCGGGCAAGACCCGGTCTCGCGCCCGCTGTTCGAGGCCTTCGGCGCGGCCTGCCGCGCCTGGTCCGCGCGGGGCAAGCCGGTGCTGAAAAGCGCCTGATCGGCGGTCTCAGTCACGGATCAGCTGTGCCTCGTGCGCCTTCAGGCAGCGGCGCGCGGTGTCGCCATACTGGCCCAGATCGCTGCGCAGGCCGGGGAAGAGCGCGAAGAGTTCCTCGCGGGCGGCGTCGCTGACAGCATCGACGCCGAGATTTCCGGGATGAAAACTTTCGGTCGCGGCGCCTTCGGCGAATACGATCTCGTGCTGGTCCAGCAGGAAATGGACATACGTGACCGTGGTGCCCTCGACACGGGTGACGGCGGATCCGTCGACCAGATGCGCGGCCGCGGCCAGCACTTCGGTTTCGCCGAAGAGAAGCTCGGCCCGGTAGCCCTGGAACAGGACCCGGTGCTGGGGCGATACCACGAGGTCCGATTGCAGGCCGGTCAAGACCGAGCGGTCGATCCGGACCGGCGCGAAGCGTCCGGTTGCCGGAACCGTGCGCGCCTCGATCCAGCGGACCGGTTGCAGGCCGTGGTCGCGGGTGATGACCATGTCGCCCTTTTGCAGCTGTTCCACCGGGATCGCGCCGCGCGCGGTGGCGATGCGGGTGCCCGGCGTGAAACAGATGATGTTCTCGATGCCCGAGAAGGTCAGAAGCGTGCCGTCATCCAGCGTGACCGTGCCGGACTGGCTGGTATTGCCGCTGGCATTGGTCGTGGTGCCGGTGATGGTGAGTGTCGACAGGTCCGCGAGGTCGCCCAGTTGCAGCGTATCGCCACCGCCGAGGGTTTCAGCGGCGTCACCGCCGGTCAGTGTGATCGCGCCGTTGGTCGGCTCGCCCAGGTCCTCCAGCACGAAAGTGTCGTCACCGTCCCCGCCATCGGCGGTATCGCCCTCGGCGAAGGTGAGGGTATCGTTCCCGGAGCCGCCAAACAGGCTGTCCTCGCCGGTGCCGCCGGCGATGGTGTCGTCGCCGGAGCCGCCATAGACGATGTCGTCGCCCGCACCGGCCTGGATCACATCATCGCCGCCGAAGGCGTTTATCACGTCCCCGTCGCCGGTCGTGCCTTCGACCCCGAGGGAATCGTTGTTGTCGACAAGATCGCCGTTGGGATCGCCGGTATAGCTGCCATCGATAAGGTCTGCATCGGCAGTGCCGTCGACGTAGCCGTCCGGTGCCGGGCTGGCGACCGTTTCGACGGTGACATAGCCCACGTCGGTCACGCCGTTCGCGTCCTCGACCATGTAGGTGAATGTTGAACTGGTGATGTCGCCATCGGTCAGCACCGTCAGGGTGCCGTCGGGGTTCAGCGTGACCTGTTCCCCGGTGGACAGCGTGACGGTGTCGCCGGGAACGACCGCGACGCCGTTGATTTCGGTCACTGTCAGCCCCAGCCCGGCATCGTCCACGTCATTGGCGAGAACGTCGATGACGGCAGAGCTGTTGGGACCTGTCTCGATCGTATCGGAAAAGGCCAGGGCCGTGCTCTGGACACTGTCCGCAGCGATCAGGACATTGGTGTCATAGGCACCGTCCCCGCCATCGGCGAGGCCGATCCTGATCGTGTTCTCCTCGCCGGCATTGACCGGCGCCTTGAACGACAGGGTGACGGTGAAACCGTCCATTTCCGTGTTGTAGGGGTCGCTGGCCGCAGGGTTGTCGATGTAAAGGTTCTGGTTCGTGCTATCGTTGACCGTGTCAATCGAAACGGTCTCTCCGTCCGGTGTGATCGGCGTGAAGGCTCCGTTCACCCAGACGCCGAGT
The DNA here is from genome assembly GCF_003129565.1 of Salibaculum griseiflavum. Classification (GTDB taxonomy): domain Bacteria; phylum Pseudomonadota; class Alphaproteobacteria; order Rhodobacterales; family Rhodobacteraceae; genus Salibaculum; species Salibaculum griseiflavum. The sequence continues at coordinate 194,128 of NZ_QETF01000006.1, forward strand.
GTGTCATTGACCCCGCCGTTCACGTATTCGAGGTATTCCTCGGACGAGAACGTGAACTGCATGGTAAGGGTGTCGCCTTCAGGAATGAAGGTGGCCTCGAAGACCACGGCATCGTAGGTCTGGTTGCCGGAGAGGTCGGTCAGGCCGGCATCGCCGGTGCCGCCATGATTGGTCGAGGTGCTGTCGGAGGTATTGGTGTCGGTGGTGCCCGAGGAATTGGTAAAATCGCCGACATTCCCGGTGGACAGAATGACGCCCGAATCGGCGGGCACGGCACCGGGTGAGGTGCTGTCGCCACCGCTATATACCCCCGACTGGCCGGCCGTGCCGCTCAGGCTGGATGAGACGACGGTAATGTCGTCGCCGAAGATCGTATCGGCGATCGTCGCGGCGTCATTGGTTTGCGTTACGTTCAGTTCCGTTGCGGTCGGCATGGGTCAGGTCCTCACTGGTACAAACTGGGAAAAAGCTGGCCGGCGTTCTCGAAATGGCGGGCGACGGCACGGCCTGCCGTCATGCCCAAAAGCCGCGCGAGTGGAGCCACCGCTTCGCAGACGCGCACTTCTATTCCCGATTTCGGACGACCTTCGGCCAAACCTCGTACGATCCTTCTTACATTTGCGTGCCCGCGGTCGCTTTAGGGGCACGTTACGGCAGCTTTCTGGTCATGGGGTTAAAGGCACAATTCGGCACAAATTGGATCGCTCTGAAGGGTTCTGGCGCCAAGTGCGGCAGAAGCGGGGCAGCGACACACTTTGCCGCCACATTGCGCCGGTATGGGTCGTGAAATCGCCACGCTTTTCCCGTGTGAAACGAGGCGGGTGTCGATGCACACGCCGGAGGTGAGCGGGCGCATCGGTGACGGGCCGGGCGGGCGAATCGCGCCCCGCCACGCAGGCCCATGCAAGCGGGCAACAGCGCCGGGTCCGGCATCTTCATGACCCATGACAATCTCCGCCGCAGGCGGCATGATCGTCGCAAAGGGCAGGACAAACCGGCAAGGCGGACGAACCATGGCGAGAAAGGGCATCGCGGGCTTTCGCAGGTCGGCCCGAGCAGACGGGCGCAACGTCTTCTTTTTCTGGGATGATCCGTCGCGCCTTCCCGCCGATTACAAAAGCAATATCAAGGCGATGCAGGCATTGCATCCTGACTGGTCGGTGCAATTGGCCGATGACGGGATCATCGCCGGCCTGCTGGCCCGTGACCACCCCGAGATCTCGGAGGTTTATGGGGATATCCGTGTCCCGGCCTGCCGGTCCGATATTGCGCGGCTGGCCATGCTGGCGGCCTATGGCGGCTGGTATCTGGATGCGGACATGTCGTGCCGTGAGCCCTTGGACAGCTTCGGCACCGATCGTCCGATCGTCTTTCGACGCGACGACACCGCCGGGATGAAGGCCCGGTTCCGGACCATGAACGGGATTCTCTACATGCCGCCCGGCCACCCCTTGCCGCACCGCATGCTGGCGGCCGTCGCCGCGCATATCCAGGACCGGCGCCATCTTCATGACGTGCTGGCCTTCGCCGGCCCGAAACTTCTCAGTGACATGGTGCAGGAAACCGGCGTTGACGATTGCGAAATCCTGTCGGTCAAGACGCATCTGCGGGGCAGGGATCCGATGTTTCGCGAGATCCGCGGTGCGAGTTCCTTTTCCTGGCGTATCCAGCAATGTTTCGGCATCCTGCCGGTCGCGGAACCCGATTGGGAGGTTTTCCCACCGCAGCTGCGCCCGGAATTCGTGCCGATCATCAAGACCTTCGTTGCCCAGTTCGGCCTGCAGGCCTGGCTGCCCGAACTGGCCTTGCGCCGGCCAGGCTACATGCGTGTCGAGGGTTTCGCGGAGCTTGTTCGGGCCTGTGGGTTGCAGGCCTATGAACAGCCGGTGATCGGGGGGCGGCAGGCATCGACAACGGGCGGCTAGACATTCAAACATCTGAATGGAATATTCCTCGCTGACCCGAGGAGGATTGCCATGACTTTCAAGACCACCGCTTTCGCCCTGGCCCTGCTGGCCGCGCCCGCACTGGCGCATGAGGACATCCCCGATCTCTATCCCGACAGCGAGCTTTACGCCAAGCCGGTCGAGGTCATCCCGCATGTCTGGTCAGCCATCGGCGCGACGGCCCCGCCGACCTATGAAAATGCCGGTCATAACAACAACCTGTCCTTCATCGTTACCGAAGAGGGCGTTGTCGTCATCAATGGCGGCGCTTCCTACCGGCTGGCCGCCGCGCTGCATGATGAAATCAAACAGGTCACCGACCAGCCCGTCGTGCTGGTGATCAACGAGAACGGCCAGGGCCACGCCATGCTGGGCAATTCCTACTGGGCCGAGCTGGGCATCGACATTCTGGCCCACGAGGATGCGATTCACGAGGTCGAGGAAAACGGCGGCTCCATTCTCGAAGGCATGCGCGGCTATAACCGCGACCGGGCCGAGGGGACCACTGTCGTGGTGCCCAACCTGTCCTTTTCGGACCGCTACGATATTTCGCTGGGCGGCGTCGAGATTCAGGTCTTGCACCTGGGGCCCGCACACGGGCCGGGCGACACGCAGGTCTGGATCCCGCAATGGGAGATGATGATCGCCGGCGACATCGCCTTTCACGAGCGCATGCTGCCGATCTTTGCCGATACCTGCACCAGTTGCTGGATCGAGACATGGGAAACCGCCTTCGAGCCGATGGATCCTACCTATGTGATCCCCGGGCATGGGCATCCGACGAACCTTGCCCAGGTTCGGCGCTACACCTACGATTACCTCGTCGACCTGCGCGCCAAGATCGGCGCCCATATCGATGCGGGCGGAGACCTGACAGACGCCTATTACGTCGATCAGGAGCGTTGGAAGACCTTGGACACTTTCGAGGAACTCGCCACCAAGAACGCGGGGCGGGTCTACGAGGAGATGGAATGGGAATTCTGACCCACAATCGGCACGCGACATGAGTCCCCTTCGCTGGATCGACATGCCGCCGGTCTGGCTGGCGTTGGCGCTGGGCGTGGCCTGGCGGCTGGGCCAGTGGCGGCCGTTCAACCTGTCCTTCGGGGGCGACTGGATCGGGCTGCCCGGCGGGCTGCTTGTGGGGGCCGGGCTGGTCCTGATGCTGCTGGCGGTGGTCGAGATGCGCAAGCAGCGCACCACGGTGATCCCGCATATGGAGGCGGATCGCCTCGTCCAGTCGGGCATCTTCAAGCGCACGCGCAATCCGATCTACCTGGGCGATACGCTGGTTCTGGCGGGGCTGATCCTCTATTGGGACGTGCCCATCGCGTTGCCTCTGATCCCGGTTTTCGTCTGGATCCTCGAACGTCGATTCATCCTGCCCGAGGAAAAGCGCCTGCGCCGGAAATTCCGCCAGGATTTTCACCGCTACACCGAGAAGACCCGGCGGTGGATCTGACGACGGATGCCGATCTGTCGGAAATGGACACAAAGGGGTCGCATCGGCTTGAGTAATTTTGTTGCGCGCGATAGGCACGCGTGACGACCTTAGAAAAAGGGGGACTGGACCGTGAAGATCGGTGCGCCAAAGGAAATCATGGAGGGCGAGAGCCGGGTCGCGATGACCCCGGCTTCGGCCCGGGACCTGCAGAAGCTCGGATATGACTGCGTGATCGAAACCAAGGCCGGGGCGGCCGCGGGCTATTCGGACGCGGATTACAAGGAGGCCGGGGTCGAGGTGGTCAAGACCGCCGCCGCACTCTGGAAGGCCTCTGACATCGTGGCCAAGGTGCGGATACCGACGGACACGGAACTGAAGCGGATGCGCAAGGGTCAGACCCTTATTTCCTTCTTCAACCCTGGCGGGAACGAGGAGGGTTTGGAGCTGGCGCGGTCGAAGGGTGCGAGTGTTATCGCGATGGAGATGGTTCCCCGGATCAGCCGTGCGCAGAAGATGGATGC
>NZ_QETF01000007.1 GCF_003129565.1 Salibaculum griseiflavum
GTTACCGTAGAACAAACCGTAGAACAAAACCGTACAAGAAACCTGAATCCCAATGAACGGTTTTTTGTTATTTTACAGTGACTTGATGGGGACAAGGTGCACAGATTACGATTCTTCTGGGCACCATCCCTCCCCTAGCAGGAGTAGATGGAACCGATGGCTAACCACCTTTATAAAGGCGATCTGCCCGACGGTCTGGACCTTGGCCCGGTCGTTGCAATCGACTGTGAGGCGATGGGGCTGAACCCGCACCGGGACCGGCTGTGTCTTGTGCAAATGTCAGGCGGCGACGGCGAATGCCACCTTGTGCAGGTTGCACCGGATCAGACCGAAGCGCCGAACCTGTGCAGGATGCTGACCGATCCGAAGGTGTTGAAACTGTTTCATTTCGGCCGCTTCGACATTGCCGCCCTTCTGAACGCTTTCGGTGCAGTCACCGCCCCGGTCTACTGCACCAAGATCGCCAGCAAGCTGACCCGGACCTACACGGACCGGCACGGGCTCAAGAACCTGTTGCAGGAGCTGCTGGACATCGACATTTCCAAGCAACAGCAACAAAGCGACTGGGGCGCCTCCGAGTTGAGTGAGGCGCAACTCGATTACGCGGCCTCCGACGTGCTTTACCTGCACCGTCTGAAAGAGGCGCTGGATGGCCGGCTGGCCCGCGAGGGCCGAACGGAGATGGCGCAAGCCTGTTTCGATTTCCTGCCAATGCGCGCCCGTCTCGACCTGGCCGGCTGGCCCGAGATCGACATCTTCGCGCACTGACATGGACCGCTCGAATAAATTCCTTGAGACAGCCCGCCGCGTGATCCGGTCGGAGGCCGCGGCCCTCGAAACCCTGGCCGAGGGGCTTGATGGCGGCTTTGCCGACGCCGTCGAACGAATCCTGGAAACCCGCGGGCGGGTTATCGTGTCCGGCATTGGCAAGTCCGGCCATATCGCCCGCAAGATCGCCGCCACCTTTGCCAGCACCGGCACACCGTCGCAATTCGTCCATCCGGCCGAGGCCAGCCATGGCGACCTGGGCATGATCACCACATCGGATGTGGTGTTGGCGATCTCGAATTCCGGCGAGGCCCCGGAACTGGCCAATCTTCTGGCCTATTCGCGCCGCTTCGGAATCCCGCTGATCGGCCTGACCAGCCAGCGGGACAGCACACTGGCGCGCGAGGCGGATATCGTGATCGAGATGCCCCGGACGGGCGAGGCCTGCACAACCGGGGTGGTGCCGACCAACTCCACCACCATGACATTGGCAGTCGGCGATGCGCTGGCCGTCTCGCTGATGGATCACCGCGCCTTCACCGCCGAGGATTTCCGCGACTACCACCCCGGCGGCAAGCTCGGCTCGCGGCTGGCTCGGGTGCGCGATCTGATGCATGGCGAGGACAGGGTTCCACTGGCCGGAACGGAAACGCCCATGAGCGACTGCCTGCTGACGATCAGCCAGAAGGGATTCGGCGTGGTTGGCGTGCTGGACGACGATGGCTATCTTGCCGGTATCGTGACCGATGGCGACCTGCGCCGGAACATGGTCGGCCTTCTGGACAAGACCGCCGGCGATGTCATGACCCGCAGCCCGCGCTCGATCGGACCCGATGCCCTGGCCGAGGAAGCCGTCGCCGTGATGGAAGACAACAAGATCACCTGCCTTTTCGTCGTCGATCCCGAAGGATCGCGGCGCGTGGTGGGCATCCTGCACATTCATGACTGCCTGAGGGCGGGTGTGGTCTGAAATGGCGCGCGCCGAGTCTCTCCGGTCACGTTACGTCGCCATCCTGAAGATCGCTCTGCCTCTGGCAGCGCTGGCACTGATGTCGACCGTCTTTCTGCTGGCCCGCGCGCCACTGCCCAGCGGTGACATTCCCTACGCCGAGATCGAGGGGATCGCGCGGGAACCGCGCGTCTCAGGCGCTCAGGTGACAGGCGTGGCCACGGATGGCTCGGTGGTCGAGGTCATCGCCGGGCGGGCACGTCCGGACGGCGCCCTGATCAGCATCGACGACCTGCGCGCGAATATCGTGTCCGTCGAGGGCGTCGAGATTGCGATTCGCGCCGGTGACGGCGAGGTGGACAATGACGCTCAGGTCGCCCGCCTGTTCGGCCTGACACGGATATCCACGTCGAACGGCTACGAGATGGAAACGACAGGCCTGTCCGCCAGTATCGCCAGCGGGCGCGTCGAATCCGATGGCGCACTGGAAGTTCGCACCCCTTTCGGCGATCTGACCGCCGGCAAGCTGGTGATCGAGACACCGAATGCCGAAGCCGGTCAAAGGATGCTTTTCCAAGAGGGCGTTCGGCTGGTATACGATCCCAAGCAAGGGGATTGACTGACGTGCGACATTTCCAAATCGGGGCACTGGCCCTCTTCGTGTTCTTCGCGACACTGGCCGCGGCACAGACAAACCTCACCCTGGGGGCGGTCAATGCCGACCCAAGCGCCCCGGTCGAGATTTCCGCCGACAGCCTGAGCGTGGATCAGGATACCGGCATCGCCACCTTCAGCGGCAACGTCGAGGTCGGCCAGGGCGACATGCGTCTCGCCGCAGCCGAGGTCGTGGTGAATTACAATGAGCAGACCGGCGAGATCGACAGCCTGACCGTCACGGGGGGCGTCACATTCGTTACCCCGACCGAAGCCGCCGAGGCCGAACGCGCGGAGTATGACATTTCAGGTGGTATGCTGGTGCTGATCGGTGACGTGCTTGTCACCCAGGGCCCCAGCGCAATGTCGGCCGATCAGATGCGTATCGATCTGCAAACAGGCAATGCCCTGATGGAAGGCCGGGTGCGCACCATTCTCAACCCCGAAGAGGGCTGAAGATGACACAGGCCCCCGACCTATTTGTCACCGACGGCGATGTGGGGCTGCATATCCGCAACCTGCGGAAGGCCTATCGCAAGCGCCTCGTGATCCGCGATGTCAGCATGGATCTCGGGCGGGGCGAGGTCGTGGCGCTGTTGGGGCCGAACGGATCGGGCAAGACAACCTGTTTCTACGCCATTGCCGGACTGATAACACCCGAGGGCGGGCAGGTCGTCATCGACGGGCGCGATGTCACGACCCTGCCCATGTATCGTCGCGCCAAGCTGGGAATCGGCTACCTGCCGCAGGAGATGTCGATTTTCCGGGGCCTGTCGGTCGAGGACAACATCATGGCGATCCTCGAAATCTCGATCAAGCAAAGGCGACGGCGGCGCGAGCGGCTGGAAGAGCTGCTGAGCGAATTTTCCATCGAGCATTTGCGGCAGGCCCCGGCCATGGCCCTGTCCGGAGGCGAACGCCGCCGCGCCGAGATCGCGCGGTGCCTGGCGGCAGATCCGAAATATGTTCTTCTGGACGAGCCCTTTGCCGGGGTGGATCCCATCGCCGTGGGTGAGATCCGGCACCTGGTCTCGGACCTGCGCAATCGTGGGATCGGCGTGCTGATCACAGACCATAACGTTCAGGAAACCCTGCAAATCGTAGACCGCGCCTATATCCTCCATGACGGCAAGGTTCTGATGAGCGGCACCACGGACGAGGTCATCCGGAACGAGAACGTGCGCCGGGTCTATCTGGGCGACAGCTTTCGCGTTCAATAGCCGGCCAAGCCCTGCCGGAAACCCGCTTGCCCATTGACAAGGCCGCCCAACCTGTCGCCAACTGAGGGGGATGACAAAGACGGTTTTCCTTGGCTGCCCGGGTATCGCTTTTCTGGCGACGGGTGCGCTCAAACCGAAGAACGCCATCGTCATCCCCCACGACAGCATCGCCTGAACCCCGGACTTTTCTGTCCGGACGAATGTCGTCTGTCGCAACCTGGAAGGAGAAGAAATGCGCTATCAGATCACTGGCAAACAGATTGATATCGGAGAAGCCCTGCAAACTCACGTCAAGACCGAGCTGGGCGACGTTTTCGAGAAATATTCGGGCCGTCCCACCGATGCCAACGTGATCTTTTCCAAGAGCGGCAGCGAATTCAACTGCGAGGCCGTCGTGCATCTTTCCACCGGCCTGACGACCCAGGCCAAGGGCCATGCCCATGAAATCTATGCCGCTTTCGACGCGGCGCGCGACAAGATGGACAAACAACTCAGGCGTTACAAGCGCCGCCTGAAGGACCACCATAAAGAGCGCGCGGAGCCTGTTGAACTTCTCGAAGCGGGCGCCTATATCCTCGCGTCAAATACCGAGTCGGAGGATACCGAACCGGAAAACGTCACGTCCATGATCGTGGCCGAGATGGAAACCAAGATTCCATCGCTCTCTGTCGGAGAGGCGGTCATGCAGATGGAACTGGCGGATTCTCCGGTGCAGGTCTTCCGCAACGAAGGACATGGCGGGATCAACGTCGTATACCGGCGCGAGGATGGCAACATCGGCTGGATCGACCCGCGAAATACGGGCTAGGCCGGAACCGGCCGAACACGGAAAGCGAGCGACGAATGCAAATCTCGGAAATCCTGCCTGCCGAGGGCACGAAGTTCATTTCGGCTGCCAGCAGCAAGAAACAGCTGTTTCACGCTTTGGCCGAAATGGCCGAGGGCTGTTTCGACGTGAACGCCACGAATGTCGTGGAGGCGCTTCTTGAACGCGAAAGCCTTGGCCCCACTGGTGTGGGCCATGGCGTCGCCCTGCCGCATGCGCGCATGGCAGGTTTGGACCGGGTTTGCGGGTTGTTCCTGCGCCTCAAGAAGCCGCTGGACTTCGATTCGGTGGATCGTCAGCCGGTGGACCTCGTCTTCGCACTCTTCGCTCCCGAAGCCGCAGGGGTGGAACACCTCAAGGCACTGGCATTGGTATCTCGGACACTGCGCGATGACTCGGTCTGCGCGAAGCTGCGATCCAATGACGATGCCGCAACGCTCTATACCATCCTGACCGAGGAAAAGACCTCTCAGGCGGCGTAATCGCTGAACCCGAAGGTCATGTAGTCGCGCGCATAAACGTCCCGCGCGGCCTTTTCGATGTCCTTGTCGTAAATCTCAGCCAGACGGGCGGCATGCGGATCGGTGACATCACCGACAGCCGGCATCGTGGCCTTGCCGACCTGAGCGGCCAGGAAGGCCAGATCGTCCTCCATCCGGTCTTCACGGATGATCATGTCGGGCATGGCGAAATCCGAAAATCCCTGAAGCACGGTTGACTGGCTGGCCCAGAAAGGATCGACGCGGATCGCCGTCTGGCCTGCCAGATTGGCCTTCACGAATTGCAGGAATCCCAGGAACGCGGCCCGATGGCGCTGCCGGGTGTAGGATGCATCCGGTTCGCCATTTGGGATATCCAGCTTGAACTGTTGCCTGAGGATCTTGCGGATCTCGACATAGGCACCCGGCGCTGTCGACAGGATCTTGTCGCAAAAGGCCGCATGGGCCCGTGCAACAGGATGGCGCAGCACCGCGAAGGACCGATGCCCCGGATGATCGCGCTTCCACTTGCGCAGGGTCTTCTGGTTGAAGCCACCGATCAGCCGGTCTGCCGCCGCTTCGTCCAGCCCGGCCAGCCAATCGAGCACCGCGGCCTCGGGGCCACCGCGAATGGGCAGGAACAGCAACGGGCTGTGCGGCGCGGCGACATAGCTGGGCACGACGGGGCCGCGCCGGGGCTCGAAATTCGGGGTGCGGTTCAGGTTGAACCGGTCCAGCCGCGCCAGCGCCTCTTCCATCTTGTCGAAGTTGCTGACCTTGTCGGCCATCGGTGCCGGGTTCTGCTTTTTCAGACTCTTGTCCAGCGCCTCCAGCCGCGCATCGCTTCCCAGGAAACGGGCGAGGCCGTTCATGACCTCGACGTCCTGCAGATCCTCGTAAGCGATGTAGAACGCACTTTGTCCCGTGCGCTGTAACCGGTTCAGCAAGGCGACCTGAAAGGCCTGCAGGGCCTCAAGGTGCGCTTCGAATTCGGTGGCGTCGAACGCCACGGTCCGCGCCTTGGCGTGTTTCACATTGGTCAGTTTCCATTGGCCCGTGGCCTGCGCAATCTTCCAGCTGACATAGCTTTCGACCGGGTTGCGGGTCAGGATGACCTTTCCACAGCGCGGGTCATTCAGAATATCATCCAGAACGCGGGGATCATGGTCGTTGAAGAAGCGGAACCCGTTCAATCCCTCTGCCGCCTTGATCCGATCCAGCAGGCGATGCGGGTCGGCATCGCGTTCGGCACGTGTGACCCCAAGGGTTTCTTCCCGGTTGGGGTAGCTGATGAAGGCGGGATTGAACGCCTCCCCATGGCAATGCAGCCCGTCCAGCGCGTTTATGTTCACTTCCAGGAAATTCGATCCGGTCCGCATTTCGGCGAACACAACGAAATAATCGAATTTGGGCATCGTTCACCTGACCAGATAGGGTTTGCGTTGCGGGCGGCGGGGTTGGCGCGGGGTCGGATCGCTGGGGAAATCACCCATCAGATAGGGGTGCATGCCCTGGTTCTTGAGGTTCTGAAGGAATTGCGCAAACCCCGTGAGATCGACCATTTTCGGCGCCTCCGTGATCGTGCGGACATTCTTCGCACCCATTTCATCGAAAACGGTCTGCAGCGCCTCCATGGGGCTGTCCACGAATTCCGCCAGGGTCCATATCCGGATGCGTGCCTTCGACCAGTAGGAGCGCAACGCGTCCAGATGTTCGGACTCAATGCGTTGAAGTTCGGCCGCTGCGGCGCGGATCTCCGAGAAATTGCGGTTCGACAGGAAGAGCGGGATCGACCAGGCCCCGGTTATGACGCTGATCTGCGCGTTGGGATCCTTGGCGATATCCCAGCTTATGAACTGGCTGTCGGTGGGGCCGAACTGGAAACACTGCCGTTCGCCACGCGTGTTCCAGATAAGGTTGGTCAGGAACATGCGGGCATTGTGGTCGCGCAGTTTCGGGTTATCGCACAACGCGCCGGCAAAGGTTTTCTGCCGGCCCTCGAACTCCACCCGCTCGGGCGAAAAAAGGTGCCCGTGAACGCGCGTTTTCGTCACCCGCGCAAGCCAGGGCTCGAAATCCTCGAACAGCTCGGCAAAACCCTCGAAAACCGAGTATGGCGCCGAGGTAAACCCGTTTTCGTGGCCATCGCGCGGCAGGCGAGATTGCATGAACAGGCCCGCCCGCCCCCGCGTGCGCCGTTCAACCGCCTTGGAAAAGATACGGTCGATCTTGCCGGGGTTGGGCTCGCTTCCCTTCATCGGGTTGGCAGACTTCAGGAACGTATCATAGAGCAGGTCGGCATTGGGCCAGATCTTGCGGGCAACAAAACAATCCGACCGACGCAGCAATTGCAGGTGATCGTCATAGAAGATGTGCGGCTTGCCCTGGTAGTCGAACTTGGAAAGCGTCAGCGACCGGCTTTCCACGTTCTGCGAATACAGCCGGACAAGCGTCTGGAAATAGCTTTCGTCAGGGATCCAGACCCGTCGGAAATACCTGTCGTATATCGGGCGATCCGGATCCTCGAGGATCGCGGAAAGTGTCTGGCGCGTCAGGCACCACCACTGCGACCCCATATGGGGCACGATGCCCTCGGGCAGCTTGCGATGCAGTTTGAAACGGCGCTGGAACTCCACGTAGCGGTCGAACAGGAACCGCTGCTTGCGGAAGGAAAACGGAAAACGCAGCGTGAACCGCTCGAATTCCAGACCGCCAACAGTCCAGGGCACGTCGGCTGTCGTGGCGCTTTCGATGAAATCGGTGCGGGGCCGGTCGGCCAGATAGTCCTTCAGTTCCTGGACCGGCCGCAATGGCATGCAAGACCCGGAGGCCAGGTAGGCATGGCGCACATCGGGGAAATTCCGCAGCAATTGTTCCGACGCCGTCTGCGAAGCGGCGACGATGCCCCATGTGCCCCATTCGCAGCGATGCCGTTTCGAGAATTGCACATCCGGGAGGTCGGCCACGGATTCGACGAACCGGTCATATGTGGCCCGATCGACGTTGCGGTCGACGTGTATCACGACCGGGCAGCCGGCCGCAGACCAATGACGGATCACCTGTTCGGCGCGGTGCAGCGCGGTGTGCACCAGGATGACGACCCCGAGACTCATGCCCAGTTCCCCTTGGACATAAGGCCAAGAATCTCCAGCTGGCGCCAGTTGATGTATTTCTCGGACCATTTGCACCACAGGTCGGGGTGTTCGGCCAGACCCTCGGCATAGGCCTTGTACTCATGGCTGTTTGCGTAGTGCTGGCCGCGCTCCAGTTCCTCGCGCGCCTTTTCGGTGAAGGTGTCCAGGAACTTGGTATGCAAGAGCACGCCCGAGGCCTTTTCCCCGCCCCATTCATCATAGACCAGGTTCAGGCCACGCGGCAGCAGCATGTGGGTCGAGCTGACATAGGCATAGCGCTTGTCCCACTTGACCAGCGGCGTCTTGTTCAGGGCCGGGGCGCGCCAGGGTTCCTCGGTGAAGAACATCCGTGCGCGCGGGCCACCCTGGATCCAAAGATTGTAGAAAAGATGGTTCTTGGAGATCGTATAATTGCCCGCGTCGAACCATGACGCGATTTCCAGCGGGTTCTGTCCGCGTTGATAGGGCACCGCGTCAATCCTGCCCTTGGGATACATATCGAGCAGCATCGCAGAGAACGACCGAATCTCTGACGCCTCCAGCCAGTCGGTCAGGGCGCGGATGGGGCGGGTGTCACAGAACGGAAAGACGAAGAATTCGTCAGGGTCGACGACAAGCGTCCAGTGGCCATGCGCATATTTGCGTTGCAGGTAGTTCAACCAATCAACGCCGAACCGCGCCCGCCGATAGCTGCCCTTCGTGGTCCAAAGCGACACGTCCGGCTGTTCGGCCAGGTATTCGCGGCCGCCATCCGTGCTGTCGTTGTCCACGATGATGAAATGATCGACGCCGAGGTCGCGATAGTATTTCAGGAAATAGGGAAGACGGATATCCTCGTTGCGCAGGGTCGAGAACAACAGGATGTCACCGGCCCTGATCTGATCGGTCCGGTTGCGAACCTCTCGCAATTCACGCGATTTCCGGCGGGCGCGCAGGTGCCAGCGCTTGCGTTGCAAACGGAGCCGATATGATTGCCAGACACCCAAATGTCACCTTCCTGCCCGTCCCGCCATGGCATTTGCCTCTGACGATAATGCCGTCTCATTCGCCTGCCTGCTACTCTGAAGAGAACGCCATCAATTGTTTCCATTCATTAAACAAAAGCACGATCTAGGCAAGGTTCAGGGCCAGTCGCCCCGGCCAATCAGGCCAAGCTGCTCCAACTGGCTTGGTCCTTCGTAACGGGTCGCGCCCGGATACCACAAGTCCACACCGGCGATCAGGGACTGGTGATAGGGCGCGTAAAGCGCGGAATTCTCGAAATGCTGGCGACGATTCAACTCCTCCGCTGATTTCGCCCCGATGTCTGGCAGGAACTTGGTATGCAACAGAACGCCCGTGGGTCGCCCGGGCTCGAACACCCGGTTCAGCCGCATCGGCAACGCCTGATGGGTCGAGGTGACATAGGCAAAACGCCGGTTCCAACGCACCAATGGCGTCTTGTTCAGCGTCGGTGCGCGCTCGGGTTCGGTCCGAAAAAAGGCACGGTCACGGGGCCCACCCTGAATCCAGAGGTTGTCGAAAACCCGATGCCGCTGGCCGCGATAGCCGGTCGCGTCGAACCATCGCAGGTGATCCAGCGGATCGTCACCGGCATTGAATCCCCCCTCGGTAACCGACCGGTCCGGATAGAGGTCGAGCATCAGCGCCCCGAAAGCATCGCGCCCGGTCTTGTCCAGATGCGCCGTCAATTGCCGAAGGTCACGCCCCCCGGGCAGAACAAGCAGTTCATCCGCATCGACGGTCAGGCACCACTTGCCATGCCCGAACCGGAATTGAAGGCAGGTCAGCCAATCGACGCCGAACCGCGACTGCTTGTAGCTCGCCCCGGTCCGCCAAAGCGATACGTCCCGCTGGCCTTCCAGGAACGCAGCGGTTCCATCATCGCTGTCATTGTCCACGATCACGAAATGATCGACCCCGAGCGCCCGGTAGTGATCAAGGAAATGCGGCAGGCGCAACATCTCGTTGCGGATCGTGGAGAAGGCGAGGATCGGTGCGGCGCGGATACGGTCCGGCATCACGGAATGGCGGCGCAGCTCCTTGCGGCGGCGCAGCGACCGCGCAAGCAGCCGGCGACGCTTCCAGCGCATGCGATAGGCGAACCATAGCGAGGTGGGTGCGGTCCGGGGCGCCGAGGCGTCCATGTCCGCAAAAATGGTCATGAAGCCTATTGCGCCGCCTGGCGCATCGACATGAGGTCTTGCAGATACTCGCCGAATTCTTCGCGCAGATCATCGCGCGCCAGCCCGAAGGCAACCGTCGCCTGCAGGAAACCGGCCTTGGACCCGCAATCGAAGCGCTCACCCCGGAACCGGTAGCCGAACACGTCGCGGCCTGCTTGGATCTCGGCGGCAATGGCGTCTGTCAGCTGGATTTCTCCGCCGGAACCCGTCTTGATACGGCTCAGGTTGCGCATGATGTCAGGTGTCAGGATGTAGCGGCCGATCACGGCGAGGTTCGAGGGCGCCTCTTCCGCGGGGGGTTTTTCCACCATGCCCTGAACCGATACGGTTTCGCCCCGGTCTTCACGGATATCCAGCACGCCGTAGGCCGATGTCTTGTCCTGCGGCACATCCATCGCGGCAACCATGCAGCCGCCGGTTTCGGCGTGGGTCTCGACCATCTGCTGCAGACAGGGCTTTTCCGCCGCGATCACGTCGTCGGGCAAGATCACCGCGAAAGGCTCGTTGCCGATCAGGCGCCGGGCGCACCAGACGGCGTGGCCCAGCCCCATCGCCTTGTGCTGCCGGATATAGGCGATGGCACCGCTATCCATATTGGTGGTCTTGAGCGTGGCGAGCAGGTCTTCCTTACCCGCCTTGCGCAACGTGTTTTCCAGCTCGGGCGAATGGTCGAAATAATCCTCCAGCGCGGATTTCCCGCGCGAGGTGACGAAGATGAAGTCCTTGATCCCGGCCGCGCGCGCCTCATCAATCGCGTATTGGATCAGGGGCCGATCCACCAGCGTCATGATTTCCTTGGGGATCGACTTCGTCGCCGGAAGAAACCGCGTCCCCTTGCCCGCAACCGGAAAAATCGCCTTCGTCACTCGTTTCTTCATGTCACATCCTTGGTCGTCTCAGGAAAGGCGCGTCAATCGCATCAGATACTGTCACAAACATGATCCCTCCGTGACCTCCAAGGGGAGATCCCCGGAAAATTGATCATGACTGATTCATTTCTACCATCATCGCCTCGATTCGCGCGACGTCCTCGGGATTGTTGAGCTCCCAGAACTGCCGGCCTCGCGCCTCGACCTCGACACACAGCATGGGGACGTCACGTTCGAGGAACCGCAACTGTTCCAACCCTTCGAGGTCTTCCAGGGCGCCGACCGGCCAGCGCGAATAGGCCGCAAGGGCCGACGGACGATAGGCATAGACGCCGACATGATGAAACACCGGCGTGTCCTCGTCCGCGGCGTAGCTATGCGAGGTGAAGGGCACGACTTCTTTCGAGAAATACAGCGCCTCGTGATTTGTGCCGAACACCGCTGTCGTGCCGCCCACGCGACCGTTGCGGCGATCTTCGAGAAAGCCGTTCAAGGCGCGCCCGTCGCAGCGCAGCACCGGCGTCGCGACCTCGGCGACCGGGTGATCGCGCAGCGCCAGGACCAGATCCTCGATGAACCAGGCGGGGGTCAACGGCGCGTCGCCCTGAAGATTGACCACGATGTCATAGCCCCCGCCCAGGACATCCAGCGCCTCGGCGCAGCGTTCCGTGCCATTGCGGCAGGTCTCCGAAGTCATCACGACCTCGGCGCCGAAAGCCTGTGCGGCGTCGCGAATACGGGTGTCATCGGTGGCCACCACCACCCGATCCACGCCGGAAACCGCCTTGGCGGCTTCCCACGATCTTTGAATCAGGCTCTTGGATTCGCCCGTCGCACCTCGCAACGCCACCAGCGGCTTGCCGGGGTAGCGGGTCGAAGCGTAGCGCGCGGGTATGACGACCAGGACTGACATCAGGCAGGCTTCAAATCCACACCCGGCGCGTAGGCTATGAAGAACGGGTTTGCGAAGCCGTCCTTGCCATAGCGCAGCGGTTGGTGATCGTCGAAACGCACCACGTCTCCGCCCGCGCCGACCAGAACCGCATGGCCGGCAGCGGTGTCCCATTCCATTGTGCGGCCGACGCGAGGATAGAGATCGGCCTCGCCCGTGGCGACAAGACAGAGTTTCAGCGACGAGCCCGCGCTCTTGCTGTCCTTGATCGCGTATTTGGCGATGTAATCCTCCGTGGCCTGGTCGCGATGCGACTTCGAGGCAACGATCATCAGCGCGTCATTGTCCGGCGCGCTGACCCGGATCGGGTGGGTCTCGCCGGGCGTCGCCTTGTCAAATGGCCCGGCCTCTTCAACGGCATTTCCTCCGGCATCGGTATAGAACAGCCGCCCCCTCGCAGGCGCGTAGACGACGCCCCGCACCGGGCTGCCATCCAGAACATAGGCAATGTTCACGGTAAAGTCGCCGCGGCGGTTGATAAATTCCTTGGTGCCGTCCAGCGGATCGACAATCAGGAACGTGCTGGCCGACTGGTCATGCGACGCGGCCTGTTCCTCGGTCACCAGCGCGATATCCGGAAAGGCTGCCCGCAGCCCGGCCGAGATATGCGCGTCGGCGGCTTCGTCGGCGGCGGTCACCGGGCTGTCATCTCCCTTCGTTCGGACTTCGAAATCGGGGGCGTTGTAGATGTCCATGATGATGTCGCCGGCTTCCAACGCGAGGCGTCGCATCACCGTGATTAGGTTGTGTAGGTCCAAGGATATGCTCCTGCCCGCGTATTGAGCGGTTCTTGTTGATCGGTCAGGTCGGCCCACTTATGCTGATTGCTACAATAAACGGCAAGGAAATCGTGGTTTCCTTGACCGACAGCATAGCAGGCAGACCCCGAGCGCACCCCATGTTCGACGCCAACAGAATCCAGACACGGTCGCGCGGAGCGTTTGCGCTGCTGGAACTGATCTATCATTCCATCGTGCGCGATATCCGTAAGGAACACCGATACGCCGTTATCGGTCTGATCATGAATATCATGCAGACCATGGTGTTCGTCCTGGCCTTCTACTTCATGTTCTCGGTTCTGGGGTTGAAGGGCACAGCGATCCGGGGGGATTTCCTGATCTACATCATGTCCGGGATTTTCCTGTTCATGACCCATATCAAGGCCATGGGCGCAGTCATGAAGTCGGAAGGACCTGCTTCGGCCATGATGAAGCACGCCCCGATGAACACGATCGTCGCAATATCGGCGGCCGCGCTCAGTTCGCTCTACATCCAGGTCCTGTCCATGGCGGTGGTCCTGTTTCTGTATCACGCGATCATGGAGCCGATCACCATTCACGACCCGGTCGGCGCAATGGGCATGGTCCTATTGGCCTGGTTCTCGGGCTGCGCGGTCGGCATCATCTTTCTTGGGCTCAAACCCTGGCTGCCGGGGTTCGTGGCCATCGCCTCGTCGATCTATTCGCGCGCCAACATGATCGCCAGCGGCAAGATGTTCGTGGCCAACACCCTCCCCAGCACGATGCTCGCCCTTTTCGACTGGAACCCGCTGTTCCACTGCATCGATCAGGCGCGGGGCTTTGCCTTCATCAACTACAACCCGCATTTCAGCTCGATTTCCTATCCGCTGATCGTCAGTTTGGTGCTGATCATGATCGGCCTGATGCTGGAATTCTATTCGCGCCAGAACGTATCAGCCAGCATGAACGCAACCCGATGAGATACCTGCTTGCTTTCCTCCTTGCTCTGGCACTTCCCGCCATGTCCGCCGCCCAGACCGGTTGGCCCGCCCTCTACGATGTTGCGGGCGTCGCCAGTGACGATGTGCTGAACGTGCGCGCCGGACCGGGCGCCGGCTTCGACAAGCTGGGCAGCCTGCCCCACGACGCCGAAGGGATCGAGGTTATCGACGTCGATGACGGCGTCCGCTGGGGCCGGATCAATCTTGATGAGCGGTCGGGATGGGTCTCGCTGGCCTATCTGCGCCGCCTGCCGGGCCAGGGCGACAGGGCGTTCCCCGCCGTCGCGCGCTGTTACGGCACCGAGCCGTTCTGGGACCTGGAGCGTGACGGCGACTCCGTGACCTTTCGATTGTTGGTGGATGTCATCGCCGGTCCGGTCGCCGTGCAACAGACGCGGTCGACGGGGCGGCTGGACAGGTTCGGCTTCGCCGGCACGGGGATCGCCGCGACAATCGCTCGATCCGCCTGCAATGACGGCATGTCCGACCGCCAGTATGGCCTGTCGATCGAGGTGTTGCTCCGCTCCGGTGGCGACTGGACCCAGTATTCGGGGTGCTGCTCGCTCCAACGCTAGGTGACGACCCGCAGGGTCAGGTTGATCCGCCCACCATCCTTCAAGAGTGGCGACGTGCCATCCTTGACCCGGTCGATCCCGTGATAGACCAGCCGTGCCGCCCCGCCCATGCGCAGCACGTCGCCCGACCGCAGCCAGACGCTTTCGGTCTTGCCGCCGCGCGTCGTGTTGCCGATGCGGAACAGGGCTTCGTCCCCCAGTGAAATGGACAGAACCGGCTGGTCGAAATCCGCCTCGTCGCGATCCTGATGCATCCCCATGCGTGCGCCCGGCGGGTAGAAATTCACGAGGCAGCAATCAGGCTGGCGATCCGTGCCCGACAGCGCCTCCCATACATCGAGAATCGAGCGCGGGATCGGCGGCCAGTCCATGCCCTCCGGGTGCCGCTCTTCGTAGCGGTAACCGGATCGGTCCGTGACCCAGCCATACCGCCCGGCCGAGGTCATGCGTACGCTCATCTTCCGGCCTGACGGGGTCACAGGCTCGAACAGGGGCGCCGCTGCCGCTATGGCGCGAATGTCGTCCAGCATGGCGCCCTGCCGATCCGGAGACAGCCAGGATTCCCACAGATCGACCCCGCGAATGGAAAGCGTCGGCGCAACACCCGGGCCTGATTCCTCGAATTTGCTCATTCCTATGCCTTTCCGCTGCTTGCAGCCTTCTTTTCCCCTACCTATATACGCCCTGATCCGGATCGGGGATGACCCCGGTTCAGCAGAATCCATGAGGCCGGGGTGCCGCATCGGGCCCCTGCCGCTCAAACCGCCTGAAGAAAGGGATTTGTAAAATGGCCAAAGTCATCGGAATTGACCTCGGGACCACCAACTCTTGCGTTGCCATCATGGATGGCAGCCAGCCGCGCGTTATCGAAAACGCGGAAGGGGCGCGCACGACGCCCTCCATCGTCGCCTTCACGGATGACGAACGTCTTGTCGGCCAGCCGGCCAAGCGCCAGGCTGTCACCAACCCCGAAAACACCATTTTCGGCGTCAAGCGCCTGATCGGCCGCCGCATCGACGACAGCGATCTGGCCAAGGACAAGAAGAACATGCCGTTCTCCGTCATCGACGGCGGCAACGGCGATGCCTGGGTTTCGGCCAAGGGCGACAAGTACAGCCCCAGCCAGGTGTCCGCCTTCATCCTGCAGAAGATGAAGGAAACCGCCGAAAGCTACCTGGGCGAGGAAGTGACACAGGCCGTGATCACCGTGCCCGCTTACTTCAACGACGCCCAGCGCCAGGCCACCAAGGATGCCGGCAAGATCGCCGGCCTCGAAGTGCTGCGCATCATCAACGAGCCGACCGCTGCCGCGCTGGCCTATGGCCTCGACAAGAAAGAGACCAAGACCATCGCCGT
The DNA here is from genome assembly GCF_003129565.1 of Salibaculum griseiflavum. Lineage (GTDB taxonomy): Bacteria > Pseudomonadota > Alphaproteobacteria > Rhodobacterales > Rhodobacteraceae > Salibaculum > Salibaculum griseiflavum. The sequence goes on from NZ_QETF01000007.1 coordinate 15,710, forward strand.
CTATGACCTTGGCGGCGGCACGTTCGACGTGACCATCCTCGAAATCGACGATGGCCTGTTCGAAGTGAAATCCACCAACGGCGACACGTTCCTCGGCGGTGAAGACTTCGACATGCGGATCGTCAACTACCTCGCCGATGAGTTCAAGAAAGAGCACGGCGTCGACCTGACCAAGGACAAGATGGCCCTGCAGCGCCTGAAAGAGGCCGCCGAGAAAGCCAAGATCGAGCTGTCCAGCTCGTCGCAGACCGAGATCAACCAGCCGTTCATCTCGATGGGGTCCGACGGCACGCCGCTGCACATGGTCATGAAGCTGACCCGCGCCAAGCTGGAAAGCCTTGTTGGCGACCTCATCAAGGCGTCGATCAAGCCGTGCCAGGCTGCGCTCAAAGATGCGGGCCTGTCGACCGACGATATCGACGAGGTCGTTCTGGTCGGTGGCCAGACCCGGATGCCGAAGGTGTTCGAAGAGGTGACCAAGTTCTTCGGCAAGGAACCCCACAAGGGTGTGAACCCCGATGAAGTGGTCGCCATGGGCGCCGCCATCCAGGCCGGTGTCCTCCAGGGTGACGTCAAGGACGTGGTCCTGCTGGACGTGACCCCGCTGTCGCTGGGCATCGAGACCCTGGGCGGCGTGTTCACCCGCCTGATCGACCGCAACACGACGATCCCGACGAAGAAGAGCCAGGTTTTCTCGACGGCCGAGGACAACCAGAACGCCGTGACCATCCGCGTCTTCCAGGGCGAACGTGAAATGGCGTCCGACAACAAGCTTCTGGGTCAGTTCAACCTCGAAGACATCCCGCCGGCCCCGCGCGGCATGCCGCAGATCGAAGTCACCTTCGACATCGACGCCAACGGCATCGTCAACGTGTCCGCCAAGGACAAGGGCACCGGCAAGGAGCAGAAGATCACCATCCAGGCCTCGGGCGGTCTGTCCGACGAGGATATCGAACAGATGGTGAAGGACGCCGAGGAGAACGCCGAGGCCGACAAGGAGCGCAAGGAACTGGTCGAAGCGAAGAACCAGGCCGAAAGCCTTATCCACTCGACCGAGAAGTCGATGGAAGACCATGGCGACAAGGTCGACCCGACCACGATCGAGGCGATCGAACTGGCCATTGCCGCGCTCAAGGACGACCTCGAAGGCGACAGCGCCGAGAAGATCAAATCCGGCATCCAGAACGTGACCGAAGCGGCCATGAAGCTGGGCGAGGCGATCTACAAGGCGCAGGCCGAAGACGCCGGTGACGCCGACCCGGAAGCGCCCGAAGAGGCCTCGGGCGGTGTGGACGACGACATCGTCGACGCCGACTTCGAAGACCTCGACGACGACAAGCGCGCCTGAGGGAAATGACGCTGCAAAGCCGGCCCAGCCCATGCCGGGCCGGCTTTGTGCGACCCAAAGGGGGAAACGCTCATGTCCAAACGTGACTATTACGAGGTTCTCGGGGTCTCAAAGGGCGCCAGCGCCGACGAAATCAAGAAGGCCTATCGCAAGAAGGCCAAGGAACTGCACCCGGACCGGAACACCGACAACCCCGAAGCGGAACAGCAGTTCAAGGAAGCGGGCGAAGCCTACGACGTCCTGAAAGACCCGGAAAAGAAAGCGGCCTATGACCGCTTCGGCCATGCCGCTTTCGAAAACGGCATGGGTGGTGGCGGTGGCCGTCCCGGCGGTGGCTTCCAGGGCCAGGGCGATTTCGCCAGCGCCTTTTCCGATGTTTTCGACGACCTGTTCGGCGATTTCATGGGTGGCCGCGGTGGCGGCGGCGGCCGGTCTCGCGCCGCGCGCGGCAGCGACCTGCGCTACAACATGCGTGTCACACTCGAAGAGGCCTATGCCGGCACCCAGAAGACGATCACCGTCCCGACCTCGGTGCAGTGCAGCTCTTGCGACGGTTCCGGCGCTGAAGGCGGGAGTGAACCGGTCACCTGCCCGACATGTTCGGGCATGGGCAAGGTGCGCGCGCAACAAGGGTTCTTCACTGTCGAACGGACCTGCCCGACCTGTAACGGGATGGGTCAGACCATCAAGAACCCGTGCAAGACATGCCACGGCGCCGGACGCGTCGAGAAGGAAAAACAGATTACCGTCAATATCCCGCCCGGCGTCGAAACCGGCACCCGGATTCGCCATGCAGGCGAGGGCGAGGCCGGGATGCGTGGCGGGCCTGCCGGTGATCTTTATGTCTTCATCGAGGTCCGCGAACATGAATTGTTCGAGCGCGAGGGCAATCACCTGTTCTGCCGCGTGCCGGTCTCGATGACCACCGCCGCGCTGGGCGGTGACATCGAGGTGCCGACGATCGACGGCGGGCGCAGCCGCGTCAAGATCCCGGCCGGCAGCCAGTCCGGCCGCCAGATGCGCCTTCGTGCCAAGGGGATGCCGGCGCTTCGCTCCGGCGGACCCGGAGACATGTTCATCGAATTGGCGGTCGAGACCCCGGTCAACCTGACGGCCAAGCAGAAAGAGCTGCTGAAGGAATTCGAAAAGCTGGCGGAAGACAACAATCCGCAAAGCTCGAATTTCTTCAAGTCGGTGAAGAACTTCTGGGAATCGATGAAGGGTTAACCGCCGTTAACGTCCCGGTAAGGGATTCGGGGCAAGTGTGGAGGCATGACGGACCAGCGTGCCTTTGCCGAAGCCCCGATACCTGCCTTCCAGCCCGATCTTCTGGATGACGACGAGGCGCAGGTCGTGTCCCCCGTGCGCCGACCCAATAGCGGCCGTCTGCCATCCTATCTTGCCGACCACAGAAAGAGGCTGCGAGAGCGGTTTCGCAACGGCGGCGCGGCAGCGATGCCGGATTACGAGTTGCTCGAACTGGCCCTGTTCCGCGCTATCCCACGGCAGGATGTGAAACCCCTGGCCCGGCGGCTGATCGAAGCCTTCGGCGACGTGAGCGGCGTCCTGTCTGCGCCGCCTGCGCGCCTTGAACAGGTCGCGGGGGTGGGCCCGGCCGTGGCGACCGAACTCAAGATCATCGAGGCCTTGGCCCACCGGATGGCCCGGGCCAAGGTGCTGCAGCGCCATGTCATCAGCAGCTGGGACGCGGTGCTGGATTACTGCCACACCGTCATGGCCCACCGCGATACGGAGCAATTCCGCATCCTGTTCTTGGACCGCAAAAACATCCTGATCGCGGACGAAGCGCAGGCCGAAGGCACCGTGGACCATGTTCCCGTCTATCCGCGCGAGGTGGTCAAGCGCGCGCTGGAGCTCAACGCCTCGGCCCTGATCCTGGTCCACAACCATCCGTCGGGCGACCCGACCCCGTCCGAGGCGGATATCGACATGACCCGGCAAATCAACGACGCCGCCCACGCCCTTGGTATCAGTCTTCATGATCATCTTGTCATCGGCCGGTCGCGCGAATTGAGCTTTCGCGCCGAGGGACTTCTGTAGAGTCTGCTAACGCCGATCCCGAACCCACATTTCGACACGGCGATTCGCCTGCTGGCCGGGGGCACTGTCATCGCAGGCAAGCGGCATGGCCTCGCCGAACGCGTCGGTCTCGATCCCGACATTGAAGGGCAGCGCACCGCCCAAGGCTGCCAACAGATCCTCTTTGACCGCCTCGGCTCGGGCCGCGGCAAGGTCCCGGTTGGCATCCGCCGGTCCGCGCCCGTCACTGAACCCGACAAGCACGATGTCGCGCCCGCTATAGCGACCATCGCGGATGGCATGGGCCAACATCAGAAGATGAGATCGTGACGGCGCGTTCAGAAAGGTCGACCCCGGATCGAATCGGAAAGTGATCGAAATCCGGGTGTGAGCGTCCAGCGCCCGGACAAGGCGTTGAAGCTCACCCAACGGAACATCCGCCCCGGCCATGCGAATGGCATTGGCGAACCGACGGCCTTGGGCATCGATCGGGATCGGAACTCCGGCAAGGTCCACCAGCCCGGCCCGTCGCACAACCAGCTGCGCCGCCTCGCTGCGCAACCAATCGAGGAAGGCCTTGATATCTGGATGCGGACGCCAGGGCGGCAGATACAGGTAGACCGGAAAGGTCAGCGGGTAGTCCTCGGTCCTGATGCTGCGCTCTGTTGCAGTGGATCGCAGGCCGCACGGCCCGCTCAGGGCCAGTTGCCGCCATGGCCCCACCTGTGACAACGGAACAAGCGCCAACGCGTCCGGCTCGGCGGCAAGTGCGTCGGACAGGCTCTCGGGGGTCGCATGCAGAATCAGCTCTGGTCCGTTTGCGGACTCGGGCAGAAGCCAGGTCAGGTCAGGTCCGATCGTTTCCAGAAGGTGCAGCCGGTTCGACGCGCTGCGGTCCGGCCAGACCGTCCCGTTCCCTGAGATCGCATCGACGAGACGCGACAATGGAATCGATCCGCGCGCGTGATCCGCTGCAACCGCCGGCACGAGGGCATCCATGGCAAGGATCTGAGCCTGCCGCGCATTGTCCAGGGCAGCCAGGCCTTTGCGTTCTGCAAGGTCCAGTTCCGCTGCCGAAAGCGGGCGCGGCGACAGGAAAACGTCAAAGGGAGTCTCGGGCAGGCCATCAATCGCCTGAATCGCCGAGGCCGACCAAAGCGCATGGTCGAGCCGATTGCCCGTATCGCGCCTGTAGGCCTCGATCAGGGCCGGAACGAGCAATTGCGCAGCTCGGCCTTGCGCCGCGATTCGCAGCACGGGGGCCGCCCCGTCAGCTGGGCAATCCGTCCCGATGCAGGACACCCCTTCGGACCTGAGCGAAACCGGTCCTGACTCGGTGGCGAGGGTGAGGATTTCGCCGTCATGCGCAAGATAGTGGCCGGTGACCTGCACAGCGCCATTGGTGGACTGCACGGTTATCGTGTCTGCCGAGGAATGAGTGGGCAGCAAACAGAAAAATGCGGCGAAAACCGCCGCACTTCCCATTGATCCAAGAATGTTTCGAACCCGGAACCTCGTCATCGCGAGGCAAGTGTCAGGTCCTCGAACATGTTTTGCAAGAAGAGATAATCCCCCACAGCCTCGCAATCGGGCATCCTGACCGACAGGTCCAGCGCCAGCGTGTTGCCATCGGGAAAGACCTGGATGCTTTGGGCGGCGACTTCCTGCCCACAATTGCCCTCGGTAATCTCGGCTTCGGCGATCAACTGGATGTCGCCATCATCATGCTGTCCCGAGGGGAAGGTATAGACCTCGGCCAGAAAGGCATCCTCGACCGTCGCATCACCCAGCTGCACGAGGAAACCGCCATCACCGGCGGCGGCACGGTCGGCGCTCGCAAGGTTCTCACGAGAAATGTGACCAGCCTCGCCATAGCCCGCACCGAACTCATAGGCGCTCAGCATCACGCCCGCCTCGCCCCGCCATTGCAGGACGGCGCGATCGAACGCGGCGAAGTCGGGAACCGTGACGGTGGAGACACTGCCCTCACCATCCGGGAACGCGGCGATGAAGACAGAGATCTCTGCAAGCGCGGGAACGGTCAGCGCCGCTGTGCCGTCGGCATCGGTCTTGGCCGTAAACATCATACCCTGATGATGCAGCACGAAAGGCGACTCGGTGTGACAAGGGGCGGACACCGTCAGCGCGACCATCGCAGCCTCGCTGGACGAACCCTCCATGAGGATATTGCAGCTTTGCGCGGTTTCCGGTTCGGGCATGGTCTCGGGCCCGAGGACACTCGGTGCATCGTCGGTCTCGACGGCGGCCAGTTCCACGGGTGCCTCGGCCGGTTCAGGCGGTCGCGCGGTTTGCGGCAGGGACACGGCACCGGCAAGATCCGCCGTCACGTCTTGGGGAATGGGCAGGCTGGGGCCGTCAGCGACCTGTTCAACCGGCGCCACATCCGGTGCGACCGGCTCGGGTGCAGCCTCGGCCGTATCGGAATCGGACCCGAACCGGCTGGCCAGCGCGTCTCCGTTCTGCATGACGAATCCGATGCCAAGCGCAACACTGAACGTGCCGGCGGCCATGACAATCTGTTTGACGCGGGACATCACATGTCTCCTTCCCACCATTCAATCGGGAAACAGACTGTCGGTGCCCAATGGCCTCAGAAAGGCCCAACCGGGGATTCTTGGCGTCCGAAATGGGGCAGCAATATGCCGTTACGTCAGGCCAGGCGGCCGTGGCAGTGCTTGAATTTCTTGCCGGATCCGCAGGGGCAGGCCTCGTTCCGGCCGGGATTCCCCCAAGTGGAGGGGTCGTTTTCGTCGAACCCCTCCTTCGTGGACGCGGAGGCAGCAGCCGCCGCAGGCGCCGCCGCCTTGGCCGACCCGGCATTCTCGCGCGAGGCGGCAGCCTGCAGTTGCTTTTGCTGCTCCATCAACTGCGCCATCATCTGCTTCTGCTCTTCCTCGGTCATCGGCCGGATTTGCGAAAGCTTCTGCGTCACGTCCGTGCGCAGACCATCCAGCAGACCCTCGAACAGTTGGAAGGATTCGGTCTTGTATTCATTCAGCGGGTCGCGCTGCGCATAGCCGCGGAATCCCACGACCGAGCGGAGATGTTCCAGCGTCACCAGGTGTTCGCGCCACTTGGTATCGATCGTCTGAAGCAGAATCTGCTTCTCGACATTGCGCATGGTTTCTTCGCCGAAGGCCTCGGTCTTTTCGGCCATATGCTTGGTTGCGGCCTCTTCAAGACGTTCGCGGATCACGTCGTTATCCGCGCCTTCCTCGGCGGCCCAGTCGATCACCGGCACATCGATACCCAGCTTGGAGATGACCTCGGCATACAGGCCCTCGGTGTCCCACTGGTCGGCATAGGACTTGGGCGGCATGTAGCTGTCGACCATGTCCTCGATGACCTGTTCGCGCATGTCCTGCACGATCTCGGACAGGTCCTGCGCCTCCATGATCTCGCGGCGCTGACCGAAGATCACCTTGCGCTGGTCGTTCATGACATCGTCGAACTTCAGCAATTGCTTGCGGATATCGAAGTTGCGCGCCTCGACCTTGGCCTGCGCCCGTTCGAGGGACTTGTTGACCCAGGGGTGAACGATGGCCTCACCCTCTTTCATGCCAAGGCTGGACAGCATCTTTTCCAGCCGTTCAGACCCGAAAATCCGCATCAGGTCATCTTCGAGCGACAGGAAGAAAGCCGACCGGCCCGGGTCACCCTGGCGGCCGGACCGCCCGCGCAGCTGGTTGTCGATGCGGCGGCTTTCGTGGCGTTCCGTGGCCAGAACGAAGAGGCCGCCCGCGTCCTTGACCGCCTGTTCATCGGTCTCATGTTCCTTCTCGATCCGCTCACGGATCGCCTCGGGGTCGCCATCCGGATCGGCCTCGATGGCCTCCATGATCTTGAAATCGACATTGCCGCCCAGCTTGATGTCGGTTCCGCGGCCGGCCATGTTCGTGGCGATGGTCACGGCGCCCAGCTTGCCGGCATCGGCGATGATCTGCGCCTCTTGCTCGTGCTGGCGGGCGTTCAGGACGTTATGCTTGATCCCGGCCTTGGTCAGCATCTGGCTGAGGAACTCGGACTTCTCGATCGAGGTGGTGCCGACAAGGGTGGGTTGCCCCTTGGCATTCGCGTCCTTGATCGTCTCGACGATGGCGTCGAATTTTTCCTGCGCGGTGCGGTAGACGGCGTCGTCCTCGTCCTGACGGGCAATGGGCTTGTTCGTCGGCACTTCAACCACGCCGAGGCCGTAGATTTCCATGAATTCGTCGGCTTCGGTCAGGGCCGTGCCCGTCATGCCGGAGAGTTTGTCATAAAGCCGGAAATAGTTCTGGAACGTGACCGAGGCCATGGTGACGTTCTCGGGCTGGATATCGCAGCCTTCCTTGGCCTCGATGGCCTGGTGCAACCCCTCGGACAGTCGGCGCCCGTGCATCATGCGGCCTGTGAATTCGTCGATCAGCACGACCTGACCGTCGCGCACGATGTAGTCCTTGTCCTTGGTGAACAGCTTGTGCGCGCGCAGGCCCTGGTTCACGTGGTGGACGATGGTGGTGCTTTCGGGATCATAAAGGGTCTGACCCTCCGGAAGAAGCCCGGCCGCATGCAGACGTTGTTCGAGAAACTCGTTCCCCTCGTCCGTGTAGGTTACGCCGCGTGTCTTTTCATCCAGCTCGAAATGCTCGTCTTCCAGTTCGGGAATGATCTTGTCGATGGAGACATAAAGATCGGACCGGTCCTGTGCCGGACCCGAAATGATCAGCGGCGTCCGCGCCTCGTCGATCAGGATGCTGTCCACCTCGTCGACGATGGCAAAGTTGTGGGCGCGCTGCTTCATGTCCTTCAGCTCGGACTTCATGTTGTCACGCAGGTAGTCGAAGCCCAGCTCGTTATTGGTCGCGTAGGTGATGTCGCAATCGTAGGCCTGTTTCTTCTCGTCCTCGTCCTGCTGCGGGTAGACCACGCCACAGGTCAGCCCGAGGGCGTTGTAGACCTTGCTCATCCATTCGGAGTCGCGGCGGGCCAGATAATCGTTCACCGTCACGATATGAACGCCCTTGCCGGTCAGGGCATTCAGGTAGGCCGGGAAGGTCGCCACCAGCGTTTTGCCCTCACCGGTCTTCATCTCCGAGATGTTGCCCTGGTGCAGGAAAATCCCGCCCATCAGTTGCACGTCGAAGGCGCGCAGGCCGAGCGCCCGCTTGGCGGCTTCGCGGCAATTGGCAAAGGCTTCGGGCAGGATCGCATCCAGGCTTTCACCGCCCATCGCGCGTTTTGCGAGCTCTTCGGTCTTGTCCTTCAAGCCCTCGTCGCTGAGCTTTTCGAAATCGGGTTCAAGCGCGTTGATCTTTTCCACCAGCGGACGCGTCGCCTTGATCTTGCGGTCATTGGCGGTTCCAAAGACCTTCTTCGCGAGTGTTCCGAAACCCAGCATATTCTCTCCGCGGCCAGTTCCTGGCCTTTCAGTCATCAAAGAATGAGGAGGTTGGTTGTGCCCGACCGGCACGCCACCTAAGTTCGGGGCCAAGACCGGCCCCCCTCGGGACCTTTAGGCGATGTAAGGGGCCGCTAAACAGGTGTCAACGCCGCGTGCCGACGCGGCAGATAAAGGACGGAAACATCATGTATAATAGCCTCAAGATCGCGTCGCTCGTGGCCGGCCTTGCCCTGCCTGCCAGCATGGCACTGGCCGAAGGGCATGGCGACATTGCCGCGGATACGGTCGTGGCAACGGTCAACGGAACCGAGATCACGCTGGGCGAGATGATCATCACCAAGGCACAGTTGCCGCAGCAATATCAGCAGCTACCTGACGAGGTGCTGTTTACCGGCGTTCTAGACCAGTTGATCCAGCAGCAATTGTTGGCCGACACGCTGGAGGAGGTGCCCAGCCGCTTGATGGTCGCGCTGGCCAACGAGGAACGCGCGCTGCGCGCCGGTGAGGTCGTGGACGGCATCTACCAGAATGCGGTCAGCGAAGAGGCGATCCAGGCCGCCTATGACGCACGGGTTGCCGAGATGGGCGACACGATGGAATGGAACGCATCCCACATCCTTGTGGAAACCGAGGAAGAAGCCGCCGAGATCAAGGCGCTGGTCGAGGGCGGCGCCGATTTCGCCGAGACCGCGCAGGAACGCTCGACCGGGCCGTCGGGCCCCAATGGCGGCGAACTTGGCTGGTTCGGCCCCGGTATGATGGTCGCCCCATTCGAGGAAGCCGTGACCGGGATGGAGTCCGGGGATGTATCCGACCCTGTCGAGACCCAGTTCGGTTGGCATATCGTCAAGCTGAACGACACCCGCATGCAGGAAGCGCCCAGTCTTGACGAGTTGCGCGCCGAGCTGACCCAGCAGCTTCAGGAGGCGGCGCTTCAAGCCCGGCTCGACGAGCTGGGCACGACGGCCGAGATCGACCGCCCCGAAGATGGCGCCTTCGACCCCTCGATCATCAGTGATCTTGACCTGCTTGAGGACTGATAGATGAAGCGATCCCCCTTGGCGCCCGCGCGCTTTCCCGACCTTCCGGTCATCGAAGGCGCCCGGTTCGCCACCGTCGCGGCCGGTGTGCGCTACAAGGATCGGCCTGATGTCATGCTGGCCGAGCTGGCCGAGGGGACGACCATTGCCGGGGTATTCACGCGCAGCGCGACCCGCGCGGCACCGGTTCTGGACTGCGAAGCCAAGATCGACGGCACGGGAACCGGGCGAGCGGCAATCCTGGTCAATTCCGGCAATGCGAACGCCTTTACCGGCGCGGCAGGCGAGGCTTCGGTCAACGCGGTTTGCTCCGGCGTTGCCGAGACGCTGGGGATCGACCCCGACCGTGTCTTCACCTCGTCCACCGGGGTGATCGGCGAGCCGCTGCCTCATGACAAGGTGCTCTCCAAACTGTCCGAACTGGCCGACGGGCTGGCCCCGAACGGGATCGAAATGGCAGCGCGCGCCATCATGACGACCGACACTTTTGCCAAGGGCGCCATGGCCGAGGTGGAAATTGCCGGTAAGCCCGTCCGGATTGCTGGCATTGCCAAGGGGTCCGGCATGATCGCCCCGGATATGGCCACGATGCTGGTCTATATCTTCACCGACGCGATGATCGGACAGGCGCAACTTCAGACCTTGCTGCGGACCCTCACCGACCAGACTTTCAACTGCATCACGGTCGACAGCGACACCTCGACCTCTGACACCTTGCTTTGCGCGGCAACGGGGGCATCGGGCGTCGATGTGACCGACAGCGCCGGCTTCACAAAGGCACTCCATGACGTGATGCTCGACCTGGCCCAGCAGGTTGTGCGCGATGGCGAAGGCGCCAGCAAGTTCATCGAGGTGCAGGTCGGCGGCGCAGCGTCCGACGACGAGGCGCGGCAAGTTGGCCTTGCCATCGCCAATTCCCCGCTGGTCAAGACAGCCATTGCCGGTGAAGACCCGAATTGGGGCCGCATCGTCATGGCCATCGGCAAAAGCGGCGCACGGGCCGACCGCGACCTGATCACCATTCATTTCGGCGACACATTGGTGGCGGAAAAAGGCTGGGTGGCACCGAGCTACTCCGAAGAGGCAGGCGCCAGTTACATGAAGAACGACGAGATCGTCATTGCGGTCGATCTGGGTCTGGCCGGCGGCATGGCCACGGTCTGGACCTGCGACCTGACCCATGACTACATCTCGATCAATGCGGATTACCGGTCGTGAAAACGGTTCTTGTCAGCGCCGTCGCGCTTGTGGATCTGGACGGGCGGGTGCTTCTGGCCCAGCGGCCAGAAGGGAAATCCATGGCGGGCATGTGGGAATTTCCCGGCGGAAAGGTCGAACCGGGCGAGACGCCCGAGGCGGCGTTGATCCGCGAATTGCACGAGGAACTTGGCATCGACACGTGGTCCTCCTGCCTTGCGCCTTTGACCTTCGCCAGCCACAGCTATGACGATTTCCACCTGCTCATGCCGCTCTTCGCCTGCCGCAAATGGAATGGCACACCGACCGGCAAGGAAGGGCAAACGTTGAAATGGGTCCGCACCAACGCGTTGCGTGATTATCCCATGCCGCCTGCCGATATCCCTCTCATCCCGATCCTGCGCGACTGGCTTTGAACCACCAAACGAACGGGGCCACAGAAAAAGGGCGCCGAACTGGCGCCCTTTCCAATATCTTGCATCGCTAACGACGCGTCAGAGGCTGCGCTCGACCTCTTCACGTTCGAAGATCTCGATCACATCGCCGGGACGGATGTCATCGTAATTCTCGAAGGCCATGCCGCATTCCTGGCCCGAGATGACCTCGGCCACCTCGTCCTTGAACCGCTTGAGCGTCTTCAGCGTGCCTTCGTGGATCACGACATCGTCGCGCAACAGACGCACACCGGCAGAGCGTCGGGCGACGCCCTCGGTCACGAGACAGCCAGCCACCTTGCCAACGCCGGAGACCTTGAAGACCTCGCGGATCTCGGCATAGCCGATGAAGTTCTCGCGCACTTCGGCGGACAGCAGGCCAGAGGCCGCCGCTTTCACATCGTCCACCAAGTCATAGATGACCGAGTAGTAGCGGATTTCGACACCCTTCTGGTTGGCTGAATTCCGCGCCGGGGCATTGGCCCGGACGTTGAATCCGATAACCGGCGCACCCGAGGCTTCGGCAAGGCCGATATCCGTTTCGGTGATGGCGCCCACGCCCGAATGCAGCACGCGAACGCGCACCTCTTCGTTGCCGATCTTTTCCATCGCCTGGATGATCGCCTCGGCAGAGCCCTGCACGTCGGCCTTGACCAGGATTGGCAGTTCCTTGACGTTCTCGTCCGCCTTGGCCTTGGCCAGCAACTGATCAAGCGTGGTCGCGGCGCCCGCCGCAGCAAGCTTGTCCTTGGCGGCCTTCTGGCGATACTCGGCGATTTCGCGGGCCTGCGCCTCGGTCTCGACGACGTTCAGCACATCGCCAGCCTCGGGCGTGCCATTGAGACCAAGAACCTCGACCGGAACCGATGGCCCGGCTTCCTTCACGCGCTTGCCCTGGTCGTTTTCCATGGCGCGAACCTTGCCCCACTGCTCACCAACGACGAAGATATCGCCTTGGCGCAGCGTGCCCTTCTCGACCAGCACGGTGGCGACGGGGCCGCGGCCCACGTCCAGCTGGGCCTCGATCACGGCACCTTGGGCGGCGCGGTCCGGGTTGGCCTTGAGTTCGAGAATTTCCGCTTGCAGCGCGATGGCTTCCAGCAGCTCATCCAGGCCCTGCCCAGTGATGGCCGAAACCTCGACATCCTGAACGTCGCCGGACAGCCCCTCGACGATCACCTCGTGCTGCAACAGGTCGGTGCGCACCTTGTCGGGGTTCGCCTCGGGCTTGTCGCACTTGTTGATCGCAACGATCATCGGCACACCGGCGGCCTTGGCGTGGTTGAGGGCCTCGACAGTCTGCGGCATTACCGCATCATCCGCGGCCACCACCAGCACGACGATATCCGTCACCTGCGCGCCGCGTGCCCGCATGGACGTGAACGCGGCGTGGCCGGGCGTATCGAGGAAGGTCAGCACACTGCCGGACTCGGTTGTCACCTGGTAGGCACCGATATGCTGGGTAATGCCGCCCGCCTCGCCGGCGGTCACGCGAGCATTGCGGATCGCGTCCAGAACCGACGTCTTGCCGTGGTCGACATGGCCCATGACCGTGACGACCGGCGGACGCGGCTTCATGTCCTCTTCCTTGTCGTCAACCGTATCGATGACCTGTTCGACATCAGAGTCAGACACGCGCACCACCCGGTGGCCGAATTCCTCGATGATCAGTTCGGCCGTATCCGCGTCGATCGTCTGGGTCTGGGTCGCCATGATGCCGTTCTGCATCAACGCCTTGACCACGTCGGCAACCTTTTCGGACATCCGGTTGGCAAGCTCGCCCACCATGATGGCTTCCGGAAGCTGAACGTCGCGGATGACCTTTTCGCGCTCGGCCTGGCCACCCATGGCCTTCTGACGGGCGCGTTCCTGCTTGCGCTTCATCGCGGCGAGCGACTTCTGACGCCCGCCTTCGCCGCCACGCAGCGCCTGGTTCAGCGTCAGTTTGCCGGACCGGCGGCCTTCGTCACGGCCACCCTTGCCACGCGGTTGCTTGTTGTCTCGGTTGTCGCGCTCTTTTTCCTTGCGGGGACCGGGCGCGGCACGCCCCCCACCCCGCGCCTGTTCCTCAGGCGGAGCCGCAGCCGGTTCGGCGGGCGCCGCAGCCTTCTTGGCGGCCTCCTCGGCTTCACGCTTCTTGCGCTCTTCTTCTTCCTGCTTGGCCTTCAACGCCTCTTCGCGTTCGCGCTCTTCGCGCTCCTTGGCCTCGGCCTCGGCGCGGCGGCGTTCGCGTTCGGCTGCACGGGCCTTTTCCTCTTCTTCGCGCTTCTTGGCCTCTTCGGCCTCGCGGGACTTGGCGGCCGCAAGAGCCTTCATCCGACGCTCCAGCTCGGCGTCCGAGATGCCTGCGGGCCGCTTCGAGGGATCGCCCCCGGTCGGTGCCGCGCCACCAGCCCCGCCGGACTTGGCGCCAGACGCACCGGGCTTTGGAACGACAACGCGCTTGCGCTTCGTCTCGACCACGACATTCTTGGTCCGGCCGTGGCTGAAGCTTTGCTTCACATTGCCCGAACGCGGGCCGCCACGCAGACCAAGGGGTTTCTTGCCGTCACTATCGCTCATTTAGCTTCTGTATCCTTTCCGGCAGCGCCCTCGCCACCGACATTTACCCGCAATCCTTTAAGTCTCGCGGCTTCCTCTACAACACGGTCACTGAGTCCACCAGAGGCGAGCGCCCCGTGTATCACAGATTGACGCCCAAATGCCAAACCCAATTCGGTTGACGTCAGGCAGTCGAAATATCGCGCCCCGGTCGGGGTCCACAGCTTGCCCTTGCCGCGTTCGGATCCGTCCGAGGCCTGGAGCAGCACGCGCACGACCTCACCGCCGGCCAGCCAACCCTTGACCTTTTCGAAGCCGCAAACGGCCTTTCCAGCCTTTCGTGCCAGCGAGATCGTCTCGATCACGCGGCGCGCCAGCTGGCGCTCGATCTCATCGGCCAGGCCATCGGGAACAGTGACCTTGCCTTTGGCCGCCCGCGCGAATTGCGCAGGTTTGACCGCCTCGATCACTGCCCGGTCGGCCGTTACATACATGCCGCGGCCGGGCAGCTTGCCCAGTATGTCGGGCACAACAGCCCCATCCGGCCCGACGACGAACCGGATCAGCCCGGGCTTGGGTGCCGTTTCACCGGTGACGACGCACCGGCGTTCCGACACTTCCCGATCCTTGGCGCGACCTCCGCGACCCATGTGACCCCAGAAGGCCTGAAATCAGGCCTCCTGCTCCTCTTCGAGTTCGGCGTCTTCTTCAGCATCGGCTTCCAGCTCAGCCGGGTCGACCCAGCCGAGCATGACGCGGGCGGTCATGATCATGTTCTGGGCTTCTTCAAGGCTGACGTCGAAGGGTTCCAGCACACCGTCATCCTTGGTGCGCTCTCCATCGACTGTCGTCCAACCGCCGGCCAGTTCCCAATCAGCGCAGGTCGCGAAATCTTCGAGCGACTTCACGCCATCTTCGGCCAATGCCTCGATCATCTGGGGTGTCAGGCCTTCGAATTCAACCAGGCTGTCCTGCACACCCAGTTCACGGGCGCGCTCCATGGCCTTGGCGTTCTGGGCTTCCAGGTAATCGCGGGCCCGCGCTTGCAGCTCGTTGGCGGTATCCTCGTCCACCCCGTCGATGACAAGCAGTTCGTCCAGCTCGACATAGGCGACTTCCTCGAGGTTGGTGAACCCTTCGGAAACCAGCAGCTGGGCAAAGAATTCGTCCAGGTCCAGCGTGTCCATGAACAGCTTGGTGCGTTCCTCGAACTCGGCCTGGCGGCGCTTGGATTCCTCTTCCTCGGTCAGAATGTCGATATCGAGGCCCGTCAGCTGAGAGGCAAGGCGCACGTTCTGGCCACGGCGGCCGATGGCCAGGCTCAGCTGATCCTCGGGCACCACGACCTCGATGCGTTCGGCATCCTCGTCAAAGACGACCTTGGACACCTCGGCCGGTTGCAATGCATTGACCAGGAAGGTCGGCATGTCCTCGTTCCAGGGGATGATGTCGATCTTTTCACCCTGAAGCTCGTTCACAACGGCCTGCACGCGGCTGCCGCGCATACCCACGCAGGCACCGACCGGGTCGATCGAGCCGTCATAGGAGATGACCGCAATCTTGGCGCGGCTGCCCGGGTCGCGGGCCACGGCCTTGATCTCGATGATGCCCTCGTAGATTTCGGGCACTTCCATCTTGAACAATTCGGCCATGAATTCCGGTGCGGTGCGCGACAGGAAGACCTGCGGCCCGCGCTGCTCGCGGCGCACGTCCTTGATGTAGACCCGGATCCGGTCATTCGGACGATAGCTTTCGCGACCGATCTTCTCGTTGCGCCGCAGCACACCTTCGC
Organism: Salibaculum griseiflavum; assembly: GCF_003129565.1. Lineage (GTDB taxonomy): Bacteria > Pseudomonadota > Alphaproteobacteria > Rhodobacterales > Rhodobacteraceae > Salibaculum > Salibaculum griseiflavum. The sequence goes on from NZ_QETF01000007.1 coordinate 31,503, forward strand.
CCGGGTTCAAATCGACGATGACGTTGCCGTATTCCTCACGCTTGACCTGCACGTTGAGAATTTGGCCAACGCGGTCCTTGAACTCTTCGTATTGCTTGTCGCGCTCGGCTTCGCGGACCTTCTGCAGGATCACCTGCTTGGCCGACTGTGCAGCGATCCGGCCCATTTCCACCGGCGGCACTTCTTCGACGAAGGTATCCCCGACTTTGGGATCGTCGAGATATTGCTTGGCCTGATCGACGGTCATCTCGGCCTGGTAGTTTTCCAGCTCGTCATCTTCGACCACCGTGCGAACGCGGGTAAAGGTGGCGCGGCCCGTCTTGCGGTCGATGCTGACGCGAATATCCATTTCGGCGCCGTAGCGAGACTTCGCGGCACGGGCGAGCGACTCTTCCATCGCCTCAATCACCAGGGCCGGGTCGATCATCTTCTCGCGCGCGACCGCCTCGGCGGTTTGCAGCAATTCAAGCTGGTTGGCAGAGGTAATCGCCATCAGTCTTTCTCCTCATCAGGACCGTCCAGCACGGTCTCCACTTCGTCAAATTGTGTCTCGTCGATCTGGCCGGCATCCTTGCGGCCTTTCAGAACATCGCGGATCAGTTCATCCGTCAGCACCAGCTTGGCATCGCTCAACCAGTCGAACTTCAGGCCGATTGTCACCGGCTCGCCATGTTCCTCGATCTCGATCAAAACCTCGTCGCCTTCGGTGCCGTGCAGCACACCCTTGAACCGGCGGCGACCGTCGATCATCTGCTCGGTTTCGATCTTGGCCACATACCCTTCCCAAAGATCAAAATCCTTCAGCCGGGTCAGAGGCCGGTCGATGCCGGGGCTGGAGACCTCCAACGTGTAGGCGTCAAGGATCGGATCCTCGACATCCAGCACGGCACTGACGGCGGTGCTGATCTGGGCGCAATCATCCACTTCGATGCTGCCATCGGGCTTTTGGGCCATGACCTGCAAGGTGCTTTCCTTGCCTGTCATCAGCCGCACGCGGACGACCTCGTACCCCATGTCCTCGACAGTGGGGGCGATGATCTCGTTGATCCGGCGATCCATCGCCGAGCGGGCAATCAGGTCAGACATATCATCCAGCCACAAAAAAACGGGCGCGCGGCCCGTTCGAAATTCCGGTGGAGCCTCGGGGGTGGAAGCCGAAGCGCCGCTGTTGACTTGCATATAGAGCCAGACTCGTCTGGACGCAAGGGCCGGGTTACAGGCCCAGCATCCGGTGAAGCGCCGCCAGATCGGAATCGCTGATCGGGCGCCCGCCCGTCAGCTGCATGAGACTGTCCTGTTGCCGTGTCAGCGCGCCCTGGGCTCGGGCCGTCAGAGTCTGATAGTTCTCCATGGCCGCGGCAAGCGCCGACTCATATCCGCCATCGGGAAATTCGGCCGTTATCTGCGCTTCGCTGAGCGCCTGGAGCCTCACAAGTGTCTGAGCCGCGGCATTCTGTTGACGTATGATCTGAGCGGAGACGATGACCGTGTCGCGATAGATGGCGAGGCGAGCGGGCGTGCTGTTGGGCGCGGCATTCACACTCCCGGCGTTCGCGGAACGCAGTCCGCTACGTTCTTCGCCGCGCCCGTTATTGCCGTTGTCCCGGTTGCTGCGATCCTTGTCACGATTGCTGTTTCCGTTCCCATTGCCGTTGCCATTCCCGTTGCCGTTCCCCGCAAATGCCTCAGCGGGAGTCAGACTTGCCAAAAGGCACAGGACCGCCATGAGCTTGGCAAAACTCTTGGCGGCATTGCGAATCGAAAACAGTGGCGCGGTGGTCATTACTACCTGCAAACTCAGACGTCCCCACTCGATGTCTTAGGTATGTATGCAGGCCTGTTTCGGTCCGAATTGTGACAATTTTGGGCAAGTAGAAAAAACGCCCCGGCAAGTCCTGCCGGGGCGTGCTTTCTAACTGAGATTCGGAAACAGGTGGCCGATCAGGCGGCCCACCAGCGTTCCGCCATGCGGGCATTATCCATCTGCCAGAGGTTGCCCACGGTTTCGGGCGTGGCGATGCGGTTGTTGAGGGCCTGCACGTAATTGGCGAACATCGGCACCAGAACACCGCCATCATCACGCAGGATCTGCTGCATTTCGTAATACTGCTCACGCCGCTTGTCGCTGTCCAGCTCGGCCCTCGCCATGATCAGCAATTCCTGGAAGCGGGCGCTGTCCTCGCTGCCCCACTGGCTGTCGTTCCATGGCACGCCCTCTTCATAGGCAGTCGAGAACATCCAGTCCTCGGTGGCCCGGCCCGACCAGTAGGACGCACAGAAAGGCTTCTTCAGCCAGACGTTCGACCAGTAGCCATCGGCAGGTTCCTGGATCACATTGATGTTGATCCCGCCGGCAGAGGCCGAGGCCTGGAACAACTGCGCGGCATCAACTGCGCCCTCGAAGGCCGCCGACGAAGCCGAAAGGTCGATGTTCAGGCTGTCCATGCCGGCCTGCTGCAACCAGTACTTGGCCTGATCCGGATCGTATTCCAACTGTTCCATATCGGCGTTGTAGTACTGGTTCGCCGGTCCGATGGGGGAATCGTTGCCTACCTTGCCGTGACCCAGCAGGATCTTGTCCACCAGTTCCTGACGGTTGATGCCATACTTCAGCGCGCGGCGCACATTCACATCGGTGAACGGGGCCACGTTGGTCAGCATCGGGAAGATGTAGTGCTGGTTGCCGGTCACTTCCTGGATCGAAAGCTGCGGATTGGCCCGCAAAAGCGATTCGGTCTTGAAGTCGATCCGGTTCACCGCGTCGACCTGACCGGTCATCAACGCGTTCATCCGCGCCGTGTTGTCGTTGATCGCGATGTATTCGATCTCGTCAAAGAACCCGGCATCATCGCCCTTGTAGTGGTCGGGATAGCGGGTCGCGACCATGCGCACGCCCGGATCAAAGGACTGAACCTGGTAAAGCCCGGTGCCGATACCATTGGCGATCGCTTCGTCGATCTGGCCCGCCGGATACATCAGGATGTGATAGTCCGACAGAAGATAGGGCAGGTCCGCATTGCCTGCATTCAGGGTCAGTTGAACCTGATGATCGCCCATCTTGGTCATCTCGACGATGTTCTCGACGATCGGCTTCGCGGCCGATTTCGATTCCTCGCCCAGGTGCATTTGCAGCGAGGCGATCACGTCATCGGCGCCGAAAGGCTTGCCGTTGTGGAAAGTCACGCCCTGGCGCAGGTTAAACGTCCAGGTCTTGGCGTCGGGCGTGGCTTCCCAGTTCTCGGCCAGTTCGCCAACAAGCGAACCATCGGCGCGAATCTCGGTCAGGCTGTCGAACACCGCGCCCTGTGCACAGGCGATCATGAACAGGTCGGAATGGGTCCGGCTATCCCAGCTGTCCGAGGTATTCGCACCGGACAAACCAGCGGTCAGTTTGCCGCCACGGGTCTGGGCCCGGATCGGCAGGCCGGTCGCGGCCAGAACACCGGCGGCCACACCGGTTTTCAGTAGGCCACGTCTGTTGAGTCTCGTCATCTTGGTCTCCCTGTTATCGATTGGGTCTTAGCTTAGCGCGATTCGGTCACATCTTATCAACTGCCGCATCGCCGATGTTATCGACGCCCCGTTCCGCCAGAAGATTGTCCAGCCAGTCAGGATCCATCTCGGGAACCGAACTGAGAAGCAAATCGGTATAGGCATGATGCGGCGGGCGGAACATTTCTGTCTTGGGTCCGCGGTCGACGACCTTGCCGTCCTTCATCACCACAACCTCGTCCGAGATCGCACGCACGGTCGCGAGATCATGAGTGATGAACATGTAGGACAGGCCAAGCTCGTCCTGCAACCTGGCAAGTAGCCGCAGAATGCCTTCGGCGACCAGCTGGTCCAGAGCGCTCGTCACCTCGTCGCAGATGATGAAACGTGGCTCGGCGGCCAGTGCCCGGGCGATCCCGATCCGTTGTTTCTGGCCGCCGGACAGCTCTGAAGGAAGGCGGTTTCGGAATTGCGCGGGGTCCAGCTCGATCTGGTCGAGCAACTGGTCCACCCTGTCACGCAAGGCGGAGCCCTTGAGCCCCATATAGAATTCCACGGGCCGGCCGATGATCTGGGCGATTGTCTTGCGCGGGTTCAGGGCCGTATCAGCCATCTGGTAGATCATCTGGACCTGGCGCAATTGTTCCTTGGACCGGGCCTTGTAATCGAGAGGCATGGCTTCGCCCTCGAATTCCACATGGCCCTCGCGCGGTGGCAACAGGCCAGTGATGCACCGCGCCGCGGTGGACTTGCCAGAGCCGGACTCCCCTACGACCGCCACGGTGCGACCGGCATGGATATCAAAGGACACGTCATGCAGCACGTCGACCTTGCCATAGGCTGCCGTGACCCCCTTGACCGAAACCACCGGCACGGCATCCGGTTCCGCGGGCGGTTTCTCGGGGCGCTCGAAACTGCGCACGGCCCAAAGCGACTTGGTGTAGTCCTCTTTCGGGCTCGACAGCATGGTGCGGGTATCTGCCTCTTCCACCTCGTCCCCGCGCAGCAGGACCTTGATCTTGTCTGCCATCTGGGCAACCACGGCCAGGTCATGGGTGATGTAGATGGCCGCGGTGTCGAACTCCTCGACAATTTCGCGGATCGCGGCGAGCACCTCGATCTGGGTGGTGACGTCCAGCGCCGTGGTGGGTTCGTCGAAAATGATCAGGTCAGGGCGGCAGGACATGGCCATCGCCGTCATCGCGCGCTGCAATTGTCCGCCGGACACCTGGTGCGGATAACGGAACCCGATCTGGTCGGGGTTCGGCAGGCGCAGCTTGCGATAAAGCTCGATCCCGTCCTCCTGGCTTTGCGCCCGGCTGGCGACACCGTGCTGGACCGGCCCCTCGGTATGCTGGTCGATCAGGCGATGCGCCGGATTGAAGGAGGCCGCCGCCGATTGCGCCACATAGGCGATGCGCTTGCCCAGAAGTGCGCGCTTCTTGGCGGCCGACGCATTGACCATGTCTATGCCGTCGAATTCCACTGTCCCGTCGGAAATCCGCACCCCGTCGCGGGTGAACCCCATGGCAGCCAGCCCGATGGTGGACTTGCCCGCGCCGGATTCACCGATCAGGCCAAGCACCTCGCCCTTGTTGAGGTCCAGATCGACGCCGTTGATGATCGGGGACCAGCTTTCGTCGCTGCGCCCTTCGATATGCAGGTTGCGGATTTTCACCAATGGGTCGGGCATGGTCACTCCTTCAGCCCCGAGGACTTGTGCAGCATCCAGTCGACCACGAAGTTGACCCCCACGGTCAGCAAGGCGATCGCACCAGCTGCCAACAACGGCGTCACGGCAGCCATGGGCGAGAAAGCGGCGAAATTGATGAACTGCGCCAGGTCGCGCACCATCGTGCCCCAGTCGGCCAGCGGCGGCTGGATGCCGACGCCAAGGAAGGACAGTGCCGCGATGGTCAGGAAGACAAAGCAGAACCGGAGACCGAACTCGGCCAGTAGCGGCGCGGTGGCGTTGGGCAGGATCTCCTTGAAAACGAGGTATCCCAGGCCCTCGCCGCGCAGCTTTGCGGCCTCGATATAGTCCATGACCACAATGTTCAGCCCGACGGCGCGGGCAAGGCGATAGACCCGTGTGCTGTCGATCACCGCGATGATGACGATCATGAACCATGTCAGCGGAATACCCAGCTTCGGCGCCCAGACCGTTGCGATGGTCATGAGCAACAGAGCGAAGATCAGTGACGGGATCGCCATCAGGACATCGACCGCGCGGCTGAGCAACTGGTCGAGCCAGCCACCCAGCGTTGCAGCCAGAAACCCGAAGGTGCCGCCCAGCAAGAACGCCAGAATCGTCGTTATGAAGGCAATCCCGACGGTATTCTGGGCGCCGTAGATCAGCCGGGACAGGATATCGCGCCCGATCTGATCGGTGCCCAGCGGATAGGCAGGGTCGCCACCAAGCGCCGGATCGCCTCCGGCAATCACGTTGGCCGCACCAAGAATCTCCTCCTGGCCGTGGGGCGCGATCGCCCCGGCAAAAATGGCGACAAAGGCGTAGATCAGGATGACGAGGATGCCGAAAGACGCCGTCAAAGGCATCTGGCGGAACAGCTTGCGCGTCCACGCAGTTCCCACATTTCGCCCCAGAAGGCGGAACAGCCAGGCGGCAGCCGCGAAGATCAGGAACCCCTGCACAGCCCAACGGAAGAAGACGACACCGGCATTGGCCATGCCGGCCTCGGTCACCTTGGGCTGGAAATAATACCAGACCGCGAGGATCAGAAGGGTCGCCGCCAGCATGTAGCCGAAGGCCTCGCCATAGGACATGTCGCGGAACTTGGGCGCGTCCCCAGTGGCCTTCTGCCCGGCAAGGCGGAACAGGAACGCCATGGCCGCAATGCCAGCAAGGCCAAGCAGGAAAATCATCGAGCCGCTCATTTGGGGTGCCTCAGGCGCGGATTGGACAGGATCGACAGGATATCGGCCGTCAGATTCAACAGGATATAGGCGGCGGCAAAGATCAGGCAGCAGGCCTGCACCACCGGAATGTCGCGGATCTTCACACTATCGACGAAGAGCTGCCCGATACCCGGATAGACGAAGACCACCTCGACGACGACCACGCCGGTGATCAGGTAGGCAAGGTTCAGCGCGATAACATTGATGATCGGCGCCAGCGCATTGGGCAACGCGTGTTTCACGATGACCCGCATGGGCGACAGTCCCTTGAGCCGGGCCATCTCGATATAGGGTGACGCCAGCAGATTGATGATCGCGGCCCGCGTCATCCGCATCATGTGCGCCGTGACCACAAGCGTCAGCGTCAGCGCGGGCAGAAGCGATTTCTCGACCCGTTCCCAGAACGGCATGCCCTGATAGATGTTGGACAGGCTGGGCAGGATCGGATTGAGAACCGCCAGGAACAGGATCAGCACGTAGGCCATGAAGAATTCCGGGCTGGAGATCGAGCTGAGCGTGAAGATATTGGCCGACCGGTCGAACGCCGTGTTACGGTAAAGCGCAGCCAGAACCCCCAGCGTGATCGAGAACGGCACCGCAATCGACGCGGTGACGGCCGCAAGGAACAGCGTGTTCGACAGACGCGGCGCGATCTGCTCGACCACGGTCGTCGTATCGGACCCGCCGCCCAGGTTGCTGACCCGGTTGAGCTGCGAAAAGCTGGTGCCGAGATCCAGCGTCAGCATCCCGCGCAACCAGTCGAAGTAGCGCAGCACCAGCGGCTGGTCCAAGCCCAGATCACGCCTGATGGTGGCGACCGTCTCGGGCGTGGCGCCCTGGCCCAGGATCAATTCGGCAAAGTCCCCCGGCAAGAGGTTGACCGCCACGAAGATCACGATGGACACGACAAACAGCGTCAACAAGCCGAGGCCGAGGCGCTGGAGGATAATCCTCAGGATTGAGTTCACGTATTCCGTCCCTGTTTTGCGAACAGGTTACCGGAAGCCCCCCAGCATTCAACCCCCTGCTTGGCGACGCTGCGCGATGCGGTCGGTGGCGCGCACGAGCTCCGCGCTGATTCCGGGTTCCGACAGGGCATGGCCGGCCTTGGGCACCATGACCAGGCGGCCCACCGGCCAGGCTTGCGACAAGCGATGCGCCGAGGCGGGTGGGCAGATCATGTCGAACCGGCCTTGCACGATGACGCCGGGAATATGGGCGATCCGGTCCATCCGGTTCAGAATCCGCGTGTTGTCGTCGAGAAAGGCGCCGTTGTGAAAATAGTGACATTCCAGCCGGGCGAAGGCACGGGCGTAGTCCCCCGGCCCGTCCATTCCCGCGCCGTTGCTGTCGATCGAGGCCAGCGCGTTTTCCCAGCCCGCCCAGGCGCGCGCATAGCGCGTCTGAACCAGGCGGTCATCGGAAAACAGCCGCTTGTGATAGGCGGCGATCATGGCGTGGCGTTCCTCTTCGGGGACAAGGTTCGCAAACCGGTCCCACAGCTCGGGCCAGAACTTACCCGCGCCACCTTCATAGAACCAGTCAAGCTCTGCCTGGGTGGCCAGGAACACGCCGCGCAGGATCAGCTCCCGCACGCGGTCGGGGTGTTCCTGGGCGTAGACCAGGGCCAGGGTGGCCCCCCAACTGCCGCCGAAGGCGACCCAGGTGTCGATGCTCAGCTCCTGCCGGATTTGTTCGATATCCGCGACAAGGTGCCAGGTGGTGTTCGCCTCGACACTGGCATGGGGCCGCGAGCGGCCGCAGCCTCGCTGGTCGAACAGGATCACTCGATAGACGGCCGGATCGAAATAGCGCCGCATGGCGGGGCTGCACCCGCCTCCCGGCCCGCCATGCAGCACGATCACCGGCAGGCCATCGGGATTGCCGCATTGTTCGACATAGATCCTGTGGCCATCGCCGACATCCATCATCCGCTGATCGAACGGCTCGATCGGGGGGTAGAGATGTGCAACCGCGCGTCTTTGTCCCGGGACCTTGTCCATGACCATCCTATATGAGAGCGAGGGGAAGAAATGCCCCTACGCGATCTGGCATGCCATTTTGGAGAGTGCGATGCAAACCGGACCCAGCACAATCGACGAAAGCGAAGTCGCGAAATTCGAGGCGATGGCCGCCGAATGGTGGGATACCGAGGGCAAATTCAAACCCCTGCACATGCTGAACCCGACGCGGCTGGATTACATCACCCGCCAGATCGCGGCCGAGTTCGGGCGTGACCTATCGCAAGAGGCGCCCTTCAAGGGTCTGCGCCTTCTCGATATCGGCTGCGGCGGCGGCTTGCTTTGCGAACCCATGGCGCGGCTTGGCGCAACGGTCGTGGGCGCCGATGCGGCAGCGGGCAATATCCCTGTCGCCAGGATCCATGCGGAACAATCCGGGCTGGAGATCGACTATCGCCACACCACTGCCGAGGATCTGGCCGCCGCCGGGGAACAGTTCGACGTCGTCCTGAACATGGAAGTGGTCGAACATGTCGCCGACCCTCAGGCCTATCTGAACGCCTGTCATGCCCTGTTGAAACCGGGTGGGCTGCACATCTGCTCCACCATCAACCGCAACCCGAAAAGCTTTGCCATGGCGATCATCGGGGCCGAATACGTGATGCGATGGCTGCCCAAGGGCACCCATGAATGGAGCAAATTCATCACCCCCGATGAGCTTTTCGCGATGCTGCGCCAGGCCGGACTGGACCCCGTTGATCGCAAGGGGTTCAGCTTCAACCCGGTGCTCTGGTCCTGGTCGATCTCGGAGCGTGATCTGTCGGTCAACTACGTGACTGCCGCGATCCGCCGTCACTGAGGACGTTTCAACGCCGCTGTCACGGTTTCATGCAATCCGAAGCCCGCCCGGCGATAGATGCGGCCGGCATCCCCCTCCGCTTCGGCCACGATGACTGCAGTCGCGTCAGGTGCCTTGCCGAACGCCCATCCTCCGACATGACCCAGCAAGGCGGCGCAGAGCCCCCGTCGGCGGTAACTGGCCCGGGTCTGCACATCCTGAAACCGGATCAACTCGCGATTCAGAAGGACCCCCATGCTGGAGACCGGCACATCACCCGCCCAAAGAGCGAACCATTGGCCCAGGCCCCGCGAAACCTGGACACGCCGATTGGCATATCGTTTCACAAGGTATTCCGCATGCAGTACCGGATCGTGGCCATCCTCGACCGCGACTTCCAGCCCAAGGTCCACCAAGGATCGCCAATCCTCGTCGCTCTGCGGCGGACGCAAGGAAAGGCCGGCCGGCAGTTCGGGGGCCCGGATCGCATGGCGCAGGGTCAGAACGTCGTCCCGCTCAATCTCGTAGCCTAGCCCCTCGAACCGGCTGACGTTGGGCTCTACGCCGTCCCATTGCAGACAGACATGCTGGGCCTTGGGATGGGCGATGGAAAAAAGTGTCTCCGCCTTTTGAAGCGTCGTCCGGTCATCCTTGAGGATCACGCAGTTTCCAAACCAGAAATCGGGTTCGTCCGGGGTGGTCTGCACGATATGATCGCCCCGGTCCTCGAATGTGCTCAATCCACTCATAACCAGCGCATCCGTCGCCAGTCCGAGGGATCGGAACATCATTCGTCCTCGGACAGGTTCACCCGCAAGGACCGCAGGATCGGCAGGACGGCCCGCACCTTCTCGGCACCGATCTCTTCCACCGCCTCGGCGATGATCGGCGCGATGGCGGCGAGCGCCGCGTCGCGAGCGGCTCGGCCTGACGGGCTGATCGTGACCATCTTGCGTCGGGCATCGTCCCAATCGGGGCGAATATGAACATAGCCCGCGACTTCGAGCTTGCGCAGGGTGTTCGTCATCGCACCCCGCGTCAGGTGAAACGTGCGCGCCAGCTGCGCCGGGGATTTTTCCGTCTGGCTGCGCGCCAGGTGATTGAGCACCGAGAAATGGCTTAGCTCCATCCCCCGCGGCAGCGCCCTGGCGACGTTGTTGCGCGCCAGCTGATCCACGGTCAGGATCTCGCTGAAGAGCGCAACGGCAAGGCTGTCTGTCTGGGTGCTCATGGTCCCCTGAAATCCCGTTCACTCTGGATCGATGGCAGTCGCTTGCGGGTATCTGCCACTTGTTCCAACTGAATATCAACTGTGTAGACGCCCGGTTCGGTCCCTGCGTCCAAAAGAACGTCGCCCCAGGGCGAAATGACCATGCTGTGACCATAAGTATGACGGGCGCGCCCCGATCGGGCTCGATGCTGCCCGGTTTGCGCCGCCGCCGCGACGAAGCAGCCGGTCTCGATGGCGCGGGCCCGCAAGAGCGTTTCCCAGTGATCGCGCCCGGTCACCGGTGAAAACGCCGATGGCACCAGAAGAATTTCGGCCCCGGCCTGTGCCAGTCGGCGATAGAGATGCGGAAAGCGCAGATCGTAACAGACCGACAATCCGAAACAGCCAAGTGGCGTCGGCGCAAGAACGGCGGTGTCACCGGGTTCGTATCCGTCGGACTCCCGATATGTCTCGGCTTGGGAGACCTGCACGTCGAACATGTGGATCTTGTCATAGCGCGCGGTGATTTCGCCCTTGGGCGAGATCATGAAGGACCGGTTCACGAAGCGGCCCCCTGCCCCGCCCTTCAGCGCCAGAGAGCCAATCGAAAGCCACACAGCCAGATCGCGTGCCTTTTGGCGCAATCCGGCCAGCACCGGGTCATCGGCTTCCAGGGACAGAACCGCTGCTTGATGGGCACGGTCTAAGCTCACGCAATTGCTGACCTCGGGCGTCAGGACCAGATCAGCCCCCTGCTCGGCCGCCGACTCCATCAACCCGCTCAGCGTATCGAGATTCTCAGCCGGATCGTCGCTGGAACAGATCTGAAGAAGCGCGGCTTTCACGCCGCCAGCAGACCGTCGAGTTTCCCGGCGCGTTCAAGAGCATAGAGCTCATCACAGCCGCCGACGTGGTCATCGCCTATAAAGATCTGCGGCACCGTGCGGCCCCCATTCGCGCGTTGCACCATTTCGGCGCGGCGCTCCGGCTCAACGGAAATATCGACCTCGGAAAAGGTGACGCCCTTGGAATTGAGCAGCCGCTTGGCCGCGTGGCAGAAGCCGCAGAACGGCGAGGTGTAGATTTCAACAGGTTTCATGACAGGCCCTTGGATTGTTCCTTGCCAATCTAGGTATCTTTGGTCACGCGGGCCAGTGCCAGCACGCAAACCTCACTTGCGCCTGCATCAAGGCAGGCCTCGGTCGCCGCCGCAAAGGTGGCACCACTGGTCATGACGTCGTCGATGATGATGACCTGCCGCCCTTCCAGTATTCCCAGCCTCTTCGGGTGCGGGCGGATCGCACCCGCCAGTGTCTTGAACCGGGCGTCGCGATCTTGTCCGTCCAGCGCGGCCGTGGCGCGGGTGCGTTGCAGGGCGTCGGGCATGTAGTCCGACGGTGCGAGTTCTGACAGACGCTGGGCCAGAACGGCGGACTGGTTGTATTTCCGCTGGGCCAGACGGCGCCAATGCAGGGGCACCGGAACGAGGACTGGTCTTTCGGACCAGATGGGCCGGGCCGCCCGGAACAGCCACGGGGCCGCCGCTCGCGCCAGTTCGATCCGGTCGCCATGCTTGAGCCGCAGCACCATGCGCCGTCCAAGGTCACGATAGGCGAAAGCGGCGCGGCCTCGGGCCCAGGGCCGCGCGATCCGCAGGCAATCGTCGCAAAGCGCGTCACTTTCGCCAGAAGCGCCCGGCTGGCCGGGCAGCGGACAGCCGCAGGCATCGCATGTCAGCCCCTCGATGAAGGGTGTATCCCGCCAGCAGGCACCACATAACGAGAAATCGACTGCCGTGCGGGCATCGCACATCGCGCATTGTGGCGGATAGACCGCCTCGACAAGGCTTTGAATCGCCGTCCGTATCATCTACATCGCCCTCAATGACACAGCCGCCCCGCCTGACCGACCGCCAGACACTCGACAGAATGCGCCGCCGCGCCGCGCAGGCCGGCCCCGTGCAGTTCCTGCAAGAGGCGGCCGCGGACGAGGTTCAGGAAAGGCTGGCAGCGGTTAACAGAAGGTTTACGGCCGCGGCCATCGTGACGCCCTGGCCGGACCTGTGGCGCGAGAGACTGCCGGATGCCACCTGCATACCGGATACCGAGCTTTTGGATCTCGAAGAGGGCCAGCATGACCTGGTGATCCATGCCCTGTCGCTGCATTGGGCAGACGACCCTATCGGCCAGCTGGTCCAGTGCCGCCGCGCGCTGAGACCCGACGGGCTTCTTTTGGTGACGCTCTTCGGTGGGCAGACCCTGCATGAATTGCGCACCGCGTTGGCCGAGGCCGAAACCCGCGCCACTGGCGGGCTCTCCCCAAGAGTTCTGCCCATGGCGGAAGTTCGGGATCTTGGCGGGCTGCTGCAACGCGCCGGACTGGCGCTGCCGGTGGCCGACACGATGCCCTATCACGTGACCTATCGCGACGTGTTGCACCTGATGCATGACCTGCGCGGCATGGGCGAAACGAACGCCATGGAGGCAAGGCACCGAAGCCCCCTGCGCCGCGACATTCTGCCGCTTGTGCAACAGATCTACCATGGCACCTTCGCTGAACCCAACGGACGCCTGCCCGCCACCTTCGAGATCGTCACCCTGACCGGATGGGCACCCAGTGCCGATCAGCAGAAACCCCTGCGGCCCGGCTCGGCCTCGCACAGGCTCGCCGATGTTCTGGGCACGGACGAAGTGCCGCTGAAGGACGGGAACGATTGACCATCAGTGCGGACGCGCTATGCCCATCAAAAGAATTAATCAGGAAACGGACGCCGAATGACCAAGACCGAGGCCACCTGCCCCGCCCATGCCCCCGCGGATCACCCCAAGATCAAGCCCGCCAAGGTTGGGGTTTTGCTGGCAAATCTGGGCACGCCGGATCACTACAGCTATTGGCCCATGCGCCGCTATCTGGGTGAGTTTCTGTCCGACAAGCGCGTGATCGACTATTCCGCCTGGCTCTGGCAACCGCTCTTGCAGCTTGTCATCCTGACGAAACGCCCGTTCACCAGCGGTGCCGCCTATAAATCAATCTGGAACGAGGAAGCGGGCGAAAGCCCCCTGATGACAATCACCAAAGACCAGACCGCTGCCATGGCTGCCCGGATGAAGGACCGCTACGGCGACGATGTTATGGTGGATTTCTGCATGCGCTACGGCAATCCTTCGACCAAATCGAAGGTGCGTGCCATGGTCGAGGCCGGATGCACGAAGATCCTGTTCTTCCCGCTTTATCCGCACTACGCGGGCGCCACCTCGGCCACGGCGGTTGACCAGTTCTTTCGCGCCCTGATGGATGAGAAGTGGCAGCCCATCGCGCGGGTCGTGCCGCCCTATTTCGAGGATCCCGCCTATATCGAGGCGCTGGCGCAGTCGGTCGAGCGGGCCTATGCCGCGAAAGAGGACAAGCCCGACATCCTGGTCTGTTCCTACCACGGGATGCCGCAGCGCTACCTGACAGAGGGCGACCCCTACCACTGCGAATGCCAGAAGACGACGCGTCTTCTCAAGGAACGGCTGGGGTGGGACGATACCCAGATCACCACCACGTTCCAGTCGGTCTTCGGCCCCGAGGAATGGCTGCGCCCCTACACTGTCGAAGAGGTGGCCCGCCTTGCCGAGGAAGACGGGAAAAAGAAGATCGCCGTGATCGCGCCCGCCTTCTCTACCGATTGCATCGAAACGCTGGAAGAGATCAACGAAGAGATCAAGGAGAGCTTTGAAGAGGCCGGCGGCGAGGAGTTCACCTATATCCCCTGCCTGAACGCCGAAGACGCCCATATGGATGCGCTGGCCGGGGTGGTTGAACGGGAACTGAGCGGCTGGCTGGATTGACGCAAATCCCGCCAGTCACATCCTGACCACGATACCGAAATGAAGAAACGCCGCTGGTTTCCCAACGGCGTTCCAGATTTCGAAACTGTCGCGAAAATCGCGATCAGGATCAGTCGGTGCTGCCGGTGGTCGAAGCAGCAGCTGCGATCAGGGCGATCAGGATGATCGGGATGATCAGGTTGGAGGAGGATCCGCCGGTGGTCTCTTCGACGACAACAACGGGTTCCATTTCCATCACGGGCTCTTCCATGCCACCGGCGAAAGCGGTGGAGGCAGCGCCAGCGAACACAGCAGCGAGTGCAATCTTTTTCATAGTCATTCTCCAGTTCTTGCCCAAGGCAAAGGTGTTGAGGAATCGCCAAGGGCACCCAAGACTTACCTCATGAGCCGCTGTAAAGCAGTATTTTTGGCAGAAAGCAAAGCTCTATGGCGCGATTCTCGCCTCGGGTTGCCGAATGTCGTCAAATCAGCAACACTTGCGTGCCAACCTTGCTGTAGCCGAACAACTCCTGAATGTGCTCATTAAAGAGCCCGATGCAGCCATTCGACGACCGCCGGCCGATCTTGCGCGTGTCGTGGGTGCCGTGAATCCGGTAATACGTCCAGGACAGATAGAGCGCATGGGTCCCAAGTGGGTTGTCCGGGCCGGGGCCGACATAGTCGGGCCATTCGGGGTTGCGCTCTTTCATGGCCGGAGTCGGGCGCCAGCTGGGGCCCTCGACCTTCCGCACCACTTCGGTACGGCCAAGCCGGGTCAGATCCTCGGTCAGCGGAACGCTGGTCGGGTAAAGCTTGTACAGGCTCTCATCCTCAGACCAGTAGTGCAACGCCCGGCTTTGAATATCGACGAGGATCGCACCGTTCGACAGGTTGCTGAAATACGGACGCCAATCCAGTTGGCGAAAACTGGAAACGTTGCGCCGGATCGTCTGGGAAATATCCCCTTCGATCTCGGTGGTATTCGCGGTTTGCGCCAGTGCCGAGCTGCCGGCCAGGGCGGCCGACCCAGCGAGGAAACCGCGCCGGCTGAACTTGCTAAAGATAGGATCGGACATCAAAGGTCTCCAACCGTGTTGAAATTCGAAGTTTAAATATGGCGCTTTTATCGCGCTCGCAAATCAAACAACTGTCAGACCGGCGGCATCACGCTGATGTGGGTTTGAATCGCAACGACTTGCGGGCTATGCCCATTCGAGATTGGAAAAAGGATTCCACGATGTCTCGCGTTTTCGCCGTGCTTTCGTTCTTGTTTGTTGGCCTGACGGCCTGTTCCACGGTCGATCCTTCGAGGATCGGCCCGGACGGCTTGCCGCTGCCGCAGGTCTACCGGATCGAAGAAGGCGACGCCGGGGCGATCCAGTTTCGCATGCTCGACAGCCTGAACACCCTGCGACAGGCCGCCGGCGTGCAGCCCCTTGCGCTGAATGCCCGTCTGAACGCGGCGGCGGCGACCCATTCGCGCGACATGGCCGTTCAGAACCGGCCCTGGCATTTCGGCTCTGACGGATCCTCGCCATTGGACCGGCTGCGCCGGGTCGGCTATTCGGGCCAGCTGCGCGGCGAAACCATCTCGGAAACCTATGAAACGGAGCTGCAGACCCTGGCCGCCTGGATGGACAAGGCCGATACGCGGGCTGTCCTGCTCGACCCGGAGGCCAACCAGATGGGAATTGCCTGGTTCCAGGAAAACGGCGGCAAGATCTGGTGGACGCTGGTCCTGGGCGACGGCACCCGTACCGGGCCTGTCGCCGAGGAAAACCCGGTGCCACGCCTCTAGGGATAGATCAGAATAGGGGTGCCCACGTCGACCATCGCGTAGATATCCTCGATCTCGCGATTGGTTACGGCAATGCAGCCGGCGGTCCAGTCGTCATCCCCCCGATTCAGACGCGGCGTGCCGTGAATGAAGATGTCACCACCGGGCGACAGGCCAAGCGCGGCCGCGGCGGCGCGGTCCGCCTCGTTGGGATAGGAAATTCCCACGGACAGGTGAAAACTGCTGTTGGGGTTCTTGCGATCAATCACATAGGCACCTTCGGGCGTGCGGCCGTCGCCTTCGACCTTCTTGTGGCCGACCGGGGCAAATCCCAGTTCGAAATCGAATTCCCGCAGCACCTGGTTTTCATGCAGCAGGTATAGCTTCCGGCGCTCCTTGTAGACCACGATGCTGGTCACCCGCGGGCCGTCGTAGCTGCGGAATTTCGACGAACAGGCCGACAATGCCGCCATCGCGGCCCCGGCAAGGAAAATGCGTCTGTTGATCATGACTGCCCGATTATCGGTTATTCTTGACCGTTTCTTACCTAAAAACGCCGCAACGACCCAGATTATTCGGTCCGTCGCGCTCACAAGCGCGTGAGCAGGGCCGCAACCTCGACATGCGACGACCACCGGAACTGGTCGATGACGTCCAGCCAAGCGATCTCGAACCCGGCCTCGACAAGGCGTTCAGCATCCCGCGCGAAGGTCACCAGGTTGCACGACACCATGACGACACGGCCCAGCGCGGACCGCGCCAGCGCCTCGGTCTGCGCCGCGGCCCCGGCACGCGGCGGATCGATGATGGCAGCGTCGAACCCCGCCAATTCGTCCGGTTCCAGCGGACGGCGAAACAGATCGCGCATCTCGGTCGAGACCTGGTGCAGCCCGTCGGCCATGCGCCAGCCCCTGTCCAAGGCCTGCAACAGCGGTTCGGACCCCTCTACAGCGTGGACATTCGCCCCGGAGGCCACCGGAAGCGCAAATGTGCCGCAGCCCGCGAACAGATCGACCACCCGGCGGGCCGGGCCAAGACCCTCCATGACCGCCGCAACCAGTGCCGCCTCGCCCTCTTGCGTGGCTTGCAAAAAAGCGCCCGGCGGGGGCACGACACGGGCCTTGCCAAAGGCCAGTTCCGGTGGCCGGAACGTCGCCAGGATTTCGTCGTTCCAGCTAAGCCGGGCGAAGCCATGTTCGCGGGCAGCCTCGGTCGCTTCGACCCGCAAACCTGGATCAAGACCGCGCTCGGTCTCAACGACAACGTCAAGTCCGGCCAGCGTATCGGTGACAACCAGTATGATTTCCGACTTGCGAGAGGCCGCCAGCCTGGTCAGCGCCGTCAGACCATCCCGGGCCGCAAGCAAGGTTGGCCGCACCAACTGGCAGTCAGGCGTGTCCACAAGGGTATGCGTGCCACGCGCATGAAACCCGATCATCGCACCCTGCTTCGTCCTACGGGCCTTGAATCCCGCTCGACGGCGGCTTTGTGCGGGCGACACATGCAATGTCCTGAACGGAAACGGCAGACCCCGCGCCTGCATGGCTTTTTCAACGATCCCAACTTTCCAGCGGGCCACGAAAGTATCCGAGGCATGCTGCATCTGGCAGCCACCGCAGGTCTTGAAATGCCGACAGGGCGCCTTGACCCGGTCCGGCGAGGGTTCAAGCACCCGGATCTCCGACCCATTGAGCTCGATCTCTTCGCCCGGCAGCACCCGATCAACCAGGCTTCCGTCGGCCAGTTGGCCCGTCCCAAGCTGGGTCAATGCTGTTACCTTGGCCATCTGCGGCTCCGTTCAATGCGGGTCAGCGCAAAGGGTTACAGGAACACCAGCGCCGAGAAAACCGCCAGGCCCACCGCCATCACCCGCATGAAGACAATGCGGACCGAATCCCGCTGCATCAGCGTCGAAAGAAGGCTTCCGGCATAGGTCCAGAACAGGCACACGAACAAGTTCGTTCCCGAAAAGGCAAGGCCCAGCGCGAGGGCCTTTTGCCAGGGGCCGAGCGCATCCACATAGGCTGTCGCCGCAACGGCCACCGCCCAGACCTTCGGGTTGACCCACTGGAACAGCACCGCTTCGACGAACCGCATCGGGCGGGCGGTCGCGCGCTGGCGGATCGGACCGGCTTGCCAGAGCCCCCACGCCATCCAAAGGATCCACCCGGCCGCGATGACTGCAAGCACCGCCCTGAGCGCCGGAAAGGTCAGCAATAGCCAACCCAGGCCAAGCCCGGTGGCAAAGGCCGTGATGCCAACCCCCAGGACCACGCCAAACAGGTGGGGCAGGGTGGCGCGAAAGCCGAACCGCGCCCCCGAGGATGTCAGAAGGATGACATTGGGTCCGGGCGAGAACAGCCCGAAGAAAACGAACCCCAGCAGCGCCGCCATCAGACCTTCTTCAACAAGGCGTCACGGGTCAGGCGAAACCCGGAGTCGATCCAATCCCGCTCCAGCCGGCGCAAAGCGTCACCCAGCGCGGGGCCCTGAACGCCCGGCTGAAGATCAGCGGCCTTGATCGGAAAGACCTGCTCAGAGCCTGTTTCAAGCTGGATCAGTAACGATTCATCGACCGGCTGGCCAATCGCCGCCTGCCGCAGAACAAGCGCTTTGGCACCATCCTCGCGCCCCAGCCGATAGCCCAACTCTGCCGTCGACCAATCCCCCAACGCAGCATCACGCAGCCGCTCACGGCGGCGCGCATCGACCTTGCGCAGGCGCAGCGCATCCCCGACGCCCTCGCCCCCGATGGCGGCAAGCCGCAGGATCCGGTCCGGCGTCAGCCCGACCTCGTTTTCCAGATGCACCAGAACCGGCAGGATCATTGCATCCGCGCCCGCCAGAACACGCGCCAGAATGCCTGATTGGGCCATGGCCGAGATGGAGGGCGCCGGGTCCGGGGCAGCAAGCAACCGGAGCATTTCGTGCCCGATCCGTTCCTTCGACAGCGACTCCAGCCCCTCGGCATGGGCCGCACAGGCCGCAAGGCCTTCGGCGTCGAGACCCGCTGCTTCGTCCCCGAACCAGGCATGAAACCGAAAGAACCGAAGGATCCGCAGATAGTCCTCCCTGATGCGCTGACCTGGATCGTCGATAAAGCGCACATGCCCCGCCCGAAGGTCCGGAAGCCCGTCCAGCGGGTCATGAATGATCCCGCGCGGATCGGCATAAAGCGCGTTCATCGTGAAATCCCGCCGGTGCGCGTCTGCATCAATGGTATCCGCAAAGGCCACGGTGGCGCGGCGGCCGTCGGTGGCCACGTCACGCCGAAAAGTCGTAATCTCGAATGGCTGGCCGTCGATCACGATGGTCACGGTGCCATGCTCAAGCCCCGTGGGAACCGCCTTGAACCCCTCCCGCTCGGCCAGCGCCATGATCCGCTCGGGCCGGGCATCAGTCGACAGGTCGAGATCGCTTACCTCGGCCCCGATCAGGGCGTTGCGGACACAGCCACCGACGAAAAAGGCGCTGTGCCCCGCGTCTTCGAGCATCCGGCAGACCGCTTGTGCACCCGGATCGTTCAGCCACGCCGCCTTGAGAACCGTCATTCGCCTATCCTTTCGGCCAGCCCCCGCAGAATACGCGCGGTCGCACCCCAGATGTAGTAGGGGCCGAATGGCACGGTGTAGTAATGCCGCCTTTGCCCCCGCCAGAAGCGGGATTCGACCCTGAACCGCCTTGAATCTGTCACATGGGGGAAGGGGACCCGAAAGATCTCATCGACCTCGCCTTCTTCGGGGCGCAGCGGCACAGTGCCATCCACAAGCGCCAGGAAGGGGGCGACACTATACCCGGTCACCGTTTCATGAACCCCCAAAGAGCCCAAGATCTCGACCCGAGAACGGGGAAGACCGATCTCTTCTTCGGTTTCCCGCAATGCGGCCTGTTCGAGGTTCGCATCGCCCGGATCCTGCCGACCGCCGGGAAAGGCAATCTGGCCGGGGTGATGCTTGAGATGAGCCGATCGCTTGGTGAGGATGACCTCACCCTTCTCGGTGACCGGAACGAGGACGGCCGCCGGGCGCAGCACGCGGGTGTCTGGCAGCACGACGTTAGGGTTGAGATCGAAATCCGACGACGACCCGCCCGGCCTGTCGACCGCGCGGATCAGTCTCTGTTTCAGCTCAATCGTCACCGTTCGCCTCGAAACCGACTGTCGCCGGATCCAGTCGATAATGGGCACCGCAAAACTGGCAATCGGCCGTTACGACCCCTTCGTCGGTCGTCATCTTGGCGATGTCCTTGGCCGAATAGATGGACAGGCTGTTGCGCACCCTTTCCTCGGAACAGGGACAGCCAAATTCAACCGGCTGCGGGTCGTAGACGCGTGGCGCTTCCTCGTGAAACAGACGCACCAGCAACTCTGTCGGCTGCACATGCGGCCCGATCAGCTCCATTTCCTCGACGGAATCGAGCAGGATATTGGCGCGCGACCAGTTCTCTTCCTCGTCACCCTCGAGAATATCCTCGGCGGCCAACAAACCGTCATCTCCCGAAGCGCCTTCTTTTGCGAAAGGGCTCGCCTTGGGCATGGTTTGCAGCATCATGCCACCCGCGCGCCAGGTTTCGCCTTCGCCCGCCATCGTCGAGCGCCCGAAGCTGAGCTCGAACCGGGTCGGCAGCTGTTCGGATTGTGCGAAATAGGCTTCCGCACAGGATACGAGCGATCCGCCCGAAATCGGCGTGATACCCTGGTAAGGCAGGTTGCCCTTTCCCTGGTCGATCAGGATCGCGAAATAGCCCTTGCCGATCTGCGCGAACGGGTCGCCGCCCTCGGCCAACCTGTCGCGGTCAAAGCTGGCATAGGCCCGAATCCGGGCCGGTTCGCCCTCGGCGGCGGGGGCGTAGTAATCCGTTGCGATCAACCGTGCCGGCCCGTCGCCCCGCACCTGGAGGCTCAGTTTCCAGCGCAGCTTGATCGTCTGGCCGATCAGGGCGGTCAAAAGCGCCATTTCAGCCACCAGCGACTCGATGACTGGCGGGTAATCATGCTGTTCGAGGACGCGATCCAGAACACCGTCAAGCCGGGCAACCCGACCGCGCACGTCGGACCGGTCGAGCTGGAAGGGCAGAACGGTATCGTCCCACGCGATTTTGGAGCCGAGTGTCATGGGGTTTCCTAACCTGTC
Organism: Salibaculum griseiflavum; assembly: GCF_003129565.1. Lineage (GTDB taxonomy): Bacteria > Pseudomonadota > Alphaproteobacteria > Rhodobacterales > Rhodobacteraceae > Salibaculum > Salibaculum griseiflavum. Next base: position 52,644 of record NZ_QETF01000007.1, read on the forward strand.
GGGGATTGGCATACCGCGTCCATATAGGGGCGACAAGACAAGGGCCAATACCGTGATCCCGCGCTACGGCGAGAGTTACAAGGCAGATATGCGCTACACGCCCCGTCCGGGGGCCTACGTGATCCTTCCGCGCGGCGACGATCTGTTGCTGACCCTGCAGGACGGCGATCCGCCCGAACTGCAACTGCCCGGCGGCGGTATCGACCCCGGCGAACACGTCCTGCCGGCACTGCACCGCGAAGTCCTGGAGGAAACCGGCTGGACCATGACTGCCCCCCGCAGGCTGGGTGCGTTCCGGCGTTTCACCTACATGCCCGAATATGACCTCTGGGCCGAAAAGATCTGTGCGATCTACATCGCTCAGCCCGCACTGCGCATCGGCCCGCCGTCTGAAGCGGGACACGAGGCCGTCTGGGTTCCAGCACAGCATGCCCCGTCGCTGCTGGCGAATGCAGGCGATGCGGCCTTCGTGGCAAAACTCCGCTGAGCGGCGACCCGCCGTCCAGGCCTCTCGCCTAGAAATCGCCTTAACCTTGACACAGTCGAGTGTGACTTTGTGGCCAATCTGCTCTGACACAAGGGATCCTGAGCCATGACGACCGCCAAGACACTCATCGCCGCCGCATTGAGCTCGGCGCTTTCGCTGAGCGCGTTTTCCGCGACCTTCCTCGTCGCGTCCGCCGACGGGGCCGAGGCGCAAGGGAACGGCAAAGGCAACGGGAATGGAAACGGCAATGGCAATGGCAATGGCAATGGCCGGGACAAGGACCGGTCAAACAACGGCCGCGGCTCTGAAATGCGCGACGCACGTGGCAACAACGGTCGTGGCGCCATCGCCAGCGAGCTGCGCAACCTGAACGCCATGTGCGCCAATGGCAATGCCATGGCCAACGCATCGCCTGACAGCAATGTCGGCCAGATCAACACGTTCTACGTGGCCAAGGCCGAAGCCGACGCGATCGCAGAGACTCTGCCCGAGGAATATCGTGACCTCAGCGAGACCGAAATTGCGGCGACGATGGACGCCATCGTCGACCTGATCGACGCCAACAATGCCACGATTACCGCTCTCGAAGCCGAACTGGCCACGGCGACCGACCAGACAACGATCGACACTCTGAACGGTCAGATTTCGACGCTTCAGGCCCAAAACGCCACGGCACAGAGCCAGTATGATGGTCTGGATGCCTACTCGGACGCGATCTCGGCTGAGAGCGAGGCTCTGACGGTGGCTACGCGCGGCCGCGAACTTTCCGAGGAAGCGCTCGCGTATTTCGAGGCTGGCTGCCAGCGCTGAAGCGGATAGCCTTTCCGAACATGAAGGGCCGTGCCGATTGGCGCGGCCCTTTCTTCTTGGCTCGGGTCAGCTTGCCCCTGCACCAAAAACCGGATACCTCCGCGCCGACCAAGAACGGAGAGCTTCATGTCCGCCCCCAAGAAAGTTGTTCTGGCCTATTCCGGTGGCCTCGATACCTCGATCATCCTCAAGTGGCTGCAAACGGAATACGGCTGCGAGGTCGTAACCTTCACCGCCGACCTGGGGCAGGGCGAAGAACTGGAACCGGCCCGCGAAAAGGCCGTGATGCTGGGGATCAAGCCCGAGAACATCTATATCGAGGACATCCGCGAGGAATTCGTGCGCGACTTCGTCTTCCCGATGTTCCGCGCCAATGCGCTTTACGAGGGGCAATACCTGTTGGGCACCTCCATCGCACGGCCACTGATTTCCAAGCGCCTGGTCGAGATCGCCGCCGAAACCGGGGCTGATGCCGTCTCCCACGGGGCAACCGGCAAGGGCAACGACCAGGTTCGGTTCGAGCTTTCTGCCTATGCGCTGAACCCTGACATCAAGGTCATCGCGCCTTGGCGTGAATGGGACCTGTCCAGCCGGACCAAGCTGCTGGACTTCGCCGAGAAGAACCAGATTCCGATCGCCAAGGACAAGCGCGGCGAGGCGCCGTTCAGCGTGGATGCGAACCTTTTGCACACCTCGTCCGAAGGCAAGGTGCTGGAAGACCCCGCCGAAATGGCGCCCGACTACGTCTACCAGCGCACCGTGCATCCTGAAGAGGCCCCCGATACCCCCGAATTCATCGAGGTCGGGTTCGAGAAGGGCGATGCGATCAGCATCAATGGCGAAGCGATGTCGCCGGCGACGATCCTGACCAAGCTGAACGAACTGGGCGGCAAGCACGGGATCGGGCGGCTGGACTTCGTCGAGAACCGCTTTGTCGGCATGAAGTCTCGCGGCATCTATGAAACCCCCGGCGGCACCGTCCTGCTGGAAGCGCATCGCGGGATGGAACAGATCACGCTGGACAGCGGGGCGGGGCACCTGAAAGACAGCCTGATGCCGCGCTATGCGGAACTGATCTATAACGGGTTCTGGTTCTCGCCCGAGCGCGAGATGCTGCAAGCCGCCATCGACCACAGCCAGGAACACGTGACGGGCACCGTCCGGCTCAAACTCTACAAGGGCTCGGCCACCTGCGTCGGCCGCTGGTCCGATCACAGCCTCTATTCCGAGGCGCATGTGACCTTCGAGGACGACGCCGGGGCTTATGACCAGAAAGATGCCGCCGGGTTCATCCAACTGAATGCGCTGCGGCTGAAACTGCTCGCAGCCCGGAACAACCGGCTGAAAGGCTGACGGGGCAGGGCACCGCATGGCGACCCTGATTCCAGCCTGGATTGATGGAAAGCTGACCCCGGTCGAAAAGCTGCAAGCCCATGTGCAAGGGCTGCGGCACAAGGCCGTGTCCGTCTTCCTGCTGGATGGCGACAACGTTCTGATACAGCGCCGGGCGCTATCGAAATATCATACGCCCGGCTTGTGGGCGAACACCTGCTGCACCCATCCGGAATGGGGGGAAGTGTCCGTCGACTGCGCAAACCGCCGACTCGACGAAGAGTTGGGGATTACAGGGGTCGCACTCGATCATCGGGGTCAGGTCGAATACCGCGCCGATGTGGGTGGTGGCATGATCGAACACGAGGTCGTCGATGTCTTCGTCGGGCGGGCAACGGCCGACCTGTCGGTCAGGCCAAACCCAGATGAAGTCATGGCACATCGCTGGATCTCTCTTCCGACGTTGCGATCCGAGGTGGTCAGAACGCCCGAACAGTTCACGCCTTGGTTGAAAATCTACTTGGCGGATCATCAGGATCAGATTTTCAACGGCGCGACATGATGCGATTCGCGTTGCAAGGCGGGACTTTTCCAGTCTGACCGAGCTTGCGCGACAGGCCTCATTCTTTGGCAAAGCCCAATACAGAAGGGCACAACACTGGCGCGACCAGCTTGACGATACGTCAGCCCGGACAGGCGGCTTGTCTGTCCCGCGGAAATCACCTTAAGGTCAGGGATGGCAGCGCGGCCGGAACAAGGCCGCCGCTCAATCAAACCAGGGAGTAAAACATGAAATTCCAAACCGGTATTCTTACCGCGGCCCTCTTGGCATCCACAGCCATCGGCGCCTCGGCCGAAACCCTGCGCTGGGCGCGGGCGGGCGATTCCCTTACGCTCGACCCCCATGCCCAGAACGAAGGGCCGACTCACACGCTGGCCCACCAGATTTACGAACCGCTGATCATCCGCGACATGACCGGCGCGCCGCAGGCCACGCTGGCGACCTCCTGGGCGCCCAGCGCCGACGATCCCAGCGTATGGGTGTTCGAGCTGCGCGAAGGCGTGAAATATCATGACGGCGCGGACTTCACCGCCGAGGACGTGGTGTTCTCGATCAACCGGGCGAAATCCGAGAATTCCAACATGAAGGAACTGCTGTCCTCGGTCATCGAGGTGCGCGCGGTGGACGACTACACCGTCGAGATGGTCACCGACGGGCCGAACCCGATCCTTCCGGCGAACCTGACCAACCTGTTCATGATGGACAAGGGCTGGGCCGAAGCGAACGATGCGGTCGACGTGCAGGACGTGGAAGGCGGTGAACAGACCTTCGCAGCGACCAACGCCAACGGCACCGGCGCCTATCGGCTGGTCAGCCGCGAACCTGACGTTCGCACGGTCCTGACCCAGAACGAAGACTACTGGGGCATGGACCAATTCCCCATGGAGGTGACCGAGATCATCTATACCCCGATCCAGAACGCCGCGACCCGCGTCGCCGCGCTGTTGTCGGGCGAGGTGGACTTCATCCAGGACGTTCCTGTGCAGGACCTTGGCCGTGTCGCCGATACCGAGGGCCTGGTCGTCAAGACCGCGCCCCAGAACCGCGTCATCTTCTTCGGCATGAACATGGGCGCCGATGACCTGGCAAATGACGACGTCGAGGGCGCCAACCCGCTGGCCGATGCCCGCGTGCGCGAAGCGATGAACATCGCCATCAACCGCGAGGCCATCCAGCAGGTTGTCATGCGTGGGCAATCCCAGCCCGCCGGCATGATCGCACCGCCATTCGTCAATGGCTGGACAGCTGAAATGGACGCGGTGGAAACCGATGTCGAAGCCGCCAAGGCCCTGATGGCCGATGCCGGTTACGGTGACGGCTTCTCGATCCAGCTGGACTGCCCGAACGATCGCTACATCAATGACGAAGCGATCTGCCAGGCGGCCGTGGGCATGATGGCGCAGATCGGCATCACTGTGAACCTCGATGCCAAGCCCAAGGCGCAGCACTTCCCGCTGATCACCAATGCCGAGACCGACTTCTACATGCTCGGCTGGGGCGTTCCGACCTACGACTCGGAATACATCTTCAACTTCCTGGTGCACACTCGCGGCGACGAGCGTGGTAGCTGGAACAACACCGGCTACTCGAACCCCGAGCTTGACGAGATGATCGTCTCGCTGGCCTCCGAGACCGACCTGGACGCCCGTAACGAGGCGATCGCGTCGATCTGGAACGTGGTTCAGGAAGAAACGCTGTACCTGCCGATCCACCACCAGGTTCTGAACTGGGGGATGACCGACGCCGTCGGGATCGAGGTCAGCCCCGAGGACGACCCGAAGTTCAAGTTCTTCGAAATGAACTGATCCGACCCAACAGGCGGGCGGCACCACGGGTGCCGCCCGTTTTCGCCCTGCATCCTGTGGATCGCGGGGCGGCTTTTTCCGGGGACCCCAGCACATGCTTGCCTACATCATCCGCCGCGTGGCGCAGTCCATACTGGTGCTTTTCGTCGTGGGGCTTGTCGCCTTTTCGATGTTCCGCTTTGTCGGTGATCCGATCGACAACATGCTGGGACAGGAACGCACCCAGGCCGATATCGAGCGGCTGCGGGAACAGCTGGGCCTCGACCAACCGTTCGTCGTGCAATACTGGCGGTTCCTCGAACAGGCGGTGCAAGGCAATTTCGGGCTGAGCTATCGTCAGGGGCGCCCGGTTTCCGAGATCCTGATCGAACGGCTGCCGGCGACGCTGGAGCTGGCTTTCGTCTCGGGCCTGATGGCCCTGGCAGGGGGCATCGCCCTGGGCATCTTCACTGCCATTCGCCGGCGCGGCCTGTCGGCCAACATCATCATGACCGCCTCGCTGATCGGCGTGTCGCTGCCCACGTTCCTGATCGGCATTCTGTTGATCTATCTCTTCTCGGTCGAGCTGGGCTGGCTGCCCAGTTTCGGGCGCGGCGAGGTTACGGATCTCGGCTGGTGGACCACAGGTTTCCTGACCGAAAGCGGCCTGAAAGCCCTGATCCTGCCGGCAATCACCCTGGGGCTTTACCAGATGACCCTTATCATGCGCCTGGTCCGAACCGAGATGCTGGAGGTGTTGCGAATGGACTATATCCGCTTCGCCCGGGCCCGAGGCATTCGCGAACGCGCGATCAATTTCCGGCACGCGCTCAAGAACACGCTGGTGCCCGTGATCACCATTACCGGGCTTCAGCTGGGCAGTATCATCGCCTTCGCGATCATCACCGAAACAGTGTTCCAGTGGCCTGGTGTCGGCCTGCTGTTCATCAACGCGATCCAGTTCGTCGATATTCCTGTCATGGCCGCCTACCTGATGCTGATCTCTGTCATGTTCGTGGGCATCAACCTGATCGTCGACATGCTCTATTTCGCCATCGATCCGCGCCTGCGCGCGGACCGCACGCAAGGAGGACACTAGCATGTCCGACACACCGGCCCCCGCCCCCCAAAGCCGCCTGCGCCGCGCATGGAACAGCGATTTCGCCTGGTCCTTCCGGCACGCGCCGGTGGCGATCATTTCCTCTTTCGTCGTGCTGGTGCTGATCCTTGCGGCGGTGCTGGCCCCGCTGATTGCGCCGCATGATCCGTTCAACCCGGCCACGCTGAACCTGATGAACGGCTTTACCCCGCCGGGACAGGCGAATGCCTTTACTGGCGATACGTTCCTGTTGGGCACCGATGACCAGGGACGCGACGTGTTTTCGACCATCCTCTATGGAATGCGGATCTCTCTCTTCGTGGGCTTCGCCGCCGTCATGCTTGCCATGGTCATCGGGGTGACGCTCGGCCTTCTGGCCGGATACCTGGGCGGCTGGGTCGAGTCGATCATCATGCGGGTGGCCGATGTGCAGCTGACCTTTCCGGCGATCCTTGTCGCCATGCTGATCTTCGGCATCGCCAAGGGGATCACACCACCGGAATACCGTGACCAGATGGCGATCTGGGTGCTGATCCTGGCCATTGGCCTTTCCGACTGGGTGCAATTCGCCCGCGTTGTGCGCGGTGCGACGTTGGTGGAAAAAAGCAAGGAATACGTGCAGGCCGCCCGCCTGATCGGTCGATCGCCCTTCGCGATCATGCTGCGCCACATCCTACCCAACGTTCTGAACCCCGTTCTGGTCATCGCCACGATCTCGCTGGCACTGGCGATCATCGCCGAGGCGACCCTGTCCTTCCTCGGTGTCGGCGCACCGCCGACGAAGCCGTCGCTGGGCACGCTGATCCGCATCGGACAGGAATTCATGTTCTCGGGAGAATGGTGGATCCTGTTCTTCCCGGCCCTCGCCCTTCTGGCGCTGGCCCTTTCCATCAACCTGCTGGGCGACTGGCTGCGCGACGCTCTGAACCCGAGGCTGAGATGACAGACACACCCGTTCTTTCCGTCCGCGACCTTGTCGTGGAAATCCCCACGCGCCACGGCGTCCTGCGCCCCGTGGACAATGTCAGCTACGACATCCATGCGGGCGAAATCCTTGGCGTCGTAGGCGAATCCGGCGCCGGCAAGTCCATGACCGGCAATGCCGTGATCGGCTTGTTGGACCGTCCCGCCCGGATCGTGTCGGGGGAAATCCTTCTGTCGGGTCAACCCATCCAGGGCCTCAAGCGCGACGCGATCCGCAAGCTGCGCGGCAAGAAGATGGGGATGATTTTTCAGGATCCGCTGACCTCGCTCAACCCGTTGCTGACCGTGGGCGATCAGCTGACCGAAACCATCCTTGAACACCTGAAGGTGGGCCAGACCGAGGCCAGAAAACGCGCGATTGCGGCGCTGGAGGAAGTCGGCATTCCCGCCGCCGCCCAGCGCATCAACAGCTACCCGCACGAGTTTTCCGGCGGCATGCGGCAACGCGTGGTCATCGCTTTGGCGCTTTGTGCCGAGCCGGACCTGGTCATCGCGGATGAGCCGACCACTGCGCTCGATGTGAGCGTGCAGGCTCAGATCGTTGCCCTGCTGAAGAGGTTGTGCCGGGAACGTGGCGTCGCCGTGATGCTGGTGACGCACGATATGGGCGTGATCGCCGAGGCCGCCGACCGGGTGGCCGTCATGTATGCCGGGCGGCTGGCCGAGCTTGGCCCGGTGCGCGAGGTTCTGACCCAGGCGCGGCACCCGTATACGGCCGGGCTGATGGCCTCGACGCCGCTTGCCAGCCAGGGGCGGAAACGACTGCGGCAGATCCCCGGCTCCATGCCTAGGCTTGGCGCCCTTCCGACCGGCTGTGCCTTTCATCCCCGCTGCGAATTCGCACAGGACAAGTGCCGGCAGGAACCGGGGCCAACGCTTGACCGCTGCGACGGGCGCGCGGCCTGCTGGTTCCCGCTGACCGCCAAGCAAGAGGTGTCCGCATGAGCGCGCTGATCTCCGTTCGCGACCTGACCCGTGTCTTCGATGTATCGAAGCCCTGGTTGAACCGCGTGATCGAACGCCTGCCCCGTGCCCTGCTGACCGCCGTTTCGGATGTCAGCTTCGATGTTCCGGAAAACAGCGTCTATGCCCTTGTCGGGGAAAGCGGCTCGGGCAAATCCACCATCGGCAAGATCATCGTCGGCCTTGTCCCGCCCAGTGCCGGGTCGGTCGAAATCGAGGGCGTGGATCTCGCCACCGAGACCGACGCGAAGAAGATCGAGGCGGTGCGCGACGATATCCAGATGATTTTCCAGGACCCGTTCGCCTCGCTCAACCCGCGCTGGCGGGTGCGGGACATTATCGAGGAGCCAGTCGCGGCCAAGGGTGGAAAGACGAACGGTCTGGCCGAAAAACTTCTGGAACAGGTCGGTTTGTCCGCTGCCGATGCCGGAAAATACCCGCATGAATTCTCGGGCGGGCAACGGCAAAGGATCTGTATCGCCCGCGCGCTGGCCTCGGAACCACGCATCATCGTCTGTGACGAGCCGACCTCGGCGCTTGACGTGTCCGTCCAAAGCCAGGTTCTCAACCTGATGTCCGACCTGCGCGAAGACCTCGGCCTGACCTACCTGTTCATCAGCCATGACCTGACCGTGGTGCAGCACATGGCCGACGTGATCGGGGTGCTCTACCTGGGCCGGTTGGTCGAAGAGGCACCGCGCGACAAGTTGTTCAACGATCCCAAGCATCCATATACGCAGATGCTTTTCGACGCGGCTCCCAAGATGGATGCCTTCGGGCGCGAGGTTGACCCACCCAAGGGCGAGATTCCGGATGCGATCAATCCGCCGCCTGGATGCGCCTTTCATCCGCGCTGCCCGCTGGCGACAGAGCGTTGCAAGACCGAGCGGCCAGAAATGCGCCATATCGGTGATACCCGCGTCGCCTGCCATCATGCCGAATAGGCCAGTCAGGGATTGATCCTTGCCCGGTTTTAGCTCGATGCTGGACCCGCACCGAGTCGACAAAGTCACCAGCCCGAGGGGAGAGTTCATGTTCCACGCATTGATCGTTCGCAAGGACGAAGAGACAGGCAAGACCGCCGCCGCGGTCGAGGAAATCTCCGAAGACCAGCTGCCCGATGGCGACGTGACCGTCGCGGTCGATTACTCGACGGTGAATTACAAGGATGGGCTGTGCATCGGGCCCGGCGGCGGTCTTGTCCGGCACTATCCGCATGTCCCGGGTATCGACTTTGCCGGAACCGTCGAGTCCTCGGACGACGATCGCTACAAGCCCGGCGACAAGGTCGTTCTGACCGGCTGGCGCGTGGGTGAAGTGCATTGGGGCGGCTATGCCAAAAAGGCCCGCGTCAAGGCCGATTGGCTGGTGCCGCTGCCCGAGGGGCTGGACACCCGGCAGGCCATGGCCGTGGGCACCGCGGGGCTGACCGCGATGCTGGCCGTGATGGCGCTTGAGGACCAGGGCATCAAGGATGGGCCGATCCTCGTCACCGGGGCCGCCGGCGGTGTCGGGTCGGTTGCCACCGCGATTCTTGCCAAGCTGGGCCATGATGTTGCCGCCGTGACCGGGCGGCCGGAACAGGCAGACTACCTCAAGGGCCTTGGCGCCTCCGAGATCGTGGCCCGCGACGAGCTGACCGAGGTGACGCGCAAACCGCTGGAGGCGGAACGCTGGGGCGGGGCGGTCGATGCGGTTGCCGGCGCCATGCTGGGCCGGGTGCTCAAGCAGATGCAATACGGGTCGTCCGTCGCCGCCATCGGTCTTGCCGGCGGCGCGGCGATTGAAGGGGCGCTGATTACCCCCTTCATCCTGCGGGGCGTGAACCTGCTGGGGATCGACAGCGTTATGCAGCCCTATGAAAACCGGGTTCGGGCCTGGCAACGCATCGCGAGCGACCTGCCAATGGACAAGCTCGAGGCAATGGTTCAGCCCGCGACACTGGCCGATCTGCCAAGGCTTGGCGCCGATATCCTCAAGGGCCAGGTCAAAGGCCGGGTCGTCGTGGATGTGAACGCCTAGGGACGCAACGCCACCGCGAACAATGTCTCATAATAGGGCATCGCCGCCTCTGCCAGGGCGGCGGCAGGCCCTGAAAGTTTCGGCAACGGCCCTTCAGCGCCGGCAAATCCTGTGCTGGCATGAACCGATCCATACCAGTGCGGCGCCCATGCCCCATCGCACGGTTTCGGCCCCATATCCCACGCCAGCATGGCCGGGTCGAACGCCAGGCCGACCTCGGCGCACAAGGCCCTGAGCGCGTTTTCCGGGCTCTGCCGGATATCGGCACTGTCGATAACAACCGCCGATTGCCCGCGTGCGGCAAGTTGCTCATACAGCTCCACCTGCTGAACGAAGCCGATATCGGCAAGAGTCGGGTCATCATATTTCGCCGCAAAGCTCGCCACCACGCGGGCGGGATGGCGGATCAGGAACACGTTCGTCACGGTCTCGATCCAGTCCCGAGGCATTCCCGGGATCATGTGCTGCGCCATGTGCTTCTGATAATGATGCTTCGTCCCGTACGACTGGCCGCGTGTCAGGGCCTCGACGACCTGCGCGGGGTCAGTAGGCTGCGACGCGCAGATCTCGTCGCGCATGGGATGTGCAAGACCCGTCCTGGCCAGGTATGCGGCATAAAACGGCTCGTCCACGGCCGTGAAATCCGCCCGGTTGGCGAAGGCATACATCATCGCGGTCGAAAGGTTCCGTGGGCCACTCCAAACTGCCAATTTCATGTGTTTTGGGACTGATCAGTCTCGATCAGGTCCTTGTAGAGGGCTCTGATGCGCTCGGTCATCGGGCCCATGTCGCCGGTTCCTATGATCCGGCCATCAACTTCGGCCACGGGTGTCTGGGCGCCGAACGTCCCGGTCAGGAACGCCTCGTCCGCGCCATAGACATCAACCAGAGAGAAATTGCGCTCGAAGACGGGGATCGAGTTGGCTTTGCACAGCTCGATCACCTTGGCCCGCGTGATACCGTTCATGCAGTAATCCCCGGTGCTGGTCCAGACTTCACCCTTACGAACGATGAAGAAGTTGCAGGCATTGGTCGTATTCACGAAGCCGTGCACATCCAGCATCAAGGCCTCGTCCGCGCCTGCCTTCTCGGCGGCGATACAGGCCAGGATGCAATTCAGCTTGGAATGGCTGTTCAGCTTCGGATCCTGGGTCATCGGCAGCCCACGCATATGCGGCACCGTGGCCAGACGGATCGGGCGCGGGATCTTGGGCTTGGAATGCTCCATGATGATGACCATCGTGGGCCCCTGCCGCGAAAGCGAAGGGTGCTGGAACGGGCGGCTCTTGACCCCCCGCGTCACCATCAGCCGGGCATGGGCATCGGTGGTCATGTGATTGGCATTTTGCGTCTCTAATAGGGCCGAAATCACCTCATCCCGGCCCATACCGATATCCAGATCGATGGCCTTGGCCGCCTCGAACAGCCGGTCGATATGCTCGTCCAGAAAGGCCCAGCGCCCGTCATAGAGGCGCAGCCCCTCCCAAACGCCATCCCCCAGCATGAAGCCGGAATCGAAAACCGATACCGTGGCCTCGGCGCGTGGCCTCATCTGCCCGTCCACCCAGACCAGGATGTCATCGTTGCGCGCGTCGTCTTGCGCCTGATGTGTGGTTACTTTCTCGTCCATTCCGGCAGGCTAGGGGGGCGATGCGCCCAATCCAAGCCCGAATTTGAACGTATGACAGGACGCCCTCTCTTTCACGACCCCGTGACTTCACGGGCGCTTGAATTGCGGCGCCGCCCGTTGGCTGCGCATGCTGCGATCAAAGGAGTTTCCGACATGACCCGCCCAAGTCGCAACTTGAAGACCGCCGTTCTGATGATCGCAATCATGCTGGGCTGGATCGTGCATGCCGGTTCGGCCCAGGCACGCGACTTGCAGGTTCTCACCGTGGCGGGCGGCTGCTTCTGGTGCGTCGAGGCGGATTTCGAAAAGGTGGCGGGTGTCGAGGAGGTGGTGTCGGGCTATACCGGCGGAACGGTTGCGAACCCCACCTACAAACAGGTGACCCGGGGCGGGACCGGCCATTACGAGGCGGTGGAAATCCGCTACGACGCCGACCGCGTCTCGGCGCGGCAACTCTATGATCTGTTCTTCCGTTCGATCGACCCAACCGATGCCGGCGGCCAGTTCTGCGATCGCGGCGAAAGCTATCGCACGGCGATTTTCGTCTCTGATCCGGCGGAACGCGCCGCGGCGGTCGCCGCCAAGGCCGCCGCCGAGTCCGAGTTGGGGCAACCCATTGTAACGCCCATTCTCGATGCCGGGCCTTTCTACGAGGCCGAAGATTACCACCAGAACTATTATCGCGGACAGGACCGCGTGATTACCCGGCGCGGCATCAAGACCATGGAAGAGGCATACAAGTTCTACCGCGACGCCTGCGGCCGCGATGCACGCATTCGGCAGCTCTGGGGGAACGACGCGCCGTTCGTGAACTAGGCGCGAAAGGACTGAACCTCTGCCAGGTCGGGGATCACGTCGGCGGTGCCGTGGCGCATGACCATAAGGGCCGCCGCCGTGTTTGCCAGACCCATGGCCTGCGCCATGGGCATGCCACGATCCAACCCCGCCAGAACATAGCCGGTAAAGGTGTCGCCCGCACCGGTCGTATCGACCGGCTCAACCTGCAGCGCCGCGACATGCACCGGTCCATCGGGACCGAACCATGTGGCTCCATCACCTCCCTGGGTGACGATCACGTTCTCCACGGGCAATTTGGCCGGGGATGTCCCGGTCGCCTCTTCCAGTTGTTGGGCCTCAACCGCGTTCAGGAAAAGCAGATCGAGATGGTCCAGCACCGCCTGCACCTTCTCGGCGTCGAACGGCGCCGCCGCATATGCCACCTTCAACCCCATTTTGCTGGCCAAGGTAGCGGCCTCGGGCTGCAGGATGGTTTCGTTCTGCATGACCAGCCAATCACCCGTTTCCGCGCGAGTCAGAGCCTGTTCGAGGATTTCTGGCGGGATCTTCATGTTGGCCCCGGGATGGAGCACGATCATGTTCTCACCATCCGGATCAACGAAGATCATCGCCTGGCAGGTCTCGGTCTCGACCTGGGCGATATGGCGCGTATCGACGCCGTATTCCATCAGCCGGTCCACGGCCCAGCGCCCGTCCGGACCCACTGCTCCGATATGAGAAACATGCGCCCCCGCCTGTGCGGCGGCGACAGACATGTTCGTCCCCTTGCCGCCGAGGAAAACCTGCCGGTCGGTCGAGCTGAGCGTTTCGCCCGGCCCGGGCAGATGCGGCACCTGATAGATGAAATCCGCGTTGATCGAGCCGAGGTTCCAGACGGTCATCAGCCGACCTTGCAGGCCGCCAGAACGGCCATGTTCAGGATGTCATTCACCGTTGCGGTGGTGGAGCAGATCTGGATCGGCCGGTCGATCCCCGAAAGGATCGGGCCGATCACGGTCGCCCCGGCCATTTCCTGCATCAGCTTGACCGAGATCGAGGCGGAGTGCCGCGCCGGCACCACCAAGACATTTGCCGGGCCGGTCAGGCGCGAAAACGGATATTGCTCCATCGCCTTGGGGTTCAGGGCGACATCGACGGTCATTTCGCCTTCGTATTCGAAATCCACGCCGCGTGCGTCCAGGACCTTGGGGGCCATGTGCATCTTGGTCGCGCGTTCCGAAACCGGATAGCCGAAGGTCGAGAAAGACAGGAAGGCGACACGCGGCTCCAAGCCGAGGTCGCGCGCGACCGAGGCGCCGCGCTCGGCGATGACGGCAAGGTCGTTCTCGTCCGGCCACTCATGAACAAGCGTATCCGAGATCAGGACGATCCGCCCCTTGTTCAAGACTGCCGAGACACCAACAGCACCGTCCTGCGGGCTGGCGTCGAAAACGTGATTGATCAGTTCCAGCACATGCGCCGATTTGCGGGTTGCGCCGGTGACCATGGCATCGGCATGGTCATGCGCCAGCATCAGCGCCGAGAACACGTGCCGATCGCGCGCGGCAAGGCGGTGGATGTCGTGCCGGTCATGGCCCTTGCGCTGAAGCCGTTCGTAGAGGAAGTCCTTATAGGTATCGAGGTAGTCGGTGTTCGCCGCATTCACCACGCGCAGTTCGCGCACGGCATCGCCCAGCCCCTCGGCCTCCAGCTTTTGTTTCACGTCCTGTTCGCGACCCACGACCAGCGCCCGGCCATATCCACCCCGTTGATACGACACGGCGGCGCGCAACACGCGCGGGTCATCGCCCTCGGCGAAAACGACGGTGGACTGGTTCTTGCGGGCGCGGGCATTGATCCCGCGCAGGATCGACGCGGTCGGGTCCATCCGGGTTTTCAGCGATTCCTCGTAGCCGTCCATGTCCACGATGGGTCGCCGGGCCACACCCGTTTCCATCCCGGCACGGGCCACGGCGGGTGGCACCACGTGGATAAGGCGCGGATCAAAGGGCGTCGGAATGATATAATCGCGACCGAAGGTCAGTTTGCGCCCATAGGCCATAGCGACCTCGTCGGGCACATCTTCACGGGCAAGACGGGCGAGGGCGTGAGCGCAGGCAATCTTCATCTCGTCGTTGATGGCACGCGCATGAATATCCAGTGCGCCTCGGAACAGGTAGGGAAAGCCCAGGACGTTGTTCACCTGGTTGGGATAGTCCGAGCGACCGGTGGCGACGATGGCATCCACGCGAACGGCTTGCGCCTCTTCGGGGGTAATTTCCGGGTCGGGGTTCGCCATGGCGAAGATGACAGGGTTATCCGCCATGCTCTCGACCATCTCATGCGTCACGGCCCCCTTGACCGACACGCCCAGGAAAACGTCGGCGCCCTTCATCGCCTCTTCGAGGCTGCGCAGGTCGGTCTTGATCGCGTGGGCCGATTTCCACTGGTTCATGCCCTCGGTCCGGCCCTGGTAGATCACGCCTTTGGTATCACAGACGACGCAGTTTTCATGCCGCGCGCCCATCGCCTTGAGCAGCTCGATACAGGCGATCCCGGCGGCACCGGCGCCGTTGAGGACAATGCGGCAATCCTCGATCTTCTTGCCGGACAGGTGCAGCGCGTTGATCAGGCCGGCGGCGCATATCACGGCGGTGCCGTGCTGGTCGTCATGGAAGACGGGAATGTCCATCTCTTCCTTGAGACGCTGTTCGATGATGAAACACTCGGGCGCCTTGATGTCCTCAAGGTTGATGCCGCCAAAGGTCGGCCCCATCAGGCGCACGGCCTTGCAGAATTCGTCAGGGTCTTCGGTATCCAGCTCGATATCGATGGAGTTCACATCAGCGAACCGTTTGAACAGGACCGACTTGCCCTCCATCACCGGTTTGGACCCGGACGCGCCCAGGTTGCCGAGACCCAAAACCGCTGTGCCGTTGGAAATCACGGCAACAAGATTGCCCTTGTTGGTGTAGTCATAAACGGTCTCCGGGTTGGCGGCGATTTCCTCGCAGGGCACGGCCACACCTGGGGAATAGGCCAGCGACAAGTCCCGCTGCGTCGTCATTGGAACTGTGGCCTGCACCTCCCACTTGCCCGGCGTGGGTTCGATGTGGAATTGCAGCGCTTCCTCGCGCGTGATGCGGTGCTTGGCCATGTGGTTCCTCCCGTTCAGCGCAAGAAGCTTTAAGGGATAGGCGGTTGGCCCCGCAACCGGTCTCTTTTCGACTTTCGTCGCTAACATCCGCTGGTTAGGTTCGGCGGGCAGGTATCCGGGGGGATGAATGAGCAACAAATCGGCCAGTGTCACACCGATGATGGCGCAATTCCTGGAGATCAAGGAAGGCCATCCCGATGCCCTGTTGTTTTATCGGATGGGCGATTTCTACGAGTTGTTTTTCGACGACGCCGTGGCGGCGGCCGAGGCGTTGGATATCGCCCTGACCAAGCGCGGCAAACACCTGGGTGAAGACATCCCCATGTGCGGCGTGCCTGTGCATTCCGCCGAAGGCTACTTGTTGACCCTGATCCGCAAGGGCTTCCGGGTCGCGGTCTGCGAGCAGATGGAAGACCCCGCCGAAGCAAAAAAGCGGGGATCGAAGGCTGTCGTCAAACGCGAGGTCGTGCGGCTGGTGACACCGGGCACCTTGACCGAGGAAAGCCTGCTCGATGCACGCCGTCATAATTTCCTCGCCGCCTATGCCCAGGTTCGTGGGCAATCGGCTTTGGCTTGGGCCGATATTTCAACGGGCAGCCTGTCGGTCATGACCTGCGCGCCAGTGGCCCTAGGCCCCGAACTGGCCCGGCTTGCCCCGCGCGAGGTGTTGGTTTCGGAAAGCGGTGAGGGTGAGTTCGGGCAGATCATCGAAGAGTCCGGCGCGTCGTTGACGGTGCTCGGAAGCGCGGCTTTCGACAGCACAAACGGCCTTTCACGCATGTGCAGGCTCTACTCGGTCGAGTCACTTGACGGATTTGGCAGCTTCGACCGGCACGAGATCGCAGCCCTTGCCGCCGTGGTCGAGTATCTGGAGATCACCCAGAAGGGGAAGCTGCCGTTGCTCCGGCCGCCGGTCAAGGAATACCGCGACGGCGCAATGCAGATCGACGCCGCCACCCGGCGCTCACTGGAATTGACCAATTCGATGACAGGGGGGCGGGCCGGCTCCTTGTTGGGCGCGATCGACAAGACGATCACCTCGCCCGGTGCACGGCTGCTGGAGCGGCGTCTGTCCGCCCCGTCCCGATCCCTTGAAACAGTGCAGTCGAGGTTGGACAGTGTCGAATTTGCCCATGAGCAGCCGGCACTCTTCGAAGATGTCCGTGAGGCTCTGAAATCCGTTCATGACCTCGATCGTGCTCTGTCCCGACTGGCGCTGGATCGTGGTGGGCCACGCGACATGGCGGCGATCCGGAATTCCATCGCCGCCGCGCGCGCGCTGCACGACCTTCTGCCGGAACAGATGCCCGACATCCTGGGACATGCGCGCGCCGGACTTGTCGGGCTTGAAGAGATCGGGGAACATCTTGAAGCGGCTCTGGTCGCCGAGCCGCCCCTTCTGACCCGTGACGGCGCTTTCATCGCGGCTGGCTACGACGAGGAGCTGGACGAGTTCCGCAAATTACGGGACGAGGGACGGTCTGTGATCGCCGGATTGCAGACGGACTATGCGAAACTTTCGGACATCGCCTCTCTCAAGATCAAGCATAACAACGTTCTGGGCTACTTCATCGAAACCACCTCGACCCATGCCAAGAAGATGATGGAGCCGCCATTGTCGGAGACCTTCATTCACCGGCAGACAACGGCGAACCAGGTGCGGTTCACAACCCTGGAACTGAGTGAGCTTGAAACCCGCATCCTCAATGCCGGGGGTCGGGTTCTGGAAATCGAAAAGCGGCTCTATTCCAGCTTGAAAGACCGTATTCTCGAGGAGGCGGCGCGTATTTCTGCCCTAGCACGCGCGTTCGCCGAGCTGGACGTCATCTCGGCCCTGGCGAAGCTGGCGCGCGAGGAGGGCTGGACGCGCCCAGTGGTAGACGACACCCGGGACTTCGAGATCATCGGCGGACGCCACCCGGTTGTCGAGGCGGCCCTCAAGAAGGACGGCACGCCCTTCGTCGCCAATGACTGCAATCTGACCGAACAATCGGTTTGGCTTCTGACCGGGCCGAACATGGCGGGTAAATCGACGTTTCTCCGCCAGAACGCCTTGATCGCGGCGCTGGCACAGACCGGATCGTTCGTGCCGGCAACATCTGCCCATATCGGGTTGGTCAGCCAGATTTTCAGCCGGGTGGGGGCCTCTGACGACCTGGCGCGTGGGCGCTCGACCTTCATGGTCGAGATGGTCGAAACGGCGGCAATCCTGAACCAGGCGGACGACCGCGCCCTTGTCATCCTCGATGAGATTGGACGTGGAACATCGACGTATGATGGTCTGTCCATCGCTTGGGCGACCCTGGAGCATTTGCATGAGGTGAACCGCTGCCGCAGCCTGTTCGCCACGCATTACCACGAATTGACCGCGCTTTCGGCGCGTTTGGAGGGGGTCGAGAACGCGACGGTTCGGGTCAAGGAATGGGAAGGTGAGGTGGTCTTCCTGCATGAGGTGAAGCGCGGCACGGCTGAAGGCAGCTACGGTGTGCAGGTCGCCCGCCTGGCCGGCCTGCCGGCCCAGGTTGTCGAACGCGCCAAGGTGGTTCTGGAGATGCTGGAAAAGGGAGAACGGGAAACCGGGCGCGGTCCGGACAGCTTGATCGACGAGCTACCGCTGTTTTCCGCAACGCCGTCGGCACCTTCACCGACGCCTGCGACCGAGTCGGAAGTCGAGGAGAGACTCAAAGGGGTGCTTCCCGACAACTTGACGCCGCGGGAAGCGCTGGACCTGGTTTACGAGCTGAAGGCGCTTACGACGCCGGAGTCGAACTGACGCCAACCTGCGCGGGGCGAAGAAGGCGATCGTGCAACATGAATCCCGTGGCAGAGACCTGAATGATGTCGCCCGCCTTGGTGTTGGGCACCGGCGCTTCGAACATCGCCTCGTGGCTTTGGGGATCGAACTTGTCGCCCAGCTCGGGCTGGATCGGGGTAATCCCGTGTTTTTCAAAAACCTTGAGCAGCTCGCGCATGGTCAGCTGAACACCTTCGAGCAGGGCCTTGTCGAATTCGCTGACATCGTCCCCGTCCTGGCGCAAGGCGCGTTCGAGGTTGTCATAGACCGGGAGCAGATCCCGCGCGAGGCGGGAACCACCGTAATTCTCGGCCTCGCGGCGATCACGCTCGGCCCGCTTGCGGGTGTTTTCCGCATCGGCCAAGGCGCGAATATAGGCATCTTTCAACTCGGCGTTCTCTGCGCGCAGCGCCTCGATCTCGTCGCCTTCCTCGGCCAATTCATCCAGGGACATCGGCTCGTCGGCCATGTCTTCCATGGTGTCGTCGGAAATCTGCTCTTCTGGTTTCGCTGTGCTCATAGTCGCCTTCCTATCCGCGGTTGGAGATCAGTCGCCCCACCAACTGCGCGGTGTAATCCACAATCGGCACGATCCGTCCATAGTTCAGTCGGGTCGGCCCGATGACGCCAACGGCGCCAACGATCTTTCGGTCAGCGTTCATATAAGGAGACACCACCAAAGATGAACCCGAAAGTGAGAAAAGCTTGTTCTCGGAGCCGATAAAAATGCGCACGCCCTCTCCGGTTTCCGCGAGATCGAGAAAATCGACGATGTCCTGCTTGCGCTCGAGGTCATCGAACAGGACGCGAATGCGGTCCAGATCGGTTTCGTCTTGGTCCGAGATCAGGTTTCCGCGGCCACGGACAATCAGACGTTCGGATGATTCGCCCGGATTCTCCCAGATCGCAGCGCCGCTTTCGACCAGCTCGCGCGCCAGTGAGTCGATCTCCTGACGGCGTTTGTCGATCTCTCGGGCGATGGCTTTGCTGAGCTCTGCGAGGGTGCGGCCCTCTGCGATGGCGTTGATGAAATTGGCCGCTTCCCGCATCGAGGATGGGGTTTGCCCCGGCGGCGGGGTGAATACGCGGTTTTCGACATGGCCATCGGCATAGACGAGCACGACAAGCGCCCGATCCGGCCCGAGGTTGACGAAATCTATGTGCTTGATCGGGGCTTCGTGTTTCGGTGTGAGAACAAGGCTCGCCCCATGGGTCACGCCGGACAGGGCAGAGCCGATCCGGTCCAGCGCGGTGGAGACATCCTGATCGTTCCCGCCAAGTGTTTCATCGATGCGGGCGCGGTCCTGGCCATCCATCTCTCCGACCTCGAGCAATCCGTCGACGAACATGCGCAAGCCAAGTTCTGTCGGGACACGGCCGGCGCTGACATGCGGGCTGTCCAGAAGTCCGAGAAATTCGAGATCCTGCATCACGTTGCGGATCGTCGCTGCGCTGACTTTCTCGGTCAGGGCTCGGGTCAGCGTTCGGGACCCGACTGGAGCACCGGTATCAAGGTAGCCCTCTACCACCCGGCGAAAGACTTCGCGCGAGCGTTCGTTGAGTTCGGTTATGGATGGTGTTTGCTCGGCCATTCCACTGTCTCTGGGTTCGGTCGGTCACATTAAATGCGGCAGTCCAGCAAGGTCAATCGGGGTTGGAATTGCCGGGCAGGGCGCGTATCCCGACCCGGAACGGAACAAGGATGTTATCATGCGACCCTCTGGACGTAATTTGGACGAGATGCGGCCGATTTCAATCGAAACCGGTGTGACGAAACACGCGGAGGGGTCCTGCCTGATCCGATGCGGGGACACGCATGTCCTTTGCACGGCGTCGATCGAGGAACGGGTTCCGCCCTTCATAAAGGGCTCGGGGCTGGGCTGGGTCACGGCGGAATACGGGATGTTGCCCCGTTCCACCGGGAGCCGCATGCGGCGCGAGGCCACCGCAGGCAAACAAGGCGGCCGCACCGTCGAAATCCAGCGCCTGATCGGCCGCAGCCTGCGGGCTGGAACCGATCGGGTCGCGATGGGCGAGCGTCAGATCACCGTGGATTGCGACGTGATCCAGGCGGATGGCGGCACGCGCTGTGCGGCGATCACCGGCGGCTGGGTTGCTTTGAAACTCGCAGTACAGAAGCTGATCAAGGCCGGGGAATTGAGCCATGACCCCCTCGAAATACCGGTCGCGGCAGTCAGCTGCGGGATCTATGCCGGTCAGCCCGTTCTTGACCTGGATTATCCCGAGGATAGCGAAGCGGGCGTGGATGGAAACTTCGTCATGACCGGCGAGAAGATGATCGAAGTGCAGATGTCGGCAGAGGGGTCGACCTTTTCGCGGGACCAGATGGACCAATTGATGGGACTCGCACAAAAAGGCGTCGCGGAACTGGGCCGGGCGCAGATGGAGGCCTTGGGGTGACGCGGAGATTCCAGGGCCGGGACCTTTTGGTTGCGACCCATAACCAGGGCAAGCTGGAAGAGATCGCCGATCTTTTGGCGCCTTTCAGTGTGACCGTCTCGTCAAATGCCGATCACGGCCTGCCAGAGCCGGACGAAACAGAAACGACCTTTGTTGGCAATGCACGGATCAAGGCACATGCCGGGGTCAAGGCGACGGGCCTGCCGGCATTGGCCGATGACAGTGGTATCACGGTGGATGGGCTGGACGGCGCGCCGGGTGTGCATACCGCCGATTGGGCAGAGGGGCCCAATGGACGCGACTTTCATCGCGCCATGACGCGCACCTGGAACGAGCTTAACGCGCGCAACGCGCCAGAACCTCGGCTCGCACAGTTCCGGTGCACCCTGGTGCTGGCCTGGCCCGACGGGCATGACGAGGTTTTCGAGGGAGTCATGCCCGGCCGGATCGTCTGGCCGATGCGGGGCGTCCAGGGGCACGGGTACGATCCGATCTTTCAGCCCGATGGCTATGACCTGACGTTCGGAGAAATGGACCGCTGGGAAAAGAACCGGATCAGCCACCGTGCGCGGGCTTTTGAAAAACTCATCGAGGGCTGCTTTGCCTGACCTCGGGTTCGGCCTTTATATTCATTGGCCATTCTGTCAGGCAAAGTGCCCCTATTGCGATTTCAATTCTCATGTCTGGGCAAAGATCGACCAGGACTCCTGGACCTCTGCCTACCTGAAGGAACTGGATCGGGTCGCCGAGGAAACGTCGGACCGGGTTCTCCGATCGGTTTTCTTCGGTGGGGGGACACCAAGCCTGATGGATGGGCGAACCGTTGACCGGATCCTGGACAGGGTTCAACGAAACTGGCGGTTCGAAAACGATGTGGAAATCACGTTGGAGGCCAACCCGACGTCAGTCGAGGCGTCCAGATTCTCCGCGTATCGGTCTGCGGGCGTGAATCGGGTTTCGCTCGGTCTGCAGGCGCTCGACGATACGGATCTGCGGCGCCTCGGCCGGCTTCACACCGCACGTGAAGGGCTCGACGCGTTGAATATCGCACGATCCGTTTTCGACCGGGTCAGTTTCGACCTCATTTATGCCCGTCAGGACCAAGACATCGAAATGTGGTCGGCCGAACTCGCACGCGCGCTGGACTTCCAGCCGATGCATCTTTCGCTCTATCAACTGACCATCGAGCCCGGGACGGCTTTCGGTGACAGGTTCGCGCGGGGCGGGCTTCGCGGCCTGCCGGATGAGGATCTGGGCGCCGATCTTTGGGATGTAACGCAAGGCATGACCGAGAGGGCCGGCCTGCCGGCATATGAAGTGTCTAACCATGCCCGACCGAGACAGGAGAGCCGCCACAATCTGATCTATTGGATGGGTGGGGACTATGCTGGTATCGGTCCTGGTGCGCATGGCCGGTTGACACTGGACGGACAGCGGTGGTCGACCGAGGCACAGAAAAGCCCTCAGGCTTGGCTATCGGCAGTGGATCAGGCCAGCGCGGAGACTCGCGTCGCGCTATCTGAAAGCGAAATGTGCCAAGAGCGTTTCCTGATGGGGTTGAGGCTGGTTGAGGGTATTGAAATCACGCCTCGCGAAACAGATATTTTTTCTAATAATATCAATTACTTAAAAGAAATTGGGCTGATTGAAAAGGTGAATGACAGGCTACGCCTGACCCCGGCGGGCCGCCCGCTTCTGAATGCCGTGTTGAGCCGCCTGTTTGCCGATCAGCCGCCCGACAACAGCCTAAGCAAATCATCAAGCTGAGCGAGATCGCGGTATTTCAGCGTGAGCTTGCCGTTCTCTGCACCGGATGCGTGATCGATCTGGACGGGCATTCCAAGATGTGCCGCCAATTCCTTTTCGATCTGTTTGGTATCCGCGTCTTTCTCCACGGCTTGGGGCTGCGGCGCTTTGTTCTTGCGTTTCGCTGATGCGAGCTTCTCGACCTGCCGCACGGACAGACCATCCTTGATGATCTTGCGCGCGAGATCCAAGGCGTTTTCCTTGCCAACCAGCGCACGGGCGTGCCCGGCAGATAGTCGCCCGTCAACCACGAAAGCCTGAACGTCCTGGGGCAGGGTGAGCAGGCGGAGGAGATTAGCAATGTGACTGCGGCTCTTCCCCAGCGCGGACGCGATATCTTCCTGGGTGCGATCAAAGCGGTCCATCAGCTGGCGATAACCGGTCGCCTCATCCACGGCATTCAGGTCAGCGCGTTGAATATTCTCGATAATGGCGAATTCCAGCACCTCGGTGTCGGACAAATCACGCACGAGAACCGGAAGCTCGTGCAGACCGGCCTTTTGAGCGGCACGCCAGCGGCGTTCGCCGGCTACGATCTCGTACATGGAGTCGTCAGTCTCACGGACGATTAAGGGCTGAATGACCCCCTTCGCCCGGATCGAGTCTGCCAGCTCCGCAAGAGCGCCCTCGTCGAAACTGCGCCGTGGCTGCTCGGGATTCGGCCGAATGCGTTCTATGGGAACGGTACGATCGGGATTGGTTTTCGAAACAGGGCCGTCAGTCGCGGTCGGCTCCTGTGTCACCACATCGGACATGAGCGATGACAAACCGCGCCCGAGACCCCTTGCCCGTGTCTTGTTCTCGCTCATCCTGTCCGCCTTTCCGCCGCGGGCACCTCTCGTGCCATGATCTCTTGCGCCAGCCCCAAATAGGCCTGACTGCCCTTGGAACTGGGATCGTAATCCATCACCGGTAGAGCATAAGAGGGCGCCTCGCTCAGCCTCACATTTCGCGGGATGACCGTCTTGAAAACAAGGTCCTGCAGATTCTCGCGCGCATCCAGCTCAACCTGCTGACACAAGTTGTTGCGTTTATCATACATCGTCAACACCACACCTTCGATACGCAAGGACGGATTCGCGGCCTGGCGCACTTCTCGGATGGTCAACATCAACTGCGACAGGCCCTCAAGTGCGAAGAATTCGCTCTGCAAGGGAACGACAACAGAATGCGCCGCAACCATGGCATTGACCGTCAGGATGTTCAAAGACGGCGGGCAGTCGATCAGGATGTAATCCAGGTGCAAATCATCCATCGAAGGCTGCCGCAGCGCATCATGCAGCACGAAGCTTCGTTTTTCGTTGGAGATCAGATTGATATCTGCCGAGCTCAGATCAGTTGTTGCCGGGATCAGCAGAAGGTTTTCGACGCCTGTTGACTGGGCTGATTCACCCGGCGTCGCATCTCCCAGGATGAGGTCATATGTCGTCACATCCCGGTCATCCATCCCAAGGCCAGTCGACGCGTTGCCCTGTGGATCAAGATCAACCAGCAGGACACGCCTGCCAGACCGTGCAAGCGCCGCGCCAAGATTGATCGCCGTCGTCGTCTTGCCGACCCCGCCTTTCTGGTTGGCGATGGCAATGATCTTTGGGTCAGTTGTTCGGCTAAGATCCACGTCGGTTTATCCCTGAGAGTCGGAGGATGCGGGCGTCAGGACTAGTGATACTGGGAAGCGCTTCGTGCTCAAAGGCCCAATTTCGATGCGCCGCCGCGATTTCATCGAGATAGCCGCGTCCCTTGGGAAAAAGGGCAACTCCATCCTTTTTCAAAAGGTGTTCCGTATAGGTGAGCAGGCTTTCCAGCGGCGCCAAGGCGCGTGCCGACACAACATCGGACGAGACAAGGTTGGCGTTCTCTATCCTTTCATTAACGACGCTGGCTGGCAGGTCAAGCTCACGAATGGCCGTTCTAAGAAAGGTGCACTTGCGGGCATCACTTTCGACAAGCGTGACCCTTTGCTGGCCAGAGGCCAGGGTAGCGATCACAAGTCCGGGATAGCCACCGCCGCTACCAAGATCTGTCCAGCTGATCCACGAGGTTGGCGCGAGGAGATAAAGCTGCGCGGAATCCCGGATATGCCTGTCTTGAATGTCCTCGCGCGTTGAGCGCGAGATCAGGTTGATCTTGTTGGTCCATTTCAGCGTCAGTGCAGCGAGGGCCTCAAGCTTTTCGGATGTTTCACGTGAAACATCAAGTCCTGCAATGCCAAGCGGTCCCATCAGGAGGCTATCGTTCGGGCTTCGCGCTTCCGGATCAGAGCGACCAGCAACGTCAGGGCCGCCGGAGTCATGCCCTCGATCCGGCTCGCTTGCGCAATGGTTTCCGGCCGAATGCGCTGCAGCTTGACCGCCAATTCGCCAGAGAGGCCCGGCAGCCCTTCGTAGTCGAGATCAGTCGGCAATTTCAGCGCCTCGTCCTTGCGGAGCAGCGCCACGTCTTTCTGCTGCCGCTCCAGATAGTGATGATAAAGTGCGTTCGTGGCGACTTGCTTGATGATCTTCGCATTCGCCGGTCGCAATTCATCATCGAGAAAGCCGACGATGTCTTGAAACTCAGTCCCGCTGATCGACAAGGCGTCGAAAAGAGATCGCTTGGGCCCATCACGATTGACCTTGACCCCGGCGCCCGCCAATTCCCGCGAACTGACAATGGTTTCGCGCAACAGATCGGTCAAATCTGAAATCGCCTCGGACTTCTCCTCAAAGACCGACCATCTTTGATCACCAACACATCCTGCCGCCCGTCCAATCTCTGTGAGTCGGGCATCGGCATTGTCAGCGCGAAGAGCAAGACGGTATTCAGCGCGCGAGGTGAACATGCGATAGGGTTCGGTAACACCGCGGGTCACCAAATCATCCACCATCACCCCGATATAGGAATTCGCGCGATCAAACTGGATCGGCTCCTTCTCCTGAACCATCGCAGCGGCCGCAAGGCCAGCGACAAGCCCCTGAGCGGCGGCCTCTTCATACCCCGTCGTTCCATTGATCTGTCCGGCAAGGTAAAGCCCGGGCAACGCCTGGAGCTCAAGATGTGAGGTAAGACTGCGCGGATCAACATAGTCGTACTCGATCGCGTAACCAGGCTGCAGAATACGAGCGTTTTCCAATCCGGCCATCGAATGAACGTATTCCTCCTGCACCTCAGCCGGCAGCGACGTCGAAATACCATTCGGATAGACGGTGTTATCGTCGAGGCCCTCCGGCTCCAGGAAGACCTGATGCGACTCCTTACCCTCGAACCGCACGACCTTGTCTTCTATCGACGGGCAGTAGCGCGGCCCAACACCCTCGATCATGCCGCCATACATTGCCGACCGATCCAGGTTTCGCCGAATGATATCATGCGTTTTTTCATTCGTGTGCGTGATCCCGCAAGCGACCTGGCGCGCGAAAGGTTTGTCATGCAGGAAGCTGAACAAGACGGGGTCAAGATCAGCCTCCTGGCGATCAAGGCCATTCCAATCGATCGTCCGCCCGTCCAAACGTGGTGGAGTTCCAGTCTTCAGGCGGCCAAGCTCCAGACCAAGATGATCCAGTCTTTCCGCAAGTCGGACAGAGGGATTCTCGCCCATTCGTCCCGCGGGGCGTTGTTCATCCCCAATATGAATGATCCCTCGGAGAAAAGTTCCGGTGGTCAAAACGACCCGCTTTGCCGGAACCTCACTTCCATCTCCCAGGACCACTCCTCGCGCTTGCCCGTCTTTGACGATAAGGTCGACAGCCTCTCCCTCGATGATGTCGAGCCCCGGCTGACGCATCGTCTCGTCAAGCATCGCCTTACGGTAAAGCGCCCGGTCCGCCTGCGTGCGTGGCCCTTGAACGGCGGGTCCCTTGCGTCGATTAAGAAGGCGAAACTGGATCCCCGCGAAATCAGCAACCCGACCCATCACGCCATCCATCGCGTCGATCTCGCGGACCAGGTGGCCTTTCCCAAGTCCACCGATCGCCGGGTTACAGGACATCACCCCGATACCGTTCACCGACAAGGTGACCAAGGCCGTCGATACACCCATGCGTGCGGCAGCATGGGCCGCCTCGGCGCCCGCATGCCCTCCACCGACTACTATCACGTCATAGCTCGAATGTTTCACGTGAAACACGCCTCACTTTCCGATGCAAAAGCTACTGAAGATTTCGTCCAACAACGATTCAACATCAATGCGCCCGACCAACGAATCCAGCGACCGGGTTGCGGTCCTGACATCCTCGGCCAATAGGTCCACTGTTTCGATATCACCCTCGGCAATCCTATCCAAGACAGCAGCAATCAGAACAACCCCTTCCCGTAACGCGACTGCATGCCGTGCACGCGTGGCCGCCCCGGCCGACATCACCCGGTCCGAAAGGAGCGCCGCGACGCGGTCTACAAGGTCATCAACGCCCAATCCCGTCAAACCGGATACGCCATCGATACCCTCCAAAGGGCGCGAATCCGCCTTGCCAAGCAGGATGATGTCATCCTCGCTGTAACGTTCAACACGGTCGTCGGGCGACGCAATAAGTTGGATCCTGATATCAGCATCCGCTGCGCGTCTTCGGGCAAGGTCAATCCCGATCCTCTCGACGGCATCCTCGGCATCCCGCAGGCCAGCTGTATCCAACATGGTCACCGGTATGCCTCGAAGATCCATGTTCACTTCGATCACGTCACGCGTTGTACCCGCATGTTCCGACGTGATCGCAGCATCGCGCCCTGCGAGCCTGTTCAGAAGTGTCGACTTCCCGACATTCGGTGGACCGATGATCGCGACCTCGAACCCGTCGCGCACCCGCTCTCTGATTTCGGCACCCTCAGCCTCGCGCTTCAATTCCTGATGAACCGAAGACAGAAGCTCCGTCACCTCCGGAAAGACATTTTCAGGTATATCCTCTTCAGCGAAATCTATCGTTGCCTCGAGAAGCGCAGCTGCCCTGATCAACCGGCTTCTCCAACCCTCTACGAGTTTACCGATGGCCCCATCTAGCACCCGGACCGCCTGGCGCCTTTGCTCCTCTGTCTCCGCATCTATCAGATCCGCGAGCCCCTCGACCTGGGCCAAATCAAGCTGGCCATTCTCAAGCGCGCGCCTTGTGAACTCCCCCGGTTCAGCGTGCCGATACCCCGCCGCCGAAAGCCGGTCCAGAACCCGCGCAACAATCGCTCTGGATCCATGAACATGAAACTCGACGACTGGCTCTCCGGTAAAGCTCCGGCCCTTCTCGAAAGACAGGACAAAGGCAATGTCGATCAGGCCGCCATCGCTGTCCTGCAAGCGTGCGACCTTTCGATCAACGGTGTCCAGGTCCACATTGAAGAGCCGCCCGGCTTCCAATGCATTTGGCCCGGAAACCCGCACGATGGACACCCCGGCCTTGCCCGGGGCCGTTGCCTGGGCAAATATGGTATCCATTCATAACTCCTTGAATTTATTAGGTATTCATGGACTCGAAGAAATCGGAATTCGTCTTGGTCTGCTTGAGCTTCGAAATCAGGAACTCAATGGCATCCGTCGTGCCCATCGGGTTGAGGATCCGCCGTAGGACAAAGGTTTTCTGCAGATCGACCTTGTCCACCAAGAGATCCTCCTTCCGCGTGCCCGATTTCAGGATATCCATCGCCGGGAAGACACGTTTGTCGGCAACCTTGCGGTCCAGAACGATTTCGCTGTTACCAGTTCCCTTGAATTCTTCGAAAATCACCTCGTCCATGCGGCTACCCGTATCGATCAGCGCCGTCGCGATGATGGTCAGCGATCCGCCTTCCTCGATATTTCTTGCGGCACCAAAGAACCGCTTCGGCCGCTGCAGCGCATTGGCATCCACACCACCGGTCAGGACCTTGCCGGACGACGGCACGGTCGTGTTGAAGGCGCGCCCCAAACGGGTAATCGAGTCCAGCAGGATCACCACGTCCCGCTTGTGTTCGACCAGGCGCTTGGCCTTCTCGATCACCATCTCGGATACCGCCACGTGGCGCGAGGCCGGCTCGTCGAATGTCGAGGAGATGACCTCGCCTTTCACCGAGCGCTGCATGTCCGTGACCTCCTCCGGCCGTTCATCGATCAGAAGGACGATCAGATAGCATTCGGGATGGTTGTGCTCGATCGAATGGGCAATGTTCTGAAGCAGAACCGTCTTACCCGTGCGCGGCGGGGCCACGATCAGCGACCGCTGCCCCTTACCGATCGGCGCCACAAGGTCGATGATCCGCGCCGAGCGATCCTTGATCGTCGGATCGTCCTCGATTTCCATCTTCAACCGCTCATCCGGGTAGAGCGGCGTCAGGTTATCGAACGCAACCTTGTGCTTGGCTTTTTCCGGCTCCGAGAAGTTGATCGACTCGACCGTGATCAGCGCGAAGTAACGTTCGCTGTCATTCGGTTCCTTGATCACCCCTTCAACCGTGTCACCGGTCCGTAGGGAGAATTTCTTGATCATTTCCGGGCTGACATAAATGTCGTCCGGTCCTGGCAGGTAGTTCGCTTCCGGCGAGCGAAGGAAGCCAAAGCCATCCTGAAGAACCTCCAGAACACCGTCACCCCCGATGATCCACCCATCGTCAGCCCGCTCCCGCAGGATCGAGAACATCATATCGCCCTTGCGCATGGTCGAGGCGTTTTCGATCTCCAGTTCCTCGGCCATGGACAACAGGTCTTTGGGACTCTGTGCCTTCAGGTCGGCCAGATTCAGTCGGTGTTCAGACAATGGTCTTCTCCTGCCGAGCAGATCGGCTTTGTCAGTCTTCTAAGGGAATTCATCGTTCCGGACGGAACAGGAAGCAGCTAAGCACATCGCTTTCTCGAGTCAAGCGACAGAGCACGTCCCCTGCCATGCCAACCTCTTACCAAATCAAAAAAGAATCTAGAAAGATGGTGGTGGTAGTGGTGCCGGGGATAATCGCTCTCTTGCGACTTTTCCTCTGGTTTGCCCACATTTCCGCCGTTGAACCCAAATCGCGGTCACCGGGCAAGATATAGGTTAAATGACTGATATTAAAGCATTTAGTATTCTCGCAGGCGCGATTTTCGATATTGCATTCCAGTTTGGGCCCAGGAACGGTCCAATTTATCCACATCACTGATTCCTCCTTGTCCCGAGTGGACAAACCGGGGGAACACTGGGACAAGGGCGTGCTTGTCCTTGGGCGCCCCGATACGGGTTCTCGATCAACCAATCGCTCCGCAGTTTGCCCACGAAATTGCACACCAGGATATCCACATGAAAGATCCGTTTATCCTAGCCTCTGCCTCCGCGATCCGGTCACAAATGCTGCGCGCAGCGGGCGTGCCACACGAATCGATACCCGCCCGGATAGACGAGGATGCGACAAAGGCTGCGCTCCTGTCCGAAGCTGCGTCCCCGCGCGACATTGCTGACGCGCTGGCCGAAATGAAAGCGCGCAAGCTGTCCATGAAGAACTTCGGCTCGCTCGTGCTTGGCTGTGACCAGGTCTTGTCTTTCGACAAGAAACTGCTCTCGAAGCCCGAAGATCCCGAACAGGCCCGCACGCAGCTCGCCGCTCTAAGAGGTCAGACCCATCAACTGCTATCCGCCGCCGTGCTCTATCAGGATGGTGAACCGCTTTGGCGTCATGTCGGTGTTGCCCGTCTGACCATGCGCCAGTTCAGCGATGCCTACCTGGACGACTATATCACCCGGAACTGGGACAGCATCCGGTGGTCCGTTGGAGGCTACAAGATCGAGGAAGAAGGCGTCAGGCTTTTCAGCAACATCATCGGCGATCATTTCACCATACAGGGCCTGCCGCTCCTGGAACTCTTGTCATATCTGACGCTTCGCGGAACATTGCCGGCATGACGGATCATCACATTCCACTGGCCGGCGTCCTGGGAAACCCGGTCGCCCATTCGAAATCACCCCGCCTGTTCCGGCACTGGCTGCGGAAATACGGACGGGAAGGGTATTACTTGCCCATCCGAGTCGAGGAAAAGAACCTTGAACAGGTGATCCGAACCCTGCCCGCAATGGGTTTCGCGGGTGTGAACGTCACCATCCCGCACAAGGTTGCCGTGCTTGATATCGCGGACCTCGTAACCGACCGGGCCACGTTGATCGGGGCGGCGAACACGCTGATTTTCCGGCGCGACGGCAAGATCCATGCCGATAACACAGACGGCTACGGGTTCATCGCCAACCTTCAGCAGAACGCTCCCGGCTGGAAACCCGATAGCGGACCCGCCGCGGTTCTGGGGGCGGGCGGCGCGGCGCGGGCTGTCCTGTCATCGCTGATCGAGGTCGGGGTCAAAGAGATCTTTCTAAGCAATCGCACACGGCCTCGTGCCGACGCGCTGAAATCGGAATTCGGGTCCCGGATTACCGTGATCGACTGGGTTCAGGCCGGTAACATGCTCGAAGATTGCGCGACGGTGGTGAACACGACGTCCCTTGGCATGAAGGGCCAGCCGGAATTGCGCGTGCCGCTGGACGGATTGCAGCGTGGAACCGTCGTCACCGATCTTGTCTACACACCTTTGCGCACCCGCCTCTTGCGGGAGGCCGAGGAAGCTGGCTGTGTCACCGTCGACGGTCTTGGCATGCTACTTCATCAGGCCGTGCCCGGATTTGAACGCTGGTTCGGTGTACGTCCGGAGGTCGATGTAGATACCCGTGCCGCGGTTCTCAAATGACCTGTCTTATCGGCCTGACCGGATCAATCGGTATGGGCAAAAGCACGACGGCCCAGATGTTTGCAGATGAGGGACTTCCGGTCTGGGACGCGGATCATGCCGTTCATCGGCTTTACGCGAAGGGAGGCAGGGCGGTTCCGGCCGTTGCCGATGCCATGCCCGACGCGATTGTTGACGGTGCCGTCTGCCGGAATCGGCTAAAGGCGATCCTGAAGGCGGATCCCAGCCTCTACGCGGTCCTTGAAGGCATCGTTCATCCCCTCGTGGCCCGCGACCGGGAAGATTTCCTTGCGGCCCATCGCGCGTCACCCTTCGTGCTGTTTGATATTCCGTTGCTTTTTGAAACCGGGGCCGAGGCCTGGCTGGACGTTACGATCTGCGTTACCGCTCCACCCGCGGTGCAAAAGTCCAGGGTCCTGTCCCGGCCAGGCATGACCGAAGAGCAATTCCAATCCATCCTGTCGCGCCAGATGCCCGATTCCGAAAAGCGAAGCCGCGCGGACTATGTGATCGAGACGCTGACGCTTGACGCTGCGCGGGCATCCGTCAGATCAATACTTGAAGAGCTGAGAGAGACCCATGCGTGAAATCGTTCTCGACACCGAAACCACGGGATTCGAGCCGGGCCAGGGGGACCGTCTCGTCGAGATCGGTGCGATCGAGCTGTTCAACCATATGCCGACCGGCCGAACCTACCATCAGTATATCAATCCCCAGCGGGACATGCCGCAATCGGCCTTCGAAGTGCACGGGATCGGCCCCGATATTCTTGATCCACCGCGGGCTGCGGAAGCAGGCGAGGTCACGCTGAAGGACAAGCCGCTTTTTGCCGCGGTCGGGCAGGCCTTCCTCGAGTTCATCGGCGATGCCAACCTGGTGATCCACAACGCCGCCTTCGACATGAAGTTTCTCAACGCCGAGCTTGGTTGGGCGGGTCTTGGTCAGATCCCATGGGAGCAGGCCGTTGACACGCTGGACATGGCGCGCCGGAAATACCCCGGTTCACCCGCATCACTCGACGCACTTTGCCGCCGGTTCAACATCGACAATACTGCCCGCACATTGCACGGCGCTTTGCTCGATAGTGAAATCCTGGCAGAGGTTTACCTGGAGCTGATCGGTGGGCGCCAGCCTGGTCTTGTTCTGTCCAGTGGCACCCGCGATTCACGGACTGTTGCAGCCGACAGCGATTGGCGGCCGATGCCACGGCCAAAGCCACTTCCCGAACGCCTGACTCAATCGGAAAAGGACGCCCACGCGGCGTTCGTTGAAACGCTTGGCGAGGACGCCCTCTGGAAGACGCTGGACGCCTGAGGATCAGGCGTCGGTTTTTTGCTGGGCGCGCTGGGCCAACTGCTGGCGATACAGGGCCAGGAAGTCGATCTGTTCGAGATTGAGCGGCGGGAAACCACCGTCGCGGGTCACGTCGCTCACGATCCGGCGCACGAACGGGAAGGTCTGGCGCGGGCACTCGATCAGAAGGAACGGATGCAACTGCTCGTCGGGCACGCCTTCGACGTGGAAGATGCCGGCATATTCCAGCTCCAGCAGGAAAAGGGTCTTGTCCGATCCCTGGTTGGTCGATGTCACCTTCATCTTGGTGATGACCTCGTATTGGTTCTCGGCGCCACGCTTGCGCGCGTCCAGGCTGACCTCGACCTTGATCTCGGGCTTCACCTCGCCGTCAACACCGGTCTGGGCCATGACGTTTTCGAAAGACATGTCGCGGGTGTATTGCGCGAGGATGCGGTGCTTGATCTGAGGGGCTTGCTGTTGCGTCGTGGCGGCGGTTTCTTCCGCCGCGCCGTTTTCATTCTCGGCCATCGGGGCGCTCCTGGTTGAATAAATCGAAGGCTTCGTAGCAGCGGATTGCTCAAGCCTCAATGCTTGGTCCAGCCGGATCCGTTATGATTGGGGCGATGCTCGGACGGAATATCCTCAAACTCGGCATCAATGATCCTGTCATCTGGCTTGCGGCGCGCGTTCGGGTCGGTTTGCGCCGGACCGGCTCCCATCTGGAACGAGCGCATCTTGATCCGCGACTGCGCCCATCTGAAGACGGCCTGACGCACCCCGGGCACGAGCAAGGCAAAGCCGACCGCATCGGTGAAGAAACCGGGCGTCAGCATCAGCGCCCCGGAAAACAGGATCATTGCCCCATGGGCCAGGGGCTCGGACGGATCGGTCAGGTCTTCCATCGATCGCCGGAGCCGATCCATCGCCAAAGCGCCCTGGCTGCGGACCATGGCAGCGCCGATGATTGCAGTCGCGATCACGATGAACAGCGTCCAGCCAAGGCCGATGAGGCCGCCCAACTGGATGAACAGGGTGATCTCGATCAGCGGAATTGCAATGAAGAGAAGAAAAAGCGGCATGATCGCCCTCCAACCGGCGGAACTTGGTCGGGGCCAAGGTGGACTTGGCCCGGTCGCCACCTTACATAGGTTCGACAGGCCATTGTTGCTACATCCGCAAGAGAGATAACCATGAATTCGCCCATTCTTCAGCTTCTGGTCCTTGCCGGGATCGCCATCTTCCTGATCCTCCGGCTGCGGAGTGTTCTGGGAACGCGCGAAGGGTTCGAAAAGCCGCCCGTCCCGCGACAAAGGGATAACGACCGCCAGGCGCCGGAGCTTGAGGTGATAGAGAGTGGCCCGGATCACGACATCATCGACCATGTCCCCGAGGACAGCGATGCCGCCAAGGCGCTGGCCAAGATGAAACGGATCGACAACGACTTTTCCGTGCGGGACTTTCTGCAAGGTGCACGTGGCGCCTACGAAATGATCCTGACCGCTTTCGAGAATGGCGAGATGGCGGATATCAAGCCGTTCCTGTCCGATGATGTTTACGAAGCCTTTGCCGAAGTGGTCGAATCCCGCAATGAGCAGGGGCTGAATATCGACTTCACCTTTGTCGGGGTGTCTGAACTGAAACTGGCCGACGCGGATTTCGATGACATGACGAACGAGGCCGAACTGACCGTGCGCTTCATCGGCGAGATGACCTCGGTTGTCCGCGACCGCGCCGGAGATGTTATCGAGGGATCCGCCACCGATATCAAGCGTCAGCGTGATGTCTGGACCTTTGCCCGTAAGATGGGAACATCCGATCCCAACTGGACCCTTGTTGCGACAGGCGAATGAATCGGAGGGTCGGATCGGCCGTTCTTGTGCTTGCCCTCTGCTCCGGGGCGGCCATGGCTGAACCGACCTACAGCCTTCTTGATTTCTCTGACCTCCGCGGTTGGTCCGAGGACGACCATCAGGAGGCGCTTGATGTTTTCCTGACAACCTGTGGCGACATCGAGCAGCACGGATGGCCCGCGCTGTGTGATCTCGCCAGCCAGGGGCAGGAAGCACGTGCTTTTTTCGAGACCTTTTTCACGCCGGTTCTGATCCAAGATGAGCAGGACATGCTGTTCACCGGCTATTTCGAGCCGGCGATCCGGGGGTCTCGGCGACAGGGCGGGCCTTATCAATACCCGCTGTATCGTTTGCCGAATGATCTTGAACCGCCCTGGTTGACCCGTCGGGAAATCGAGGAATCCGGTGTGCTGGACGGGCGGGGGCTGGAAATCGCCTGGATCGACGATCCGGTCGATGTCTTTTTTTTGCAGGTGCAGGGATCAGGCCGGGTGAAGCTCGACGATGGGTCGATCGTCCGCGTCGGCTATGCGGGCGCCAACGGGCATGAGTATTCCTCGATCGGGT
This sequence comes from Salibaculum griseiflavum, assembly GCF_003129565.1. GTDB lineage: Bacteria > Pseudomonadota > Alphaproteobacteria > Rhodobacterales > Rhodobacteraceae > Salibaculum > Salibaculum griseiflavum. The sequence continues at coordinate 87,617 of NZ_QETF01000007.1, forward strand.
CCGAGCTTGTGCGCCGTGGCATCTACAAGGCGCACCAGGTTTCGGCGGACGTGATCCGATCCTGGGTGCGGCGCAATCCCCGCGATGGGCAGGGTCTACTCTGGACCAACGACAGTTTTGTGTTCTTCCGAGAGCTCGACGATGTTCCGGCCGATATGGGCCCAATTGGTGCGATGGGTCGGTCGGTTACAGCCGGGCGCACTATCGCAGTGGATCCGTCGATCACCTTGCTGGGCAGTCCGGTCTGGATCGAAAAGGACGGCGCCGAGCCGATCAATCGACTGATGGTTGCGCAGGATACAGGATCGGCGATCAAGGGGGCACAGCGAGCTGACATCTTCTTTGGAACGGGCGATGCGGCCGGACGTGCAGCAGGAAAGGTTCGTGATGGCGGCCGCATGATCGTTCTCATGCCGATCCAGAACGCTTTGGCCCTGGTGCCCGAAATCGTGGAATGAAACGGCCGCGTCACCTTTCGCCCGAGGAGCGCGCCTTGTGGGACAAGGTCGCGCGCTCGGCCAAGCCATTGGAGGATCGGCCCAAGCCGCAACGAGATGCGGCACCCAAGAGAAAGGCGGCCGCCAAGACACAGGCACCCGCAGATCGGCTGACGCCATTTCGGATCGGCGAGAAGATCGACCATTCGGGCGATCATGATCTTCTACCTTCGCTCAGTGAACAGATCGGAAATGCGCCGCTGGCCATGGATCGAAAGACACATGGCAAGTTGAAGCGCGGCAAGCTGAAGCCCGAGGCACGACTGGACCTGCACGGGATGACACTGGCCGAGGCGCATCCGGAACTGATGGCATTCATCCTGTCCTCGCAAGCGGCCGGTCGGCGTCTTGTCCTCGTGATCACCGGCAAGGGCAAAAACCGTGATACCGGCGATCCTATCCCCACCCGGCTGGGCGTCTTGCGTCACCAGGTGCCGCAGTGGTTGCGGATGCCGCCATTGGCTCCGGTTGTTCTGCAAGTGACAGAGGCGCATGCGCGCCATGGCGGGCAGGGCGCCTTTTACGTTTATCTAAGACGCCGCGGCTGATAGCTGCCGTGCGCTGGCAATGCCGATGCCCGCAGCGATACAGGTCAGGATGAAATAAGCCGCGATCCAGAGCATCTGCGTCTCGATCCCGATCCCGGCGGTTATCAAACTACCGGTCAGGCCGGGGCCGATGGCCGACCCCAGAACCATGATGGCGGTGCCCATGGCCTTGATCGCGCCGATATGGCGGGTGCCGTAGAATTCCGCCCAGAACGCGGATGTCAGAGGATTGTTTGCCCCGCTTCCAACAGCCAGCAGGGCCAAACCCAGTGCAGCGCCCCAAGGCGTTTGCGCCATCGCGAAGGCGACGAAGCCCAGCGCCATGGGAAACTGGTAGATCGGCATCAGCCGCCGTGTTCCCACCTTGTCGATGATGAACCCGGTCCCAAAAGCCGCCGCGACGCTGATGGACGTATAGAGCGGGAAGAGCGCAACCAGTTCCAGATGCGTCCAGCCCTTGATCTCGGCAAAGTGCACCTGCTGGAAAAAGAACGCGGTATTGAATGCCGGAGGGCCAAGTAGCGCCGGGATCATGAACCAGAAAAGCGGATGTTTCAGAACCTCGCCACGCGTCCAATGGCGATTTCCAAGGCCAACGGCCTGAGATCCCTTTGCATCGTCCTGCGGCGTGCGCTCCAGCCGCAGGAGCCGTTGTAGGATGGGTAACAACATCAATGCGAAGACCGCGCATCCCACCCAGATCAAACGCCAGTCGAACCAGACGAGAAGCGCCACGATCAGGATCGGCAGGATCGCTTCGGCCACGGAAAAGCCCAGGCTGGCAATGGAGAGCGCCTTGCCCCGTGTCGCCACGAACCAGCGCGACATGGCGACCTGGCCCATATGGCTCATCATGCCCTGGCCCACGAACCGCAGGAAAAAGATGGCGGGCACAAGAACCCACCAAGCGGGCGCAGCCGCCATGAAAAGGCAGGCGCCAGCCGTGCCGATCAGGATCATCGCGCCCAGTGCCCGGATTCGGAAAACATCCGTCAGTGCCCCGGACCAGACCATCACGAGCGCGCTGGCCAATGTGCCGACCGCATATATCTGTCCCCAGGCCGCATGGCTCAGCCCGAATTCGGCGCGGATCTCGCCTGCGAACAGTGAAATGAAGAACGTTTGACCGAATGCCGACCCGAAGGTCAGAAGAAACCCGGCGGACAGGAAAGCCGCATTGTCGCGAATGAAAGGAAGCAGGCGCATGGCCGCATATCTGCGCCTTTCGCCGGAAAGTGGAAAGCCCCAATCTCGCTCCCCGCGCGCGCTGGGGCGCGGCCCAGGTTCAGGGTGACAGCGCCGTGACGGGTGACAGGATGATCTGGGTCGCATTCTGCACCGTCAAGACAGTCCCGGGCAAAAGCCCCGGTCGCCCTGCCTGCTCGCCCTGGAAGGCCGCGTTCAGGCTTCCCAAATCCTGCATCAACGCAATCAGTGTTGGCGAGGTTGCGGGGGTCAGGTGTCGTGTTCCGTCCCGGAAATTGGAGACGTCCAGCATGGTGACCTCCAGGTCGGCCACCCGTTCCAGATCGGACAGGTTGCCCAGCCTTTCGCGCTGTCCCGTCAGCCGGGCCGACAATTGGAGTGCCCGGTCGCGTTGTGACGTAAAGATCAGGAAAGGCTGCGGCAGGTCACCGATCCGTCGCGCCTGCATGCGGAACAGGTCGACATCGATATCCGGAGACATGAGGATCACACCTTCGACGGTGCGCGATGCCGCGCCGGGCCGGCCGATTTCGATCTGGCGCAGGGTTTCCATCAGCATCAGGGACCCAAGGGAATGTCCGACGAGAATGATGTCCTCGGCCCCGGCCGCGCGGGTTTCTTCCAGCAGGGCTTCAAGACCGTCGCGCCCGAAGAGCACACTGTCGCGATCATAGCTGTAACCCAGCGGGTTGTTCAGGCTGGGCCAGGCGTAATGCACGGCAACACCGGGCAGGGACAGGTCTTCGGCCAGCTGTGCCAGACGGATCATGCCCTCGGCGAAGGTGCTGTTGAACCCATGCACGAACAGGACCACGTCGCGTTCGCCGCGCGGTTGGTTGCGCAGGTCGCGCGCCAGGGCGCGGCGAAAACTCGTGCGGTCATCATAGACAACAGCTTCTGTTGCTACGAAGTCAGTGCTCGGGTCGGGCGTATTCTGGGGGTAAGAAACATCACCAGCCTGGCGGTCGGGCGGGATCGACATATCGAACCGACCGAAACTCGCGCGGGCGGTGCGGGCGGTTCCATAGACCAGGCCAGGATCGTCAGAGGCGGACCGGGTGGTGGAATAGAAGACGGCGCGTTGCTGTCCGACCTCGGCCGCGGTCGGGTCAAGGGCGATTGTGCCGCGCGGCGTGCAACCAGCAATGGCCCAAACCAGAAAGATCAGCGCACCGCGCCAATGCGTCATCACAAGACATACCTGCTCAGATCCGTGGACCGGCTGAGTTCGCCAAGATGGTCTTCGACGAATGAATCGTCGACCGTCACCTCTTCTCCGGCCATGTCCGGGGCGGTGAAGGACAGCTCTTCGAACACCCGCTCCATCACCGTGTAAAGCCGCCGCGCGCCGATATTCTCGACGCTTTCGTTGACCTCGGCGGCAATCTTCGCCAGCGCGGCTATACCGTCCTCGGTAAAGGTCACGGTCACGTCTTCGGTGCCCATCAGGGCGGTATATTGCCGTGTCAGGGCATTGTCGGTTTCGGTCAGGATGCGGACGAAATCACCCTCGGTCAGCGCGCGCAACTCGACACGGATCGGTAACCGGCCCTGCAGTTCGGGCAACAGATCCGAGGGTTTGGCAATGTGGAATGCGCCCGAGGCGATGAACAGGATGTGGTCGGTCTTCACCGGACCGTGCTTGGTGCTGACGGTTGTGCCTTCGATAAGGGGCAACAGGTCGCGTTGCACCCCTTCGCGGCTGACATCCGCGCCGCGCGCATCGGCGTTGCGGCAGACCTTGTCGATCTCGTCGAGGAAGACGATGCCGTTCTGTTCAACGCTTTCGACCGCCTGCTTCGTCACGGTTTCATCGTCCAGCAGCTTGTCGGCCTCGTCATTGATCAGCAGCTCATAGCTTTCGGCGACGGTGACGCGCTTCTTGACAGTGCGCTGGAACGCCTTGCCGAAGATCGATCCCAGGTCCATCCCTGGCGCCATACCGGGCTGACCCGGCATTTCCATGCCGCCGAACGGGTTGGAATTGTCCTGCAACTCCAGCTCGATCATCGTGTTGTCCAGTTCGCCCGACTTCAGTTTCTTGCGAAACATCTCGCGGGTGGACTCGCGGGCGTCTTCGCCGGCAATGGCAGAGATCACACGATCCTCGGCGGCTTGGTGGGCCTTGGCCTTCACGTCCTCGCGCATGTAGTCGCGAGTCTGGACGATGGCGGCATCCACGAGGTCCCGGATGATCTGTTCCACGTCGCGGCCCACATAGCCGACTTCCGTGAATTTCGTGGCTTCGACCTTGAGGAACGGCGCCCGGGCCAGCTTTGCCAGACGGCGGCTGATCTCGGTCTTGCCGACGCCGGTGGGCCCGATCATCAGGATGTTTTTCGGATAGACCTCGTCACGCAGGTCGTCACCCAGCTGCTTGCGCCGCCAGCGATTGCGCAACGCGACGGCCACGGCACGCTTGGCGTCTTTCTGGCCGATGATGAAGCGGTCAAGCTCGGATACGATCTCGCGGGGGGTCAGGTCGGTCATGCTTTGAGGCTTTCCACGGTCAGGTTGCCATTGGTGTAGACACAGATATCGGCGGCGATACCCATGGCGCGGCGGGCGATCTCCTCGGCGCTCATGTCGCTGTCCATCAGGGCGCGGGCGGCGGCCAGCGCATAGTTCCCGCCCGATCCGATGGCGGTCACGTCATGTTCAGGCTCCAACACATCGCCGGCCCCGGTGATCACGTAAAGGTCCTTGCCGTCGCTGACGATCAGGAACGCTTCGAGCTTCTGCAGGTATTTGTCCGTGCGCCAGTCCTTGGCCAGGTCGACGGCGGCCCGTTGCAACTGGCCCGGCGTCGACTCCAGTTTCTTTTCCAGTCGCTCAAGCAGGGTAAAGGCATCGGCGGTCGAGCCGGCGAACCCACAGACCACGTCATAGCCGCCCGGGCTGATGCGCCGCACCTTGCGGGCGGTGCCCTTGATCACGGTCTGGCCGAGCGAAACCTGCCCGTCGCCAGCAATGACCACCTCGCCGCCCTTGCGCACACCGATGATCGTGGTGCCGTGCCAGCCGGGAAAATCCTGTTCCGCCATGTGTTTTCCTTTCTGTCGCCGCCCCGATATGGCCGTCCAGCAACCGGGACTCAAGCCCGCAACGAAAAAGGGCGCCCTAAGGGGGCGCCCTTTCGCCGGTCGAGAATGCGATCAGATGCTTTCTTCGATCCAACCCTGAAGCGAGGCTTTGGGCGCCGCGCCGGCGCGGTTCGAAACCACTTCGCCATCCTTGAAGATGAACAGGGCGGGAATGCCGCGCACGCCCATCTGGCCGGGCGACATGGGGTTTTCGTCCACGTTGACCTTGGCAATCTTGACCTTGCCGGCCATTTCCTCGGCCAGCTCCTCAAGGGCCGGGCCGATCTGTTTGCAGGGGCCGCACCATTCGGCCCAGAAATCCACCACGACGGGGATATCGGACTGGCGGACTTCGGCGTCAAAGGTATCGTCGGTGACAGCAACGGTAGGCATTGGGATCTCCTGGGGCCTGAAAATATCTCGGATTTGGAACGTATGGGCCGTTATGGGTCGCGTCAAGGCACCGTGGCCTCGGCCAACGCGTCCGTGAGCATATCGTCGGGCAGGGTCATCAGCGCACCGGTGCGGGTCCAAAGCAGCGCGACGCGGATAGATCGGCCCGGATAGACCTGGGCAAGCGCATCGCGATAGGCTGCCATTTGGCGGCGCAGACCCACGGGAACCTGCGTGACGCTGTCCGGCACCTCGCGGTTGGATTTCAGATCGACGGCCAGCACCTCGCTGTCCGTGACCACCAGCCTGTCGATGGCACCATGAATGCGGCGGTCGCCAAGGCCGGGCAAGGTGGCGGTGATGTCCACCTCGGCCAGACCGGTTTCGAATATCCTCGCCAATTCCGGTCGATCCAGCATCGACAGGACCTCTTCGACCAGAGCGTCACGGTCCGCAACAAGCCCGATTTCCGGATGCCGCCCAACCAGCGCCTTGGCGGCGGCCCTTCGGTCTCTGGCGGGCAGATCGGGCAAGACCTCTGACAGGCTGTGGATGATGCGGCCGCGGGCCTTCGCGGCGGCGGTGTCGTCTTCGTCGATATCGCCGGGAAGCGCCTTGGCGCCGCCAAGATCCGAGGGCGCGACGGTCCTCAGCCTCGGGTCGGGCTTCGGGGTATCGCCAAACGGGGGCAGGTTCTCTGGCTCTTCATCGGTCGCGTCGCCGCTTAGGTCTACCGGGGCCGAGGTCCAGTCACCGAATTCCGCGCGTTGGATGGTGCCGATACCCGGCAGCTCTGCATTTGCAGCGCCGATATGGGCCATGCCCTTGCCGACCATGTTGTACCAGTTTTCGCCGTTGTCGCTCACCGTTCCCGCGCCTGCCACGATCAGCCAGCTTTCAGCGCGGGTCAGAGCAACATAGAGCAACCTTCGGAATTCCCGGGAATCCGCCTCGATCCCAGCCTCGCGCAACTCTCCCAGTTCTGGTGGCTCGTCGGGCTTTCTCGGCTTCCAGATCGGCACCGGACCGCCTGAAAGGATATCACTTTTGTGCTCTCTTTTGCGGTCCGTCGTATCCGGCAGGATGACGATCGGGGCCTCCAGCCCCTTGGCCCCGTGCACTGTCATCACCCGAATACGATCGCCCGCGGAATCCATCTGCCGCTTGATCTGGATCTGCTCGGCATCGAACCATGCGAGAAACCCGGTCAGACTGGGCACGTCAGAGCGTTCGAAGGAAAGGGACTGTGCCAGAAGCGCGTCGATTCCATCTTCGGCCTGATGTCCGAGCCGTGCGATCAGCTTCCGGCGACCGTCATGTTTCAGAAGGATGCGATTGATCAGGTCATAGGGGCGCAGGAATTCTGCGCGGTCCCGTAGATCGTGCAGGATCGTCAGGGTTTGCGGGAATTCCGTTTCCCGGGCACGCAGCGTTTCCCACAAGGACCGGCCTTCGGGGCGACCATGGGCCAGTGAAAACAGGTCAGTCTCGGTCCAGCCGAAAATCGGGGATTTCAGGGCTTCAGCCAAGGACAGGTCGTCTTCGGGCAGCGCAAGAAACCTCAGGCAAGACAGGATATCTCGCACGCCGAGGTCGTCGCCCAGATACATCCGGTCTGCGCCGGCGATCTCCAGCCCGGCTGCCTTGCAGGCGCCGATGATCTCGGTGAAGAGGCTGCTGCGCCGCCGCACGAGGATCAGAAAATCCCCCGGTGTGACAGGCCGGCGCACCCATGATCCATCCCTCGGAACGGTCAGCTTTTCCTCTTTTATTATCCGCTCGATCTCGGTGGCGATGTTCCGTGCCAGCTGAATTTCGTGATGACTCTCTGCCACGACATCGCGGGGATCATCCCATTCCGGCTGGTCCTGTTCTGTCTTCTCGATGACTGGCCACAGGTCCACCCGGCCGGGCATCTCGGCATGAAAGGGAAGATGAACCAGGCCTTCTCCGACCCCCTCGGCGTCATCCCCGGTGAAGACCTGATCCACGAGGTTCAGGATCGCGGCAGAGGACCGGAAGGAATACCGCAACTCGCGGGGCCTGAGGGCTTTGCCGACATTGCCCAGCGCGCGGCCGAATTGGTCCCGCATCGTGTTGAGCTCGTCGGGATCGGCCCCCTGGAAGGAATAGATGGATTGCTTGCGATCCCCGACGACGAACATGGTCCGGTCGCGTTCGGCGCGCGCACCTTCGCCGCTGGTGAATTCCTGGGTCAGAAGCTCGATGATCTGCCATTGCACGGGCGATGTATCCTGAGCCTCGTCCACGAGGATATGGTCAACCCCGCCGTCGAGCCGGAACAGAACCCATTGCGCAACCGCCGGATCGGTCAGAAGGTCACGGGTTTTGTGGATCAGGTCATCGAAGTCCAGAACACCGCGCCGCTGTTTTTCCGCGATGTAGCGGGCGATGAAGGCGGTGGCAAAACGATGTAGGGCCAGCGTTCGGTCGCGTGCCATGGAGCGCAACCTGATGGGCCGCGAATCCGCCACGCGCTGCATCAGGTCATTGAGTGCGTCGCAGAGATCGGGATGGCGGCCCCTCGTGTCCTTTGTCGGAAACGATCCGATCTTGGGGCCAAATGGCACCTTGGCAGAGCTCCGGAACAGAAAGACACTTTCCATGATCTTCAGATCATTTGGATCGAAAACCGTATCCCGACCCATTTCGGAAAGCTGATTTGCCGCCCTTATTTCGGTGGAGGTCCCGCTGGACAGGATTTCGATCCATTCGGACAGAAGCGCTTGGTCATCCGGGCCGAAGACCTGGCTTGCCAGGCTATCGGGCGTGATATCTGGATCGACAACGAGCGCCTCGCAAATGACGGCTTTTTCGACCGAGGCTGGAAACTCCTCCTGATTGCCGGTGATCTCTTTCAGAAGCTTGCCGATCTCGGCCCCTGTGAATTGCCGGGCCAGGGCATCGACCAGGGGTTTGTCGTGGTCTTCGGCCATGGCTTCGAGGATGTCGCCGCGCAGCAGGTCGGTTTCGTGATCTTCCATCTCGCGAAATTGCGGGCTGATCCCGGCCTCCAGCGGGAAGCGGCGCAGGATACCAGCGCAGAAGGAGTGGATCGTCTGAATCTTCAGCCCACCCGGCGTTTCGATGGCGGCTGCAAACAGCTTGCGGGCATCGGCGAGGCCGGTCGTATCGACCGGGTCGTCGAAACCAAGCTCGAAAAGCGCGCTTTTCAGGTCCGGGTCCGGCATCATTGCCCATTCGCCCAGCCGCCGGAACAGCCGGTTCTGCATCTCCGAGGCGGCCGCCTTGGTATAGGTCAGGCACAGGATGTTCCTGGGGTCCGTTCCGGCCAGCAAAAGCCGCGCAACCCTATCGGTCAGAACCCGTGTCTTGCCCGATCCCGCATTGGCCGACAGCCAGGTCGAGGCACGTGGGTCGGCCGCGTCCACCTGGGCTCGTGTGGCATCGTCCATCGTCATGTCAGATCCTCGGGTGTGGGGGGTTGGGTCTCGTCCCATTCGCCGTAGCGGGCCAGGTGGTCGTACTGGCCTGTTTCGTCGACCTTCATGTTGGCCCGCCGCGCCGTATATCCCAGATCATCGGTCGCCCAACGTTGCATCAGCCGGGTGAAACGCTCCCAGAAATCACCATTTTCGGCCTCAAGGTCGGCCGCGACCGTCTTCACCTCGGACCCCAGTTGCAGGTATTCCGCCCCGGCGACACGGGCCTTGCCGACAGCCTCGAAGCCACCGCGTTCGACCATGGCGGCTTCCAGGTGCAGCTGCTTGTCATAGGCGGACTGTGCCGTCTTTGTGGGGGCTTGCCCGGTCTTGTAGTCGTAGATCCAGACCTGCCCGTCCTCGGTCACATCCAGTCGGTCGGCCTTGGCCACAAGGGTGAAATCCACGCCGTCCAGCCGGGTTTCGCCGCGCTTTTCCAGGTTTCCGGGCGCTGCGCGGGCCTGTCTGACGATCTCGTCCTCCAGGAACTGTCGGGCGAAACGCTCGACGCTGGCCAGCCAGAGCCTCTGAACCGCGGGCCAGGGGCAATCCCGGGCCAGCACCCCTTCGGCGATTTCCAGCAAGCGCTCGTAAGCGGCTGGATCGGAGGGATCGGGGCATTCGGGCAGGAAGGCTTCGAGGATATCGTGGGTCAGGCTACCCCGTAAGACCGCATCCGGAGAGTGCACCAGCGGGTCCAGCGGTTTCAGGCCAAGCACATGCCGCGCATAAATCGCGTAGGGATCCCGGATCAGGGTCTTGATCTGCGTGACCGAGAGGTGTCGGGGCCGCGCTGTGGCCGGGGGCCGCGGGGAGGGGCGGGGCGCAGGATGCTGGGCATCTTCAGGCGTTTCAAGCGTGGCCGCGGCGTGCAAAAGGCGGCTGCCCCGCGCGCGCATGTCTGCAAGAGCCTCCGGGCCGCCCGTGGCCTTCAGACCACCCAGCAGGTTGAGAAGGCGACTGACCCAGCGACTGGCCACCGTTTCCGCCTCGTTGTCGCGGATTGCCCGGCTGATGATGACCTCGGGGGCGCAGGCGGCGATCTGGAAATCGTGGGCTGACAGGCCGATGCGGCGTTCGGGCAAGAGTAGGCCCGCCGCGCGGCGCATCGCGCGATTCAACCATGGGTCCGGGGTTGGCACAGCGGGCCAGGTGCCTTCGTTCAACCCGCCCAGGATCACCACATCCGCGCTTTGAACCCGTGCTTCGAGTGTGCCCCAGATCAGCACATCCGGGTGGCTCTGATCCGCCTCGCGGACCTCGCCGCCGGACAGGTATTGACCGATCAGAACCTCGTAATCCGTCGCGGTCATTTCGCCCGCCGCGTCGGCGTCTTCCTGCAAGGCGGTGATCATCCGCAGGGCTTCGCGACCGGCCTTTTTCTCCCAGAGATCACCCGCCTTGGTGCCGTCCGGCCCGGCCGCCAGCTGTTCGGAAAGCGAGCGGTGCCACGAAACCCAGTCCTTCAGCGGCAGTTGCCGGTTCGGATCGTGCGTGGGCAACAATGCGGCCAGCCAATGCGCCCAGTCCTGCCGTTCGGGGCTGGGCGGTTTGCCGGCCGCCGCCCAGTCGCGCAGATCCTGTGGCCCCGGAAAGGCCGGTCCGTGTCGGCGCAACTTCAGCTCCAGCGCGGTTGTGTTCAGAACATGCGGCCCGCGGCGTGCGCCGGAATGGCACAAGGGGTGCTTGAGCAGGGTCAGCAGCGCTTCGGGGGTCGGCCGGTTTGCAAGCAAGGCGGCGGTATGGCGCAGGAACCGACCCGGAGGAGACAGGTGCAGGGGTGTCCCGGCGCTGTCATCGGGCAGGATATCCCACCGCTCCATGGCCGACGTGACCTGTCGGGTCAGGGTTCTGTCGGGCGTGACAAGGGCCACCGTTTTGCCCTGCTCGACAGCATGGCGCATGGCGATGGCAATCGCCCCGGCCTCGGCGCGCGGGCTTGGCGCCTCAAGCAGGGTCAGGCCCTTGGTGGCCTTGTCCAATGCGGCCAGCTTGGGGCCTTCGGTGATCCAATGATCGGTCACCGGCGCTGGCCGCAGCGCGAGGGACACCAGCTCTGATCGGGCCTGTTCCGGCGCGGCGGTATCGACCCAGGGCGGGATGTCCGCCGGGTGCATGTCAAGTGTCTCGGCCAGGGCCTTGAACCGGTATTGCGGGTGATCTTCTCCACCATCCATCGCCGTCATCCGGTCCCAGACAGCGTGGGGCAGGTGTGGGTCGACCCCCGGCAGGACGACGAAACCGTTCGACAACCGGGCAACGGCCTGCATCAGCCGTGCCGTCGTGCCCCGTGATCCGGTTGACCCTGCGACGATGACCGGGTGGTCCGGCGGGGTGTTCGCCCACTGATCTGCCAGCCGCTCGACCACCAGCCTTTGCCGTGCTTCGGGGTCCGGGTCCGGGCGGGTTTCGTCGAAATAGTGCTGAACCAGCGTGATGAACCGCAGCGCCCGTTTCCAGTGGCCTGATTCGTCCTCGACATCGAGGGAAACGATCTGGTCCGGATCGACCCCTTCGCCGTGCATCTCCGAGAAAAGCGCCCCAAGGCTCTCGGCCAGCGCAAAGCGGTTTTCGCGGGGCGCCAGTGTCGGATCCTGCCTCAGAAGCTCACCTACCAAGGTCGACAGTTCCAGCTGGCGGCGCAGGGCCGAGGCAGGGGGCGGCAGATCGTGAAACGCCGCGTCCTGGCCGAGGTCGGTGACAAGCCGGATTCGCGGCAACAAACGTGCCGGGCCCTGATCGAACAGGTCACGCAAGCGGCGCTGTGTACGCCGTGTATTCACGAGAATTTCGATGCGTGCGAATTGCTCGGGTGGCAGGTGACCAAACCGTTGATCCAGCCCGTTCAGAAAGGCCTTGCCAAAATCAAGGGTCGGAGCAATCGAAAAGAGGTTCGGTAGAGTCATGCATGCCTCCGCAAGAGGTCTTCGGCCAGGGCGATGGAGTCCGGTCGCCCGACATCGCACCAACCCCCTTTGTGCAGGGCGCCGAAAATGGTGCCGCGATCCAGCATTTCGCGCCATATCTCCCAAAGGGAAAAGGCGGTTTGTGAATGCTGGCTCACCCTGTCCGTGCGAATGATCTGCAGCCCGGTATAGACCGCACCCGGGCCGGGCGTGAGCCGGCCCTCCGGGTCCATCAGGAAATCGCCTTTGCCCCGGTGGCCGGTCGCATTTTCATTCGCGACGAGCAACAGAAGCGCCTCCATCCTGTCCGGATCCCAATGCCGGAGCAGTGTCTTGACGGGGTTTGGTCCGGTCCAGACCGCGTCGGTGTTCAAGGTCAGAACCGGGTCGCTTTCAAGCAGGTTCAGAGCCTGTTTCAAACCACCGCCTGTATCGAGGATTTCCGGCTCGTGCGAGATCAGAACCGGGCGGTCCGCAAGGTGGTCAGCGATCTGCTCTGCCAGATAATGCGTGTTGATCGCGATCTGCTCGATCCCGCCCTCGGCCAAAATGTCGAGCGCATGGTCGAGGAGGGGTCTGCCGGCGACTTCGACCAGCGGTTTCGGACGGTCCAAGGTCAGCGGCGCCATGCGGGTGCCGAAACCCGCCCCGAACAGCAGGGCCGTATCGGGTTTGGCCAGGCTCATTCAGACAGTTCCTCGAAGGCGTTTTGCAGCGAACCCCTGAGATCCGCGAGGTCGGGATGCGCCAGGTCCTTGCGCAGATGGCCCCAGATACGCGGCATCAGGCCTTGATAGCGGCGCTTTCCGTCCCGCTTTGCCAGCCTGGCGAAAACGCCGAGGATACGCAGATTGCGCTGCACCGAAAGGATCGCGACATCCCGCGCCACGGCCTCTGATCGGTTGCCGGTTGCGGAGGCGAACCGGTCTATCATGGCGTTGGCGGTGTCATCAGCGACATCCCGGCGCGCATCTCGCAGTAGCGAGGCGAGGTCATAGGCCGGGGGGGCGCCGAAGGCGTCTTGGAAATCCAGTAGTCCGACCCTTTCGGTGCCTTCGCGGTCGGGGCGCCAGATCAGGTTTTCGGCGTGGAAGTCGCGCAGGGACAGAACCTGGCGCCGATCAGAAAGCGTAGCGACGGCTGATCTGATGCCCGCGCCGATGGTTCGTCGCATTTCCTCGTCGGCGGTGTTTGGCAGCCAGTCGAACGCTACCGTTACCATTTCCGCTGCGGTTTCGGGGTCGAGCGTGGTCAGGCCAGCCGGAAGGCCAAGGTGCTGAACCGCCAACAGGGCATCCGTTGCCTCAGCGTAGAGCACGGCCTCGTCGGCGGGCCTATTGGTAAGCCAGTCGGCGAAATGGGTGGTGCCAAGATCTTCGAGCAGCACCAGCCCGGCCTCGGGCTCGGCATGCAAGATCGCCGGTGCGGCCAGGCCATGAGCCGACAGGAAATCGGCCAGACGCAGGAAATCGGATGTCGATGATACCTTGTCGGGTGGGGCGTCCATCAGGATCACGCTTTGGCCCGCCCCGTCTGCAAGCCGTTCATAACGTCTGGCCGAGGCATCGCCGGCAAGGGCGGCGCGTTCCCATCGCCCATACCCCAAGGACTGGAGCCATTCCGTGATCCGGTCAGAGCGCATCTTCCAGCCTTTCCGCCCATTTGCCAATGGGGATCAGCCGAGCCTTATGCGCCTCGGGCGTGGCTGTCATATCGATCCTCAATGCGTCCTCAGGCAGGTAGGGGCCAAGGTGATCCGGCCATTCCACGAGGTTGATGGCTGTTTCGAAAGCGTCGATCAACCCGAGCTCAAGGGCTTCGTCCGCGTCGCTGAGCCTGTAGAGATCACTGTGCCAGATCTCGCCTGCGTCACAATCATAAGTTTGCACAAGCGTGAATGTGGGCGACGGGACGTCGGTCTCGGCGCCGCAAAGGGCGCGGATGATCGCCCGCGCGAGAAAGGATTTTCCAGCCCCGATGTCGCCGGCAAGCAGAACCACGTCACCGGGCCGCAGAAGCCCGGCGAGGGTTTCGCCGAACCGGGCGGTTTCCGCCTCGGACCTGAATGAGAGCCTTTGCTCGCGACCTCGCATGGTGCCAGACTATGGGACTGGCGCGCCGCGACAAGCCCTATCCGTTCCGGGCCAGGTTTTCGGTGCCGGACCAACCTGCGCCCGCGTTGGTTTCACGTTCGGCGAAGCGGACCAGCCTGTGTCCGGTGGACAAGGTCGAAAAATGCAAGGTGTAGGGATGCCCGTTGTGCATCTGGATATCCGCAATCTGGTCGCTTAGGCCTGACACCGTGGAAAGACGGTGCCAGAAGGGGTTTGGCGCGGTGTTTGCCCGCCAGACAGCCAGTTCATCCGCGAAGGTGGGCACGCCAAGTCCCAGATGACCCTCGCTGCCCCAGAGCAGCCGGTAGGCGCGGTTCGACATGACCATCTCTCCGGTCGCGCTGAAAGCGACGGCGGCCTCGGTCATGGAGTCGAGGATTTGCTGGCCCATCTCGATCTGAGACCGGAAACGGCGTGTCATCGACAATTCCTCTGAAATGTCCTCGAAGAGGAAGGCCAAGGCCCCGTCAGGATGCGGCCGGCCGGTCACGCGGAAGGTTTGGCCGTTGGGCAAATCCCAGCTCTCGCAATAGCTGTCATTCTCGGCTGCCATCTCCACCGCTTCGACCTAGGTGCGCCATGCGGCATAATCCTTGGGTTCCGGGATCATACGCGCCTCGCGCAGCCGATCGAGGAACTGGCCGATATGCGGTCGTGAGATCAGGAAATCGGTGGGTATTTGCAGCATGTCCGTCAGGGCCGGATTGAACAGTGTAAGCCGCCTGTTTCGGTCGAAGATCGCCAACCCGACCGAAAGCTGCGCAAAGGTCTTGGCAAGGGTCTGAACGAATTTCTGCTGGTCTTCACGGGCTTCGATCACCTCTGTCACATCGACGGCGTAGTGCATGGTGCCGACATCTCGTCGGACGCTCGACACCTCGTAGCAGCGCGGCGCCAGCCGGCCGTTGGATTGCAGCCATTTCTCTTCGATCACGGGGATCGCGCCACCGGGCTCGGCAACGTCATCAAAGAGGTCCTGCGGTGGCCAGGTCCGGGGCATGTCCGCCTCGGCTGGGTGAATCTCGTCCACCAGGTCGAGGTAAGCGCGGTTCGCCCAGACAAGATCGCCGGCGGTGTTTCTTTGCCAGATCAGTTGAGGTGCATTGTCCCCGATGCTGCGCAGCAGGGTCAGTTCCTGCTCCATCGCGTCGACGATCAGGCGTTCGGTCGGATCCGTGCCGTTCTGGGGCGACAGCAGCGCAACGCGCACCACACCGTCCAGGTAGGTCATCTCAACCAGGTCCTTGTCGGGTCCCTCGCTTGCCACTGTCTTTTGACCGGACGTTGCGACATCGGCGCCTTGCGCTCGAAGATCGGGAAAGCGTGGCTCAAGCGCGGTGACCAGCCGATCCCAATCCGACCCGCCCGAGCGTGCCTGTGCCAAGAGCGCGCGGCCTTGCGGGGTCGCATCCAGAAGGCTGTCATCATCGAAGAGCAGAACGGTTTCCCCTTCGCTGGCCGCGATCAACTGCCGTGCTGCCAGTGCCTTGGCGGTATTGGTGCGGTTCCACCACAGGAACAGCAAGGCGGCGGCCGTCAGGCCGATTCCAGCGGCAAGCAACGCTTCGAGGGCGGGGGATAGGATCATGACATGCGCTCCGAGACCTGGACGGGTCCAGATTTCGGAGGGATTGGTTAATTCCGGGTTAAGTCACGCGATCCGTTCATTCTGGCCCAATGGTTGGGTGCTCTGCGGATCGGCCTCGATACGGTCAGTCGGCCAGGTCACATTGACGATCGCGCCGCCAGAACGGTTGGCGAGGGTTCGGGCACCACCATTGGAAAAGGTCAGCCGTGCGCCGGATCGCTCCAGCAGGGTCTTGGCGATGAAGAGTCCCAACCCCATCCCCTCGTAACCGGGCCGCGGGTCGTCCATCAGTGTCCAGCGTCGCCGCCGCATGAAGGGGTCCCCGATGCGCCCCAGCACGGAGCTGGAAAAGCCCTGACCGTCATCGGCGATGCGAACGCCCAGTTCGTCTTCCGTCCAGTACAGCTCGATCCGTACGGTTCGGGTGCTGAAATCGACTGCGTTCTGCACCAGGTTGCGGATTCCGTGGATGATCTCGGGCTGGCGAAAGATCAACGGTTGTTGCATGGGATCAGAGCCGTCGGCGATGTGAAAGGCGACGTCCTTGCCGCGGTTCAGATGCGGCTCGGCGGCTTCCCGGATTACGGTCTCGAAGGGGGCCTGTTGCAGGTGTTTGTCATCCTTGCCCGCCCGTCCCATCGACCGCAGGATGTCGCGGCACCGGTCCGCCTGTTCGCCGATCAGCTTGGCATCCTCGCGCAGGTCCGACCCTTCCTCCAGCTCGTCGATCAATTCACTGCTGACCAGCTTGATCGTGGCCAGTGGCGTTCCCAATTCATGCGCCGCCGCCGCGACGACGCCGCCCAGATCGGTCAGTTTCTGTTCGCGGGCAAGGGCCATCTGGGTCGCGGCGAGAGCCTCGCCCATCGACACCATTTCCTGCGTGACCTGCCGGGCGTAGAGGCCAATGAAGATGATGCCCGTGACAAGAGACACCCAGAAACCGAAGATGAAGAGCCGCGGCAATTCCAGGGGGAACCCGGTGCCGGTCAGAAGCTGGATATGCCATTGGCTCAGCGCGCTGATGATAAGGATCGCAAACAGGCCCAGTAGGATCGTGCTGCGCGCGGGCAGAACATTGGCAGCGATGGTCACTGGCGCGAGGATCAACAGTGAAAACGGGTTGCTCAGGCCTCCGGTCAGGTAAAGCAATACGCCAAGCTGCAAGAGGTCGAACCCCATCATCATCATGCCTTCGCCCTCGTTGAGGCGGCGGTTCTCGGGATAAAGGAAGGTCGAGAAAATGTTGGCCAGAACGGCCGCGCCGATGGTCATCGCGATCAGCCCGACCTCAAGGCGCAGGTTGAAGACATAAAGCGACACGACCACCGCGGCGCTTTGCCCGATGACCGCTACCCAGCGTAGCAGTACGAGGGTGCGAATGCGCACCCAGTTGCTGCGCTGGTTTGCGAAAAACGCGTCTGAGGATGCCTGCGCCATAGTGCCACGACCCCGGTTTCTAGGTTGATGCAGGATAACGGTCGCATAGATAGGCGACAATCACGATGCGGAGGTTCAGGGCATGCAGAGAATAATCGTCCTTTCCGTGGCGGTCGCAGCCGCAGCGGCGGCCGGTCTCTTTTTCGCGACGCAGTATGGCGGCGGGGGTGCGGACGACAAGTTCGCCCAGTGCCGCGCAACGACCGTGGGGGGCGCCGATATCGGCGGGCCTTTCGAACTGGTGGACGAAACCGGACGCACGGTGACAGATGGCGACGTTATCACGGGGCCGACCATTGTCTATTTCGGCTACACTTTCTGCCCCGATATCTGCCCCACCGACAATATGCGCAACGCGATGGCGGTGGACCTTCTGGACGATCGCGGCATCGAGGTGAAGCCGGTCTTCATCTCGATCGACCCGGAGCGGGATACCCCGGAACGCCTGGTCGATTTCACAGATACCTTCCATGAACGGATGCTGGGCCTGACAGGGACCCCTGAACAGGTCAGTGCTGCATCACGCGCCTACAAGACCTTCTTCCAGAAGGAAGACACCGAGGATGAATTCTATCTCGTTGACCATACGACGATGTCTTACCTGGTGTTCCCCGAAGAGGGTTTCGTCGAGTTCTATCGCCGGGATGTCGGGCCCGAAGCCATGGCCGATAGCGTGGCCTGTTTCGTAAATGCCGCTGGTAGCTAGAGAATTGACCGGACCGCGCTAAGACTCTACCTAGTCATAAGGATTTAGCGGAGGCCCCCCAAATGGACGCAGCGCAAATCGGCGAGGATCCGTCGCTTCTCATCGTGGACGACGACGAACCGTTTCTGAGGCGTCTGGCCAAGGCGATGGAGAAGCGCGGCTTTGCCGTGGAAACCGCTGACAGTGTGGCCGCCGGCAAGGCCATCGCCACCGCGCGTCCGCCTGCCTATGCCGTCGTTGACCTGCGGCTTGAGGACGGCAACGGCCTCGATGTGGTCGAAACCCTTCGCGAACAGCGCCCGGACAGCCGCATCGTGGTGCTGACCGGCTATGGCGCGATTGCGACGGCTGTCGCCGCGGTCAAGATCGGGGCGACGGACTACCTGTCCAAGCCAGCCGATGCCAAGGACGTGACGAATGCCCTGTTGGCCACGGGTGATGAATTGCCGCCACCGCCCGACAATCCGATGAGCGCGGATCGCGTGCGCTGGGAACATATCCAGCGGGTCTACGAGCTCTGTGATCGCAATGTCAGCGAAACCGCGCGCCGCCTGAACATGCACCGCCGGACGCTGCAACGTATCCTGGCCAAGCGTAGTCCGCGCTGATCATCCCGGCCTGACCTGCTTTTTCAGCCAGCGCACGAACGCGTCGCGCTGGGCGGAGACCGTGCCGGGCCGGGTGAGGACGTGGTAGGCGATGGCGCTGTCCTTTTCGCGGAACAGGGCCACCAGGCGGCCGCTTTCGATCTCGTCCTCGACCAGTGGCGCCGGTAGAATCGCGACGCCCAGTCCGGCGCGCGCCGCTTCACGTGACAGTTGCGCGGTTGCAAAGGTTTTTATCCGCTCCTCGTCCGGATCAATCCCGTTTGCAGCCACCCAGAACCGTTCTTCCGAGGTCTGACCGTCCATCAGCCATGTAACGCCGCGCAGATCCGCCAGCCTCGACACCCTGTTGGCACCGACGAGGCCTGGCGCTGCGACCGCCACGTGCCCTGCGGGGATCAGCGATGCAACCTGGACCCCAGGCCAGCCGCCCCGGCCGTAGCGGATGGCCACATCGATTGCATCATGGCGCAGATCGACAAGACCGACGCCCGGAATGATCTCGACCTCGATCTCGGGATGTTCCGACCAGAACGCGCCAATTCGTGGCATCAACCAGTTTGCGGCGAAAGAGGGGGTCACGGCGATGCGCAGGGGCCTTTGGCTCGCCACATCCAGAAGATCTTCGGTTGCCGATCCGATAAGGCCAAAGGCCTCGGCCAGGGCCATGGACAGACGGTGGCCCTCTGCCGTTGTGACCATGGCGCGCCCCTGCCGTTCCATCAGGATCGTGTCGAAATGTGCTTCCAGGGTGCGGACATTCTGGGCGATTGCCGCATGGGTCACGTTAAGGTCGCGCGCCGCTGCTGAGAAGCTGCCCAGGCGGGCTGCGGCCTCGAAGGCGCGCAGAGCGGTCAAAGAGGGAACATTACGCCAATCCATGTGTTAGCCCACCTTTCATTTTGAAAAAGTTCCTGACTTCGCGAAGCCGATATCGCCCCCTATATGAGCGATATCAGCCAAGCGAAAGGAGCGCGATATGTTCACCATTCTTGCAGACAGCATGTTCACCGCGTCTCGTAAGTCCAGCGAAACGCC
Organism: Salibaculum griseiflavum; assembly: GCF_003129565.1. GTDB lineage: Bacteria > Pseudomonadota > Alphaproteobacteria > Rhodobacterales > Rhodobacteraceae > Salibaculum > Salibaculum griseiflavum. The sequence goes on from NZ_QETF01000007.1 coordinate 107,205, forward strand.
GGAAGCGGCCAAGCCCAAGGCCGATCGTTTCACTCCTGCGCTTCGCCGCACGAGTGATGCTGCCCGCGACCTGCGGGTGACCGAACCGCTGGATGGGCGGTAACAACCGAAAGGGGCGGGCCGCTGTTCTCCCGGGCGGCCCGTTCCTTAGGCCTGTGCAAGCAGGGTCGCGTGACGGTCGGTAAAATCCCGTCGCACCTCGACCGGCGGGCGCAGGCGGATGTGCAGCCCCTCGGCCAGTTCAGGGGTGACACGGCCGAAGAACTTGTCAGCCTCGGCGACCGAGAAACCCGCGATCTGGGTCGCTTCCAGCCAGGCACTGATGCGGTCGGCCTTCTTGATCTGTTTCTTGATCGCGGCTGGCACCTGGGCTGGCAGTCCGAAACGGATATGAATGGCCGCCTGCAACCTGTCATCCAATTCGCCATAGCCCGGACCAACCGCCGCCTTTACTGGCGAAATCATGTCGCCGATCACGTATTCCGGCGCGTCATGCAGCAAGGCGGCAAGCCGCCATTTGGATGGTGCCTTTGGTTGCAGGCGCCCGAAAATCTCTTCGACCAGCAAGGAATGCTCGGCCACGGAATAGGCGTAATCGCCGCGTGTCTGGCCGTTCCATCTGGCGACAAAGGCCAGCCCATGCGCGATATCCTCGATCTCGATATCCATGGGTGTCGGGTCCAGCAGGTCCAGCCTGCGGCCAGAAAGCATGCGTTGCCAGGCGCGGGGTTTTTTCAAGAGCCTATTCTTTTGCCACGAGGTCGTCAGGAAACCGTTTCAGATATCGCGTGATCTTGCGAGCATGCCACCATGACCGCAAGGCCTGACGTCCTAGCGTCGCATCGGAAACATCGCAACCGCTTGAGATCTTGATCTCGGGGCGATCGGGAAAATGCCGAGCCATGAAGTGCTGAAAGGCCATCGAATAGCGCGGCGGCAAGAGAGAGTCGGGATCGTTCCATGGTTTCGCTTTCCCGATGAAATGGGTGATCCCAACCGGTACCGTGGCCGTCAGCATTGGAAATCGGCGCGCATGCTGCCAGTTCCAAACCGGGCTGAGTTCCAGCCACTCTCCACGCAGCGCTGCATTGAGCAGCGGTTGATCGTTATGTTTCAACTTGTCCCGAAACATCCTGTTTGCGTCCAATGCTTTACTCAGAATGTCCTTGTCCCGATAAGCTTGGCAGTTGATGATCAGCACCCCGGCATTGAAGTATTTCTTGCCGCGAATACCCATGGTGCGAAAATCATGGGCATCACGTTCGGGATTGAACCACTGCACCTCATCGCGAACGGCGGCAAGAACATGGCCCTTCAGATCGACTTCCAGCAGCCGCGCGAAATCACCCCGTTCTATGAAGATGTCGCTGTCCAGGTAGAGTATTCGATCGTAGTCGTCCTTGAAGGCGTGCGGAAGGAACAGCCTGTGATAAGTAACAGTCTCTTTCTGGTCCAGTCGCCCCATATCTGCGGTCTGACCTTCGAGGGTCAGACGCGCGAGGCGAATGTCCAAGTCTGAAAGGCTGGCGGGGATTTCGCCGGTTTCCGCACATATGACAATGTCGGCCAATTCGGAAGCACAGAGCGCCCGGACCTGGGACGCTGCGAGCAGGGCATAAGGGAAGTAGGCCTCGTTGACACAGAATATCACGGCGCGGCGTGCCTTGGCAGCGCGATTGGTTGTGACTTCGAAGGCCATGTCGTCCCCATCTTCTCGGCCTCTTCACACAAATGTATTCTTAGATCACCGGGCAGGCTTTTGGCTATAGTCTGGCACGGAAAACAACCATGGCTTCAGTGGTCAGTCGCTAATGAGTCGCGCTCCGTTGCTCCTGTGCGGTGCCGGTGCTACATGCCCTCGAAACAAGTCGCTGCAGGAGTCGTGAGCGTGGCCGAAGACTATATCGTCAAAGACATTTCGCTGGCCGAGTTCGGCCGCAAGGAACTGGATATCGCCGAAACCGAGATGCCGGGCCTGATGGCCTGCCGTGCGGAATACGGGGACAGCAAGCCTCTCAAGGGCGCGCGGATCGTCGGGTCGCTGCACATGACTATCCAGACTGCCGTTCTGATCGAGACGCTGGTGGCGCTGGGCGCGGATGTGCGCTGGGCCTCGTGCAACATCTTTTCCACGCAAGACCATGCCGCTGCCGCGATCGCCGCGGGCGGCACGCCTGTCTTTGCTGTCAAGGGCCAGTCGCTGGAAGAGCATTGGGACTACCTGGACCGGTCGTTCCAGTTCCCCGAGGGCGCCAATATGATCCTCGACGATGGCGGCGATGCGACGCTCTATGTCCTGCTGGGTGCCCGCGCCGAGGCGGGAGAGGATATCATTCCCGTTCCGCAATCCGAGGAAGAGGTCGTGATCAAGGCCCAGATCGCCAAGCGGATGAAGGAAACCCCCGGTTGGTTCACCAAGACCCGCGATGCGATCAAGGGTGTTTCCGAAGAAACCACAACCGGGGTGCACCGCCTCTACGATCTCCACAAGAAGGGCAACCTGCCCTTCCCGGCGATCAACGTGAACGACAGCGTCACCAAGTCGAAATTCGACAACAAGTATGGCTGTAAGGAAAGCCTGGTGGATGGTATCCGCCGCGCAACTGACACGATGATGGCCGGCAAGGTCGCCGTGGTTTGCGGGTATGGCGACGTGGGCAAGGGATCGGCTGCATCGCTGGCCGGTGCCGGCGCGCGTGTCATCGTCACCGAAGTCGATCCGATCTGTGCCCTGCAGGCCGCGATGGACGGCTTTCAAGTGACAACGCTGGAGGATGTCGTCGAAACGGCGGATATCTTCGTTACCACCACCGGCAACCGCGACGTGATCCGTATCGAGCACATGCGCGCGATGAAGGACATGGCGATCGTCGGGAATATCGGCCATTTCGACAACGAGATTCAGGTGGCCAACCTGAAGAACCACAAATGGACCAATATCAAGGACCAGGTGGACATGATCGAGATGCCCTCGGGCAATCGCATCATCCTTCTGTCCGAGGGGCGTCTGCTGAACCTTGGCAATGCAACGGGGCACCCGTCATTCGTCATGTCGGCAAGCTTCACCAACCAGGTTCTGGCCCAGATCGAGCTGTGGACCAATGGCGACGATTACGCGCCCGGCGTCTACATCCTGCCCAAGCACCTGGATGAAAAGGTCGCACGGCTGCATCTGGACCGGATCGGCGTCAAGCTGTCGACCCTCGCCAAGGACCAGGCCGACTATATCGGCGTGTCGGTCGAGGGGCCGTTCAAGCCGGAGCATTATCGGTATTGAGGCCGGCGGTTCCTGCCTGCAAATCTGTTTCTCTCCTGACCGGAAGGGGGAATCTGACCGTCAATTTTTCTTTGATTGGCCGCGCGACAGGGTCTAACCTCTTCGCGAGGCCGCAACTGGCGGTCATTTGACAGGTGGGAGCTCTACAATGGGTAAGAGAGACGAACTGATCGCGCAATATGCCGATGATCTGAAGAACAAGTGCGGCATGACACCGGACATGGACCTTTTGACAAAGGTGACCATCGGCTGTGGCCCGGCCATCTACAACGCGGATGCCTCGACCGTGGCGGCGACGCAGGAAAGCGAGCTGGAAACGGTCAAGGACAATTTCCTCGTCAAGAAACTTGGTCTCGCCGACGGGCCGCAACTCATGGACGCAATCAATTCGGTCCTCGATACCTATGGCCGCTCCGAGCGGAACAAGTACCGCGCGGTGGTGTATTACATGCTGGTCAAGCATTTCGGCAAGGAATCCGTCTACGGCTGATCGTCAGGAACGGTTTGCAGAAAGCGCCCGCCCCACGGCGGGCGTTTCACATTTGAGACAAAGGCCAGGGGCTTTGCCTTTGCCCGTAATCCCTTTTCGTGCCACAACTGAATGCGAGGCCAGTACGGCCCCGACCAAGTTTCGAATACACGTGTGGTGGCTTTGGGAGCACGTGGGTGAAGGAAAGGGTCTGGGCAACGGCGCAGGCCCTTTCTCTTTTTTCAGGAAAACGGTGTTTCAGAACAGCGTCAAGATCGTGCCGATTATGCCGCAACCAAGGACCGCGTATCCCCCGTCGATCAGGGTCAGCTTGAACGGCCGCATGGCGTAGGCATTGTTGATCAACACCCAGGGCGCTATGAAAAACGCCCCGATCCCCAACCCCGCGATCAATCCCTTGTCCACGCTGTCGATCCCGGCCATCCCAAAGATGTGCCGCATCATTCCAGCCACCACGATCATCGCCAGTGCGGAAAGGATGAAGGGTGTTGCGTTGCCGCCCTTGGGCCGGCCCTTTTCGTCACATTCGATTTCGGCTGCCTCTATCCATGGCTTGGACAGAAGCATGTACCAAACTGCGCCGAAGGCCCAAGAACCCGCAGCGGCCGCTAGTATATTGATCAATTCCATCTGTTTCCTCCGGTTTTTGGAACAGATTGGCAGGTCAATCGGGTTTTGTCCCGCCCAATGCGCAAATCATGCGCCACTCTTCTTCCGAGACAGGCTGCACTGACAGCCGCGAATTCTTCAGCAGCACCATGTCGGCCAGTCGGGGATCAGCCTTGATCTGGTCCAGCGTGACAGGTGTTTCGAAGGGCCGCACGGCCTTGATATCCACGCATTCCCAGCGCGGATCATCCGTGGTGCTGTCGGGATGTGCCTCTGCGATGACCTCGACAATGCCGACGATGCGCTTCTCATTGACCGAGTGGTAAAAGAACCCCCGGTCGCCCACCGACATCTCGCGCATGAAATTTCGGGCCTGGTAGTTGCGCACACCATCCCATTCCTCGCCGGTGCCGCCCTTGGCGACCTGATCGTCCCAGCCCCATGTGTTGGGCTCGGATTTGAAGAGCCAGTATCGCATCAGCCGATCACCTTCTTCCAGGGCCTGATCGAGACGGTTTCGAACAGACCGGCCTTGGCGTAGGGGTCGCCGTCGGCCCACGATCGTGCCTGCTCGATCGTCTCGACTTCGAGAACCAGCAGGCTGCCGCACATCTCACCCGCAGCATCGAGGAATGGTCCGGCCATCTCGACCACGCCCGTTTCCTTGACATAAGCCAGGTGGGCATCGCGGTTGGCCTTGCGCAGATCAATTTGGCCGGGCTTGTCTAGGCAGATCACGGCATATCGCATTTCATTCTTCCTTCAATGGGCGGGACAGCAAGGCCCCAAGTGCGGTTTCGGGCGCCATTTCCTTCGTGGCCAGCGCATGAACGACCGTCGATATCGGCAGGTCGAGATCATGATGCCTTGCCAGCTTTATCAGGGCGGCCGCTGTTGCGGCACCCTCGACGGTGGTCGATGGGTCGAAGGGTTCGTTGCGTCCGATCGACAGACCGAAGCGATAGTTGCGTGACTTGTCCGAGGTGCAGGTCAAGGCAAGGTCGCCGAACCCCGACAGGCCGGCCAGCGTCTCGGGCTGTGCCCCAAGGACATCACCCAACCGCCGCATCTCGGCGAAACCACGTGTCATCAGCGCGGCACGGGCGCTTTCACCGTAACCGGCACCGATGCAAACCCCGCAGGCGATGGCGATCACGTTTTTCAGTGCCCCGCCAAGTTCGGCCCCGATCACATCGGTGGTCCGGTAGAGCCGCAAAGCCGGGGTGGACAGGCAGGATTGCAGGTATTCACCATCGTCCGCATCGGCACAGGCCAGCGTGAGGGCGGTTGGCAAGTGCCGGGCAATATCCACGGCGAAACTGGGTCCGGTCAGCACGGCGGCGCTGGCATCGGGCACGAGTTCGGCCAGCTGCGCCCCGGTTCCCTTGAGCGTCTCAAGGTCGATGCCCTTGCTGCAAGACACCAATCTCTTGCCACCCAGAAGCGCCCGATGTTCTGTCAGCCAGCCCCGCAGGGTCTGGGCGGGCACCGCGACAAGGATTGTGTCCAGCGCCGAAAGAGACTCGATGTCTGACGTGATCGAAATATTCGGGCCAAGCGCAACGTCTGGCAAGCGGCGCCTGTTTTCGCGATGGTTCTGCATGTCGCGTGACTGGTCGCGGTCCCGTGCCCAAAGTGTCACCGGACCATTGGACGAGAGGGCGACAGCCAGTGCCGTGCCGAACGCGCCCGCGCCCGCGACGCCAATCTTCATGCCTTGGCTCCTTTCTTGCCGCCCCCCAGCAGGCTGGGGCTGCGCTGGTCCAGCGGCCATCGCGGCCGCGCGGCCAGGGTCATGTCATCATGCTCGCCCCCGGCATGACGCAGCAACCCCGCATAGGCGATCATCGCGGCATTATCGGTGCAAAGCGCAAGTGGCGGGGCCACGAAATCAAGGTCGAGGTCAGCAGATATCGTCTCTAACCCGGCCCGAATGTCCATATTCGAGGCAACGCCACCGGCCACGGCAAACCGTGACAAGTCGGCCCGGCAAGACCGGGCCATATGCACAGCACGCCGGGTCTTCTCGACCAGAACATCCCGGATTGCCGATTGGAAAGCGGCGGCCAGATCATTCTGGTCCTGTCGGGTCAACCCGCCTTTGGCGTCGACAAGGCCATCCCGTGCGCGGAGCATCGCGGTTTTCAGACCCGAGAAGGACATGTTGCAGTCGTCCCGGTCGAGCAATGGACGGGGCAGTTGGAACCGGCTCGCATCACCCCCCCGGGCCGCACGCTCAATGGCGGGACCACCCGGCTGAGACAGCCCGAGAATCCGGGCGGATTTGTCGAATGCCTCTCCCGGTGCATCGTCAATGGTGCCACCGAGCCGTCTGTAATCCTCCGGTCCTTCGACCAGAAGAAACTGACAATGCCCCCCCGAAACCAGCAGCATGAGATAGGGAAAGGGCAGCCCGTGCGACAATTGGGGCGTCAGCGCGTGGCCCGCCAGGTGGTTGACCCCGATCAGCGGCAGACCCGTGGCGGCCGCCAGGCCCTTGGCGCACATCACCCCGGACAGCACACCGCCGATCAGGCCGGGGCCCGCAGTCACCGCGATCCCGTCGAGATCGGACAGCGAGACATTCGCCTCGGAAAGACACTGTTCCACCACGATATCTAGTTTCTCGGCATGGGCGCGCGCGGCGATTTCAGGCACGACGCCGCCGAAATCCGCATGCAGGTCCGTTTGCCCAAACACGACTGAGGACAGGATTTCAGCCTTGCCGGGAACGCCCCTGACAATCGCGGCAGCCGTGTCGTCACAACTGCTTTCAATACCAAGAAGTGTCAGGGGTTCGTTCATGTCTCGACCGGTTGCACTGGACCTTTTCCGAGGTAACACTCGGGGCCTGATCCGACAATGGCCGGGGGCCGTGTGACACCTGAAAGACCGATCCTTCTGCTGACCCGACCCGAGGCGGGATCGCGGGCCTTTCTGGAGGCATTGACCGACCGCGGTGTCACCGGGGTGACTGCGATCGTCAGCCCGCTTTTCGACTACGAAGCGGTCGAGCATGCCCTTGTCGAACCCGGTGCCGATCTGATTTTCACCTCGGGTGAGGCGGTGCGTCATGCGGGGCCCGGCGCCGGGCGGCTCGCCTGGTGCGTGGGGGATCACACGGCCCGAACGGCTGCGGCTGCGGGCTTTGTCACAAGAAACGCGGGGGGCGATGCAAACGACCTGATCGCCCTCATCCGATCGGCCAAGCCTGAACGGAAGCTGGTGCATTTGCGGGGGGAGGTGAGCGCGGCCGATATCTGTGGGGCCTTGAGCGTTGCCGGGCTGAATTGCAGTGATCGTATCGTGTATCGCAAGATCCCCAAGCCGCTGGCGGAAGATGCCGATGCGGCCTTGATGGGGAAAACACCGGTCCTGCTTCCCCTGTTTTCTCCCGAGACGGCCACGCTACTTGTTGATCAAGGTCCGTTCGCGGCACCGATCACGGTCTGTGCCCTGAGCGAGAACGTCGCCCGCGCGTCAGTGCCGCTGGACCCGGTTGAGGTGAAAATCTCGGCAAAACCGGACTTGGCGACGATGGTCAGACTTGTCGCAGGGCTGATCGCTTGAGGCCCGCCCGCTGGCAGGATAGGCTTTGAGCTGGCCGATGGGTCAGGCGGAACAAGGATTTGGGTGGCGAAGTTGGCGAAATCTTCAAGGAAGAAACCGAAATCGGACCAACCCGAGGTTGTCGAGGAAAACGACCTCGTCGCCGAAACCGAAGCCGATAGGGGCAAGGTCGAAGCGGATGAGGAGGCCCAAACCTCCGAGCCCGACAACGCGGCCGAGGGCATCGAGGATGCTGAAGTCCTCGATGATACACCTGTCGAGTCCGAGTCGGATGGCACAACCGAATCAACTGAAGAGTCCGATGCCGGACCCGGCCCGGATGAGGTGGATATCGAGGCCGAACCGGACCAGCCCGCGGCCAGTCAAGGCGATGCGGACCCGGCGACAACTCCCGTGGTGACGCAACAGCCCCGTCGCAGCAGAGGGTTCTTGCCTTTGCTCATCGGTGGTCTCGCAGCCGGCGGTCTCGGCTATGGCGTCGAGACCTATCTGGACAACCAGCAAGCCGCCGGGCCCGACCTTGCTGCATTGATCGAAGAGCAATCCGGCACCATCGATGCGCTGCGGGCTGAGATCGACGCGATCCCGCCCGCGCCGGATCTGACCCCGCTGCGGGAGCGGATCACCGCGCTGGAATCCGCCGTTTCCGATGAGATTGGCGGTCTCGAAACAAGCTTGTCCGACCGGATCGACGCTATGGATGCTCGTCTTTCCGAAGTCGAAAAACGACCGGGCAGCGATGGCACGCTGAGCGATTCGGCGCTTGCGGCTTACGAACGCGAGCTGGACTCGCTGCGCGCGGAGCTCGACGCGCAGCGTCAAGAGGTCATCGCCATTGCCGAGCAGGCGGCCGAGGATCTGAATGCGGCCCGTGCCGAAGCCGAAGAAATGGAACAGGAAGCACTGCGCGAGGCGCGCGCCGCGGCGGGGCGCGCCGCGTTGAACCGTTTGCGCGGGGCCGTCGAGACCGGCGATCCCTTTGCCGAGCTTCTGGGGGATCTTGAACCCGTCGCAGGCGATCTGCCGGTGGCGCTTACGTCAGTCGCTGAAACCGGCGTCGCCACCCGAGCGACGCTCGAAGATGAGTTCGGACCGGCCGCACGGGCGGCACTGGCCGCCGCCCGAGAAGAGGGCGTGGCCGGGGAAAGCGGCGGTCTGGGCAGTTTCTTGCGCCAGCAATTCGATGTTCGGTCGACACAACCGCGCGAAGGAAGTGACCCCGATGCGGTTCTGTCCCGCGCAGAGGCCGCGGTCGAATCGGACCGGTTGTCCGATGCCCTGGCCGAAATCGCCACGCTGCCGGAAGTGTCTCGCGCCGAGATGACCGACTGGACCGCCAAGGCCCAGACCCGTGCCGATGCGCTGGCCGCGATCTCTGACCTGTCCGAAACCCTGAACACGAACTGAGGCTGCCCTGATGCTCTGGTCCCTGGTAAAGATACTGGCCTTCGTGGCCCTCGTGACCGCCCTGACCTATGGGGGGCTGTTGCTGATGGACGTGCCAGGCGAGGTGGTGATCGACGTCGCCGGCTTCGGCATGACGATGAGTGTTCTCGAGCTGGTCGTCGTCCTTGCCTTGCTGGTCCTGCTTGTCTGGCTGGGGATCAAGCTGATCGGTCTACTGGTGGCAACGTTCAAGTTCCTCAACGGAGACGAAACGGCGATTTCGCGCTATTTCTCGCGCAATCGCGAACGCAAGGGGTTCGACGCACTGTCCGAGGGCATGATGGCGCTGGCCTCTGGCGAAGGGCAGCTTGCGCTCGCCAAGGCGTCGCGGGCCGAGAAATATCTGGGCAAGCCGCATCTGACCAATCTGCTGGCTGCCCAGGCTGCCGAGATGTCCGGTGACAGAAAGACCGCCGAACGCACCTATCGAAAGTTGCTGGAGGACGAAAAGACCCGGTTCGTGGGCGTTCGGGGCATTATGAAACAGAAGCTTGCCGATGGTGACACCGAAACCGCGCTGAAACTTGCCGAGAAGGCTTTTGCCATCAAGCCGCGCCATGAAGAGACCCAGGATACCCTGTTGCGGCTTCAGGCCGAAAAAGCGGATTGGAAGGGCGCGCGGGCAACCCTCGGTGCCAAGCTCAAGAGTGGCACCTTGCCGCGCGATGTGCACAAGCGCCGTGACGCTGTCCTGGCCCTCTCCGAGGCCGTTGAACTTCGTGAACAGGGGGCGGAAAGCAAGGCGCAAGAGGCCATTTTCGAGGCGAACCGTCTTTCGCCCGATCTGATCCCGGCCACTGTCGCGGCTGCCCGGGCACAGATCGCCAAGGGTGCGATCCGGCCCGCGGCCCGGATCATCAAGAAGACATGGACCACCCACCCGCATCCCGACTTGGCCCGCGTCTTTGCCGAAATTGCGCCTGACGAAGACCCGCAAGCCCGGATCAAGCGATTCAAGCCGCTGTTGAAGATCAAGCCGGACCATCCTGAAACCAGGATGCTGCTGGCCGAACTGCAAATCGCGGCCGAAGATTTTCCGGCTGCGCGTCGGGCGCTGGGCGATCTGATAGAAACCGATCCGACCGCGCGCAGCTTGACGATCATGGCTGCCATCGAGCGTGGCGAGGGCAAACCGGATACCGTGGTGCGGGGCTGGTTGACCAAGGCGCTGACGGCGCCGCGCGGCCCGCAGTGGATTTGTGACAATTGCCAGCAGGTGCATTCGGACTGGGCGCCGGTGTGCGGCAATTGCCATGCCTTCGACACGCTCGACTGGCGTCGCCCGCCCGCGGGCGAGGTTGCGATGCCCAGCGGCACCGAGATGCTGCCGCTGATCGTGGGCCAGATCGAGAGCCGGCCGGAAGATGCTCAGGAAGAGACAGAAGAGGCCCATGTGATCGACGGCGAAACCGAAGCGGAAAAATAGCCCTTTTCCTTGGTTGCGAGCCAATGCTAAAGGGAGCGCCGTGGCCGCTGTAGCTCAGCTGGTAGAGCACGTCATTCGTAATGATGGGGTCGGGGGTTCGAGTCCCTTCAGCGGCACCACCCAAACAGGAAAGTCATTGGTAAACCTGCAGCTCGTCGATGTTGCCAGGTCCCGTAAACCCTTGCCTGAGACCATTCCGCGGCACTCTACCCGGACAGGGCATAGCGATGGAGTGTCTGAAATCGCCCATCTTTCCGCTCGCCCACAAGGGTGAGTTCGTCAATTTGAAAGGGCTGCGGCAGGGCCGGCAGTCTTTCCTTGGCAATGCGCGTCAGATGATTGCGATCCGTCGGAACGAGCCGGCTCGACAGCGTCATGTGAAAGCGAAATTCGTCCATGACATGGGGATAGCCCCAGCGGTGCAGGTTACGATCCTGTTCCGGCGTCAGGCCCACAGCCCGCCTCTTGGCGAGTTCGGCCTCGGCGGGTCTGGCACGAAACCGGTCCAGCGTTTCGACGCAGGACGCGGCCAGGGCATCAATCTGGTTTGTCGGACCATCAGGCAACAGCGCCACGAACCCGCCGATGCAGCGCACCGACAAACCGGCCAATGCAATCGGAGGCGTTGCGGCGCAAAATCGGCGCGTTGCATCGGCAAGCGCCGTGGGGTCGATACCCTTCTTCAACCGGAAAGGTGGCTTGATCGTGGCGTGAAACCCGTATTTCCTTGGGGTCTCGGTCAGCGCGGACAGGTCCGGATCCTGTTGGATGGTGCAGGCGGCATCGACATCCCAACCCAGCCAATGTGCGCCGAATCTCGCCAAGTCCCCGCCTTCCGGGGGCAGATAGTAGATCGCAAACCGTGTGAAGTCTGACATGAACACGCCCGCTCTTTCCGCAGCCCTCGCAGACGACGATGACACCCAGATGACAGGCTCTGGCTGCCTTGCCAATGCCTGTCTGGTTCTGCCGGATCAGGTGATCCGGGGGGCGGTTCACTTCGAGGACGGCGTGATCACCAGGATCATCGAGGGCGAGACGGTTCCGGCCGGGGCAATCGATGCGGCAGGGGATTACGTGATACCCGGCATGATCGAGCTGCACACTGACAACCTCGAACGCCATATCAAGCCCCGCCCCAGAGTTGACTGGCCGCACAAGCCCGCATTGCTGGCGCATGATGCGGAGCTGGCGGGATGCGGGATCACCACGGTCTTCGACGCTCTGCGGATCGGGTCGTTCACGGAGCGGCAGACCCACTATGGCGAATACGCTCGCACCCTGGCGGATGAGCTGCTGGCGCTGCGCGCCGAGGGAGCCCTGCGCATCAGTCACATGCTGCACTTGCGGGCCGAGCTGTGTTCGGAGACCCTGGTGGAGGAAATGGCAAAGTTCGGACCCTCGGACCGGGTCGGTCTTATCAGCCTGATGGACCACACACCCGGCCAGCGGCAATTCCGCGACATGGCGCAATTTCGGGCCTATTGGCAGGGCAAGTATGACCTGTCCGACACCGCCTACGAGGCGCTTGTTGTCAAGCTCAAGGCGCTCCAGACAGAGGTCGGGGCGCAGCACGAGGCCGCCGCCGTCGCGGAAGCGGCTCGCATCGGGGCCACCCTGGCCAGCCACGATGATACGACCGCGGCTCAGGTCTCCCACTCGTCGAGCCTGGGGGTCTCGCTGGCCGAATTCCCGACCACGGTCGAGGCGGCCCGGGCTTGCTCCGACCTTGGGATCGCGACGATCATGGGGGCACCGAATCTGATCCGCGGCGGATCCCATTCCGGCAATGTGTCGGCGGAGGAGCTCGCAAGGGAAGGGTTGATCGATATCCTGTCGTCCGACTACGTGCCCGCCGGATTGATCCATGCGGCGTTCAGTCTTGCCGAGATCTGGCATGATCTGCCAAGGGCCATTTCCACCGTGAGCACCGGGCCCGCGACCGCCGTCGGTCTGACGGACCGGGGCCGGATCATGCCGAGCCTTCGCGCGGACTTCGTGCGTGTTGCCCTCGCAGGAGACATACCGGTGGTTCGGGCGACCTTCTGCAGGGGGTTTCGGGTCGCCTGAGGCCGCTACCAAGCGCCGCAGGCGGGCCGAAACACATTGCCTAAGCGCCATGTATATGGTGGCTCTTCGGCGACACCTTGCTGCGCGTCGGAGTTCGGGCTGTTTTCGCGAACGAATCCGACTAAGTTGCGACAGAGGTTCGTCGAGAGTGACAACCAGACTAGGAGACGTCATGACCAAATTCGCAATCACCGCTGCCGCGGTTCTTTTCGCGGCCCCCGCTTTTGCCGACGATCACGCCGCCACTGGCGACGCCGCTGCCGGCGAGCGGGCTTTCGGACGCCAGTGCGTATCCTGCCACAACGTTGTTGACGATGCAGGCGATGTTCTTGCCGGGCGGCCGAATGTCAGGACCGGCCCCAACCTCTACGGGATCGCCGGCGGCACCATCGGTTCTGCCGAGGAGTTTCGCTATGGTCCCGCCATCCTGCAGCTGAACGAAGAAGGCATGACTTGGAACGAGGAGAAATTCGCCTCTTACGTCCAGGATCCGACAGCCTGGCTGCGCGAAGCCACCGGCGATGATCGTGCCCGCTCGAAAATGGCGTTCCGCGTGCGCAACCCCGAGGATGCGGTGAACATCTACGCCTATCTGGCAAGCCTTGACGAAGGCGCCGCCGAGTAACGGTGCCCGCTCGAAAACCGGAACGGCCATGCCCGCGCAGGCGTGGCCGTTTTCTTGTCCAGGGACACGTTCACCTCACTTTCGCGTCAACCGGATTGTCTTGCGGGTCGGTCTTGGCGACAAGGGCCGAAACCGAGGACTGACCGATGCTCGATGCCGCCGCCCGCAAGGTGATTGATCCGCCGCTGAACGTGGCCGGGCGGCGCGTGGCCGCGCTGGGGATCGGGGCGGATACGGTGACGATCCTCGGGTTGGTCATTGGCCTCTTTGCGGCGCTTCTGATCGCGCTGGGCCAGCCGCTCCTCGCGCTGGTCCCCTTGTTGTTGTCCCGCCTTGCCGACGGGCTGGACGGGGCGATTGCCCGTGCCACCGAGAAAACGGATTTCGGCGGCTATCTCGATATCACGAGCGATTTCCTTTTCTATGGCGCGGTGCCGCTGGGTTTCGTGCTGTCCGATCCGGGTGCCAATGGCGTTGCCGGTGCGTTCCTGCTGGTCAGTTTCTATTTCAATGGAACCAGTTTTCTGGGCTACGCGATCCTTGCGGAACGGCGCGGCATCGAAACAACAACCCAAGGTGTGAAATCTCTCTATTTCTCGAACGGCTTGCTCGAAGGAACGGAAACGATCCTGTTCTTCGTTCTTATTTGCTTGTTCCCCTCCGCCTTCGCGCCTCTGGCCTGGATATTTGGAGCGCTCTGTTTCGCGACCGCGGGGCTTCGTATCCTTTCTGCCCGCACTGTCTTCTCACGAACAAAGGACCAGACATGAAATACCTCTCGCTTGCAGCGGCGCTCCTGATGCCGTTTGCCGCTTCGGCTACGCCAAACCCTTCCGACTGGGAGGCTGTCCTTCAGGAGGCCGAGGGCCAGACGGTCTATTGGAATGCCTGGGGCGGATCGACCACCACCAACGATTTCATCGCCTGGGTGGGCGAACGCGTGTCCGAAGACCACGGCGTGACGCTGGAGCATGTCAAGCTGACGGATACGGCGGACGCCGTCACGCGCGTGCTGAGTGAGAAACAGGCCGGAGAGGACACTGACGGCGCGATCGACCTGATCTGGATCAACGGTGCCAATTTCGCGGCCATGAAGGAAGCCGGGCTACTTTTTGGCCCCTTCGCCGAGGATTTGCCGAACTGGGCCTATGTAGACACTGAGGGCAAGACCGTTCAGACTGACTTCACCGTGCCGGTCGAGGCCTATGAGAGCCCCTGGGCCATGGCGCAGGTCGTGTTCATGTATGATACCGCCGATATCGCGGCGCCCTTCGGGTCGATGACCGGAATTTTGGAATGGTCCAAGGCCAATCCCGGTCGTTTCACCTATCCGCAGCCGCCGGATTTTCTCGGCACCACCTTCCTGAAGCAGGCTCTGGTCGATCTGGTGGAGGATCCGTCGGTCCTGTCACAACCGGTCGAGGATGCGACCTATGAAGATGTTACCGCGCCGCTCTGGGCCTTTCTGGAAGAGTTGACGCCGACCCTCTGGCGCGAGGGGCGTGCCTATCCGCAGACTGGACCGGCGCAGTTGCAACTGATCGCGGATGGCGAAGTCGACATGGCCATTTCCTTCAGCCCCGGCGAAGCGACGGCGGCGATCGCGAACTACCAGCTGCCCGACACAGTGCGGACTTTCGTGCTGGATAAGGGCACGATCGGCAATGCCAGTTTCGTGGCCATTCCGTACAATTCCGGGTCCGCTGCCGGAGCCATGGTGGTCGCGAACTTCCTGATGTCGCCCGAGGCGCAATTGCGGGCGCAAGACCCGGAGGTTCTGGGCTATGGCACCGTGCTGGCCATGGACAAGCTGCCCGAGGCAGATCGTGCTGCATTCGAGGCGCTCGATCTGGGCATCGCCACGCTTTCGCCGGCCGAGCTCGGTAAGGTGCAGGATGAGCCGCATCCCAGCTGGATGACCCGCATCGCAGAGGATTGGGCGGCGCGCTACGGCACCGCTCAGTGACGTGCTGCGCCATGTTCCCCTTCTGACGCTGGTCGTCATGCTCGGCCCGGTGGTGGCCGGGCTGTGGGGAACAGTGTTGCCCGCCTTCGGTCATCTGCCGGGGGCGGGTCTGACCGGCCCATCGCTGGTTGCCATGCGCGATCTGCTGGATTGGCCTGGTCTGCGGCAGGCGGTGGGGCTGTCTGTCGTTCCCGGACTTCAGGCCACTGTCCTGTCGCTGGCGATTGTCGTGCTGGTGACTGCGGGATGGTCCGGCACCCGTGCCTTCGGTGTCTTGCAGCGGCTCCTTGCGCCGATCCTCTCGGTGCCGCATGCCGCCGCGGCCTTCGGCCTGGCCTTCCTGATCGCCCCGTCTGGCTGGATCAGCCGCCTGTTTTCCCCCTGGCTTACCGGATGGGGGCGCCCGCCCGACCTGTTGGTCTTGCAGGACCCCGCCGGCTTGGCAATGACCCTGGGTCTTGTTGCCAAGGAGGTGCCATTCCTCTTGTTGATGACATTGGCAGCACTGGGGCAGGTTCGGCAGGAACAGAGACTGAAAACAGCACGAACGCTGGGCTATGACCGTGTTACCGGGTGGCTGAAGACCGTATTCCCCGCTGTCTACCGACAGATCCGCTTGCCGGTTTACGTGGTGCTTGCCTACTCCATGAGCGTGGTGGACGTCGCGATGATCCTCGGCCCGACGCGGCCGCCCAGCCTGTCAGTCCAGATCGTCAAGTGGATGGGCGACCCGGACCTGTCCCTGCGCCTGACCGCGGCTGCCGGGGCGATGTTGCAGCTTGGGCTTGTCGTCTTCGCGCTCCTTTTATGGCGGGCCGGCGAAGCCCTGGTGGCCCGGCTTGGATCGCGCTGGATCGAAACCGGGCAGCGGCACTTCCTGGACCGGCAGATGCGCCGAGCCGGTATCGGCCTTGGCACCCTTGCGGCCGGGGTCGTCATGCTGGCCATGGCGGGATTGCTCGTCTGGTCCTTCGCCGGGTTCTGGAGCTTTCCTGCCGTTTTGCCCGACAGTTTCGGCTTGCGCAGTTGGACCAGACACGGGCCCGGCACGATCACGGCGCTGGGCGAGACTTTCCTCGTGGCGGGCCTCGCGACCGTGATTGCCCTTGCGTTGGTCCTCGGCTGCCTCGAAGCAGAGCAACGGACCGGGCGCACGATAACGACGCGCGGCCTGTGGTTGCTCTACCTGCCGCTGCTGGTGCCGCAGACGGCCTTTCTGCCCGGTCTTCAGATCCTTTTGCTGCAGGCGGGGGCGGATGTGGGGCGCCTGCCCGTGGTTTTTGCGCACCTGGTCTTCGTCCTGCCTTATGTCTTCCTTTCCTTGGGTGATCCATGGCGGGCCTGGGACCAACGCAACGCCGTTGTGGCGGCCACCCTGGGCGCGTCGCCGGGCCGGATCTTCTGGCGGGTGCGGATGCCGATGCTTTTGCGCCCGATACTGACAGCCTTTGCGGTCGGCATGGCGGTCTCTGTCGGGCAATACCTGCCGACGCTCCTGATCGGTGGCGGGCGCGTGGCAACATTGACGACCGAGGCGGTCGCGCTGGCTTCGGGCGGTGACAGGCGGGCCATCGGGGTCTATGGCATCATGCAGACGCTGGCCGCCCTGCTGCCCTTTGCGCTGGCGATCATCGTGCCGACACTGGTCTGGCGAAACAGGCGGGGGCTTCATGTCTGACGGGTTGGTTCTAGAGAATGTCCGCATCACCGATGGCGGGGCAACGCTGATCGAGGTCGATTGCACTGTCGCGCCGGGCGAGGTGCTGACGATCATGGGGCCGTCCGGCGTCGGGAAATCGACGCTTCTGTCCTTTGTGACCGGGACACTGGACCGCGTCTTCAGGGCGACCGGTCGGGTTCTGCTGGATGGCGAGGATATCACCGGGCGTCCGCCGCATCTGCGGCAGGTTGGCATCCTCTACCAGGACGACATCCTGTTTCCGCATATGAGCGTTGGCCAGAACCTCGCTTTTGGGATGGCGCCGGGCGGAAACCGGGCAGACCGGCGGGCGCGGATCGCCCAAGCCTTGTCAGAGATCGGCCTGAAGGGGTTCGAGGGCCGCGACCCCGCGACCCTTTCGGGAGGACAGGCCGCACGGGTGCAGCTGCTGCGCGTGCTGTTGTCTGAGCCGAAGGCCTTGCTTCTGGACGAGGCCTTTTCCCGGCTCGATACGAGCCGACGGGCGCAGATCCGGGAATTGGTCTTTGACATGGCGCGGGCGCGCGACTTGCCTGTCCTTATGGTTACCCACGACGAGGACGATGCCCGGGCCGCTGGCGGCCCGGTTATCCTGCTTGGTGAATAGACCCTATTCCGCCGCGTTTCGCTTGGGCAGGGTCCAGTTGGGGCGAACGAAATGGCAGGTGTAGCCGTTGGGAACACGCTGCAAATAGTCCTGGTGCTCCGGCTCTGCCTCCCAGAAATCGCCGACCGGCGCGACCTCGGTCACGACCTTGCCTGGCCAAAGGCCAGAGGCCTCGACATCCTTGATCGTGTCGAGCGCAATCTCGCGCTGGCGGGCATCGGTGTAGTAGATGGCCGAGCGATAGCTCATCCCGATATCATTGCCCTGACGGTTCGGGGTGGTCGGGTCATGGATCTGGAAGAAGAATTCCAAGATTTGCCGATAGCTGAGCGTATCGGGGTCGTAGATAATCTCGATCCCCTCGGCGTGGGTGCCGTGATTGCGGTAGGTCGCGTTGGGCACGTCGCCCCCGGTATAGCCGACACGGGTGGACATCACGCCGGGCATCTTGCGGATGAGCTCCTGCATGCCCCAGAAGCACCCCCCGGCCAGAACTGCACGATCTTCAGCCATCAGATATCCTCCACCTGGTCCAGATAGGCACCATAGCCTTCGGACTCCATCTCGTCACGCGGGACGAAGCGAAGCGCAGCACCGTTGATGCAATAGCGCAGCCCGCCATGTTCGGGCGGGCCGTCGGGAAAGACATGGCCGAGGTGACTGTCACCATGGGTCGAGCGAACCTCGGTGCGCACCGTGCCGAGGCTGTCATCCATAAGCTCGTTGATATGGGCGGGCTCGATCGGCTTGGTGAAGCTGGGCCAGCCGCAGCCGGACTCATACTTGGCCGAGGACGCAAAAAGCGGTTCGCCCGAGACGATATCGACGTAGATACCTGGCTCCTTGTTCTCCAGATACGGGCCGGTCCAGGGCCGTTCGGTGCCGTTTTCCTGCGTCACGCGGTATTGTTCCGGCGTCAGCCGGGCGACGGCATCGTCTGTCTTGCGATAAGTGGTCATCGGCACTCCTTTCCTCGGCGAGAATATGGGCCTGATGATCAGGAATGCCAGTGCCGATCACGGCGATGCGAGGTGCTATCCTCGCATTGCCATGCCTTGCGGGTCATAGGGCGAAGGCTCAAGCACGGTGGCCTTGCATTCCACGCCGACGATATGGGTGGTCAGCTCGGTTCCGGGATTGGCCGCCCCCTTGTCCACCAGCGCCATGGCCAGGGACTGACCGACCGTGTGCCCGTAGGCCCCGGACGTCGTGAAACCCACCTTCTTGCCATCCTGCCAGACGGGCTCATAGCCGACGGCCTCGGCTTCGGCACTGTCGATACCCAAGGTCACAAGCACCTGCTCGGTGCCGGCCTCGCGTTCTTTCAACGCGGCCTCGCGGCCGACGAAATCCCCTTTGCCCCACGCGATCCAGCGATCCATGCCGGTCATGCCGGGGGTGCGGTCCTGGGTGAATTCGGCGGACCATATGCCGAAACTCTTTTCGATCCGAAGGGACAGGAGCGCGTTGAAGCCCATTTCGCGGATATTCTGATCGGCACCGGCCTCCAGCAGCATCCGGCGCAGGGCGATATGTTCGTTGGCCTTGCAGTGAATCTCGTAGCCCATCTCGCCCGTGACAGACAGGCGGCCCACCTTGGCGCGGATCAGTCCAAGGTCGAAGGTGCCGCAGCCCATGAAGGGCAGGTCACCAATGGGCGCGTCTGTCAGCTTCTCGATCACGGCGCGCGATTTGGGACCATTGAGGGAGAAGCCACAAATATCATCGCCGATGTCACGGATGCTGACGCCCTCTTCCATATAGTCACTAAACCAGCGCATATGCCATTCGCGCAGGTAGTAGGAGCCCATGATCCACCAGGTGCCGTCGCCCCAGTTGAAGAGTGTCAGGTCGCCTTTCAGCTTGCCTTCGGGTGACAGCATCACGGCCAGCCGCGCACGGCCGGGCTTGGGCAGGCGGGTCGAGAATACCTTGTCCAGCCAGGCTTCGGCTTTCGGGCCGGTGACCTCGAACCGGCTGAAACCGGTGATATCCAGCAGCGCCACATCCTCGCGCGCGGCCTTGTGTTCGGCCGCGACGATGTCATGTGCGTTGGATCGCTTCAGGCTCGGCACCTCTTCGAACCCCTCCGGCGCGAAATAGAGTGGGGTTTCAAGGCCCCAGCTGCATCCCCAACGCGCGCCGGCCGCCGTCATCTCGGAATGGGCCGGCGCCATCCGCAGCGGTCGACCCGCCGGAAGCTGTTCATTGGGGTAGGACATGACGAAGCGGCGCGAATAGAACTGGCCAGTTGTCTGCTTGATGTATTCCTTGTTGGACTGGTGCGGCCCGTAGCGGGCGATATCCATCGACCAGGCATCGGCCTCGGTGTCGCCGTGGATCATCCATTCGGCCAGTGTCTTGCCAACGCCACCGCCCTGAAGGAACCCGGCCATGACCCCACAGGCCAGCCAGTAATTCGGCACGGACGCCACGGGCCCGACCAACGGGTTGCCATCGGGCGAGAAGGTGAAGGCGCCGTTGACCCAGTTTTCGATCCCGACGTCGTTCAGACAGGGATAACGCTCGAAGGCCAGGGTCAATTCGTTCTCGATCCGGTCGATATCCTCCTGCAGCAGCTCGATCCCGTAGTTCCACGGCGCGCCGTCCATCATCCAGTGCTGGTGATTGATCTCGTAGATCCCGACAAGGATGCCCTTCTTGTCCTGCCGCATGTAGGTGAAGCCTTCGGGGTCCACGGTCATGGGCACCTCGAAATCCAGTGCCTCGATTTCCGGAATGGATTCGGTCAGGAAGTAGTGATGCGCGAGTGGCGAAACGGGCAGGTCCAGGCCGACCATCCGGCCACACTGCTTGGCCCAAAGGCCACCGGCATTTACCACGTGTTCAGCCGTAATAGTGCCTTTTTCGGTCACAACCTCCCAGGCGTCGCCCTTCCAGTTCAGTTCCAGAACCCGGTTGTGCTCGATAATGTCGGCGCCCCGGTTCTTGGCGGCGCGCGCATAGGCATGGACGGTGCCTGTCGTGTCGATATAGCCCTCGCGATCCGCCCAGAGGCCGCCGATGACGCCGGTCGTGTCCATGATCGGGCATTTTTCCTTAACCTCGTCCGGGGTCATCAGGTAGCAATCTTCGATCCCGACCGATTGGAAGGTGCGATAAGAGGATTGAAGCCATTCCCAGCGGGTTTCATTCGTTGCGATGGTGATGCCGCCGGTCATGTGCAGGCCGATATCGATCCCGCTTTCCTGTTCGACCTCGGCCAGAAGGTCGATCGTATAGGCTTGCAGGGCCGCCATGTTCGGATCGGCGTTAAGCGCGTGAATGCCGCCAGCCGCATGCCACGACGACCCGGCGGTCAGCACGTTTCGTTCGATGATTGCAACGTCGGTCCAGCCGAACTTCGTCAGATGGTAGGCCACGGAGGCGCCGACGACGCCCCCGCCGATTACGGCGACCCGGTAATGCGTTTTCATGATCGGTCCTCCTGCTGTTCCTGACACGAAAACAACCGGGACAGGGCAAGTCTAGACCCGTTTGCGACATATCCGGTCCTTCTGACGTCCGTGGTCGACGCAGGCAGGACACGCGCATGACGCCAATTGTGCCCGCCCTTGCATGAGGTTTTGACTTGGCAACCTCTTTGGGCTTCAAGTCGTTCCGGGGCGATGAAACGAGGAGTCCAGAGCATGCGCGTGTCGGTGACGTTCGAGCAGACCGGTGAATCCCCCGCCGCCACCGGGCCGGTGACTGTCGGCTGGTTCCTGGCGGATCAGAAAGGCGGCGTCATCTACGACCCGCCCGAACGGGTCCGCACCGCCGAGGTCAATCGCGACCACGCGAAATCGGCGTCTCGCTGCCCGGCGGTCATCAATCTGGAAAGCCGCTATTTCATGGTGCGCTGCCCGTTTGACATTCATGTCGGCTTCGACCGTGACAAGGATGGCAAGCCTTTCCTCAAAAACCTGTCTGGCTCGAAGAGTGCGATCCGTGCCAACAAACTCGGCGAGAAGCTGCACCTGACACCGGAGCCGGAGTGGCGCCTCAAGGGCGTGCCAACGATTCAGTTGTCGTTGCCTTATGTCTTCATCGCGGACGAGCCTGTCTACGCCAGCCAAATCAGCCCTTTCATGCACTATGCGAAAGATCCGCTTCCGGGCACGATCTTCGGTGGGCGCTTTCCGATCAATGTCTGGCCGCGGCCGCTGATGTGGGCCTTCGAGTGGCATGATACCGACAAGCCGATCAAGCTGCGGCGGGGCGATCCGCTGTTCTACGTGATGTTCGAGACTTTGCCGCAGGATCGCGGCGTCGCGGTGAAAGAGGTGGAGCTGACCGACGATCTCAAATCCTACATGGAGCTGATTTCGGGCGCGGTGAACTATGTGAACCAGACCTTTTCGCTGTTCGAGGCTGCCGAGGCGCGCCGCCCGGCGACTCTGGTCAAACCCATCGAGCGCAAGGGCTGAGGCCGAGCGTGGCGCCGAAGGAACGCAAGGCCGCCGATGCGGCGACGGCTCTGCATCGCAACGGGAAGCTGGACGAAGCGCGCGCCGGCTATGTGGCCTATCTTGACCAGAATCCAAGGGATGCCAGCATCTGGTCCAATCTGGGCGCGCTGTTCCGGTCGCAAGGCCTGCATGAACAGGCACGGCGCGCGCAGGAACGCGCCCATGCGCTGAGTCCGGACGATCCCGGGATTCGGAACAACTATGCCAATATCCTGTCCGATCTCGGCGACTATGACCGTTCCATCGCCCTGCGGCGGGCGGCTCTCGCTGACGACGCGACGCATTTGATGCACCACGCGATGATCGGGCGTTGCGAACGTGGCAAGGGCGACTACCGGGCGGCGATCGACTATCTTGCGCCCAAGGTGGCTGAGCATCCTCAAGAGCCCGAGATCGAGCTGCAACTGGCCTTTGCACAGCTGGGCGCGGGCCTCTATGGCCCGGCGTTTCGCAGCTATCGTGCCCGGTGGCGCTGCGATGAGATGACCCCGCGCAAGATTGACCTGCCGGCCTGGCAGGACGGCGATTCAATTGCGGGCAAGACTGTGCTTGTCCTCCCCGAACAGGGGTTTGGTGATGCGATCCTGTTTGCCAGATTCGTCCCTGTTCTGGCCCAGAAGGGGGCAAGAGTTCATTTTCTGGCGGAGAAGCCAGTGGCGCGGTTGTTGGCCGAGCTCGACGGTGCGGCGTGGGTCGGCACGTCGGTGTCGGACCTGTCACCATATGATGCCTGGATGAACCTGATGGACATGCCCATGGCCGTGTTCGCGCCGGATGAGCCGGGAAAGCCTCCACCGCCGACGCGCCTGACCATCCCCGAGGAGTCGCGTGCCCGTGCCCGCGCTATTGCCGCGCCGTACTCGGACCGGTTCAAGGTTGGCGTGGTTTGGTCGGGGTCGGCCACCTACAAGGGCAACGCGTTCCGGTCCTTTTCCCATCGTGCCTATCTACCGCTTGCCGATATAGCCGGGGTGCAACTGTTCTCGCTCTACAAGGGGCCTTCGCTGGCTGAGTTTCACGCCGACGGCAGTGCCGCCTACATGGTCGATACCGCCAGCACCGACCGGGATTTCGCCGATTGCGCCGCGACGATGCTGGAAATGGATCTTGTCATTACCTCGGACACCGCAACGGCGCATATCGCCGGATCGCTGGGCATCCCGGTCTGGACGATCCTGCACTGGGATCCGTTCTGGGTTTATACCCATGCGGGCGAGACAACACCGTGGTATCCCTCGATGCGCTTGTTCCGGCAGGACCGGCCACTGGATTGGTCCGGAGTGTTCGGCCGGGTCGAACAGGCCTTGCGGACGACAGTGAAAGGACGGTGATGGTATGGATAGAATCATGGTGCCCACGGCTCCCGCAGAGCTGATCGACAAGCTGACGATCCTGCGCCTCAAGAGCGAACGGATCGAAGATCCCGCCAAGCTGTCGAATATCCGCCATGAGCAACAGGTTCTGACGCGCACCGCCGAGGTTTATTTGCCGGCCGATGACGACCTGGCCACGCTTTGGGAGGATCTCTACCAGATCAATGCGCGCCTTTGGGTCATCGAAGACGACATTCGCGCCTGCGAGGCACGCGGGGATTTCGGGCCGGCATTCATAGACCTGGCCCGGTCGGTCTATGTAACCAATGACAAGCGGGCCGAAGTCAAAAAGAAAATCAACACCTTGCTGGGATCGGACCTGGTCGAGGAAAAATCCTACACCGATCACGGAGTCGACCCATGAGCGATATTCTCGCCGATACCCGCCAGGCCCTTTTCGCCGAAGTGCGCCGGTTGAGCGGCATCCTCGAAAAAGACAAGACGCGCCGGCGCGCGCCGATGGTGCGCCGCTTGCACGAGATTCGCCGCATGCTTGACCCCGGCTATCACTATTCCTCTCAGGCCGGACAGGACCTCGTGATCGACATGATGCTGCAACGCAAGCGTGGCGGAACCTTCCTCGATATCGGCGGCTATGACGGCGTACGCGGGTCGAATACCTTCTTCCTTGAGGTCTTTCGCGGTTGGACCGGCGCCTTGATCGAACCCGTTCCGGCCCAGTTGCAGAAGGCGCAGGACGTGCGGCGCTGCCCTTGTCACGGTGTCGCGGTTGCGGCGACCGAGGGGGAAGCAGACTTCATCGAAGTGGTCGAAGGCTACACCCAGATGAGTGGCCTGGCCGAAACCTATGATGAACGGGCGCTTGCCACGGTGCGGGCCGACAGCCGCCACAAGGAACGCCGCTTTACGGTCGCAACCCGCACCCTGGCCGGGATCATGGAAGAGACCGGCGTGACCGCGCCGGATTTTGTCTCGCTCGATATCGAGGGCGGAGAGATCCCTGTGCTTGAATCCTTCGATTTCAGCAAGTTCAGTGTCGAATTCTGGTCGATCGAGAATAACACCGGCGACCGAAGGATCAGTGAGATCATGTATGATAATGGCTACAAGCTGGCCGAATTCTGCGGCCCGGACGAGGTGTATCAACTGGTTCAGGAATAGCGCGGATTTGAACTGTTAGGCTGGTCTTCACCTTTGCCCTGCTACCCCCGATGCGGGTGAAAAAAGGGTGAGATCATGGGCGACAAGTCGAACGCGCCGGTCATTATCAAGCGCAAGAAGGTCGTCGGCGGCGATGGTCACCACGGCGGAGCCTGGAAAGTCGCCATGTTTTGGTCCTGTTCTTGGGGGCGCATTTTGCGCCGGGGTTTCAGGGACCGGCCCCGGATTGGAGCCGGACGTTTCGTCATTCTGACGGGTGCAGATGCCGTTTCGGCAAAGCGCCATCCGATCGGATGCAAGGTGGATATTGGGCTGGTCAACCTAACGACGACTTAACGCGTTTGCGGCCTTCCGATGAATATTTCCTGCAATTCGAATCGAATGGATCGTGCCTTCAGAACCGGCGCTCGGTATCGGGCCGTGACGTGGCAATTCGCGCCTCTTGGCCGGATTTGTCATAGGTTGTGATGCCCTGACGCAGTTGCCGTTGCTCCTTCAGGCGGCTCTGGACATCGCGGACGCCTTCCTGCGCCGCCGCCAAGAGTTGACGATTGCGCTCGAGCAGCATCTGGATGCGTTCAAGCTGTGGTCGGGTCAGCATCGCGCCGTCCGATACGTCGTCGGCCAGCGCCTCCTTCCCGGGGGTCAGACCGGCCAGGGCGGCAAGGTCGCCTTGCCGCAAGGCCTGTCGCTCGGCTTCCAGAATGCGGGTAAGGCGGTCGATCACATCAGGCATCACGGTCTTCCTTCATCGCTTCGAACAGGCTCTGGGCGAGGCCTATTCCTCCGGCGTCGGCCATTTCGCGGGCCTGTTCCTCCCTCAGGAAAGAGGCGAACTGATCCTCGCCGATCCCTCCGCCGAATGCCTCTGGCGCCTCGCCGATACCGGCGGATTTGAGCATCCGGGACAGGAAATTCGCCTCCAGTTGACGCGCGGCCGACTTGAGCGCGTCGTTCGTTCTGGGGGGTGGTTGCATGGGGCTGGTCGAGTCGAAAATGAGCGTCATGGCGGTTTCCTCGATAATTCGAATTGGGCGCACTATGGCAGTCGGTCAGTAAAGATTGGGTAAGCTTCCCGGGCGTAGAACGGCTGTCGAAACAACGCTCGGAGAACCCGATGATTCCCGTTGAGACCCATTCTGTGTCCCCGGCCCGGCCCAAACTGGCGGCCGGACACACAAAAGAGATGCCCGGGCAGCCAGATGCCTTTGGTGATGTCCTGAAGTCCGAGGCGATGCGAGACCAAGACCCCCTGCCCGAGACCACCGGGCAACTGCCGGTGCCGGAGTCAATGGACGAGCAGAGCGGGGGTGCAGGGCCTTTCGCGGCGGCCGAGGATGGCGGCGAGGAAATGGTGCCGGCAACGGATTCCGAGACGCGCTCGGAACCGATGCCCGAGATTGCGCGAGCGCATCGCGAAACGGTCGAGCGCCCAGAATTTGCGCCTGTCCCCGTCGAATCGAAACCGGTCGGAACAGGGCGCCATTCGGTTGAATGGCCCGAGGGGCGCGGTCATGCGATGCGGCCGGATCAAAACGGCGGAACAGTCGGGGCTGGGTCTCATGCCGGGGCAATGTCCGGTAGGATGGAGCCACAATTGGAGAGCAATGCAGGCCCGGCAGGAATGCCTGTGGACCGGTTGGCGCGGTTGGTGGACCCGGCGCCGCTGGTCAGCGCCACGAGTGTTCATTCCCCATCGGAAAGGCCCAGTTCGGTTCCCATCCTTGCAAAAACAACGCCTTGGTCCGTAGCCGAGCAATTGGAAGCTCGACGATCAGGTCGTCCTCTTGATGTGCCTGATCTGTCCCGCGTGCCGGAGATTACCCCGAAGAGCCCGGACGTCACCGCAGGAATGAATCGGCAGGCGGCCTCGTCCGCGATCATTTCAGGCATTGGCGTCGGCGCGGTTCCCGGTGCGACTACCGCGCCATTCCCCTTTGCCGCCGCGATGCCGGGGCCTGACTTTGGTTCAACCGGTGACGGTTCGCTTTCGCTGCTGGGCGACGCGGTCCCTGTATCCGGAGGCGATCGCGCCGCGACTGGAGCGTCGGCCGCGGCCATGGCCGGCACCATCACACGGGCAACGCCGGCTCAGATCGCTCACCAGATCGCCGTCGGCGTATCGGTGGCCCAAGGCGGACAGACCGAACTGCGCCTCAACCCGGAGGAGCTGGGCCGTGTCCGGCTGTCCCTTTCCGGATCCGAGGGCGGGCTGGTCGTCGCCATCGCGGCCGAAAGGCCCGAAACGGCAGATCTGTTACGACGTCATATCGACAGTCTGGCCCGCGAATTCGAGGCGCTGGGATACGCCGATGTCGATTTCCGGTTCGAGGGTGAGAGCCAACAAGACCGCGGCCACGAGACAGCTCGCGGCGGTTTCGTTCCCCGTTCCGACCTGCCCGATGACACTGACATGCCCCAAGTCGCCGAGGGCCTCGCCCTCGGCGCCGGGCTGGATCTCAAGCTATAGGACATGACAATGGAAATCGCACAGGTGCAGTCGAACACGGCCTTCGCAAGCGGGCAGAGCACGGAAACGCCGGAAACCGTGATCAGTTCGGATTTCGAGACCTTTCTGAAGATGCTGACCGTCCAGATGGAAAACCAGGACCCTTTGAATCCCACGGACTCCGCTGAATATGCCATGCAATTGGCAACCTTTTCGGGGGTCGAGCAGCAGGTTTTGACAAATGACCTGCTCGAGTCGCTGATGGTTCAGATGGGGACGACAGGCATGGCGCAGATGGCGTCCTGGGTGGGGCGCGAGGCGCGGGCCGCGGTGCCGGGCCAGTTTGACGGCGACCCGATCACCATCGCCCCGAATCCTGCGGCGATTGCTGACAAGGTCGAACTGGTCGTGACCGACGAGTCGGGGGCGGAGGTGCAGCGGCTGCAGCTTCCGACATCGGCCGAGCCTTATGAATGGCAGGGCGTGGCCGAGGATGGCTCACCGCTTCCCCATGGCCAGTACACGTTCAACCTGATCAGTTATTCGGGGGAGGAGATACTGATCGACGAGCCGGCCGAGATCTATGCGCGCGTGACGGAGGTGCGCGCCGAGGCCGGTGAAACGATCCTGATCCTTGAGGGCGGAGCCGGAGTGTTGGCCACACAGGTCACCGCGTTGCGCGAATGATCGTTACAGAAGGGTCAGGATAGCCACCGCGCCCGCCCCGATCGCTCCGCCGATGACGGCCCAGGCAAGGCCCCACCAACGCGACGGACGTTCGGCCGGTTCGGGCTCCTTGGACAGGCGGATCAGGGCCTCTTCGGCCAGCGCGGGCAGCCTTGGACCGAACCGGGCCAGAACCCGCGCGGTCTTGACCAGATCGCCGGTGATGGCCTTGGGTCCGATGCTTTCAGCGATATATCGCTCCACAACCGGCTTGGCGGCATCCCAGATGTTCATGCGCTCATCCAGCGTGCGTGCCACCCCTTCGACAACGACCATCGTGCGTTGCAGCAGGATCAACTCGGTCCGGGTTTCCATGCCGAACCGTTCGGTGACCTCGAACAGGTAGGCGAGCAGCTTGCCCATGGAGATCCGGCTGGCATCCATGCCGAAGATCGGCTCGCCAACGGCGCGGAGGGCACGGGCAAATTCATCCACGTCCCGATCAGCGGGCACGTAGCCGGCCTCGAAATGCACCTCGGCCACGCGCCGGTAATCGCGCTTGATGAAGCCATAGAGGATCTCGGCATAGACCCGGCGAGTATACTCGTCGATATGGCCCATGATCCCGAAATCATAGGCGATGATATCGCCGTCCGCCGCGATCTTGAGATTTCCGTGATGCATGTCGGCATGGAAATAGCCGTCGCGCAGGGCATGGCTCAGGAACAGCTGGATCACCCGCTGGCTGAGCGCCGTCATATCATGCCCGGCGGCGCGCAGCGCCTCGACATCGCTTGCATTGATCCCATCGGCCCACGTCATCGTCATGACCCGGCGAGAGGAATGATTCCAAAGCACCTGCGGCAGGCGGAACCCCTCGTCGTGCTGGGTGTTGTCCGCGAATTCCGACGCCGAGGCGCTTTCCAGCCGCAGGTCCAACTCGCCGAGGACCACACCTTCGAAATGCTCGATCACCTCTACCGGTCGCAGGCGACGCGACCCAGGCAGGAACTTCGCCACGAGCCCTGCGGCGAAATAGAACGCGTCGATATCGCGTCGAAAGGCGCGTTCGATGCCGGGCCGCAGCACCTTGACCGCCACGTCCTGCCCGGTTTCTGCCATTCGGGCGCGGTGGACCTGGGCGATGGAGGCAGCGGCGACGGGTTCCGAGAACTCGGCAAAAAGCTCATCGGTTGGGCGACCGAGTTCATAGGCAACGGTCTCTTTCGCAGCGGCGACCGGGAAGGGCGGCAGCTTGTCCTGCAAGAGGCGGAGTTGCAGCGCCAGATCGTCGCCCACCACGTCGGGGCGCGTCGACAGGATCTGGCCGAACTTGATATAGGCCGGCCCCATGGCCGTCAGCGCCCGTGCCACGGGTGGCAGGCCGGGATCGCCGCGATAGCCGAGCCACTTGAACGGCCAGGCCAGCGCGCGGATCGCGATCCGCGCGGGGCGGGGCGCCTCGACCGCGGCCAGAATGTCCGCCATGGCCGCATTGCGTTCCAGTGTCGCGCCGGTCCGGATCAGGCGGAAGATATTGTGGGGGCCGCGCATCTAGAGTTTCCAGCCCGAATGCAGGCAGGCGATACCCAGCGACAGGTTGCGATACTTGGCGTTTTCGAATCCCGCCTGCCGCACCATCGACAGGAAGGTGTCCTGATCGGGGAATTTCCGGATGGATTCCACCAGGTATTGATAGCTGTCCCGGTCCCCGGTGATGACCTTGCCCATCACCGGGATCGCGTTGAAGGAATAGAAATCGTAGAGACGCTGTAACAGGTCGTTGGGGATCTGGCTGAATTCCAGCACCATCAGCCGCCCACCCGGTTTCAGCACCCGGTAGGCTTCGTTCAGGGCCTCTTGCGGCCGGGTCACGTTCCGGATGCCGAAGCTGATCGTGTAGACATCGAAGCTGTTGTCATCGAAAGGCAGGGCCATGGCATCCCCCACGACCCAGTCCAGGCTGTCGGCCATGTCCGCCGCCTCGGCCCGCTTGCGACCCTCGATCAACATCGGCTCGGTCAGGTCCAGCACCGTGGCATGTCCCGATCCGGCCCGTTTCAGGAAGCGAAAGGAAATGTCGCCGGTGCCGCCCGCGACATCCAATAGCCGCTGCCCGGGCCGCGGGGCCAGCCAATCCATCATCGCGTCTTTCCAGATGCGATGGATACCCAGAGACATGGCGTCGTTCATGACGTCATACTTGCTGGCCACGCTGGAGAACACACCCTGCACGCGCCCGGCCTTGTCCTGCTCGGGGATGGTGTCAAAGCCGAAATGGGTGGTGCGGTCGGTCTCGGTCATGTCGTGGGCCTGCCCTGATCCAGTAGGATTGCACCTATAGCTAAGTCCATTCAGATACAAACCCACTTTCTGACGCAGCAGGTTTGCATCGTGATTAGAGCTGCACCAGCTGTCGCGGCCATTCATCGCCTGGCCAGAAGGCTAGAAATGCCTTGCCGACGTGCCGCAGTTCCTTACCTTCGCCCAGATCACTATCGCCGAAAACCTGAGGGGCGCATGCCAGAACTCCCGGAAGTCGAAACCGTCCGCCGCGGGCTTGTTCCCGCAATGGACGGGGCGGTCATCGAACAGGCGGAGGTGAACCGCCCGGATCTGCGGTGGCCGTTCCCGGACAACTTGGCCGCGCGGTTGACTGGGGTGCGGGTGACGGCCCTGCGGCGGAGATCGAAATACATCCTGGCCGATCTCGACAGCGGCGAGACGCTCTTGATCCATCTTGGCATGTCCGGCCGGATGACCGTATCGGGTGATCCGCTTGGTGTATTCCACCACCGGCACCCGGCCCCCGAGAAACACGACCATGTCGTCTTTCACATGGCCAACGGCGCCCGCGTGACCTTCAACGATCCGCGCCGTTTCGGCGCGATGGATCTGTTTCCGACGGGCGCATCGCATTGGCTGCTGGACCCGCTTGGCCCAGAGCCGCTGGGCAATGCCTTCAACGAGACTTACCTCGTTGCCGCGCTGAGGGGCCGCAACACGCCCATCAAAGCGGCCTTGCTGGATCAACGGATCATCGCGGGACTTGGGAATATCTATGTCTGCGAGGCATTGCATCGGGCGGGAATCAACCCGTGCCGCAAGGCCGGGCAGCTGTCGGCGGCTCGCGCGGCGCGTCTGGTTCCCATCATCCGCGACGTCATTTCCGAGGCGATCGAGGCGGGTGGATCATCCTTGCGGGACTTTCGGCAAGCCGATGGCGAACTCGGCTATTTCCAGCACGTTTTCAAAGCCTACGACCGCGAGGGCCGCCCGTGTTCCACCCCGGAATGCAGTGGAGAAATCCGCCGCATCGTGCAGGCAGGGCGGTCCACCTTCTATTGCCCGAAATGCCAAAGATAGGTTGATCCCCGTCGATCCTCTGGTAACCCTTCCGATCCATGCAACGCGCAGGAGGCACTCCATGGCCTACGAAACGATTACCGTCGATATCAAGGATCACGTGGCGCTGATCACGCTGAACCGGCCCGAGGCGCTCAATGCGCTCAATAGCCAGCTGCTCGGCGAACTGACAACGGCGCTGGAAAAGGCCGATGACAGCGACAAGGTGCGTTGCATGGTGATCACCGGATCCGAGAAGGCGTTTGCTGCCGGGGCCGATATTACCGAGATGGCTGACAAGGGCTTCGTCGAGATGTACCGGCAGAACTTCTTCGGCAACGAAAGCGACCGGTTCCTGCGGGTGCGCAAGCCCATCATCGCGGCGGTATCCGGCTACGCGCTGGGCGGTGGGTGTGAACTGGCCATGATGTGCGATTTTATCATTGCTGCCGACACCGCGAAATTCGGCCAGCCCGAAATCAATCTCGGCGTCATTGCCGGGATTGGCGGCACCCAGCGTCTGACCCGGTTCGTTGGCAAGTCCAAGTCCATGGACATGCACCTGACGGGCCGTTTCATGGATGCCGAGGAGGCAGAGAGCTGTGGGCTGGTGTCGCGCATCGTCCCTGCCAAGAAGTTGAAGGAAGAGGCGCTGGCCGCTGCTGGAAAGATCGCCGAGAAATCCCTTCTGGCCTCCATGGCTGCGAAGGATGCGGTGAACCGGTCCTACGAGACGACATTGGCCGAAGGGTTGAACTATGAGCGGCGCCTTTTCTTCTCGCTGTTTGCGACCGAGGACCAGTCCGAAGGCATGGCAGCCTTCACCGAGAAACGCGAACCGCAGTTCCGCGACAAGTAAGCGGCGCGCCCGGCGCGAAATTGCTGTTTGCAACCCGGTCCAAAGCCTGTATATGCCGCGCCAGACATGCGCGTGCGGCCCGCCTTGGCCAGATTCGCCCGGTAGTGAACCCGGGGTCGGGACGTCCCGTGCATTTGCAATTTGAAACGACCCGACGAAAGAGAACACGCACATGGCAAATACGCCCCAGTCCAAGAAACGCGCCCGCCAAAACGAGCGCCGCTATGCCGTCAACAAGGCCCGCCGTTCGCGCATCCGCACCTACCTGCGGAAGGTCGAAGAGGCCATCGCCGCCGGTGACAAGGATGCCGCCGCCGTCGCGCTGCGCGCTGCCCAGCCCGAGTTGATGCGCGGTGTCACCAAGGGCGTGATGCACAAGAACACCGTGTCGCGGAAACTGTCGCGTCTCAGCGCCCGGGTGAAGGCGCTGGGCTAGGCAGAATCATCTGGACCTGTGCCAAACGGCAACACTCAAGGGGCACCCAATCGGGTGCCTCTTCGCGTTTCTGCGGCGCGGCGAAAAAGAGTTTCTCTTAAGATTCAAACCCTGTCCGGATTCGTTCTCGCAAAGCACCGAGTCAAGCCCAACCTTGCAGTTGAAATGCGCTCTACGAGGTCGCTATGTTTTCTCAGCGATTCACATCGTTCCTGGGGGAAGATGGGGGATCGGCCCGGCAAATCGCGATCCAATTCAGGGTCGCAGGCCCGGGCGGATCCATAGGGACGCCGGCGAAGGCGAAGAACCGGTCAGACCGGCCCACCCTTGTTCCACTGTCTTGCCGATTGCGGCACAGATCGGGTTTTTTGCCCGTGATCCGTCGCAAGGCTCTGAGTTTGGTCGAAAAGGAGACCGTCGGAACAGGTTCCGGCGGAGGGGTTCTTCTTTGCCAATTGACCGGGGAATGATGCGGACCGTGGCGTGGCGAATTCTTCCGCCGCGTGGGACAGAGCATTATTTGACAGGGCGGTCGGGACAGAATGGCACAACACGAATGGCGCGCAGTTAAGGACGACATCCGCAGCGCGGTCGGGGCGAGCAACTACAAGAACTGGATTGAACCACTGGTTCTATCATCGCTGAGCGAAGGGGTGGCCCATATCCAGGTGCCGAATGCCTTCATGGGGGATTACGTCGGGAAGACCTTCGGCGACCAGATCATCTACCATCTGAATCGCAAAGGCGCGCAGGTTCAGCGCCTTTCCTTCGCCGTGGCGGATGCCGTCGCTCAGAAGCCGGCCGGTAGTGCCAAGCCCGCCGTCGCCAACGGCACGCCGGCAGCGAAGCCGAGTGGGGAGATTCAGCCCGACCACCGGTTCACCTTTGACACCTTCGTTGTCGGCAAGCCGAACGAGCTGGCCCATGCCGCTGCCAAGCGTGTTGCCGAAGGCGGGCCGGTCACGTTCAACCCGCTGTTCCTCTATGGTGGTGTTGGTCTGGGCAAAACCCACCTGATGCATGCCATCGCGCATGAACTGTCTGTCCGGCAGCCCGATTTGAACGTGCTCTACATCTCTGCCGACCAGTTCATCTATCGCTTCATCTCCGCCCTGCGCGATCGCAAGATGATGGACTTCAAGCAGATGTTCCGCTCGGTCGATGTGCTGATGGTCGATGATATCCAGTTCCTGGCCGGCAAGGAAAGCACGCAAGAGGAATTCTTCCACACCTTCAACGCGCTGGTGGACCAGAACAAACAGCTTATCATTTCGGCCGATCGCGCGCCGGGCGAGCTCAAGGATGTCTCTGAACGTATCCGTTCGCGCCTGCAATGCGGCCTTGTGGTCGACCTGCATCCCACCGATTACGAACTGCGCCTGGGCATCCTGCATGCCAAGCAGGAGATGTATCGCTCGATCTACCCTGGCGTCGAGGTGGCGACCGGTGTTCTGGAATTCCTGGCGCACCGTATTTCGTCCAACGTGCGTATTCTGGAGGGGGCTCTGACCCGGCTTTTCGCCTTCGCCTCGCTGGTCGGTCGCGAAGTGACGATGGAGCTGGCGCAGGATTGCCTGTCGGACATCCTGCGGTCGTCGGATCGCAAGGTCACGATCGAGGAGATTCAGCGCAAGGTTTCGGAACACTACGCCATTCGGTTGTCCGACATGCTGGGGCCGCGTCGTCCGCGCAACCTGGCCCGCCCGCGCCAGATCGCCATGTGGCTCTGCAAGAACATGACCAGCCGGTCCCTCCCTGAGATCGGCCGCAAGTTCGGCAAGCGTGACCACACCACGATCATGCACGGAATCCGAAAGATCGAGGAATTGCGCCAGACGGACAGCCAGATCGCCGATGATCTGGAAATGCTCCAACGCGCGCTTCAGGAATAGGCAAATCCGCCACGCTCGGGCATAGCCATTGGCCGTCTCCATGCGGGCTGTTGACGCTTGAATCCCGGTCGCGGACAGTCCATCAAAAGACTTGTATGGCAGGGTGAAACCGTTAGTTTCGCCCTCCCGGCCCCTGAACTCACTTCAGGGCCGCTATGGACGGAGCGAGGGCTATGAAATTCAGTATCGAACGCGGCGTGTTGCTCAAGGCGGTGGCGCAGGCGCAGTCTGTTGTCGAGCGGCGCAACACCATTCCGATCCTCGCCAATGTCCTGATCGAGGCTGACGGCAGCGATGTGTATTTCCGGGCGACGGACCTCGATATCGAGGTTGTCGACAAGGCTCCGGCCCAGGTCGAACGGGCCGGAGCCACAACGGTTTCCGCCGTGACGCTGAATGAAATCGTCCGCAAATTGCCGGACGGCGCCCTTGTGACCCTGTCCGAGGACAGTGCGGCCGGGCGCCTGTCGATCGAGGCGGGGCGGTCCAATTTCTCGCTCGCCACGCTTCCGAAAGAAGATTTCCCGGTCATGGCGTCGTCCGACTACAGCACGAATTTCGCGGCGCCCGCGCCCGTGCTGCGGCGCCTCTTCGACAAGTCGAAATTCGCCATCTCGACCGAGGAAACCCGCTATTACCTGAACGGTGTCTACATGCACGTCTCCGAGGCCGATGGCGGCAAGGTGCTGCGCTGCGTCGCCACCGACGGGCACCGCCTGGCCCGGATCGACGCCGACCTGCCCGAGGGCGCGGACGGCATGCCCGGCGTGATCGTTCCGCGCAAGACCGTAGGCGAGCTGCGCAAGCTGCTGGACGATGATGACATGACGATCGCCGTATCTGTCAGCGAAACCAAGGTGCGGTTTGCGACCCCCGACATCACCCTGACATCCAAGGTGATCGACGGCACCTTCCCCGACTACACCCGCGTCATCCCGCAGGGAAACACCCGCAAGATGGAAGTGGATGCCGCCGAATTTGCCAAGGCGGTGGACCGTGTCGCGACTGTCAGCTCTGAACGCTCTCGCGCGGTGAAACTGGCCTTGGACGAGGACAAGCTTGTTCTTTCCGTGAACGCCCCCGACAGCGGCGCCGCCGAGGAAGAACTGGCCGTCGCCTATGGTGACGAACGGCTGGAGATCGGGTTCAACGCGAAATACCTTCTCGAAATCGCCAGCCAGGTCGACCGCGAGAACGCCGTATTCCTGTTCAATTCCTCGGGTGACCCGACGCTCATGCGCGAAGGCAATGACACGACCGCCGTCTATGTCGTGATGCCGATGCGCGTGTGACGGGGCGCGTAATTCTCCGGAAAAACCCAGTCCAATTCGCTGGGCTGGATGATGGTGACGGACGATGAGTGGTCTGGCCATAACGACGCTTGGCCTGTCGCATTTTCGCTCGCACAAGCGGGCGCGACTGGAATTGAACGGCCGCCCCGTGGCGATTCACGGCCCCAACGGCGCAGGCAAGACCAACATCCTCGAGGCGGTGTCGATGCTCTCGCCGGGCCGTGGCATGAGACGGGCCAGCGCCGAGGATCTGGCGCGCCGGCCCGAGTCGCTGGGCTGGAAGATCACCGCCAGTCTGACGTCGCTAGGCCGCAACCACGAGATCGAGACCTTGTCCGAAAATGCCGCCCCGCGCCAGGTGCGGATCGACGGCAAGGCGGCGCCACAAACCGCGCTGGGCCGCATCGCACGTATCCTGTGGTTGATCCCGTCCATGGATCGACTCTGGATCGAAGGCGCCGAGGGGCGGCGCCGATTCCTGGACCGGGCCACGCTCAGTTTCGAACCCGCCCATGCCGAGGTGGTGCTGACCTATGAGAAGGCCATGCGTGAACGTAACCGGCTGCTTAAGGACCAGGTGGCGGATGCCCATTGGTATCGTGCCCTGGAGTCGCAGATGGCCGAGGCGGGCGCGGTGATCCACCGCAACCGTGCCCATGCGATCTCTCGGTTGAGCGAGGCGCAGGCGCGTGCGGAAACGGCCTTTCCAACCGCTGTCCTGACCCTGACACATCCTGACCCGGCACCCGAGGCTCCGGATGATCCTGATGCGTTGCAGGCTGGCTTTGCCGCGGGCCGATCCCGCGACATGGCCGCCGGACGCACCTTGGCAGGGCCGCACCGCGCCGACCTCGACGCGCTGTTTGCCGCCAAGGGTGTCGCGGCGCGGGACTGTTCCACCGGCGAACAGAAGGCGCTACTTGTCTCTTTGATCTTGGCGAATGGCAGGGCTTTGGCCGAAGATTTTGGCGCGCCGCCGATCCTGTTACTGGACGAGGTCGCGGCGCATCTGGATGCCGGTCGTCGTGCCGCGCTGTATGATGAAATCTGCGCGCTGGGCGCACAGGCCTTCCTGACCGGGACCGGGCCCGAACTCTTCGCAGACCTGGGCGCGCGCGCCCAGTGGCTGGCTGTGCAGGAAGAGCACCAGACCAGCCGTATAGAGCCCGAGGAGGCCCCATGACACTGCCTTTCAATCGCGTCACCTTCATCACCCTCGCCGTGGCGGAACTGCCTCGGGCACGGGCCTATTACGAGGCGCTGGGTTGGCAACTGGAAAGCGCCAACGAGATGGTGGCGTTCTACGACATGGGCGGATCGAAGTTCGGGTTGTTCACCCTCGACGGGCTGGCGCAGGAAACTGGCCGCGAAGCGTCTGACCTGCGCACCGGGGCCATGACGCTGGCGCAGAACTACCCAGACCCCGCCGCTGTCGACGCGGCCTATGCCCATGCGTTGAAGTGCGGGGCCACGCCGGTGCGTGCGCCTTTTGAAACCAATTGGGGTGGCTATTCCTGCTATGTGGCGGATCCGGACGGCCATGTTTGGGAGTTTGCGCATAACCCATTTTCACCACTGGATCAGGACGGGCGTATTGCATGACCGGAAAAATCGAACGTATCGACGAAATGCATCTCACCGACGCGGACGAACAGAAGATCGCGACGCTACTTCTGTCGGCCTTCGATGATAGTTTCGGCGGGCGCAGCTACCACCAGCAGCGGCACCACCTGCGTTTGGTCCTGCGTGATCCGGATATCATCGGTCACATGGCGCTCACCTACCGGGCGATCCGCATGGGCGAGGACCTCGTCGATATCGTCGGCTTGGCCGAGGTCGCGACCGACCCAGAGCGGCGCGGTGAAGGGATTGCAACGCGCCTGCTTGCGGTCGCCATCGAGGAAGCCCGCGCCAGCGCCGCCGACTTCTTCATGCTGTTCGGGAACCGTCCGATCTATGCAGGCCACGGCTTTCGAGTGGTGCCGAACACGTTCACCTATGTCGAACATTTCGGCGCGCGGACCGGCAACGTTGTCCAAACCGATGGCTCTGACAGCGTGTTCGACATGATGATCCTGCCGCTGGGTGACCTGGCATGGGATGAAACCGCGCATATCGACCTGCTGGGCACGAAATTCTAAGGCAACCCTGATGACAATCTCCGCGGCCGATGCAGCCCTCTATGCCGGGGCGCTTCTGATCCTGTTCCTGACGCCCGGACCGGTCTGGCTGGGCCTGATCGCTCGCGCCATGTCGGGCGGGTTCGCGGCGGCCTGGCCCCTTACCCTCGGGGTCATGGTGGGCGACGTGCTGTGGTCAATTCTGGCGGTTCTGGGGATGGCCTGGGTGGTCGACCAGTTTTCCATGGCGATGACCGTCATGAAATGGGTGGCCTGCGCGACCTTCTTGCTGATGGGCGCACTTGTTTTACGCTCTGCGGGCAAAGAGATCGGGCGGGACAGCCGCATGACTCGCCCTGGCTTCGTGGCCGGGTTTCTGGCCGGACTCGCGGTAATCCTGGCCAACCCCAAGGCGATCCTGTTCTACATGGGTATGTTGCCCGGTTTCTTCGATCTGAGTGCCCTGACCGCGTGGGATGTCGTGGCGATCGGCCTGATGTCCGCGCTGGTGCCCCTGGTCGGGAACCTGATCGTGGCGACCTTCGTGGGCAGGGTGAAGACCCTCTTGAAGTCGCCCGAAGCCTTGCGCCGGATGAACGTTGTCTCGGGCCTTTTGCTGATCGTTGTCGGCTTGGGCATCCCTTTCTTCTGACACCACAAAATATGCCCCTTCGGCGTGACATTCCCCCCCGGATTTCGTATAAAATGGCAGGAATAACACAAAGGGTCCGCAATGGCCGAAGAGCAGCAGCAGCCGAACGAATACGGCGCCGATTCTATCAAGGTTCTCAAGGGTTTGGAGGCGGTCCGCAAGCGCCCCGGCATGTATATCGGGGATACCGACGACGGGTCCGGTCTGCACCACATGGTCTACGAGGTCGTCGATAACGGGATCGACGAGGCGCTGGCCGGTCACGCCGACTACGTGCATGTGAAAATCCACGCGGATTCCAGCGTATCGGTGCGCGACAACGGGCGCGGCGTGCCCGTCGAGATGCACGAGGAAGAGGGCGTCTCGGCAGCCGAGGTCATCATGACCCAGCTGCATGCGGGCGGCAAATTCGACAGCAATTCCTACAAGGTTTCCGGCGGCCTGCACGGCGTGGGCGTATCTGTTGTGAATGCGTTGTCCGTCTGGCTGGAGCTGACCGTTTGGCGCAATGGCAAGGTGCACCGGGCCCGCTTTGCCCATGGCGAGACGACCGACCACCTGGAAGTGATCGGCGATGCCGGTGATGAAACCGGGACCGAGGTTCGGTTCCTCGCCTCGACCGACACCTTCTCGAACCTCGACTATAGCTTCGAAACGCTTGAAAAGCGGCTGCGCGAACTGGCCTTCCTCAATTCCGGCGTTCGCATCATCCTGGAAGATGAACGCCCCGCCGAGCCGCTCAAGTCGGAACTGTTCTACGAGGGCGGCGTCAAGGAATTCGTCAAATACCTGGATCGGTCCAAGGCCGCGATGATGGAAGAGCCGATCTATGTGCGCGGTGAACGCGACGATATCGGCGTCGAGGTCGCGATGTGGTGGAACGACAGCTACCACGAAACGGTGCTGCCCTTTACCAACAACATCCCGCAGCGCGACGGCGGCACGCATATGGCAGGTTTCCGCGGCGCGCTGACCCGGACGATCTCGAAATATGCCCAGGACAGCGGGATCGCGAAAAAGGAAAAGGTCAATTTCACGGGCGACGATGCCCGCGAGGGGCTGACCTGCGTGCTATCCGTCAAGGTCCCGGACCCGAAGTTCAGCAGCCAGACCAAGGACAAGCTGGTTTCGTCCGAGGTGCGCCCGGCGGTCGAGAACCTTGTTGGTGAGAAGCTGTCGGAGTGGTTCGAGGAAAACCCGAACGAAGCCAAGATGATCGTCGGCAAGATCATCGAGGCCGCGTTGGCGCGCGAAGCGGCACGCAAGGCCCGCGAACTCACGCGCCGCAAGACGGCGATGGACGTGAATTTCCTTGCCGGGAAACTCAAGGACTGCTCGGAAAAGGACCCGTCCAAGACCGAACTCTTCCTCGTCGAGGGCGACAGCGCTGGCGGGTCCGCCCAGACCGGCCGGGATCGCCGGACGCAAGCCATTCTGCCCCTGCGCGGCAAGATCCTGAACGTGGAGCGCGCACGGTTCGACCGGATGCTCGGCAGCCAGGAGATCGGCAATCTGGTGATGGCGCTGGGCACCGGGATCGGACGTGACGAGTTCAACATCGACAAGCTGCGCTATCACAAGATCATCATCATGACCGATGCGGACGTGGACGGCGCGCATATCCGCACGCTACTGCTGACCTTCTTCTTCCGGCAGATGCCCGAGATCATCGAGGGCGGGTATCTCTATATCGCGCAGCCGCCGCTCTATAAGGTCAGCCGGGGCAAGTCCGAGGTCTACCTCAAGGACCAGGCCGCTCTGGACGACTACCTGATCGACATGGGCGTCGAGGGGGCAATGCTGCGCCTGGGATCGGGTGAAGAGATCACCGGCCAGGACCTCAAGCGCGTGGTGGACGAGGCGCGTCAGCTGCGCCGCGTCCTCGATGCCTTCCCCACCCATTACCCGCGCAACATCCTGGAACAGGCGGCGATCGCGGGGGCCTTCGTGCCGGGTGCGGTGGATGACGACCTGCAAGGCGTGGCCGACAAGGTGGCCGCGCGCCTTGACCAGATCGCGCTGGAATACGAACGCGGCTGGCAAGGGCGGATCACCCAGGATCACGGTATCCGGCTGGCCCGTATCCTGCGCGGCGTCGAAGAGGTGCGGACGCTGGATGGCCCGATGCTGCGCTCGGGCGAGGCCCGCAAGACCGGCAGCTTCACCAAGTCACTGCAAGAGGTCTACAACCTGCCGGCCCAACTGCATCGCAAGGACCGCCACCAGGCGATCTATGGCCCGCTGGACCTGCTCAGGGCGATCCTGGGCGAAGGCGAACGCGGCCTGACGCTGCAACGCTACAAGGGTCTGGGCGAGATGAACGATGACCAGCTTTGGGAAACCACGCTGGACCCGGACGCGCGGACGCTGTTGCAGGTCAAGGTCGATGACATGATCGAGGCGGATGACCTGTTCACCAAGCTAATGGGCGACATGGTCGAACCGCGCCGGGAATTCATTCAGCAGAATGCGCTGTCAGTGGAAAACCTGGATTTCTGATCGACCGGGCGCCCGGTCAATTGCCAATATGAAGCGGGGCAGCCAAGCGGCTGCCCCCTTTTTCATTCCAGGATATCGGCCATCACCGACAGGAACCGCGCCACCTCGGCCTCGGAATTGTAGTGGCACATGCTGACCCGGACGGCGGCCTCCTGCCCAAGCGGGTCAAGGATGTTGCCGCTGTAATGGTCGGCTTTGCGGGTATGGGTGCGGATGCCTTCGGCGTTCAGACGATCGACGATATCGGGCGCGGCGATGCGATCGGCCCAGAAACAGACCAGCCCCTCGCGGGCGGGGTTGTCGATGCCTCCGATCACGTGAATGCCCGGAAGTTCGGCCAACCCCTTGAGGTTGCCGGTGCCATGCAGCATCGTGTCTGTCAGACGCTTTTCATGCGCATGGATCGCACGGCCAGCATCCTCGATCCGGCCACGTCGGGTGTCCGCGTAGCCAACCTGCGCACCCAGCCAGTCGAAATAGTCCACCACATCGGCAAAGGTCGCATAGGCGCCGGTGTCGCGTGTGCCCAGTTCCCAGTTGCGTTCCGGGCCGCCCGCCAGCTGTTCGGGGCCAAGGTCGGTCAGCCGGTCGCCGACCCAGGCCACCCCATAGCCATGCCTGGAAAACACCTTGTAAGGCGAAATGACGTAGCCATCGACGCCTGCGGCCGCCACGTCGATCCCGCCATGGCTGGCATGCTGGATTCCATCCACGATGATCATGGCCTCTGGTGCGATGCTGCGGATCGCGCGAGCGATCCCGTTCAGATCCATCCCCATCCCGGTCACGGGCGAGGTATGCAGGATCGTTGCCACCGTGACATCGGGTGTCATGGCGGCGGCATAGGCGTCGGGCGTAACCAATCCGAGATCATCGTCATGTGGCACAAGCCGGTGCTCCAGCCCCATGACACCGGCCCAATGGGCGACGGCAGACCGGGAAGCCGGATGTTCGATGGTCGAACTCAGCACGACACCGCGCGCCTGTCGCGTGACGGCCGTGCGCACAAGCCGGAACAGCAATTCCGTGCCGCTTTCGCCGACGATGACCTGCCCGCCTTGGGCGTTGAAGAATTCGGCCCCCGCCGTCTTGGCCCGTGCAATGATATCGACCAGCGCCTGTGACGCCCCGTTGGCGCGGCCCTGATTGTCCGGGATCGCCGCGAACCGGGCCGATGTTTCGACCACGCTGCCGAGGGTCAGCGCCCCGCCGGCATTCTCGAAAAAGATGCGCTCTCCCTCGAAGGGGCAGCTGTCGACATGGGCGAAACGGGAGCGAATGTCCTTGAGCAGGGTCTCTGTGATCATCGGGGTCTCCTTCGCGCCCAGATGAGACCAAAGCGCCGGATTAGCCAAGCCCCTCGGTGCCATATTTCAGGATCACCGGCACGATCAGGTCTTCCTCGTCGTCCAGATGTCGGCGCAACAGACGATCCATGTCGCGGGACGCCTCAAGGAATTTCGCGGCTGCGGGCTTGGCATCGGCCTCTTCGGTCCCTTTGATGGCCGCATTGGCTGATTTCACGAACCGGTCCAGATGGCCGTCCAGCGCATGGTGGTCCGCATCCAAAAGGGTAAACCCCTTCTCGATCCGTTTGTCGCGGGTCGCCAGCACGGGGAAGTAATGGTGATCCTCGATCTGATGATGCCCGTGCAGCTGGTTGACGAACATGCCGCCATAGTGGCCGACCGCCTGGGCAAATCGGCGGGCATCGGTCTTGCCGTCCAACAGGGTTTCGGATTCCTGCTGC
Organism: Salibaculum griseiflavum; assembly: GCF_003129565.1. GTDB lineage: Bacteria > Pseudomonadota > Alphaproteobacteria > Rhodobacterales > Rhodobacteraceae > Salibaculum > Salibaculum griseiflavum. The sequence continues at coordinate 149,917 of NZ_QETF01000007.1, forward strand.
AACAAGGCACCCAACTTGCGGAACATCATGTGACGATCCAGCCAGAAGGCGATCAACCCGTTGAACTGAGGGTCGGCCTCCCACGCCTCGCGCGGGTGTTCACGCAAGAGCACTTGAAGGGCCTCGGGCAGTCCCTCTCGGGTTTCGAGTGACAGGTCCATGTTGGCCGTTTAGCCTGCGTCACCCGACAGGTCAGCCCCCAGATGCTGCACACCCCGTGCGCGGGCAAGCGCAATCTGCTTCTGCCGTTCGCGGAACCGCGCCTTGTCGGCGTCGCTGGTCTCATCAATACACTGATGGCAGGACACGCCGGCCTCGTAGTGCTCGGACACCATGTCGGAAGGCAGAAGCGGCCGGCGGCAGGCATGGCAAAGCACATGCGGCCCTTCCTTCAGCCCGTGATCGACACTGACCCGCCCATCGAAGACGAAACAGGAGCCGTGCCAAAGGCTGTCCTCTTCGGGCACCTCTTCGAGGTATTTGAGGATGCCACCCTTGAGGTGATAGACCTCCTCGACACCCTGCCCGATCAGGAAATTGGTCGATTTCTCGCATCGGATACCACCGGTGCAGAACATCGCGATCCGCTTGTTGTGAAAGCGATCCTTGTTTTTCTCCCACCAGGCGGGAAAGTCACGGAAAGAGGCCGTTTCGGGGTCTATCGCACCGTCGAACGTGCCGATCGCCACCTCGTAGTCGTTTCGCGTGTCGATCACCGCGACATCCGGCGCGCTGATAAGATCGTTCCATTCCTCTGGCGCGACATAGCGGCCCACATGGGCGCGCGGATCCACGTCAGGCTGGCCCATCGTGACGATTTCTTTCTTGAGCCGCACCTTCATGCGCGCAAAGGGCTGTTCTGCGGCCGTGCTTTCCTTCCACTCCAGCTCCGCACAGCCCGGCAGGGCCCGGATATGGGTGAGAACCCGATCGATCCCGTCCCGGCTGCCCGCGATGGTGCCGTTGATCCCTTCGCGCGCCAGAAGCAGCGTGCCGGTGGTGCCGGTCTCCACGCACAGCACTTTGAGCGGCCCCTGGATCGCCCGAGGGTCGGCAAAGGGTGTGAAATGATAGAGCGCGGCGACGGTGAACATGTCCGATCACTTACGATCCCAAGGGGCCACTCGCAAGATCAGCCGCCCATCCAATCGTCGATCAGGCGATCCAGAGCGGCCCAGTCCGTGTATTCCTTGTCCGACTCCAGATCCGCGCCCGGATCCTTGGAGGCGATGATGCGGCGCATGATGAACCGCGTGAACATGTCGTATCGCGAGGGCCGATACGCGCCCGCAACCTGTTCGATCCGGTCCGGAGTCCAGCCCGTAACCTCGGCGAAGTCGTCGATGATCCGCTCCAGTCCGCGCCAGTCCTCAGCCTCGTGACCGGCCGCCGCAAGCGATACGGACAGGAAAAGCACCGGATGCCGGTCGAGCCAGCTACGGTGATCGGACGCAAAGCCCGACAGTTCCTTGCGATATTGCCCGGCATGGACCGAGGCCACCAGGACCGCGCGGTCGAACCGATCTGGCTCCAAACCTTCGGCATCCTCAAGCGAAAGGAGCTCGATACCATGGCCCTGGTCCATCAGCTTGTCCGCGATATGCCGCGCGATCTTGCGCGATTGCCCTTCGGTCGAGGCGTATCCAATCAGTAGTTTCATGTCAGTGCCCTCCGTGATCATTGGGCATACAATGCTGGCGTTCTCGCCTCTGCGCGTTGATGCGAGTCAAGTTGCCCTTCCGATTTCCCCGGTCGGGTTTTCAAGTCGGCGCCTCCGCCCTAGTCTGGCGCCGTTCAGGAAAGGAAGCCTCATGACCCATGCCCTTGTCGTCATCGACGTGCAAAATGATTTCTGCCCCGGCGGGGCGTTGGCCGTTGAAGGCGGCGACCAGATCGTGCAGCCGATCAATGCGCTCATGGCCGATTTCGATGCGGTGATCCTGACACAGGACTGGCACCCGGCCGGGCACTCCTCTTTCGCGTCCACGCATGATGCCGAACCGATGAGCATGACCGAAATGCCCTACGGCCCGCAGGTGCTCTGGCCCGATCATTGTATCCAGGGATCGCATGGGGCGAAATTCCACCCCGACCTGGAGATCGACCGCGCCGACTTGATCCTCCGCAAGGGGTTCAACCCGGACCTCGACAGCTATTCGGCGTTTTTCGAGAACGACCATGAAACACCGACCGGGCTGGATGGATACCTGCGCAGCCGTGGCATCGACAGCCTCACGATGGTCGGGTTGGCGACCGATTTCTGCGTCAACTGGTCCGCGACGGATGCAGCCCGGCTTGGCTTTGACGTCACCGTCCGGACCGACCTGTGCCGTGCAATCGACTTCGACGGGTCTCTCGACGCGGCGATCGAAGGGATGAAGGGCGCAGGTGTCCGTGTGGGTTAATCCGCGTCTCCGAAGAGAAGCGCCGACACCTCCTGTTCGCTGGCCAGATTGGGGTGCCTGCGAGACCGATATCGATAGCGCCCGGCGCCCTCCGAGTGCGTAAGCTCGTTGATGACGTAGCGCTCCCCATCGGTCATCATGTCGACGCGGACAAAATGGAATGGCGTGCCCAGCTTCTCCGCGGCATCCCACATCGCCTCCAAGCAGGTCGGTGGGTCCAGGTGCTCCGGCGCAGGGAAGCGGCTGTCATACGGGACAACGGAGAGGTCTCGTCCGAACATGAGAAAGTGTTGGCCGTCGGGGCTGCGACGGACCTCGAAGCCGAGCCGTGAGCGACCACGCAAGACATAGAACTTGAACTCGCGAAACGGCGCTCCGTCGAATACCAGCGGTTCTACGATGATCTTGGGGGTAAGGTAGCGATACTGATGCTCGCGCTTGCGATAATAGAAATTGCGGCGCAGCCACTTGTTCAGCGTGGAACGGTCCACCGAGTCCCCTTGAGCGACCTTGCTCGACATATGGGTCGGTTTCACGAATGTTCCGGATGTGAAATCGTAGGTGTCGATTTCGTCCGCAGTCCGCAGAATGGCGTGGGTCGGGATCGTGTGGCCGGGCCCGAGAACCGCATCGACATGCGCCTTCACGTGTTCCTTGTCGGACGTCAGCTGCACCACTGGATCCAGATTGCGGCCGCTGGTCATCTGGTCATAGATCAGGTCGCTGACCCATTTGCGACTTCGGTCAGGAAGTCGTCTATGGCGCTTCAAGAAGCTCACCCAATGGAAGGCTCTGTCGATCAGTGGCACCTGCGACCGCTGACGCGTAGGGAATTGCTGCATCGTACCTTCATCGCTGTCAGCGGGCCATTTCAGGTCCGTTGACCAGGCCATTTGCCACCCTGCTTGCCACCGCCGTGCAAAAACAGCAAGACTCGCCCGGACTCGCGACAGAAAGGACGATCATGGTCGATATCGCCACCCGCGTCTGGAACCACAAGTGGAAGATCGACCCGATCGTCCGGTCCCTGATCGATACCGATTTCTACAAGCTGCTGATGTGCCAGTCGGTGTTTCGAAACAAGCCCGACACGCAGGTCACGTTCAGCCTGATCAACCGGACCAAGGACATCCGCCTCGCCGAGCTGATCGACGAGGGCGAGCTGCGCGAACAGCTGGACCACATCCGCTCGCTGTCCCTGCGGCGCGGCGAAAGCACATGGATGCGCGGCAACACCTTCTACGGCAAGCGGCAGATGTTCACGCCCGAGTTCATGGACTGGTTCGAGGCCCTGCGCCTGCCACCCTACCACCTGGAAAAGCGCGACGGTCAGTATGAGCTGACCTTCGAAGGGTCCTGGCCTGAGGTCATGCTATGGGAAATCCCCGCCCTTGCGGTTCTGATGGAGCTGCGCGGCCGCGCCGTGCTGGGCGAAATGGGCCGGTTCGAACTGCAGGTGCTCTATGCCCGCGCCATGACCAAGCTGTGGGAAAAGATCGAACACCTGCGGCCCATCGACGGGCTGCGCATCGCCGATTTCGGCACCCGGCGGCGGCATTCCTTCCTCTGGCAGGATTGGTGCGTGCAGGCCATGACCGAGGGGCTGGGCGACCGCTTCGTCGGCACGTCCAACTGCCTGATCGCCAAGAACCGCGACCTGGAGGCGATCGGCACCAACGCCCATGAACTGCCCATGGTCTATTCCGCGCTGGCAGAGGATGACGCGGCGCTGGCCCGCGCGCCCTATGACGTGCTGTCCGATTGGCACGAGGAGCACGAGGGCAACCTGCGCATCATCCTGCCCGACACCTACGGCACGCGCGGCTTCCTCGATAACGCACCCGACTGGCTGGCGGGCTGGACGGGCATCCGCATCGATTCAGGCGACCCGGCCGCCGGGGCCGAGATCGCCATCGACTGGTGGAAAGCCCGGGGCGAGGACCCGAAGGACAAGCTTATCATCTTCTCCGACGGGCTGGACGCCGAAAAGATCGCGGAACTTCACAAACAATTCGCGGGCCGGGTGAAGGTGTCTTTCGGCTGGGGCACCATGCTCACCAACGATTTCAAGGGCCTGACAGCAGGCGACACGCTGGCCCCGTTCAGCCTCGTCTGCAAGGCGGTCGAGGCCAACGGCCGGCCCACGGTGAAACTCTCGGACAACCCCAACAAGGCCATGGGGCCAGTTGACGAGATCGCACGTTATAAGCGCGTGTTCGGGGTGGGGGAGCAGGAGAGGTTGGAGGTTGTGGTTTAGGTGTCCTCTGTATCTGCCTCCGAGCCAAGTCGCACTTCATTCTCCATTGACTGGTTCTTTTTGTTTTCTGATTGTTTCAATCTAGCTTTCACGCGATCCGACGATATGTAGTCAAAACTCTCAGACAAGTAGGTTTTCAAATGATCTCTAAGCATGTCCATCTTAAGTCCAGTCCTAAGGTGGTAGATTTCTTCGTCACTTAGATCCAAGCCGTCAGACGATGCGTTGTGTACGTCAGTTGCGACAATGCTCACCTTCGCAAGCGCGCGATTCTGGTTATCAATTCGAATTATCTCAGTTATCAGGCTTTGAGCCATTTTGAACATGACACCAATTATCGCTCCCGCGACCACAACTTAGGGTCAGGACTCATAGCCAGTAGATGACGAGTGCTGCGAGGGCGATGGCTGACAGGAAGACCTTCGGGCACCTGTCGTAGCGGGTTGCCACACGCCGCCAATCCTTCAACCTACCAAACATGA
>NZ_QETF01000008.1 GCF_003129565.1 Salibaculum griseiflavum
GATCATGTTTGGTAGGTTGAAGGATTGGCGGCGTGTGGCAACCCGCTACGACAGGTGCCCGAAGGTCTTCCTGTCAGCCATCGCCCTCGCAGCACTCGTCATCTACTGGCTATGAGTCCTGACCCTACTGAATCAGCGGAAATCTCGAAATCATCGGAAAAGAATGACTCGCTATCGAACACTTCAGCCCCCAACAAATGAACGATCGAGAGTTCTTTTCCAAGTTCTTGATCATTTCCATCCGGCGCCAAAGCATCGCCCTGATATAGTTAATGAAATATTAACGGTTTTTCAGAAAGATGAATGTCGAACCGAAAGATCGCTATTGATCCAAATAGATTCAGTGCAGCACAACGGCTCTTGCCTCACTTCGCTTGAGGCAAGAACAGGTGCGTAATGCAAAAATACCTATGAGAAGAAGATAACACTGACCTTCAAGAAGACTGTCAGGACAGGGTCACCCAGGTCGCCAAGGAAAACTCCACTTTGGTCTTAGGAAATGGCTTCAATCTAGCTCTGATTATCAGAGGCGAGATGAATCGAATTTCATGCAGCTGACAAAACTGGGGGGCAAGAAATTTTCCAGAATACTCGCGAATGAAACCGACACTCAGTCCAATCGAATCTGAAAACAGAGAATTCACGAAACGTCTTATGCCGGGCTTGCCGCAAAAACGTCGTTTTCGATTTCTGAAGCGCCTCCCCCTTCGATCAAAGTCGCGACATTGACGATTGCATCGGCCTGATCCGCATCGCGTGACGCTTCCGAAACCGTGATCAGCACGGTGGAGAGCAAAGATGTCGAACCGGAGGAGCTTTGCGCGGCTTCCAAAACCGCGCCAGCAATCTGCGCGATGACCGCCGCGTGTTCTTCATCGGTCAGGTTTGCGTCGTCCAGCATAGCAAGGGCCTGCAGCACCAGGTCTTGGCAACCAGTCTCAACCGCTGGCGTCTGGCAGGCAGCGAGAATTGCGGTGGTGTCCAGACCGGAAAGCGGCTGCGCATGAGCAGCGGGACTGAAGCCAAGGACCGACGTCACCGCCAAAACCACCCCATGCGTCCGAAACCCTACAGCCATGACCATCTCCCAAACTCAACGACAGCGACGCAAAAAGCATCCCAGAGTTGCTTTTCGAATTCTATAGTGCAATTTTAAGGGGAGTTCAATCGGGTCGCAACGTGTCTTTGAAGAGTGACCGGAGATTTCTCGCGGCCACCCAGAGCAGTTCGATCGTCGTTGCCGAAGGGTTCCCACATATGCTGCGGACCGCCCTGTCCATCTTTTGCGTCGTGCTCGCCCTGATGGCGGGTTGCCTTTTCGTTCACGAATACCGCCATTTTCGAGAGGCATCGCGCTCGCTCAATGAGCGGATTCCACGTCATGCCACATCAGCCAAGCTCGCCGAGCCGGCAAGCCTCAGCCGTCAGGTCGACCAGATGCGGTTTTGCGTGGATGCGCCACAAACGGTTCTTTTCAGCATCTATCCCGACGCAACGCGACAGGGCTTCTCGGAGGCCTGCCTCTCCCAGGCACAAACCATCCTGCGTTCGTCCCCGACAGTGTCCATTGCCTGGTTGGCCAAAGGGGTTTCACTCGCGCAACTGGACCAACCCGGCCCCGCCCGCGCGGCCCTTGCCAATTCCAGGCTTTGCGGACCGCGCGAGGGGTGGATCGCGATCCGCAGGTTGCGCCTGGCCCTTACCCTTGACGTCGGCGCAAGCGATCGGGGTGCGCCGGGGCTTTCCAATGACATTCATCTGCTTGCGAGCGATCCGAAGCTTCGACGTGATCTGGCGGAGCTGTTCGTGCGCTCGGGCACCAAACAGGACCTCATCATATCGATGATGGAAGAGGCGCCGGCGGAAGATCAACGACTCTTCCTGCGCGAGGTGAGGCGGATCAATGAGCGTTAAGTCTGATGTCAATTTCGAAGTGCTGCAACCGGTATTGCGCTCGGAGGTCGGCTCGGAACAAGGCGCCGAGGGACTGTCTTTCGACGAGATCGAGCTTCAGCCCGACGACGCTCCGCTTTCGCGCCAACGCGCCACGCGCAAACTCAACGACCGGCTGGGCGGCATCCTTGTGGCGATCGTTCTGCTGGCCCCGATCCCTCTGGGCTCGAACCGGCCGATTTTCTGGATGGGCTGGGCCGTGGTTCTGGGCCTGCTGACCGCCGGCTACCTGATCGCCATGAGGCGGATCCAGCCCACCCGCCCCTTGCAGGCGCGGCATTTCAAGCTGATCCTCGCAGTCGGGCTGGCCCTGCCGGCGGCCGCGCTGATCCAGCTGCTGCCGCTCGGCTCGCCTCCGATTGGCGATTTACCGGCCGAGATGCAGCCGCAACGGCTGACACTTTCGACCATGGCGACCTTCACAGGCATTCTCCGGCTTCTGAGCTACGGGCTTTTCTTCTTCCTCATGCTCGAAATCGCCACCCATCCGGGACGCATCAATGCGATGGCGCGAGCGATCTTCATCGGCATCATCGTCCATGCAACCTGGGGCCTCGCAGCGCTGACCTTGCTGGGCGACATCGCGTTCTGGGGCAAGAAAGAGGCCTATCTGGGCGTTGCCACGGGCACATTCATCAACCGCAACTCCTACGCGACATTCCTTGGGATGGGCCTGGTCATCGGGATCGCGGTGGTCATGAACCAGGCACGGCACGGCGTAGCACGCCCGCGCCGACGGATGATGCGTCTGGACGAAAACAGCCTGGCCGCTCTCGCAGGGTGGCTGGGCATCGCGGTGATCGCAACCGCGCTTATGGCGACACAGTCGCGGATGGGTATCGCCGCAAGCCTCGCGGGGTGTATGGTCGTGTATTACGCAATGTCTGTGAAAATCCACGGCGCGCCCTGGGCGACATTCATTCGCGTGATGCTGCTGGCGGTCATTCTGACGGCCATCCTGCTCGCCGCCTTCGGGCAAGGCGCCATCGAACGCAGCCTGTTGGTGTCCGAGGCCATCGACACGCGGGCCGACCTCTATGCCCAGGTCGCAGGAATGATCGCCGAACGGCCCTTTTTCGGCTATGGCCTCGACACCTTTCCGATCGCATACGAGATTTTTCACGATGCGCCTGTCTCTTCGGGGCTAATCTGGCCCCATGCCCACAACACCTACCTGGCCTTGTGGGTCGAGATGGGCGTCGTCGCGGGCTCCCTGCCGATGCTTGCGCTGCTTATTGCCACGATGAGGCTCGTCCGCAGCGTCCGGCGCAGGGCGTCCGCCTTTGCCATGCCCGTCGCCGCGCTCGGCATTTTGGCGCTCGGCTCGCTTCACTCGCTGGTCGATTTCAGCCTGGAAATCCAGGCGAATGTCTTTCTCTTCCTGGCTATCCTCGCGCTCGGACTGGGCCAACTTCGGCGTAAGGCGGACGAGCGGTGATATCCCGCCTGACCAGATGGCTCACCGGGCGCCCGGTCGACAGCACATCCTCGGCAACGGCCCGGATACTCGCCCTGCGCGAGATGCCCGCCGCGGTCTATGCCATTGGCGACGTTCACGGGTGTCTCGACCTCTACCAGGACCTCGAAGCGCAGATCGTGGCGGATGGCGCAACCCGCCCCGGCAAGAAGCTGATCGTCCTGCTGGGCGACGTGATCGACCGTGGGCCACAATCCGCCGGAGTCTTGGACCACATGCTTGGGCCGCCTCCAACGGATCACGAACGCGTGGTTCTTCGCGGAAACCACGAAGAAATGTTCCTGCGTTTCCTGGACGATCCCGAGCCTCATATGGGTTGGCTGGATCATGGCGGCTTGGAGACACTTGCCTCCTACGGCCTGCACCTGGACCCTGCCGATGTTTCGGGCGCTGCCCGGAATGGCACGCGCCGCCGGCTAAGGACCCACATTCCCGATAGCCACATAAAGCTTCTGTCGGATCTGCCACATGGCCTCCGGGTCGGGGACTATTTCCTTTGCCATGCAGGCACGGACCCGTCGAAACCGCCCCATGCGCAACGGCCCACGGACTTGCTTTGGGGATTTGACGGCGACGGAGCCCCCGCCCCGGACGGCCCCATCGTCGTGCACGGTCATTTTGCGCATGACACCCCACGTCAATCCCCAAGGCGGATCAATATCGACACCGGTGCCTATGCGACGGGGCGCCTCATGGCGGTCCGCCTTACCGATAATGATAGCCCGCGGTTCCTGCAGGCTCAGCGTGCCGTATACAACCATGTGGCGACTAGACACCGGGTTGCACCCGATTTAATGGATTAGACCTGTAACGGATTTCGAGTGGCAGGATGGCAGGTTACGACACCGGCACGGCAGGACTTAGGGATATCTTTCTGCTGCTGCGCCGAAAGCTTCGCCTGATCCTGATGACCATGGCCATCGCCATCGGGCTGGCCGCCATCTACGTTGCATCAGCGACCCCGCTCTATACTGCCTCGGCCCTGTTGCTGATCGACCCTTCCAGCAAGAACCTTCTGGACCCGGGCGAAACCACCAACCCGAACATTCGCGGGGCTGACGCCTTCATCGAAAGCGAAGTGGAAATCCTGCGTTCTAACGCGACCGCTCTGGCCGCGATCGAAGACGCGAACCTGCTTGCGGATCCCGAATTCGGCCCAAGCCTCGGCCTGCGTGACAAGATCTTGCAAGCTGTCGGCATTGGGTCCTCGGACGACAGAACCGGGCGGCAATTGCTGAATGCGACCCTGTCGCGTGTCAAGGACGCACTGACCGTCAAGCGACAAGGCCTCACCTATGTCATCTCGGTCTCGGTGACATCGGAATCCCCGGACCGGGCCGCCGCTTTGGCAAATACATTCGCCAAGGTCTATATTGAGCAGCAGGTGGACAGCAAAGTGGCCGCCTCGCTGTCCGCACGGGATGTGCTCAAGGCACAGCTCGATACGGCGCAGCAAAACCTGGCTCGATCAGAAGCTGCGCTTGCCTCCTATATCGACGACAATCTCGACCGACTGGCCGAGGAAAGCGGGTCGGCCGAAGTTGCCGCCCTCCGCAGCCAGCTCTTGCAGGCCAGAACAAGCCGCGCGCAATTCCAAGAGACCCTAGAAACCAGCCAGACAGCTCTGCAAACAGGCGATTGGCAAACGCTGACCGCTTCTCTTGAATCCGAGGCGCTTGCGGCCTTGGCAAATCAGCGCCAGAGGCTGGCGCGCCAACTGGGCCAGGCCGAGGACGGCAGCCAGGCCGCCATCGACCTGCGGGCCGAGCTGTCGCAGTTGGAGGAACAGTTGCAGCTTGAGGGGACGGCCGGCGTCCGGCAATTGCAGTCCAGCATTTCCGAGACCCGCCGGATTGGCGAGGGTGCCCGTGAAAGCATTCGCCGCGCCCTGCTCTCGACGGACCTGACCGCTGCCACCCTATCCGAGATCTATGCCTTGCAGCAGGAAGCCTCGATCGCCCGAAACCAGTACGATACCCTGTTGGCCCGCATGCGGGGACTGGAGGCGCAATCCCTTGTCGAAGTCGCCGATAGCCGCATCGTGTCCGAAGCCCTGCCGCCGTCCAGTGCCTCTTTCCCCGATGCCGGGCTGATCCTGGCGCTGACCCTCATCGGGTCTTTGGGTCTGGGTGTCGGGCTGGCTTTCCTGAATGAATACTATATGGGCGGCATAACCTCGGAACACCAGTTGGCAGCCGTCATCCCTGCGCCGGTGGCCGCAACCATCCCCGGCATTACGCCCCAGCGGGACCAGGTATCGGTGGCCGACACGATCCTCGATCAACCCATGTCATCCTTTGCCGAAGGTTTTCGCCGCTTGCGTGCAAGCATCGACAAGCGGTTCAGCCCGGTCGAGGAGCGCGGCAAGATCGTCATGGTCACGTCTGCCGAACCGGCAGAAGGGAAATCCACGATCGCGCTTTCCCTGGCCCGAACCTACGCGATGTCCGGAAAACGCGTTATTCTGATCGATGCAGACATGCGCAAGCCCAGCCTGCACAAGTATATCGGTGTCGATCCCGAACGCGGCTTATTGGATTATCTGCTGGACGATACCCAGACGGTCGGGCTGGACGGGTTCTATGTGGCCGACCGGATCCCGGAACTCGGCGTCATCCTTGGAAATCGCCGCAGCGACGTGCCGACGGACCAAATCCTTCAGTCCGAACGTTTTACGGGGTTGGTGACGAAGGCTCGGGAAAGCTTCGATGTCATTGTCATCGACACACCGCCGGTTCTGCCGGTCGTGGACACGCGCTATGTCGCGCCGCTTGCCGACTGCACCGTGCTTTGCGTCCGCTTCGACGAGACCGGGCAAACGGACCTTCGCAAGTCTTACGAGCAACTCGAAGACGCCTTGCCCAACGCCGACTCGGTTGTCTCCGTTCTGAACTTCCAGGAGGTGACGACCCGTGGTTATCGCTATGGTGGATATTACGGATATTCGGACGAAACCTAGCCCGCCCCGTCGCCCCCGCCCGAAGCGGCATGACCGCGCAGGCGGCAACAGATACTTGCCGCAGGCACGGGGTGGCCGTTAGGCTGTTTTCAGGTTGCACAGCCAAAGACGAGGTTCGCCATGGCCGTCCCGATCATTTTCCAGTCTCTCGAAGGCCAGACCCGAAAAGTGGCCGAATTCGCCGCCGATCTGGTCCGAAAATCCGGTCAGGCGCCGCAGCTGATCGACATGTCCGACCCGATGGTCGAGGTGCCGCTGGAGGGCGCCGAGCGGGTCATCCTCGCGGCCCCGGTCCATGAGCGCCGCCACCCGCAGGAATTCGAGCTGTTCCTGACCGCGCAAGGCAAAGACCTTGCGCGCTGCAAGACCCTGTTCCTGTCCGTCAGCATGAACGCCGCGTTTCCCGAAGGCCGGAACGAGGCGCAAGACTACGTCACCGAGATGCAGATGCGCACCGGCTTCACCCCCGATGCGAGCGCGCTCGTGGCCGGGGCCATCAAGCGTCGCGAATACGACTATTTCGCGCAACAGGTGATTCAGCATGTGGTCATGCGCGGCAAGGAATACGATTCCACCGCCGATGAACATGAATTCACCGATTGGGATGCGCTTGAAACAACCCTGCGTGACTTCCTGGGCTGAGCTCTACAGGATAGGCACCTGCGGCGCGGCCTCGCGGGGCAAGTCCCCTGTCAGACGCGGATCATCGGCTATCTCGACCTGGCGGCGATAGGGCGTGAAGCCAGACCGAATATAGAAGGCCAGCGCGGCGGGGCTGTCGAGCGTGCAGGTATGGACATGCAAGCGCGTGATCGGCGCGGCCCAGGCCCGCGTCAGCGCCTCTTCCATCAACCAGCGTCCGGCGCCTTGCCCCTGAAGTTCGGCGGCCAACCCGAAATAGGCCAGTTCGCATTCGCCAGCGATGCGAAAATCCAGTTCCAGCAGGCCAAGGTCTTCGCCCGCGCGACGCAGGGAAAAAACCGCAACTTGCGGATCATGAAGGATTGCCCTGAGCGCGGCATCATCCATTCCCAGCCGTGAAAACCACAGCCAGTCCCGGCCGATACGCGTGAACAATGCGCGATACCACTCGGGGTCCGGTTCGGCATGGGCGACCAGTTCCGCCCCCGGCAAGGCGGCGGCGCGTGGCGCGGGCCGGGCGAACATCTGAAGGTGCGTCACAACCGCAGCCAGCTTGCCCTGGGGAACATCGGAATAGCCATCGGGCAGCATCAGAAGGCCTTGAAGGTCAGAGTCGTCAGGCTGCGTTCGATCCCGTCAATGTCCAGCAGGTTCTCGTTGATGAAATGGCCCACGTCGCTGTCGTCGGGCACATAGAGCTTCATAAGCAGGTCCCACTCGCCCGAAGTCGAGTAGAGCTCGGAGTGGATTTCCTTGAGCGCGATCGCGTCGGCCACCTTGTAGGTGGTGCCGGGGCGGCAGCGGATCTGGACGAAAACGCATTGAGTCATGGCGAGGATCCTTCGCTAGATTTCGAGACAGGCTGGCATGCTCCGCCGCCAAGGGCAATCGCCTGCGGCAGCTGTGCCACCCCTTTGAAGCGTGCGCCGCATCGGGTGCTTGGCGCGACGGCTGAGGCACCCTATAAGCCGCTTTACAGCAACAAGGAATGCCCCATGCGCAAGGCCAGCATCAGCCGCAAAACCGCCGAGACCGAGATCGAGGTCGAAATCGACCTGGACGGGACCGGCCGGTATGACAATCAGACCGGGATCGGTTTTTTCGACCACATGCTGGACCAGCTGTCGCGTCACTCGCTGATCGACATGAACGTGCGCACCAAGGGCGATCTGCATATCGATGATCACCACAGCGTCGAGGATACCGGCATCGCGCTGGGTCAGGCCTTGGTGCAGGCGTTGGGCGACAAGACCGGCATCAACCGCTACGGCGAATGCCACCTTGCCATGGACGATGCGCAGGTGCGTTGTGCGCTGGACCTGTCCGGCCGGCCCTACCTGATCTGCAATCTCGACCTGCCGACGCCCAAGATCGGCACCTTCGACACCGAACTGGTCCGCGAATTCTTTCAGGCGTTGGCGACTCATGGCGGCATCACGCTGCATATCGACCGGCTGCACGGCTTCAACAGCCACCACATCGCCGAGGCCGCGTTCAAGGCGGTGGCCCGCGCGCTGCGCATGGCAGTCGAAACCGACCCACGCAAGGCGGACGCGATCCCCTCGACCAAGGGCGCGCTGTGACAACGGTTCTGATCGACTACGACAGCGGCAACCTGCACTCGGCGCAAAAGGCGTTCGAGCGGATGGCGCGCGAGGTGGACGCGGGCGAGGTCATCGTGACCTCGGATCCCGACATGGTGCGCCGCGCCGACCGCGTCGTTTTGCCCGGCGACGGGGCCTTTCCACATTGCCGGGATCAGCTATTCGGCCTGTCCGGCATGGCCGAGGCGGTGATCGAAGCGGTCGAGACCCGCGCGGTGCCCTTCCTTGGGATTTGTGTCGGCATGCAGATGCTGGCCAGCGTCGGCCATGAATACGAAGAAACCCCGGGCTTCGGCTGGATCCCCGGAGAGATCTGCCGCATCACCCCCTCAGACCCCGCCCTGCCCGTGCCGCATATGGGCTGGAACGACCTGGTCGTCGATCGCCCGCACCCGGTGCTGGAGGGGCTCGATCATGGGGACCATGCCTATTTCGTTCACAGCTGGGCCATGCAGGTCCAGAACCCGGCCCACCTGATCGCCCATGTGGATTACGGCGGGCCGGTGACGGCGGTTGTCGGGCGCGATACGATCATCGGCACCCAGTTCCACCCGGAAAAAAGCCAGGCCACGGGGCTGCACCTGATCGCGAATTTCCTGACCTGGAAGCCCTGACGCCGGTTTCGACCCGCTGCGACACCTTATCATGACGATTTTTGTCGACATTCGTTTGCATCCAATGGCCATTTGCACCATATCTCGGTGAACTTAACAGGGACCGGGGGCACGACAGCCGATGAGTGATGGAAACGTCTTTCTGATCATCATTGCCTTGTTGCCTTTTGCCGGCGCCCTGATGCCCGGCCTGATGATCCGGGCCGGTCGCACGGCCTGCGCCAGCTTTACCGCCATTCCAACGGCCCTGGCCCTGACGATGCTGATCGTTCTGGCCCCCGACGTGATGCGCGGCGAGGTGATCCAGTATGAGCTGCAATGGCTGCCGCAACTCGGCCTTTCGGCGTCCTTCTTCCTCGACGGGCTGGGCCTGCTTTTCGCCGGGATGATCCTCGGGGTCGGGCTGCTGATCACGCTCTATGCGCGGTTCTACCTCTCGGGCGAGGACCCGATGGGCCAGTTCTATACCTATCTTCTGCTGTTCCAGGGCGCGATGCTGGGCATCGTTCTTTCCGACAACATCCTGCTTTTGCTGATTTTCTGGGAGCTGACCTCGCTGTCCTCCTTCCTCTTGATCGGCTATTGGAAACACCTGCCCGAGGGGCGGCAGGGCGCCCGCATGGCGCTGGCCGTGACCGGCGCGGGCGGGCTGGCGATGATCGGCGGGATGCTGATCCTCGGGAATATCGTGGGCAGTTACAACCTGACCGACATCCTGGCCGCAGGCGACCAGATCAAGGCACATGACTGGTATATGCCTGCGCTGATCCTGATCCTGCTGGGCGCCTTTACCAAGTCGGCCCAGTTCCCGTTCCACTTCTGGTTGCCGCACGCCATGGCGGCCCCCACCCCGGTTTCGGCCTACCTGCACTCGGCCACCATGGTGAAGGCTGGCGTCTTCCTGATGGCGCGGATGTGGCCCGCATTGGCCGGCACCGAGGCCTGGTTCTACATCGTCGCCAGCGTCGGCCTGATCACGATGGTGGTCGGCGCGGTGATCGCCTTGTTCAAGGATGACCTGAAGGCGCTGCTGGCCTTTTCGACCGTGTCGCATCTGGGTCTGCTGACCATGTTGCTGGGCTTTGGCACGGACAAGGCGGCCATCGCCGCCGTCTTCCACATCATCAATCACCTGACCTTCAAGGCCGCGCTGTTCATGACCGCCGGGATCGTCGATCACGAGACCCATACCCGCGACATCAAGCGGCTGGGCGGGCTGTCGGCACTGATGCCCATCACCGCCGTGATCGGCACGATTGCCGCGCTGTCCATGGCTGGCATTCCACTGTTCAACGGCTTCATTTCCAAGGAAAAGATGCTGGAAGAGGCCGCGCATACCGTCTGGTGGGACAATCCCTGGATCATCGGTGCGCTGGCCACGCTGGGCGCGCTGTTCTCGGTCGCCTATTCCCTGCGCTTCATCTTCCACGTCTTCGGCGGCCCGGTGCGCGACGATTACCCGGCCAAACCCCACGACCCGCCCTTCGGCATGTGGGCGGCGCCGGCGCTGTTGTGCATTCCCGTCGTGCTCATCGGCGTCATGCCCCACCTGGCCGAACCGCTGGTCAATGTCGCCGCGGGGGCCGTGACCGGGGTGGAGCAGAACGCCAAGCTCAAGCTTTGGCACGGGCTGACCCCGGCGCTCTACATGTCGATCATCGCGGTGATCGGCGGGGCAATCCTGTTGTGGCTGCACAAGCCGCTGGACCGGGCCTGGATCGCCGCGCCGCGCCCCGAGGCCAAGACGATCTTCGACGCACTGATTGCGGCCGTTGTCAGCCTGACACGCCGGATGACCGATCTTCTGTTCACCGGCGAGATCAGCCGCTACCTGGCCATTTTCGTCGCCGCCTCGGTGGCGCTCGGGGCCGTGGCCTGGTCCGGAGGCGGCCTGGCCGCGCCCGACCGCGCACCGCTTCCCGTGGACCCGGTCGTCTGGGTCGGCTGGGTGCTTCTAGTCGCGGCGACCGGTGCGGTGGTCCTCATGCACCGCCACCGGTTCCGCGCATTGGTCCTGATCGGGATCATCGGGCTGATGATTTCTTCGGGCTTCGTGTTCCTGTCAGCGCCCGACCTGGCCCTGACGCAGATTTCCGTCGAGACCGTGACGATCCTTCTGTTGCTGATCGCGCTGCACTTCCTGCCCAAGGAAACCCCGATCGAAAGCGGTGTCGGACGCCGCTTGCGGGACGGTGTGATCGCGCTCGTGGCGGGTGGCGGCGTGGCCGCCGTTGCCTATGCTTTCCTGCAGCGCAATGTTGAAACGATTTCGGACTATCACCTGGCCAATTCCTACGAGGGCGGCGGTGGCACAAACGTCGTGAACGTGATCCTCGTGGATTTCCGCGGCTATGACACCTACGGCGAGATCATCGTGCTGGGCATTGCCGGACTGATCATCTTCGCCGTTATGGAGGCCCTGCTGAACGGCCCCGCCGGGCGCCGGCTGCGCAACATGGAACTGTCGCAGGATCGTTCGCGTGACCGGCACCCGTTGATGATGGTTGTCGCAACCCGCGTGATGATGCCCATCGCGCTGATGGTCGGCATCTATATCTTCCTGCGTGGCCACAATCAGCCCGGTGGCGGCTTCGTCTCGGGCCTGGTCGTGTCGATCGCGCTTTTGATGCAATACATGGCCTCGGGCTTCGCATGGACCCAGAACCGCCAGCGGATCGAATATCACACGCTCATCGGATGGGGTGTCATCATTGCCGGGCTGACCGGCGCGGGCGCCTGGCTGGCGGGCAAGCCGTTCCTGACCAGTGCCTTCGGCTACGTCCATTGGCCACCCATCGAGGAGTTCGAGCTGGCAACCGCCATGTTGTTCGACCTGGGCGTGTTCCTTGCCGTGCTCGGTGCGGTGATGCTGATGCTCTACAGCCTGTCGCGTCTGGCCCGTCATGCCGGCGAAACGGTGAATGTCGAGCCCATGGATTACGATCCGGTCGAACGCCAAGACAAACGCGAAGGGGAGGCCTGACATGGAAATGATCGTTGCCAGCGCCGTGGGCGTTCTGACGGCCGGGGGGGTCTACCTCGTGCTGCGCCTGCGCGCCTTCCCGGTCATCCTGGGTCTGGCCATGCTGTCCTACGCGGTGAACGTCTTTCTTTTCGCGGCGGGCAAGCTGACCACGAACATGCCGCCGATCTTGTCGAAATACGGCGAGGCCACCTATACCGACCCGCTGCCGCAGGCGCTGGTTCTGACGGCGATCGTGATTTCCTTCGGGATGACGGCCGTCTTGGTCATGGTCGCCCTCGCGTCGTTCCTTGAATCCGATAGCGACCGCATAAACCTCGGCCGGTCCGAGAATGCCGGCCTGCCGGTCGAACCCGGCCAGGAGGATGCGCAATGAACCATTGGATCATCGCCCCGGTCATTCTGCCGGCCCTTCTGGCCCCGGTGATCGGCTTCGTCATGCGCTATGACATTCGCCTTGCGCGGATCGCTTCCCTTGCCGGTGCCGTCGCCCTTCTGGCCATCGCATTGGGACTGGTGGTTCAGGCGGCGGGCGGCGAAACCCAGGTCTACCGGTTGGGCGACTGGCCCGCCCCGTTCGGCATCGTGCTGGTGCTGGACAGGTTGTCGGCGCTCATGGTGTTGCTGACGGCGCTGCTTGGGCTGCTGGTTCTGGCGCACGCCACCGCGACCGGCTGGGACGACCGGGGCCGCCATTTCCATGCCCTGTTCCAGTTCCAGCTGATGGGGATCTCGGGCGCTTTCCTCACGGGGGACGTGTTCAACCTTTTCGTGTTCTTCGAGATCCTGCTCATCGCCTCCTACGGGCTGATGATTCATGGCGGCGGACGTGACCGGATGCGCGCGGGTCTGCAATACGTTGTCATCAACCTGGCGGGGTCCACGCTGTTCCTGTTCGCCTTGGGGGTGCTTTACGCCAGCACCGGCACGCTCAACATCGCGGACCTGGCATTGCGACTGCAGGACATTCCGCTGGAAGACGCCGCCCTCGTGCGGGTGGCCATGATGCTTTTGCTGATCGTCTTCGCAGTCAAGGCCGCGCTGTTTCCGGTGCAGTTCTGGCTGCCGGGGGCCTATTCCAATGCCCCTGCCCCGGTCGCGGCGCTGTTCGCGATCATGACGAAAGTCGGCGCCTATTCGATCATCCGCATCCACACCACCGTATTCGGTCCCGGCATCGAGGCGACCGACGGGCTAGCCTTCGACTGGTTGTTCCCGGCGGCGCTGATCACCATCGCGATCGGCGCGGCGGGTGTGCTGGGTGCCCGCCGCCTGATGCCGCTGATCGCCTTCGCCGTTCTGGGGTCCATGGGCACGCTGATGCTGGCCGTGTCTGTCTTTGCCCCGGCCGCGATGACGGCCGGTCTCTATTACCTCGTGCATTCAACCTTTGCCGCCGCGGCCCTGTTCCTCGTGGCCGACCTCGTCATGGCCCAGCGCGATGGAAATGACGGCCTGTCGACACGTGCTGCCATCGCCCAGAACGGATTGATGGCGGCACTGTTCTTCGGTGCGGCCATTGCCATGGCAGGCATGCCACCGCTGTCCGGTTTCCTGGGCAAGCTGCTGGTCATGGACGCCCTGCGCGCGCCCGGTGTCATCGGTTGGGCCTGGGCGGCGATCCTTGTGGGGTCGCTCGTCACCATCGTCGGCTTCGCCCGGGCGGGCAGCGTGTTGTTCTGGAAATCCACCTCGCTTGCCCCGGCGCCTGAAACCGGGGACGCGCCCTTGCACCAGATCGAACGTAATGCGGCGGGCACGGCGCAGGTCATGCCCGTGCTGGCCATGCTGGGTCTGCTTGCGGCGCTTGCATTGTTTGCCGGGCCGCTGGCCGGGTATCTTGAAGCAACGACCGGGCAGCTCTTTGACCGGGCGGGCTATGTCGCCGCCGTGCTTGGCACGAACGGAGGGGTCTGATCCATGTTGGCACGTCTTTTCCCTCACCCGCTTCTGAGCCTGATGATGGTTCTGGTCTGGCTGGGCCTGGTCAACAAGGTGACGCTCGGCAACCTGATCCTGGGCAGCGCCTTCGGCCTGATCGTGCCGCTGCTGACCTCGCCCTATTGGCCCGACCGCCCGAAGGTCGCCCGACCGCTGAAAGTGATCGAGTATATCCTGATCGTTCTGTGGGATATCATCGTCGCAAATGTCCAAGTGGCGGCAATCATCCTGTTCAAGCCCAATGCCTCGATCACCTCGCGCTGGGTCACCATCCCGCTGCAGCTGACATCGGCCGAGGCGATCACCGTTCTTGCCGGCACGATCACCATGACACCCGGCACCGTTTCGGCCACGCTTTCTGCCGATGCCAGCGCGATCCTCGTGCATTGCTTGCATACGGATGACCCCGACGCCGTGCGCGACCAGATCAAGTCCCGCTACGAGGGCCGTTTGATGGAGATTTTCCAATGATGACTGCCGCGCTCTTCTTCGCCTTCGGCTGTTTCGGCCTTGGCCTTCTGTTCAACCTCTGGCGCATCGCAACAGGACCGGATGCGGCAGACCGGATCCTGGCGCTGGACACGATGGTCATCAACGTGATCGCCATGCTCATCCTCTACGGCATCTACCGCAGCACGGCGATGTATTACGAGGCCGCGATGCTGGTCGCCATGGTGGGATTCGTGTCAACCGTCGCCTATTGCCGCTTCGTGCTGCGCGGCGACATCATCGAATGAGGCGGCCATGTCCCTGATCACCGAAATCGTCATCAGCTTTTTCCTGATCGTCGCCGGCATTTTCGGCCTCGTCGGGTCCTTCGGGTTGCTGAAACTGCGCGACAGCATGCAGCGCCTTCATGCGCCAACCAAGGCCACGACGCTGGGCGTGGGCGGCGTGTTGATTGCGTCGATGCTCTATTTCCTGCTGGGCAAAGGCACGCTTTCCTTCCACGAGCTGCTGATCACGCTGTTCCTGTTCCTGACCGCGCCGATCACCGCCAATTTCATCGCCAAGACGTTCATAACTCGTAACGTCCGCGATCACGAGCTCCCCGAAACCGGTGGCAATTACGGCTGGGCCCCCTATGACGACCCGCCCCCCCAAGAGGTGGATATCCCCGAAGACAAGACCGGGGGATGAACGAAAAAGCCCGCGTCGCAATGGACGCGGGCTTTCGTTTCTCCGGATGCTGGCCGTCGGCTATTCGGCGGCGTCCATGTAGTCCTCCAGCGGCGGACAGGTGCAGACAAGGTGACGGTCGCCATAGACGTTGTCGACGCGCCCGACCGGCGCCCAATACTTGTCCACCTTGAAGCTGCCCGCCGGGAAACAGGCCTCCTGCCGGGAATAGGGCCGGTCCCAATCGTCCTTGACCATGTCCTGCATGGTATGGGGCGCATGTTTCAGCGGGTTGTTGTCCTGCGGCCAGTCGCCCTTTTCGACCTTGGCGATCTCCTCGCGGATGCCCAGCATGGCATCGCAGAAGCGGTCCAGCTCGGCCTTGGTTTCGCTCTCGGTCGGCTCCACCATCAGGGTTCCCGCAACCGGCCAGCTCATGGTCGGCGCGTGGAACCCGCAATCCATCAGCCGCTTGGCGATGTCATCGACGGTCACGCCCGCTTCGGCAAAGGGTCGCGTGTCGAGGATGCATTCATGTGCCACGTGGCCCTTGTCACCCGAGAACAGCACGTCATAGGCGCCTTCCAGCCGCTTGGCGATGTAGTTGGCGTTCAGGATCGCCACTTTCGTCGCCTGGGTCAGGCCGGCCCCGCCCATCATCAGGATATAGGCCCAGGAAATCGGCAGGATCGAGGGCGAGCCATAGGGCGCGGCCGAAACCGGCCCCTCTTCCCCGCCCGTGGCCGGGTGGCCCGGCAGGTGCGGCGCCAGATGCGCCTTGACCCCGATCGGCCCCATGCCCGGCCCACCCCCGCCATGGGGGATGCAGAAGGTCTTGTGAAGGTTCAGGTGGCTGACATCGCTGCCGATCTCTCCCGGCTTGGACAGGCCGACCATGGCATTCAGGTTGGCCCCGTCCAGGTAGACCTGCCCGCCGAACTGGTGGGTAATGTCGCACACCTCGCGCACGGTTTCCTCAAAGACGCCATGGGTGCTGGGATAGGTGATCATGCAGGCAGCCAGGGTCTCCCCAGCCGCCTCGGCCTTGGCACGGAAATCCTCCAGGTCGATGTCGCCGCGTTCGGTGCATTTGACCACGACCACATCCATCCCGCACATATGCGCGCTCGCCGGGTTGGTGCCATGGGCGTTCACCGGGATCAGGCAGGTCTTGCGCGCCGTATCCCCGTTGGCCCGGTGATAGGCCATGATCGTCAGCAGGCCCGCATATTCGCCCTGCGCCCCGGAATTGGGCTGCATCGACATGGCGTCATAGCCGGTGATGGTGCACAGCTTGTCGCAGAGATCGTCGATCAGCTCGCGATAGCCCTGCCATTGGTCGGCGGGGGCGAATGGATGGATCAGGCTGAATTCACGCCAGCTGACCGGCATCATCTCGGCCGCCGAATTCAGCTTCATCGTGCAGGACCCCAGCGGGATCATCGCCCGATCCAGAGCCAGGTCACGATCGCTGAGGCGCCGCATGTAGCGCATCATCTCGGTCTCGGCCCGGTTCATATGGAACACCGGGTGATCCATGAAACCCGACTGGCGGTGCAGCGCGTCGGGCACCCGGTATTCCGGGGTCAGGTCGTCGTCCTTGCGCTCGATCCCGAAGGCCCGCCAGACCCGTTCGATCACCGGACGGCGCGTGGCCTCGTCGAGCGAGATGCCCACCTTTGTCGTGCCCACCGGGCGCAGGTTGATCCCCTCGTCCACGGCGGATTTCAGCACCGCCCGTTGCAGCGGCCCGACCTCGACCGTGATGGTGTCGAAGAAGGCCTTGGGAACAACTTCGAACCCGGCCTCTTCCAAGCCCTTGGCCAGCCGGACCGTCTTGCGGTGAATGCGTTGGGCGATGGCCTTCAGCCCCTCTGGCCCGTGGAACACGCCATAAAACGAGGCCATCACAGCCAGCAAGGCCTGCGCGGTGCAGACATTCGACGTGGCCTTCTCGCGGCGGATATGCTGCTCGCGGGTCTGAAGGGACAGCCGGTAAGCCTTGGTGCCGTGGCTGTCGACGCTGACGCCTACGATCCGCCCCGGCATGTTGCGCTTATAGGCATCCTTGCAGGCGAAATAGGCGGCATGCGGCCCACCAAAACCCATGGGCACGCCAAAGCGCTGGGTGTTGCCCACCGCGATATCGGCGCCCATCGCGCCGGGCTCTTTCAGCAGGGTCAGCGCCATCAGGTCGGCGGCCACGATCCCGATCGCCTTGGTTTCGTGAAGCGCTTCGATCTCGGGGGTGAAATCGCGCAACTCTCCATGGGTGCCAGGATACTGGAAGATGCCCGCGAAGACAGCCTCGGGGTCCAGATCATCAGGGCTGCCGACGATCACATCGATGCCCAAGGGCGCGGCGCGGGTCTGCATCACCGCGATGCTCTGCGGGTGGCAGCTCTCGTCCACGAAGAACCCGGTTGTCTTGGATTTCGCGACACGCTGCGCCATGACCATCGCCTCGGCGCAGGCCGTCGCCTCGTCGAGCAGGGACGCATTGGCAATCTCAAGGCCGGTCAGGTCCGCCACCATCGTCTGGAAATTCAACAAAGCCTCCAGCCGGCCCTGGCTGATCTCCGGCTGGTAGGGGGTGTAGGCCGTGTACCAAGCGGGGTTTTCCAGCACGTTGCGCTGGATCACCGGCGGCGTGACCGTTCCGTAATAGCCCTGCCCGATCAGGCTGGTCAGCACCTTGTTCTTCGCCGCCACCTGCCGCATGTGGTTGAGCAGCTTTCGCTCGGACATGGGCTTGCCGAAATCCAGCGGCTCGGCCTGCCGGATCGCCTGCGGCACGGTTTCTTCGATCAACTGGTCAAGGCTTTCGACGCCGATGACCTTGAACATCTCCTCCATTTCAGAGGGGCTGGGGCCGATATGGCGCCGGTTGGCGAAGTCGTAGGGAAGGTATTCGGTCGGGGTGAAAGGCATGCCGCACCTGCTTCTTTGGGGTCAAAATACCGCGGGGGAGGCCGCGCGCCCTGCGGCGCGCGGGCGGGGGCAGAGCCCCCAATTGCGAGGCTGACGCCTAGGCGCCGATGAAGTCCTTGTAGGCGGTCTCGTCCATCATGTCGTCCATGGCCGACAGGTCCGCCACCTTCATCTTGAAGAACCAGGCCTCGCCCAGCGGGTCCTCGTTGACGAGGCCCGGATTGTCGGCCAACGCCGCATTGACCTCGACGATCTCGCCATCCAGCGGGGCCAGTATGTCCGACGCTGCCTTGACGCTTTCGATCACCACGACCTCGTCATCCTTGGCCACCTCGCCACCATCCTCTGGCAGTTCCACGAACACCACGTCGCCCAGCTGGGTCGAGGCATGTTCGGTGATCCCCACGACCACCACGTCGCCCTCGACGCGCAGCCATTCGTGTTCTTCGGTGAATTTCATCTTTGTCTCCTTACTTCTTGTAACTGGACGGCCGGAACGGCAATTCGCACACGGTGACGGGCAGACGCTTGCCGCGCACTTCGCCCCAAAGGGGCGTTCCCAGCGCCGCATGGGCGGTGCCGACATATCCCATCGAAATCGCGCATTCGGTCGAGGGGCCATAGGCGCCCGAGGTCACCTCTCCCACGGGCTGGCTCGCCTCTTCCTCTGCATAAAGGGGGGTGCCGGCCCGCATCGGCGCGCGGCCCTCGGGGCGCAGGCCCACGCGCAACCGCGCCGGCCCGTCCGTCAGGTGGTGACGGATGCGCGCGAAGCCGGGGTAATCGCCGGCCTCGCGCCGGGCCTTCTGAATGGCCCAGACAAGATTGGCCTCGACCGGCGTCGTGGTCTCGTCCAGATCAGAGCCGTAAAGGCACAGGCCCGCCTCCAAGCGCAGGCTGTCGCGGGCACCCAGCCCGACCGCTTCAACGGTTTCATCCTCCAGCAAGCACTTGGCGAGGGCCTCGGCGCTGTTGGCGGGGACCGATATCTCGAACCCGTCCTCGCCGGTATAGCCGGACCGCGAAATCCACAATTCGCCGAAATCGGACGCATGGGTTTCGACATCCATGAAGGCCATATCGACCACGTTCGGAACCAGCCGGGCCAGCGCCGCCTCGGCCTTGGGGCCTTGCAAGGCCATTAGGGCCCGGTCGGTGATGACCTCGACACTGGTGGTCTCAAGCCCCGCCCGCATATGGGCGATGTCGGCCTCCTTGCAGGCCGCATTGACGACCACGAACAGGTGATCGCCGCGATTTGCGAACATCAGGTCATCGAGAATGCCGCCATCCTCATTGGTGAAAAAGCCATAGCGCTGGCGCCCCTCCTTGAGCGTCTGCACCGCCTGCGGCACCAAGGTCTCAAGTTCTGCCGCCGCCTTCGGCCCGCGCAGGATCACCTGCCCCATATGGCTGACATCGAACAGGCCCGCGTTCTCGCGGGTCCAAAGATGCTCCTTCATCACGCCCAGTGCGTATTGCACGGGCATGTCGTAGCCCGCGAAAGGCACGAATTTCGCGCCAAGACTGGCATGCAGGTCGTAGAGAGGTGTTCTGTTCAGTTCGGCCATGCCGCCTCCGGTCGTTTTGGCCGGGGGCACAGCCCCGGGCATTGGATGCGGACAGGCGCCCGCCGTCAATGCCCCCTCTGTCCCGTTGCCTGAGATCGTTATCCCTTCGGCGGGTGCGTGTGGCACCACTCTCCAGAGTCCTATCGCGTGGCGGTCCTGAAGCCTGAGAGTTTACCGGGGCGGTTGCTCCTTCGGCACTGGCGTTGCCAGTTCTCCCGTCACGCGCCCTGAACCTATCCACACACGGCATGAGTCGGCAAGCCTTTTGCATACACGCGCATACATCTCCCGAAACACTTTGCCGGGCGGCCGGGCTTGGTATAATATATAGAAAACTGAATATGATATCCGGGAGGAAACCATGCAGATCAATCGCCGCACACTGCTCAAGTCGGGCACAGCCGCCCTCGGCGCAACCGCCCTGCCCGGCTGGGCCCATGCGCAGATGACCCTCGGCAATGTGCAGATCGACACGCTCAGCGATGGCAATCTCGTGCTGCCGCGCGAGTTCCAGTTCGGCGATCTGCCGCAGGACGAAGTCACCGAGATCCTGGCCCGTTATGGCATAACCGGCGACGAAATGACCCCCGACTGCAACGTGACCCTGATGCGCGATGGCACAAACACGGTCCTCTTCGATGTCGGGGCGGGCCCCAATTTCATGCCCTCCGCCGGCACCCTTTGGGAGGCTTTGGACGAGCTGGGCGTTTATCCCGAGGACGTGACCCACGTGGTCTTCACCCATGCCCATCCCGACCACCTGTGGGGCCTGCTGGACGATTTCGACGACCTTGTCTTTCCCGAGGCACAATACATGATCGGCCGGGCTGAGCGCGATTACTGGCTGGATCCGGCCACCCCCGACACGATCGGCGAGGCGCGACTGGCCTTTGCCGCCGGGGCGATCCGCTACCTTGGCGCGATCGAAGACCGTCTGACAACCTTCGAGGATGGCGAGGAAATCCTGCCGGGGATCGCCGCGCGCGCCACCTTCGGCCACACGCCCGGCCACATGGCCTTCGAATTGCGTGGCGGCAGTGAAAGCGTGATGGTGCTGGGCGATTGCATCGGCAATGCCCATGTCGCCTTCGAGCGCCCCGGCTGGGTGTCCGGATCCGATCAGGACCAGGAGATGGGCGCGGCCACCCGCGTTGCGCTGCTGGACCAGCTGGCCAATGACCAGATGCCCTTCATCGGGTTCCACATGCCCTATCCGGGGATTGGCCGGGCCGAGAAATCGGGCGACAGCTATCGGTTCGTCGCCGCCTGACATTCGGGCAATGAAAACGGGGCCGGAATTCCGGCCCCGTCAACATGATTCAGGAAATCTGTTCCGCGCTACTGCGCCGCCAGCGGTTGCCGGGCCAGTTGGCACTGGGTCCACAGGGTGCACAGCGCGCCTACCAGCCGCTCGATATCAGCCTCGGAGTGGACCGGGCCGGGCGTGATACGCAGCCGCTCGGTCCCCTTGGGCACCGTCGGGTAATTGATCGGCTGGATGTAGATGCCGAACTGGTCCATCAGCGTGTCACTGATGAACTTGCACTTGACCGGGTCGCCCACCATCACCGGGATGATATGGCTGGGGTTCGGGATATGCGGGATGCCGATCTCGTCCAGTTTTTCGCGCACCTTGGCGACCTTGTCTTTCTGCAGGTCGCGCTCGGCGGCAGAGGCCTTGAGATGGCGGATCGAGGCGCAGGCCCCGGCGGCCACGGCCGGCGGCAGCGCGGTGGTGAAGATGAACCCGCTGGCGAAGGACCGCACGAAATCCACCAGATCGGCCGAGGCGGCGATATAGCCGCCGACCACGCCGAACGCCTTGCCCAGCGTGCCTTCGATGATGTCGATGCGGTCCATCAGCCCTTCGCGTTCGGCGATGCCGCCGCCGCGCGGGCCATACATGCCAACCGCATGGACCTCGTCCAGATAGGTCATCGCGTTGTAGCGGTCGGCAAGGTCGCAGATCTCCTTGATCGGCGCGATATCGCCATCCATGGAATAGACGCTCTCGAAGGCGATCAGCTTGGGCGCATTGGCCGGCAAGGCCATCAGGTGCGCCTCAAGATCGTCGAGATCGTTATGTTTCCAGATCACTTTCTGCGCCTTCGAATGGCGGATGCCCTCGATCATGCTGGCATGGTTGAGCGCGTCCGACAGGATGACCAGCCCCGGAATCTTCGCGCCCAACGTGCCCAGCGTGGCCCAGTTCGACACGTAGCCCGAGGTGAACAACAGCGCCGCCTCCTTGCCATGCAGGTCGGCCAGCTCGCGTTCCAGCAGCACATGGTGGTGGGTGGTGCCTGAGATGTTGCGTGTGCCCCCGGCGCCGGCCCCCACGGTATCCAGCGCCTCATGCATGGCAGCCAGCACTTCAGGGTTCTGGCCCATCCCAAGGTAGTCGTTGGAACACCAGATGGTCACGTCGCGCACGGCATCGTCAATATGGTTGCGTGCCTTGGGAAACGCTCCGCGCTCCCGCTCCAGGTCGGCGAAGACGCGATAATTGCCTTCGTCCTTCAGCCGGGTGAGTTCCGAGCGGAAGTAGTCATCGTATTTCATGTCAGGTCAGGTCCCAGCAGCAGCCTGGACAATATCGTCCAGCAAGGATTCGACGGCCTGCATCGGCCCGTCCGGATAGGTGCGATGCCCAATCATGACCTCGCCATCCTGTTCGGTGACAAAGACGCCATAAGGGCAATGCGCGATATTCATCGGGTCCGCTTCCATCACCTCGCGCGAGACGGTGGCAGAGCAGAAAAGGAACACGTCGGCGGCATCGAAAATGGTCACATCGGACCCCACGTCTTCGCCGGTGCGGTTGAGCATTTCACCCACATGGCTGACATAGTCGATGACCAGTCCACGTCCGACGATCTCGTTTTCGACGGCAAAGGTCGCATCGTCAAAACTGCCGTCGAAGGGCGTCATGACAGCCTCTTGGGCCAAGGCGGTCGTGGCCGTCAGGCAAAGGGCAATAGCAGCAAACATTTTCATCGGATGATCCTCCTTGTCCTGTCCCATAATCCCAGAGCGGATGTCCGCGGGCATTGACCTAAATCAATGCCCGCGTAGACAGGATTTAGCCGAACATGTCGGCGGTGATGCCGTCATACCAACCGATCGACTCCTGGTAGGTGGCGGCACGGACCTCGGCGCTTTCGCCGGTATCCGAGACGAAGCCGTCGACCTTGGCGATCTTCTCCTCGGTTGCCTCGTAGGTGGCGCCGACCTTGACCCCGTCATCGGTGTCGATCAGCGACCAGCAGGTATTGGCGAAACGCGCCGGGAACACGGTGGACCCGGTCAGGGCCCCGCGCACCGCGTTCGCGCAGACCTTGGCCTGGCTGTTGGCCGAGAAGCCGGATTTCGGCATGTCGCCCTGGGCACAGGCATCGCCGAGCACATGGATGTTCTCGTCCATCTTCGAGCTGAGGTCAGCGGCATTGACCGGCGCCCAGTTGCCTTCGGTGATGCCGGCGATATCGGCAATGCGGCCCGCCTTCATGGCCGGGATCACGTTACAGGCGTCCACGTTGGTCACGCTGCCATCGATGGTCACCGTCATCGCCTCGGGATCGACCTCGACATTGCCACCACCGAAATCGGGGCCGATACGCTCGATCATCCCGGAATAATGCCGGTTCCAGCCTTCTTCGAACAGCGCCTGCTTGGAGAAGTTCTGCTTGGGATCGGCGATCAGGATCTTGGCAGTCGGATTGATCTGCTTGAGCAGGTGCGCAACCATGCTGACCCGCTCATACGGCCCCGGAGGGCAGCGGAACGGGTTGGGCGGCGCGACCATGGCATAGGTGCCGCCCTCGGGCATGGCCTCGATCTGGGCCTTGAGCAGTTCCGTCTGGCTGCCGGCCTTGTAGGCATGGGGCATCCGGTCCTGGGCGCTGATGTCCCAGCCGGGCACGGCCCCGTCCACGAAGTCGATGCCCGGCGACAGGATCAGCCGGTCATAGGGCAGCGTGTAGCCGCCTGCGGTGCTGACGGTCTTGGCATCGCGGTCCACGCCGGTGGCCCAGTCATGCAGCACGTTGATGCCGTATTCGCTGGCCAGCGTGCCATAGGAGTGGCCGATGCTGTCAATGCTGCGGAACCCACCGATATAGAGGTTGGAAAAGAAGCAGGTGTAATAATGGCGCGTCGGTTCGATCAGCGTCACGTCGATCTCGCCATTCGAATCCTTGGCGAGATAGCGCGCGGCGGTGGCGCCGCCTGCCCCGCCGCCGACAACGACGACACGCGGTTTACCATGAGCTGCGCCCATCACCATTGGTGCCGAAAGCGTGGCTGCGCCAGCTGCCGCCGTGCCGATAAAGGCTCTGCGATTGAGTTTCATATTGGGTCTCCTCCCTTGTCATCGGATGTGCCGGTTGCCTCCGGCATCGCTTCCGTTCTGTTCACCCGGTCGTGCCGGGCCCGGGCCATGATCGGCCCAATCCTAGTCTAGGGCCTATTCGATGTTTTCGAAATAGGCAGCCAGCGCCGCGATCTCCTCGTTCGACAGGCGGCTGGCCATCATTTCCATGACGTTATGTTCGCGCACCCCCTCCTTGTAGGCGTGCATCGCGGTGACAAAGACATCCGCCGGCCAGTTGGTGATCGAGGGGATCCCGTTGGCGGCCCCGCTTTCCTGGTGGCAGGACGTGCATTCGGTGGACAAGTATTCGCCATAGGCCGGATCACCGACGATGGCCAGGATCTCGGGGGCGACCTCGTGGTCCACTGCGGCCGCTGTCGGCGCTGCCTCGGGGATGTTGGCCGGATCGGCCGAGAACAGGCGCAGATAGGCAAGCAGGTCCGAGCGATCTTCGGCGCTTTCCATGCCGGCATAGTTCATGCGGGTGCGGCTGACGAAGACACGCGGGTTCTCGATATAGCGGTCAAGGCTTTCGAAATCCCATTTCAGCCCGGCATTCGCCCGCAGCATCATGTCCTCGGAATAGCGAAAATCCTCGATCTGGCCCGCTTGGCGATCGAAGATGCCATTCAGATGCGGACCGACGCGATTGCGGGCGCCCTGCCCGACCTGGTGACACGAGGCGCAATCGGAGCGGAACAGCACCTCGCCACGCTCCGGATCGCCCCCGACCTGGGCGGCCACGGGGCCGCCCAGGCCAGCGATCAGAATCGCCGGGAAAAGCGCCCGGCGCACCATTACTGGGCCTCGAAGGTCGAGAGATAGGCGATCATTACCGCGATCTCGTCCTCGCTGCGCAGGCCGGCAAAGGACATCTTGGTCCCCGGCATGGCCCCGCGCGGATCAGCCAGGTAAGCGCCCAGGTTCTCGGGCCCCCAGACCTCGCCCGCCGCTTTGGCTTCTTCGAAGACGCCGGAATAGCGGAAGTCATCCAGACCACCGATCGTGCGCCCAAGCACGCCGTTGAGATGCGGACCGGTGCGGTTCACGGCACCCTCGCCCACCTGGTGACAGGCGCGGCACTTGCGGAAGACCCCTTCGCCTTCCTCGACCAGCGCCGGATCGACAGCGGCCATTTCAGTTGCGCCTTCCTCGGCCGGGGCTTCTTCGGCGGCCGCTTCCTCTGTCGCGGGCTCGTCCGAAGTCTCGGCAGCGGCCTCGGTGACCTCGGCCTCTTCCTCTTCGGGCGTCACGTCCAGAATGGTCGCGCGCATGGTGATCTCGACGCTGTCCTTGCAGTTCTCCATGCAGGGCTCTTCGCTGAAGGCGGGGATTTCGCCCTCTTCACGGTCATCCATGAAGAACCCGTCCTCATTGGGCAGGCGCACCTCGGTGAAGTTCTCGTTCGACAGTTCGAAATCGTCGTCCACGAGGTTGTTGAGATACAAGAGGTAGGCGGTGATCGCGTAAACCTCGTCATCGGTCAGGCTTTGGGCCTGGCCATAGGGCATGGCGCGATGCACGTAGTCCCAGACGGTCGACAGGTAGGGCCAGTAGGAGCCCGGCGTTTTCACCGGATCTTCGTGGGTCAGCGTATCCCAGCCCCCGGCCAGCACCGGCCAGCGGCCCACGGCCTCACCGAAATCGCCGTGGCACATGGCACAGTTTTCGATGTAGACCTCTTCGCCGGTCCAGACATCGCCGGACCCCACCGGCAGGCCCTGACCATCGGGTCGGATGTCAATGTTCCAGGCGGCGACCTCTTCGGGCAGCGCCTCGCGGCCCAGGTCAAAGGTAATGCCTTCAAGCTCACCGATCATCGGGCTTTCATGGCTTTCAGCCCAAGCGGCCCCGACGAAAAGCGCGGGGCGCGACGTGCCGCCTTCGAATGCCATGCCGGCGTGCATCTCTTCGGCGGGGGCGTCTTCGGCGACCGGGGCCTCGGCCACGACATCCTCGGCTGGTTCTTCAACCGCCTCTTCGACGACCTCGGCCTCGGCGACAACCTCTTCGGTGACCTCTTCGGTCACCACGGTTTCGGCCTCGGCCGCTTCTGCGACCGCCGACGCCTCGGCAGCCTGGGTTTCCTCGGCCATGGCCTGTGCTTCGGCGGCGGCCAGGTCCGCCCGGTAGGCGGCACGTTCGGACAGGCCGACGCTCAGGGCCACGACCGAGGTCGTGGCGACGGCGACCAGAGCGAGTTGATTAGGAAATTTCGACATTCTCGGCCTCGCCTTTTTCGTTCACGTACCAGGTCTGGATACCGTTGTTGTGATAGATGGAATTCTCACCCCGCCATTCACGCAGCTGGTTCTTGGTGGGCTGCACATAGCCGGTGCTGTCATGGGCGCGGCTTTGCAGCAGAAGCGGCTTACCGTCCCATTCGAATTCAAAGTAGAAGCGGTGCATCGACTTGTTCAGGCTGGGGCCGGACATCCGGGCCTGGTGCCAGTTCTTGCCACCGTCCAGCGTTACGTCGACCCGCGGGATGGTGCCCCGGCCGGACCACGCCACACCGGTCAGGACCGTGTAGCCGGGGCCATGGGTCAGCGGAGCCTGCGGGCTGGGATTGGTGATGACCGACTTCGCGTCCATCTCCCAGGTGAAGCGGCGCGCGGTGCCGTCTTCGAGCAGGTCGGTATATTTGGAGGTCTCCTCGCGGTGGTGCCAAGGCTCGTCGCCCACCTCGATGCGGCGGAGCCACTTGACCCACATGTTGCCTTCCCAGCCGGGCACGACCAAGCGAACCGGGTAGCCCTGCTCGGTGCGAAGCGCCTCGCCGTTCATCTTGAAGGCCACGAGGCAATCGTCCAGCGCCTTCTCGATCGGGATCGAACGGGTCATCGCCGACGCATCCGCGCCTTCGGGCAGGATCCACTTGGCATTGGTCTTGAGCCCCGCCTCGGCCAGCAGAAGCTTGAGCGGGATGCCGGTATACATGACGTTGTGGATCATGCCGTGGGTGAACTGGCAGCCATTGAGCTGCGCGCCGGCCCATTCCATGCCGGTATTTGCGGCACATTCCAGGAAATAGACGTGGTTTTCACGCGGGAAGCGCATCAGGTCTTCCATGGTGAAGACCAGTTCCTTGTCGACCAGCCCGTTGATCATCAGGCGATGCTCGGCCGGGTCAATCTCTGCCGCGCCGCCATGGTGGCGTTCGAAGCAGACGCCGTTGGGGGTGATGATCCCGTCAAGCTCGTGCAGCGGGGTGAAGTTGATCGACGACACGTTGTCGGCGGTCAGCCATTCCACGGTGCGGCGCACCACGTGGCTTTCATGCTTGGAGGGCATGCCATAGGGCGCGGCATCAACGCCATCCCCCAGATAGACCTGCCAGTCCTGCAATTCGGTGATCGCCGGGTCGGGGGCGGTCTGCCCCTTTGCGACGGTCGCGGCAACGCTGCCCACCCCGGCGGCGGCTGCCCCCGTCAGGAAGGAGCGGCGCGAGGGCTTCATGCCTTTGAACTTCATGTCCATGTCTCGTCCTCTCGATACGTAATGCGGCTCAGGCGCCCACGACTTCGACGCTGGTATTCGGCGTCACGGTCACGGTGCCCTGGTTGCGGATGTGGTTTTCCACCACGTCCCAGATCTGCGGTCCTTCGGTGCCTTCGTTCACACTGGCCCACCCGGCGACCACATAGGTCTTGGCCGGGTCGATGGCTTCGCCCGTGGATAGCAGGGTCATGTCAGTGATGCGGCTGCCCTGGGGCTTGGTGATGTCGATGCGATAGCCCATGCCACCGATGCGAACCATGTCGCCGCCCTGCTGGTAATAGGGATCGGGATTGAACAGGTTGTCACCCACGTCCTCGAGGATGGTGTGGATGAATTCCCCGGTCATTTCCGTGCGATAGGCGCGGCCATAGGTCATCGAGGTCACGTTCCAGATATCCTCGCGGGTGATGTCCTGCCCCGGCAGGATCGACGGCCCCCAGCGCACGCCGGGCGACATGGCGATGTCCGCCTCACGTTCGCTCATCAGCGCGTCGCAAATCAGGTCGTCCCAGCTGCCGTTGAAATTGCCGCGGCGATAGAGCAGCCCGTCGGTTTGGCCGATCACCTCGGTCAGCTCCGCCTCGTAGGGCGCGCGCTGCTCGTCGATCAGGGCGGCAATTTCGGCATCGGGTTCGATCACGTCCGAGAAGATCGGGATCAGCTTGTGGCGGAAACCCATCATGCGGCCGTTCTGGATATCGAGGTCGACGCGGCTGACGAACTTGCCGTTGGACCCCGAGGCGATCAGGATCGTGTCGCCCACAAGAACCGGTTCGGGCAACGCGTCATGGGTGTGGCCGGTCAGGATCACGTCGATGCCGCTGACGACCGAGGCCATCTTCTTGTCCACGTCAAACCCGTTATGAGACAGGCAAACGACGCATTCGGCCCCCTGGGCGCGGACCTCATCGACCATCTGCTGCATGTGTTCGTCCCGGATCCCGAAGGAATAGTCGGGGAACATCCAGCCGGGATTGGCGATGGGCATGTAGGGGAAGGCCTGCCCGATCACGGCGATCTTGACGCCACCCCGTTCGAAGAACTGGTAGGGTTTGAATTCGGCCGCGGGCTCGTCCCACATGGCATCAAAAATGTTCTGGCCCAGCGCAGCATAGGGCAGACCGTCGACCAGTTCGCGCACGCGGTCCTGGCCGAGGGTGAATTCCCAGTGGAAGGTCATCGCGTCGGGTTTGAGCGCGTTCATAACGTTAACAACGTCCTGCCCCTCGGTGTGGTAGCAGGTGTAGGATCCGTGCCATGTGTCGCCACCATCCAGCAGCAGCGCATCGGGCCGTTCCGCGCGGATCGCGTTCACGACCGTGGCGACGCGGTCCATGCCGCCCATCTTGCCGTAGGTCTGCGCGAGGGCCGAGAAATCGTTGTAGGTCAGCGCGTAATGCGACGGGCTTCCATCCTCGATCCCATAGAGCTTGCGGAACTCCGCGCCCGTGATGTGCGGAACGGCGCCCTTGTTGTCGCCCACCCCCAGATTGATTTCCGGTTCGCGGAAATAGATCGGTTTCAGCTGGGCGTGAATGTCGGTGATATGGACCAGCGAAACGTTCCCGAAGGTGTCGAACTGCAAAAGCTGATCCTGTGTCAGCGCCTGCTGCGCGGCCAACTTGCTCCAATTGCCGAAGCCGGACGCGCCGACCATGGCCGAGGCCGCCATTGAAGCCTGGAGGAAATCACGACGGGAGATCATGTGCGGGTCCTTTTGTCTTGGTCCCTTCCGCGCATCATATGCGCAAAAGTGAATATCTTTGGTTAAAGAAAACCCGCACCGGCGGAACCGGCGCGGGCCTTCGGATCAGTTACGGACGGCCGGGCCTTCGACGGTCAGGCCGTTGCCGCGCGAGGCGACGTAGAGCTCCAGCGCCACGAATTCCGGGCTGCCGACCGAGTAGGTCTCGGCACGGGTGTCGCGGATACAGCCACGGAAGCGCGAATGCGTGCCGTTCAGGCGGGCATTCTTCAGACGATAGGTCGGGAACCCGTTGATCTGCCCCTGGGACAGGTGGTCGGCCCGAATGTAGTTATCGTAGTTCAACTCGTGACAGGACGCGCAGGACAGGTCCAGCTGACCGAAACGGGTGTAGTAGATTTCCTTGCCCTTTTCCCAAGTCTCGGCAGCGGGGCCGTCAATGGCCACGTCAACGACCTGGCCACGACCGACCGAAGAAATCGCCGCTTCCATCGCCAGCATGGGACGCGAATCCAGCCCATAGGGCTCGGCGCTCATCTGGTTCACGCGACAATCGTCGATCTGCATCTGGATGTTGCGAACCTCGCCGGCCTCTTCGTTCCACTTGGGATAGGTCGCACGGACCATTTCCATGGAGTCTTCCATGGCCCCGTGGCAATCGGCACAGGATTTACCTTCTGCTCCGTCGGCCGTGTTCCAGGCTGCCATGCCGTTATCGACACTGATCATCGCCGGGTTTTCGAAGTCGTCCATCTGCAAGGCCTTGGTTTCCGTCGTCCGGAACGTCCAGCCCGAGCGCACGGTGGACAGCGCGCCGTCCAGATGCGCCGCTGGCTCGGTCTCGGTGATCATCTCGATCTCACCGTTGACGACCAGCTCCTCGGCGCTTGCTGCCAGCGGAGCGGCCAGAAGGGCCAGCCCGCAGACAGCGGTTTTGAGTGTGGACATTGTCATATTGTTATTCCTCCCTGTGAACCGCCAGCCTTAGCTGACAGCGATGTCCTTCGACTCTTCGTAGACCGACCCGTCGTCGTCGTACCAGGTAAAGGCGAAGGTGCCGCTTTCGGGCACGATGGCCTGGAACTCGATGAACGGGTTGGTGGAAATCGCAGGTTCGAGGATCATTTCCATGACGCTCTCGCCGTTGAATTCACAGGTGAAGCGGTTGATGATCGACCGCGGAATGGTGTTGCCGTCGCTGTCCTTGCGCTGGCCCGATTCCATCGGGTGCGAAATGAGCGTCTTGATCGTGATGGTTTCGCCGGCGGCGGCATCACGAGGGACGCGGACGCGGGGGGTAACGTTGTCTGCCATGTCTTTATCCTCTCCTAGGTTTAGCCGCCGCAGCCGCCGATGGTGACTTTCACTTCCTGGCGGGCCTGGGCGTAAGAACCGTCTTCCATCTTGGCGATGGCGACGACGTCCTGCGTGCCGGCCAGACGCATACGGGTCGATGCGGCCTGCGCCCCGGCCAGCGGGCCGAAGTTGAAGGTCGCGACACCCGGCGTCGGGTTGCCAGCAGCCAGAATGATGATCGAGGCGGCGCCCGGAGCGCTGACTTCGATCGGCACGGTGTTGCCGTTCTCGGCAATCTCGGGGGCCGTCAGGGTGATCCCGCTCTCGGCCATTTCGGCGCCGTCGGTAAATGCGGCAATGGCATCCTCGATCGCGGCACGGGCCGACATCGGCAGCGCGGTTGCGGCCGCGGCCCCCAGCGCCATCAGGATGGTCTCTCTACGCGAAAAGCTCATGTTTTCTCCTCTCGGGTTCGCGGTGCCCTGTCCGTCCTTGTCAGTCGGTCAGGGTCATCAGGTAGGCAACGACATCTTCGATCTGTTGCGCAGTCAGAAGCGGGTCCAGCGGACCCTCGGCGGCCTTGCCGGTAAAGGCATTGCCGGGGCGGATGAAGCCATCGACCTTGTAGAAGGCCGGCATCACGCTTTCAGGAAAGGTCATCTTGGCGTTGGCGACAATGCCGCGCAACTCGGCCTCGGTGCGGTAGCTGCCCACACCATCGAGAATCGGCCCGACTTCGCCATGGAACGGGATGTCTTCAAGGGCGGTGACCGCGTGGCAGGCCACGCAATTGCCCAGCCCGCGGGTGATCATCACCTCGCGACCCGCCTCGGCATCGCCGGGCACGCCGGTCAGCGATTGTTCGATTTCTCCGTATTCGCCGTATGTGACGTCTGCCGGGGCCACCATGTCGGCCAGCGCCATGCCAGCCCCCATGGCCATGCCGGCTGCTAGTGCAATAGTTCGCTTCATGATCCCTCCCTAAGGTCTTTCGAACTTATTATTTCGTATACCGTAGCGCACCGAGGCGGCGACTCGCAACATCAAATTCATAGCATTGAATTTATGTATACGAATGGATGCCGCGCCTACGAGCCCGATCACTCGGCCCGATCAGCGTAAAGCCCCTCGCCCGCGTTGAAGATATTGGCGTGATATTTCTGGAAGTTTTCGGTTTCGTAAACCCCGTCCCGCACATAGGTGAGCATGTTGTAGAACATGCCCGGGCTCAGGGCGCCGGGCACGTAGGCGGCGGCCACGCGATTTGCCGGGGCCTCCTCAGTCACCTCTTCGGGGAAGAAGTAGATCGTCGGCGTGTACATCGCGCCCCATTTGCGGACCATGTCCTTCTCGGGCAGGGCCTCGCCATCGAAATCGGTGACTTCCAGATCGCCGAACATGTTGATCTGCACGACATAGAATGCCTCGTGCAGCAAGGCGTCGATCTCGGGGATCGGGTAGACCTCCTCGTGCATCTTGGTGCAGTAGATGCAGCCCCGCTGCTCGATCATGATCGCCAGGCGCTTGCCCTCGGCAGTGGCATCGGCCAGGTCCTCGCGCAGGTCGAGGAAGGTTTCGTGCATCCAGTCGGCCTTGTGCAGGCCATCGTCACCCAGCTCCGCCGCCTGAGCGGCAACAGCGAGTGGCAGGGCCACGAAGGCCGCAAGCAGTTTCTTCAGCATTGGTCGTCCTCCCTGTTTGTTCGGCCAGTCTAGCCGATATTCGTAAAGCCCGGGAACGTTTCGATCATCCAGTTCCCGATCGCGTTGATGGTGTTGGTGGCGATCAGAATTGCGAAGACGATCAGCAAGACCCCCATCACCTTTTCGACGTAAGCCATCTTGGCGCGGTGCCGCTGCATGAACCCAAGAAACGGCTTGGCGAAGAACGAGGCAATGACAAAGGGCAATGTCATGCCCAGCCCGAACACTGCCAGCAGCAGCGTGCCGCGCGTCAGGTCGCCCATGCCGCTGGCCATCATCAGGATCGTCGCCAGCACCGGGCCGACGCAGGCCGTCCAGCCAAAGCCGAAGGCGAGCCCCATCACGTAGGCGCCCAGCACCGTGGACGGGTCCGATTTGCTTTCCATCCGGGCCTCGCGCATGAGGAAGCCGATGCGGATGACCCCGAGGAAATGCAGGCCGAAGACGAAGATGACGGCGGCGGCGACATAGCTGAGCGGCTCCCTGACCGCGGCAAAGGCCTGGCCAAGCGCCGTGGCCCCGAGACCCAGAAGCATGAAGATCGTCGTGACGCCCAGCGCGAACATGATCGCCGAGACGGTCAGGCGGCGCTGGGCCCCGGGCGCAATGCCGCCGTCGTCGCGAAGTTCGGACATTGAAATGCCCGCCATATAGGAGAAGTAGAACGGAACCATCGGCAGGATGCACGGCGTCATGAACGCCAGCAGCCCCGCGAGGAACGCCCCCATGAAGGACACGTCGAACATGCCTGCTCCTTGAAAAATTCACATATTCGAATTATGGTAAGTGAAATTGCAAAGGTCAATTCCGGTATGATCCGTCTTCTCGCCGCCCTTGGCGCACTCTTCGTCATGAGCAACGCTGCCATTGCCCAGCAGTCCACCGCGCCGGAGGTCGAGTTGGTCATGGTCGAACAGCATGGCTGCGCCTATTGCATCCGCTGGGACGAGGAAATCGGGCCAATCTACCCGAAGACGGCCCTTGGCGAGACCGCGCCGCTGCGCCGGATCAACATACACGAGCCGGTGCCCGAGGATCTGGATCTGGCGCGCCGGCTGACCTTCACACCAACCTTTGTGTTGATGGTCGATGGCGTCGAGGCGAATCGCCTGGAAGGCTATCCGGGAGAGGACTTCTTCTGGGGGATGGTGGAACACATGGTGATCGAGGAAGGCCTGATGGACCCTTCGACCGCAGGATAGACCCAGATGACCAGGGTCCCCCCCCCTGTTGCGGAGAACGCGCATGTCGAGGTCAACGCACCGGAGCGCCCGTTCCCCTCGGCACAGGAACAGGATAATGTCTGCCGAACTCGAGGCAGGTGGATCATGGGCCTTCCCATAATAGATAATTCGATCGCGACCGAGGACATGGATCGGATGGCTGAAAACGCCACCGATGCGTCCAATTTCCTCAAGGCCATCAGCCATGAAGGGCGGCTGATGATCCTGTGCCATCTGGCGACGGGAGAGAAATCCGTGACCGAGCTTGAAAATCTGCTCTCGGCCCGACAAGCGGCGGTGTCACAGCAATTGTCGCGACTGCGGCTCGAAGGGCTCGTCACCCCCCGGCGCGAAGGCAAGACGATTTACTATCGCTTGACCGACGAGCGTCCGCGACAAATACTGGACCTTGTCTACGACATGTTCTGCCGTCGCGGCTGAACCCTGTCGGCGGCGATTGGGAGGACACAATGCTGGAGACCATCGGCTATGCCAATATGGCGGCCCTCATCGGGCTGACCGGTGGCATATTGCTGGGTCTGGCCGCCCGGTTTGGCCGTTTCTGTACGCTCGGCGCGATCGAGGACTGGCTCTACGGTCATGATGACACCCGCATGCGGATGTGGGCCGTAGCCATCGGCGTGGCCGTGATCGGCAGTTTTTCCCTGATGGCACTCGGTCTGTTCGACGCCGGGACCACCGCCTATCTCGGCCAGAGCTGGAACCCTCTGGCCTCGATCGCAGGCGGGCTGGTCTTTGGCTATGGGATGGCGATTTCCGGCAATTGCGGCTATGGCGCGCTGGCGCGGCTGGGCGGCGGTGACCTGCGGTCTTTCGTGATCGTGCTGGTCATGGGCCTGTCAGCTCTGATTACCCTGTCAGGGCCGCTGGCCTGGCTTCGCATCACGATTTTTCCCTTGCAAGAGGCGCCGGCTTCCCCACCGGGAATCGCCCATGGGCTTGGAACGCTGACCGGTCTTTCCCCGGCTGTATTCGGGATCGCCTTCGGGATCCTCATCCTTGCCATCGCGCTGCGTTCGCCGCTCTTGCGCGCCGCGCCTGCCTCGATCATCTGGGGTGTTGTCGTGGGGTTCTCCGTCGTGCTGGCCTGGGCCGGCACCTATTGGCTGTCGATGGAGAGCTTTGCCGAGACTCCAGTGCAATCGCATACCTTCACCGCGCCCGTAGGCGCGACGATGCTCTATGCCATGACGGCTTCCGGCAACGAACTGACCTTCGGCATCGGCTCGGTTCTGGGGGTTCTGACCGGGGCCTTCATCGGGTCGTTGATCAAGGGACATTTCCGCTGGGAAGCCTGCGAGGACCCACGCGAGCTGCGCCGCCAGATCCTCGGAGCGGCGCTGATGGGCGTCGGCGCGGTGGTCGCGCTGGGCTGTTCCATCGGACAGGGGCTGTCGGCCTTTTCCGTGCTGGCATGGAGCGCACCCGTCACCTTCGCGGCCATCCTTGCCGGGGCCGCGCTGGGGTTGCGACAGCTGATCACCGGATTCCAACCCGCCGAATGATGCGGGCCACGTCGTTTTCGCGCTAGACCTTTCCCCGCTGCCCGCCTAGGCGCTGTTTTCATGACCACCGCACACGCCATCCACGCCGACCGCATTCTGCCCGGCATCCTTCTGATGATCGGCTTCTGCCTGTCGGCGCCGATGCTGGACGTGGCCGCCAAGCTGGCCGCCGAAACCCTGCCCGTCGGCCAGATCACCGCAGCGCGGTTCGTCATCCAGGCAGCGCTGATGTTGCCGATCTGCCTTTGGCTCGGGCTTGGCCTGCGCCCCGGACCAGGCACGCTGTCCATGCTGCTGTGGCGCTCATTCTTCCTGATCCTTTCCACCTATTTCTTCATTGCCGCCATTCGGGTCATGCCCATCGCCGATGCACTGGCCATCGTCTTCGTCGAACCGTTCATCATCCTCTTCGTCGCGAAATACCTGTTCGGGGACGAGATCGGGCCGCGCCGGATCGGCGCCTCGATCGTGGGGTTCGGCGGTTCGCTTCTGGTGATCCAGCCCAGTTTCGTCGCATTCGGCTATGTCGCGCTGCTGCCGCTGGGCACCGCCTTCAGCTTTGCTGCCTACATGCTGATCACCCGCAGCCTGTCGCGACGGATGCACCCGGTTGCGATGCAGTTCCATACCGCGCTGATCGCGAGCGCGGCCACCGTGCCGATCATCTGGCTGGCCGACGGGCGCGGCTGGGCGACGCTGGATCCTGTCATGCCGCAAGGCGTGGCCTGGCTGTGGCTTCTGGGCGTGGGAGGTTTCGCGGCGCTCAGCCACATGATGATGACCTATGCGCTGAAATTCGCGCCCTCGGCCACGCTGGCCCCGCTGCATTACCTGGAAATCGTCATGGCGACGCTGGTGGGCTACCTTATCTTCAACGACTTCCCCGATCCGCTGACCCTGGCCGGGATCGCGGTGATCATGGGATCGGGCCTGTTCGTGATCCACCGCGAACGCCAGCTGTCGCGCGCCGACCAGGCTACCAAGGCGCCGCCGGGCAGTCCCGTCTAAAGCAGCGTGACGCCCGAAATGGTGCGGATCGCGTCGCAATCCTCGTCATAGGCTTGAGAGAGCAGGTCGCGCGTCTCGGCGTCCCATGGGGCATAGCGGGGACCGTCGGCATGGTTCTGTCGTATCCGGCGCACAAGGTCGCGCGGCAGTTTCCGGCCGTCGCGTTGACTGGCTTCCGCCTCGATCCGGGCCATTGCCTCGGCGCTGAGCGAGGCCATGGCCCCACGGCTGGCGAAATCGACCTCGAAGGCCCCGCCGGTCATAGCGTCAACGACCCGCTGTCCAACATCGTGCAGGTCCTCGTAGCGCCAGACCGTGAGCCGCGCGCGGGGCAAGGCCGCCCTGATATCGGCCACCACGTCCGGCCAGCGGCGCGGCATCCGAGCAAGATCGGCGCGCTGAGGCGCACCGAAGTGCACCCAGACACCCTGTTGCGCAATCGTCGAATGACAGGAGGCGAAGAAGCCCGCGTAATCGCGGATCGACAGGAACACCTCGGTCTCGGTCCCGTTCCAGGCGGCAGGCAAGGCCCCCAGCCGCGCCCGCAGCCCGGGATAGAGCGTCGCGTGGCGCAGCATCAGTCGCGGGGTGCCGAGGATGTTCTCTTCGCTGACGAGAAGCCGGCTGCGCGTCTGTCCCAACGCACCGGGCGGCAATGTCTCTAACAGCCCTGCCGTGCGTGCCTGAACCTCGGCCATGCGAGAGGCG
Source organism: Salibaculum griseiflavum (assembly GCF_003129565.1). Taxonomy (GTDB): domain Bacteria; phylum Pseudomonadota; class Alphaproteobacteria; order Rhodobacterales; family Rhodobacteraceae; genus Salibaculum; species Salibaculum griseiflavum. The sequence continues at coordinate 36,837 of NZ_QETF01000008.1, forward strand.
CTCATTTCCGGCTTTGGGAAAACAAGGCCGGGCACATCCCGCAGATCGTCCGGGCCCAGGTAGCCCGTGCCAAGGCGCAGCAGCTCGCGCCGGCGCGTGCCGAATTCGCGCTGGATCATCGTCGTCGCCGTCTTGTGCGCGCCCAGATGCAGCGCCAGGGTTTCCAGCATCGGCCCGTTCCGTTTCCTTCGGTCCCGATCTAGCCAGAGGGCCCCACCCTTGTCCACGGCCCTTGCCACTCGTCCCGCACCCTGTAACGTCGAGCCATGGACGGCGACCGGCCATATCTGGGCATCCTCTTGATGTTGGGCTTCTGCGTGCTTGCCCCGCTCGGTGACGCGATCGCCAAGCTTTTGGGGGGCGTCTTGTCGGTGGGCGCTCTGGTTGCGGTGCGGTTCGGGGCACAGGCGGTGACGCTCTTGCCATTGGCGGGCCTGCTGCGCCTGCCATTCCCCTCCGGCCGACGCATCCTGTTGCTGATTGCGCTGCGCACGGTGCTGCACATCCTTGGGATCGGCCTGATGTTCACCGCCCTGCGCTTCCTGCCGCTGGCCGACGCGCTGGCCATCGCCTTCGTGATGCCCTTCCTGTTGCTGTTGGCAGGCTGGCTGTTCCTGGGTGAGGAGGTCGGCCCGCACCGGCTGGGTGCCTGCGCCGTGGGCTTTGTCGGCACGCTCATGGTGATCCAGCCCAATTTCGTCGAATCCGGCTGGACGGCCCTGTTGCCGCTGGGCGTGGCCGTGGCCTTCGTCGGCTTCATGCTGGTCACGCGGACCATCGCCAAACAGGTCGACCCCGTGACCATGCAGGGCGTGTCGGGGCTGATGGCTCTGGCGGTGCTCGGACCGCTGGCGCTGGCCTTCCCGGGATGGGACATCCTGTTCTTCGACGGGCTTGGTGGCAGCAACCTTGCGCTGGTGCTTCTGATGGCAGTGCTGGGCACCGTCGCGCATCTATTCATGACATGGTCGCTCAGATTCGCGCCGTCGGCCACGTTGGCGCCCATGCAATATCTGGAGATACCCATCGCCACGATCATCGGCTGGCTGATCTTCAAGGACCTGCCCAACGGGCTGGCCGCGCTGGGGATCTGTGTCACCGTGGCGGCGGGGCTTTACATCATCCTGCGCGAGCGGGCCATCGCCCGGACGCCACGCCCACCTGCGCCAGAAGTGCCCTGACGGCGACCGCCAGCTGGTCGCGGGGCAGGATCACCAGCATCTGCGGCGCCTCGGGGGCCAACGCGACGGGTCCGGTCGCCCGGTTCGAGGTCCCGATCCGCCCGTCCGGCGCAAGATCCAGCCCCGTGGTCGGCCATTCCAGCCCCTCGCTTTCCACCCGCCCGGCCACCAGCGGAAAGATCGAAACGGTCGTGCCCGGAGCCGTATCCAGCCGCAGGCGCGGCGGGCACAGGAAAACAAGGCTTTCGCGCCCGATCACCAGGCAGGGCCGGTCGGGGTGCCGCGCCAGCACGGTCAGCGCTGCCAATTCGTGGTCAAACCGCCCGCCCGAGACCCCGACCGCCAGAACCAGCGGCGCGGCGATGGCGCGCAGTGCCTTGTCGAAATCCGTCGTTTCCTGCTCGGACACGGGATGCAGGACATCCGCCAGGATTTCGCGGGCCGAAGCAGACAGGCTGTCCATGTCACCGATCACCGCCGCGGGACGCTGCCCGGCCAGAAGCGCTCTGTCGCCGCCGCCATCGGCCGCCACCAGCAGCGGCGCATGGGCCATCGCCTCCGCCAGGTCGGCTTCGGCATGATCCGATCCGCCCAACAGCGTGACCGGATCGTGACTTGAAACAATCACCTGTTCCACCTGAAATTAGACACGATTCTGGAAACTCGCCACAAAAGGGTCACGAAATAATACTCCTCTAAACCTTCTTTCGTTCCGGATTGCGAACCAATTGATGGTAAACCCGATTGCGTTGGGTAAGACAGAAAGTGAGCATGCAATGGTTGGAACAAGCAAGATCCTGACAGTCTCCTACGGCACGTTTTCCTGCACTCTGGAGGGGTTCGACGACTCCTTCAACACGATGAAGGCGATTGCCGAGTATTTCAGGGACCTGGCCGCAGATGATCGCTATTTCGGGGCCGAACCGCCGACCCCCGACGCCGAAATGCTTGCCCGCATTGCAGAACGCGAAATCTCGCGCCGTGTCGAGGCGCGTTCCGGCGCCGATGGCGTTGTGCTGCGCCCGGCGCTGAGCCAGCCCACCCCGGAGCCGGAGTCGCCCGATCTGCCCGAGACCCAACCACAGGGCGACACCTCCGCAGCGGCGATTTCCGCCGCCGTCTCCGCCGTTGCCGCCACTCCGACCAGCACAGATGCCCCAAAGGCGGCCCCCTCCGAGGATCAGACCGAGGCCGCACAACCCGATGACGCGGCAGAGCAGCCCACACAAGAGGACACCGAGGCAGCGCCCGCTGAACCCGAAGCGATGCCAGAGCTGCCAGCCGAGCGCCCGGTCGAGGAAACCACGTCGCACAAGGAGACCGTTGACGACACCGTCGTGCCGGATGCCGCCTCCCACGATGACATGGACCAGGAAACCGAGCCGTCGGCCGCCGAATTGCCCACCGAGCAGGACGAGGACCATCAGGCTCAGGACGTCGCCGCACAGGCGGCTCCTGTCGCGCCTGCGCCGCTGACCGAGCCCCCCGCTCATCCCGACGCGGACAGCGTGGCTGCCAAGCTTCAGCGTATCCGCGCGGTCGTCGGACAGAACACCGCCGCCCAGGCCGCATCGGATTACACCGAGGACATGGGCGGAGACGACCTGGGTGCCCAGGACATGCCCGACGTGACCGACTACACCGGTTCCCTTCGGAACGAAGAAGAGGACCTGTCCGAACCCGCAACCGCCCCCGTCGAGACCGCGCCGGAAAGCATGCCGACCGCTGACGAGGATGAGGGGGATGCGCGACCGGCGATCGCCGAAGAGGCAGACGCAGCGGCCGCGGCTCCGGAAGCCATGGCGCATGACGCACAGCCCGAGGATGCCGCCGAAGCGGTGGCCTCCGAGGATACCTTGGATACCGCCGAAGAGGACACGGATGACGACATGGAGTCCGGGGCCGAGTTCGTCGGCGAAATCACCGAACCTGACCTCGCCACGCTGGACGGGGCCGACGACCTGGATGAATACCTGGGCGATCGCGGCCAGGCCGACCTGTCACCGGAGGAGGAAGCCGAGCTGATGGAAGCCGTGGCCGAAGAGCCCACGACGACCGAGGCGATCACGGATGGGGAAGAGGCAGCCGGGGCCCGCAGGGGCTTCGAGACGTCGCCCGAAGAGGACGAAGCCTCGCTCAACCGCCTGCTCGACGAGACCGACGCGCAGATGCAGGAGCCCGAGGGCAACCGCCGCCGCGCCGCCATCGCCCACCTCAAGGCCGCCGTTGCCGCGACCCAGGCCGATGGGGAAAGCGCCGAACCCCAGGACGATGTGGAAAACGCGTTCCGCGACGACCTCGAAAAGGTCGTGCGCCCGCGCCGCGCCCCCAAGGCCGATCATCACAGCATGCGGCCCCGCCCGGCCCCGCTGAAACTGGTCGCCGCCCAGCGCGTCGACGTGTCCGAGGACGAAGCCCCGGCCAAGCCGGTCCAGCCCGTGCGCCCGCGCCGCGTCCAGGCACGTGCCCGCGCTGAAGGCAACGCCCCCGACGGCTTCGCCGAGTTCGCAGAGCAGATGGGCGCACGCGACCTGCCGGACCTGCTGGAGGCCGCCGCCGCCTATACCTCTTTCGTGGAAGGGGCCGAGGAATTCTCTCGCCCGCAGATCATCCGCCGCGTGCGCCAACTGGAGCCGGACAGCTTCAACCGCGAGGACGGGCTGCGCAGCTTTGCCGATCTGCTGCGAGAGGGCCGCATCAACAAGGTGCGCAACGGCCGCTTCCAGGTGGCCGAGGACACCCGTTTCCACCCGCAGCGCCAGGCCAGCTGACGACATCCAAGCAGACCAGATAGAAACGGGGCAGAACGATTTCTGCCCCGTTCTTCGTGCGACGCTGCTTTCGGGGGACCCGCCTTGCGCTTCTTTGTCAGTGGACGGGATTTATCGGGCAGCTGATACGTCCGGTGCGGACGTTATTCGCCTTGGCCCACGCCCTTGAACACCCATTTCAGCGGGAACGCCCAAAGCACACCAAGCCCGACGTAAATGGCCAGTTCCGCGCCCAGTGGCGGGCGCGCCTGCGGGTCGGGCCAGAGCCAGTTCACCACCGTCACGCAAACCACAATATAGACCGGCAGGCCCACAACGAGGATCAGCAGCGACAGGCGTTTGCGGGCTTTGAGCGTCAGGGCCAAGGGCGCCTCCTCAGTCGGCGAAGGGATCCGTCACGAGGATCGTGTCGTCCCGTTCAGGCGACGTGGAAAGTAGCGCGACCGGGCATTCGATCAACTCTTCGACGCGGCGCACATACTTGATCGCGTTGGCGGGCAGGTCGGCCCAGCTGCGCGCGCCTTCGGTCGATTCCGACCAGCCGGGCATTTCCTCGTATACGGGGGTGCACCGCGCCTGCTTGTCGGCGGCGGTGGGCAGATAATCCAGCCGCTCGCCGTCCAGCTCGTAGCCGACGCAGATTTTCAACGTCTCGAACCCGTCCAAAACGTCCAGCTTGGTCAGCGAAATGCCGGTCACGCCCGAGGTGGCGCAGGTCTGGCGCACCAGCGCCGCATCGAACCAGCCACAACGGCGCTTGCGCCCCGTGGTGGTGCCGAATTCGTGACCCCGTTCGCCCAGGCGCTGGCCATCATCATCGTCCAGCTCCGTCGGGAACGGACCCTCGCCCACGCGGGTCGTATAGGCCTTCACGATGCCCAGAACATATTCGATGCTGCCGGGGCCGACGCCGGTGCCCGTCGCCGCCTGCCCCGAGATCACGTTGGAGGAGGTCACATAGGGGTAGGTGCCGAAATCAATGTCCAGAAGCGCGCCTTGCGCCCCTTCGAACAGGATGCGGCGGCCCGCCTTGCGCTTTTCGTTCAGCACCTTCCAGACCGGCCCGGCAAAGGGCAGAATCTGCGGCGCGATCTCTTTCAGCAGCGCGATCAGCCCGTCGCGATCGATCGGCTCCAGCCCGAGGCCCGCGCGCAAGGCATTGTGATGCACCAGCGCCCGGTCGACGCGGGTTTCCAGCGTCGCGTCATCGGCCAGGTCAGCCACGCGGATCACCCGGCGCCCGACCTTGTCTTCGTAGGCGGGGCCGATGCCGCGCCCCGTCGTGCCGATCTTGGCGACGGAATTCTGGTTCTCGCGCGCCCGGTCCAGTTCGCCGTGGAACGGCAGGATCAGCGGCGTGTTCTCGGCGATCATCAAAGTCTCGGGCGTGATCTCGACCCCCTGGGCGCGGATCGTCTCGATCTCGTTCACCAGGTGCCAGGGGTCCAGCACCACCCCGTTGCCGATGACCGACAGCTTGCCGCCGCGCACCACGCCCGAAGGCAACGCATGCAGCTTGTAGACGGCCCCGTCGATGACCAGCGTATGGCCGGCATTGTGCCCGCCCTGGAACCGGCAGATGACATCCGCGCGCTCGCTCAGCCAGTCCACGATCTTGCCCTTGCCCTCGTCGCCCCACTGGGCGCCGACCACGACCACGTTTGCCATCGGTCCGTCCTTCGAAATGAAAACCCGCGCCGGTATAGGCCAAGCCCGCCGGGCGCGAAAGGGCCGAATGGCGGCAAGTTGGCCACAGGACAGGGGTTGCGGGCGGGCGCAATGGCTTCTAGATACGCCCCGTTGCGCTAACAAAGGCTGGCCCCATGCAGAACGTCGTTCTTGTCATCCACTTGCTTCTTGCCCTCACCCTGATCGGCGTGGTGCTGATGCAGCGTTCCGAGGGCGGCGGCCTTGGCATGGGCGGCGGTGGCGGCGGCGGGGGACTGGTGTCTTCGCGCGGGGCGGCCACGGCTCTGGGCAAACTGACCTGGCTGCTGGCGATCGCCTTCATCTGCACCTCGATCGCGCTGACGATCCTTGCGGCACGTGATGCGGCGGAAAGCTCGGTCACCGACGCGCCCGCGGCCTCCGGAGCAATCGAGGACACGCCGGCGACACCCAGCCTCGATGGCGACTCGCTTCTGCCGCCTTCGACCGGCGGCTCGGGCGACGCGCCGCTGGTTCCGGACGCAAACTAAGGGGCTTAAACTGACCACTATCGGTTGCGGGCGGCTGGACCGCCCCAACATGATATTGCGTCACCGGTTGCGTTCGCGGGGCGAATCCGGATACACTTAAATCCCGTGATCAAGGGTTTCTGCGAAAACCCGAATCCACGACTTTCGGACGGTTTCACGGGGGCTTCCTTATATATGGCGCGCTATATCTTCATCACGGGCGGTGTCGTTTCCAGCCTTGGCAAGGGATTGGCTTCGGCCGCGCTGGGGGCGCTTCTGCAGGCCCGCGGCTTCTCGGTGCGGCTGCGCAAGCTGGACCCCTACCTGAACGTTGACCCCGGAACGATGTCGCCTTTCGAGCATGGCGAGGTTTTCGTCACCGACGATGGCGCAGAAACCGACCTCGACCTTGGCCATTACGAACGCTTCACCGGGGTGCCGGCCCGGATGACCGACAGCGTGTCCTCGGGCCGGATCTATTCCAACGTTCTGGAACGCGAACGTCGGGGCGACTACCTTGGCAAGACCATCCAGGTGGTTCCCCATGTCACCAATGAAATCAAGGACTTCATCGGGATCGGGGATGACGAGGTCGATTTCATGCTCTGCGAGATCGGCGGCACGGTCGGTGATATCGAGGGCCTGCCCTTCTTCGAGGCGATCCGACAATTCAGCCATGACAAGCCGCGCGGGCAATGCATCTTCATGCACCTGACGCTGCTGCCCTACCTGGCCGCCTCGGGAGAGCTCAAGACCAAGCCGACCCAGCACTCGGTCAAGGAGCTGCAATCCATCGGCATCGCGCCCGATATCCTGGTCTGCCGTTCCGAACAGCCGATCCCGGACAAGGAACGCGAGAAGATCGCGCTGTTCTGCAATGTGCGCAAAGAGGCCGTGGTCGCGGCCTATGACCTCAATTCCATCTACGAGGCGCCGCTTGCCTATCACCGCGAGGGTCTGGACCAGGCGGTGCTGGACGCGTTTGGCATCAGCCCGGCCCCCAAACCCGACCTGCGGGTCTGGGAAGACGTGGCCGACCGTATCCACAATGTCGACGGCGAGGTGAACATCGCCATCGTCGGCAAATACACCCAGCTGGAAGACGCCTACAAATCGATCAAGGAGGCCCTGACTCACGGTGGCATGGCCAACCGGGTCAAGGTCAACGTGTCCTGGGTGGATGCCGAGGTCTTCGACCAGGACGATGCTGCGCCGCACCTGGAAGGATTCCACGCGATCCTGGTGCCGGGCGGATTCGGGGAGCGCGGCACCGAGGGCAAGATCAAGGCGGCGCAATTCGCCCGCGAACGCGACATCCCCTATCTCGGGATCTGCCTGGGCATGCAGATGGCCGTGATCGAGGCGGCACGCAACGTCGCCGGGGTCAGCAGTGCCGGGTCCGAGGAATTCGACCACGAAGCCGGAAAGAAACGGTTCGAGCCGGTGGTCTATCACCTCAAGGAATGGGTGCAGGGCAACGAGAAGGTCAAGCGCAAACACACCGACGACAAGGGCGGCACCATGCGGCTCGGGGCCTATGACGCGGTGCTCAAGGACGGATCGAAAGTGGCGCAGGTCTATGGCACCACGGCGATCGACGAGCGCCATCGCCACCGCTACGAGGTGGATGTGAAATATCGCGACAAGCTGGAAGAACAGGGGCTGATCTTTTCCGGCATGTCGCCCGACGGCCGCCTGCCCGAGATCGTGGAGTGGCGCGACCACCCCTGGTTCATCGGCGTGCAGTTCCATCCGGAGCTGAAATCCAAGCCCTTCGCGCCGCATCCCCTCTTCGCGGATTTCGTCCGTGCCGCCGTGGAAACCTCGCGCCTGGTCTAGGCGGTTTCGGATCGCGTCCGCGATCCGACCGGGTGGGGGGCCAGCCCCCCACACCCCCCGGGATATTTTCGGTCCAAAGAAACTTGGTATTTGCCTGGCCCTGTTGGCCGGTGCCGCCGGCGCTCAGGTCGTGGAGGCGGATTACGACACGGTTGCGGCCGAGTTGGGCGGAGTTTTCGACTTCGAAGCGTTCGAGGTGCTGCCGGAGCCGGGCGCCCGGATCGACGGTGTCATCCTGGGGCCGGGATTGAGCATCGGCGAGCGGTTCCAGGGACAGCGGTTGCACGATGACCCCCCGCGGGAGTCTGCACGACCGCTCGAACCGGAGGCGCTGGTCGTTCTGCCCGGCGCCGCCGGTCAAAATCACGCGGTCGCCCATCATGCGGGGTTCGGGTCCAATGCGCTGTTTCCGATCGGACCGGCCGGGTTCGAGCGGATCGAGGGCCGGGGCGAGGGCGTGACCAGCATCCGGTTTGGTATTCCTCAAGCCGCGGTCGGGTTCAGGTTGCATGCGGACTATGCCGACCCGCTTGGGGTCCGGCCCCCTCCGGGTGTGCTCCGGGTGCATTTCTTCGATCCGGGCGGAGGTTTTTTCGGAACCCAGGTGGTGGAACTGCGCCACGGGGTGATGTCGCTGGCCTTTCGCAGCCTCGGCGCGCGGATCGGCGGTATTCAGATCGAGCATGACGATCCGGGCGGAATCGCACTGGATGATCTTCTCTTCGCGATACCGCAGGTCGTCGGCTGAATTTCCCCTTTGCAATGGGCGGCTACGGTGCCCAGAGTGGCGACGAAGACCCAGGCAACGAGAGTGCGATGTTCGAGAAATTGCTGGCCCGGCTGCATCTGGCCGACCCACCCGAAACCCCGATGCCGCCTGCGGATGCGCAACACGCACTGGGCGCGCTGCTGGTGCGGGTGGCCAAGGCCGACCGGACCTATCTGTTCGCCGAGATCGAAGAGATCGACCACCTGCTGACCGATCTTTACGATCTCAACCCCGTCGAGGCCGCGCAAATGCGGGCACAATGCGAAAAGCTGGAAGCGGCCATGCCCGACACGGCGGAACTGGCGCATATCCTGGAGGCGGGGATCACCGAGGCGGACAAGGAACGCTTCGTGCGCGCGCTCTGGCGGGTTTCAGCCGCCGACGGGCACCGCCACGAAAGCGAGACAGAGGTGGTTGCGCTGGCGACCGAGGCATTGGGGCTGGCGACAGAGCGCGTGGCAGCCCTGCGTGACCCTGCCTGAGCGGGCGGGGATTGGCCTTGGCCCCGCACCGTCTTATGTTCGGGACATGATAGCCGATCTTCTGCGCGCCCTGACCGCCCCGACCCCGCAGGCCATTCCGGCCGATGATGCCCATCTGGCGCTGGCCGCCCTGCTGGTGCGGATCGCGCGGGCGGATGGTGAGTACGACGCACGCGAAGTGGCCCGGATCGACGCGGTGCTCCAGGCCCGATTCGACCTGGACGCGGAAGCCGCCCTGGCGATGCGGCGAGAGGCCGAACAGGTCGAAGCCGAGGCCCCCGACACCGTGCGCTTCACCCGTGCCATCAAGGAGAGCGTGCCCTACGAGGACCGCGAGGGCGTGATCGAGGCACTGTGGGAGATCGTGCTGGCCGACGGGGTGCGCGACCACGAAGAAGACGCGCTGTTGCGGCTGGTCGCGCCGATGCTGGGCGTCTCGGACCAGGACAGCGCCCATGCCCGGCGCCGCATCGAGGCCCGCAGGGGGTGATCGCCGCCCTGCCCATGTATGACCGGCCCGAGACGCGGGCAGCGACCGATCGGTTCTGGGAGCTGACCCGCGACGCGTTGTCCTTGCATGGCATAGACGCCCCTGAAGCTCTGACACGAGATCGCGATCCCTGGGATATCTGGCAGGCGCCGGACCTTGTGCTGGCGCAGACCTGTGGCCTGCCCTACCGCGCGCGGCTGCATGGGACAGTCACGCTGATCGGGGCTGCCGATTTCAACCTGCCGGGCTGTGCGCCGGGGGAGTACAACAGTGTGATACTGGGGCGTGCGGACAGTCTGCCCGACGCGCCCGTGCTGGCGGTGAACGAGGCGCTCAGCCAATCCGGCTGGGCGGCGCTGCACGGGTTTTGTCAATACAATCACGTGACCCCGTCAGACATCGTCTTCACCGGCGCGCATCGCGCTTCGGTCCGCGCGGTGCTGGACGGTCAGGCGGACCTCGCCGCCTGTGACGCGCAGACCTGGTGGTTGATGCAGCAGCATGATGCCTGGGCCGCATCCGCCGTCGAAATCGCCCGAACACCGCCCACGCCCGGCCTGCCCTTCATCACCCGCGCCGGACAGGACCCCGCTCCATACCTGGAAGCGTTGCGCGACGCCTGCGCCGCGCTGCCGGCCGTGGACCGGGCCGCGCTCAACCTGCGGGGGATCGTGGCAATGACGCCCGCGCGCTACACCGCGCTGCCCATTCCGCAGGCACCGGCGTCCAGCCCGGCCTGAGAGCAGGCCTGGCGTGCGGAAATCATTGCATTCGTCAAGGAATCGCGCCCTATTACAGGGCCAAGCAACCTCAAGAGGCCCCGTGACCGATCCGGCCAACGCCCCCGTTCTGGAAATTCGCAACCTGCACAAGGCCTACGGGTCGCTTGAGGTGATCAAGGGCGTCGATATTTCCGCACCCGCCGGCCATGTCCTGAGCCTGATCGGCTCGTCGGGGTCAGGCAAATCCACGATCCTGCGCTGCGCGAACCTTTTGGAGGACAGCCAGCAGGGCGACATCCTGTTCTGTGGAGAGCCCGTCACATGGAAGGGTGAAGGCCTGAACCGGCATCCGGCGGACAAGGCCCAGATGATCCGTATCCGGACGAACCTTTCGATGGTGTTCCAGCAGTTCAACCTGTGGGCGCATATGACAATCCTTCAGAACGTGATGGAAGCGCCGCTGACGGTTCTGAAACGGAACCGCGACGAGGTCGAGGCCTCCGCGCGCGCCTATCTCGACAAGGTGGGGATCGGGGACAAATGCGATGTCTATCCGGCACAGCTCTCGGGCGGGCAGCAGCAACGCGCGGCGATTGCCCGGGCGCTCTGCATGGAACCAAAGGCGCTCTTGTTCGATGAACCCACCAGCGCGCTCGACCCGGAACTCGAGCAGGAGGTCGTGCGCGTGATCAAGTCGCTGGCCGAGGAAGGGCGCACCATGCTGGTCGTGACCCACGACATGAAGATGGCCAACGACATTTCGGACCATGTCGTGTTCCTGCACCAGGGCCTGATCGAGGAACAGGGACCGCCGGACCAGGTCTTCGGAAACCCGCAATCGGAACGGTTGCGCGGTTTTCTGTCGGCAACCGCCCATACGTAACGGTTGCCAAATGCGAACCGGCAGGGAATCCTCTGCCACAGGGCCCTTCGGGGCCGAAACCAACGGGAGAAACCAATGAAGAAACTTGCTCTTTCGACCGCAGCGCTGGCGATCGTCGCCGGGGCCGCGTTTGCCGAAGGCCACAGTGTTGTCCGCATGGGCACCGAGGGTGCCTATCCTCCGTGGAACTTCATCAATGACGCGGGCGAGGTCGACGGCTTCGAACGCGAGCTGGGCGACGAGCTGTGTGCGCGCGCCGAGCTGACCTGCGAGTGGGTGACCAACGAGTGGGATTCGATCATCCCCAACCTCGTGTCGGGCAACTACGACACCATCATCGCGGGCATGTCGATCACCGATGAACGCGACGAGGTCATCGACTTCACCCAGGCTTATACCCCGCCGGATCCGTCAGCCTACCTGGCCTTGTCCGCCGATCTTGATGTCGAAGGCGCGGTCATCACCGCCCAGACCGGCACGATCCAGGCCGCTTTCGTCGCCGATCAGGGCTGGACGCTTGTCGAGTTCGCCACGCCCGAGGAAACCGTCGCCGCAGTGGTGAACGGCGAGGCCGACGCGGTGCTGGCCGACAAGTCGTTCCTCGACGGCGCGTTGGAAAGCAGCAGCGAACTGGTCATGCTGGAGCGCATGGAACAGATCGGCGGAGGTGTCGGCATGGGCATCCGCGAAAGCGATGCCGAGCTGCGCGAAACCTTCGATGCGGCGATCCAGTCCATGAAGGATGACGGTTCGCTCAATGCGCTGATCGAGAAATGGGAAGTGGCCTCGACGTTCTGAGCCCGTCCCGATCCCGTGCCGGTCAGATCCGGCACGGGGCCCCCTTCATCTTGGCAAATAAACTCAATTTGCACCGCTGATCCGAGGCCCAGCCATTTTCAGTTACTGCACTGATCCCTCGACCCTGGACGGCCTGCAATGGCTGTCGTGCTACCTGACCACGGGCAAGCACATGAATTTCTACGTGTCTTTCGGCACGGTTCTCCTGCTTCTGGCGATCACCGCCCCCACGGCGCTGGCCTTCGGATTTGGTGGGGCGATGGCGGCACGCAGCCGTTTCGCGCCGCTCTCCTGGTTGGGCAAGGCCTATATCGCCATCGTCCGCGGCGTGCCCGATATCGCCTTCTTCCTGTTCTTCGTGATCGCCCTGGACCAGGCCTTCGAATACCTCCGGCACCAGGTAAAATGCCCCGACTGGCCCGATGCGATCCGTCAGGGCAACGATTTCGTCGTCTGCGCCGAGGCCAAGCTGCCGCTTGGCAACTCCGCGCAGTGGGTCCATGAAACCTACGGGTTCTTCCTTGCGGTCCTGACGTTTTCCATCGTTTTCGGCGCCTTCGCGGCCAATGTGCTCTATGGCGGCATGCGGGCCGTGCCACGGGGCCAGCTGGAAACCGCCGAGGCCTATGGCATGTCCCAGCGCCAGACCTTCTGGCGCATCCTCGTGCCGCAGATGTGGGTCTATGCCCTGCCCGGCCTGGGCAACCTCTGGATGGTGCTGACCAAGGCCACGCCGCTTCTGTTCCTGCTGGGGGTCGAGGATATCGTCTACTGGGCGCGCGAACTTGGCGGCATCAAGGGCGAACGCTTTACCGACTACCCCCATGGGGACTGGCGCATGTGGTATTTCCTGGTGCTGCTGATCTTCTACCTCGGCCTGACCCGCGTGTCGGAGATCGTGTTGGATCGGCTGATGAAGCGCCTCACCCACGGCCAGGCGACATCGGGCGGGGAAGCCCAGCGAAAGGCGGCCGCATGATACAACGAAATGCCGCAATCTTGCCTGCGCGGAGGTCCGCCCCATGAGCTGCTGGCAGACCATTTCCGACTACGCGTTCCGGTCTCTGGGCTATGGCGAACGCCTGCTGCCGCGCGAGGATTTCACCCTTTGCCAGCAATTCACCCTGATCGGCTCGGGGATGATCTGGAACGTCTATTTCGGGCTTATCGCCCTGCTGACCGGCTTCTTTCTCGCCACGGCCGTGGCCATGGGCAAGGCCAGTTCCAACCGGCTGATCCGCAAACCCTCGGAATGGTTCATCTTCCTGTTCCGCGGCTCGCCCCTCTTCATCCAGTTCTTCTTCGCGTATTTCTTCTTTCTCAGCCTGAAATCGCAATATGCGTTCTTCGATCCCTTCACCTCGGCCGCCGTTGGCGCCGCCATCGTCCTGTTCCTCAACACCGCCGCCTATTCCGGTGAGATTTTCTACGGGGCGCTGCAATCGATTCCGAAGGGCGATACCGAGGCCGCAGATGCCTATGGGTTCTCGGGCTGGGCGAAGTTCCGCAAGATCACCTGGCCCACCATGCTGCGCCTGGCCTGGCCCGCCTATACGAACGAGGCGATCTTCTTGTTCCATTCCACGACGCTGGTCTTCTTCAGCGGTTTTCCGGCGTGGCAACAGCGGGGCGATGCGCTCTATTACGCCAGCTATTTCGCGGACAAGACGTTCAACCCCTTCGTGCCCTACCCGATCCTTGCAGGGTATTTCATTCTGGCGACCCTCGTGATCATCACGGTGATGGGGGCGATCAATCGCCGCCTGAACCGGCACCTGCCGCAGGATGTCCGGCCGAGGATGCGGTTCCGCACCCCGGCCATACGCTGATGGAGAGCATTCGCGCCATCCGAACGGCCACGGCCGACCTCAACGGCATCGCGCGCGGCAAACGCCTGCCCGGCCAGATGGGGGACAAGCTGCTGGCGGACGGGGCGCGGTTTCCCCTGTCGGTGCTGAACCTCGATATCTGGGGCGAGGACATCGAGAACAGCCCGCTCGTCTTCGACAGTGGCGATCCCGACGGTGTAGCCCGGCCCACCGAACGCGGCCCCCTGCCGATGCCCTGGCTGGACACGCCCAGCGCCCTCGTCCCGATGTGGATGTATCACGAGGATGGGCGCGTTTTCGAAGGCGACCCCCGGCAGGCACTTGCGCATCTTCTGGTGCGGTTCACCGAACGGGGCCTGTTTCCGTTGGTTGGAACCGAACTGGAATTCCACCTTGTCGATGACAGCGCCGAGGACATTGCGCCGGCCGCCTCACCTCGCTCGGGCAAGCGGCGCACCGGCGGCGACATCCTGTCATTGCGGCAACTGGATGCCTTCGATGCGTTCTTCACCGACCTCTATGACGGGGCCGAGGCGATGGGAATCCCGGCCGAAACCGCAATTTCCGAAAGTGGGCTTGGACAGTTCGAGATCAATCTCGGTCACCGGGAAGCCCTGACGGCCGCCGATGATGCCTGGCTGTTCAAGATGCTGGTTCATGGCATGGCGCGCAAGCACGGTTTCGCCGCCAGCTTCATGGCCAAGCCGTGGCCCGATCAGGCCGGCAACGGGATGCATGTGCATGTCTCGGTGCTGAACGATGAGGGCCGTAATGCCTTCGACGACGGCACCGAAAAGGGCAGCGACATGCTGCGCCACGCCATCGGCGGGTGCCTTGCGGCCATGCCCGCATCGACCCTCATCTTTGCACCGCACGGGCCAAGCTATGACCGGTTCGTGCCGGGGGCCCATGCGCCCACCGGCGTTGGCTGGGCCTACGAGAACCGCACCGCGGCGCTGCGTGTTCCGGGTGGCGCGCCCGCGGCACGGCGGCTGGAACACCGCGTGGCGGGGGGCGACGCGAACCCGTACCTGATGATCGCCGCCGTGCTGGGGGGCATCATCAACGGCATCTCGGACCGCATCGCCCCGCCCGCTGCGCTGACCGGCAATGCCTACGAGATGGACCTGCCGCAGATCCCGCAGGATTGGCAGACGGCCATCGACCTTTTCGAAACCAGCCCCGAGATGGCCCGCATCTTCCCGGCCGGGCTGATTGCGAATCTCACCGCCACCAAGCGGCAAGAGGCCCGGAAGCTGGCCGAACTGGACGCGACGGCGCGGCGCGATCTCTATCTCGACATCGTCTAGGCACGGGCCTAGGCTGCGGCAAAACACCCGAAGGTGACCCATGAAAATCGGTATCCTGCAAACCGGCCACGCGCCTGACCAGTTGCGCCCCGTGCTGGGCGACTACGCGGACCTGTTCCGGCAGTTGCTGTCCGGACAGGGGTTCGAGTTCGAGACCTACAGCGTCGTTGACGGCACCTTTCCATCCGGCCCCGAAACCTGCGATGGCTGGCTGATCACCGGCTCCAAGCACGGCGCCTACGAGGACCACGCCTGGATCCCGCCGCTGGAGGATTTGATCCGCGCCATTCGCGACAGCGGGCGGCCGCTGGTGGGTATCTGTTTCGGCCATCAGATCATCGCACAGGCCCTCGGCGGCCGGGTCGAGAAATTCAAGGGCGGCTGGGCCGTAGGGCGGCAGGCCTATGACTGGGAGGGCGAAACGCTCCACCTGAACGCCTGGCACCAGGATCAGGTCGTGTCGCTACCGGACGGGGCCGAGGTGATCGCCTCGAACCCCCATTGCGCCTATGCCGCGCTTCGGATCGGTGACGCGGTGCTGACCGTACAGCCCCATCCCGAATTCGGCCACGAGGTGATCGCGGGTCTGATCGAACATCGCGGCGATGCCGTGCCCGACGACCAGTTGGACGCCGCTCGCGGGACTCTGGGCCAGTCGGTCGCCAATGACAAAATCGCCGCGCAGATCGCGCGCGTCCTCAAGGCCAAGGTGCCCGCATGAAACCCTGGATGAAACAGACCCCCGCCGCGGCCCAGTCCTACATGGAAGCCAACCGCCTTGACGAGGTCGAATGCATGATTGCCGACCTGCCCGGCATCGCCCGCGGCAAGGCCGTCCCCGCCACCAAGTGGGAGCGGATGCAGAAATTCCATCTGCCCAACTCGATCTTTTTCCAGACCATCACCGGTGGCTGGGGCGAGGCCGCCGGCGACGAGGGCTTTACGGAACCCGACATGGTGCTTTACCCGGACCTCAGCACCGCGACCGCCGCGCCCTGGGCCGATGACGGCACGCTGCAAGTTATCCACGATGCCTTTGACCAGAAGGGGAAGCCCATCCCCTATGCCCCGCGCAACGTGCTCAAGCGAGTGGTCGAGCTTTATGCCAAGGAGGGCTGGACCCCGGTCGTCGCGCCGGAAATGGAATTCTTCCTCGTCGCGCGCAACGTGGACCCGGCCAAGCCGATCGAACCGATGATGGGCCGGTCGGGTCGCCCCGCCGCCGCGCGGCAAGCCTATTCCATGTCCGCGGTGGACGATTACGGCCCCGTGATCGACGACATTTACGAATTCGCGGAAATCCAGGGGTTCGAGATCGACGGCATCACCCAGGAAGGCGGCGCCGGGCAGCTGGAAATCAACCTGCGCCACGGTGACCCGGTCAAGCTGGCCGACGAGGTGTTCTTTTTCAAGCGCCTGCTGCGCGAGGCGGCTTTGAAACATGATTGCTTCGCCACCTTCATGGCCAAGCCCATCGAGGGCGAGCCGGGCAGCGCCATGCATGTGCATCACTCCATCCTCGACAGCGAGGGCGACAACCTGTTCACCGGCCCCAATGGCGGCGAAACGGATGCTTTCTTCCAGTTCATCGGCGGGTTGCAGACGCACCTGCCCTCGGTCGTGGCGCTGATGGCGCCCTATGTGAACAGCTACCGGCGCTACGTGCGCGACCACGCCGCCCCGATCAACCTTGAATGGGGGCGCGACAACCGCACGACGGGCCTGCGCGTGCCGATCAGTGACCCAGCCTCGCGCCGGATCGAAAACCGGCTGGCGGGTATGGATTGCAACCCCTACCTGTGCATCGCGGCCTCGCTTGCCGCGGGCTACCTGGGCCTGAAACAGGAACTCTGGGCCGACAAGAGCTATCGTGGCGATGCCTATGACGGCGAACCCGACCTGCCCCAGGGCTTGGGTGCGGCGCTGGACCTGTTCGACGGGAACACGGACATGCAAGAGGTCCTGGGCCCCGAATTCACCCGCGTCTATTCCATCGTAAAACGCGCCGAATACGAGGAATTCCTGCAGGTGATTTCCCCGTGGGAACGCGAACACCTGTTGTTGAACGTCTGATGCCGAACCCGCTTTACCGTAACGACCACCCCGCCACCTATCCCGACAGCTGGTATGTCGCCTCGTCGAAAATACCGGCCGAACGGCCGGGCCTGCGCGGCCAGCAGACGGCGGATGTCTGCATCGTGGGGGCTGGGTTCTGCGGCCTGACCGCAGCGCTGCACCTCGCCCAGGCGGGGATGTCGGTGATCGTGCTGGACGCCCACCGCGCAGGCTGGGGCGCCTCGGGGCGAAATGGCGGGCAGGTCGGCAGCGGCTTCAACAAGGACCAGCGCTGGCTGGAAGCGAAGATGGGCAAGGGTCCGGCCCGCGCCCTGTGGGACATGACCGAAGAGGCCAAGCAGATGCTGCGCGACCTGTCGGCCGCCCACGCCCCCGATGCGCTGTTCAAGCCCGGCGTGGCCCATGGCGCCTATTCCGTGGCCGAGGCCGCCGCGCTGCATGACGAGGCCGAGTTCCTGGACAAGGCCTATGGCTATACGCAGGTCGAGCCGCTCGCCGCCAAGCCGTTCCAGCGGATCGTGCGCTCGCCGCTCTACAAGGGTGGCGTAATCGACCGGGGCGCGGGCCATATTCACCCGCTGCGCTATGCCCTGGGGCTGGCGCGGGCCGCCGAAAAGGCCGGGGCGATCATCCATGAGCGCTCAGAGGTGCACCATATCGAGCCGGGCAACCCGGCCGAGGTCCGCACCGGGTCGGGCCGGGTCCATGCGAAATTCGTCCTGCTGGCCGGGAATGGCTATCTGCCCAACCTGAACCGCAAGGTCGCGGCGCGGACCATGCCGCTCAATTCCTTCATTGCGGCCACCGAACCGCTGGACGAGCGCGCCGCCGATGTGCTGGCCGAGGATATCGCCTGCGCCGACAGCAAATTCGTGGTCAATTATTTCCGCCTGTCCGAGGACAAGCGCCTGCTGTTCGGAGGGCGCGAAAACTACACGGTCGCTTTCCCGCGCTCGATCGAGCCGGAACTGCGCACACGCATGGAAACCATGTTCCCGCAGCTCAGGGGCGTCGGCATCGACCATGTCTGGGGCGGCACGCTGGGGATCACCCTGACCCGCCTGCCCCTGGTCACGCGCCTGCAGGACAACATGCTCAGCGCCGGCGGATTTTCCGGCCATGGCGTCGCCCATTCGGGCATGGCCGGTAAACTGATGGCCGAGGCCGTGATGGGACAGGCGGGGCGGTTCGATGTTTTCGCCAAGCTGCCCGTGCCTCCCTTCCCGGGCGGCGCGGCGTTCCGTGCGCCGCTGCTGACCCTTGCCATGACGTGGTATTCCCTGCGCGACCGGCTGGGCATCTGAGGCCCTGATTCAAACCTGCAACAGTTTCGATGGCGGGGCGGCATGGCCCTACCGGCGTCATGGATTCGACACACTGGCTGTGTTAGGAGGAATCGAAATAACATTTCGATTTTCCCGAAAAGAGGCCGAGCCATGCCCCAGATCCCCAATGTCTACGACGCCGAACCCATCCCGGCCACCGCCATGGAAGAGGTGACGCGCCTGCTGAACACCGGCGACCTGTTCCGCTATACCGCGCCCGAAGATGCGCCGGTCTCTCTGCTGGAGCAGGAATTCGCCGCCCTTCTGGGCACGAAATACGCGCTGGCCGTGTCGTCCTGTTCGGCGGCGCTGTTCCTGTCGCTCAAGGCGCTGGACCTGCCCCGCGATGCCAAGGTCCTGATCCCGGCCTTTACCTTCGCCGCCGTGCCCTCCTCCATCGTGCATGCGGAATGCCAGCCGATCCTTGTGGAATGCGGCGAGAATTATCGCATCGACATGGCTGACTTCGAGGCCAAGCTGCCTCAGGCCGATGCGGTCATCATCAGCCATATGCGCGGCCATACCAGCGACATGGACGCGATCATGGCTCTTTGCGATGCCGCCGACATCCCGGTCATCGAGGACGCGGCGCATTCGCTGGGCACCACATGGCACGGGCGCAATATCGGCACGATCGGCAAGATCGGGTGTTTCTCGTTCCAGTCCTACAAGCTGATCAATGCCGGCGAAGGCGGGATCATGGTCACGGACGATGCCGACCTCGTGGCGCGCGCCGTGATCATGTCCGGCGCCTATGAACACAGCTGGATGAAACATGACGTGCCCGCAGAGGCGATGCAGGCCTGGCAGAACAAGCTGCCGCTTTACAACCTGCGCCTGTCGAACCTGTCGGCCGCGATCATCCGGCCGCAGCTACCGGAACTGGCCCGCCGGGTCCGCGACGGGCGGCGCAACCATGACCACGTCGCCGATCGGCTCAACGCCAGCCCATGGCTGACCGTGCCCGAAAAGCTGGCCCCGGAACAGCGCGCCCCGGATTCCATCCAGTTCAACCTCGTGGGCATGACCGAAGACCAGATCGGCGCCTTTGCCAAGGCCGCCGCCGCGCGTGGCGTCAAGGTTCAGATATTCGGGCGCAGCACCGACAATGCCCGCGCCTTCTGGAACTGGCAGTTCCTTGGCCGCGACTGGGACCTGCCCCAAACCCGCGCCATGTTGATGGCCGCCTGCGACGTGCGCCTGCCCGCCCGCCTGAGCGTCGATGAATGCAGCATTGTCGCGGGGGAACTCGTGGCCGCAGCCCAGGACGCGATGACCGCGCCCGGCACCGCGGTCGCCGCGGAATAGCCTAGCCGAGCACGCGCAGCTGCCCTGCCAGCCAGGGCAGTTTCTGCGTCGCTGGGTCCACGATCATCTCGGACAGCAGCCCGCGCAGGCGGGCGGCCATGTCACCGGGCATGTCGCCAAGCACATCGCGTCGCGCCACCAGCGAAATCCGGCGGCTCAGCGGCTCGAAGGGCAACGGGTGCAGGTCTACCTCGTCGCGGAACCGCGCGGCGTGGGACCACCCCAAGGGTGTCAGGATCGACCACCCCGCCCCGGCCGCCACCATCGCCAACACCGCGTGGTAACTGTCCAATTCAAACCGGTGGTTGAGCGTCAGGTTCTGCCGCACGAGATGACTGGCGATCATCTGCCCCATATGGTGGCGGGTCGTGTACTGGACCATAGGCATCCGTCGCAATTGCCGGAGCATGTCCCCCTGCCCCAGCGCGCCCTTGGGCGCTGCGACCACGAAGGGTTCCTCGAAGAGCGGATGCACCTCCATCCACTCGGCGCCGGACCCGATATCGCTGGCGACGACAACGTCCAGGGCGCGGGCCTGAAGCAGCTCGAACAACCTGTGCGAGGCACCGGTTTCCAACAGGAATTGGCAATTCTTCAGCTCTTCGCCCATGTCCGACAGCAGGCGCGGCGTCACGTCGGCGTCGAAATCCTCGATCATGCCCAACCGCAGCCGCGTCAGGCGCGACAGGTCGGCCATGGCCAGCTCGGCGCGGGCCTGCTCGGCCTCGCTGAGGATGGCATTGGCGCGGCGCAGGAACATTTCGCCGGCCGGGGTCGGGATCACGGGCCGCGCGTTACGGTTCAGCAACGTCGTGCCGATCGCCGCCTCGAGGTTCGTCAATTGCTGCGAAACGGTCGCCGCCGAGGAGTTCAGGCGCTTTGCGGCAGCAGAGATCGACTGCTCCTCCGCCGTGGCCACGAAGACCTCGACGCCCCAAAGCGTGATCTTGCCGGATGCTGCCGCCATACCTGCCCCTTTCCCCTGCAGATTAGCCCCGCCACAACGGCAATTGAAAGCCCCGTCAAGCGCGCCTAATCTCGCGTCAATGATCCAATGGAGGTGGCCCATGCCCGACGACAACATCAATTCCTGGGAAGGCCGCGCCGATGCCCGGTCCTTCTATGGGTTCACCGACCTGCCGACGATCCACGAGCGCGGCGCAGTGATCGTCACACATGGCGAAGGACCCTATATCATCGATGTGCATGGCAACCGCTATCTCGATGCCAATTCCGGCCTGTGGAACATGGTGGCAGGGTTCGATCACCCCGGCCTGACCGAGGCCGCAAAGGCCCAATATGACCGCTTTCCCGGCTATCATGCTTTCTTCGGGCGGATGTCCGACCAGACGGTGATGCTGTCGGAAAAGCTGGTCGAGGTGTCCCCCTTCGCCGAGGGCAAGGTGTTCTACACCAATTCCGGGTCCGAGGCGAATGACACCATGGTCAAGATGCTGTGGTTCCTCTGGGCCGCCGAAGGCCAGCCGCAGCGCCGCAAGATCCTGACCCGCAAGAACGCTTATCACGGAGTCACGGCGGTGTCGGCCTCGATGACCGGCAAGCCCTACAATTCGGTCTTCGGGCTGCCGCTGGACGGGTTCCTGCACCTGACCTGCCCGCATTACTGGCGCGAGGGGCGCGATGGCGAGACCGAGGCGGAGTTCACCGCCCGGTTGGGCCGCGAACTGGAGGAGGTGATCGCCCGTGAGGGGGCCGAAACCATTGCGGGCTTCTTTGCCGAACCCGTCATGGGCGCCGGGGGGGTGATTCCGCCGTCAGAGGGCTATTTCCAGACGATTGCGCCGATCTTGAAGAAACATGGGATTCCGCTGATTTCGGACGAGGTCATCACCGGCTTTGGCCGCACCGGCGAAACATGGGGCTGTGAAACTTATGATTTCATGCCTGACGCGATCATTTCCTCCAAGAACCTGACCGCCGGGTTCTTTCCGATGGGGGCCGTGATTCTGGGGCCAGAGCTGTCGGATCGCCTGCAAGCGGCTTCGGAAGCGATCGAGGAGTTCCCGCATGGGTTCACCGCTTCGGGGCACCCGGTGGGCTGTGCCATCGCGCTCAAGGCCATCGACGTGATCATGAACGAGGGGCTGGCCGAGAATGTCCGCGCTCTCACCCCGAAATTCGAGGCCGAGCTGGCGCGGCTTGCCGAGCATCCGCATATCGGGGAATGGCGGGGCAAAGGCCTGATGGGCGCCCTGGAGGCGGTGGCCGACAAACCGACCAAAACACCCTTCGACGGGTCGCTGTCGGTCTCGGAACGCATCGCCAATGCCTGCACCGACCAAGGGTTGATCTGCCGCCCCTTGGGGCAATCCATCGTTCTGTGCCCGCCCTTCATCATGACCGAGGCCCAGATGGACGAAATGTTCGGCAAGCTGGAGGCGGCGCTGGACAAGGTTTTCGCCGAGGTCACTTAAGGCGGCGCGCTCCGCAGGCAGGTCGGAACGTGGAGAACGAGGTCGCCGTCGCCGCACGGGTCGCGCGGAAGTGCGTCACCCCGGCTTGCGCCTGATGCGCACCCGCGCCCATTGCGTGATCGTCTGCGATTCCGGACCGATCAATCTGATGGGGCTTCGTTCTACTTGCCCATCTTCGACAGCTTGTCCTGAAGCTTGGCCAGCTCGGCCTTGATCTCGTCAAGGTCTTCATCGTCATCGGCCTTGCCGGATGAAGGTTCGGGCGCGGCCCCCGGCCCGGTGGAGCCCATCACGCCGCCGGTCATGGCCTTCAGGAAGGCCTGCTGCTGTGCCTGCATGGCCTCGAAACCCGGCATTTGCGACAGCGCGCCCATTGGCCCCATGTTCTCCATCATCTTGGATTGGCTTTCGCGCAACATCTCGAAGGATTGGGCGAGGAATTGCGGGACCACAGACATGGATTGGCTCGTATAAGACCGAACCAGATCCGTCAGCACATCGACCGGCAGAACGCTTTCCCCGCGGCTTTCGTGTTCGGCGATGATCTGCAGCAGGTACTGGCGCGTCAGGTCGTCCCCGGATTTCAGATCCACGATCTGCACATCGCGCCCATCCCTGATGAACGAGGCGATGTCTTCCAGCGTCACGTAGTCGCTGGTCTCCGTGTTATACAGGCGACGACTTGCATAGCGCTTGATCAGCAACGGCTGGGATTTGTCTGCCAAGGTTTCCCCTCCTCAGGCCCTTTTTGCGGTGCAGAGAAGCGTGGATGCCTTTGCAGAAAAAAGCAAGGGCGAGCTGCATGTGCAACTCGCCCCGCGTGACGTCGGCCCTCAGGGAGGAGGAGGAGGGCCGGGCGTTTCTTATGACTTACTTCGCGGCCTTCTTGGCAGCGGCGGTCACCTCGGCGGTGGCCTTCTTGGCGGCGGCGCTCATGTCTTCGGACATGTCCTTGCCGGCGGCCATCATCAGTTCCAGGGTCTCGGTCTGGACCTTCTTGGCGATCTCGGCATAGGCGGCCATGTGCTCGGAGGCAGCTTCGGCAGAGGCCGAGGCGAAGTCGGTCATGGCTTTGGCATAGTCGGCCGGTTCGCTCTTGGCCTTGGTCATGTCGTTCATCTTGGCCAGGGTGTCCTGGGCCCACTTGGCGCTCAGGTCGGTGGACTTCTGCGCGGCGTCGATGGACACAGCCGACAGCTTCTCGGCCAGGGTGGTCTGGGTCTTGAAGGCATCTTCCATGGCCTTGGTGTCAACCGGGAAGGCACCCATCATGTCTTTCATGACAGCGGTGAAGTCTTGGGTCTTGGTAGCCATTGGTATGGTCCTTTTGGTCTGGTTCGCGGGACGATCCCGTTTCTGCAACTGCAAGAAATCTAGATGCTGCGCTGCAGCAAATCAAGGTTTTTTCTGCATTGCAGCAAAAAATTCACGAAATCTGACATAACGATTGGAAAACAATAACTTGGACTGAAATATCCCGCGAAAAAAGGACGTCATGACGTTATTTTCGGCTTGTCGGCGACGACGTAAGTGCCCGGCGCAGGCGCAATCGGCGGGTGAGTCTTCGATCCCGGTTCGCGCGCCTCGACCTTCTTGCCGGACCGCTTTCGCAGCCACTTTTCCCAATGGGGCCACCAGCTGCCGCCGTGCTGTTCCGCACGCGCCTGCCAATCCTCGGGCGACAGGGAAAGATCGTCGTTGGTCCAATAGCCATACTTGTTCTTGACCGGCGGATTGACGATGCCCGCGATGTGGCCGGACCCGGCCAGGATGAAGGTCTTGTCCTTCGAGCCCATCTTCTGAATGCCACGGTAAGAGCTTTTCCAGGCGGCAATATGATCGGTTTCGCAGGCGATGGCGCAAAGCGGCACCTGCACATTTTCAATCTTCGCCGTGTGGCCGGCCACCTCGAACCCGCCGCTGGCGAACTCGTCTCGCTGGCACAGGCCACGCAGGTATTCCACCGCCATCTTCGCAGGCAGGTTCGTGCCGTCGCCATTCCAGTAGAGCAGGTCGAAGGCCGGGGGGCTTTCCCCGAGCATGTAGGACCGGATGGCCGGTTGATAGATCAGGTCATTGGACCGCAGGAAGGAAAAGGTCCGCGCCATGTAGAAACTGTCGAGATAACCGTTTTCCGTCACTTCGGCCTCGATCCCGTCCACGAAATCGTTGTCGAGGAAGACGCCCACCTCGCCCTGGTCCGAGAAATCGGTCAGCGTGGTAAAGAAGGTGGCGGAATTGACATAGTCCAGCCCGCGATCCTTGAGAATGGAAAGCGTCAGCGAGAGCGTGGTCCCGGCGATGCAATAGCCGATGGCGTTGACCTTCTTGACGCCGCAAATCTCTCGCACGGTTTCCAGCGCGGTGATGTAGCCATCCTCGATATAATCGGCCATGCCGACATCTCGATAGGTGGCATCCGGGTTCACCCAGCTGACCACGAACAACGTGTAGCCCTGGTCCACGATCCATTTGATCAGCGAATTCTGCGACTTCAGGTCGAGGATGTAGAACTTGTTGATCCACGGCGGAAAGATAATCAGCGGTGTGCCGTGCACCTTCTCGGTGCTGGGCGCATACTGGATCAGTTCAAACAGATGATTGCGAAACACCACCTCGCCAGGGGTCGTGCCAAGGTTTTCGCCAACCTTGAACGCCTCTTTGTCCGCAAGGTTGACGATGAGTTCGCCCTCATTGGCCTCCAGGTCGTGCACCAGGTTTTCCAGCCCCTTGACCAGGCTTTCACCTTCCGTCTCGACCGCGCGCTCCAGCGCATCGGGATTGGTGGCCAGGAAATTCGTGGGCGACATCAGATCAATGATCTGCTGGCTGAAATAACGCAGGCGGTTCTGTTCACGCTCATCCAGCCCCTCGATCGACTCGACCGCCTGCGCCACCGCATCGGCATTCAACATGTATTGCTGCTTTACGAAATTGAAGTAGGGGTGCGAATCCCAGAGCGGATTCTTGAATCGCCGGTCGCTAGGGGTGTGGTCCTCGGGTGCCTTTATCTGGCCACTGGCGAGCGCCTGTTGCGCCTCGACATAGTGCTGGAGGGTCTTGCCCCAATACCCCACCTGCTGCTCGATCAGCTTGGCTGGGTTCTGCATCATCTCGGCCCAATAGGCCGTTGCCGCCTTGGCATAAAGCTCGTGACCGGGGCCTTGCAGGTCGTCGCGGACCTGCCGTTTATGGGCAAGGGCATTCACAAGGCGCTGGGTCAACTCCTCGATCCGGGCCATGTTTTCTTCCAGATTTGGAAGGGCCTCGCCCGCTGCCGTGTCGCTGTTTTCTGAATTCGACATTGCCATGCGCCCCCTCGACGCGTATTTTGCACGTGCAGCATCTGCCCCCTGGCTCCCCAAGGGTCAATGCGACCTATAGCACAATCGCAAGAAAATGCATCTTGCGCGTGACGCCGGAGACGCCCGTGAAATACATGATGACCTACGACATGATGGAAACCGCCCGCAACACCAACGAGTGGCTGGGCGCCACCGCGAGGGCCATGGCGTCCTATCCGGCCTTCTCGATGTGGCCAAATCCGGGCATGGCGATGCTGAAAGCCTGGGGCGAGGTGACCGAACGCAGCTTTGCGCGCATGGTGGCCAAGCCCGATTGGGGCATTTCCGCCGTGCCGGACATGGACGGCAAGGACCACGTGGTCTCGATCCGCAAGGTCGTCGAAAAGCCCTTCGGCGACCTGATTCATTTCCGGTGCATCGGACGCCACGAGCGCCCGCGCAAGGTGCTGTTGGTGGCGCCGATGTCCGGGCACTACGCAACCCTGCTGCGCAAGACCGTGATCTCGCTGTTGCCCGATTGCGAAGTCTATATCACCGATTGGCACAATGCCCGCGACATTCCCGTTTCGGCCGGCAAGTTCGATATCGAGGATTACACGCTCTACGTCATGGATTTCATGCGCGAGTTGGGGCCCGACACCCATGTGATCGCCGTTTGCCAGCCGGTGCCCCTGACCTTGGCCGCCACCGCCTATCTGGCCGAGCTGCACCCCGAGGCACAGCCGCGGTCGCTCACCCTGATCGGCGGTCCCGTCGACCCCGAGGCCAATCACACGGAAGTCACCGATTTCGGCCGCACCGTCACAATGGGCCAGCTGGAACAGTCGATGATCCAGCGGGTCGGCTTCAAATATGACGGAGTCGGGCGCAAGGTCTATCCGGGGCTGCTGCAACTGGCCTCTTTCATCTCTATGAATGCCGAAACCCATTCCAGGGCCTTCACCAACCAGATCATCAAGGCCGCCAAGGGCGAAGCCGGCGACCACGACAAGCATAACACCTTCTACGACGAATATCTTGCCGTCATGGACATGACCGCCGAATTCTATCTTTCGACGGTCGAGCGCATCTTCAAGGCCCGCGAGATCGCCCGAAACGACTTCGTGGTCGATGGTCACAAGGTGGATTTCGGCGCCATAACCGACGTGGCGGTCAAGATCGTCGAAGGTGAGGAAGACGACATTTCAGCCCCCGGCCAATGCCTGGCCGCTCTGGACCTGCTGACCGGCCTGCCTGACGAAAAGAAAGCCAGCCACCTGGAACCGGGCGCGGGCCATTACGGAATCTTCGCCGGCAAAAGCTGGCGAAACAACATCCGCCCGCTGGTTCTGGATTTCATCGACGCCAATTCCGGCCCGCGCGGCAAGGTCCGGCTCTCTGCCGTAACCTGACCGCGCCCTAGCGCAGGACCAACGGCTGCCTGAGCCAGGCATGCAGCGCGGAAATGGTGCCCTCGGGATCTTCCAACATCACCGAATGGCCGACGCCTTCCAGCATTTGAAAGGCCGCGTAGGGAATCAGTTCGGCCAGGAATTCCTGCCGCTTCCGCGGCACGACCTGGTCCAGTTCCCCGGCCAGAACAAGCGTCGGCTGCGTGATCCGGCGCAGGCTGGCCTGGTGGTCCCTCCGGCGCTGCATCGCGCGTTGCTGGCGCTCAAAGACATCGGCGCCCAACGCCTGCGCCATCTCGGCCAGATGCGCCAAATGGGCATTCCGCTCCGGCCCCGCCGCCACCTGACGCGGCAACACATCGCGGCTCAGCACCTCCTCGAAACGGCCCGATCGCGCGGCCACCATCAAGGGTTCACGGTCGGCGGCCTCTTGCGGCGTGTCGCTCAGCGGGTTGGTGCCGATCAGGGGCAGCCGGTTGACCCGGTCGGGCGCGCGGCGAAAGATTTCCAATGCGACGACACCGCCCATGCCATGCCCGGCCAAGGCGAATTTCGCGGGCGCACCGGACAGGATGGACGAGGCCATCTCTTCGATCCGGTCCCCGGTCCAGATCGGGGCGAACATCACGGGACGGCCATAGCTGATCACCGTGCTGACTGTCGCCCAGCCCCGCGCATCGGACAGCATATCCGGCAGAAGCACCAGTGTTTCGATCATTCCTGCCCCGAATTTCGGCTTGCCTGTGCCGCCAGAATGTTCACGCGGACCGGGCCGGTGCAAGCCCCAATCGGTCAAGCAGCGGGCAGGACCCGTGCCGCGCGGGGTCGATACAACACCCACAGCCCAATAACCGCCAGCACAAGGATGCCTGCAGGCACCAGCGTCACCGAAACATGCAGCGCACGAAGGGCGTCGGCACTTTGCTCGGCCCGGCCCTCGGTCGTCTCCTGCCAGCCAAAGGCACCTAGGATCAGGCCCAGTGCGCCCGGCGCCAGCGCATTGGCCAGCTTCTGTCCGAACAGCCAGATCGCCGAGAAACCGCCCTCGATCGCCGCCCCGGTCCGGGCGCGGGTCACGTCCATCAGGTCGGGATACATGGCCCAGGGGATCTGCTGGTAAGCGCCATTGGTCATCCCCGCCAGCACGAACACCCCCGCGATGGCTGTCACATTGACCGAGGGCAGTGCCGCGAACAGGCCGAAGAGCAGCAGGATATAGAGGCAAAGCCCCAACACCAGCGCCCCCAGCTTGCCCAGCGTCGCCGAGGCCCAGACCCAACCCGCCTGGCTGAGGATCGAGCCCAGCGTGAACGCGGCGAACAGCAATGACAGGACGGTCAGGCTCTGTGCCAACGCCGATAGCGGCGTGTCGCCGGTATCCGCAATCAGGTAGAGCGCCGCAAAGGGCAGCCCCGCGGTAATCAGGGCAATGGCCAGCGTCATCACCCCGTAAAGCGCGGCCAATACCATGAAGGGCCGGTTGCCAAGAACATGGCGCAGCATCTCGGCCGGGCTGACCAGGGATGGCGTCGGGTGACGCGGCGCCTTGCGAATCGACCAGACAGAAAACCAGATCGCCCCCAGGATCAGCGGCGAGACGACAAGCGCGGCATGGGCATGGCC
Source organism: Salibaculum griseiflavum (assembly GCF_003129565.1). Classification (GTDB taxonomy): domain Bacteria; phylum Pseudomonadota; class Alphaproteobacteria; order Rhodobacterales; family Rhodobacteraceae; genus Salibaculum; species Salibaculum griseiflavum. The sequence continues at coordinate 65,551 of NZ_QETF01000008.1, forward strand.
ACCGCTCGCCGCCAGCCCGGGCACCAGCGCGCCCCCCACGAGGATGCCGACGCTGGCAAAGCCCATGCGCCAGGCGGTCATCTGCGACCGCTCGCGCCCGTCCTCGGTAATCTCGCCGGCCAGGGCACCGTAGGGGATGGCCACCATGGTAAATCCCACCGTGGCCAAACAGAAAAAGCCCAGAACCCAGGGCAGCGCCGCCGTGCCCCGCAACTCTTCGGGCACCGCGAACAGCCCGACCATGCCGGCCACCATCACCACCGCACCTGCCATCATCCAGGGCGCACGGCGCCCGAACCGGCTGTCGGTGCGGTCCGACAGGTAGCCGATCAGCGGATCTGTGATCATGTCGAAGACCAGCACGGCGGTGGTGGCCGCCCCGGCGATCCCTGCCGGCACACCCAGATACGAAGTCAGAAAAGCCAGCACCAGCAACTGCTTGACCACCACGAAGACGACCACCCCCAGGTCAGCCAGTCCCCAACCCGCCTTCTGTCCGATCGTCAAGGCCATTGCGCCCTCCCCAACAGCTCCGACGCCATCTCAACACCACGGCTCCCCGCATCCAAAGCGAAACGTCGGGTCACAGGCCCGCTTCTTCGGGGCACAAATACCGTCGGGGGGAATTGGCCCGCAGGGCCAAGGGGGGCAGACAGCCCCCTCCCGAGGCGCAGCCGAGGCAAACCTGTGCGGCGCAGCCGCCCCGCTAGATCCGTGCCAGCACCTCTTCGACGCTTTGGGCGATCAGGGCCAGGCAATCGGGATCGGAAAACCGGTGATCGGCCCCGTCCACCAGGGTCAGGCGCATGTCCGGGCCCTCGGCATGGTCCAGCAGGCGCAGGGCCACGGACATCTCGACATCCGCATCCGCGGTGCCCTGCAGGAACCGCACCGGGAAAGGCAGCGACAGCGGCGCGCGCAGCACCAGCCGGTCGCGGCCTTCTTCGATCAGGCGGCGGGTGATGACATAGGGTTCACCATACTCCGAGGGCAGCGCGACCTGCCCGTCGCGCTCCAGTGCCGCGCGCTGATCGGCATCGAACCCTGCCCACATGCTGTCCTCGGTGAAATCCGGCGCCGCGGCGATCGTGACAAGCCCCGCGACCTGACCCGGCCGCGCACGTGCCGCCAGCAGCGAAATCCAGCCCCCCATGGACGACCCCACCAGCACGACCGGCCCGTCGATCCGGTCCAGCACGGCGCAGGTATCCTCGAACCAGTCGCCGATCGCGCCATCGGTGAAGGCACCGCCGCTGATCCCGTGCCCGGAATAGTCGAAACGCACGAAGCCCTGCCCGCGGTCCTTGGCCCATTGCTCGAGATACAGGGCCTTCGTGCCCTCCATATCGGATTTGAACCCGCCGCAGAACACCACGGTCGGGGCCACGCCCGCGATCCGGTTCCAGGCGATACGCCGTCCCTGCGGGGTTTCGAATTCATCAGCCATGTTCCACCTCGTCCAGTCCTGCCGCGATCCATGCGCCCGCAAGAGACATCACAAGAAACGCCCACAGCGCAAGGGGCACCGACATAGCGGCCAGACCCGCGCTGACCGCGCCGGCCAGCAGCAGGAAGAGGCCGACCAGGGTATTCGAGACGGCCGTGTAGGTCGCCCGGTCGTCAGGGCGGGCCATGTCCACCAGGTAGGTGGACCGGGCCATGCGCACGCCGTGATAGGCCACCATCAGCAGGAACAGCACCACCGGGATGGCCCAGCTGGTTCCCGAAAGCCCCGCGCCATCGACCGCCAGTGCCAGCCCCAGCGACGCCGCGCCGGCCAACCCGGAAAGGATCAGCACGCGCCGCGCCGACCGGTCGCTCAGCCGCCCCCAGACAAAGGAGGACAGGAAAGAAGCCACCGCCGAAGCCAGCAGCAGCGCGCCCAACTGCCGCGCCGCATTTTCGCCCGAAGCCAGCAACACCAGGTAGGGCGGGGCCAGCGCCGTGCCCACCAGCGCCGCGCGCGCGGCGATGAACCGGGCCAGCTGTGGACGGTCCTTCAGGATGGAGAGCTGTGCGATCGACTGGCGGGCGGACAGTGCCTCGCCCGGCTGCGCCTCTTCTCGCATCAGCACCATGGCGACCGCTGCGATCAGCCAGGCCGCCGCGGCCAGGGTCAGCGCCCCGATCACCAGCACCAGCCGGTCGCCGAGATCGAGGATCAGGGCCAGGGCGAACAGGATAACCCCGGTGGAGGCGGTCGAGGCCGCCGCGCCGGTGGCCGCGCCTCGCCGTGTCTTGCCGACGGTCTTGCCCAGCACGTCCTTGTAAGAGACCGAACAGACCGAGCGGCTCAGCGCCAGCAGGGCCAGCAACCCGACGACAAGCGCCCCGGCCAAAGGCCCCGTCAGCGTCAGCCCGACCGCCACCATTCCGATTGCCGCCAGCCCCTGCCCCGCCGACCCGGCCGCCCATGCCCATTTGCGGCGCGCCATGCCGTGAACCGCCCCCGAGATCACAAGCTGAGGCAGGAGCGCCCCGGCCTCGCGGACCGGCACCAGCAACCCGGTCCAGAGCGCCCCCGCGCCCAGATGCGCCAACAGCCAGCTCAGCACCAGCTTGGGATTGACCAGCCCGTCGCCCAGCTTGCTGAAGGACAGCGCCCAGACATGGCGCAGGAAGTTTCGCGGCTCGGCGGCCTGCTGCGCATCGCTCAGGTCGGGCGCACGGTCAGTGTCCTCCACCAGGGTCTCGAATAGCTCGTCACTGAGGTCGCGCATTTCGCCGTCCCTGCCTTCACATGATCCGTCACGGCCAACCTAGCGCGGCGCACCCGAACGCAAAACCTCGCCCATGCTTGACACCGCAAGGTGGCGGGGGCAGAACCTCGCCTGAACCATATACCCGCAACCGGGCGTTCCGTGGGCGCCAAACCGACGAGGAGACAAGGTCGATGGCCGATATTTCCCTGACCTTTCCCGATGGCAATGCACGTTCCTTTCCCAAGGGCGTGACCCCGGCCGACGTGGCCGCCGATATCTCGACCTCGCTGCGCAAGAAGGCCATTTCGGCCCATGTGAACGGCCAGCACTGGGATCTTCAATGGCCCATCGAAGAGGATTCTTCGATTGCGATCAACACGATGAAGGACGAAGCTCCGGCGCTGGAACTGATCCGGCACGATCTGGCCCATATCATGGCCCGCGCCGTTCAGGAGATCTGGCCGGACGTGAACGTGACCATCGGCCCGGTGATCGAGAACGGCTGGTATTATGATTTCGACCGTGCAGAGCCCTTCACCCCCGAAGACCTCGGCGCGATCGAGAAGAAGATGAAGGAAATCATCAACAAGCGTGATGATGTTACCACCGAGGTCTGGGATCGCGCCCGCGCGATCAAGCACTACGAGGACAACGGCGAGCCCTACAAGGTCGAACTGATCGACTCGATCCCCGGCGACGAGCCGCTGCGCATGTACTGGCATGGCGACTGGCAGGACCTGTGCCGCGGCCCGCACCTTCAGAATACCGGCCAGGTCCCTGGCGATTCATGGAAACTCATGTCCGTGGCCGGGGCCTATTGGCGTGGCGACAGCAGCCGCCAGATGCTGCAACGGATCTACGGCGTGGCCTTCCAGACGCGCGATCAGCTGAAGAAATATCTCAACTTCCTCGAAGAGGCCGAGAAACGCGACCACCGCAAGCTGGGCCGCGAGATGGACCTGTTCCACATGCAGGAAGAGGCCCCCGGGCAGGTGTTCTGGCACCCCAATGGCTGGACCGTCTACACGCAACTTCAGGACTACATGCGCCGCAAGCAGCGCGCCGGCGGCTACCAGGAAATCAACACGCCGCAGGTCGTGGACCGCAAGCTGTGGGAGAAATCCGGCCACTGGGACAAGTATCAGCACCACATGTTCCTGGTCGAAGTGGACGAGAGCCGCGACGGCGAAGATGACGATGCGAGCGTCAAGAACAAGGACCAGACCCGGATCAACGCGCTGAAGCCTATGAACTGCCCCTGCCACGTGCAGGTTTTCAACCAGGGTCTCAAATCCTATCGCGACCTGCCCCTGCGGCTGGCCGAATTCGGGTCCTGCGCCCGTTTCGAACCCTCGGGCGCGCTGCATGGTATCATGCGCGTGCGAGGCTTTACCCAGGACGACGCGCATATCTTCTGCACCGAGGAACAGATCCAGGAGGAATGCGCGCGGTTCATCGACTTTACCGCGGATGTCTATCGCGAACTCGGATTCGAGAATTTCGAGATCCGCTTCGCCACCCGTCCGGAAAAGCGGGTCGGCTCGGATGAAAGCTGGGACTATGTCGAGGGCGCGCTGGAAAACGCCATCAAGGCCGTTGGCCGCGATTATACGCTTGAGCCGGGCGATGGCGCCTTCTATGGACCCAAGCTGGACTTCTACCTGACCGACGCCATCGGCCGGGTCTGGCAATGCGGCACCTTCCAGGTGGACCCGAACCTGCCCGAGCGGCTGGGCGCCACCTATATCGCCGCGGATGGCGAAAAACACCGTCCCTACATGTTGCACCGCGCCTGCCTTGGCAGCTTCGAACGCTTCATCGGCATCCTGATCGAGAACTGGGAAGGCAAGCTGCCCTTCTGGCTGGCCCCGCGCCAGGTGGTCGTGGCCTCGATCACGTCCGAGGCCGATGACTACGTGCAAGAGGTCGTCGCGGCCTTGCAGGCGCAGGGCGTCCGGGCCGAGGCCGACATCCGCAACGAGAAGATCAACTACAAGGTCCGCGAACATTCCGTGGGCAAGGTGCCGGTGATCCTGGCCTGCGGCGGTCGCGAGGTCGAGGAGCGCACGGTGTCCGTGCGGCGGCTGGGCGAGAAGCAGACCACTGTAACATCGCTTGAAGACATCGTCGGAGAGCTGGCGAAATCGGCCACACCGCCCGATCTTCTGTAACAAAACACCTTCCAGCGCTGTAATCTTTGACGCCCCGCCCCGTGCGGGGCGTTTCTTTTCAGGCCCTTGGGTCTCACGCCGCGTAACGGGCCCGTGTTGCACGGCCCCGTGAATGGCACGTGTTGCCGGACCGGCCCTAGGGTTTCGGCACCGGCCGCTTCGGTCGGCATAACGATTGCATTTCCAACGAAAGGGACCGATCCCATGACCAAGACCACCTCCAAGCTGGCCCTCGCCGCCACCGTCGCCACCGCCGTTGCCGGCTTCAGCACCGCCACCCACGCCCAGGAAAACGAAAAATGCTACGGCGTTTCGCTGGCCGGTGAGAACGATTGCGCCGCCGGCCCCGGTACCACCTGCGCCGGCACGTCCACCGTCGACTACCAGGGCAATGCCTGGACGTTGGTGCCCGCCGGCACCTGCGAAACCATGGACGTTCCCGCCATGGCCGACGGCACCGAGCGCATGGGCAGCCTTGAGCCGCTGGACCGCGACCTGCCCGCATAAGCCACACGACTGGGGTCGGGCCATCGGCCCGACCCTATTCCCCACGAAGCCCCGGAAAACCCATGTTCGACGCCAGTGCCCAATCCCTGCCCAACCTGCCCGGCGTGGGCTACAAGCCCCAGCATTTCAGCGCCATCATGGCGGATGCCGACCCGGTCGGCTGGCTGGAAATCCATGCCGAGAACTACATGGGCGCGGGCGGGCGCCCCTTGGCGCAACTGCGTCACCTGTCTGAACGTTTTCCGCTTTCGGTCCATGGCGTCGGCCTCTCCATCGGCGGCGAGGGCGATTTGGACCCGGAGCATCTGGCGCGTCTGAAAAGGCTCTGCGACTGGCTGCAACCGGCCAGCTTTTCGGAACACCTGGCCTGGTCCACCCATGACAGCGCCTTTCTGAACGACCTGCTGCCACTGCCCTACACGGCCGCGACGCTGGAGCGTGTCTGCGCCCATATCGACCAGGTCCAAGACGTTCTTGGCCGCCCGATGTTGCTGGAGAACCCGTCCTCCTACCTTGCCTTTTCCCAGAGCACGTTTGAAGAGCCGGACTTCCTGCGCGAGGTCAGCCGCCGCACCGGATGCGGCCTGCTTCTGGACGTGAACAACGTCTTCGTCAGCGCCACCAATCTTGGCTATGACCCGCGCGGCTATGTCGACGCCATCCCACTGGACAAGGTCGGCGAGATCCATCTTGGCGGCCATGACGAGGATGAGGACGAAACCGGCGCGCCACTGCTGATCGACAGCCACGGGCGCGAAATCGTCGATCCGGTCTGGGCGCTGCTGGACTACACGCTGGACCTGTCCGGCCCGAAACCCCTGCTGATCGAATGGGATACGGATGTCCCCGATTGGCCCGTTCTGGCCCAAGAGGCAGAGCGCGCCCGGGCCGCCCTGCAAAAGGTGGCGGCATGACGACGCAAACCGCCTTTCGCAGCGCCCTTCTGGATCCGGGGCTGGCCACGCCCGGTGGGGTCGTGAACCCCGGCGGGGCGCCCGCCACCAAGCGCTTCGATGTCTATCGGAACAATGTTGCCGTCAGCCTGACCGAGGCGCTGCAAGCCGCCTTTCCGGTCATTCGCAAATTGGTGGGCGAGGCGTTCTTTCAGGCCATGGCCGGGGTCTACCTGCGCCAGCATCCGCCCCGCTCTCCGCTGATGATGTTCTACGGCGCGGAGATGCCAGCCTTCCTTGAGAGCTTTGGTCCGGCGCAATCCCTGCCCTACCTGCCCGATATGGCCCGGTTGGAACTGGCGATCCGGCAAGCCTATCACGCCGCCGATGCCGCGCCGCTCGACCCCGCCGCGCTGGCGGCCCTGCCGGAAGAGGCGCTGCCGCATCTGCGCTTTGCCTTTGCCCCCGCTGTGCACCTGGTGGCATCGGATCACCCGGTCCACGGCATCTGGGCCGCCAATATGGAAAGCGGTGGCACGCCCGAGCGCCGCCCCGAAACCGCCCTTGTAACGCGGCCCGACTTTGACCCGGTGGTGGATGCCCTGACCCCGGCACAGGGCCGCGTTATGGCGGGACTGCTTGCAGGGCAACCGCTGGGCACGGCCCTGCGTGCGGGCGGGTCAGATTTCGATTTCGGCCCGCTTCTGACCTGCCTTCTGCACCGCACGGCCATCACCGCACTGACGACCGAGGAGTCTCCGTCATGACCGCCCTATTCACCGCCTATGACCGTCTCGTCACCGGGTTGGAACGCGCCGCTCCGTTGTTGTTGCCCAGTCTTGCCCGGTTCGTGTTTGCCGCGACATTGCTGGTCTATTTCTGGAATTCGGCCATGACCAAACTGGGGAACGGGGTATTCCGGCCCTCTCTGGGGGCCTATGCCCAGATCTTTCCCAAGGCGATGGAGGCCGCAGGCTACGACGTCAGCCAATTGGGCCTGTTCCATTGGGCCGTGGTCATGGCCGGGACGCTGGCGGAATTCATCCTGCCGCTACTGATCGTGGTCGGGCTCTTCACGCGGCTGGCCGCACTGGGGATGATCGGCTTCGTCCTCGTGCAAAGCCTGACGGACCTTTTTGGCCATGGCGGTATCGAACACGCAGGCACCCTGGGCGCCTGGTTCGACGGCGCGCCCGATGCGCTGATCCTCGATCAGCGGGCGTTCTGGGTCTTCGTGCTGGCCTGCCTGGTGCTGCGCGGAGCCGGCCCATTGTCGCTGGATCGCGTCTTCAGAAATGCGCCTTCGGCTCGTCCGGCTTCCCAGCGGCAATAGCAAGGATGCCGCCCAGCAGCACGAAGCCGATGGGAAACATCGTGCCTGCATTGAACCCGAAGGCCGCATAGAACAGCACACCGCCCACCAGCATCAGAACGCCGCCCCACAAGGCGCGCATCTTGGCCATCGCGCCACCGGCAATGGCCAGAAGCGGGGCCAGGAAGCTGGCCGTGCGGATAAAGCCGGGGTTTTCCAGCACACCGAAAATCTCACCGATCTCGGCGTGGCGGGTGCTGACCTCGGCATAGCCGTAGCCCACCAAGCCCACGATGATGCCGATAATGCCGCCGATCAGGCCCAATACCATTGCCGCGTTACGCATGTCGCCTCCTGCTCTTGATCCTGCCTACCTAACGGTTCGCGGCGCGTTATCCAAGAAGCGCCTTCTGAACCGGTTTGGTCCAGCCCTGATGCCATTGTCCGTCGACCTCGATCACCGGCCGCTTGAGCAGGGTCGGATGCTTGGTCAGCAAATCCGCCGTGGGGCGCTGGCGCTCGGCCTCGGTCAGGCCACGCCAGGTGGTCGAACGGGTATTTACCGCCTTGTCCCCGAACGCCTCCAGTATCGCCTGCAGATCCGCCGGGTCGATCCCGTCAGCGCGCACGTCGATAACCTGCGGGTCATGCCCCGCCGCGCGCAGCGCCTTTTGCGCCTTGCGGCAGGTATCGCAGCTTTTCAGCCCAAAGAACCGCATCTTTGCCTCCTTGTTGTGCAGTTGACCGCACCGCGCCGTTCCGGCACGGGAATGTCATTTGCCTTTTGCCTGCACGATCTAGTTAGATCAATCACAAGGCTGACGGACGACCGCCATATCCTGAGCGGGGCACCGGAAGACCTGGACCCCGGGGACTGGGGCCCAGTCCCCCATTGCACAGGAGAACGGCCATGCCCAAGGGCACCGTAAAATGGTTCAACACTGCCAAAGGCTATGGGTTCATCGCGCCAGAGGATGGCGGCAAGGACGTTTTTGTCCATATTTCCAAGGTGGAGGAGGCCGGATTGACCGGCCTTGCCGATGAACAGAGCGTGGAATTCGAGCTGGTCGAAGGCCCCGATGGTCGCCAGATGGCCGGCAGTCTGAAGCTCGCCTAGTCGTTGTCCGACAGGCCTGCCCCGGCCCCCGAAAGACGCGATTCCTCGGTGGCGGGAGCGTAGGTTCTGTGCGCCAGACTTTCCAGCACAGCCCAGGAGTCGGGGCTGGGGTGGGCACGGGTGGCCGTGTGGCCCGAGCGGCAGATTTCGCCCCGCACAAGGGACACATCGAACGGCCCCTCGCAAATCAGGTCCGAGCCCGAAGTGATGAGGTTCCGACCGTCCGTCGTGGCCTCGGCATTTCCCCAGCGCAGCGTGACCGACCCGCCATTCAGGGTCTGTGCCACGAAGGGCAAGAGCAAGATGGGCCATGCAACACCTGACATCACGCCATCATCGGGGCATTGTTGCAAATCCATTATTTTACATCCGATATGAACTGAACAAGCCCCATCAAGATCGGAAATAGACAATCGGCCTGCCAACGCATCGCAACCGCGCAAGCCGCGCGCGCATAGCCAGCGGGTGGCCATCGCCACGTCTTCGGCCATGCCCCAACTAAAACCGGCACCCCGCGCCGCCTTCTTGGCCATGGCACTGACTTCGTTGAGCGAATAGGTCATGCCGGCGCCTCCGGATAAATCCAAAGGTCGCCATTCTCGGGCGCCAGATCGGCCGGGTATGGCGCCCCGGAATACATGCAGATCCGCACCCACCGGTCAGAGCGCGGATCGAACCCCGTCGCCCCGAAAAAGGACAGTTTCGCGCGCAGCATGTCGATGGGCATGACATCGGCGGAAATGGTGTTGTCGCGGATCTCGCCATAAGGAGCGACCCGGCTGATCTGGGCGCGGCGCGCCGTGTGGCGATGTTCGGGATGGGCCATCAGGAAATCCGCGATGCGGCTGTCGTCGGGCCACTCTTCCAGCGCCGCGCAGGCCAGCATCGCATCACGGGCCGGCGCCAACGGCTGTTCGTAGTCGGCAACCGGTTCCTCGAAGCGGTCCCCAAGGCGGGGTTCCAGTTTTTCTTCGGACGTGTACCAGACACGAGCACAGGCCTCGGGCGCGTTCCAATCGATTGCGCGGGCCCAGTCGAACGATACCTCGATCAGGTCGCGCAGCTTCCCAACGGTCATCGTGCCGTCGATCCGGGCCGCCTGCGGATTGGCATCGGACATGCAGCAACCCAAACCGTCAACCAGCGCGCCATAGGGTTCCAGCATCAGCGAGGCCAGCCATTCCTGCCCCTCTTCGGTCAGACGGCCTTCGGCCCAGCGCAACAAGGCATCCCATGGCCGGGGGGCGGTGAAATCCACTTCTGCCAGATGCGCCCTGAGTGCCGCGATGTCCGACCTCAGTTCGGCCAGCTTCGCGACCTGAACCGGATGTTCGGATCGCCAGCGGTCCACGCCGATGGCCGCCCGGTCCAGCAAGGACAGGAACAGCGACACCTCTTCCGGATCGGCGCGTTCAACCCCGCGCACGCGGGCCAGCGCCTCTTCACGGGCCATGATCCAGTTGTTGAACAGCACAGGATGGTTGACGATGAACGGCGCCATGCCAAGCCCAGTGGAATTGCCGATGCCAAGGCGACGGGCAATCGCCGGATCCAGCGGCACTGCCTTATCTCCGCCCTTTGAACGGGCCATGTGTTCGACGAGGTCGCGCACGAAGGCGCGGGTAAGGTAGACCGACAGCATCTCTGCCTGAAACGGGGCCTGCATCTCTTCGCGCGCGGCAATCACCTCGCGGTCGGCTGCACCCAGTTTGCCCGAACCATAGACCGCCGTGGTGCGCATCAGGTAGCCAACGGCGTCAATCTGGCCCGCGTCGGGTTGCTGCCCCGAGGCCAGCCGCGCCACGACATGTTCCCACAGCCGGACAGACCGGTTGGCCCGCGACACGGACAATTCGCTTTCGCTGACGCGGCCCGCCTCTTGCAGGGGAACGTTCTGTTCCAGCCGGTCGATATCGGCCGTGGTCGGGACCCCGTCAAAGAGGGTGAAGGTTGCATCCCAGGCCTCGGCGATGACCCGGTCCGAGCGTTTTTCGGGCGGCAGGTCATGTGCGAAGGCGACCAGCGAATAGGTGCGCTCAGGTCCCTGCGCGGTATAGACCGCGCGGCCGACGCCATTTGAGTCGATATCGAAGACCGGGCGCTCGAACGTCCACTCCTCGCGGGCCATGCGGCGTGTAAGTTGCCGCATGAAGCTGAGCCGGCATTGATGCAGGGAACCCAGCCGGGACAGGCGCATGACCTGCGCGGGATCGCGGCGCTGGATCGATGTGGACTGGTCCGTCTGTTTCATCAGGCTCTCCTCCGCCCTGACTTCACTTGACCTTGGCCGGGCGGCCCTTGGCAAGGCCGCCCGTCTCATTTAGCGCGGGTTCAGCCCTGTTCACGGCCTTTCGCGAGGGTGATACGCAGCGCATCCCAAAGGCTGGGCAACAGCACGAGGGAGACAGGCACCGCCGTCACCACGATGAAGCTCTGCAATTTCCCGATACCGCCGGAGCCTGTGTAGATCAGGATCAGCGCCATGACGCCCATGGCGATGCCCCAGAACAAGCGCACTGGCAGGGCGGGGCGATCCTCGTTCGACATGGCGACCGAGATAACATAGGTCATCGAGTCGCCCGTGGTGGCCACGAAGACGGTTGTCAGGATCAGGAACAGCACCGAGACGATGAAGCCCATGGGAAGCGATTGGGTGATCGCCAGCAGGGCGGCGGGCAGGTTGAAGCCTTCAAACGCCGTAGAGACCGTGCCGGGGTTGGTCAGTTCGGCGTTGATGCCGGTGCCGCCGACAATGGTAAACCAGAAGGCGGTGACGATGGGGGCCACGATCGACAGCATGATCACGATCGACCGGATCGAACGCCCGCGCGAAATACGCGCGATGAACATCGCCATCAGTGGTCCGTAGCCAAGGAACCAACCCCAGAAGAACACGGTCCACCAGGACAGCCAGCCCGGCTCACCGAACCAGCCGGCCTCTCCACGGAACATCGCCATGCCAAAGAAATCGCTCAGATAGGTGCCCATGCCGCCGGCAAAGCCCTTCAGGATGAACAGGGTCGGCCCGGCGATCAGCATGAAGGCCAGCAGGATGCCTGCAAGGATCACGTTGAACCGGCTGAGGATCTGGATGCCCTTGGACAGCCCCGTGGCCGCCGAGATCGTATAGATCGCCACAAGGCCAAGGATCACCACCGCCTGCGTTGCAAAGACATCGGGAATGCCGAACAGCTCCTGCAGGCCATAGCCAACTTGCAGGCCGAGGAACCCGATGGGTCCGACCGTGCCGGCAACAACGGCGATGATGCAGGAGGCATCTGCGATCAGGCCAATGGGGCCCTTGATCGCGCGATCCCCGAACAGCGGGTAAAGCAGCGTGCGCGGGGCCATGGGAAGGCCCTTTTCATAGTGGTAATGCATCAGCATCACGGTGGTCAGCGCGCCCAGGATGGCCCAGGCCAGGAAACCCCAATGCATGAAGCTCTGCGCGAGGGCCGGGTTCACATCCGCCGCCGTGGCGCCCTCGCCGCCGAAATAGGGTGGGGAGTAGAGGAAATGCGCCATCGGCTCGCCTGCGGCCCAGAAGACGCCACCGCCGGCCAACAGGGTGCACATGATCATCGCGCCCCATTGGAAGACCGGGAATTCGGGTGTCGTCAGCCCACCCATAAGCGCCTTGCCACCGGGCAGGACCACCAGAACCAACCCGATCAGGAAGGTGGCCAGCAGAAGCACTTGCCAGTAAAGCCCGAAATACTTTGCGGAAAAGGCGAAACTGGCATCGACCATGCTGGACAGCAGCTCCAGGTCGAACAGGGCGACCAGACAGAAAAGCAGGATGAAGCCGCCGGTTACAATGAACAGGGGCGTGTTGATGTGATGCAGGTCGCCTTTGGGCGTCGTATCGGTTTGGGGGATATCAGACATTCTCTCCTCCTCTGAATGTCCGGTGGGTGGGGGTGGCGTCAGCGGCCTGGAACCCCCGTAAAGTTCTCCTCGAAGAACCGGTACCAATTGCCGCCCATGAGGCCGGCAATCTCGGTGTCGGACATACCCACGGCGCGCAGGCCGCTTTCGATATTTCCGAAGTCGCGGTTGTCCCGGAACCAGTCCGGCATCGGCGGAAAGCCCGGCGCGCTGGCCGACCCTTCGCCATAGTCGATGTCCTTGGTCCAGCGGCCCACGCGCATCCATTCGACGACGCTGTCGGGCTGATCCTGGCAGAGGTCGGATCCGATCCCCAGATGGTCCACGCCGAACCTGTCGGCGGTCTCGGCGATCATCCGGCAGAAATCCTCCAGAGTGCAGGCGCCCTTGCCCTTCAGGTGATGCGGATAAAGCGAAAAGCCCAGCATGCCGCCATTTTCGGTGACCGCGCGGATGACCTCGTCGCGCTTGTTGCGCAGGGCCGGCTGCCAGGCATGCGGGTTGGCATGGGTGATGGCGATGGGCCGGTCGCTGATCTCCGCAGCCTCTATGGTCGAGCGGTCGGCGGAATGGCTCATATCCACGACCATGCCGACGCGGTTCATCTCTTTGATGACCTGACGCCCCATGCGGGTGATCCCGGGATCCTCGGCCTCGTAGCAGCCCGTCGCCAGCAGCGACTGGTTGTTGTAGCTCAGCTGCATGAAGCGGGCACCCAGATCGTGCAGCACCTCGACAAGGCCGATATCGTCCTCGATGGGGCTGGGGTTCTGGAAGCCGAAGAAGATCGCCGTGCGCCCCGTTTCCCGGGCGTGGTCGATATCGCTGGCCCAGCGCCCTTTCAGGATCAGATCGGGATAGTGTTCGAACCAGCGGTTCCACTTTTCGATGTTCAGAACCGTTTCGCGGAAATTCTCGTGATAGGCGATGGTGACGTGAACCGCGTCCACGCCCCCTTCGCGCATCTGCCGGAAGATCTTTTCCGACCAGTTGGCATATTGCAGCCCGTCGATGATCATTCCGGGGTGCCCGCCGCGGTGTATGTGGTCTTGATCGTGGTAAAGAACTCGGCCGCGGCCTGCCCCTGTTCGCGCGGCCCGTAAGAGCTGTCGCCACGCCCGCCAAAGGGCACGTGGTAATCCATGCCGCCGGTGGGCAGGTTGACGGTGACGATCCCGGTGCGGGCATTCGCCTTGAAGTGCGACGCGCGGGCCAGCGAGCGGGTGATGATCCCGGCGCTCAGGCCGAAGCGGGTGTCGTTGACGGTGGCCAGCGCCTCGTCATAGCTGCCGACCTTTATCACGTTGGTGATCGGGGCGAACAGCTCTTCGCGGCTGATCTCCATGTCATTGGTGGCATTCACGAAAATGCCCGGCGACATGTAGTAGCCTTCATGCGGCATGTTCAGACGCTCCCCGCCGCAGGCCAGCTCGGCCCCTTCTGCGCGGCCCTTCTCAACCCATTTCAGGTTCTCGGACAGCTGTTGCTGACTGACCACCGGGCCGATCTGGGTGCCCTCTTCCAGCGCGTGGCCCACCTTCATGGCGCGCGTCGCCGCGACCAGCTTCTCGACAAAGGCATCGTGGATACCTTCATGCACCACCAGGCGCGAGGAGGCGGTGCATTTCTGGCCGGTGCCGCTGAAGGCCCCGTTCAGGGTCATCGCCACGGCGATATCCAGGTCGGCATCATCCATGACGGCCAGCGCGTTCTTGGACCCCATTTCCATTTGCAGCTTGGTCATGTTGGCCAGCGCGGCAGCGGCGATGCCGCGCCCCACGGGGACCGACCCGGTGAAGGTCAGCGCGTCGATCTTTGAGGTTTCGGCCAGCGCCTGGCCGATGCCGCCACCCGACCCCATGACAAGGCTGACAAGACCCTTGGGGATATCCTGGCGCGAGATGATCTCGGCCAGTGCATGGGCAGAGCCGGGCACGTGATTGGCCGGCTTCCAGACCACGGCGTTGCCATAGGCCAGCGCCGGGGCGATCTTCCAGGCGGGGATGGCCGTGGGGAAATTCCAGGGCGAGATGACACCGACAACGCCCACCGGTTCGCGCTTGATGTCGACCTCGACACCGGGGCGCACGGATTGCGCGGTCTGGCCCAGCTGGCGCAGGATCTCGGCGGCGTAATAGGTGAAATGCTGGCCCGAACGGTAGACTTCGCCGCGGCCTTCGGCGCGGGGCTTGCCCTCTTCGCGGCTGAGCAATTCGCCCAGTTCATCGGCGCGGTCCATCAGCTCTTGCCCGATGGCCATCAGCACCGCCTGCTTGCGTTCCAGGCCGTAGGCCGCCCATTCCGCCTGTGCAACGCGGGCCTGATCCAGGGCCGCCTCCAGCTGATCCGTGCTGGCCTGGGTATAGAGGCCGATCAAGTCGCTCAGGTCCGACGGATTGCGGTTCTCGATCTCGCTATCGCCGGCCGTCCATTCGCCAGCGATCAGGTTCAGCTTGGTGTCGGTCATCGGATAGGCCCTTTTTCTTGCGCGCATGGGAGTCGGCACAACAGGCCACAGCGCAAGCTTTCAGGCAAATGCGAAAAGTTGGAATTTTATTCAGAAAGGTTGAAATTTAACCCAGCGCGTCCAATCGAGCGTCCCGGATTTCTCCGACCAGCGCACGACCCGCCGGTGTCAGCATCTGGCGCGGCTGGGCAATCATCCAGACCTCGCGCCGGACCGTTTCATCGGCCAGCGGCAGAAAGGCCAGATCGGTGAATTCCGGTAGCATGACCAGCCGGGGCAGCAACGTGACCCCCACCCCCGCCTTGACCAATCCCAGCAGTGACGCCGTGTTGCGCACATTCAGCCGGGCCGATTGCCGGATCGGGGCAAAGCCCGGATCGTCGATCTGGTCGCACAGCCCGTTTGCGATGAAGGTCTCGCCCCCAAGATCGGCCCAGCTCAACTGGTTCCAATCGCGCGCCAGCGGGTGATCGGCCCGGCACACGACGCCGAAGGGATCGGCGAACAATCGGGTGCAGTCGAACCCGGGCAGCGCCCCGGCCCCCGCCAGCCCGATATCGGCGCGTTCTGCTTTCATCTCGGCCATGACGGCGGCCGAATCCATGTCCCGGATATCGACATGGACATCCGGATAGCGCCCCAGGAAGCTTTGCAGCACCGGCGGCAACACGGTCTGGGCCAGCGATGGCGTCACCGCGACGCGGACATAGCCCATCTGCGCCCGCGACAACGCTTCGATCGTCTGCACCGTGCGGTCGAAATGCTCCAGCCCGCGCCGGGTTTCGGCCTCGACCGCCTGCCCGAGAGGGGTCAGCCGCGACTTGCGCGCCGTCTCGAAAAGCGGCGCGCCGATATGATCCTCGAACTGGCGCAGCATCATCGAAACCGCCGAAGGGGTTCGGCCCAGCGCCTCGGCCGCGTCGGCAAGCGTGCCGTGGTCCACGACCGCCTCAAAGCAGCGGAACATTTCGATCTTCAGCGCCATTTTTCAGCCCTGCTGAATTATATTGCAGATAAATCCGTCTATTCTGAAACCCAGGGTCTGTCTACTGCTGGGCCGTTCCAATTTCCACGAACAGGACCCGACATGAACGACATGACCCACCCTACCACCTTGACCCGCATCGGCGGGTCGGCCCGGTTTTCCGCAATTGCCATCCATAACGGCGTCGCCCACCTGGCCGGACAGGTCTCGCAGATAGAAGATGGCGACATTACGGAGCAATCGCGCGATGTCTTCGGCAAGGTCGATGCCCTTCTGGCCGAGGCCGGCACCCATCGCGGCAACCTGATCTCGGTCCAGATCTGGCTGGCCGATATGGATGACTATGCCGGCATGAACGCCGTCTGGGACGACTGGGTGGCGGGCATCACCCCGCCGACCCGCGTCTGCGTCGAAGCGCGGATGGCCAAGCCGCATTACCGGATCGAAGTCCTTGCACTGGCTGCGGTCGACTGACCGCTACTGGATGGCGCGGATCGCGGGATAGGCGGCGCGAAACGCCTCATGCGCGGCGGCAAAAGCCGGGTGCAAATCCATATCCGGCGCGATGACCTCGCCGGTTTCCGGCGGGGTCATCAGGGTTTCGACCGCCGCGCCATGCGCCGCCGCCTGCCCCAGTCGCGCCGCGCCCAGCGCCGCCCCGAATTCACCGCCCTTGGGCAGGTGCAGCGGCACGCCCAGCACGGTGGCCATCAGGCGCACCCAATAGGCCGAGCCGGTGCCCCCGCCGATCGCCATCAGGTGATCGAACCGCGCGCCAGTATCCTCCAGGGCAAGGAAGCTGTCGCGAAAGGCAAAGGCCACGCCCTCCAATACCGCGCGGGCCATGTCGTCGCGGGTGGTATCGGTGCCCAGCCCGGTGAAACTGCCGCGAATGGCGGCGTCGTTATGCGGTGTGCGTTCGCCCGAGAGATAGGGCAGGAACCGCACCGCGCCGGGTGGCTGCACGGTTGTGCCCAGCCCGGCGGTCAACTCGGAGGGGGTCGCGCCGGTGATCCGGGCCAGCCAGTTGAGGCTGTCCGTGGCCGACAACATCACGCCCATCTGGTACCAACGCCCGGGCACCGCGTGGCAGAACGTGTGCAGGGCGCTTGCCGGGTCGGGCCGATATCCGTCCCGCGCGGCCAGCAGAACCCCGGAGGTGCCCAACGAGACGAATCCCTGCCCCTCGTCCAGCGCGCCGATCCCGCAGGCTGCGGCGGCATTGTCGCCCGCCCCGCCCGCAACCGTAACCGGCCCGGCGACACCCCAGCGCGCGGCAAGATCGGCCCGCAGTTGTCCGGACGCCTCGGACCCTTCGACAAGCCGGGGCATCTGGGCGCGGGTCATGCCGCCCGCCTGCAAGAGCCTGTCCGACCAATCCCGCGCGCCAACGTCCAGCCACGACGTGCCGGCGCTGTCGGACATGTCCGCCACGTGGTCCCCCGTCAGGTAGAGGTTCACGTAGGCGGCGGGCAGCAGCACCCGGGCCACGCGTGCGAAATTCTCGGGCTCGTGATCGCGCATCCACATCAGTTTGGGGGCGGTAAAGCCGGGAAATACGATGTTTCCCGACAGGCCCCGCACATCGGGCGCCGCATCCAGCGCGGCGGCCTCGACATGGGACCGGGTATCGTTCCAAAGGATGCAGGGCCGGATCACCCGGTCCTCGGCATCCAGCGTGGTGGCACCGTGCATATGGCCGGCCACGCCGATCCCCTTGAGCGCCACGAATTCCGGATGCGCCGCGCGCAACTCGTCCACCGCGTCTTCCAGCGCCGCGATCCAGTCCGCTGGGTCCTGTTCGGACCAGCCCGAATGGGGATGAGACACATCGTAGTGACGCTCGGCCGATCCGATGGGGTGGCCCTCTTCGCTGACCAGAAGGGCGCGCAGGCCGGACGTGCCAAGGTCGATGCCTAGATAAGTCATCGGGATCTCCTACAGCGCCACTCGGTCGGACAGACCGGCGTAGTGATCGAGGCTCTCGGGATTGGCAAGCGACGCCTTGTTCTTGACCTCTTGGCCCAGAGCGGTGGATTTCGCCGCGCCCTCGACCCGCTTGCCGCTGATCGTATAGGGCACCGCACCGACGGTGTAAATCGCAGCGGGCACATGACGGGGGGAGCATTCGCTGCGCAGCTTGGTGCGGATCTCTTTGGCAAGCTCCGGCGTAGCCTCTTCGCCCTCCGCCATTTGCAGGCACAGCACGATTTCCTCATCCCCCGGAATGGGCCGCCCGAAGGCGAGGCAATCGGCCACCTGCGCAAACCTCTCGCAGACATTGTAGATATCCGCCGTCCCGATCCGCACCCCGCCGGGGTTGAGCGTGAAATCGGACCGGCCGTGTATGGTCAGGCTGCCGTCAAGATGCTCGGTCAGGCGGTCGCCATGGGTCCAGACCTCAGGCCGTTCCTCGAAATAGGCCTTGCGATAGCGGGCATCGCCGTCCTCGCCCCAGAAGGTCAGCGGCATCGAGGGGAAAGGTTCGGTGCAGCACAGCTCTCCGGGTCGGTCGATCACGGCGACGCCCCGGTCGTCCAGAACCTGCACCGCCATGCCCAGCGCCTTGGCCATCAAGGCCCCGCGCCGGACGGGCATCATCGGTGCCCCGGTCAGGAAACAGCCCATCAGGTCCGTGCCGCCCGAGATCGAGAAGAACCCGAAATGATCGCCAATCGCCTGATACATCCAGTCATATTGATAGGGTGCCATGGGGCTGCCCGAGGCCAGCAGCCAGCGCAGCGAGGACAAGTCGTAATGATCCCGGGGCACGAACCCCATATCGGACAGGGTCGACAGGTATTTGGGCGAAATGCCCAGATGGGTCAGCTTTTCCTCTTCCACCAATTGCCAGAGCATGGTGCCATCAAGCGCCCCATCGCGCTTGACCACCGGTGCACCGTCATAAAGAACCACCATCGCCCCGGCCGCGAGCCCCGACATCAGCCAGTGATACATCATCCACGCGGTGTTCGAATACCACAGGAACCTGTCGCCCGGACGTGTATCCACGTGCAGGACATGTTCCTTCATCATGTTCAGGACCACGCCGCCGGTCTTGTGCACGATGGCCTTGGGCTTGCCCGTCGTCCCCGAAGTATACATCACGTAGAGCGGCGCATCGAAGGGCACGTGGGTAAAGGTCAGATCGGCTGGCTGACCAAAATCCTCCCAGGCCACCGTGGGCACGCCCGCCGCGGTCGTGTTCTCGCCGACCAGAACGAGCTGTGACAGTCCGGGCATCTGGTCGGCCACCTCGCCGATCCGCTCGGAGACATCGACCGGCTTGCCGCCATAGGTGATGCGCGGCGCGGCGAACAGAACCTTGGGCTCCACCTGCCCGATCCGGTCGAGGATCGCGGCCGCCCCGAAATCCGGCGAGCACGAGGTCCAGACCCCGCCCACGGCCGCGGTGGCCAGCAGTGTCACCAACGCCTCGGTGCGGTTTGGCAGAATGGCACCGACGCGATCGCCCTGCCCCACGCCGGCGGCGCGCAACCCGTCGGCACATTTCGCCACGCGCGCACGCAGATCGTCGGCCGTGACATGGGCGCGGTGGCCGGTCTCGTCCGCCTCGATGATCACCACAGCGTCACCGGTCTGGCGCAGGAAGTTCTCGGCCAGGTTGATGCGCGCATCGGGGAAGAAACGGGCGCCGGTCATCCAGGCGTCATCATCCGGCACGAAGACCCGTTCGCCCTTGTCCCCGATCACGCGGACGAAGTCCCAGACCTTGGACCAGAAGCCGGGCAGATCGCTGACCGACCAGCGGTGCAGGCCTGCATAGTCGAGCGGATCGAACCCGGCCTCTTGCGCGAAACGGGCCAGGGCCGAGTCCTGCCAACGGTCGCGGGACGGTGTCCAGACAATCTCGGGCATCGTGGTGGTCACTCCTGTTCTAGAATACGTCGCCCTTGCGGGCTCGTTCCTGAATTTCATCTATTTCTTTTTGGGTTAGGCCGTAAACCTCGCGTGCCACATCAGGGGTGATGTAACCCAGTGCGAGGTCACGGCGCACCTTCGCGATCTCCCGATCACGGGGCGCACCGTAGCCCGCGCCACCCGGAAAGGCCATCTGGACCCGCGCGCCATGGGGCACGAATTGCCGCCCCTTGCCGCACATGGGGGTTCCGTCGTCCCGGGCGATCCGTGTGGGCGCACCATCCTGCCCGCCGCGCCGCCCGCGTGCCGGATGATCGACCCGGTCCAGCATGGCTGAAATGTCGAATTCATGGCCGTCGCGCGCACCCACGTCCATGAACTGCCCCAGCCCGCCGCGATGGCGCCCGGCGCCGCCGCTGTCGGGGCGCAACTCCTTGCGCCAGATGATCACCGGGCCGACCTGTTCGGTCGCCTCGACCGGCATGGTCATCACCCCCGAAGGAAAGGCGGTGGCATTCATCCCATCCAGGCCGGGCCGGGCGCCCGAGCCGCCGGAATTGAAGGTCAGCACCTCGGCGCGCACCGCGTCGGCGGGGGCCTCCGCATCGGTCCGCGGCCGCAGCGACAGCTGGAAATTGCACAGGCAACCCGCGCCCTCGGCCGGCACCACGCCGGGCAACAGCTTGTCGAGCGCGTCATAGACCGTGTCGGGCACCATGTGGCCGATCACGTGGCGCAGGGCAACCGGGGCGGGCCAGACGGCATTCACGATCGTCCCCTCGGGCGCGGTGATCTCGAACGGGGCAAGGCTGGCCGCATTGTTCGGAATATCCGGCGCGATGGCGCATTTGAGCGCGTAGCAGGCGTAGGCCTTGGTATAGACCAGCGGGACATTGATGCCCTTCTTGTCGACCTGGCTGGTGCCGGCCCAGTCGCTCAGGATGCGGTTCTTTTCAATGGTCAGCTTCACATGCAGGTCGATCGGGGCCGCATAGCCGTCGATCCGCATATGCCCCTCGGCCTGTCCGGGTTCCAGCGCGTTGATCCGTTCCAAAGTCGCGGCACGGGAATTGGTCAGGATGAAGTCGGAGATGCCCTGCAAATCCGTCAACCCGAACTCGCCAAGCATGTCCAGCAGGCGGCGCTGGCCGATCTCGTTGCAGGTGGCCAGCGCGTAGATGTCACCGACCAGCTGGTCGGGTTCGCGCACATTGCCGCGGATGATCTGCAACAGGGTCTGGTCCACCTCGCCGGCGCGGGCAAAGGGCATGACGGGGATATAAAGCCCCTCTTCATGCACGTCATTGGCATCGGCCCCGAACCCGCGCCCGCCGATATCGGTCACATGGGCCGTGCAGGCAAAAAAGCCGATCAGGTTCTGCCCATGAAAGGTCGGCGTGACGACGGTGATGTCATGCTTGTGTCCGGTCCCCTCCCACGGGTCATTTGTTAGGTAGACGTCGCCGGGGGCCATGTTGCCGGCCCCGATGCGGCGGATGAAATGGCCTACCGCATCGGCCATGGCATTCACATGGCCCGGCGTGCCGGTGACGGCCTGGGCCAGCATCTCTCCGCCCGCGTTGTAGACCCCGGCGGACAGGTCCCCGGCCTCGCGGACAGAGGTGGAGAAGGCGGTGCGGATCAGCGCCTGCGCCTGTTCCTCGACGACCGAGATCAGGCGCGTCCACATCACCTGGTATGCGACCTTGGATGGCTGGCTCATGACAGTGCCTCCTTTGCGATCACCTCGATCGTGCTATCGCCCAAGGCGCGGGCATGGCGGCTGGCGGGCACGACGATGGTGGTTTCCTCCTCGGTGATCAGGGCCGGGCCGGCCATGGCCGCGCCGGGGTCAAGGGCGGCCCGCGCATGAACCTTGGCGAGAAGCACCTTGCCAGCGGCCGGATCGAACAGATCCCGTTGGCCGGCACCACCCGGATCGCCCGTGTCCGCCACCGGGTCAACGGGCACGGGCGCGGCAAGCCGCGTGGCGGCGTTGACCGACCAGACGGTGATTTCCGCCCGTAGCCCGGCCACCGTGCGGCCGAACAGCTTTTCGTATTCGGCCTCGAACAGGGACAGGATGTCGGCGCCGTCGGGCGCATGGGCCTGTTCGGGGGACAGCTGAATCGGTATTTCCCAGCCCTGCCCGGCATAGCGCATATAGACCTTGTATTCGGTCCCGATCTCGGCCGCCGCGTCGCACTCGCGCACGAAACTCGTGGCTTCCTGTTCCATCTCGGAAAACAGGGCCTGCACCGCCGCAGGGTCGAATTCATCCATCGCGGTGAAGACCGAGCGCGTCGCCTCGAAGCTGAACGGCGCACGCAGGAACCCGATGGCCGAGCCGACCCCGGCCCCCTGCGGCACGAGGCAGCGTCTGATGCCCAGCCTTTCGCAAAGCCGCGCGGCATGCAGTGGCGCGGCCCCGCCAAAGGCGATCATGGTATAATCGCTCAGGTCCTCGCCGTTTTCGACCGCGTGGACACGGGCCGCATTGGCCATGTTCTCGTCCACCACCTCGGCCACGCCAAAGGCGGCTTCCTGCGCGTCCATATCGAGCGCCGCGCCGATCACATTGTCCAGAGCGGTGCGGGCCTTGTCCGGGTAAAGCGGGATCGTCCCTGCCGCGAAATTCTTAGGGTCGAGCTTGCCCAGCACGAGGTCGGCATCGGTGACAGCCGGCTTGTCGCCGCCGCGCCCGTAACAGGCGGGTCCGGGTTCCGAGCCGGCGCTTTCGGGGCCGACGCGGATTTGGTTCATCGCGTCCACATGGGCCAGCGATCCGCCGCCTGCGCCGATTTCGACCATGTCGATGACGGGGATCGAGATCGGCATGCCCGACCCCTTCTTGAAGCGATAGCTGCGCGCCACCTCGAAGACGCGCGCGGTCTTGGGTGTCTGCGCCTTGATCAGGCAGATCTTGGCGGTGGTGCCGCCCATGTCGAAGGACAGGACCTTGTCCAGCCCATGCCGCGCCGCCAGGTCCGCGGCAAAGATCGCGCCACCCGCCGGGCCGCTTTCAACGAGGCGCACGGGGAATTCCGCCGCCGCCTCCAGCGCCATGATACCGCCGCCCGAATGCATCAGGTAGACCGGGCAATCCGCACCTTCATCCGCCAGCCGGGCCTTGAGCCGATCCAGGTAGGATTTCATCAACGGCTTGATATAGGCATTGGCGATCGTCGTGTTGAAGCGTTCGTATTCGCGCATCTGCGGGCTGACCTCGCTGGACAGGGAGATCATCGCACCGGGCATCCGCTCGGCCAGAACCTCGGCGATCAGCCGTTCATGCGCGTCATTGGCATAGGCATGCAGCAAACCCACGGCGATGCTTTCATAGCCCGCCTCGGCCAGATCATCGACCAGCGCTTCGACCTCGGCGCGATCCAGCGGCACCAGAACGTCGCCCCGGGCATCCATGCGCTCTTCGACCACGTAGCGGCGATTACGCGGCAACAGCGGATCGGGCAGCACGAGGTTGAGGTCATATTGTTCGAACCGGCTTTCGGTGCGCATTTCGATCACGTCGCGAAAGCCCTTGGTGGTGATCAGCGCCGTCTTAGCCCCGCGCCGCTCGATCAGCGCGTTGGTGGCCAGCGTGGTGCCATGGATGATCTGCGCGATGCCCCCCGCGTCGATCCCCGCCTTGCCACAAACCCGATGCATGCCTTCGACGATGGCATCTTCGGGAGCGGAATAGGTTGTCAGGACCTTGGTTGAAAACCGTCCCGCTTCACTTTCCAGAACCACATCCGTGAAAGTGCCCCCGATATCGACGCCCAGCCGTGCCATTTGCATCGCCCCCTTGCTACTTCGCGGGCAGGCTAAGGCGAAACCGTAGGCAATGACCAGAGGCCGTGGGGGCATTCCCCTTGGCAGAGCGGCCGGTGTCCGCTCAGCTGTCGCGATCCATGATCCACTGCACCGCCGGGTCCGCCTGGAAACGCCATTTGCGCAGGGGGCCGGCCATGACGTTGAGGTAATACATCTCGAACCCGTAGGGCGCGCCGCAGGGATGGTGGCCGCGCGGCACCAGCACCACGTCGCCATCGCTGACCGCCATGGTCTCGTCCAGTGTGCCGTCCTCGGTATAGACCCGCTGGATGCCGAACCCCTGCGCCGGGTTCAGCCGGTGGTAATAAGTCTCTTCCAGGTAGGTGATACGCGGGAAGTCATCCTCGTCATGGCGGTGGCTCGGATAGGACGACCAATTGCCGTCGGGCGTAAAGACCTCCGTTACCAGCAGGCTGTCGCAGCAATCCTCGGCCTCCATGGCGATGTTGTTGATGAAGCGCGTGTTGTTGCCGGTGCCACGCTGGGTCAGCTCGATCCCGTCCGGGCCGATCCGGCGCGCCGCGTGGCCGCCCCGCCCCGGCGCGGAGCAGACCGCGACGGTGCAGTCGGTATCCGCCACCAGCGCCCAGTCGCTGTCATTCGGGACGTAGAGGCAATGCGGTGGGGTCTTCTCGAACACGTCCATGCGGTCGCCCAAGACGCCCCAGTCGCTGCCCGCGGCTGTCATCTGCGCCTTGCCCTCGACCATCACGAGGATCACCTCGCGGTCTCCGGTGGCCGCGCCCGCCGTCTCGCCCTTGCGCAGACGGTAAAGGTCGAACCCCACATAGCGCCACCCGGCGCTTTCCGGCGTGATCTGGTGCACCTTGCCGTGGCTGCCGAAGGGTTTGCAGAGAAGGTCGGGCATGGGGGTCTCCTGTCTGGGGGAACCCGGCCCAATGCGGGCCGGGTTCGGGTTTCGGGTCAGGCCGCCTGCCGCGCCTTCTGGTCGCTCAACGCCTGGGCGAACCGGTCGCTTGTCCAGCCCTCGTCCAGCGCCTGCCGCAGGACATCTGCCATGCTGGCCGGGGCCAGCCCGCCAATGGGCGGATCGGTGTCGAGGTTGGTGGGGAACGGGTAGCCCTCGGCGCAGGACGCGATGGCCGCGTCCAGTTCCGCGGCAGACATCGCCCCGCCCTGTTTCAGCTTCACCAGTTCGGGGAACAACGTCACGGACATGGCTTGCCGGTCCACGGCCTCCAGCGAGCGGCCCATGGAAGACGACACCTGCATCAGGTTCACCATCCGGTCGACATCCGCGCTCCGGTTTTCGCCTGCCGCATGGAACAGCGCCGGGTTGAAGAAGACCGCGTCGCCCTTTTCCAGCGGCACCTGCACATGGGCCTCTTCGAACCAGTCGCGGAAGCCCTCGTCGTGATAGGCCACGTATCCCGGACCATAGGCCTGAGAGAACGGCAACAGCTTCGTCGGGCCACTTTCCACGGGCATGTCCACATGGGCCACCGCGCCTTGCAGCGTGAGCGTCGTCGAGACCTCGTGCACGTGGGCCGGGTAGCGCATCGCCTCCTCGGCGCTCATGAAGCCGAGGTGATAGTCGCGATGCGCGGTCTGCGCCTTGCCGCCGGGCCGCACCTGGTTGACCTGAGTGGTCATCTGGTAGTTCGGGCCCAGCCAGGCTTCGGCTGCCGCCGCGATGGACGCATTTCCGAAATAGAGCGCGAAGCCTTCAGGATCCTTCAGGCAGTGCTTTTGCAGCGAGTTCCAGATCCGGTCATTGGCCCCGGCGGCGGCGAAGTGGTCGCCCTTTCCCGCCGCGCTTTCGCGCTCCTCGGCGATGATCTGGCGGAACACATCGGAGGCCCGGTCGATCGGCGCGGTATCCGCATAGGCCCGTTTCAAGGCGATGACCCCGGCAGAGAACCGGAACACATTGCCCCATTCCGTCAGCAGCGCATTTCGCCTGGCCGGATCGTCAAGGCTGGAACGCAACGCCTCCATGTCATAGACCGGCACGTTCTTCACGATCTCCGCCGCATGAGGCACCGCGTCCGCGGTGAGGTTCTGCGAGGTCAACACCTTGAATTCGTCCAGATCGCAGGACTCCCGGTCGAAATAGCCGACATACCCAAGTTCTCTGTTTACCATGACATCCTCCTACAGTTCATGGTTGCGGTGTTGACCCTGTGCGGGTCGGTGAAAGCCTAATGCGTGATCTCCAGCCCGGAGCGGGTGCAGATTTCGCGCAGGTGCTCGTATCCCAGTTTGGAATACGCGTAGGGCGGCGCCTTGGCCGGGTCCTGCTCGGCCTCGACGACGATCCATCCCTGATAGTCCATCGCCTTCAGCCGGTCGGTGATTGCCTGGAAGTCGATACAGCCCTCGGGATCACCTGGCACCGAGAAGACCCCGGCCGCAACTCCGTCAAGGAAACTGCGATCCTCGGCCCGGACCCAATCCAAAACCGGCTGGCGCACGTCCTTGACGTGAACGTGGCTAACCCGATCACCCCATTTGTCGAGCACCGCCAGCGGGTCGGCCCCGGCAAAATGCAGGTGCCCGGTATCATAGAGCAATGTCAGGTCGTCGGTGGAGCCTTCCATCAGCCAGTCGATATCCTCGGCGTCCTGCACCATGGCCCCCATGTGATGGTGATAGGCCAGCCCGCACCCCCGGTCTGCGGCCCATTTCGCCAGCTCTGAAAGCTTCGCGCCGTAGGCCATGATCTCGTCGCGGGTCAGTTTCGGGCGGCGACTGACCGGAGTGCCCTGATCGCCCTGGATCGTGTTGGAACATTCCGCATAGACCACGCAAGGCGCCCCAAGGGCGGCGAACTGGTCCACCTGTTCGCGGATCGCGGCCTGTTCGGTGGCAAGGTCATTGACCATGAGGTTGCCGGAACACCAGCCGCCACACAGCGCCACGCCGTAGCGATCCAGATAGGCGCGCAGGCCTTCTGTGTCGGCCGGCATCCGGCGGCCGCGTTCGACACCGGAATAGCCGATGCGCGCGGCGTCTTCCATCGCGCCTTCGGTGGTGTAGGCCGCTGTCAGCTCTGGCAGGTCGTCATTCTGCCAGGCGATCAAGGAAATCCCGAGCTTGACCATCAATCGGCCCTTTGCAGTTTCTTGTTGGCCTCGTAGCGGGCGCGGGCCTCATTGACCTCGGCCCGGTCCGAGACTTCGGGCGTGCCGACCTCCCACCATGTGCCGCCGGGTTCGGTGCTGGGATAGGGGTCGGTGTCGATGACGACGACATAGGGCCCTTTGATGTCGTGGCGCTTGGCCAGCGCCTCTTCCAGCTCTACTATACTGGCGACCTTGAGCGCGGTCGCGCCCATGGCCTCGGCATGTTTGGCAAAGTCGATATTGGAATTCTCGCCGCCGACAGCGTGCTCCAGCAGGCAATTGAACTCGGCCCCGCCAGTGCCCATCTGCAACCGGTTGATGCAGCCGAAGCCCCGGTTGTCGGTCACGACCACGGTAAAGTCGACGCCCATCATCGCCGCTGTCGCCATTTCCGAGTTGGCCATCATGTAGGTGCCATCGCCGGTAAAACAGATCACGTCGGCCGACGGATCGGCCATCTTGATCCCCATGGCACCGGGGATCTCGTACCCCATGCAGGAAAAGCCGTATTCCATGTGGTAGCTGCCCGGTTTGCCAGCCTTCCACAGCTTGTGCAGCTCGCCCGGCATGGTGCCGGCGGCGCACATGGCGACGGTGTTCTCACCCGCCTGCCGCTGGACGGCGCCCACGACCTGCATATCGGTCGGCAGCTGGTTGCCCTCGGGCGCATCGGTGATCGGGTCCACCTTGGCGAACCACGCATCCTTCAACCCATCCACGCCCGCAGGCGCCTTATGATCGCCAAGCGCCGCGCCCAGTTCCTCAAGCCCGACCCGCGCGTCAGCCACCAGCGGCTGCGCATTGTGCTTCATCGCGTCGTAGGCGGCCACGTTCAGGCAGGCGATGCGGCGTTCGGGATTGGCGAAAAGGCCCCAGCTGCCAGTGGTGAAGTCCTGGAACCGTGTGCCCACGCCCAGAACCAGATCGGCCTCGGCGCAGACGGTATTCGCAGGCTCGCCGCCGGTCACGCCGATGGGGCCGAGGTTCAGGAGATGGTCCCAGGGCAGCGCGGATTTGCCCGCCTGCGTCTCGGTGACGGGGATGTTGTGGGCCTCGGCAAAAGTTTTCAGTGTTTCGGTCGCGCCGGAATAATGCACGCCGCCGCCCGCGACGATCACCGGGCGCTTGGCCGCGCGGACCAGGTCCGCCATGGCCGCCAGCTCTGCCTCATCAGGGCGGATGCGGCGCGGGCGCCAGACCTTTGGTTCAAAGAAGCTGACAGGGTAATCATAGGCCTCGGCCTGCACATCCTGGCACAGCGACAGCGTCACCGGTCCGCATTCCGCCGGGTCGGTCATGGTGCGGAAGGCGCGCGGCAACGCCGTCAACAGATGTTCGGGCCGGGTGATCCGGTCGAAGTAGCGGCTGACCGTCTTGAACGTGTCATTCACGCCGGCGGTACCATCGGCCGGGTTCTCGATCTGCTGCAAGACCGGGTCGGGGCCGCGATTGGCGAACACATCGCCGGGCAGGAACAGCACCGGCAGCCGGTTCACATGGGCCAGCGCGGCGGCCGTCACCATGTTCGTCGCCCCCGGCCCGATGGACGAGGTCACCGCCATCGCCCTCTTGCGCCGCAATTGCTTGGCATAGGCAATGGCGCAATGGGCCATGGTCTGTTCGTTGTGGCCCCGGTAGGTCGGCAGCACGTCCTGCGCCGGGTAGAGCGCCTCGCCCAGCCCGGCCACGTTGCCATGGCCGAAGATCGCCCAGCACCCGGCGATGAAGGTGTCACCCTCTTCGTTCTTCTGCGCGGCGATGTATTTCACCAAAGCCTGCGCGGCCGTCAGTCGGATCGTTTTCGTCATGTCGCGGCCTCCCGTGCCGTATCCCATATCTCACAAAGACGCGCATATCGGTCGGCCATCTGCGCAACCGCGTCGGCGTCGCTCATCTCACCTTTCATCCAGGCCCGGGCCGCATCACCAAAGATCGTCCGGCCCACGGCAAAGCCCTTGACCAGCGGCTGTTTCGCGGCCAGCGCAAAGCTCTCCGCCAACTCCGCCTCGGGCGCATCCAGCCCCAGCACCACGATACCGCGCGTGCGCGGGTCGTTGCGCTCGATCGCGTCCACCGCATTCTGCCAAGCCTGTTCCGTCTTGAACGGCTCCAGCTTCCACCAGTCGGGGTAGACGCCCGCGTCATAAAACATCTGGATCAAGGTCGCTGTGGTGTCGTCATCCACCGGCCCGACCTTGGACGGGATGACCTCCAACAGAAACTCCAGCCCGTTGCGCCGGGCGGCAGTGAACAGGCGCTTGACCCGCGCCACCTGCATCTTGCGGTTTTTGCCGTCATCGTCCGGGTGGCAGAAGACCAAGAGCTTGACCACGTTTTCCCGCGCCCATTCGCGCAAGCCCCCCAGGTCCTCGCCCAGCTCCGGTTCAAATGCGATGGGCCGCGAGCCGGGCAATTCGCACGGCCGCCCGATCCAGAGACCTGACCCGCTGGCGCGATGCAACGCCGAACGCCCGATCCGGTTGTCGCACAGGATGCCATAGCCCCCCTGCCCGTTCTGGACCTTGAGCGCCGCATCAAGGCAGAGTTCCTTGAAGGCCGCGCCCTTCTCGGGCGTGTAGCCCGGCATCTCTTCCAGTTGCAGCCGGTGGTCAAAGGCAAAGGTCCGCACCGTGGACCAGTCGCCCTTGCGGTTCGTCGCCCAATGCACCTGTTCCAGTTCCGCGTCATTGCGCAGGTCCGGGCGCACGATCCCGCGCTCGAAGAAGAACTGCAGCTCCTCCCAGCTGGGATAGGCGGGCGTGCAGCCGTGGCGACTGACCGCGAAGGCCCCGCAGGCATTGGCGTATTTCAAGGCTGTGGGCCAGTCCTCGCCATCGAGCCAGCCCTTCAGCAGCCCCGAGAAGAAGCCATCGCCCGCGCCCAGCACGTTGAACACCTCGATGGGGAAGCCCGGGCCGGTCTGGCCGTCGTCCAGGCTGTTGGGAATGGCGCCTTCGAAGGCCACCGCCCCCGCCGCGCCGCGCTTGCAGACCAGCGTGGCATCACTGACCTTCCGCACCGCGCGCAAAGCTTCGATCGTGTCGGTCGAGCCACCCGCGATGTGGAACTCTTCTTCCGTCCCGACGATCAGGTCGAAGTAGTGTAGCGTCGCCATCAGCTTTTCGGTAACGGCGGCGCTTTCCACGAAGCGGCTCTCGCCGTCGCCATGGCCGGCCACGCCCCAGAGGTTCGGGCGGTAGTCGATATCCAGCGCCGTCTTCACCCCGTTCTTACGGGCCAGTTCCAGTGCCTTGATGACGGCGGCGCGGGTGCGTTCATGGCTCAGATGCGTGCCCGTGGGCACGATGGCCCGGGCCGAGGCGATATAGCCTTCGTCGATATCCTCTTCACACAGCGCCATGTCCGCGCAGTTCTCGCGGTAGAAAATCAGAGGAAACTGCTCCTCGTCGCGGATGCCAAGGATCACCAGCGCGGTCAGCCGCTCCGGGTCCGTCCTGACGCCCTGCACATCCACCCCCTCGCGCAGCAGCTGCTCGCGGATGAAGCGGCCCATATGCTCGTCGCCCACGCGGGTGATCAGGCCCGATTTCAACCCCAGCCGCGCGGTGCCGCAGGCGATGTTCGTCGGAGAGCCGCCGATATACTTGTCGAAGGATCCCATATCCTCCAACCGGCCGCCAACTTGCGTGCCGTAGAGATCAACGCCCGCGCGCCCTATGGTAATGACGTCCAGCTTGGTCATGGATCAGCCCAGCACCTCGGAGAGCTTCACCGCGCGGCCCTCTTCAACCGATTTCACAGCCGCATCGGCGAGCGCCAGCGCCATCATGCCGTCATGGCCCGTGGTTGGTGTGGCGGCCCCATCGGCCACGGCAGCAACGAACGCCGCGATTTCATTGGCATAGGCCGCCGTGTAGCGGGTCATGAAGAAATTCAGCAGCGGCGGGCGAGAGAACCCGTCGGCCCCGGCCATGTCGATATTGGCCTCATGCTGGTTGCGGGCCGCGACCATTCCCGCGGAGCCAAGCACCTCGATCCGCTGGTCGTAGCCATAGGCGGCGCGGCGGGAATTGGTGATGATCGCCTGTTTGCCGCTAGCCGTTTGCAGGATGACATTGACGCTGTCGAAATCACCCAGCTTGCCGATCTCGGGATCGGTCAGCACGGCGCCGGTCGCCACGACGCTGTCCACCTCTTCTCCAAGCAGCCAGCGGGCTACGTCGAAGTCATGGATCGTCATATCGCGGAAGATCCCGCCAGAGCGTTTGATGTAGTCGGCGGGCGGCGCACCGGGGTCGCGGCTGATAACGGTGACCATCTCCACATCGCCGACCTGGCCCGCGTCGATCGCCGATTTCACAGCCATGAAGTCAGGGTCGAACCGGCGGTTAAAGCCGACCATGAGCGTCGCGTTTTCGGACTCGACGACCTTCAGGCAGTCCCGCACGCGGGCCAGGGACAGGTCGATCGGCTTCTCGGAGAACACAGCCTTTCCGGCCTTTGCGAACTGCTCGATCAGGTCCGCATGGGTGTCCGTGGGCGTGCAGATTACCACCGCATCCACATCGTCACTGGCGGCGATTTCGTCGATGCTGCGGATGTCGCAGCCATGGGCGTCCTGCATCGCCTTTGCGGCCTCGGCAAAGGGCTCGGCCACGGCGACCAGGGTCGCGCCCGGCACGCTGGCGATGGCTGTTGCGTGGACCTGGCCGATGCGGCCCGCGCCCAGAACTGCAAATCTAACTGTCATGTCTTGTCTTTCGCTCTACGGGGACACACCCCGTTTCATTTCGAATTGGATTGCGTGCCGGAAAGCCTGTCAGGTCCGGCTTGGTCAGGGCGGGGCGGGCCATAAGGCCCGCCCCCCAGATCAGGTCACGCCTTCGACATCATATTCGGGCTGGGTCTTGGCGCCGGTGATATAGGCCACCACGTCCTGCCCGTCGGTCTCGTCGCGGTTCAGGTTGGCCACGATCCTGCCGCGGCGGAACACCACGATCCGGTCCACAAGGTCCATGACCTGCCGCATGTTGTGGCTGATCAGGATCAGGGGTTCGCCCTGCTCCTTGAGGGTGCGGATGATGTTTTCCACCTGCGCGGTTTCCTGCACCCCAAGCGCCGCCGTGGGTTCGTCCATGATGGTCAGCTTGGAATGGAAACTGGCCGTCCGGGCAATGGCGACGCATTGGCGCTGGCCGCCCGACATGTTCTGGATCGTGTTGCGGATATTGGGGATCTTCACCCCGGTTTTCTGCAACGCGTCCAGCGTATCCTGCCGCATCCCCTTGTAGTCGAGGAACCGGAAGGGCCCGAGCCAGTTCATGAAGGTCTTTTCCCGGCCCAGGAACAGGTTGTCGGGGACGTCCAGGTGATCGGCCAGTGCCAAAGTCTGGAACACCGCCTCGATCCCCGCCTTGCGGGCGTCAAGCGGGCCGTCGAAATGCACCGGGTGCCCGTCGAAGATGACCTCGCCCCGCGTGCGCTGCTCGACCCCGGTGATCTGGCGCACGAAGGTGGATTTACCGGCCCCGTTATCGCCCATGATCGCCACGTGTTCACCCTTGCGCAGGATGAAATCAGCCCCTTCCAGCGCGTGGACACCGCCGTAATGCTTGGTCAGGTCCCGGGTTTCGAGGATGATGTCGCCCATGTCGTGAAGTTCGATACCACTCATTGCTTTCTCCTCCTCGCTCAGGACCGTGACGCGGCGCGTTGTTGCCGCCACTGGTCAAGGACGACCGCCCCGATGATGATCGCGCCCATGGCCATCAACTGGAAATAGGCGTCGAGTTTCACATAGGTGAAGCCGGACTGGATGACGCCGAAGACCATGGCGCCGAGAACGGTGCCGATGATCGAGCCGCGTCCGCCGGTCAGGCTGATGCCGCCGATCACGGCCATTGCGATGGCGAAAAGTTCATAGAACAGGCCCATGCCCGATTGCGCCGTCAGGTTCTTGGAGCTCAGCACGATGGCCGCGAACGCCGCCAGCATGGAGGCGATCATGTAGACCAGAACCTTGTGGCGCTTGACGTTGATCCCCGACATGCGCGCCGCGTCCTCGTTCGAGCCGATGGCATAGGTATGCTTGCCATAGACCGTGTAGCGCAGCAGCACGTGGCAAAGGATCGCCAGCAGGATGAACCAGATCACCGGCATCATACCCGAGCCGATCCAGGCATAGGCCTCGGTCGGGAAGGAGACCGGCTGGCCACGGGTCCACCATTGGGCAATACCGCGACAGATCAGGAACATGCCCAATGTCGCGATGAAAGGGGGAATACGGGTGAAGGCGATGAAGGTGCCATTGATCGCCCCGATCATGGCGCCGAAGGCCAAGCCCACGATGATCGGCACGATGATCGGCAGGTCAAAGGCCCATGGACCGAACACCGCCTTGGGGTTCGGGTTGCCGTTGACCAGTTCGGTCTGGGCAAAGGACATGACGATCATCGCCGTTGCAGCAACCAGCGGCCCCGAGGACAGGTCGATCCCGCCCGAGATGATGACCTGCGTCACGCCAAGCGAGATGATCCCGATGATCGCCACCTGCAGGATGATGATGCGCAGGCGTGCCTCGTTGAAGATTGTGTCAAAGCGATCCTGAGTGTCGAACAGGAAGCTTTGCCCGTTCATGTAGGGCAGGATCTGCCCCAAGGCCTCGAAAATCGCGACGATCAGGATCAGCGCGATGAAAATGTTGAATTCATTAGGCCAGGCCTTCTTCGATTTGTCGTATTTCAGCCCGCCGATACCGTCCGATTGCTGCGCCATGCTTGGCTCCCCTCATGGTCTTGTCTTGCGACCCCTGCCCGCATGGCAGGACTGGGCAGGGCGCCGCTGCGCCCTGCCCTCACGCGGATGGATCAGTTGCGGTCGATGTACTCGTCCAGGTTGGCCGGAGTGACCAGCTGGAAGGGGATATAGACTTTCTGGTCCACGTCCTCACCGCGGGCCAGGGCCAGCGCTGCATCGACCGAGCCTTCACCCTGACCGAAGGCGTCCTGGAACACGGTAGCGTCGAGATCACCGGCCTGCATGG
Organism: Salibaculum griseiflavum; assembly: GCF_003129565.1. Taxonomy (GTDB): domain Bacteria; phylum Pseudomonadota; class Alphaproteobacteria; order Rhodobacterales; family Rhodobacteraceae; genus Salibaculum; species Salibaculum griseiflavum. The sequence continues at coordinate 99,401 of NZ_QETF01000008.1, forward strand.
CAACCAGCGCGTCCTGGGTGGCGTCCACGCCCACCACGATCACGTCATCCATGGACATGCCATTGGCCTTCATGGCCTGGATGGCGCCGATGGCCATTTCGTCGTTGTTGGCGAAGACGATGTCGAAGGGTTCGCCCGAGGACATCCAGTTGGTCATCAGGTCCTGTGCCTCGTCGCGCGACCAGTTGGCGGTCTGACGGTCGATGATGCTGATGAAGTTGCACATGTCCATGCCGATCACGTCATCGACGTCCTTGGTGCGCTGAACGGCAGCCTGGTTGGAAAGCTGGCCCATCAGGATATAGGCGCTGGCACCACCGGCAAGGCCCTCAGCGCGGGCCATCTTGCAGGCCTCGAATGCGGCGAGCGTGCCGGACTCGATCTCATTGGAGGCCACGAAGGCCTGGTTGTCGGGCAGGTCATCGACGTTGATCGGCTGGCGGTTGACATAGACCAGGGGAATGCCTGCGGCTTCGGCGGCGGCGGTCATGGCCTGTGTGGCCGAGGTGTCCACCGCGTTGACGATGATTGCATCGACGCCAGAGGCGATGAAGTTGTTGATCTGGTCAAGCTGTTTGGCAACGTCATCGGTTGCGTCCTCGACCTGCAGTTCGACACCGTCAAGGCCGTCGGCATATTCGACCATGCCGTTGCGCATGACGGTCAGGAAGTTGTCGTCGAACCGGGCGATCGAGGCGCCGATGGTTTGCGCGAAGGTCGCAGAGCCCATGATGGTCATCATGGCGGTTGCAGCGATAAGGGTCTTTTTCATTGGTTTCCTCCCAATAGTGGTGTCCGGCACACCGTTTTTCCGCCGGAAGCCCCGTTCGGGGCGGTTCAACCTCGCCCTAGGCGGCCTTGGCCTCCAGTTGCGAAGAAATGAAATCGAAAGAGCGCCGGATCGCGGCCTCCGGATCGGTCAGCGCGTGTATCTCGGGCGAGAAGCATTCATAGGAAATCGGCCCGTCATAGCCCGCTGCCAGTAGTGCCGCGATCTGGTCGATATTGCCGAGCCGGTCGTTCTCGTCGACCAGCACGCGGTGTTCATCCTCCATCTGCTCGACTGCCAGACCGGGATCGACCACGCCGGAAATATGAACGATGCCCGTGCGGTCGGGATAGATCGGGCCGCCACCGGCGAGGCAGTGATGGAACGTGTCATGCACGAGCTTGAAGTGATCGCCGGCATCCAACGCATCGATGGTTTCCGCGAGGTCCTGCTTCGAGCGTAACGACGACCGGTTGAACCCAAGCGGCTCGACCAGGGCCACCATCCCGGTCTCTGCCAGTATCGGGCGAATTGCCTTGAGGGCGATGCGCAGGTTGGCGTGGCGTTCGCCGTTGCCCTTGCCGGTTCCGTCATTGCGCGGGATCAGGCTGATTGTCTCTGCCCCCGCGGCTTTCGCAAGAGCGATCAGGCTGGCCACCGCGGTTTCGCGTTCAGGGGTCCAATCGTTGAACGGATAGACCTGGCTCAGCCCGACGATGCGCAGCCCCTTGTCATGCGCCATCCGCCCGGCGTCACTCGCGGACATGCCATCGAATAGCGGTCTGTCGATATCATTGCGCAGTTCGACGCCCACACAATCAAGTGCCGCCGCGAGATCCAGAAAGGCCTCGAAACCCAGACCGGGCACGGTCATGTGATTGAGTGCAGATTGTATCTGCATCCTCGCTATCCTCCCCCCGCGCCACGAATGGACGCGCCTCTTTGTCGCAGAAGAGAAAGCCCGGCACGCCGATTCCGTCAACGCGGGTCAGGATCGTTTCACTCATTCATGACGTTTTTCCGCGCATGCAAAATGACGTTTTTTCGTCATTTAGGCGATTTCCGGCAGAATGATGCGTGGGTCAAGGAAATGCTGCCCGATGGTCCCGTCATCGCCCGATTGCGCCTTGACCATGAGCGCGACGACGTCGTCGCAGAGTTCCGCCAAGGGGGTCGAGATTATCATCCGCAGGTAGCCATCAAGCAACGCCGCGCGGCTCTCGGCCGTCACCTCGTTGACCACAAGCGCCACCTCGCCCGGCGCCCGGGTTTCACGAAGGGCGGCGATGGCCCCTTCCATGCCCCCACCGGCCACGTAGATCCCGCGCAGGTCGGGATGGCGGGTCAGCAGGTCCAACGTCGCCTCGTAGGTCAATTGCCGCGTTTCGAGGTTCACAAGCGTATCGAGCACCGTGAAGGCGGGGGCGTTCTCACGCGTGTAGGCGCGGAACCCCACCTCGCGCAGATCGTGCCCATGCCAACGATTACCGCCCACGAAAACTGCCAGTTTGCCCGGCACGTGTGAAGTTTGGGTGATCATCCAGGCCGCTTGACGACCCACTTTCATGTTGTTCAACCCAATGTAATTGCGCCGGATTCCCTGCGCGAAGTCATTGAGCAGCGAGAAGGTCGGCACATCCAGGCCCTTCAGCTCCTCCACCACCTGATCCAGCGCCCGGTGATTGACCGCGATGGCCGCGACCGCGTCGCACCGCCGCCCCATGCCGCGCAGAATCTCCGCGAACTCCTCAGGGGATTGCGACCCGGCAAACCGGATATCGGCCGTGCCGCGAATATCCGTGCGCGCGGCGACGGCGCGTTCGATCTCGCGGCGAAAGTTGCGATAGAATTCCTGCTTTTCCTTCAAGAGAACGAAGCCGAAGCACCTCTCGGGGACGGCCTCGACCAGCCGGTGATCGAACAGCCCACGTGCATGATAGCCGACCCGATGCGCCGCCTCGGCGATCTTGCGCAGGGTGTCCTCGCGCACCGTCATACGCCCGTTCAGAGCCCGGTCGACGGTCGAAACACTGACCCCTGCCGCTTCGGCGACATCCTTGATTGTCGGGCGACGTGCCATGGCCTCTCCTGCAAATGCGCGCTGCTCGCACATCATGAATGACGTTTGCCCTGCTTGGCAATGCCGCAAAATGCAGCATCAAGGCAGGCCATGCGTGAAACCGGTTGCATTCTGCCAAGCGCACTTGTCTTCTTGTCGTGATCCGGAACCAATCCCGAGGGCAGATGGCCGTCACGCTACAGGATGTTGCCGACCGCGCCGGCGTGTCGAAATCCGCAGTCTCGCGGACTTTTACCGCGGGCGCTTCGGTTTCTGACAGGACACGCGCCAAGGTCGAGGCCGCCGCCGCCGAGCTGGGCTATCACCCCAACGTGCTGGCCTCCAGCCTGACCACTGGACGCACCAAGCTGATCGGGCTGGTGTCGAACAATTTCACCAATCCCTATTTTCTGGAAATCTTCGACAGGTTCACGCAAGCCCTGCAACAGGCGGGACTGAGGCCATTGCTGGTGAACCTCGCCCACGAAGGCGACGCCGTCCACTCTCTGGACATGCTCAGGCAATATAGCGTGGACGGGGTCATCGTCGCCTCCTCGACGCTGCCACCGGACTTCACCGCCGCGTTCCGGGCCGCGGGCCTGCCGGTTGTCCATGCCTTCGGCTGGTCGCGCAGCGCGCCCGATACCGACCTTGTCAGCATCGACAACATCGCCGCCGGCACGCTGGCCGCGGAGACGCTGCTGGCCCGGGGCTATGGGCGCATCGGCTTTCTTGGTGGCCCGCGAGAGGCCAGCACCACGCAGGATCGGCTGACAGGCTTTCAGGCCCGTGCTGGCGCGGCCTTTGTCGGGGCCCGGTTCGCACCGGCCTATGCCTTCGATGCCGGACGCGCCACCATGCGCGGCCTGCTGCAGGATGGCCCCGGGGCCGAGGCCTGGTTCTGCGGGGACGACGTGATCGCCATCGGCGCGCTGAGTGCGCTGCGCGATGCCGGGCTGAAGGTTCCCGGCCAGGTCGGGATTCTCGGTCTCAACGACATGGAAATGGCCGGCTGGGAGAATATCGGGCTGACCACCATCCGTCAGCCCATCGCCGAGATCGTCGCCGCCTCGGTTGCGCTGATCGAGGCCAGCATAGCCGACGCGGCGCGGCGCCCGGAAACCAGGATGCTCCCGTGCTCCCTGATCGAGCGTGCAACCCTGCGGCCTCTGCCCTAGCGGAACATCGGCGGGCGCGCATCGGTCCATGCGCCCTCGGCCTTGCCGCTTTCGGCCACGGCGAACACCGCCGCCATCGACCGCACCCCGTCCTCGGCCCTGGGATAGAGATTGGCCGCCGGGTCCATCTCGCGGCCTTCTTTTTCCGCCCGAATCGCCTCGGCAAGGTCGGCATAGATATTGGCGAAGGCCAGCGGCATGCCCTCGGCATGGCCGATGGTCACGCGGCTGGTGCGGTCTGCCTCGGGCGACAGGCCAGCCTCGCCTCGCTCGATGGTCTCAACCCGTCCACCCAGCGGCATCCAGTAAAGCTGATTGGGCTGCTCCTGCGCCCAGCGCAGCCCCCCCTTTTCCCCGAAAACCTGAAGCGTCAGGCCATGCTGACGGCCCAGCGCGACCGACGAGGTCCAAAGCCGCCCCACCGCGCCACCGTCGAAGCGCAGGTTGACCATGGCGTCGTCTTCCAGCTCGCGGCTCTCGATACAGCTGACCGTATCCGCCGAAAGCCGCTCGGCCTCTTGCCCGATCACGAAGCTGGCCATGTGCAGCGCATGGATGCCGCAATCGGCGAATTGTGCCGAAACACCGGCCTGGGCCGGGTCATAGCGCCAACGGACGCGGGGGTTGTCGGCATCGCCCGCATCGGCGTGATGGCCATGGGCGAATTCCGCCTTGACCAGCCGGATCCTGCCCAGGTCACCGCGCGCCACCATGGCCCGCATGTGCCGCACCAAAGAATAGCCCGAATAGCCGTAATTCACCGCGCAGATCCGTCCGGTGGCGCGGGCGATCTTCACGATCTCTTCGCCCTCTTCGACGGTCATGGTCATGGGCTTTTCACACAGCACGTGAAACCCGGCCTCAAGATAGGCCTTGGTGATCTCGAAATGGGTCGCGTTGGGCGTGGCCACGGTGACAAGGTCGATCCGGTCGTCACGGCCCTTTTCACCGGCCAGCATCTCTTGCCAGTCGCCATAGGCCCGGTCGGCCGCGAGCCCCAGCCGCTGGCCATAGGCGCGGCCTTCCGCGGGGCGATGGTCCAGCGCCCCGGCGGTGAAGTCGAACAAGCCGTCCAGCCCGGCACCCAGACGGTGAGCCGGCCCGATCTGGCTGCCTTCGCCGCCGCCGATCATGCCCCAACGCAGTTTCGCCATGTCGTTCTCTCCTTATTCGAAGCCGATGGAACGCAGATAGGCGCGGTTGGCCTGCGCATCCTCGAGCGGGGTCACATCAAGGGTCGGGTCGATATCCTGTTCCACGGTGCACCAGCCCTCGAACCCGGACTCCAACAGCACCTGCCGCACGGCGGGGAAATCCACATCGCCCTCACCCAGCTTGCAGAAGATGCCCTGCCCGCAGGCCTTGTAGAAATCCGTGCGATTGGCGACCACATCTGCCTTAACAGCCGGATCGATATCCTTGAAATGCATGTAGGAAATCCGATCCATATGGCGCTTCATGAAGGCCACCGGGTCAAAGCCCGCATAGGAATGGTGGCCCGTGTCGAAGCAGATTTTCAACAGGCTGTCGTCGATCTCATCCAGAAGGCGCTCCAACTCGGGTTCGAAGTCGATGAAGCCCCCCGCATGGGCATGGATGCTGACCGTCAGACCATAGACCTCGGATCCCATCCGGGTGACGTATTCGATACGCTCGCGGAACGCTTTCCATTCGGCGGCGTCCATCTGTTCGGCCTCGTCCGCGCGGCCTGCCGTGGGCGCGCGGCGCGGCGAGATGCTGTCGATCAGAACGAGATGTTTGGCGCCATGACTGGCCAGCGATTTGCAGGTGCGTTCAGCACCGTCCAGCACATCGCGCCACTTGTCGGGGTCATGGAATGGCCGAAAGACCACCCCGCCGATCAGGGAAAGGTCGTGTTCGGCCAGTGCGTCGCCAAGCTGGGCCGGATCTTCGGGCATGTAGCCGACGGGGCCAAGTTCGATGCCCCGATAGCCCGCCGCCGCACAGTCACGCAACACGTCGCGCCAATCGGGATTGCGCGGATCGCCTGCAAATTCCACGCCCCAGGAACAGGGCGCATTGCCGATCTGGATGGTCATTGCCTTACCTCTGTCCATTGTCCTGTTTCTGCCGAGGCCATCACCGCCTCGACCACCTCGGCGACAGCCAGGCCGTCGCGGAAGGTTGGCCAGACCGGCTGGTCGGTGTCGATGGCCTCAAGGAAATCCTTGGCCTCGATGATGATCTGGTCCTGGTAGCCGGTACCGTGGCCCGGCCCCTGGCAGAACGGTTCGTAATCGGGATGCGCCGGACCGGTCAGGATCTTGCGGAACCCGCGGGTCGCCTCGGGCCCCTCGGCCTCGTACAGCCACAGGGCATTCTGGTCTTCCTGGTCGAACCGCAAGGCACCTTTGGTCCCGAAGACCTCGTAGGCATAGCCCATCTTGCGTCCTGTCGCGATGCGGCTGGAATAGATGTGGCCCATGGCCCCATTGGCGAACCGACACATGATCTGGGCATGGTCGTCATTGTCGACGGTGCCGCCCGGACGTTCGGCATGAACCGTTTCCAGATCCGCCGACACCTTGGCGATCGGCCCCGTAAGGGCAAGCGCCGCGTTGATCGGATGCGGGGCCAGATCGCCCATGTTGCCATTGGCCCGCCCAGAACAGCGCCAGTTGAACGGCGTCGCGGGGTCGGAGAGGAAATCCTCGCTATGCTCGCAGCGGAACCAGGTGATATCGCCCAGCGCGCCCTCGGCGATCAGCTTGCGGGCGAATTGCGTGGCCGGTGTGCGGCTATAATTGAAACCCACCATGTTCGGCAGACCCGATGCCTCGGCCGCCTGCACCATGGCGCGCGCATCCTCCATCGTATCGGCCAAGGGCTTCTCACAGAATACCGGCTTGCCAGATGCAAAGGCTGCCTCGGCGATCTCGCGATGGGTTCCCTGCGGCGATGCGATAATGACCGCCTCGACGCCTGGATCGTTCACAAGCGCCTGCCAATCCGGCGCAGCCCGCCGGAACCCGAAGGCCGCCCGGTAGCGTTCGGCGCTTTCCGCGCTGGATGCCGCGATCATCTCCAGCCGTGGCCGCAGCCTGGTGCCGAACACGGCCCCGACCGATGCCATGGCCACGGAATGGGCCTTGCCCATATAGCCGCCTCCGACGATGCCAATGCCGATCTCGGTCATCTGTCCCCTCCTGTCGCCGCCGGCCGACTCGTGTTGCAACCGGTTGCAAAATCTGTATCGTCGCGACCCAGACGCTGCAATATCAAATTGGAGGGGCGGCGCATGGCCGATCTCGACAGGCTTCGTGGCAAGGCATTCCTCGTCATTGGGCGCGCGGGCATGGATCTGTATGCCGATCCACCCGGCACCCGGCTGGAACAGGCCGGACAATTCACCGCTGCATTGGGCGGGTCGTCGGCGAATATCGCCGCGGGCCTGACGCGCCTTGGCTGCGACGCGGCCCTTGTCACGCGGGTCTCCGACGACGCGGTGGGCCGGTTCTGCCTGAACCAGCTTGACGCCTACGGCATCGACCGCCGTTTCGTGCGGGTCGAGGGCGGCGAGGCGCGCAATTCATTGGCCGTGGTCGAAACCCGGCTGGAAGATACCCAATCGGTAATCTACCGAAACGGCGCGGCCGATTTCGAGATGGTCGAGGGGGACGTGACCGCCCTGCCCTATGCGGGCTATTCGGCGCTGGTCACAACCGGCACCGTTCTGGCTGCCGAACCCTCGCGCAGCGCTTGCTTGACCGCTTTCGAGCGCGCCCGCGCCGCCGGGCTGCCGCTGTTCTTCGACGTGGATTACCGGCCCTATAGCTGGGCGTCTGCCGAAGAGGCCTCCGAGGTCTATTCCCGCGCCGCTGCAATCTGCGACATCATCATCGGCAATGACGTGGAGTTCGGCTTCATGGCCGGCGATTATGACAAAGGGCTGGACAAGGCCCGCGCGCTTGCTGCCAATGCGAACCGGATCGTGGTCTACAAGATGGGCGAAAAAGGCGCGATCACGATCTCGGGCGGAAAAGAGACCCGCACCGGCATATTTCGCTCGCAGGCACTAAAGCCCACGGGCGCCGGCGACAGTTTCATGGCCGGCTTCCTGTCCTCCCTTGCAGAGGGCCGCGACCTGCCGCAGGCGGTTGCGCGGGGATCGGCCGCCGCGGCGATTGTCGTGTCCCGCGTGGGCTGCGCCCCGGCCATGCCCACGCCCGACGAACTCGATACGTTCATGAACCAGACCGAAATGACCCCGCCCGCATAGGAGGCACAGATGCACATCCCCCCCTTCGACAACGCCAACAAACCCATCGTGGACGTGGATCATGACCTCGTCCCGTTGAACTATTTCAACATCGTCAAGCTGAAGGCCGGCGAGACGTTCGAATACAAGCTGGACGGCTACGAGACCTGCATCGTCCCGGCCACCGGCACCGTGGATGTCGAAGTGGGCGGCGAGACCTTTGCCGAGATCGGCAATCGGGGGGTCGATGTCTGGGATGGCGACCCCGAAGGCGTCTATGTGCCCACCGCCATGGGCGCCCGCATCACCGCGCGCACCGATACCGAGACCTTCGTCGCCGGGGCGAAATATGCCGAAACGCTGACACCCTTTGCCGTGCGCAGCCATGAGCTGGACCTCGTGCAATATGGATCGGACGACACCAAGACCCACCGCAAGATCAAGCATATCCTGGGCGCGGGGCACCATGACCGCGTGGGCCGGCTGCTGGTGAGCGAACTCTTCACCGTGGGCGCGGGCGGCTGGTCCGGCTTTCCCAGCCATAAGCACGACACAGACCGCCTGCCCGAAGAAACGCGCCACGACGAGACCTACAATTTCCGCTTCAAGCCCGATTACGGCTCCGGCCTGCAAATGCTGCAACGGGTCGATAACGAACCGGGCGACGCCTATCACGTGATGAACGGCTCTACCGTTTTGATCGACAAGGGCTATCACCCCTGCTGCGTCCTACCGGGTTACGAGATGTATTATTTCACCATCCTTGGTGGCCTAAGCCAGCGCAGCCTGAAGCAATATTTCCAGCCGACGCATGAAGAGCAGCTGCACACCATTCCCGGGATCATGGACATGGTGGCCAAGTTCAAATGACGCGCGCCACGCTTTCCCAGGTTCTGCAACCGGCCATGCAGGGCGGCTATGCCGTGGCAGGGGTGGTCTGCCTGGGCTGGGAGGATGCGCGGGCCTATGTTGCCGCCGCCGAGGCCGAGGGCGCTCCGATCATCCTGCAGGCCGGACCGGGCGCGCGCGCGCACATGCCCCTGCCCGTCTGGGCGACGATGTTTCATGCGCTGGCCGATGCGGCCTCGGTCCCGGTGGTGTCGCATCTCGATCACGGACGCAGCGCAGAAGACTGCAAAGAGGCCATCGCCCTGGGGTTCACCAGCGTGATGTTCGATGGCTCGCGCCTGCCGCTTGAGGAGAACATCGCCGAAACCCGCGCAATCGCCCGCATGGCCCATGCGGCGGGCGTGTCCTGCGAGGGTGAGATCGGTTTTGTCGGCTACCAGGACGGCGAGACCTCTGCCGGGACAGACCCGTCAGAGGCGGCCCGCTTCGCCGCGGAAACGGGGGTGGATGCGATGGCGATCTCGATCGGCAACGTGCATCTGCAACAGAACCAGCAAGCGCGCATCGACCGCGACCGTCTGGCCGCGATCGAGGCGGCCACGGATGTCCCGCTGGTCATCCATGGCGGATCGGGCCTGCCTCACGCCCTGCGCGCCGAGCTGGCCACAGGCAGTCACATCTGCAAGTTCAACATCGGGACGGAATTGCGGATGACCTTCGGCGCGGCGCTGCGCGAAACGCTGGCCGCCGATGCCGACCTCTTCGACCGGATCGGCATCCTGTCGACAACCGAAGCCGCCTTGTCCGACAAGGCGCGCGAAGTCATCCGCGGATTGCGGGCGGGTTAGCGCCCCAATTCCGACAGGAACGATTCGAATTCCTCGTCCGAAATCGAAACCGCGTGCTCCGGCCCGGGATAGTCACCCGATTTCACATCCGCGATGAATTCACCAAAGGCGGCGACCCGTTCGCGTTGGAGCCTTTCGAACTCGGCCGCGAAGTTGCGATAGGTCCTGGCATGACGTGGCCGCTTATTGACCCCATGGCCCAGAACGTCCTCGGCAAAGAGATATTGCGCATCCGCATGCGCACCCGCCCCCATGCCCAGAAGCAGGAGCGGCGTGTTCTCGGCGATCATCCGGGCCACGCGGTCGGGTACGACTTCCAGTTCGGCACCGAAACACCCGATCTCTTCCAGCCGCTTGACGTGGTCCCAGACCGCGCGGGCACCGGCGGCAGTCTTGCCCACCGCCCTAAAGCCGCCGGTCCACGTGCATTGGCTGGGGATCAGGCCGACATGCGCCACGACCGGTATGGCGTTGTCGCAAAGCAGTTTCTGGATATCGAGCGAGGCTGCGCAATAGACGCAATCAGCCCCGGTCTGCATCGCCGCATGCGCGGCACGCAGGTAGTCCTCCCCGGTGCAAAGCGCCCCGTATAGCAGGCCGACCTGCACGAAACAGTCACCCGCCGCCGCACGCATCGCGGGCGTCCAGAGCGGGGCGACGACGGACAGCATGTCGATCCCCGCCTCGGCCGCCGCGCGGGCCTCGTCCTCTGTCTCGACGAACAGCATGGTCAGCTTGTCGCCTGCCGTCTTGCGCGCGCGCAGGTCGGCCACGGTGGGCCGCGCGTGATACATCCCCATCCCTCAGACCTCGATCAGGACGCGGCCATTTTCGACCTTGGTGCGATAGGTGTTCAGGTTGACGCAGGCGGGCGCACGCTTGGCCTCTCCGGTGCGGTAATCGAAGGTCGCGTTGTGCTTTGGGCACTCGATTTCATATTCCATCACCAGGCCATCCTCCAGATGCACCTGTTCATGGGTGCAAAGACCGTCGGTGCAGAAGAACTCTCCGTCCGGGCTGTGGTAGATGGCGAATGTCCGGCCATCGTGATCGAACCGAACCAGGTCCTCCTCGTCGATCTCGTCGGTGGCGCAGGCGTCGATCCATTGGGTCATTGTCGTCCTCCCTTTCCTTATTGTGCAGCGGCGCCAAGCGCCTCGGCGTGGAAATCCTCGCGATAGGGCCTCGCCGTCGTGGGCAATTCGCGTTTCAGGAAATAGTCCTCATTGCGCAGTTGCCGCCGAAGCGCCGGGATCATCTCGGCCAGCGCCTCGGGAATGGAGCGGTTGGGCGCGGGCAGGTCATGCTTGATCTTCTCGTGCAGTCTGGGCAGCTGGTGATAGGGCACCATGGGGAACATGTGGTGTTCCACGTGGTAATTCATGTTCCAGTAGATGAAGCGGCTGACCGGGTTCATGTAGACCGTGCGCGAATTCAGCCGGTGGTCGATCACGTTGTCGGCCAGACCGCCATGTTGCAGCAGCCCGGTCATGATGTGGTGCCAGGCCCCGTAAAGCCGTGGCAGCCCGATCACCATAAGCGGCAGGATCGACCCCATCGCCACGGCCAGCGCGATGACCGCCGCATAGATCGCCACCCAGATCCGGGCCACGCGGATGACCCTGTGCTGTTCGGCCTCGGGGATGTAGCTGGCTTCTTCGGGGTGCAGGCGCCCCGACGCATTCAGCAGCATGCGCCCGATGGCATGCCAGACATCCACCAACCCGAACAGGTTGGCGATCAGGCGGATGAAATCCGGCGGCCGCATCACGGCGATTTCCGGGTCGCGGCCCACGATGATCGTATCAGTGTGGTGGCGGGCATGGGACCAGCGCCAGGTATGCGGGTTTCGCATCATGCAGAAGCTGGCGACATTGTAGAGCCAGTCGTTGTACCGGCGCGTCTTGAAGGCCGTGCCGTGGCTGCATTCGTGCCACCGGCTGTCCATGGCCGACCCGTAGAGAACACCATAGGCCAGCCAGAACGGCGCAGACCACCAGGACGGCCACAGGGCGATGCCGAGTCCGGCCAGCACGATCATCGCGCCGAACAGGATCACGGTGTCGCGGATCGCCGGGTCGTCGGACCGTTTCATCAGCTCTTTCATTTCCTTGCGGGAAATGTCGGTATGATACCACTCGGCCGCGGCGAGACCGGTTTCAACGGCCCGCCTGGCATCCGGCCCAAGCATGGAATAGTCGCGCAGTCCCATCTATCGTCCTCCCAAGGGTGCAGCTTGGGGTCGTGATACCCGAGGACAGGGGCAAAATGCGCGCGCCAGCCTTGCATTTACCTCAAATCACATCAAACATGCAGCTCTGAATTGATGTAATTACACCATATCACCATGTCCAAACGCCCAACGATCAAGGATCTCGCCCGCGAAGCCGGGGTCGGCGTGGCAACGGTTGACCGGGTTCTGCATGGCCGCGCCAATGTCAGCCCGGCAACGGTGCAACGCGTCGCCGAGGCCGCAGAGCGCATCGGCTATCACGCGGCTGGCTTGATCCCCGAGCATCGAACGCGGCGCGACCGACAGCTTCGCCTCGGCTTCGTGCTGCACAAGCACGGGCAGGAGTTCTATCGCAGCTTTGCCGCCGAGATCGACCGTGCGGCCAAGGCGGTGCCCGGCTACGACCTGCGCATTAAGATCGAAGCCTGCGCCTCGCAATCGCCCGAGGACTTCGCACAGGCCTTCACCCGCGCCGCCGAGAGCGCCGATGCGGTGGCCGGCCCTGCTATCAACCATGCCATCGTGGATCGCTGCATCGCCGAGATAGCCGCCGGCGGCACGCCCTGCTTCGCGCTGCTCAACGATTTCGCACGGGATGTGCGGCTGGGCTATTTCGGACTCGACAACATGCAGGTTGGACGCATCGCCGGCTGGATGATCGCCACCCGGATGGGCCAACAGGGCAAGGCGGCGGTTTTCGTCGGGGGCAATCGCTGGCATGGCCATGTCCTGCGCGAAACCGGCTTTCGCAGCTACCTGCGGGAATACGCGCCGGGGATCGAGGTGCTGGACACGATCGTCAATCTCGAGACCCGGCAGGTCACCTACGAAGCGACGCTGGACCTTCTGGACAGGCATCCGGATCTCGGCGCGATCTTCGTGGCCGGCGGCGGCATGGAAGGGGCGATCCGCGCCCTGCGCGAGATGCGGCCGCCCGGCAAGGTGGCCCTCGTGGTTCCGGAACTGACAGAGGACACCAGAAGGGCCTTGACCGACCGCTACGCGGTTATGGCAATCGGCACGCCCCTGGGACCTCTTTGCCGGGACTTGATCGCGGCCATGATCACCGCTGCGGAAACAGGAAGAATCCCCGGTCCGGACCGGGTCTTCCTGCAACCGCAGATTTACGTTCCGGAAGCGGTATGAGACCGGCCTGTGGCGGTATCCCGGTCTCAGGGTCGTACCATGGGAAACGGCTGATCAGCCGCCAACCTCGTCCAACGGTCTATCCTGGCCAATCTGGTCGAGTTCCTCGATGAGCGTATCCGTCACCTGGATGGTCGCGCCAATCGCGTCGCGCGTATTCACTTCGATCGCGGTGCGGGTCAGGTTTTCGGCGTTGCGTGCCAGCTCGCCCAGGCGTCCAAAGCCCAACGTGTCTGCAACGCCGGCGATGCGGTGCGCGATCTGCAAGACCGATTGCAGCGCGTGCTGGTCATCGGGCTGCGTCTCGAGCCGGTCGAGGAGCGCATCCAGCTGTTGCGATTGCTCATATGCCCGGTCGGCGAATTTCTTTCGAACCGCTGCGATGGAAAGATCAAAGGCGCTTTGGTTCTTCGAAAGGTCGTTCATCTTTCCAGTCCCGATGCCCTTCACCAGATCCGCGCTCGTTCTTCCGCACCCGAGCCAGCCGGGGACAGGTCTGCATCCAGCGGCCGCAACAGCAGGTTGAGGCGGTTCGGCGCCGACCAGATCCCGGGCGAGAAGACCTCGCCCATGACAAGGCGGATCGGACATTCCTCGCCGGACGAAAGCAGCGGAGGATCCTGCTCCAGGTTGGCCTCGATGGACCATAGCGTTTCGGGGCCAATAACGGTGTTCTTGCCACTCACCACCACGACGAACTGGCCATTGCCGACATAGGTCACGAGGTGATCGGTATGCTTGAACCCTACCGTGATCGCGGCCGCCGTGTCGCTGAGGATATCATAGGCATCCGACGGGTCGATCCGGGCGTGAATCTCGCGGAAACCCGGAATGGAAAACACGACGGATTGGCTCTTGATGGCCATCCAGTAGGTCAGGCGCAGAAGGTAGTTTTCCATGGCGGTCATGCTGATGACACGCGGCACATCACGTAGCGCAATCGGCTCATCGACGCCGAACGCCGCGCCCATGCCGGTGCGGGCCTTCAGGGAGGCCGCTTCGGTCGCATAGGCATCGACCTTTTTCGCCTGGTTGGAGAGCCGGGCGGCAAGACTGATCCGCACACCGAGCTCGATCGGGTCGAACGGCTTGTTGACATAGTCCATAGCCCCGGCCGCGAATGCCTGGTCAATGAACCGCCGCTCCTGCATGGCGGTGATCATGATGATGGGTGTCGACGCATATTGCGCCATCTTGCGCAGGCGCGCGCAAAGTTCGATGCCGTCCATGCCCGGCATCTGGATGTCCAGAAGGAAAATGTCGAAGGGGGTATCGGTATGGGCAACCGCGCCCAGCGCCTCTTCTCCGGACGATGCCGCTGTCACGTCAGTGTAGCCTGCGCCCGAGAGCGCCGAGCCCAGAAGCTCCAGCGCAAAGTCATCGTCGTCTACGATCAGTATTTTCATTTTCTGCTCCAGTGACCGGGCGGCACGTGGATGCTGCAATGCATCCCTTCTTCTGCCCGGCGCCCCAATCCATCGACTTATGGTTGAAGCCAGACTTCCCGCGAATTGTGGCAGCAGTTGGACGAAAACGGAGAATTTGAAAGGATTCAAACGGCCTGCCGCAGCTGGACGACCGGCCGGCTACTCCAGACCTCCCGGATCTGATTGGCCAGCTCCATCGGATCGAATGGCTTGGTGATCACCTCCAGGGCGCCCTCGCGGCGCAGGCCGTCGGCGATATCCGCCTGCACACGCGCGGTCATGAAGATCACCGGCACGTATTGCAGCCCCGGCAGGTTGCGCAAGGCGCGGAGCGTCTGTTCACCGTCCATCTCGGGCATCATGTAATCCAGCAGGAAGAGGTCCGGGGCAAAATCTGCGGCCTTCTCGGTGGCTTCCCGGCCCGAACCACATTGCAGCACCTCCAGGTTGCCAACCATTTCAAGGGCCATGTTCGCGATGACGCGGATATCCTCGTCGTCATCCACATGCAGTATGCGCTTCAGTTCGGCCATGGCGTTTGCTCCAGTTTCTCGGGATTATTCGGTTTGGCTATCAATTGCAGGAGACCTGTACCTTTGGGGGTCGGAAAAGCGTCATTTCAAAGGTCTTTACTAGGCAACATCGGATAATGAAGCGGTCTCGGTATCGCCCTGGCCAAGATCAGCCTCCAGATGGGGCTTGCGCAACCGCACATAGAAGGTCGTTCCATGGCCCGGCTCGCTCTCGAAGTCGATCTCTCCGCCATGGGCCAGCACGATCTTGCGAGCGATTGCCATGCCCAGACCCGTGCCCTTCCTTGTCTTGCCGTCGGTATTCTGGACTTGCCCGAAACTTTCGAAAACGGTTTCGCGCGCGGATTCGGGAATACCCGGGCCGCGGTCCGTCACAGAAACTTGCCAATATTCGCCGTCGTCCTCGAGCCCGACCCGCACCGTGTCGTTGGTCGGGGAATATTTGGCGGCGTTGGAAAGCAGGTTCGCGAAAACCTGCATCATGCGTTCTGGGGCCAACCGGGCCATGGCGGTGTCCAACCGGGTCGAGAAGTCGAAATCGACCTGGAACTCGGCGCCGTAGCCAGTGTTCATTTCCACGACGTCATTGAGGAAGCTGACAAGATCGACATCGGATTTTTCAAGCCGCATCTTGCCGGCGCGGATCTTCTCGAGATCGAGGATATCGTTGACGATCAGCAGAAGAGTCTCGGTGTTGCGCTCCGCGATATCCAGAACCGATTTGGCCTGCGCGTCGAAATCCCCCATGGCGCCCGACCCCAGCAGCCGCAGCGCGCCCTTGATCGATGTGAGCGGCGTGCGCAGTTCGTGGCTGACCACGGACACCGACTCAAGCCTGGCGCGTTCGGTTTCCATACGCTCCGTCGTATCGCGCAAGACCGACACGAACAGCAGTTCGCCGTCGTCGGAACGCACGAGGCGGGTCCGGATTTCGCCGGCCCTGTCGCCGCGCATCACCTCGATGCTGACGGAATCGCGGTCCCCGCGCATCAGCGGCGCGACATGGGCGCGGAACGCGGCCGCGTTCATCTGGCTGTCGGCGTCGATGATGGTTTTCGCGTCGATGTCCTTGGCGGACCAGTTGCTGGCTTCGAGCGCGCGGTGATTGGCATAGACCATCTGCAGGCTGTCGGTGCGGAAGATATAAACCTCGTCCTGCAGGTGATCGAACAGGCTCTTGAGGAAGCGAGCCTTCTCGGCGCGGCGATATTCGGTGTTGTCGGTACGGATCGAGACCGTCTTGACCAGTTTACCGGCCTCGTCGAGCATCGGCACGATCGTGCAACGCATGAAGACCTTGGTCCCCTCGGCGGTGACTTCTTCGCTTTCGCCGGTCCAGATTTCGCCCCGCGCCAGCGACCTGCGCACTTCCAACATCGTGGCATCCTCGTCCCCATCCGGGTAGATAATGCTGATATGGCGGCCAATCAGGTCCTCTTGGCGATAGCCGAACTTCGCAGAGAAATTCTCGTTGACGGAGGCTATTTTCCCGTCTGGATCGGTCAGGCACACAAGCGCGTGATTGTTCAACGCCGCGTGGGTCAGTTGGATTTCCTGTGCCTGCTGGCGCACAAGGTCACGCTGCAATTCCAAAATCTTGTTGCGCCGGTAGACCGCAACGCCCAGCACCCCGAACAAGAGCGCGTAGGTCAATGTGCTGCCCCAGGCTGCGCTGCTGCTCGGCGCCATGTTCAGAAGACCAGCGAAGACGCTCCCTGCCGCGAATGCCCCGACCAAGACCGCCAAAGGTCGGCGGCACTTCTGGCCCAAGGGTCCAGACGTTGTCTCTATGGCCTGCTCACTCATCATCACGACTCCGTCTGCGTGCATTCTAGTTCCGTAATTTTTGTTGTTTTACGGTCTATAAATGCGGCAAAGGGCCAAAATACGGCACCAATCTGACCTTTTTCTAGTCCGACAGGGGCAGACCTAGCCAGCCATTTCGTCGGAAAATGAAAGAACTGTGTCGCGCTCGCTATAGGGTTGGGGCAGCCGCAGGCAGAAGATGGAGCCTCCGTCTTCACCTGGTTCGACCCAGATGGTCCCGCCATGTAGCTTGGTGAGCGCATCGCATATGGCCAACCCGAGCCCGGTGCCGCTGTGGCGGCGGGTCACGGATCCATCGACCTGCCAGAACCTGTCAAAGACCTTTTCGCGATGCTCCGGCGCGATGCCCGGCCCGGAATCCTCGACCTCGATCAGCACCGCGTCGTCTTCCGTCTCTGAGCGTATCGCAACGAAGCCTTTGTCGGTGAACTTGACGGCATTGCCGACGAGGTTGACCACGATCTGACGCAGCTGCTCAGGGTCAGCGACGATCGTCGCCGGCGCGACGTCGATCCGAAGCTCCAGCCCCTTCTGCGCCGCCTGGTGCGAAAACCGGCACAGGCATTCTGTCAGCAGGGATTTGAGGTCGAGCTCTTTCGGTTCGCAGGTCTGGGTGCCCTTTACCATATTTGACAGGTCCAGCGTGTCCTGCACGATCGACAGAAGCTGTTCTGCCGACTTCTGCACGCGCCCGGCCTGCGTTTCGACATCTTTCGTGAAAGCCTCGGCCGCCTCTCGAATGGCCTCAAGTTCGCCATCGTCGAGCGCTGCGGTCAAGGACCGTCGGCTGGGCAAAGCCTTGGGGTCCGAGAGAAACTTGATGAACCCGATGATCACGGACAGCGGCGTCCGGATTTCGTGATTGATATTGTCGAGGAATTCCCGGCTGGCGATTTCCGACGCTTCTGCCTTCTGCAGGGCCACCTTGAGATCGGTCACATCGACCCGGAAGCCGACTGTTCCGCCACTCGAAGTCTGACGTTCGGAGACCTTGATCCAGCGTCCGTCGCGAAGCTGCTCTTCGAATACGCTGTTGGGAAGGCGATGGGCGGCCATACGCTCTTCGATCCACTCTTCTTCCCGCCCGATCGCTTCGGCATATTCTCCATTCCAGGCGCCGTAGCTGAGGATTTCCTTGAACGTCACGCCCGGACGGATGATCCGCCGGGATCGCCCGTAGATCTCCAGGTATTTCGAATTGCACAGGACCAACCTGTCATTCTCGTCATAGAGAACGAAACCGTCATTGATCGCCTCGATCGACTCCCAAAGCTGGTTGGTTGCCAGCGCCTCTTTCTGGCGCAGGCGATTGACAACCAGGAAACCGGTAAGAGTGGAACCGAAGAACAAGGCAGCCGCGACGACAATCAACAAGGCATAGGGCCCCTGCGTCGGCCAGCCACCGATGGGGGAAATGCAGAACGTCCATTTCCGGTCCATGGTCAGAAAACTGCGCACGATTGCCTGTGAACCACAGGTCGTCGCGTTGCCAATGACCGAATGCGCCGAACCGGACTCCGGATCGATGCTGAAGGCCGACAGGTCGATCCGGGCCAAGGCCTCCGGGATGCGCGCCTGTTCCAGAAGCGACTCGATATCGATAACCAGGTTGACCAGGCCGATATGGCGATCGTCATCAGGCGCCGCCCCGTCGACGGGCACCCGCATGATCAGGGCCTGGCCCCCTTGTATGATTTCCGTCGGGCCGACAAGAACAGTCTCTCCCATGGCCATCGCGCGACTGGCGCCGCGCGTGAACTGCGATTCAACCCTGTAGTCCAGGCCGATGACCTCGGCGTTCTCTTCTCGAGGATATACGTGGCGAACCACCTGATCGGGCGCATAGGCGACGTTCAGGATATCCGGGTATCTGCGCGTCAAATTCGCGACGAGGTGCTGAAATTCGGCGTCGTCCAGATCGGGCATCAAGGATGTCGTCGCCGCGACAGATCGGGCGATGGTCTCGCGTTTCGCCAATTCCTGCAGGAGCATGTTGGCAGCCTGGACGCCATCGTCGATCGTGTCCGAGGCGACTGAATCCACGGCATTGTCCAAGTCATATCTATAGACAAACCACGCGGTTGCCATGATCGCGACCAGCGACAAGACCTGCATAGGATACAGAAACCTGCCCAAAGAACCTGACAAAGCCCATTGCCCCCACGACCCTTAGGGCCATTACTGCTGCCAAAGAAAAGTAGACGAGGCGATCAATCCGAAAGAAACTCGTTAAGAAGATACGCCTACGATCCCAATTTATTTTCATTAAGGCTAGCACTCGCACACGCCCGTTCAACCTAAATCTGTATACCCAATCGGAATATGTTGCTCTGGCACACCTCGGGGTCGGGGTGTGAGGCGACCCGCAAACCAAAAATTTTTCCACCAAAACGCTGTTTACCTTGCAGAAATTATGAATCTGGCCCCGGGAGGCGAGACTCCGCAATACCGATTGCTCTCAAATGCAAGGAATTGGCCCAGAGCCGCCATGCCAAAGTCATATTTGCCCATACAACTCTGGATCGACCGGTCCGGGTTTTCCGGACTTGCGAAAGCGAACAACAGAAATCGTGCCAGAGGAACAGGCCATGCGGATACTTGCGGTCGACGATGACCCCACAACACTGGAGATCATTGAGGCAGCCCTTGTTGCGGCCAATTATGCCAACGTGGCAACGGCGCGCTCGGGTTACGAAGCCCTTGATTTGGTCGAAACCGCATCCGCGCCCTTCGATTGCATCCTCCTGGACATCATGATGCCCGGCATGGACGGCATCGACTTGTGCAAGCGCCTGCGCGCGATTCCGGAATATGACTCCACACCGATCATCATGATTACGGCGGTGGACGACCAGGAACAGTTGGTCCAGGCGATCCACCAAGGGGCCACCGACTATGTCAACAAGCCCTTCGACGGATTGGAACTGGGCGCGCGCCTGCGCGCCGCTACCCTGTTGCGGGACGCCTATCGCACTGGCACGCCACCATCGGCAACGCCCTCCAAGCGCCAAGAGGTTCAGCTGGACGTCAGCGATCCGATCACGCTGGATCCCATCCCCGGGGCCACCAGCCAGATGCGTTTGATCGATGACCTTCTGATCCATGAGCACGCTCTGTCGGTCACGCATGTCTTCGCGGTCACCATCCTGGAGATCAACGACATTTTCGAGGCTTTGCCCCCCTGTGAATTTCGCTGCATGCTCAATAAGGTCGCCAGCCAGATCTCCGCCGAGCTGGGCCCATGGGGGGCACGGATCGCCTATTGCGGGAACGGGCATTTCACGGTTGTCCTCAGCCGCGGCGGCAAGATGTCCAATGCCTCGCTCAAGAAAATCCTCAAGCCATCGATCCTGTCGATCAAAGCCGATGCCCTGCCGGACTACGAGGGCCGGATGACACTGAGCTTCGCGTTCTCGAACTCCACCGAACCGCGCAGCGGAGTCGCCGCGATCAAAGAGCTTTCCGAAACACTTCGGTTGGCACAGCGCCTCATCCTTCCCAGGCGGCATGACGCGAACCTGAGCGAATTGCGCGAGGTGCTGAAGGGACGCGAGGATCGTCAGATGCAAGGGCTATGGTTCGGTGGCCGCGTTGGGGGGTTCAACGGTCTTGGCAAGGACCAGATCAAGCCAAGACGCGTGCGACCAAAGGGCAAGACCGATCCGGTCGAACCGGAGACAGCACGATCAAAAGAGTCGGGCTGACGTCACTTGGCAGGCCATCGCAAGATCCCACGACTGCGCAGAACAAGCAGAACTGTCCTGTCATCGAGCAAATCGGACAAGACGGACCGTCCTGTCGCGACGCAAACCCTTGGCCGATGGTCCTGAAGAGCCGTAATCAGCGTCCTCTGGGCCTCGAGAGGCCCTACCCGACTGAACCAACCCGATTTTGGATCGCCCCGCCCCACGGCAAGCCTGGGATCGTATCAATTGGCCCAAAATCAGGCTTAGCTTTAATGGGTCGAAATCCGTGTAGCAACCCTCGTCCCCTTCCAGAGACACCGGATTGATTTATCCCAGCCGCGCGACGCGACTCACCGCGGGCTAGCATCGACCGGAAATGGCCAACGATTCGTGTATGGGCTGACCGACTTCCGGGCAATGTCGGCCGTAAAAATGACAGAGATCGGCTATATTCATCTTGATAAGACTGCCCCCACCAGTCCTGTAAAACTTGATTTATGGCGAGATTGTGGCTCGATCAGCCGTCGAAATCTGAGCTTTTCTGAAATACGGAAAAAATAAGGCCGATTGGTGACAAATCAAAGACAGTCTATTTCCAAAAAAATGCTTCTTCTGAACTAAAGCACAGGACAACCTGAGACTGTCTTAAAAGTTGGTGTTTTGCGTAATCGAACATGTGAGCGACATCTCATGATGGAGAGATAAAATGAGCACTAATCTACTCGCTAAAGCCCGTGAAGGCCGCCGGTCTGCCCTGGAAACCCTGACCCAGCGTCGCCGCGCAAGGGCCGATGACAACATCCATATGATCAACCCGAAGCAGAAAAGGGCGACAAGCTGGCATGACGCCATCTTTGTATCGAGCAGAGGCAAGCGCGCCTCTCAAGCCCTTGCTGCCTGACACCAAGTTCACGGTTGTGAACGAGGAGTGCGAGGTGCTGCGGCGGAGAGGATCGGCCTGTTCTGATGGATCCGTTCGATCTCAGGTCCAGAGCCGATCTCCCGCCGCCAGGGCGAGACGAACACAGCCAACCGAGCAAGGCACCAGAGAGCAATTGGGAACCTGTTCGAAAGAAACCCCATCGCTCTGAGAATACTCGACCCCTCTAGGGTTCGAATATCGAATTCAAGTAAGTTCCGAACGCTATTAGGGGCCAACTGCGTTCATCCAATTCGAGCTTCCACAGATCGAAAAAACAACCGTTCTCGGCGTCTCGCGATGAATAGCCCGAAATGGGACTCTATCTATATCCATTATTGGATCTCGGTGGCGGGGCGGACGCGACTGACACCCAACGCTCTCTACCCCCTAAGTAATTATAATCATTGACCCACCATCCCGTTCGAAAGGCATTCAGTTCGAGCGGAACTGGCAGCGAAAACACATCCAATGGACCTCGACAGCGAGCTGTCCACACCAATACTAAGACAAACGCCACGGAGACTTCTACTTTGACCCGGTCACATGACGATGATATCGAATCCTGAGCAAGAAAGGACTGCTAATCATGCCCCTTATGCCTTTCATTTTTGATCGATCGCCGACAGCGAGGCTCGTTAAGGCAATTGACTCGCCCGCGCGCCAACCGGACCAGCTAAAGCAACTTCAAAGAATAATTACTGAGGACATTTATAAGGTGCCATATGGCTACCTTGATCAAGCAAGACGCCGTTCTGCACTCATGCTACCAATTGCAAAAAATGAAGGCGAAAGACAAGTCCTTTATGACATATAGGGCACCTCGATTTTTGACTATTTTCTTGGTCGCGCAGCGGTGCGTTTGGCGTGAAGCGGGAGGGAAGTAGCTGTTTGGCGGTATGCCCCCCGGGGCAATCACGGCTCGGTGCCTTTCATCCCCGGTTTCTCCAGATTTGCGGCCTGACCTGCGCGCTGGTTTGCCCGGTGTTCACGCCGGGCACGGGTTGATGCGGCGTGACGAAGCGGCGCGCAGACGGGCCGATCAGGCCATCGGCCCGAGAAGCCGGCGCTCCAGCCACCGCCGCAGTGGGACGCCGCGCTGTAAACCTCAAAACGTCGACGCCATCCAAGCGCCGTCAACACGCTACTGCGGCCAAATCAGGCCCAGAAGCCTCAAAAATCGAGGTGCCCAAATAAATTTAGCAAAAGACTTTGCAGCAGCTTTTGGCGTTGTTGCAGTGGTGTTTGTAATTACCATTGCAATTATTATCCTCCTGCGCCGTTATCGTATCGCAAAGCACTTGGCAACGGCGGTTGCCATAATGGGGCTTTCAATTTTTTTGGCATTGCGTCTTGACGATCTGGAAACTGATAAAACTGGCGCTTATGCGATTATATATGCTGCGGCTCTTGGTACCCTTGGTTGGGCCTTTACCCTCTATGAAACCTGATCTAATTAACGCCGCGATTTCACGCTTCAGTTTATGAGATCCATAAACGAAAGCTCAATGATTGAAAGGCATAAATTAAATGTTTCAACACGTTACCCGTATGGCGTCAAGGTTGATGAACAGGACGTTGAACAGTTATTTAGAGACTTGCAAGATCCAAATAATTACAATGATCAATCTGCTCCGACACTTTATTCAATTGTTCAGTGTAATCGCCGGACGTAATCTCCCCAAAACTGCCGTTTGAATTTTCCCCAGTCGTGAGCGTCAGGGGCAATTCCGAACTCCAATTATTCGGAATTGTCGCTGGCGCGGGACATGAGGCCTGATGCCCTGGAATGAGGAACTGACAGGGGCAGGCAGGTGAAAGGACTGAGGGAGATCGTTTTGATCCATGATTTGAAGAAGCAGGGCCTGAGCGTTTCTGCGATTGCGCGCAAGGTTGGCTGTGACCGCAAGACGGTTCGGAAGTATCTCGACGGTGGTTTGGAAGCGCCGGTTTACGGGCCACGCCAGCCGCGATCGCGGGTGATCCAGCCTTATGAGGATTATTTGCAGGAGCGTATTCAAGCTTTTCCTGATCTCAGCGGGGCGCGCCTGCTGCGTGAAATCCGCAAGCTGGGCTACGACGGCGGCTACACGGCGGTCACAGATTTTCTGCGTAAGGTACGTCCGCCCAAGCAGACGCAGTTTGAGCGCCGGTTCGAGACCCCGCCGGGCAAGCAGGCCCAGGTTGATTTTGCCGAGTTCACGGTAGAGTTCACCGATGAGCCCGGCGTCGTCCGCAAGGTCTGGCTGTTCTCGATGGTGCTTGGGCACAGCCGCTGGCTCTGGGGCCGGTTTGTTGCCAGCCAGAACTTACAATCGGTTCTGCGCTGCCATATCGCGGCCTTCTCTGACATGGGCGGCGTGCCTGAGGAAATCCTCTATGACCGCATGAAGACTGCCGTGATCGGCGAGGACGAGGCCGGGGTGGTGACCTACAACAGCTCCCTGGTGGCGCTCTTGAGCCATTACGGCGCAATACCACGCGCTTGCCAGCCGTATCGGGCAAAAACCAAGGGTAAGGTCGAACGCCCATTCCGCTATATCCGGCAGGACTTCTTCCTGGCCCGGACGTTCCGGAACATGGACGACCTCAATGCCCAGTTCGACGCCTGGAGGATCGAGGTTGCCAATCCACGCGTTCACGCCACCACCCGGCGCGTGGTGGATGAGGCCTTTGCCGAGGAAGTCTGCGATCTGAAGCTGCTCCCGGCGATCCCGTACAGCGCGATATTGTCGGTGGAGCGCCGGGTGAGCAAGGATGGCATGATCGCGGTCGGCGGCAACTTCTACTCCGTCCCGGACACCACGCGACGTCGGACACTTGAGGTGCAGCATCACGCCACCGAGCTGCGGATCTATGAGGACGGTGAACTGATTGCTTGCCATCCTGTGCTGGAGGGAAAGGCCTTGCGCCGCATCGACCCCGCGCATCGTAAGGCACCACCACCAAGACCAACCTTGTCGCGGTCCTCGCAGGGATTGCGGCGGCCGCTCGACTTCTACGGTGCGGTTGGCCAGCGCCTGGCGGCTAAGGGGGCGCAGTCATGAGCGATCTTCTGAACCGGATCCAGAGCGCTTTGGTCGGGCTGAAGATGCCACGTGCGCTCGAAGCCCTTGATCATACATTACAGCAGCTTGAGAAAGGCGAGATCACAGCGATTGAGGCCATCGACACGCTCCTGAGCGAGGAATACGCAACACGGGAGACGCGTCGGATAGACGTGGCCCTGCGCACCGCCAAGCTCCTGCCTGTTAAGACGCTTGAAGGCTTCGACTTCAGCTTCCAGCCATCGCTCGATCGAGAACGAATTGCGGCCCTGGCCCAGCTCGACTTCATCCGGCGGGCTGAGGTCATTCACTTCCTTGGGCCACCGGGCACGGGCAAGTCGCACTTGGCCACGGCCCTCGGCGTCGCCGCCGTGAAAGCGGGCAGAAGCGTGTATCGCGCAACATTGGCCGATCTGATCACGGCGTTGAGCCAGGCCGAACGCGAGGGGCGACTTACCGAGAAAATCCGCTTCTATACTCGGGCCTCGTTGCTGATTGTCGATGAGATTGGCTATCTGCCTATCACCACCGGCGGCGCCAACCTGTTCTTCCAGCTGGTCAACGCCCGCTACGAAAAGGGCGCCATGATCCTCACCTCGAACCGCGGATTTGCGGAATGGGGCGAAATCTTCGGGGATCCAGTTGTCGCGACCGCGCTGCTCGACCGGCTCCTACATCACGCCGTGGTCATCCAGATTGAGGGTGCCAGTTACCGGCTGCGTAGCCATGCTGACCTCATCCCCGAGCATGTCCGCGCAAACGCCCCCATCACACCGCCACCGCCGCCAAAACGGCGAGGCCGGCCGCCCAAAACAAAAAACGGAGCAGATGATCACTGAAACCGGCTGATCACCGGACCCGTAAAAGTGGGGAATTTTACTTCGGCACTTCTGGGGAATTTTAACTCGGCGTTGACAGTTCAGATATTAAACCACTACGAATTCATTGCGAACCAAATTCGAAAAAACAGAATTGATGAGTCTGCCGCGAAGGAATGGTATTGTAACCTCATCTCGGCCGGCTGTGACAAATTCGGCGCTGTAATATCGGACAGCCCGAGTGTGTCATCCAGCTCGCGCATCACCAGCAGACCGCCGTCCGAACTGAGCTGTGTGCCTTTGAATTCCAGCCGAACACGAGGGTCGAAATCCACTCGATCTGCCCGCTGCAATCCCGCACCCTCTGGGTGATCCATGAAACACGCCCCTCACAGCTATCAACACCATGATTTATATAGGAAATACAAAGCTCAGGACAGCGAAATCAGCGGACTACTTGGGGAATGCGGGGTAATACGTCGTTTTCGCAGACCACAAAGTGACACTTTTCACGACAAGTACCCTGAGCTAATGTGGCTTTATCATCGTTGGAACGGCAAGCCATTCCCAGACAAATGAGCGAGGAGAAGTAGGTTCATACCACAACCTCCAACCGCTCCTGCTCCCCCACCCCGAACACGCGCTTGTAGCGGGCGATCTCGTCAACCGGCCCCATGGCCTTTTCGGGGTTGTCCGAGAGTTTCACCGTGGGCTGCCCGTTGGCCTCAACCGCCTTGCAGACCAGGCTGAAGGGGGCGAGCGTGTCGCCGGCGGTCAGGCCCTTGAAATCGTTGGTCAGCATGGTGCCCCAGCCGAAGGACACCTTGACCCGCCCGGCGAACTGGCGGTGCAGGGCGGCGATGCGCTCGGCGTCCAGCCCGTCGGAGAAGATGATCAGTTTCTCGCGCGGGTCCTCGCCGCGGCGTTTCCACCAGGCGATGGCGGTCTCGGCGCCCCGGGCCGGGTCGCCGGAGTCGATGCGGATGCCGGTCCAGCGCGCCAGCCAGTCGGGCGCGTTTTCCAGAAATCCCGGCGTGCCGTAGGTGTCGGGCAGGATGATGCGCAGGTTGCCCTCGTGTTCCTCGTGCCAGTCGGACAGCACCGCGTAGGGGGCACGGGCCAGGGCGGCGTCGTCCTCGGCCAGCGCGGCATAGACCATGGGCAGTTCGTGGGCATTGGTGCCGATCGCCTCTAGGTCGCGGTTCTTGGCGATCAGGCAGTTGGAGGTGCCGACGAAGCCCCGGCCCAGCCCTTCGGTCATGGCGCGCACGCACCAGTCCTGCCAAAGGAAGGAATGCCGCCGGCGGGTGCCGAAATCGGCGATGCGCAGGCCCTCGATGGGGCGCAGGTACTCGATCTTCTCCCACAGCTTGGTCATGGCGCGGGCATAGAGGATCTGCAGCTCGAAGCGGCCCATCTCGCCCAGCACGGCGCGGCTGCGCAGCTCCATCAGCACGGCCAGCGCCGGAATTTCCCAGAGCATGACCTCGGGCCAGGGGCCTTCGAAGGTCAGTTCGTACTGCCCGTCGCGTTTTTCCAGGGTGTAGGGCGGCAGGCGCAGCGCCTCGAACCAGTCCATGAATTCGGGCGTGAACATCTGGCGTTTGCCGTAGAAGGTATTGCCGCGCATCCAGGTGCTTTCGCCGCGGGTCAGCGAGAGCGAGCGGATATGGTCGAGCTGTTCGCGCAACTCGCCCTCGTCGATGAGCTCGGCCAGGCGGATGTCGGTGCTGCGGTTGATGAGCGAGAATGTCACCCACGTGTCGGGCTTGTTGCGGAACACCGACTGGCACATCAGCAGCTTGTAGAAGTCCGTGTCGATCAGGGACCGGACGATCGGGTCGATCTTCCACTTGTGGTTCCAGACGCGGGTGGCGATGTCGACCATGGTCGTCCTTTCTGTCGCGGGGTTGGGGCGCTCAGGCCAGCGTGACGCCCGCGTCCGTCATGGCCGCAAGCGCGGCATCCAGAGAGCCGTCCAGGTCGATCGCGCGGCACAGGTCGCGGCGCACGGTCACGGAGAAACCGAGGGTCGCGGCATCCACGGCCGACCAGTTGACGCAGAAATCCGTGGCCAGCCCGACCATGGCAAGGGTCTCGATGCCGCGCGTGCGCAGGTAGCCCTCGAGGCCCGTGGGCGTTTCGTGGTCGTTCTCGAAGAAGGCCGAATAGCTGTCGAGCGCCGGGTTGAAACCCTTTCGA
Organism: Salibaculum griseiflavum; assembly: GCF_003129565.1. GTDB lineage: Bacteria > Pseudomonadota > Alphaproteobacteria > Rhodobacterales > Rhodobacteraceae > Salibaculum > Salibaculum griseiflavum. The sequence continues at coordinate 127,161 of NZ_QETF01000008.1, forward strand.
AGGATCAGGTCGGCGCGGTCGGTGTCGAGGTCGGGGTGGAAGGCCGCGCCGTGGCTGCCCTGGACACAGTGATCGGGCCAAAGCACCTGCGGGCCATAGGGCATCTCGGTCATGGTCATGGGCGCGGCCCCGTGGCTGGAGGCGAAGGAGGAATGCCCCGGCGGGTGCCAGTCCTGGGTCAGGATCACTGCGCCGAAGTCGGCCATCAGCGCGTTGATACCGGGCACGATCCGGTCGCCCTCGTTCACGCCCAGCGCACCGCCGGGGCAGAAGTCGTTTTGCACGTCGATCACGACAAGAGCATGGGTCATGGGGCCTCCTTTCCTGGTGTGGGCGAGACTAGGGCCGGGGGGCCGGATTGAAAACCCGATAGCGGCGTCCCGGTGAATTGATGTTGAGCGACCCACCCGCCGCATGGTGCGCGCATTGAGATCTGCAAGCAGCTCGGCAATGGCCAGGTTCAGGGCCTCGATGGAAAAGAACTGCCGGTTGCGCAGGCGTGCCAGAATCCAGCGCTCCACGATCAAGACTGCGCCCTCGACCTTGCCCTTGTTGCGGATTTCAGAAATACCGGACAGCTATTACGTAACCGCCCGGTTTGAACCGCCTTGCGGCCTCAGGCGGCTTCGGTCTTGGGCGCCGCCTCTGACATGGGCGCCCAGTTCCACGGCAGAAGCTCATCGAGCCTGTTGATTTTGTGATCGTGGATGCG
>NZ_QETF01000009.1 GCF_003129565.1 Salibaculum griseiflavum
GCACTGGAGGATGTGGTAGTCGTCTTCATGGTGTTGCTTCCTTTTTGGTTTGATCACCCCGAGCCTACGGCTCAGGGGAAGCAACGCCACCCTTTTTCAAAGTTTCAACATCCGTCGGGACATCCCCCGCGGAGACATCAGTCGGTCATGCCGTGTTGGTCGGTCACTGAGGCAGGAGGTCTTCGGTCATCACCTCGGTCGCGCCGAGCGTGACCAAAGACTCGAAGACGGCAGGTGTAATCGCGGTGTGAACCCGGCTCCCACCACCGGTTTCACGGAGCGCCAGTTTCGCCATGCTCTTCTGGGCGGTCATCAACCAAACTCGCCGTATCGAGTTCTATGGAAGTTTCGGGGCGGCCTGTCAGTTCGAGGACTTTCCCGGTTCGCCCTACGAGTCCGATATATGGCCTTCGAAAACCGATGTCATGACCCACCCTTAACTCGGTATTGGCAAATACTTCGGCGAGGTTGTAGCGGCCGCAATCCGCGCTGTCATGCGCGACTACGAAAAGCCACTCATACTCTGTAGACAGCATCGACAGGTAGCTTTCGACATGAAAGTCGAGAGCCAAGAGCGTCCCGGACTCTTCTTCAAAGGCGCATGTATCAAAGTGGCCCAGTAGATCAATCCGCCCAACTTCCGACTGCCCCAATACCGAAATACCTCTCTGGAGAACCACCCTCTGATTCAAATCGCGGTTTTCCACGAATGACTGACCTGTTCCGAAGGAGGCCGACCGAATGACAATAGCATCCTTCGATTGGATGGACCCCTGCCCGGCCCGCTGCAAATCCGCAGTCGGCAGGACGGCTCGATAGATGGCGCCGTTGGATTCGCCGGCAAGCGGGGCAAGCAGCTCTTCCGTTTCAATCGGGGAGCGTTGGGGGAGGGGTGTCGCCCACCTCAGATCGGACTCATCGGTTCCCAGAAGTGCGCATGAGCTGTCATCCTGAGCCGGCACGCCATAATGACCCAAGGCGATTACTTCGCAATCTTGGACCCACAGGAACCGGCTTGGTTCGGAAAGACCGGCAACAACCTCAGTCAGAGATTTGTCCCCATAGAACGAAAACCGAATGTCTTTCACCATGTTTTGCGGGTCTAGCATGAACAAGGCGGGATACCGGATGGTCCGGCTGCCAAGGACGATTTCGCCGTTTTCCTTGTCGATCTCGATCGTTTCGCCGAGTTCCGGATAGGCCCAAAGCGACGCGATATAGGATGCACTGTCTCCAATCGCGGTCTCGATGTCCTCGATTTCTGAACCGCCCGTGTCCGGTTCGGCCACCAGGGATCGACCCAATCCGAGGCCACGCACGGGGTAACCTATGAGGTCGAGCAAGGTTGCGCCGACATCAAGCGGCGATCCCGGGGTGCCGTCGTTGCGCGGCTCTATCCCGTCGCCCCTGATGAGCAGGAGATTCCGACGTTCGAGCGGCTCCAGGGTTGACCAAACCGTGTTCGGCATCGCGAGGTGGTCTGACGCGATGATCAAGACAGTGTTTTCAAGCGCACCTGAGCGTTCGAGTTCCAGCACCCATTCCGCGATCATCCTGTCGGCACAGAAGATCGCATCAAGAAGCGGGTCGGAGCCGTCGCCATAAGGTCGGTCCGTTCAGCCGGGTCCGGCATGCCCGCGCGGGTGGTGCGTATCCAATGTATTGACGACGAACCCGAAGGGTTGCTCTGCTTGGGACAGCTCGGTGATCCGTTCGGCCGCGATCTCAAGCACATATTCATCATGAAGCCCCCAGGGCGAAGGCGGGGTATCGGCCGGCACTTCCCCGCGCAGCGCGGCAACGCCCCTTACCGAGGCGAACCCGTGATTCTCGAACAGCTTGCCCCAGCCGGCAAAGTCCAGGCTGGCCCCTATCACATGTTCCAGTCGATACCCCTCGCTGGACAACAAATCTCCGATGCAGTTGGCACGTGGCAGGAAATGATCCAAGCCGGACATGGAGTTGCCCATCGCGGCCCCGACCAGAGGGACACCGCAAAACCCCGCAGTCATGCTGGCAATCGACCAACTCGTTCCAGAGACTTGCCGAATCTCGGTGAAAGACAGACTTGAGTCCTCAAGATCATTCAAATTGGGCGAAAGTCCGGGAAAAACACTTTCGTCTAGAAAGGCTCGTTCGTATTGCTCGGCATAAAGGATAACGAAGTTCTTGGGGTTTTGGTTCCGCGGCAAGTCATGGACCACCAAGAAATCCTCTGGAACGATGAGGCTTGATCCGCTCATGGAGCCTGCCAACCGAAAGAGGTCCAGCGCGCCGGGGTTAGTCAGCAGCACAAAAAAGCCCAGCACCAACCCTGCCATGCCGCGAGCACGCTTTGGGCGTTTCTCGTCTTTCGTCGAAATGGACTTATAGACGGCGACGGAGACTGCCCCAACGGCAATGATCGCCAGCGCCCCAAGGACGAACTGGTTTCGGAACTCTCCGTAGGCTGCTCCCTTCATGCCCATCTCGAGGTGAAAGAAGATCGACTCGTCGATGCCATTTCCGGTGAATTGGTCCGCCATGGCCCAGCTCAGGTTCAGGAAAAGAGCCAAGCCGACTGTCAAAACAGCCAAGACGCGCGCCCTGACGCCAAGTCCGGAACGGATCAGCAGGACGATCACGATGCCAAGGAATACGAAGTTGGCGAATGGTAGCAATCCAGACATTTCCTGTCTTTCGATAGTCTCGGCCGTCCAGCCCGCATGAGTGCATTGTATACGTTAATGGCCAAGCGTTTGGAATAATGGAAATATGCTGAAGACGCGGCGAGGGTCAGGTCCCATTAATCCGTTTGGGGCTGCGCCGTTCATCCCGGCCCTGAGGTGGAACAGCACGGACCGGAGATTCCGTTGACGCCAATTTTGTCCCGGGCGACGAAAAACCGGCGAGTGAGAGCGGTGCGAAGGGCGCAAGCGCAGACATTCTGCGCGTCGGAAAGATGTTGTGCCAGACCATCAGCGCCACCAGCACGACGACGAGGCTCAGCGGACGCCGCAATGCTGTGATCACCGCGTTCACGTTCAGAAAAGGCCGCAGGCCTTGCTGTTCCGCCCGTTCAATCTTGCGTCACGGACGAGTGGCGCAGGGCAATTGTAATCAGACTGCCTTCGCGTAATCGTAGGTTTGCGGCCTTTCCTCCGAGTCAGCTTGCAGCTGTCAGGTGTAGGTTCTCGTCTCCAGGTCGATCGCGGCAAGTTCTGCGGTGCAGGTCTCAAGGAACGTGGCCTCGGCATCGGATCGGCGGCGGCCGGGATTGGTGATCAGGTAGATATTGACCATGGGCAGGTCCTCATGTGGCGGCAATTGGCGTATGCGCCCGGCGGCGACGTCCTGGCGGGCAACATGCAGGGGCAGCGCCCCGATACCGACATTGGCCATGATCATGCGGCGGATCTCGTTCAGGTTCGAGGAGACGCCCCGGCCCTGATCGGCCAGACCGGCCCGCGCGCGCAGTCGCGAGATCGCTTCCAGCGGGCCGTCCTCCGCCTCGGTCTGGAAGGCCACGAAAGGCTCTCCGTGCAACGCTGACGGATCAATGTTCTCGACCGCAAATAGCGGGTGCCGCGCGCCGCAATACAGGCCGAAATATTCCCGATACAGGATCATCGTATCCAGGTTCTGCGGCACACGCGTCATCAGGCAGATGCCGAAACTGGCCCGGTTCTGACTGATCATCGTGACGACGTCCTCACTTTCGATCACCGAAAAGGAATAGGTCACATGCGGATGGGCCCGCGAGAACCGGTTCAGGATATCGTCGAAATGCTCGCAGACCACGGAACTCGTGATCGCGATCGACAGGTGCCCGCGCAGCTCGGTGTTGTCCACGTCCAGTAGCGAGGGCAGTTGCGACACAGACCCAAATATCTTGGCGCATTCGGAATAGAGCGCCTGGCCCGGCCGTGTGACCGCGAATTCGTTCGGCTTGCGGATGATCAACTGTTTTCCCGTGGCCTGCTCCAACCGTTTGAGCGCGGCCGAGACCGTGGGCTGCTTGAGTCCCAGGAAGTCGGCCGCCTTGGAGATGCCGCGCTGCTCCACAACCACCATGAAGGTGCGCAGCAGGTTCCAGTCTAGGTTCCAGGGAAACCGTTGATGTTGCGGCAGGCTCATAGATCACATCTATATTAAACGTAGTATATATTTATTTGCGCGATACCAAGCGACATGCAAGGGTCTTGTCCAGAGCGGGGCGAACCCGCCTATTCTCGCGCGGGCGCCACGCCCGCCCGGACCAACCCAACATGGAGACCACAATGAATTCTCGCCGTATGATCCTGAAGACCTCCCTGGTCGCTGCGGGCCTTGCCGTTACCGGGCTGACCGGTGCCGCCGCCGAAGAGCTCGAGACCCTCAAGGAAGAGGGCGTGATCCGCATCGCCATGTCCGGCGCCTACCCGCCGTTCAACTTTGTCAATGACCAGAACGAGGTGGTCGGCTTCGACCCGGCCATCGGCGCCGAGATCGCCGAGCGCATGGGCCTCGAAGTCGAGATCGTCACCACCGCCTGGGATGGGATCATCGGCGGCCTGCTGGCCAACAAGTACGATGCGATCGTCGGCTCCATGACCATCACAGAAGAGCGCGACGAGGTGGTCGATTTCGTCGGTCCCTACTATTCCGACAAGCGCGCCATCTTCACCAACCCCGGTTCGGGCATCGAAAGCCTGGACGACCTGGAAGGCGTCAAGGTCGGCCTGACCCTGGGCGAAACCCACGAGGACTGGGCCCGCGACCGTGGCTACAATGTCAGCACCTACAAGGGTCTGCCCGAACTGCTGCTGGAACTGGAAAACGGCCGTGTTGATGCGATCGTCAACGACTCCATCGCCGCCATTCTCGCCATGACCGAGAAGGGTCAGGAGTACGAGATGTTCGCGGACCCCACCACCGAACCCTTCGGCGCCGGTATCGCGATCCGCGAGGGCAACCCCGAACTGGCCGCAGAAATGCAGGCTGCGCTGGACTCCATGATGGAAGACGGCACCTATCTGGCCATTGCCGAGGAATGGATCGGCGACGACATCCGCTGAACGCATCGGCCCCCGGCGCCTTCGCGGCGGGGGCCCTTTCTGACCCGTCCGGCCCGGCAGTCGCATGCCGGACCGTCACCGGGTGAGTGCCTTTTTCCGGACACCGGTACGACCCACCCTACCCTGCAGACAATCCAAGGAGGACTGACATGGACATCGACCTGATGATGCGGGTCTATCCGTTCTTCCTGACCGCGGCCTGGACGACGATCCAGCTCTCCGTTCTGACCGCGCTGCTGGGATTGGCCATGGGCGCCCTGGGGGCCTCGGCCCGGCTGTCGCGCTTCGCGCTGGTGCGTTTCATCGGCGCTGCCTATGTCAGCCTGTTCCGCGGCACACCTGCGCTGATCCAGCTTTTCATCCTGTATTTCGGCGGACCCCAGATCGGGATCCAGCTGGACGCCTTCGAGGCCGGTGTCATCGGGCTGGGCATCAATGCCGGGGCCTACATGACCGAGACCATCCGAGGGGCCATCATCTCGATCGACAAGGGCCAGCGCGAGGCCGGTCGGACGCTGGGGCTGAGCCAGTGGCAGGCCACCTACAAGATCATTCTGCCGCAAGCCGCCCGGCTGATGGTGCGCCCGCTCGGCGTCAACCTGAACATGCTGATCAAGGCCACCGCACTGGTCGCGGCGATTTCGGTTGTCGAGCTGACCTATACCGCCCAGCGCTATATCGGGTCGACTTACAAGCCCTTCGAGATGTTCCTGCTCGCCGGGGTTCTTTACATGATCATCATCTATGCGACCGGCCGCGCCGTGGCTTGGCTGGATCGCAGAGTGCAGATCACCTGAGCGGGAGAGAGACGACATGGGCCTCGATTTCACGGTAGTTCCCGGCCATCTGGATATCATTCTGCTGGGCTGTGCCTGGACGATAGGCATCGCCGTCGCTGCCGCCCTGCTCAGCTTTTTCGGGGGCATCGTCTTTGCAGTGATCGCGCTATACGCGCCCTGGATCATCCGCCAGCCGTTCCGCCTGATCGAATGGGTCTTCATGGGCACGCCGCTTCTGCTGCAACTGTTCCTGATCTATTTCGGTCTGGTGCAGATCGGCATCGACCTGCCCGCTTTCGTGGCCGGGATCATCGGCTTGGGGCTGCACTTCGCTGTCTACAATTCCGAACTGATCCAGACCGCGATCCTGTCCGTGGACAAGGGCCAGATGGAAGCCGCGCGCACCGTCGGCCTGTCGCGCGGCCAGGCCCTGCGCAAGGTGGTGATCCCGCAGGCGGTGCGCGACGTCATCCCGCCCATCGGCAACAACATGATCGCCCTGCTCAAGGACAGCGCACTGGTCTCGGTGATCGGGGTGAGCGAGCTGACACTGTCCGCCCAGCGCGCCATCGGCGCCACCTATCGCCCCTTCGAGTTCTACCTCGTGGCCGCAATGTTCTACTACGTCATCAATCTCTGCATGGAATGGGTGCAGCGCCGCATCGAGCGCCGCATCTCCATCTCTCGCTGATCCAGGAGCCCGACCATGAGCGACAAGGACCATTTCGTCGAAATCCGCCACGCCCAGAAATCCTATGGATCTCTGGAGGTGCTCAAGGATATCAGCCTGAACGTGGAACGCGGCCAGATCGTCGCGATCATCGGTCCCTCGGGGTCCGGCAAGTCCACCCTGCTGAGGGCGATCAACGATCTCGACCCCCTGACCGGCGGAGAGGTCTGGCTGGATGGTGTGCAGGTGAACAAGTCCCTGCCCCATCGCCAGTATGAAAAGCACATCAACGAGATGCGCCAGCAAGTCGGCATGGTGTTCCAGCACTTCAACCTGTTCCCGCACATGACCGCTAGGGAAAACGTGACGATGGCACCGATGCTGCTCAAGGGCCTGTCCAAGGCCGAGGCGGACAAGCTCGCCGAGGAACAGCTCGACAAGGTCGGCATGCTGGACCGCATCGACTATTACCCCTCGCGCTTGTCGGGTGGCCAGAAACAGCGCGTGGCCATTGCCCGTGCGTTGGCGATGAAGCCGAAGCTTATGCTGTTTGACGAGGCGACCTCGGCGCTCGACCCGGAGCTGGTCGACGAGGTGAATATGGTCATGAAGAAACTGGCCGAAGAACACATGACCATGATCATCGTCACTCACGAGATGGATTTCGCGGCGTCAGTCTGCGACCGGGTCCTGTTCATGGATCAGGGGGTCGTCGTCGAGGAAGGCCCGCCCAGTGTCGTCTTCAAGAACCCGACCAAGGACCGCACCCGCGAATTCCTGCGCAAACACCTGGCAGGTGCCGCGTGACGGACGCTCCCTCCTACCTGTTCTACCAGTCGCGCAACCCGCGGCCCTTTCTGGACCGGGGCGAGGGGATTTACCTGTTCGATGAGAACGGCAAACGCTACATCGACGGCTCCTCTGGCGCGATGGTGTCGAATATCGGCCATTCCAACCCGCGCGTTCTGGCCAAGATGAAGGCGCAGATGGACAAGGCGACCTTTGGCTACCGGCTGCATTTCCGAACCCACCCGTCCGAAGACCTCGCCGCAAAGACGGTGCAGATGACCCCCGAGGGGCTGGACCGTGTCTTCTTCGTTTCCGGCGGGTCCGAGGCGGTGGAAAGCGCGGTGAAACTGGCCCGGCAATACGCCCTGACCCAGGGCCAGGGCACGCGGCACAAGGTGATTTCGCGGTTTCCATCCTATCATGGCTGCACCTTCGGGGCGTTGGACCTGACAGGGTATGCCCCTCTGCGCGAGCCCTTCGCCCTGATGATGGAAGGGATGCCAAAAGTCGCCGCGCCCATGACGTATCTCGACCGGGATAACCTGACCGAAGAGGCGCGAGGCCTGAAATATGCGGACCTGTTGCGGGACAAGATCCTTGCCGAAGGGCCGGATACGGTGCTGGCCTTCCTGATGGAGCCAGTTGGCGGCGCCTCGACCGGCGCGCTGGTGGCCCCCGACAGCTATTACACCCGCGTGCGCGAAATCTGCGACGAATTCGGTGTTCTGCTGATCCATGACGAGGTCATGACCGGCGCAGGCCGCACTGGGCGCTTTCTCGCCTCGGAGCACTGGGGCGTCACGCCGGACATCGTGGCGCTGTCCAAGGGCTTCGGCGCGGGCTATGCGCCGCTTGGGGCCATCGTCGCCGGGGCGCGGCTGGTCGAGCCAGTGCTGGACGCGGGAGGGTTCCTGCATGGCTTCACCTATGCCGGCAACCCCTTGGCCTGTTCGGCCGGTCTTGCCGTTCTTGAGGAACTCGAAGAGCAGAACCTGATCGAAAACGCCGCCCGCATGGGGGACGTTCTGATGGACGAATTGCGCGCCCTCATGGACCGCTATCCCTTCATCGGCGACTTGCGGGGGAAGGGCCTGCTGACCGCCTTCGAATTCGTGGCCGACCGCAGCACTATGGAACCGCTGGAGCCGTCCCTGAACGCCCATGACCGACTGGTTGAACTGGCCTATCAACGCGGGCTGATCATCTATTCGCGGCGCACCCGTGGCGGCACCAAGGGCGATCATTTCCTCGTCGCGCCGCCGCTGATCATCACCGAGGGTCAGATCGGCGAGATGATGACGATCCTGCGCGATGCGCTGGACGCTTTCGCGCAAGAGGTCGGCCTGCCGGTGGAGCGCGCCGCATGAGACTGCCCAACAAGACGCGCGCCATCGAAGAGGCGATCGCCGGGATCAAGGATGGCGACACGGTCATGGTGGGCGGCTTCGGCGTGCCCGGCACGCCCATGACCCTGATCCATGCATTGGTCGACCACGGCGCGCAGAACCTGACGCTGGTCAAGAACGACGCAAACGAACCGGGCATGGGCATCGACCACTTGCTGCAAAGCGGACAGGTGGCCCGGTTGATCACCACTCATCTGGGGCTGAACAGTAACGCAATTGCCCAGATGAATTCCGGCGCGCTTGAGGTTGAATTCAATGCCCAGGGCATTCTGGCCGAACGCATCCGCGCCGGCGGGGCCGGGCTGGGTGCGGTGCTCAGTGATATCGGGATCGACACGGAACTGGCGCAAGGCAAGCAAGTGGTCGAGATGGACGGCAAGTCTTGGCTGGTGGAACCGGCCCTGCGCGCCGACGCCGCGCTGATCCACGCCGACCGCGCCGATCCTTTCGGCAACCTAGCCTACGTGGCGACAGCGCAGAATTTCAACCCGCTCATGGCCATGGCCGCCACCTGCGTCATCGCAGAGGTCGAGACCCTTCTGCCATTGGGCGGCCTCGAGGCAGACGCGATTCACACTCCGGGAATCTTCGTCGATCATGTCGTCGAGCTGGGCCAATTGTCGGAGGAATACGCCGTTGTCCGACGCTAGGGAACGCATGGTGGCCCGTGCCGCCCGCGAGATCGCGCCGGGCATGGTGGTCAACCTCGGGATCGGCCTGCCGACCCGGGTGGTCAATCACCTGTCGGCGGATTTCCCGGTCTGCCTGCACACCGAGAACGGCCTGTCGGGGATTGGTCCGACGCTCGGCTATGACAAGGCCGACCGCAACCTGATCGACGCGGGCGGGGCCTATGTCTCGACCGTGCCCGGATCGGCCTGTTTCGACAGCGCCACCAGCTTCGCGATCGTCCGGTCCGGGCGGCTGGACCTGACCATGCTGGGCGCCTTCGAGGTCAGCGCTACCGGCGACCTGGCCAACTGGAAGATTCCCGGCAAGTTCAGCCCCGGCGCGGGCGGCGGCATCGAGCTGGCCCAGAAAGCGCGGCGAGTCGTGGTCCTGACCACGCAGACCGACCGCGTCGGAAACCCCAAGCTGAAAGAGGCCTGTAGCCTGCCATTGACCGCACGGGGCTGCGTGACACGGATTTTCACCGATATGGCGGTGATCGACGTCACACCGGCGGGCTTTGCGCTGGTCGAAACCGCCGATGGGGTCAGCGCCGCCGAGGTGGCCGAGGCCACCGACGCCCCGCTCGCCCTGCCCGACACCGCCATTCCGACGTTCTGAGCCGCCGATGTCCGACGATCTGAAAAACCGCCTGAGCGATGCCGTTGATACCGCCTTCGACCGGCAGATCGCATTCCTGTCCGAACTGACCTCGCATCCCTCGACCCGGGGCAACGAACAATCGGCGCAGGAATTCATGGCCGGCGAACTGGCCGCGCGGGGTTACGAGATTGACCGCTGGCAGATCGACATCGACGAGATCCGCCACCTGCCCGGTTTCTCGCCGGTGCTCGGCCCTTACGAGGACGCGGTCAATGTCGTCGGCATCCACCGTGGCCGGGGCGAAAACGGTCGCTCATTGATCCTGAACGGCCATATCGACGTTGTGCCCACCGGCCCGCTGGACATGTGGGACAGCCCCCCCTTCGAGCCGCGCGTGGACGAAGGCTGGCTATACGGACGCGGCGGCGGCGACATGAAGGCCGGGCTGGCCTCGAACCTCTTCGCGCTGGACGCGCTGACCGCCTGCGGTTTGGTCCCGGCGGCGGATGTGTTCTTTCAATCCGTTGTCGAAGAGGAATGCACCGGCAACGGCGCACTGGCCTGCCTTGCCCGTGGTTATACCGCCGATGCAGCCCTGATCCCCGAACCGTTCGCGGAACATGTGGTTACGGCGCAACTGGGCGTGCTCTGGTTCCAGGTGCACCTCAAGGGACTTCCAACGCATGTGGCCTATGCCGGCACCGGGTCCAACGCGATCGAGGCGGCCATCCCGCTGATCTCGGCCCTGCACGAGATGGAGCACCGCTGGAACGCCGCCGAGAACCGCCCGGCGGATTACGCACATATGGACCATGCCCTGAACCTCAATATCGGCCGGATCGAGGGCGGCGACTGGACAAGTTCGGTGCCCGCCTGGTGCGTCTTCGACGTGCGGATGGGGCTGTTTCCCGGCCAGTCCATCGACGACGCGAAGGCCGAGATCGAGCAGGTGATCATGGAAGCCGCGCGAGAAAACGCCTTTCTGCGCAATTCCCTGCCCGAGATCGTCTATCACGGGTTCCATGCCGAGGGATACGCGCTGTCGCAGGATGGGTCGGCCCGCGCCGCCGATGCGATCTCGGCGCTGGAACGGGCACATCACGGCATCACCGGCGACGCGCTGGAACGCGAGGCGATCACGGCCACCACCGATGCGCGGTTCTTCGGGCTTTATGCCGATACCCCCGCTCTGGTTTATGGCCCCCGCGCCGAGGCCATCCACGGGTTCAACGAAAGGGTCGAGCTGGAAAGCATGCGCCGCGTCACCAAGGCCACCGCCCTGTTCATCGCCGATTGGTGCGGCACGGAGAAGGTATAGCACATGCGTGACGCCGTCATCGTTTCCACAGCCCGCACGCCCATCGGCAAAGCCTATCGCGGCGCGTTCAACAACCTGACCGCTCCCAGCCTCGCCGCGCCGGCAGTCACGGCCGCCCTGTCCCGCGCCGGGCTGGAGGGCGGCGAGGTAGAAGAGGCCGTTTTCGGATCGGCGCTGACGCAGGGCACCTCCGGGGTGAATGTCGCGCGCCATATCGCACAGGCCGCCGGTCTGCCCGACAGCGTCGCCGGGGCAACCGTCGACCGCCAATGTGCCTCGGGCCTCAACGCGCTTGCCATCGCCGGGCACATGGTGCGCTGCGAGGGGGTGGACGTGGCACTGGCGGGGGGACTCGACTCCATCTCGCTGGTGCAGAACAGCCATTGGAACGGGCACCGCTACCGCGACCCGAACGTGGCGCAAAGCTACTACCTGAACATGCTGGACACCGCGGAAATCGTCGCCGCGCGCTACGGCGTCAGCCGTGCAGCACAGGACACCTATGCCCTGCAAAGCCAGCACCGCACCGCTCGCGCACAAGAAGCGGGGCTGTTCGCCGACGAGATCGTCCCGGTCGAGGCGGTCAGGATCGTCACCGACAAGGCCACGGGCGAGACCCGGCAAGAGGCCGTGCGGCTGGAGCATGACGAATGCAACCGTCCGGGCACCACTGCCGAGGGGCTGGCCGGACTGGCTCCGGTTCAGGGGGCGGACAAGACCGTCACCGCCGGCAATGCCAGCCAGCTGTCCGACGGGGCCGCTGCGCTGGTGGTCATGGCCAAAGACGAAGCGGCCCGGCGCGGGCTGACGCCGCTCGGGGCGCTGCGCGGCTTCGCTGTGGCGGGCGTGGCCCCGGATGAAATGGGTATCGGTCCGGTCGTGGCGATCCCGCGTCTGCTGGAACGCGCCGGATTAAGCATCGCGGATATCGACCTGTGGGAAATCAACGAGGCCTTCGCCGCGCAGCTGGTCCATTGCCGCGATGCCTTGGGCATCCCGGATGAGCGACTCAACGTGAATGGCGGCGCGATTTCCATCGGTCATCCCTACGGTATGTCCGGCGCGCGCATGGCCGGCCATGTCCTGCTGGAGGGCCGGCGCCGGGGCGCCAAATGGGCGGTCGTATCGATGTGCGTGGGTGGCGGACAGGGTGCGGCTGGCCTGTTCGAGGTTTTCTGAGGAGGACAGGATGAAGACCCTTGCGCAGGAGGAGATCGCCGAACTGACCGCGCTGCGGCATGACCTGCACCGCGAACCCGACCTCTCGGGCGAGGAAGGCCCGACCGCCGCACGCATCGCCGACGAACTGACGACGCTTGGCGCGGATCGCGTCTGGCAAGGGCTGGGTGGTCATGGCGTTGCGGCTGAATTTCGCGGCAGCGGGGACGGTCCGACCGTCCTGTTTCGGTGCGAACTCGACGGGTTGCCGATCCATGAAATCAGCGCCCTGCCCTACCGGTCCAGGATCGACGGCAAGGGGCATCTGTGCGGCCACGACGGGCACATGGTCACGCTGCTGGGGGTCGGGCGCATGCTGGCTCGGCGCCCGGCGCGGGGGCGTGTGATCCTGCTGTTTCAGCCAGCCGAGGAGACCGGGGCCGGCGCCGCAGCCGTCATCGCCGATCCCCGCTGGCCCGAGATCCGGCCCGATTACGCCTTTGCCTATCACAACGTGCCCGGCCGCCCGCTGGGCGAAATCGGCTTGCGGGCGGGACCCGGCAACTGCGCCTCGCGCGGGATGCAGCTGCGTCTGACGGGCCGGAGTTCCCATGCCGCCGCGCCGGAAGACGGGGTCTCGCCTGCCGCCGCCATGGCGGGCCTGATGGCCGAGTTGCCCGCCCTGAGCGAGGGCACCATCGGCGATGCGGAGTTCGCCCTTGCCACCCTGACCCATGCGCGCCTGGGCGAGCCAAGTTTCGGGATCGCGCCGGGCGAGGGGGAATTACGCGTGACCCTGAGGGCCATGACCAATGAACGCATGGACACGCTGATGGCCGAGGCCGAGCGCCATGTCGCCGGGGCCAACGGCGCCCTGGATGTTGCGCTGTCATGGCACGACGTGTTCCGCGCGGTCGTGAACGATGAGGACGCCACCGGGATCGCCGGCCGGGCCGCCACGCGGCTGGGCCACAGCCCCCTTGAAATGGCCCTGCCGATGCGCTGGTCCGAGGATTTCGGGCGTTTCGGTGACGACGGGGCCAAGGCCGCTTTGCTCTATGTCGGCGCGGGCGAGGACCACCCGCAGCTGCACAACCCCGACTACGATTTTCCCGACGCCCTGACCCCCATCATGGCCGCGCTGTTCGATGCGATCCTGCGCGACCTTCTGGGCGACGCAGACGCCGGATGATGCCCGACCCTGCCCCGACCTCCTGGTGCACGATTCACCGCGACCGGATTGCCCGGAACCTGGACCTGGCGCTCGGCCTTGTCCCAACGGGGCGGCGGTTCTGCGCGGTTCTCAAGGCCGATGCCTATGGCCACGGAATCGAGCACGTGGTGCCCCTGGTGCGGGACCGAGGCGTAACCTGCATCGGCATCACTTCGAACGCGGAGGCGCGCGCGGTGCGTGCGGCGGGCTACACCGGCAGCCTGATCCGGCTGCGCGTCGCCACCCCGCAGGAGGCGGAGGAGGCATTGCCCGATCATGTAGAGGAACAGGTCTCCACGCCGGACATGGCCCGCCACCTGCGCGCCCTGCGCGATGCGGGCCGATTGCGGACCGGCGTTCACCTGGCACTCAACGTGGCAGGCATGTCGCGCGACGGGCTCGAGATCGAGAGCAGCGACGGCCGTGATGCCTGCCGACTGATCCTCGACCTGCTTGGGGTTGCGATCCGGGGCATATGCACACATTTCCCGTCGAACCTGCCCGGGCAATTGCGCGAAAGCGCGGACCTTTTCCAAGCCCAGGCGGCATGGGTTGTCGACGCCGGCGGGCTGGACCGGCGCAAAGTTCTTGTTCATGCAGGGTCTTCCCTGACGCTGACCTCGGACACGACGATCGAGACCGACATGTATCGCTGCGGCGCCGTTCTCTATGGCATCCTGCGGCCCGACCTCGGCTATCGACCCACCATGGACCTCGAGACACGGGTGGTCGGCTTGCAAACCTATCCGCGCGGGGCCAGCGTCGGCTATGATCGCACCGTCCGACTGACCCGGGACAGCCGGCTCGCCTGCCTGTCGATCGGCTATGAAAACGGATTTGGTCGTATCGCGTCCGGGGCCGCGAATGTAGCCATCGCGGGCAATCTGGCACCGGTGTTGGGCAAGGTGTCGATGAACGCCATCGTGGCGGATGTCACCGACCTGCCGCAGGTTCAGTTGGGCGACACCGCGGTGGTCTTCGGAGGCTCCGGTTCCGCCGCGATCACCCCGGAAATGGCCGAGCGGCAATTCGATACGATCATGGCAGATCTCTACACCGATTGGGGCCGGCGCAACGCCCGCATTCATCGTTGAGCCATTGGCTCCGCTACATTTCATCGCGTTTTTTTGGAAAGACCCTTCGTCTTTCCCAAACGCCGAACCGGCATTTCAGCATGTCCTGTGGATGGCGATCTGCTAAGATTGTCCCTCAAATTCACCCTGTGCACGATCGTATACCGCTCCGCGGCCCCGATCGTCCATGATGCGGGAAATGCCATGTCCAAGACCAACCAGATGACTGAAATCGAAGGCCTGAAGATCGACACGGGCCTCAAGCAATTCATCGAAACACGTGTTCTGCCGGGTCTGCCGGTCGAGGCCGACCGGCTGTGGTCGGGCTTGTCCGGGCTTGTGCACGAATTCGGCCCCCGGAACCGCGCCCTTCTGGACAAGCGCGACCTGATCCAGAGCCAGATCGACGACTGGCACAAGGCGAACCGCGACGGGCCGCATGACCGCATCGCCTACAAGGCCTTCCTGCAAGAGATCGGCTATCTGGTCCCCGAGGGCGAGGATTTCGAGATCGAGACCGAAAACACCGACCCCGAGATCGCAACTGTCCCCGGCCCGCAACTGGTGGTGCCGGCAACGAATGCACGCTTCGTTCTGAACGCCGCGAATGCACGCTGGGGCAGTTTCTATGACGGGCTTTACGGAACCGATGCCATGGGAAGCGCGCCGCCCGCGGGCGGGTTCGATGACGGGCGCGGCGCCCGCGTCGTGGCCCGGGCGGCTGTATTTCTGGACGAGGTTTTCCCGATCACCGACACGAGCCACGCCAAGGCGACCCGCTACAGCGTCGAGGACGGCACGTTGCAGATCGACGGCGCCGCCCTGATCGCGCCCGAGAACTTCGCAGGCTACACGGGTCGGGCCGACGCGCCCGACACCGTGCTCTTGCGCAACAACGGCCTGCACGTGGAACTGGTCTTCGACCGCGCCCACCCGATCGGCAAGACGACACCTTCGGGGCTGGCCGATATTCGGCTGGAATCGGCGATGTCCGCGATCATCGACTGCGAGGATTCCGTCGCCTGCGTCGACGCCGAGGACAAGGTTCTGGCCTATGCCAACTGGCTGGGCCTGATGCAGGGCGATCTCGAAGAGACCTTTGAAAAAGGCGGCAAGACCATGACCCGCCGCCTGAACCCCGACCGCAGCTATACCGCGCCGGACGGGTCGGACCTGACGCTGAAGGGCCGGGCACTATTGCTGGTGCGCAATGTCGGCCACCTGATGACCAACCCGGCCATTCTGGACCACGACGACAACGAGATCTTCGAAGGCCTGATGGACGCGATGTTCACTGTCCTGATCGCCATGCACGATCTGAAAAAGACCAGCGGCCCGCGTAACTCGGTCGCCGGATCGGTCTACGTGGTCAAGCCCAAGATGCACGGTCCCGAAGAGGTCGCCTTCTCCGACGCGATCTTCACCAAGGTCGAAGAGGTGCTGGGGCTGCCGCGCTATACCGTCAAGCTGGGCATCATGGACGAGGAACGCCGCACCAGCGTGAATCTCAAGGAATGCATCCGCGCCGCGAAACACCGGGTCTGCTTCATCAATACCGGTTTCCTCGACCGCACCGGTGACGAGATCCACACCTCGATGGAGGCCGGCCCCTTCAGCCGCAAGGACTTCATCAAGCGCAAGGGCTGGATCACCGCCTATGAAAACCAGAACGTCGATATCGGGCTGGAATGCGGCCTGTCCGGCAAGGCGCAGATCGGCAAGGGCATGTGGGCGATCCCCGACAAGATGGCCGCGATGCTGGAACAGAAGATCGAGCATCCACGCGCCGGGGCAAATTGCGCATGGGTGCCCTCGCCCACAGCCGCCACATTGCACGCGACGCACTATCACAAGGTCGACGTGATGGCGGTGCAGTCACAACTGGCCAAGGGCGGGCGGCGTGCCTATGTCGAGGCGCTGCTGGATATCCCGCTGGCCTCTTACCGCAAATGGACGAAGGACCAGATCCGCCGCGAGGTCGAAAACAACGCCCAGGGCATCCTCGGCTACGTTGTCCGCTGGATCGACCAAGGGGTGGGCTGTTCCAAGGTGCCGGACATTAACGATGTCGGTCTGATGGAAGACCGCGCGACCTGCCGCATCTCGGCGCAGCATATCGCCAACTGGCTGCATCACGACGTGATCGGGCAGGAAGAGGTCATGGAGATCATGCAGAACATGGCACGCGTCGTGGACCGGCAGAACGCGGGCGATCCGTTCTACCGCCCCATGGCGCCCGATTTCGACGGCATCGCCTTCCAGGCGGCATGCGATCTGGTGTTCCTGGGCCGTGAACAGCCCTCGGGCTATACCGAACCGGTGCTGCACCGGCGGCGGCTGCAGCTCAAGGCACAGGGCTAGGGATGAAACGGCGGGGCGACCCGCCGTTTTTCTTTTCAATCGGGACAATACGTGAAATTTTCAAACCGGGCAGATAAGTCCTATTCGGCCCTTAACGGTGGTCTCGCGCGCCCCAGCACCGCATATTTCCATAACGCACCCAACCGGTTCCAGGAGCCTCCATGACCAACAGCTATTACGCACCCAAGGGGGGCCACCCGGGCCAGGACCAGCTGCTGACCGACCGCGCCGTCTTCACCGAGGCCTATGCGGTGATCCCCCGTGGCACGATGCGCGATATCGTGACCAGCTTCCTGCCTTTCTGGGACGACACCCGCGCCTGGGTGCTGGCCCGACCCCTGTCAGGTTTCGCGGAAACCTTTTCGCAATACATCATGGAGGTGCAGCCCGGCGGCGGCTCCGACCGGCCCGAAACCGACCCGGACGCCGAGGCAGTGCTATTCGTTGTCGAGGGCACTGCGGCACTGAAAGTGAACGGCACCTCTCATGAATTAACCCCCGGCGGCTATGCC
The DNA here is from genome assembly GCF_003129565.1 of Salibaculum griseiflavum. Lineage (GTDB taxonomy): Bacteria > Pseudomonadota > Alphaproteobacteria > Rhodobacterales > Rhodobacteraceae > Salibaculum > Salibaculum griseiflavum. Next base: position 17,588 of record NZ_QETF01000009.1, read on the forward strand.
TATCTGCCCCCCGCCGCAGAATGGACCCTGCACAACAAGGGCGATGTGCCGCTGCGCTTTCATTGGATTCGCAAGGCCTACCAGGCGGTCGAAGGGCTGGACGCACCGGATGTTCTGATCCTCAACGAAAACGACATCGCGCCGTCCCCCATGCCCGGCACCGATGGGAAATGGGCCACGACCCGCTTCGTGGACCCGGCCGACATGCGCCATGACATGCATGTCACCATCGTCACGTTCGAACCCGGCGCGGTGATCCCCTTTCTGGAAACCCACGTCATGGAACACGGGCTTTACGTTCTGGAAGGCAAGGCCGCTTATCGGCTGAACTCGGACTGGGTCGAGGTCGAGGCCGGCGATTTCATGTGGCTGCGCGCCTTCTGTCCGCAGGCCTGTTATGCTGGCGGGCCGGGCCGGTTCCGCTACCTGCTTTACAAGGACGTGAACCGGCACATGCCCTTGCGCTAGTCCACCGCGCCGCCGATCGCGCGGGTCAGATCACGCGCCGCGTTCATCACCGGAACGGACAGCCGATCTATGTCGTCCAGCCCCACCCGGCTTGTCGGGCCGGATACGGAAATGCCGGCCACCGCCTCGCCCGTCATGTCGAAGACCGGGGCCGCGATGCAGCGCATGCCGTCTGTCTTTTCTTCATTGTCCACGGCATACCCCTGTGCGCGTATCCTCGCCAGGTCGTCGCGCAGCGCGGCCTTGTCCGTGAAGGTCTGAGCCGTGAAGGCCTGCAAAGGCCCATCGCCCAGCACCCGCCCCATCCGCCGGTCCTCCATATGCGCCAGGAGCGCCTTGCCGATGCCCGAGGCATGCATTTCCGACAGCGTGCCCGGCGGAAAGAAGGCGCGGATCGTGGCATTGGTCTCCACCTGGCCGAGGAACAACACCGCACCCTCCTTCTCGATTCCGAGGTTCGCGGTTTCGCCCGTGTCCTCCATCAGCTTGCGCATCACGGGTCGGGCGCGATCCACAAGGCTGGTGCGCCGCAGGAACCGCGCACCGATGACAAAGGCGCGCGGCCCGATATGCCAGACCTGTTCGCGCCCCTCGAACTCGACCAACCCGCGCCCTTCCAGCGTGACGAGGATGCGGTAGACCGTAGCTGGGGACTGGCCGGTTTCCTCGGCCAGCGCCGAGAGCGGCAGGCCGCCGGTCTGGCTCAGGAACTCGAACACCTCCATCGCGCGGTCCAGCGATTTGATCGTGTTCTGCTCGGACTTGTCGTGCCAGTCACGCGGACGGCCCCGGGCGCGGCGCGGTGTCGAGTCTTGCTTGGCGGACATGGCAGCTCCGGAGTATTGAAAGACTATTTCATTATATGAAAAACACAAGTGACTGACAACATGTCATATTTTTCGAAACCTCTTTTTTGAAAAATAATTTCAAAAAAATTTCCTCGGCCAGAAAGCTTTCCTATGCTCGCTTCGAACACGTAAAGGGCAAATCTATGAGCTTTCAAAATCCCGTCTTCATTCCCGGGCCGACCAACATCCCCGAAAACCTTCGCAAGGCCTGCGACATGCCGACGATCGACCACCGTTCGCCGCTCTTCGGGCATATCCTGCACCCGGCCCGCGAAGGTGTGCGCAAGGTTTTGCAAAGCGATAGCGCCGAGGTTTTCATCTTTCCCGCGACTGGCACCGGCGGCTGGGAGACCGCGCTGACCAACACGCTCTCGCCGGGTGACAGGGTGCTGGTGGCGCGCAACGGGATGTTCAGCCACCGCTGGATCGACATGTGCCAACGCCACGGGCTGGACGTCCAGGTCGTTGAGGTCGCTTGGGGCAGCGGCATCCCGGCAGACCGCTACGAAGAGATCCTGACCGCCGATACCGGCCACAGGATCAAGGCGGTGCTGGCCACCCATAACGAGACCGCGACCGGCGTGCGCTCGGACATCGGCGCGATCCGCCGCGCGATGGATGCCGCCGGGCACCCGGCGCTGCTGTTCGTCGATGGCGTGTCCTCGATCGGGTCGATGGAGTTCCGCTTTGATGACTGGGGCGTCGATGTTGCCGTGACCGGTTCGCAAAAAGGGTTCATGCTGCCCGCCGGCCTTGCCATCACCGGGTTCAGCACCAAGGCCATGGCGGCCATCGACACCGCCACCCTGCCCCGCACCTTTTTCGACGTGCGCGACATGGCGAAGGGCTACGCGGGCAATGCTTATCCCTACACCCCCGCCGTGGGCCTGATGAACGGGCTGAACGAGGCCTGCAAGATGCTGCTGGAGGAAGGGCTGGAGAATGTCTTTGCCCGTCACCACCGCATCGCCGAGGGCGTGCGCGCGGCTGTCCGCGCCTGGGGGCTGGAGCTTTGCGCCAATGACCCGTCGGTCCAGTCCGACACGGTCAGCGCCATCCGCACCCCCGAGGGGTTCAACGCCACCGATATCGTCACCCATGCGGCCGACCGATACGGCGTGGCCTTCGGGGTGGGACTGGGCGAGGTTGCCGGCAAGGTCTTTCGCATCGGCCATCTGGGGTCGCTGACCGACGTGATGGCCCTGTCCGGGATCGCCACGGCCGAGATGTGCATGGCCGATCTGGGGCTGGATATCACGCTGGGGTCGGGCGTGGCAGCGGCGCAGGACTACTACCGCAGGCACCCAGCCGCAGGCATGAAGGGTCCTGTATGATGACCGACCCCGATATGCAAATTCCCACCTTCGACGACATGCTGGCCGCCCATAAGCGGATTGCACCGCATATCCGCCGCACCCCGGTGCGCGTGTCCGACCACCTGAACGATCTGACCGGCGCGCAACTGTTCTTCAAATGCGAGAACTTCCAGGAACCCGGCGCCTTCAAGGTGCGCGGGGCCGCCAACGCGGTCTTCGGTTTGGAGGACGCCGCGGCCGCCAGAGGCGTCGCGACCCATTCCTCGGGCAACCATGCGTCTTGCCTGTCCTATGCGGCGATGCGCCGGGGCATCCCCTGCAACGTGGTCATGCCGCATACTGCCCCGCAGGCCAAGAAGGAGACGGTCCGCCGCTATGGCGGCAAGATCACCGAATGCGATCCCTCGACCAACGCCCGCGAAGCCACCTTCGCCCGCGTTCAGGCCGAAACCGGTGGTGATTTCGTGCATCCCTATAACGACCCCCGCGTGATCGCGGGCCAGGGCACCTGTTCGCGCGAATTCATGGAACAGGCCGACGGGCTGGACATGGTCGTCGCCCCGATCGGTGGCGGCGGCATGATCTCGGGCACCTGCCTGACGCTGGCGACGCTGGCGCCGGAAACACGGGTGATCGCCGCCGAGCCGGAACAGGCCGACGACGCCTATCGCAGCTTCAAGGCCGGCCACATCATCGCCGATGACGCGCCCGAGACCATTGCGGACGGGCTGAAAGTGCCGCTCAAGGACCTGACCTGGCATTTCGTGTCACGCCACGTGTCCGAGATATTCACCGCCTCGGAGCAAGAGATCGTGGACGCGATGAAACTGGCCTGGAAACACCTGCGGATCGTTCTGGAACCCTCCAGCGCCGTGCCGCTGGCCATCGTTTTCAAGAACGCTCAGGCCTTTGCTGGCAAGCGTGTCGGCATCATCGTCACCGGCGGCAACGTGGACCTGGACAACCTGCCCTGGATCGAGGGCTGACAAGGAGACGACTGATGAAAGACGCGATCAATCTCGACGCCTACGAGGTCGGCTATGACATCCCCGCCAAGCCGGGCATGAACGCTGCCGACATCCAGACCCCGGCGCTGGTGCTGGACCTCGATGCGCTGGAACGCAACATCAAGAAGATGGGCGACTATGCCAAGGCGCATGGCATGCGCCATCGCACCCATGGCAAGATGCACAAATCCGTGGACGTCCAGAACCTGCAGCAAGAGCTGGGCGGCGCCTGCGGTGTCTGCTGCCAGAAGGTCAGCGAGGCAGAGGTTTTCGCCCGTGGCGGCATCACCGATATCCTGGTGTCTAACCAGGTGCGCGACCCCGCCAAGATCGACCGGCTGGCACGTCTGCCGGGGCTGGGTGCACGCACTATCGTCTGTGTCGATGACATCGCCAACGTGGCCGAGCTTTCGGCAGCGGCGCAGGAACACGGCACACAGATCGAATGCCTGGTCGAGATCGACTGTGGCGCAGGACGCTGCGGCGTGACCACCACAGCCGACGTGCTGGAAATCGCCAAGGCGATCGACGCGGCACCGGGGCTGAAGTTCTCGGGCCTCCAGGCCTACCAGGGCGCGATGCAGCATCTCGACAGTTACGACGACCGCAAAGCCAAGATCGACGTGGCCGTGGCGATGGTGCGCGAAGCAGTGGACGCGCTGAAGGTCGAGGGGCTTGATTGCGACATCGTCGGCGGCGGCGGCACCGGCTCCTATTACTTCGAGTCCAATTCGGGCGTTTACAACGAGCTTCAGTGTGGCTCCTACGCCTTCATGGACGCCGATTATGGCCGTATTCTGGACAAGGACGGAAACCGCATCGACCGGGGCGAATGGGAGAACGCGTTTTTCATCCTGACCAGCGTGATGAGCCATGCGAAACCGGACAAGGCGATCGTCGATGCAGGGCTCAAGGCCCAATCTGTCGATAGCGGCCTGCCGGTGATCTTTGGCCGAGACGACGTGGAATACATCAAATGCTCGGACGAGCATGGCGTCGTCGCAGACCCCGCCGGCGCGCTGAGGATCAACGAAAAGCTCAGGCTGGTGCCGGGCCATTGCGACCCCACCGCCAATGTCCATGACTGGTATGTGGGCGTGCGCGGCGACACGGTCGAATGCGTCTGGCCGGTCTCGGCCCGCGGCCGCGCCTACTGAGCCCTGAAAGGACAGGTGCCACGATGCTGATCGTTCCCGAATCCGAAATTGCCAATCTCATCACCCGGCAGGCGGCCTTCGATGCGGTCGAAGCTGTCTTTGCGGCAATGGCCAGCGGGGAGGCCTACAACTTTCCCGTGGTCCGCGAGGCGCTCGGGCACGAGGACGCGCTTTACGGGTTCAAGGGCGGGTTCGACCGGGGCGGCGCGACTCTGGGCCTCAAGGCCGGGGGCTACTGGCCGCACAACCTCGAAAAGCGCGGCCTCATCAACCATCAGTCCACCGTGTTCCTGTTCGACCCGGACACCGGCAAGCCCCGCGCCATGGTCGGCGGCAACCTGTTGACCGCGCTGCGCACGGCGGCGGCCTCGTCGGTGTCGATCCGCCACCTTGCCCGCGCCGATGCGAAAGTCCTGGGCATGATCGGTGCAGGGCATCAGGCGGGGTTCCAGCTGCGTGCCGCACTCGACCAGCGAGATTTCGCGAAGGTCATCGGTTGGAACCGGGACCCGGCGAAGCTGTCCAGCCTCGCCGCGGTCGCGGCCGAGGCCGGTCTGCCCTACGAGGCGGTCACGCTCGACGGCATGGCCGAGGCGGATGTGATCATCTCGATAACCTCGTCCTTCGATGCGATCCTGATGGCGGGCCAGGTCAGCCTGGGCACACATATCGCCTGCATGGGCACCGATACGGCCGGCAAGCAGGAGGTCGACCCCGCCCTGCTGGCCCGCGCCACGGTGTTCACCGATGAGGTGGCGCAAGCCGTCAGCATCGGCGAAGCGCAGCATGCGGTGGTGCAAGGGGTCATCGCCGAGGCCGGCATCCACCAGTTGGGCGCGGTCATCAACGGCACCCATCCGGGCAGACAAGATGACAAGGAAATCACGCTCTTCGACGGGACCGGTGTGGGGCTTCAGGACCTGGCGGTCGCCGCCGCCGTCGTCGAGCTTGCCGTCGAAAAGGGTCTGGCCATCGAGGTGGATTTCTAGGGCTTGGCCCGCCCCTGCCCGATCCGCTATCCAACACCTGCCGGTCGCGCCTAGGGCGCGGCCGTTTCATTTCGATCCATCGAAAGGCGCTTGTCATGACCCGCCCCATCCGTGTTTTCATAAATGGCTTCGGCCGGATCGGACGCAGCCTGTTCCGGCAGATCCTGACCACCGAAGCGGGCGGAGGCGTCGAGATCGCGGGCGTCAATGACATCGCGCCGCTGGAAACCTGTGCCTACCTGCTGCGCTATGACAGTGTCTATGGCCCGTTTCCCCAACCGGTGGAGGCCGGGCCGGGTTGGCTGACGGCCGGGAATATCCGCGTCCCGTTTCACAACGAAGCAGACCTGCGGCGGCTGGACCTGCGCGATGTGGATGTCGTGCTGGAATGCACCGGCCGCGCCAAGGACCGCCATACCGTCGAGGCGGGCCGCCATGCGGGGGCCGGTCACGTCTTGATCTCGGGGCCTTCATCCGTCGCTGACCGGACCATCGTTATGGGGGCCAACGAGGACGAACTGGGCGATGCGCGCATTGTCTCGAACGCCTCGTGCACAACGAATGCCATCGCCCCGCTTTTGAAGGCGTTGGACGGCGCGTTCGGGATCGACCGCGCCCATGTCACGACCGTGCATTGCTATACCGGCAGCCAGCCCACCGTGGATCAGCCCGGCGCCAATCTGGAACGCAGCCGCGCCGCGGCAGTCTCGATGGTGCCCACAACGACCAGCGCCACGGACCAGGTCACACAGGTCCTGCCCGCGTTCCGGGACCGGCTGAGCGTGGCAGCGGTGCGGGTGCCGACAATCTCTGTCTCGGCCGTGGACGCGGTCCTGCAACTGAACAGCGTGCCAGACGGCGATCCGACCGGGGCTTTGACGGACACGCTGTCGGATGCGACGCTCTTCGGCCTGACCCGCGATCCCTGCGTGTCCACCGACTTCCGGGGCCGGACGGAATCGCTGGTGCTTGCCCTTCCTGAAACACAGCTGATGCCCGGCGGGCAACTGCGCCTGCTGGGCTGGTATGACAACGAATGGGGCTTCTCAGCGCGGATGCTGGATATGGCGCGCCGCATGGCCTCTCGCGACACATGAAAAAAGGCGGCGTGAAGACCACGCCGCCTTTCCCGATTTTCAAATCGCTAAACGATCAACCGCGATCGTCCTTGGCCCAGGACCCCGCACCGTGGCCCGTCATGCCGCCCGAGACCTCTTCGGTGGATTCATCCGACAGATCCTCCGGCAGGACCAGATTGAGGATGATCGCGATCAGGGCTGCGGGCAGGATGCCGCTGGTGGCCAGGACCTTGAGCGTATCCGGCAGGTATTGCAGCGCCCCCGGCTCCAGTTGCAGGCCCAGGCCCAGGGACAGTGCGATGGCGAAGATCACCATGTTGCGGCGGTTCCAGTTCACGTCCGACAGCATCGAGATGCCAGCCGCGACGACCATACCGAACATGACGATGACACCACCGCCCAGAACCTCGATCGGGACCGAGGACACCACGGCGCCGACCTTGGGGATCAGCCCGCAAACAATCAGAAACAGTGCCCCAATGGTTACGACATGGCGACTCATGACGCCGGTCATGGCGATCAGCCCCACGTTCTGGCTGAACGAGGTATTGGGCAGCGCCCCGAACAGGCCCGACACCGCGGTGCCGATCCCGTCCGCATAGGTCGCTCCCTGGATTTCCTTGTCGGTCGCTTCACGACCTGCGCCACCCTTGGTGATGCCCGACACGTCCCCAACGGTTTCTACCGCCGAGACGAAGGACATCAGGCAGAAGCCGATGATCGCCGCCACCGAGAATTCCAGTCCGAAATGCAGCGGGTTGGGCAGGGCAAAGGGTGCTGCCGTTGCGACATTGCCCAGGCTCACCTGGCCAAGTGCGAAGGCCACCGCATAGCCCACCAGAAGGCCGACCAGCACCGCCGAGACCGACAGCATGCCACGGGCAAAGAACTTCAGCCCCAACGTCACCACGATGACCGTTCCGGCCATCAGCCAATTAAGGCCCGAACCGTATTCCTCGGTTCCGATGGCGGGCACGCCCCCGGCGGCATACTGGATACCGACCTGCACCAGCGCGAGGCCGATCATGGTGACGACCAGTCCGGTGACCAGCGGCGGCAGGGCAAAGCGCAGCTTGCCGATGAAAAGCCCGAGGAACGCGTGGAACAGGCCGCCCACGAAAACTCCGCCCATCAACACGGCAATTGCCTCGACCCCTTTGCCCGCGACAAGCGGAATCATGATCGGGATGAAGGCAAAGCTTGTGCCCTGCACGATGGGCAGGCGGGCCCCCGCCGGGCCGATACCGATGGTCTGGATCAGCGTGGCGATGCCCGCGAAGAACATCGACATCTGGATCATGTAGATCATCTGCGGAAAATCCGGACTGTTCGAGCCAAAGCCGAACCCCGCGGCCCCACAAACGATGATCGCGGGTGTCACGTTGGACACGAACATCGCCAGGACGTGCTGGATTCCAAGTGGCACCGCCTTGGCGATGGGCGGCGTGTAGTTGTGGTCGCGGAGCTGCTCCGGCGTTCCGATGGTTGCATCTGACATTGTTCTTGTCCCTCCCTGTGATGCGGTGTTCGCCGGCTCCTCTTCCGGCGTAGACTTGTCAGTCCTCGATGACGATCTCGCGATCGAACCAGTGTTCCTCCAGGTTTTGCCCGTCTCCGATACGATCAACGACGCCGAACAAGCCCGGCGCGTGCAGCGGTGTCAGCACCCCGTGCCAAACGCCACGGTGCAAATTCACACCCTGCCCCGCAGAGGTAAGAAAGGCGTGGATTTGCCCGGGCTGTCCGCGATTGTCCGTCGCCACGATGACAAGAAACGGGTCCATGCTCATCGGCAGAAACGCCTGGCTGCCATCGGGGTGGCGCTCGACCATGTCCAGCCTGTAGGGCAATGACCGTGGCTCGGCCTTGAAAAGGCTGATCCCGGCACGCCCCTCGTTGAAATCCAGCACGGCCCGATCATGGTAGCGCCCACAAAGCCCCTGGTTGATGATCTTGTCCGGGGCGCCCGTGGCTTCCAGCACATCACCGAAGGGCGCGAAGGCCTCGGCGGTCAGGGGCTGCGGACGGATCCGGTCGGTCATCCGCCCAGCTTCTCTATCAGGCGCAATTCGGCGATGCGTTCCACCTGCCGGCAGGCCTCGGCGAATTCTGTGGCACGGTCGCTCTCGACCCGCGCCTTGAAGGCCGCCATGATCGAGGATTTGTCGTGGTCGCGCACGGCGATGATGAAGGGAAAGCCGAACTTTGCCGTGTAAGCATCGTTCAATTCGGTAAACGTGGCGCGTTCCTCGTCGGTCAGCGCGTCAAGGCCCGCGCTGGCCTGTTCGGCGGTCGACTCGGCGGTCAGGCGCTTGGCCGCGGCCAGTTTGCCGGCAAGGTCCGGGTGCGCCGTCAGAACAGCGAGGCGTTTGTCCTCGGGGGCTGCGCGAAACACGCGGGCCAGGGCGTTGTGCACGCCCGCGGCGCTGTCATGGGCGGGGCCCAACTCCAGCTCCCAGGCGGCTTCGGCGATCCAGGGGCTGTGTTCGAAGATACCACCGAATTCGGCAACGAACTCGGCCTTGTCCATTTGCGACGGGCGCTTGCTGGCCATCGGCGGGTGCTCCTTCGCCCAGTGATCGGCGATTTGTTCGCGGGTGGCGAACCAGACCCCGTCATGATTGCGGAAATGGTCCAGCACGCGCGCCAGGGCGGCAGCGCGACCGGGCCGCCCGATCAGGCGACAATGCAGCCCGATGGACAGCATTTTCGGCGCGCCGGCCTGCCCTTCTGCATAGAGGTAGTCGAAACTGTCCTTGAGGTAGCTTTCGAACTGCGCACCATTGGTGAACCCGGCCTGGATGGCGAACCGCATGTCGTTGCAGTCCATCGTGTAGGGCACGATCAGCTGGTCCTTGCCGCCGGCCTCGATCCAGTAGGGCAGGTCGTCGGCATAGCTGTCGGCGATGTAGGCGAAATCGCCCTCTTCGGCGGCAAGGTCGATCGTGTGCATCGAACAGCGCCCGGTATACCAGCCACGTGGGGGCCTGCCCGTCACCTCGGCATGCAAGCGGATCGCCTCGCGGATCTGGGCGCGTTCTTCCTCGGCGTCCATGTCCTTGTGTTCGATCCACTTGAGCCCATGGCTGGCAATCTCCCAGCCTGCGGCCTGCATCGCGGCCACCTGCTGCGGGGCACGGGCCAGGGCCGTGGCGACGCCGTAAACGGTGATCGGGGTATCCTTGAGCAGGCGATGCACGCGCCAGAACCCGGCGCGGCTGCCATATTCATAGATCGATTCCATGTTCCAGTGGCGCTGCCCCGGCCAGGGCTGCGCCCCGGTAATCTCGGACAGGAAAGCCTCGGACGCCGCATCGCCGTGCAGCACGTTGTTTTCGCCGCCCTCTTCATAATTCAGAACGATTTGAACAGCGATCTTCGCGCCGCCGGGCCAGTTCGCCTGCGGCGGGGTTGCCCCGTATCCCGTCATGTCGCGTGGGTAGCGTGCCAATGGGTGGCTCCTTTCAGTTGACCTCTGCATAAACGATAAAATCCATCTTGTTTTTCAAAATCTGCCGAAAGGACTTTCAGCTTGCTCCGACGCGCGGCGCGGGCCAGAACCGTTTCGACACCGGACAATAATAGATGAGTGCGCCATGACCGGATACCTCACGACCCATGTTCTCGATACCGCTCGGGGATGCCCCGCGAAAGGCATGATGATCGAACTCTTCCGGTTGGACGGCGAACGGCGGCTGCTGAAGACCCTAGTCACGAATGACGACGGGCGCACCGATGAACAGATCCTGCCCGCCGAGGCCTTCGAGGCCGGCGAATACGAGCTGGTCTTTCACGCGGGCGCCTACCTGGATGCCACCGGCACACCGCCCGAAAACCCGCGCTTTCTTGACGTGATCCCGATCCGCTTCGGCATGTCCGAGGCCGCGCACTACCATGTGCCGCTTCTGCTCTCGCCCTTTGGCTATTCGACCTATCGCGGAAGCTGATACCGCGCCGGTCGCCAGCGCGGCCACCTATCCGCCTGCAACCGCCTTGCCGATGCGCTCGATCATGAATTCCATGAACAGGCGCGTCTTGGGGTCTTGCCGACGCCGATGGGTGAACAGGCAGGCCATCTGGATCGGCTCCGGCGGGGTCTCGGTGGCCACGGGCACCAACCGCCCGGCCTTCAGATGGTCGGCAATTTCAAAAACCGGCTTCATGGCGATCCCGTGCCCGGCCAGGGCCCAGTCGGTCAGAACGTCACCGTCGTCGCATTCGTAATGCCCTGCCACACGGAACCGCTCGGACCCCTCGGCCGTGGACAGGCGCCACTGGAATTCGGTGGCACCGGGAAACCGCAGCGACAGGCATTCATGCCCCTTTTCGACCAATTCTTGCCCGTTGGCGGGCATGCCCCGCCGGGCGATGTAGTCCGGCGCGGCGCACAGCACACGGTCGACATCGGCGATCTTTCGGATACGCAGGTTGCTGTCTTCCGGCTGACCCAGGAAGAAGGCTAGGTCCAGCCCCTCGGTCGTCAGGTCCACCTTGCGGTCGGTCAGGCGCAGCCGAACGCTGACCTCCGGGTATTCCTTGAGAAAGTCCGGCACCCGCGGCGCGATCAGCCGCCGCCCGACCCCCAGCGGGGCCGCGACGTAAAGCGACCCGCGCAGGTTCTCGGTGATGTTGACGATCTGGGCCTCGGCGCTTTCCACCGCCTCCAGAATCTCGGAGGCGCCGCGGTAGAAGGACTGGCCCTGTTCCGTCGGGGTCAGGCTGCGCGTGGTGCGCTGAAACAGACGCACGCCCAGATGCTCTTCGAGTTGCGAAATCCGCGACGAGGTCACGGCCGGAGAGATGCGCAAATCGCGGCCCGCGGCGGACATGCTGCCCAACTCGTAGACACGAACAAAAGTGCGGATATTGTCGAGATAGGACATTATTTTGGATTTTTTGATGCTGCTTGGGCTTTCACAGCGATAGCAGAATAAAATAGCCTCGCCTAGTCTGCTGCTGACGTCGAATCCCCGAGGAGGCCCCGCATGTACGACCTGGCAATCATATGGGACTGGATCGCCTTTTCTGTGCGCTGGCTTCACGTCATCACCGCGATGGCGTGGATCGGGGCCTCTTTCTACTTCATCGCGCTGGACCTGATGCTGAAACCCGCGCCGGACATGCCCGAAGGCGCCTATGGCGAAGAGTGGGAAGTCCATGGCGGCGGCTTCTACCACACCACGAAATACCTCGTGGCGCCGGCCCGCCTGCCGGAACACCTGACCTGGCACAAATGGCAAAGCTATACGACGTGGCTGTCAGGCGCGGCGCTTCTGATGATCGTCTACTGGGTCGGGGGTGAGCTGTTCCTGCTGGACCCGACCAAGGCAGACCTGGCCCTCTGGCAGGGCATCGTGATCTCGGGCGGCTCGCTCACCATCGGCTGGATCGCCTATGACCAGCTGTGCAAATCCAGGCTGGGAGAAAACCCGACGGCCCTGATGCTGATCCTGTTCGTGATCCTCGTGGCCATGGCCTGGGGCTATGATCAGATCTTTACCGGCCGCGCGGCGCTGCTGCACCTTGGCGCCTTCACCGCCACGATCATGACCGCGAACGTGTTCTTCCAGATCATGCCGAACCAGAGGATCGTCGTGGCCGACCTCAAGGCCGGGCGCACGCCGGATGCGAAATACGGCAAGATCGCCAAGCTGCGCTCGACCCATAACAACTACCTGACCCTGCCGGTCGTGTTCCTGATGCTGTCGAACCACTACCCGCTGGCCTTCGGGACGGAATATTCCTGGCTGATCGCCAGCCTGATCTTCCTGACCGGGGTCACGATCCGGCACTATTTCAATACCATGCACAAAACCGGCAAGGGCCCGCACTGGACCTGGTTCGTAACCGTTCTGCTGATGATCCTGATCGCCTGGCTGTCGACGGTGAAGACCGGCGAAACATGGGAAGAAGCCGAGGCGCGCCCGCTGACCGACTACGAACAGCGCTATGCCGAGGCCGACGGGTTCGAGGATGCCTATTACGCGGTGGTCGGAAACTGTTCCATGTGCCATGCCCGCGAACCGGCCTGGGGCAACATGCACTGGGCACCCAAGGGCGTTTACCTGGAAACCCCCGGCGACGTGGCCCGCCAGGCCGGGCAGATTTACCTGCAGGCAGGGGTCAGCCATGCCATGCCGCCGCCCAACGTGATCCAGATGGATGACGAGGCGCGGCAGATGATCGTCGCCTGGGTTCGGGAAGTGCGTCGCGCGAACTGAACCGGACCTTGTTTCATTGCGGCCGTTCCATGCTATGTGAAAACGAAGCACCAAAACGGAGGCCGTCTTGACCCATCCGCTTCTGACGCAAGATGACATCGACACCTATCAGCGCGACGGCGTGGTCGTGGTGCGTGGGCTGTTCCGCGACCAGGTCGACCTTCTGCGGGCGGGGGTTGCGCGCAACATGGACGACCCGGGGCCATACGCGGCGGAAAACCTGAAAGAAGGCGAGGCCGGGCGATTTTTCGACGATTACTGCAACTGGACCCGTATCCCGGAATTCGAGCGGGCCATCCACGGCTCTCCCGTTGCCGAGGTCGCCGCCGACCTGATGCAATCGAAAAGCGTGCAACTTTTCCACGATCACGTGCTGGTCAAGGAACCGGGCACCTCCAAGCCTACGCCATGGCACCAGGACGGGCCTTACTATTTCGTCGAAGGACGGCAGACCGTCAGCTTCTGGTCGCCTCTGGACCCGGTGCGCGAGGCGACCCTGCGCTGCGTGGCCGGGTCGCACCTGTGGGACAAACCCGTCCTGCCGACCCGTTGGCTGGCCGAAACCAGCTTCTACCCGAACGAGGACGATTACATGCCCGTGCCGGATCCCGATGCCGAGGGCATGGAGATCCGCGAATTCGAGATGGAACCGGGCGATGCGGTGGCGTTCAATTTCATGGTTCTGCACGGCGCGCGCGGCAATAGCAGCGATGCAAGGCGGCGCGCGTTTTCCTTGCGCCTTGTGGGCGACGATGCCCGCTATACCGAGCGGCCCGGTCGCACCTCCCCGCCGTTTCCCGGCCACGATATGACCGAAGGTCAGCGCCTGCGCGACGACTGGTTCCCGGTGCTGCTGGACCGGGGCTAGGCCATGGCCACGCCGCATCCCGCCCGGCAGGCCCATGTGCCCGAGGGTGCCTTTACCTATCCGATAGAGGCCCGCGCCCCGACGCGGTGGTTCGGGTTCATCCTGCTGAGGGATTTCACGCTTCTGGCCTTCAGTTCGGCGCTGGACCCGCTGCGCGTGGCCAACCAGCTTGCGCAGAAACCGCTATACGGCTGGGTCGTGATGTCCGCGGACGGGCAGCCGGTGCGCGCCTCCTCGGGGGTCGAACTGGGTGTGGATGGCGGGCTGGATGCCCTGACTGACGACCTGGAACTCTTTGTCTGTTCCGGCAATCGCGGCACCGAGGTCGCCTCGGACGCGGTTCTGGCCGCGATCCGCAGACATGCCCGTTTCGGCGGGCAGGTCGGAGGCATCTGCACAGGGGCGATGACCTTGGCACGCGCAGGTCTGTTGAAGGACAAAAGGTTCACGCTGCACTGGGAAAACCAGCCTGGCTTCATCGAGGCCTTTCCCGGCCTCACGCCGGCCCGCACGCGGTTCGAGGCCGATGGAAAAATCCGCACCTGCAGCGGGGGATCGGCCTCGACCGAAATGATGCTGTCGATCATCGCGCAGGACTACGGACAGGACTTCGCCATCGCGGTCGCGGATATGTGCCTGAACGATCCGAACCTGACGCCGGGCCGCGAACAGCGGTCTTCCATCGCGCGGGCCATCGACAGCCGCAATCCCAAACTGCTGCATGTCCTGCGCGCCATGTATGCCAATATCGAAGAACCACTTTCGCTGGAGGAACTGGCCCGCGACGCGGGCGTGTCCCGCCGCCAGATGGAACGCCAATTCACCCAGAGCCTCGGCGATCCGCCCGCTACAATCTATCGCAACATCAGGCTCGACAGGGCGCATTCTCTATTGGCAGAAACCGACATGAGCGTGATGGAGGTGGCCACGGCCTGCGGGTTCAACTCGGTTTCGGTGCTGACACGGCATTTCAAGCGCCGTTTCGGCACCACACCGTTCGGCAAGCGCAGCCGTCGTTAACCCTGGCGCCGCGGGCGATCAAAGATGCCGCTTTGGTTGGCGGTGTCGGAGAACCAGCCACCCGGCCCGCAGATGTCATCCGGCAGATAGGGTTCCAGACGTGGCAACACCCGGCAAAGCAGCATCTCGATCATCAGCCAGATCAGGATGGCCATTCCGGCGCCAAGCGCGACATTCCACAAAAGCAGCGTCATCTTTTCCCCAGCATTTCCCCGATCATGCTCTTCTGTTCATTAACCAGAGATACAAGACAGGGATGTGACAGAAACTGCGTCACCCCAGCGCATAGCCGGCGCCGCGCACGGTCCGCACCGGGTCATCGCCGCCATGCTGGGTCAGCGCCTTGCGCAGGCGTCCGATATGAACGTCCACCGTGCGGGTATCGACATAGATGTCGCGGCCCCAGACACGGTCCAGCAGCTGTTCACGCGACCAGACCCGGCCGGGCTTTTCCATGAAGGTGGTCAATAGGCGAAACTCGGTCGGCCCCAGCTTGAGCAGCTTTTCCGCCCGCATCACGCGGTGGGTCTCGCTGTCGAGCTCAATATCCTCGAAGACCAGCACCTGCCCGACCGTCGCCGGACGCACCCGGCGCAACTGGGTGCGGACCCGCGCCATCAGCTCGGACACGGAATAGGGTTTGACGACGTAATCGTCGGCTCCGGTTTCAAGCCCGCGCACCTTGTCCACCTCTTCGGACCGCGCCGACAGCATGATGATCGGTACGTTGCGCGTGTCGGGCCGGGTCTTGAGCTGACGGCACACTTCGATCCCCGACACATTGGGCAGCATCCAGTCCAGAACGATCACGTCAGGCAGATCCTCGTCCACCATCATCAGGGCCTGTTCACCATCCTCGGCCTTCGAGGTGCGGAACCCTTCGGCCTCGAGGTTGTAGCCAAGGACTTCGCGTTGCGCCAATTCATCCTCGACCACAAGGACATGCGGTTGCGTGGCAGGTGACATGGGTCTCAGGTCTCGCCGGAAATGAAGGCTGTCTCATCGCTCTTGGGGCGGCCGTCATCGGGCATCTCGCCGGTGACGACATAGATCACCTGTTCCGCCATATTGGTGACCAGGTCGCCCATGCGTTCGACGTTCTTGGCAATGAAATGCAGGTGCATGCAGGCCGTAATGTTGCGCGGGTCTTCCATCATGAAGGTCAGGAATTCGCGGAACAGCGCGTTGTACATCTCGTCGACTTCCTCGTCGCGCTGGCGCACGTCCTCGGCAAGTGCGGCGTCGCGGCGCACATAGGCGTCCAGCGTATCCTTGAGCATGCGCTGCACTTCCTTGGCCATGCGCTTGAGCGCCTTGTCCGGGCCGCTGACCGGGCGCAGCTCGGCCAGAACCTCGGTGCGCTTGGCAAGGTTGCGGGCATAGTCGCCGATGCGTTCAAGGCTGGCCGAAAGCTTGAGCACCGACAGCACGACGCGCAGGTCGCTGGAGACCGGCGCGCGCAAGGCGATGGTGCGGGCCGCTTCCTCGTTGATGCGTTCTTCGAGATCGTCGATGACCTTGTCGCCCTTGCGAACGTTTTCGGCCAGTTCAACATCACGAGTGGTCACGGCCTTGGACCCGTCGAGAATAGCGGCCTCCACGAGGCCGCCCATCTTGACCATCAGGGCCTGGATCGCTTCGAGATCGCGGTCGAAGGCGGAAGAAATGTGTTCCTGGTTCATTGTGCTTATCCGATCCGCCCGGTGATGTAGCTTTCAGTGCGCTCATCCTCGGGGTTGGTAAAGATTTTGCCGGTCTCGTCATATTCGACGAGGTTGCCGAGATGGAAAAATGCGGTCTTCTGGCTGACCCGCGCGGCCTGCTGCATCGAATGGGTCACGATCACCACGCTGTAGTTCTGGCGCAGCTCGTCGATCAGCTCCTCGACCTGCGCGGTGGCAATGGGGTCGAGGGCCGAACAGGGTTCGTCCATCAGCAAGACCTCAGGTTCGGTCGCCACGGCGCGGGCGATGCAAAGGCGTTGCTGCTGGCCGCCCGACAGGCCGGTGCCCGGTGCATCCAGCCGGTCCTTCACCTCGTCCCAGATCGCACCACGGCGCAGGGCGCGTTCAACGATTTCGTCCAGCTCGGCCTTGTTCTTGGCCATGCCGTGGATCTTGGGGCCGTAGGCGGCATTGTCGTAGATCGACTTGGGAAACGGGTTCGGCTTCTGGAAGACCATACCAACCTTGGCGCGCAGCTGCACAGGGTCCACGCGCTTGTCGTTGATATCCTCACCATCGAGGTGAATGTCGCCTTCGACCCGGCAGATGTCGATGGTGTCGTTCATCCGGTTGAGGCAGCGCAGGAAGGTCGATTTTCCGCACCCCGACGGGCCGATGAAGGCCGTCACGGTCTTGTCCTGGATATCGACATTCACGTCCTTGATGGCGTGGTTGTCGCCGTAATAGACCTGCACGTCGCGGGCCGAAATCTTGATGTCGTCCATATCAACCGCTCTTTCAATCAGTCGCATATCGTTCATGTGCCCGGCCCCTTTTACCAGCGGCGCTCGAATTTCCGCCGCAGCAGAATGGCGATGATGTTCATCGTCATCAGGAACAGCAGAAGGATGATGATGCCGCCCCAGGCCCGTTCATAATAGGCCGGATCGGCGCGCTTTGCCCACTCGTAGATCTGCGCGGGCATGGCCGAATTTGGATCGAGGAAGCCCGAGGCAAGGCCATCGGGCGGGTTCGAAGCAATGAAACCCACCATACCGATCAGAAGAAGCGGCGCGGTTTCGCCCAGCGCCTGGGCCAGGCCGATGATCGTGCCGGTCAGGATACCGGGCATCGCCAATGGCAAGACGTGGTGGAAGACCGCCTGCATCTTCGACGCTCCCACGCCCAATGCCGCGTCACGGATCGAGGGCGGCACGGATTTCAGCGAGGCCCGGGTCGAGATCACGATGGTCGGCAATGTCATCAGCGTCAGGGTCAGGCCCCCGACCAGCGGCGCAGATTGCGGCAGGTGCATCACCTGGATGAACACGGCCAGGCCCAGGATACCGAAAACGATGGACGGCACGGCGGCCAGATTGGCAATGTTAACCTCGATAAGGTCGGTGAACCTGTTCTGCGGGGCGAATTCCTCAAGGTAGATCGACGCCGCGATCCCGATGGGCAGGGCAAAGGCCAGCACCACCAGCATCATGAAGAACGAACCCAGCATCGACACGCCGATCCCGGCGGCCTCGGGCCGGCTTTCCGAGGCGTCGGCCCCGAAGATGAAATCCCAGTTGAAGCTGCGCTCGACCAGACCGGCCTCACGCATCTGGTCCACCAGATCAAGATGTGCGGCGTCGAGGTTCTTGTCATCGACCAACGCCTCGCGGGTGACACGCCCCTTGAGATAGCCGTCCACGCGGGACGATGCCAGGAACTCGAATTGATGGGAGCCGCCCACGGCGTCGGGATTTTCCAGAACGAAGTTGCGGAAATTCGCCCCGGCAGAGCCCGACAGCATCATGAGAAGCTCCTTCGGCTCCATCTCGGTCTCGATACCGGCATCGGACATGGCCCCGGTCAGGGCCTCCCCGACAAGGTCATTGTATTTCGACGTCTTCACGATGTACGCTTCGGCGGCCTCGATCTCGGCGGCGACGAGCGGAATCTCCAGAACCACGCGCGTCTGCGTGAAGGCGCGGGTGCCGTTCGAAACGATGGCGATCAGCAGCGCGGCAAGAAAGAACAGGCCAATGCAGATAGCGATGATGCCATAAATCTTGAACCGTCCCTCGGCCGCGTGACGCTTGGCGGTGTGGGGATCGACCGTCAGGATCGAGGATTTCGACCCCGGTTCCGGCGTGGTGTGTGCGGTCGCGTCGGTCATTCGTACTGCTCCCGGTATTTGCGCACGATGTAGAGGGCCAGCACGTTCAGCCCCAGCGTGATGACGAAAAGGGTCATGCCCAGCGCGAAGGCCACCAGCGCCTCGGGCGAGGAAAAGTCGCTGTCGCCGGTCAGTTGGCTGACGATCTTGGCGGTCACGGTGGTCATGGCATCAAACGGGTTGAGCGACAGGCGCGCGGCAGCCCCGGCGCCCAGCACCACAATCATGGTTTCGCCGATGGCGCGGCTGGCGGCCAGCAGGATCGCCCCGACGATGCCCGGCAGTGCAGCGGGCAGGATCACCTGGCGCACGGTTTCCGAATGGGTGGCGCCCAGCCCGAGCGAGCCGTCGCGCATCGCCTGCGGCACCGCGTTGATGATGTCATCTGACAGCGAGGACACGAAGGGAATCAGCATGATGCCCATCACAAGGCCCGCGGTCATGACAGCCGTGCCGCCCTGCATCCAGCCGACCGTGTCGTCGCCGAACACGCGCAGCAGCAACGGCCCCACGGTCAGAAGGGCGAACAGGCCGTAGACGATGGTCGGGATACCGGCCAACACTTCAAGCAACGGCTTGGCAACAGACCGCACGCGGGGCGACGCATATTCCGAAAGATAAATCGCCGAGAAAAGCCCGATCGGCACAGCCACGGCCAGCGCGATCAGCGAAATGTAGAAGGTGCCCCACAGCAGTGGCAGAACGCCCAGCTGGCTTGACCCGCCGCGCCCGGTGAAACTTGGCTGCCACGTGGTGCCGAAGAAGAAGTCCCCGGCCGGATAGAGCCGGAAGAACTCTACCGTGTTGAAGATCAGGGAAAGGAAGATGCCCACCGTGGTCAGGATCGCAATCGAGGCGGCCGCGATCAGCAGCCAGCGCACGCCCGATTCCACCACGTTGCGGGCTCGGAAGGTGGCGTTGGTGCGCATCACGGCATAGGAAATCCCGGCGAGCGCGATGCCCAGAACCACAATCGTCTTGAGCAGGTCGCCAAAAGACGATTGCGCCCGGTAAGCTTGAGCCGCGCGCAGCGTCTCCTGCGAGACGGCGGACCCCAGTGCAACCCCGACCTCTCCGAGCCGGGCGCGGACATCGGTCAGGTCTATCCTTACGTTGCCCGCCGTTTCGGCATCCATCGCACCTTCGGCAACCGCCTGATCAAGCCCGTCAGCCACACGGCGCACATCGGACATCACCAGGCCCAGCGAGCCGGTCTCTTCGATCTGGGCATCGGAAATCATGCCGGAAACCGAGTTCTGCAGGAAAAGCGGCTGGCCCAGGGTCCAGAGCGCCAGAACCAGAAATGCCGGGACAAGCCCGGTCAACGCGGCGTTGACACCATAGTAATTCGGCCGGGAATGCAGGTTGCGAATGTCTCCGTCTGCGGAGACCATCGCCCGGCGGCGTCCGAGCGCGTAGCCCACGACCGAAAGGACGAGGGCGAACAGGGCAATCCAGAGGGTGGGCATGGCAGCGTCCGTCTATTATTGGCCCGGGATTGGTCGCCCCCGGAAGCGATCGTGAGGGGCGCCCACAGGGCGCCCCCCGAACCGATGAAACGATTACTGCATGGTCTCTTCGGCTTCAATCATCGCCTGAGTCGCGGCCAGTTCCGGATCGGCAACCAGGCCGTACTGGGCCAGCGGGCCGTCAGGGCCGGCAATCTCGTCAGCCATGAAGAACTGGGCGTATTCCTTCAGGCCGGGGATAACGCCGATATGGGCCGCCTTGACGTAGAAGTAGAGCGGGCGCGAGACCGGGTATTCACCCGAAGCGATCGACTCGGTCGACGGGGCAACGCCGCCCATGGTGGCGACTTTCAGGACATCGGTGTTGTTCTCGTAGAAGGCCAGGCCGAACACGCCGATGCCGTTGGCGTTCGCGTCAACGCGGGCCAGGGTTTCGGTGTAGTCGCCGTCGATGTCCACGGAGGCACCATCGTCACGCACGTTCATGCAGGCTTCCTCGATGGAATCCTCGTCCATGCCCATCTCTTCCATGGCTGCCATGGCGCCGGTGTCTTCACAGCCCTGCAGAAGGACCTTTTCTTCGAAGACTTCGCGGGTGCCGTGCTTGGTGCCCGGGATGAAGGCCAGGATTTCCTCGGTCGGCAGATCGGCGTTCACGTCGGCCCAGGTGGTGTTGGGGTTGGTGACCATTTCGCCGTCCATCGGCATTTCAGCGGCCAAGGCCAAATACCAGTCGGATGGCACGAAGGCGGTGTAGGCCGGGCCGTCTTTCTGGCTGGCGAAGACGATGCCGTCATAGCCGATGCGGACTTGGATGATGTCGGTCACGCCGTTCGCGGCGCATTCCTCGATCTCGCCGTCACGGATGGCGCGCGAGGCGTTGGCCACGTCGATGGTGTTCTCGCCGACGCCTTCGCAGAAGCGGGCCAGACCAGAGGACGAACCGCCGGATTCGACGACGGGGGTCGGGAAGTCGGTGTTCTCACCGAACAGCTCGGCCACGATCGACGCGTAGGGCAGAACGGTGGAGGAACCGGCAACCTGCACGTTGTCACGGGCAGAGGCAGCGGAAGCAACAGCAGTGATCGCCAGAGCGGAGGCGGTCAGTTTTGCAAGCGACATGGGATACTCCTGAAATTGTCTTGCAGACGGTCAACCGCGAGCCGGAAGACCTTGGCCCGGTGGCTACGGATCGGTCGTGATGCTTATGCAAAAGTTTTGTGACGGTTTTGTAACAAGACGCCTTGGCAGCCGAAAAACCGCGCCATTCCCTGCAAACAAGCGGCGCGGCGACCGCATACCGTGCGCGGCGACAACCACAAGATGTCCGGGGCTGTCGAATCCGCACTCTCATGAGAGGGAATCGGCCGTTCTGCCCGGGCCGGATTCGCAACCTTTCCCGGCGGGATCGCACGCAACGGGGATTGACGCGCCGCGCCGCCCGGTCCAACGCTTTCGCCATGAGCGACCTGACCACATGCATCAATGAACTGCGCACACTGATCAGCTATCCGACCGTGTCCGCGGACAGCAATCTGGGCCTGATCCACCACGTGGCGGGCGTGCTGGAACATCACGGCGCGCGGGTCGAGGTACAGCATGACGACAGCGGCCAGAAGGCCAATGTGCTGGCCACCTTCGGTCCTGACCGCGATGGCGGCGTCGTTTTGTCAGGTCATACGGACGTGGTGCCGGTGGCAGACCAACCCTGGACGACCGATCCGTTCGAACTGGTCGAGGCCGATGGCAAGCTGTTCGGGCGCGGCACCTGCGACATGAAGGGCTTCATCGCCGCCTGTATCGCGCTGGCCCCCCGCTTTGCCGAGGCGGCCAGGACCCGCCCCCTGCACATGGCCTTCACCTACGATGAAGAGGTCGGTTGCCTCGGCGGACAGGCATTGGTGAACCGACTGCGCGAACAGGGTCTGCGGCCGGCCATGGCGATCATCGGCGAGCCGACCGAAATGCGTGTGATCGAGGGGCACAAGGGCTGCTATGAATACACAACCCGTTTCACCGGCCTCGAGGGGCACGGCTCTTCGCCTGATCTTGGCGTCAACGCGGTGGAATACGCGGTCCGCTACGTCACGCGGTTGATCGAATTGTCGGACCGGTTGCGCGACCGGGTGCCCGACGGATCGAAGTTCGAACCGCCCTGGTCCACGATCAATACCGGCGCCCTGCGCGGCGGCATTGCCCATAACGTGATCCCCGGTGCCGCGGAAGTGGAATGGGAAATGCGCCCGGTGCAGAAATCGGACGCGGAGTTCGTGAAGGCCGATCTCGCCGATTACGTGGCCGATGAGTTGCTGCCGGCCATGCGGCGGGTCGATCCCCGCGCAAGTATCGAGACCGAAACCATAGCCGAAGTCGACGGGCTGGAACCCATGGACGACAACGCGGCGCGAGACCTGTGCATGGAACTGACCGGGGCCAACGGGTGCGGGCTGGTGCCCTTCGGCACCGAGGCCGGCCTCTTCCAGCAACTCGGCACCTCGGCCGTGGTCTGTGGCCCGGGCTCTATCGCGCAGGCGCACAAACCCGATGAATACGTGGCAGTCGACCAGCTGGAGGCCTGCCTTGGCATGCTGACCCGGCTGACGCGCAAGCTGTAAGAGGGTCAGGGGGGCGCTGCCCCCCGTCGCGCCAGCGCGCCTCCCCCCGCGGTATTTTCGACCCAAAGAAGCCGGGCGCGTTCACCTTTCATGCGCGGCGAATTCAGCCTGTTTCCAGCCGTTTCAGGATCGGGCAATCGGGGCGGTCATCGCCGTGGCAGGCGGCCACGAGATCGGACAATGTTGCGCGCATCTCTTGCAGCCCAGCGATCTTCTCCTCGATCTCGGCCAGATGCGCCTTGGCAATGGCACGCACATCGCCACTGGCGCGATCCCGGTCTTCCCAAAGCGCCAGCAGGCCGCGGCAATCTTCGATCGAAAAACCCAGGCCCCGCGCACGAGCCAGGAAGGCCAGCTTGTGCACATGGGTCCGGTCAAAGCTGCGATAGCCGTTCGCGGCCCGGTCGGGCGTGACAAGGCCGATTTCCTCGTAGTAGCGGATGGTCTTGGCTGGCAGGCCAGTTCTGCTGGCGACCTCCTTGATGTTCATGACAGAGCCTCCGTTTTCACGCGGCGCAGGCGCAGGGCGTTGGTGACGACCAGCACCGAGGACAGCGCCATGGCCCCGGCCGCCAGTTGCGGCGACAGGAGCGGCCCGCCGAAGACATAGAGCAGCCCCGCCGCGACCGGAATCAGCAGCACGTTGTAGCCGAAGGCCCAGCCGAGGTTCTGCCAGATGTTGCGCAAGGTCCGGCGGCTGATCTCGACCGCCTCGGCCACGCCGCCGGGATTGCCCGAGACGAGGACGACATCGGCGCTTTCCACGGCCACATCCGTGCCCGACCCCATGGCGATGCCGATATCGGCGGCAGCCAGGGCGGGGGCATCATTGATCCCGTCGCCCACGAAGGCCAGCTTGCGACCACCCTCTTGCAGCGCGCGCACCGCGTCCACCTTGCCATCGGGCAGAACACCGGCCACGACATGGTCGATTCCGAGCTCCGACGCGATGGCCCGGGCCGCCGGTTCGCTGTCGCCCGAGATCAGCGCGGTCTGGACCCCGCGCGCGTGCAGCGCGTCGATGGTGGCTTTCGCGGCAGGCTTGAGGGTATCGGCCAGCCCCAGCAATCCTGCGGGCTTGCCGTCTATGGCAACAAGCACGATGGTGCGGCCCTGCTCAGCCAGGCGTTCAGCCTGCGCGATCAGCTCTGCGGCATCCACGTCGGCCTCGTTCATCATCCGGGCATTGCCGATTGCGACCTTGCGATCATCGACCACGCCCGACAGGCCATGCCCCGGCACCGCCTGAACGGCGCTGGCCTGTGGCAGGTCGAGCCCCCGCGCCTTGGCCTCAGCCACGATGGCGCCGGCCAGCGGGTGGTCGGAGGCCGCCTCGACCGCCGCAACGATGGACAGGAAATCGGCCTCGTCCCCCTCGCAGGTAATGTCTGTCACCTGTGGTTTGCCCAAGGTCAGCGTGCCGGTCTTGTCAAAGGCCACGACATCGACCGATTGCAGCGATTGCAGCGCATCACCGCGCCGGAACAGCACCCCAAGATCGGCGGCCCGCCCGGTGCCGACCATGATCGACATCGGGGTGGCCAGCCCCATGGCGCAGGGACAGGCGATGATCAGGACCGAAACCCCCGAAACCAGCGCAAAGGGCAAGGCCGGTTCGGGGCCGAAGATCAGCCAGAACGCGATCGTCACAAGCGCCACGCCCATCACCGCCGGCACGAACCAGGACGTGATGCGGTTAACCAGATCCTGCACCGGCAGGCGGCTGCCCTGCGCCTCTTCCACCATCTCGATGATGCGAGCCAGCATCGTGTCCGCCCCCACGGCGGTCGCCCGCATGACCAGCGCACCATTGCCGTTGACAGTGCCTGCGACAAGGGCGGCCCCTTTGGTCTTTTCGACTGCGACGGGTTCGCCCGTCACCATGCTTTCATCGACGAAACTGCTGCCTTCGCGCACCACGCCATCGACCGGGATGCGGTCTCCAGGGCGCAGGTGGATACGGTCGCCACGCTTTATGTCATCGACGGCCACCTCGCGAATCTCGCCCTCCCGCTCGACGCGGGCGGTATCGGGGCGCAGGCTCACAAGCCGCTTGATCGCGGCGCTTGTGCGGCCCTTGGCCCGCGCCTCGAGCCAGCGGCCCAGTAGGATCAGCGTCACGATCACGGCGGCCGCCTCGAAATAGACGGCCACGGTGCCATCGGGCAGCCATTGAGGCCGGAAGGTCGCGACGCTGGAATAGGCCCAGGCGGCCCCGGCCCCGATGGCGACCAGCGAGTTCATGTCCGGTGCGCGACGCCAGAGCGCCGGAAAGCCCTTGGCAAAAAACATCCGGCCCGGCCCGGCCAGAACCAGCGTAGCCAGCACGAACTGGATCATCCAGCTATCCTGCATGCCGATGGTGTTCGCGATGAAATGGTGAATCGCCGGCACAGCATGGCTGCCCATCTCGACCACGAAGATCGGCAGGGTCAGCACGGCCGCCAGGATAAAAGACCGGCGCAGCTGGCGAATTTCGCGATCGGTCTTTTCATCGGCACTGTCGCCGGTTTCCAGCCGGGTGGCGTCATAGCCAACGCTTTTCACCGCCGCGATCAGCGGGGCGGTGTCCTTGTCGAGGGTGGTGACCGAGGCCACGCCATCGGCCAGGTTGACCGTGACCGCGGTGACACCGGGCACCTGCGACAGGGCATCTTCCACCCGGGCGACGCAAGAGGCGCAGGTCATTCCCTCGATCCGCAGGCGCAGTCGGTGCGGCACGGCCGGATAGCCAGCGGCCTTGAGCGCCCCGTTGATCGCTTCGCTGACCCCGCGGGCATTGGGCCCGTCCAGCGCCACGCGGGCGGAACGGGTGGCAAGGTTGACCTCGGCACCGGTAACACCGGAAACGGAGGAAATGGCCCTTTCGGCCCGGCCCACGCAGCCGGCGCAGCTGAGCCCGTCAATTTCGAAATCGAGGCGTTGGACGGTCATTTTTGTCCCCTTTCGATGGGGGACATAAGGGTTCCAGTAATGGGAAGGTCAAGACCCTCAGCGCCTGTCCGGTCGAAAATTCGCTGTCAGCCCGCCGGGGCGTCCGGAAAGAATTTGGCGATCCGGATATCGGCGGTGCGGGCGTGGCCTTCCATCCCCTCCAGACGGGAGATGCGGGCCGTCGCCTCGGCCAGCGGCCGGATACCGTCCCGCGTCGCGCGTTGCCAGGTGACCGTCTTCATGAACTTGGCCACGGACAGCCCGCCCGTATAGCGCGCCGCACCCGACGTCGGCAGCACGTGGTTCGGCCCGCTGGCCTTGTCCCCGAAGGCAACGGTGGTTTCTTCGCCCAGGAACAATGAGCCATAGTTGCGCAAGCGGCCCAACCACCAATCGAGGTCATCACATTGCACGTGCAGGTGTTCGGCCGCGTAGCGATCGGACACCTGTGCCATTTCCTCGCGTGTCTCGCACAGGACGACCTCGGCATGATCGGCCCAGGCGGCGCGGGCGCTGTCGCGGTTGATCTGCGGCAGTGTCTCGATCAGCAAGGGAACCCGCGCGATCACGGTTTCCGCAAGTTTCCGGTCGCTGGTGACCAGCCAGACCGGCGAGTTGTGACCGTGCTCTGCCTGCCCGACCAGGTCCCAGGCGACGATTTCCGGGTCGGCAGTGGAATCGGCCAGCACCAGCACATCCGTTGGTCCAGCCACCATGTCGATGCCGACCTCTCCGAACAGCACCCGCTTGGCCTCGGCCACGTATTGGTTGCCGGGGCCCACGAGGATGTCCACGGCCGGCAGCCCGAAATACCCGCGCGCCATGGCGGCGATGGCCTGCACCCCGCCCATTGTCAGGATCGCATCCGCACCGCACAGATCCATGGCGAACAGCACCTCGGGCGCGATGCCGCCACCGGGGCGAGGCGGCGAACAGGCGGTGACATGCCCTACCCCGGCCACCTTTGCGGTGGTGATCGTCATGATGGCGCTGGCAACGTGTGCGTAGCGCCCACCCGGCACGTAACAGCCCGCCGCCGCAATGGGGATTTGCCGCTGGCCGGCGATGACACCGGGCAGAATTTCAACCTGCGTATCCTGCATCGTGTCGCGCTGCGCCTGGGCGAAACGGCGAATATTGTGGTGAGCGAACCGGATATCCTCCTTAACCGCGTCGGACAGGGCTGCCGCCGCACGGTCGATGTCCTGCCGCGGCACGATCAGCGGCCCCTCCCATCCGTCGAACCGTGCCGCCAGGTCCCGGACGCTGGCTTCGCCACCCAGATCGATCTCGGCCAAGAGCGCGGCGACCTGGGCCCGAACATCACCGTGCCCGGCAGCGGCAGGCGGTGTGGCGACTTTCAGATATTCGGCCATCGGGGTTCTCCAACTGGGTCAAGTATCGACGCGGATCGAAGGTCATCTTGCGCCCCATCCGCACCGGATCAACGCCGGTGCCGCCCAAGACCGCCTGTTATTCGGATTTCCGAAAAGTGGCTTCGGCGGAATCGCGCCATGCCCGCCAAACTGGCCCTAACCCAATCCCTGTGCTGGCCCTAACGGGAACGGAGGATTTGAAGTGATGCTGTCCCATCGCGGCGCCCGCCCTGCGCCGCCCAGCGATCAAGCGGAGGCACCCTATGATGGACGGCAACCTGAGCCCCAACGACATTTCCCACGTGGTTGACGCCGACCGCGCCAATGTCTGGCATCACCTGATCCAGCATAAACCGTTCGAAACCGGCGAACCGCGCATCATCATCGAAGGTCGCGGCATGCGGGTCTGGGATCAGAAGGGCAAGGAACACATCGACGCCGTTTCGGGCGGCGTCTGGACGGTGAACGTGGGCTATGGCCGCGAACGCATCGCCAATGCCGTGCGCGACCAGTTGATCCAGCTTCCCTATTTCGCAGGCGCAGCCGGGTCTGTCCCCGGTGCGCTCTTCGCAGAGAAACTGATCGAGAAGATGCCGGGCCTCAGCCGCGTCTACTACACCAATTCCGGGTCCGAGGCGAACGAGAAGGCCTTCAAGATGGTCCGCCAGATCGCGCACAAGCGCCATGGCGGGCGCAAGCACAAGATCCTCTATCGCGACCGGGATTACCACGGCACAACGATTTCCTGCCTGTCCGCAGGCGGGCAGGATGAACGCAATGCCCAATACGGCCCCTTCACACCCGGTTTCGTGCGCGTCCCGCATTGCCTGGAATACCGCAAGCACGAGCAGGACGGTGCCCCGGTCGAAAACTACGGCGAATGGGCCGCAGACCAGATCGAAGAGGTCATCCTGCGCGAAGGACCCGACACGGTGGGCGCGCTCTGCCTTGAACCGGTCACCGCAGGCGGCGGTGTCATCGTCCCGCCCGAGGGCTATTGGCAACGCGTGCAGGAGATCTGCCGCAAGTATGACATCCTGCTGCATATCGACGAGGTGGTTTGTGGCGTGGGCCGCACCGGAACTTGGTTCGGCTACCAACATTATGGGATCGAGCCGGATTTCGTGACCATGGCCAAGGGCGTCGCCTCGGGCTATGCCGCCATCGCCTGCTGCGTCACATCCGAACGCGTCTTCGAGATGTTCAAGGACGATGCCAGCGATCCGATGAACTACTTCCGCGACATCTCCACCTTTGGCGGCTGCACCGCCGGGCCGGCCGCCGCGATGGAGAACATGGCCATCATCGAGGAAGAGGGCCTGTTGGAGAACACCGTGCAGATGGGCGACTACATGCTCGACCAGTTGCACGCGCTGGCCGACAAGCATGCCGTGATCGGCGATGTGCGCGGCAAGGGGCTGTTCCTGGGCGCCGAACTTGTGTCCGACCGCGACAGCCGCGAGCCGGTGGACGAGAAGCTCGCCGCACAGGTCGTGGCCGAGTGTAACGCGCAGGGCGTCATCATCGGCGTGACCAACCGGTCGGTCCCGGGCCGCAACAACACGCTGTGCTACAGCCCCGCGCTGATCGCCACCCGTGACGATATCGACCAGATCATCGCAGCGACGGATACCGCCCTGACCCGCGTCTTTGGATGAACGATCCGCTTATCACCGGCCAAATGCTGAACGCGCAGGGGCAACCTGTGGGCCTGCCTTTGAACGACACGCGCGCGAGGGCCCATCCGCCACGCTCGCCGATGGAGGGCCGGTATTGCCGGCTGGAACCGCTGTCGCCGGACCATGCGCCGGGTCTCTACGCGGCCTTCCGAGAGGATCGCACCGGCACCCTCTGGACATACATGCCGCATGGCCCGTTCGATAGCCCGGACGCCTATGTCGATTGGGTCAAGGCGGTTGCCGGCCATGATGACCCACTGTTCTTTTCGGTGCTGGTCAAGGATGAGCCGCTTGGCGTAGCCAGCTACCTTCGGATCGATCGCGTGGCCCAAAGCCTCGAAACAGGCTGGATCACATTTGCCCCCCGGCTGCAACGGACGGCCGCCGCGACCGAGGCGCATGTGCTGATGATGGCCCGCGCCTTCGACGAGTTGGGATATCGCCGCTACGAATGGAAATGTGACGCGCTCAACGCGGCCTCGCGGCGGGCGGCAGAGCGACTCGGTTTCACTTACGAAGGCACCTTTCGCCAAGCCACGCACTACAAGGGCCGAAATCGCGATACCGCCTGGTTCTCTGTGATCGACAGCGAATGGCCGGCCCTCCAGACCCGTTTCGCGGCCTGGCTCGACCCGGCCAATTTCGACACGGAGGGGCGACAGCGGGAACGGCTCTAGGATTGGTTGTCTCGAAGAAGGGGGTTCTCTCGGGCAAGAAATTCAAGCGCATGACATTGCGATGAGTTGCCCCCCCCTGCGAGGAATGCCGAGACGGCCCCAACACCACCTACATTGAACACCACGTACTCATTCGAACCGTCTAGCCGAAGCGCATTTTCCGGGCGCACCTCATCACCTTGCAAGACTATCGCGCTTGGGGCCCAATCAAAGGAATAACGGCTGGTGTCAGCGGTCCCTTGCAAGACGAGCGTTCCGGTCAATCGGAGCTTGGAATCGCTAGCGACCTCCCCGATCGCTGAAGCTCGGAATGCCACGTCGCATGAAGGGCACTCCATGCTCGCCAAGAATGATCCGGAAAAGTCAATCTTATGTCGGCCGGTCAATCGGAGTTGATCGACGAACAGTCCACTGAATGCCGCAGTGGTGTCTTCCACAACACCCGCGCGGTCAAGTATGATCAGGGCTGCCAGAGAAACCGCCGGATCACGGTCTTCCTGCAGGAACCGTAGTGCAGCGATGACCCTGTCCGCGATCAGTCCTTCCGCCGTCAATTGTCCAATCGCCTTCATGGTGGCTTCGCTCGGCAGCGTCCGAAGTTCCGCCTCGGTATCGGTAGTGACAACGCACGTGTCCCTATCTGGACTGTAGCTCCCCAGGACACCCCATTCCGCACCGGGTGACTGGGCCAAAGCGCTTCCAAATGAAATCGTCTCGACCGTCCCCAACAACTGCTCGCGCAGTTCGCTCACCAATGAAAGCGTCATGATCTCGTTTTGCATCGCGGCCTGTTCGGACTGCTCCGCCATCCGGGTCGTCTGGGCTTCCATGAGGCCACTTTGCGTATCCATCAGGGCCGTCTGTTGATCGAGTTTCCGGTTCTGCTCGAATAGCAGCACCGTCCCGGTAAACGCCCCGAAGGCCAGCAACAGCCCGAGTGCCGAGGCAACCACCCAGCGATAGAAATTCGACCAGACATACCAACCGGTCGCGGCCCTAGCCAATTTTTCCGCTTCCCGTTCGGACTCCTCGCGATCTCCACGGGACGCGGCCGAAATGCCCTTCACCAAAGAGGACACGATTTCGTCCAGCGTCACCTCGCTCTGACCAATCAGCCTCTGGAGAAGCCAATCTCTCAGAAACAACAGGACGACCATCACCAGCACCAGGACTGCGATCGCACCGAACATGAAAGCAGCGATGTTGCGGGCGAGTTCATCCGCCGCCCCCCAGATACCCAGGGCGACCGGCACGATCATCAGAGCCGCGGCAAAGAACCCGATCCAGAAGGCGAAGTGCTTGACCATGGCCCATTGAGACCCGAATTCCTCTGGCAGGCAAGCTTGGATAGCCGCGATACCCCGAATGGCAGTCCAGATTGCATCGGGTTTAAGGCCAGCCTACGCTATCCGAATGGCCATCCCGACCGAATCTTTCTTCCTGCAACCCGGCGCCGAGGGCACGCTGCAGATGCAGATCCGGCAGATGGTGGCCAATGGCATCCTGGAAGGGCGATTTCGGCCGGGCGAGAAGCTACCTTCCTCGCGCAAGCTGGCCGCCCATCTGGGCGTCAGCCGGATCACGGTGACACTGGCCTATACAGACCTTCTGGCCGACGACTATATCGCCGCGCGTGGCCGTTCGGGCTATTTCGTGTCCGACAATGCGCCCGAGCCGCCCTCGTTTCCCGCGCGCTCCCCGGATCGCACCACCGTGGACTGGTCCCGCGCCATCGGCCAGCGGTTCACCGGGCTGGACATGCATACCAAGCCCGCCGATTGGGCCAGCTATCGCTATCCTTTCATCTATGGCCAGGCCGACCCGACCCTCTTCGACAG
This sequence comes from Salibaculum griseiflavum, assembly GCF_003129565.1. Lineage (GTDB taxonomy): Bacteria > Pseudomonadota > Alphaproteobacteria > Rhodobacterales > Rhodobacteraceae > Salibaculum > Salibaculum griseiflavum. Next base: position 48,983 of record NZ_QETF01000009.1, read on the forward strand.
CGCCAATTGGCGGCTGTGCGGGCTGGAGGCGCTTGGGCGCAAGGATTTCGACGCACTCACAACAGACTATTTCGACAGCGACGATCCGCAGCTGATCGACTTCATCGCCCGCCAGACCCTGCCGCGCCGGGGTATCCTGGCCAAGCCGGACGAGATCCTGCTGACGCTGGGCGCCCAGAACGCCCTGTGGCTGACAGCGCAGGTTCTGCTGACGCAACGCCGCAGCGCCGCCATCGAGGACCCATGCTACCCTGCCCTGCGCGGCATCCTGCAACAGTCGCGCTGCCACCTGCATGCCATCCCGGTCGATCGCGACGGGCTTCCCCCCGAGGCGCTGCCCCGGGATACCGACGTGGTCTTCACCACGCCAAGCCACCAATGCCCGACCTCTGCAACCATGCCCATGGCGCGGCGCCACGCCTTGCTGGAACGGGCCGAGGCCGAGGATTTCCTGATCGTCGAGGACGATTACGAATTCGAGATGTCGTTCCTCAAGCCGCCCTCGCCCGCGCTGAAATCGCTCGATCGCAATGGACGGGTCATCTACGTGGGCAGCTTTTCCAAGTCGCTCTTTCCGGGGCTTCGCCTTGGCTATCTTGTCGGCCCGGCACCCTTCATCCGCGAGGCCCGCGCCCTGCGCGCAAGCGTGTTGCGCCACCCGCCGGGTCATATCCAGCGCACCACGACCTATTTCCTGTCGCGCGGCCACTACGACGCGCTGGTGCGCCGCATGGGCCGCGCCTATGAAGACCGCCGCCGCGTCATGGAACGGGCGCTGCACGATCACGGTCTGACCGTGGCCGGGTCTGGCAGTTTCGGCGGCTCGTCCTTCTGGATGCGCGCGCCCGAGGGCGTCGACACCGAGGTGCTGGCCCGCGACCTGGCGCGGGATAGCGTGCTCATCGAACCTGGCGCCCCCTTCTTTTCCGGGCCCGAGCCGCCGGGGAATTTCTATCGCCTGGCTTACAGTTCGATCCCGGCGCCGCGCATCACCGAAGGGATCAGTCTGCTGGCCAAGGCGCTGGCCTCGCGCCGTTGCGGCTGAGAGAGTTGGCCATAATCTGCATGACCGACTGGACCTAACTCCGACACCCCCGAAACCCTACCGTCCGACCGACCGGAAGCGGGCCGCGAACAGGAGATCACGCAATGAAAATGACCACCGAAGAAGCCTTCGTCAAAACCCTGCAAATGCATGGCATCGAACATGCCTTCGGTATCATCGGCTCTGCTTTCATGCCGATCTCCGACATCTTTCCCAAGGCCGGGATCACCTTCTGGGACTGCGCGCATGAGGGTTCTGGCGGGATGATGGCCGATGGCTACACCCGGGCCTCGGGCAAGATGTCGATGATGATCGCCCAGAACGGCCCGGGCATCACCAATTTCGTGACCGCCGTGAAAACCGCCTATTGGAACCACACGCCGCTTCTGCTGGTCACACCGCAGGCCGCGAACAAGACGATTGGCCAGGGCGGGTTCCAGGAAGTCGAGCAGATGAAACTGTTCGAGGACATGGTCGCCTACCAGGAAGAGGTCCGTGACCCGTCGCGCACCGCCGAGGTCCTGAACCGGGTGATCCTGAACGCCCGCCGCGCCAGCGCCCCGGCGCAGATCAACGTGCCCCGTGACTACTGGACCCAGGTCATCGACATCGACCTGCCCGCCATCGTGGATTTCGAACGCCCCGGCGGCGGGGACGAGGCGATCGCCCAGGCCGCCGACCTGCTGTCCAAGGCCGAATTCCCGGTGATCCTGAACGGCGCCGGCGTTGTTCTGGGTGGCGCGATTCCCGCCTCGATGGACCTGGCCGAGCGCCTGACCGCCCCGGTCTGCGTGGGCTACCAGCACAATGACGCCTTCCCCGGATCGCACCCGCTCTTTGCCGGGCCGCTGGGCTATAACGGGTCCAAGGCAGGGATGGAGCTGATCTCCAAGGCCGATGTCGTCCTGTGCCTTGGCACCCGGCTCAACCCGTTCTCGACCCTGCCGGGATATGGCATCGACTACTGGCCGACGGATGCAAAGATCATCCAGGTGGACATCAACCCCGACCGGATCGGTCTGACCAAGAAGGTTTCGGTCGGTATCGTTGGCGATGCCAAGAAGGTGGCGACCGGTATCCTGCACCAATTGTCGGCCGATGCCGGTGACACGGGCCGCGAGGACCGCAAGGCGCTGATCGCCGAAACCAAGTCAAAATGGGCGCAACAGCTGTCCAGCATGGACCACGAGGATGACGACCCCGGCACGTCATGGAACGAACGCGCCCGCGCCGACAAGCCCGACTGGATGAGCCCCCGCATGGCCTGGCGCGCGATCCAGTCCGCGCTGCCGCGCGACGCGATCATCTCCTCCGACATCGGCAACAACTGCGCCATCGGCAACGCTTATCCGTCCTTCGACGCGCCGCGCAAATATCTCGCCCCCGGCCTGTTCGGGCCCTGCGGCTATGGCCTGCCCGCCATCGTCGGGGCCAAGATCGGCTGCCCCGACGTGCCGGTTGTGGGCTTTGCCGGCGACGGCGCCTTCGGCATCGCGGTAACGGAGCTGACGGCGATCGGCCGGTCGGAATGGCCGCCCATCACCATGGTCGTCTTCCGCAACTATCAGTGGGGCGCGGAAAAGCGGAACTCGACACTCTGGTATAACGACAATTTCGTGGGCACCGAACTGGATACGCAGGTGTCCTATGCCGGCATCGCGAAGGCCTGCGGGCTTGAGGGCGTGCAGGCCAAGACGATGGACGAGTTGACCGCCGCGCTGGACAAGGCCGTGAAGGACCAGATGCAGCACGGCAAGACCACGCTGATCGAGGCGCTGATAAACCAGGAACTAGGCGAACCGTTCCGCCGCGACGCCATGAAGAAGCCGGTGGAAGTGGCGGGCATCGACCCGGCCGACATGAAACCGCAGCGGGTTGCCTGATTTCCGGGCGACCTATCGTGCTCGACTGGTCCCTGCACGCATCATGCGGCACGGAGCATTGGCCTTGTCATCGTCACGTGGTGTGATCGGTTCAATACGGTGCCGATCACTTCACGCAGAGGACATGTCATGACCGATCCCTATCCATTCCTGTCCCGGGTCAAACCGCACGCGCCCGCGCGATTGCTGGACCAGGCCCGCAGCCTGCCGCGCCCCCGCGTGGCGCTAGTCAATGCGGGCGCGGCCCAGCCCCTTGCCGGGATCCGAGAGGCTGCCGAGGCGGGTCTGGCCGAGCCGATCCTGATCGGCGACCGCCCCAAGATCGAGGCCGCGGCCGAGGAAATCGGCTATGACATCGGCGGGTTGCGCTTGATCCACGCCCCCCACGCCGCCGCCAGCGACAAGGCCGCCGAACTGGCCCGCGCGGGCGAGGCCGACGCGATCATGAAGGGCCAGGTTCATACCTCGACCTTCCTCAAGGGGCTGCTGCCCTCTTCGGCGGGCCTGCGTGAAAAGGGCAGCCGCTGCGGGCATGTGTTCCACATCACCGCACCGGACAGCGACAGGCCGCTCCTGCTGACCGATGCGGCGCTGAACGTCGACCCGAGCGTTGAAACGCGGCAGGCCTGCCTGTCGCTGGCCGTGCGGCTGTCGGAACTCCTGGGCGTTGCACGCCCCCGCGCCGCCCTTCTGGCGCCGACCGAAGACCCGATCCCATCCGTTCAGAACACGATGGAAAGCGCGGCCATCGCCACCTGGGCCAAGGACCACCTGCCCGATGCGGATGTAGCCGGGCCAATCGCCATGGACCTGATCCTGTCCAAGGAGGCCGCGCGGATCAAAGGCTATGACAGCCCCGTGGCAGGCGATGCCGATATCGTCGTGACGCCCAACATCACCACCGGCAACGCCATCTTCAAGCTGATGGTGCTGGGCATGGGGTGCTGCGCGGGCGGGCTGGTCATGGGGGCCAAGGTGCCGATCCTGCTGACCTCGCGCAGCCAGGCCGCGCCGGCGCGGCTGGCCTCGGCGGCGCTTGGCATGATCGTGGCGGGGGCAGGCTGATGCTGCTCGTGCTCAATACCGGGTCGTCCTCGATCAAGTTGGCCCTGTTCCGGCCTGACCTTGAACAGGTTTTGGAAGGTCAGGTTGCCGGGATCGGCGGGCAGGCCCGGCTGACCCTCGGCGATGCTGAGAAACACCTGACTGCCGCCAGCCATGCCGAGGGGATCGCGGCCATTCTCGACGCGCTGGAGGAACACGGCATCGCCGCCGCCGACATCACCGCCGCCGCCCACCGCGTCGTGCATGGCGGCACGGCGCTGACTGCCCCGACCCGGCTGGACGAGGCGGCCATCGCGGCGATCGAGGCCAATGTGCCGCTGGCCCCCCTGCACAACCCACCGGCGCTTGCCGGAATCCGCGCCGTCACCGAGGCCCTGCCTCACCTGCCGCAATATGCCAGTTTCGACACAGCCTTTCACGCGGTTCAGCCCGAATTGGCCACCACCTATGCCATCCCAGAAAGCTGGCGCGCCAAGGGGCTGCGCCGTTACGGGTTTCATGGCCTGTCCTATGCGGGGATGGTAACGCAATTTGGCGATGCCCTGCCGCGCCGCCTTCTGGCCCTGCACCTGGGCGCGGGCGTCAGCCTCTGCGCGATCCGCGACGGGCGGTCGGTTGCGACCTCGATGGGCTATTCGCCGCTGTCCGGGCCGACCATGGCGACCCGGTCCGGCGATATCGACGGTATGGCCGTGCTGCGCATGGCCGAGGACATCGGCATCGAGGCGACCGGTCGCGTATTGAACAAGGAGAGCGGCCTGATCGCGCTTGGCGGCACGTCCGACATGCGCCGCCTGCTGGCCGCTGACTCCGATGCGGCGCGCTTTGCCGTCGATCATTTCATCTGGTCGGTCACCCATCAGGCCGGCGCGCTGATCGCAGACATGGGCGGAGTCGACGCGGTCGCCTTCACAGGGGGGATCGGCGAGAATTCGGAAGATATTCGCCAACGGATCATGGACCGGCTGGCCTGGCTCGGCCCTCTGCCTGTTCATGTCATCCCGGCCGAGGAAGAACGCCAGATCGCCCGCGATGCGGTGGCCCTGATCGGAAAGGAGGGCTGAAATCGCATGGCTTCCCTTTCATATCGGGCATTGCCGGCGGGGCTGCGACCTCTGGCAATCCGGACATATTGATATAGTATTGATGCAGGGAGGACTCTGACGGATGGCCAAGGACCAACCGCATCTGGATACGTCGCCGCACGTGTCCGACGAGGTGCGCAAAACCACCTGCTACATGTGCGCCTGCCGCTGCGGGATCAACGTGCACATGAAGGACGGAAAGGTCGCCTATATCGAGGGCAACCGCGACCACCCCGTGAACCGGGGCGTGCTCTGCGCCAAGGGCAGCGCCGGGATCATGCAGGTCAACGCACCCTCGCGGCTGCGCGCGCCCTTGAAACGGGTCGGACCGCGCGGCTCTGGCGAGTTTGAGGAAATCAGCTGGGACGAGGCGCTGGAGATCGCCACCGGCTGGCTCAAGCCGCTGCGCGAGACAGCCCCCGAAAAGCTCGCCTTCTTCACCGGCCGCGACCAGTCGCAAAGTTTCACAGGCCTTTGGGCACAATCCTTCGGCACGCCGAATTACGCGGCCCATGGCGGCTTTTGTTCGGTCAACATGGCGGCGGCGGGCATCTACACGATGGGCGGGGCCTTCTGGGAATTCGGTCAGCCCGACTGGGAGCATACCAAGCTGTTCCTGCTTTTCGGCGTGGCCGAAGACCATGACAGCAACCCGATCAAGATGGGCATCGGCAAGATCAAGGAACGCGGAGCGCGAATGATCGGGATCAACCCGATCCGGTCAGGATATAATGCCGTGGCGGATGACTGGTTCGGGATCACGCCGGGCACCGACGGCCTGTTGATCATGGCGCTGATCCACGAGCTGATGAAGGCTGGCAAGGTGGACCTCGACTATCTTGCACAATTCACCAATGCGGCCTGCCTGATCGACAGCGATCCGAAATCCGACAGCCACGGTTTGTTGCTCAAGGACAGCGATGGCCAGCCGCAAGTCATAGACCGCCGGACTGGGCACCTCGCGCCATGGAACGGGCAAGGTGTGCAGCCGGACCTGTCGGGCAGCTATCGCCATGCCGGGATCACCCACCGGCCCGTTTTTCATGCCATGGCCGAGCGGTTTCTCGATCCGCAATGGGCGCCCGAGCAGGCCACCGAAAAGACCGGCATCAGCGCCGAGCGCATCCGCGCCCTTGCGGCCGAACTGGCCCGCGTGGCCTTTGACGAGGCCATCGAGCTGGACCGGGAATGGACCGATTTCCGCGGCGTGACCCATCCCAGGATGATCGGGCGGCCGGTTTCAATGCACGCCATGCGCGGCATCTCGGCCCATTCCAACGGGTTCCAGACCGCGCGTGCCCTGCATACGCTGCAAATCCTTTTGGGCGCGGTGGAAACCCCGGGCGGCATGCGCTTCAAACCGCCCTATCCCAAACCGCATACCGCGCATCCGAAACCGCATTGCAGGGTCACGCCCGGCGCGGCACTGGACGGCCCGCATCTGGGCTATCCGCAAGGCCCCGAGGACCTGTGCCTGAACGAAGCCGGCGGCCCGGCCCGCATCGACAAGGCGTTTTCCTGGGAAAACCCGCTATCGGCCCACGGCATGATGCATATGGTCATCTCCAACGCGCATGCCGGTGATCCCTACAGGATCGACACGCTGTTCCTCTACATGGCGAACATGTCGTGGAACTCGTCGATGAACACCCGCCAGACCATGCAGATGCTGACGGATACCGACGAGAACGGCGATTACGTCATCCCGCGCATCATCTATTCCGACGCCTATAGCTCGGAAATGGTGGCCTATGCGGACCTTGTGTTGCCCGACACCACCTACCTGGAGCGGCACGATTGCATTTCATTGCTGGATCGTCCGATCTGCGAGGCCGACGCCGTGGCCGATGCGATCCGCTGGCCGGTGGTAAAGCCGGACCGCGACGTGCGCGCCTTCCAATCCGTGCTGTGCGACCTTGGCGCGCGGCTGGACCTGCCCGGTTTCGTGGCCGAGGACGGCAGCCAGAAATACGCAGATTATGCCGACTACATCACCAACCATATCCGCCGCCCCGGGATCGGACCTCTGGCGGGTTGGCGCATGGGCGATAGCGGCCTGCAACATGGTCGAGGCGAGCCCAACGCAGGCCAGTTGGACAGCTATATCAGGAATGGCGGCTTCTGGATGGAGCATGTCCCCGAGGGGGCGTCCTATTACAAACCCTTCAACGCGGCCTATCAGGATTGGGCGGTCGAGATGGGCTTCTACGATAGCCCGCAGCCCTATATCTTTTCGCTCTATTCCGAACCGCTGCGGCGTATGCAGATGGCCGCCGAGGGCAAGGGGGCGCACCAGCCGCCCGAACACCTGCGGGATCGCCTGAAGACCCATATGGACCCGTTGCCGTTCTGGTCGGAACCGTTCGGCGACGCTGCCGCAAAAGAATACCCGGTCCATGCGCTGACCCAGAGACCAATGGCAATGTACCATTCCTGGGGCACGCAAAATGCCTGGCTACGTCAAATTCACGGACAAAATCCGCTCTATCTGCCGACGAGAATCTGGCAGGCGCACGGCTTTGAAGAGGGTGATTGGGCGGTCGTCAGCTCACCCACCGGATCGATCACGGTGCCTGTCGCCCATATGGCCGCACTGAACGAAAATACCGTCTGGACATGGAACGCCATCGGCAAGCGCAAAGGGGCATGGGCGCTGGACCCCGACGCGCCAGAGGCGACAAAGGGCTTTCTGCTCAATCACCTGATCCACGAATTGCTGCCCGAAAAGGGCGACGGCCAGCGCTGGTCCAATTCCGACCCGGTGACGGGCCAGGCCGCGTGGTTCGACCTGCGGGTGAAGATCGAGAAGGCCCCGGCGCCGAAAGAGGCGCAGCCGGCCTTTGGCCCGATCAAATCGCCGGTCCCGCAAGCCCCTGAAACGCTTGACTGGAAGGTGGGACAATGACGACCCTGCCCGAGAAAACCGACCGCAAGCTCGGTCTCGTCATCGACCTGGACACCTGCGTGGGCTGCCATGCCTGCGTGATTTCCTGCAAAGGCTGGAACACGGAAAACTACGGTGCACCGCTGGCCGATCAGGATGCCTATGGCGCCGACCCTTCGGGCACCTTTCTCAACCGCGTCCACAGCTACGAGGTGCAGCCGGAAACCGGCCCTGCGCAACTGGTGCATTTCCCCAAATCCTGCCTGCATTGCGAGGACGCGCCCTGCGTCACGGTCTGCCCCACCGGGGCCAGTTACAAGCGGGTCGAAGACGGGATCGTCTTGGTCAATGAAAGCGATTGCATCGGCTGCGGGCTTTGCGCCTGGGCCTGTCCCTATGGCGCGCGGGAAATGGACCCGAGTGCAGGGGTGATGAAGAAATGCACCCTTTGCGTCGACCGCATCTATAACGAGAACCTGCCCGAGGAAGACCGCGAACCGGCCTGCGTGCGCACCTGCCCGGCGGGGGCACGCCATTTCGGCGATTTCGCGGACCCTGACAGCCATGTCAGCAAGCTGACCGCGGAACGCGGTGGCATGGACCTGATGCCGGAGCAGGGCACCAAGCCGGTCAACAAGTACCTGCCGCCGCGCGACCGCGATATCGACGTGCTCGCGCCCTTCCTCGAACCTGTTGCCGAGGACAGCAAGGGCTTCCTCGGCTGGCTCGACAAGACCCTCTCCAAGGTCGGAGGCGCCTGATGCATCCCGCACCCTCTGTCATCATCTTCACGTCGCTGTCGGGGCTGGGCTTTGGCCTGCTGTTCTGGATGGGACTGGGCTTTCTCGCCCCGACCGGCTGGGTCGCCTTTGCCTTTTTCACCATCGCCTATCTTCTGGCGGTGGGCGGGCTCTTGGCCTCGACTTTCCACCTGGGCCACCCGGAAAGGGCGCTCAAGGCCTTTACCCAGTGGCGCACGAGCTGGCTGAGCCGCGAGGCCTGGGCCTCGGTCCTGGCCCTTGTCACCATGGCACTTTACGGCGCGGGGCTGGTGTTTTTCGCCAACCGCTGGGCTGTTCCGGGCTATCTGGGCGCGGCACTCAGCCTGGCCACGGTCACGACCACAGCAATGATCTATACGCAGATGCGCACGGTGCCACGCTGGCACAATGCAACCACGCCGGCTATGTACCTCTCGTTCAGCCTGGCGGGCGGGGCGCTGTTGGCGGGACAAGTCACGCTGGCCACCTGGCTGCTGCCCATTGCCGGGGTGGCCCTGGTGGCCCATTGGGTGGTTGGCGACAAGGCACTGGCCCGGTCCGGCACGACACTGGCGAGCGCAACGGGATTGGGCGATCGCGGCACTGTGCGAAGTTTTGAGCCGCCACACACCGGGACGAATTACCTGCTGCGAGAGTTCGTGCACGTGGTGGGCCGCAAGCACAGCCTGACCTTGCGGGTCATCGCGCTGCTTTCAGGTTTCGTGCTGCCGGTCCTGATCCTGCTGGCCGGGTTCAGCCATGCGTTGGCCGCCGTCGCAGTCCTGCTGCACTTGGTCGGCGTTTTCGCATCACGCTGGTTGTTCTTCGCCGAAGCGGAACATGTGGTTGGCCTCTATTACGGAAAGCGATAGCGTTAGCGCAATCACATCCAAGCAAGGCCCACCATGATCTACGATGACACCCCATGCATCCTGGGCGAAGGCCCCCTTTGGCATCCCGTTCGGCAAGACCTTTTCTGGTTCGATATCATCGGCAAACGCTTGCACCGCAAAGGGCAGCATTGGCAGTTCGACGATTGCGTCTCGGCGGCAGGCTGGGTGGATCGGGACACGCTGCTGGTGGCAGATGCCACTGGGCTGTTCCGCTACAACCTCGCAACCGGCGCGAGAGAGGCCGTCGCCGCGCTGGAAGCCGACAATCCTGTCACCCGGTCCAATGACGGGCGCGCGGACCCTTATGGTGGCTTCTGGATCGGGACGATGGGGCACAATGCCGAACCCGGCGCGGGGGCGATTTATCGCTACTATCGTGGCGAGCTGCGCCAGCTATACGCCGATATCACGATTTCCAACGCGATCTGTTTCAGCCCCGATGGCGGGCATGCCTATTTCACCGATACGCCCAGCCGCAAGATCATGCGTCAGCGCCTGTCGGACAAGGATGGCTGGCCCAAGGGCGATCCCGAGGTCTGGCTGGACATGACGGCGGCGGGGCTGGCGCCGGATGGGGCCGTGATCGACGCCGAAGGCAATTTCTGGAACGCCCAATGGGGCGCGGCGCGCGTGGCCTGCTATGGCCCTGACGGGGACTTTCGGCAGGCAGTTGAAATCACCGCGCCGCAAGCGACCTGCCCGGCCTTTGGCGGGCCTGACCTGCAGACCCTGTTCTGCACCTCGGCCGCCGACGGGATGTCCGATGATAACCCCGACCACGGCAAGACATTCGCCGTGCCTGTCGAGGCACGCGGCCAGCAGGAACACCAGGTCATCCTATAGGAGAACACGATGCGGGTTTTCGGAAACACGGCGCAAGGCGAAACCGTCCATGCGATCGACCTGTCGGCACATGGACTGTCGGCGACGGTTCTGACCCTTGGCGGCATCCTTCAGGATGTCCGGCTCGACGGCATCGACCACAGCCTGACATTGGGGCGGGATAACCTGGCCGACTACGAAGGCGACTATGCCTATTTCGGGGCGCTGGTGGGGCCGGTGGCGAACCGGCTGCGGGATGCCTCGGCCCGGATCGGCGGCAAGGCCTATCACTTCGAAAAGAACGAGAACGGCAAGACCCTGCTCCATGGCGGCGCCACTGGCCTGCATTCCAAAGTATGGAATATTGATAAATCATACGAAAATTCCGTCACCCTGACGGTTATTTTGCCTGACGGCGAAGGTGGGATGCCGGGAAATCGCAGCATAGAAGCCCGCTACGAGATTGCGGCGCCGGGCACATTGCGCCTGACCGTAACGGCCCAGACCGATGCCGAAACCCTCATGAACGTGGCCCATCACGGCTATTGGAACCTTGATGGCAGCGACAGCGTGGCAGGGCATGAACTGCGCATCGCGGCCGATCACTATCTGCCCACCGACAAGGACACATTGCCGACCGGCGTGATCCGACCGGTTGCGGGCGGCGATTTCGATTTCCGCGACGGCAAGCCTTTTGCACCCGGTCAACCCGAGCTCGACCACAATTTCTGCCTGTCCCGCGCCCGGACCGATCTGCGCGATGTGCTGTGGCTGACAGGGCAAACCGGACGGCAGATGGTGATGGCCACGACCGAGCCGGGCGTGCAGATCTTCGACCATCGCAACATGGACCCGCTTTATCATGGGTTGGCGATCGAGGCGCAGGTCTGGCCCGACGCCCCCAATTGCCCCGGCTTCCCCGATATCAGCCTGAAACCGGGCGAAACCTGCGAACAAGTGACGGAATGGCGCTTTAGCTAGCGCCCCATCCGCCACCGCCCGGCGTTTCCATGACGAAAGCTGACCCGGCCTTCAGGTCGATCTCATCATCGCCCTGAAGCTCGATCCGGGTGCCATTGGGCAATTCCGCCCAGTTGCGCCCGGTCTGGCCCGGCTGGCCGCCATTTGCCCCGAAAGGCGGGATACGGCGGTGGGAACACAGCGTGGTCACGGTCACATCCGTCAGGAAGCGCATGCGCCGGAACACACCGTGCCCGCCGCGATATTGCCCCGCACCGCCCGACCCGGTTCGGATCGCGAAATCCTCCAGCCGCACGGGAAAGCGTTTTTCGAGGATCTCCGGGTCGGTCATGCGGGTGTTTGTCATGTGGCTTTGCACCGCGTCGCACCCATCGAAACCCGGCCCGGCCCCTGTCCCACCGGCAATGGTCTCGTAGTTCTGGAAATCCTCGTTGCCCCAGACGAAATTGTTCATCGTGGCCTGACTGCCAGCGATCACGCCCAGCGCGCCATAAAGCGCATTGCACGCCGCCTGCGACACCTCCGTATTGCCCGCGATGACGGCCGCCGGATAGCGCGGGTTCAGCATCGACCCTTCGGGCGCAATGATGTTCAGCGGTTTCAGGCAACCCTCGTTCAGCGGGATATCGGACCCCACAAGCGTGCGGAAAACATAGAGCACCACGGCCCGGCAGACCGCGAAGGGCGCATTGTAATTGCCCCCGTGCTGGCCGGACGTGCCGGTGAAATCGACTGTCGCCTCCCGCGCGGCATGGTCGACACGGACCGCAACTTCGATGTGCTGGCCATTGTCCATCGGATAGCTGAAACGCCCGTCGCGCAGCTTGTCGATAACGCGGCGCACGCTTTCCTCGGCATTGCGCTGAACATGACCCATATAGGCGGTGACCAAATCTGCGCCCTGTTCGTCGCAGACCCGCAGCAACTCACGCCGCCCGGTCGCATTGGCGGCCACCTGCGCCTTGAGGTCGGCAATGTTCTGATCGGGATTGCGGCACGGATAGCGGCCAGAGCCCAGAACGCGGCGCGCGTCCTCTTCGAGGAACTGGCCCCGGCTGACCAGCTTGACGTTGTCAATCAGCACGCCCTCTTCGTCGATATGGGTGCTGTCGGGTGGCGCCGATCCAGGGGTGCGCCCGCCGATATCGGCATGGTGGCCCCGGCTGCCCAGCCAGAAGGCCGGCTTTCCATCCACGAAAACCGGCGTGACCACCGTGACATCCGGCAGATGGGTGCCCCCGTTATAGGGGGAGTTCAGCATGAAGGCGTCGCCGTCGGCCAAGTTCGGGTTCAGCCGCATCACCGTCTTGATGCTGTCGGACATGGAGCCGAGATGCACCGGCACATGCGGCGCATTCGCCACCAGATCGCCCGCCGCGTCGAAGATCGCGCAGGAGAAATCGTAGCGTTCCTTGATGTTCACCGACCAAGACGTGTTGGCCAGGGTCGCACCCATCTGTTCGGCCACGTTCATGAACAGGTTCGACATGACCTCCAGCACCACGGGGTCCGCTTCGGTGCCCGCGGCCAAACCGCGGTCGGCGGCGGCATCGCGGGACAGCAGCAGGTTGCCCATGTCATCGACCTGTGCCGACCAGCCCGGCTCGACCATATTCGTACCCGTAGGTTCGAGAATGATCGCAGGGCCGGTCACCACCTGCCCCTGGGCCAACTGCCCCCGCTCGAAGATGGGCGCGCCCTGCCGCGCGCCGCCTGTATGTACGGCTACGTTGGCGACAGGGCTGGCCGGGTTGTCCATCGCGGCGCCGATCCGCCCGGGCATCTCGCCGGCGCCGCCAATGGCCTCGACGCTGAGCATTTCAAACAGGATCGCCCGTTCCGGGCTGGTAAATCCGAACCGCGCGGCATGCGCCGCCTCGAACGCGGCCTGCATCTGATCGACCGGACCGAAATCGACGGGCAGCGGCTGGTGCGAGCCATCATAGCGCAAATGGGCCTGGGCACGGGTCTCGACCGGCCCGGTCACGCCTTGCGACCTGAGCGCCCCGCTGGCCTGTTCGGTCAGCGCATTGATCCGCGCGGCAGCGCCATCATGATCGGCCAAGGGCGCATCATGTTGTTCCTCGGCCATCTCGCGCAGTTCGGCCAGCCCCATGCCAAAGGCCGAAAGGACCCCGGCGAAAGGATGGATCAGCACCTGCCCCATGCCCAGCGCATCGGCCACAAGGCAGGCATGCTGCCCGCCCGCCCCGCCGAAGCATTGCAGGGTATAGCCCGTCACATCATGGCCGCGCTGCACGCTGATCTTCTTGATCGCGTTAGCCATGTTGTCGACGGCAATCCTAAGGAAGCCCTCGGCCATGTCCTCGGGGCTGCGCGGGGCCTCGCCGGTGGCCACGGCGACTTCCTCGGACAGGGTTTCGAATTTTTGGCGCACGACCTCCGCATCCAGCGGCTGGTCACCCTCTGGCCCGAAAACCTGCGGGAAATGGTCAGGCGTGAGCTTGCCCAGCATGACATTGCAGTCGGTCACGGTCAGCGGCCCGCCCCGGCGATAACAGGCCGGGCCGGGATCTGCGCCGGCGCTTTCGGGGCCGACCTGGAAGCGCCCGTCGCGGAAGGAGCATATCGAACCGCCCCCGGCGGCAACCGTATGAATATCCATCATCGGGGCACGCATGCGCACGCCGGCAACCTCGGTCTCGAAGCTGCGTTCATAGGCGCCGGCATAGTGGCTCACATCGGTGCTGGTGCCGCCCATGTCGAAACCGATCAGCCGGTCATGGCCCGCCGCCTCGCCTGTCTTGACCATGCCCACGATCCCACCGGCCGGGCCGGACAGAATCGCATCCTTGCCCTGAAATCTCATCGCATCGGTCAGGCCGCCGCTTGATTGCATGAACAGCAATTGCCCGGTCACGCGGCCCACATCCAGCGCATCGGCCACCTGGTTCACGTAACGGCGCAGGATGGGCGAGAGATAGGCGTCGACCACCGTGGTATCCCCACGCCCGACCAGCTTGGCCAAGCCCGACACCCCGTGCGATGTGCTGACCTGCCCAAAGCCCAATTCGCGGGCGATCTCGGCCGCGCGGCGTTCATGGACAGGGTCGAGATAGGCATGCAGGAAGGCGATCGCGACCGCGTCGAACCCGGCCTTGCGAGCGTCCTCCAGCGTGGCGCGCACGGCGGCCTCGTCCATCGGCGTCAGCACGGCGCCCTCGGCATCCAGCCTCTCGTCGACCTCGGCCACCTGATCATAGAGCAATTCCGGCCGTGTGACGTTCAGGTCGAACAGGCGCGGCCGGGTCTGGTAACCGATCCGTAGCAGGTCGCCGAAGCCCTTCGTAATCAAAAGGAAGGTGCGTTCGCCCTTGCGCTCCAGCAAGGCGTTTGTGGCCACGGTCGTGCCCATTTTGACAGAGCGGATGGCGCCGGGCTCGGGCGCATCGGTGCCCATCAGGTCGCGAATGCCCTGCACGGCGGCATCCCGGTAGCGTTCGGGATTTTCCGAAAGCAGCTTGTGCGTGACCAGTCCGCCGTCGGGGGTGCGAGCGACGATATCGGTGAATGTGCCACCTCGGTCGATCCAGAATTCCCAGGCCTTCGCCGCCATGTCCTTGCCTCCTTCGCGCGGCGCCACCTTTGACACAAATACCTCGCGGGGCAAGGCCCTGCAGCGGCACCCCGAAAAACCCCGCAAACCCCGCCACGCGGGCGAAGAATCGGTTTGACAGGCCCGTTGCCCGCGAGTATGCGAACGCCGGTGATGAGGCGTGGTAGCTCAGCTGGTTAGAGCACAGCACTCATAATGCTGGGGTCGGCGGTTCAAGTCCGCCCCACGCTACCATCACTTTCCCGTTCCAACCCGGTTTGCTTTGCGGCACTGTGCGGTCGAGGGGGATCGTGTGTCATGACATCGCTGAAGGCGTTCGCCGAAATCGTCGGAACAGATTATGCCATGATCGGCGCGGACACGGCCAAATGGGCGCAGGACTGGACCGGCGCCTATTCCGGCGCACCGGGTGTCGTGCTGCGCCCGGCAGATACGGCTCAAGTCTCGGCGATCCTGCGCAAGGCCTCGGAACTGAGGCTGTCGGTGATACCCGTTTCCGGCAATACCGGCCTGGTCGGCGGCACCCATGCTCCGGGCGGGGTGCTGCTTTCGCTGGATCGGATGAATACCATCCGCGAGGTGAACCCCCGCGCGCGCACCGCCGTGGTCGAGGCTGGCGTGATCCTGTCTGCGCTGCATGAGGCCGCCGACGACCACGAGCTCATCTTTCCATTGACCTTCGGCGCGCACGGCTCGGCCATGATCGGCGGGGTGCTGTCCACCAATGCCGGCGGGTCCAACGTGCTGCGCTACGGCAATACCCGAGACCTGTGCCTGGGCATCGAGGCGGTGTTGGCCGATGGTCGCGTGGTGGACCTCATGAGCGCGGTGCACAAGGACAATTCCGGCCTGGACCTGCGCGATCTTCTGATCGGGGCCGAGGGGCAGCTGGGCGTGATCACCGCCGCTGTCATGAAGCTCTATCCCAAACCGCGCGCCTACGCCACGGCGATGCTGGCCGTTCCCGCGCTCGGCCCCGCGCTGGACCTGCTCAACCGGTTGCAGGACGCGACCGGTGGCGCGGTCGAGGCCTTCGAATACATGCCGCGCAACTACATCCAGACCCACCTGGACAGGATCGAAGGTGCCCGCCCGCCCTTCGACGAGATGCATGACGTGAACATCCTGGTCGAACTCGGGGCAACCGCGGACCGCGATGCCGACCCCGGACCGGACGGCAAGCCGCCCATCATGGCGCTGCTGGAACGGGAGCTGGAAGCGATGCTTGAGGCAGGCACGCTTCTGGATGCGGTGATCGCCCAGAACGAGGCCCAGCGCCGCGAGATGTGGGCGCGCCGCGAGGCCGCCGCCGAGCTCACCTTCTGGCGCAAGCCCTATATCGATACGGACGTGGCCGTGCCGCTTGACCGGGTCGAGACATTCCTCGAGCAGGCCAATACCCGGATTGCCGCGAAAGACCCCGAAGCCGAGCCGTTCTACATCGCCCATCTGGGCGACGGGAACGTGCATTACGGGTGCTACGTGTCTGACCCTTCCCCGGCGCACAAGGATGCCATCATCGCGATTGTCGAGGACGTGGTCGCGGAACTGGGCGGGTCGTTTTCCGCCGAACACGGTGTGGGCCAATCCAAGCTGGCCACGATGCGGCGACGCAAGGACCCGGTTGCGCTGGACATGATGCGCCGCATCAAACACGCACTGGACTCTCAGGGCATCCTGAATCCGGGAAAGACGATTCCGGACTAGGTCACTTGCGACCCCGGCCTTGCCCGTTCAGCCCGCTTGCACCGCCTCGAAGAATCCCGGCTTGGCGCGACCCAAAAGCTCTTTGGCCAATGCCACACCCATGGCCGGACCGTCCGAGACCGGCCCGGACAGCTCTCCCGCATGCACCTCTGACCCGTCCGGGCGCAGGATCTCTCCGCGCAATCGCAGGCCCTCGGGCGAAAACTCCGCCAGCCCGCCGATGGGGGTTTCACAGGAACCGTCCAGCGCGGCGAGGAAGGCGCGTTCGCAGGCCAGGCGTTCGCCGGTTTCGCGGTCATGGATCGCGGCCAGCATCTCGGCCACGCGGTCGTCATCCGCCCGCCGCTCGATCCCGATGGCCCCTTGGGCCACGGCCGGAAGCATATCCTCGGGGGCGATCGGGGCGCGCGCGACCTCGGCCATGCCCAGCCGCCGCAGCCCGGCCATCGCCAGGAAGGTCGCCCCGGCCACACCATCCTCCAGCTTCTTGAGCCGTGTCTGGACGTTGCCGCGGAACTCCACCACTTCCAGGTCGGGACGGCGCGCGCGCAGTTGCGCCCGCCGGCGCAGGCTCGACGTGCCCACGACCGTGCCCGCTGGCAGGTCAGCCAAAGAGGCATGCGCCAAAGACACGAACGCATCGCGCACGTCCTCGCGCGGCAGATAGCAATCCAGCATCAGCCCCTCGGGCTGGTCCACCGGCATGTCCTTCATGGAATGCACGGCGATGTCGATCCCGCCAGACAGCATCGCCTCTTCGATTTCCTTGGTGAACAGCCCCTTGCCGCCGATCTCTTTCAAGGGCCGGTCCGCGTCGATCATCGATCGGTTGTCGCCGGTCGTCTTGATCACAACAATGTCGAAGGCCTCGGCGGGCAACTCGAACGCCGCCGCCAGCCGGTCGCGGGTTTCATGGGCCTGGGCCAGCGCCAGCGGCGAACCGCGCGTGCCGATCTTGAGCGGACGGTCGGGGGAAGGAAGATCATGCGTCATAATGCGCTTCTAGACGCAGGTCCGGGGCGTGACAACGGCTTGACTTCACCGGGCGCAACTGGAACCTCGGACACGTTGATAGGAGACCCCATGACCGACAAGCTGATCCTGCGCGCCCTCGCCGGCGAAACGCTGCCCACCCCGCCGATCTGGATGATGCGCCAGGCCGGCCGCTACCTGCCCGAATACCGCGCGACCCGCGCCGAGGCCGGGGATTTCCTGTCGCTGTGCTACAATTCCGAGCTGGCCGCCGAGGTGACGCTGCAACCGATCCGGCGCTACGGGTTCGATGCGGCGATCCTGTTTGCCGACATCCTGCTGCTGCCGCAGGCGCTGGGGGCCGACCTGTGGTTCGTAACCGGCGAAGGGCCGCGCCTGTCCACCATCACCGACCAGGCCGGATTCGACGCCCTGAAGCCCGCCGACGCGGTGCATGAACACCTGTCGCCGGTCTATGAAACCGTGCGCATCCTGTCGCGCGAATTGCCCAAGGAGACCACCCTGATCGGGTTTGCAGGCGCGCCCTGGACAGTAGCGACCTACATGATCGCCGGTCGCGGCACGCCCGACCAGGGGCCGGCTCATGCGCTCAAGGCCGAGAACCGCCTGCTCTTCGAGGCGCTTCTGGACCGGCTGACCGAAGCGACCATCGGCTACCTCTCTTCCCAGATCGAAGCCGGGGCCGAGGTCGTCAAGATCTTCGACAGCTGGGCCGGCTCGCTTCAGGGGGACGATTTCCAGAAATACGCGATCGAGCCGGCCCGGCGGATCACTACCGAACTCAAGGCACGGCATCCCGAAACCCCCATCATCGCCTTCCCGCGCGGCGCGGGTGAACGCTATGTCGGACTGCATCAGGCCATCGGCGCGGATTGCATCGCCCTCGATGACGGCGTGACGCCCGAATGGGCCGCCGACCATGTGCAGGTCGATGGTTGCGTTCAGGGCAACCTGAAATCCTCGCACATGGTGACCGGCGGCGACGACCTGGTGCGCGAAACCCGCCGAGTGGTCGATGCATTGTCCAAGGGCCCGCACATCTTCAACCTGGGCCACGGGATCACACCGGACGCCGACCCCGAGAACGTCCAGCTGATGATCGACACGATCCGAGGCGGGTAAAGCTGCGAACGGGGCGACACCGATCCAGGTGCCCGTTGCGCCCTTGGTTATGGACCAGCCAACCCTGGCGCAATCCAACCCGCGGGGCCCGCCCCGCCGTCATATCCACTTGGCCATGGGCGGCAGGCTCATCAGGACGGCGTTGGCGTCATGGCCGGTTTCCAGGCCGAACTTGGTTCCCCGGTCATAGACAAGGTTGTATTCGGCGTAGAGCCCACGATGCACGAGCTGGGCATCCTTGTCCGCCTCGGTCCACGCGATATCGCGCCGCTTTTCAGTCACCGGCAGGAAGGCCGGCAGGAAGGCGCGCCCGATATCCTGCGTCAGGGCGAAATCAGCCGCCCAGTCGCCGGTGCAATGGTCATCCATGAAAATCCCGCCCACGCCGCGCGCGCGGCCCCGGTGCGGAATGTAGAAATAGTCGTCCGCCCATTCCTTGAGGCGCGGATAATGCTCTTCCCCGTGGGGGTCGAGGAACGCCTTCTGCGTGGCATGAAAATGCGCCGTGTCCTCGTCATATTCGATGCAGGGGTTCAAGTCCGATCCTCCGCCAAACCACCAGGCATGGGGGGTCCAGAACATACGGGTATTCATGTGAACGGCGGGCGTGTGCGGGTTCTGCATATGCGCGACGAGGCTGATGCCGCTGGCCCAGAACCTTGGATCGTCCTTCATACCCGGCAGGCCTTTGCGCGCCATCATCGCCGCCTGCGCCTTCTCGCCCAGCGTGCCGTGGACAGTCGAGACATTCACGCCGACCTTTTCGAACACCCGACCGCCACGCATGACCGACATCAGGCCACCGCCTGCATCCTCTCCTTCGGCGCCCTTGCGCCGGGTCTCGGTCACCTCGAAACGGCCAGCGGGGCTGTCGGCCAGCGGGCCGGAGACCTGCGCATCCTCAAGCGCTTCAAAAGCGGCGACGATCTCATCGCGCAGCGTTCGGAACCATGCAGAGGCCTGTGCCTTTTCGTCGATCATCTCGTCAGCGGCCATCCCGAAAATCCCTTGTTATTGCCTATCATCGGCCCTTAGCATTCTTTCAATGACACGGCCAATGCCCGTCCAGTCCGACGACCCCGAGTCACATAACCAAGGCCCCTTCCGATGAAACCCATTTTTCTTGTTCTTCCCCTTGTCGCGCTCGTCGCGTGTGCCACCCCGCGCGAGGCTTGCATCAGAGATGCCCAGCGGCAGGTAACCCTGCTGAACCAGCAGATCGCGACGACACAGGGCAATATCGACCGGGGCTATGCGCTGGCCGAGGTTCAGGACATCCGCACGATCACCACGACCTGCACCGGCACCAACGAGGATGGCAGCACCTTCACCTTCCCTTGTCAGGAAACCCGGACCATCACCCGCCAGGAGCCCGTCGCCATCAACGTGGCCGAAGAACGCGCGAAACTCGCCGACCTGATCGAGCGGCGGGACGCTGCGGCCGAGGCGACGAATGCCCGCATCCAGCAATGTATCGCGATGCACCCGGAATGACCTGAGCGTCAGTGTGCCGGCGCATCGACCGGGTCGATCAGGGTGCGCCCGCCATCAACGGTGATGATCTCGCCGGTGACGAAACCCGAGGCGTCCGAGGCGAGGTATTGCACCGCATCCGAAACTTCGCCCGGTCCGGCGATGCGACCCAGGGGCGTATGCTCGATGATCTCGCCGCGATAATCCTCGTGCTCTTTCAACGCACCTTTCAGGCTGGCGCTCATCACGGACCCGAAGGCCACGGCATTGACGCGGATGCGATGCGGGGCCAGGGCCACGGCCATCGACCGGGTCATCTGGTCCAGCGCGGCGGTCGAGATGGAATACCCCAGCAGTTCCGGGTTGGCCCTGCGCGAGGCAATCGAGCTGAGGTTGATTATGGACCCGGCCGGGCCTTCTTCCTGCCCTTTGGCCTGCTTGATCATCCGCTTCGAGATCGCCTGCGTCAGGCGCAAGGAGGTCATCAGGTTTTGCTGTATGAGCGCCTCGACATTGTCTTCCGCGGGGTCGAGCGGGTCCGATGTCATCATCTGGCGCGAGGCGTTCACCAGGATATCGACGCGGTCATAGGCGTCGATGGTCATCGAAAGGAGGTTCGCAATCGATAGCTTCTGGCGCAGGTCACAGGCGAAGCTGCGATAGCGGGACCCGTCCACATCGGTCTTGCCCAGTTCCTTTTCCAGGCGGTCATCATCCATGTCGGCAAAGACGACATTGGCACCCTGGTCAACGAAGTGCCTGCCTATGGCCAGGCCGACCCCATTGGCCGCGCCGGTGACGATGGCGGTTTTGCCTTCGATGGAAAAGCTCATTTCGGCCTCCCGTTTTTTAGCCCGATTCCCGGTGCGCCACGCTAGGCCATTTCAGCGTCGCGGGCGAGTGGCGGCAATCAGCTTGAACGCCGCGTCACCGCCAAGCTCTTGCACCTGAACGAATAATTCCCGCAGATGCGCCTCGTAGGGCAGGTGACGATTGGCCACCAGGTAAAGCGTGCCACGAGGTTTGAGGATTCGGGCAGCGGTTGCAAGAAAGGCCTGCCCCAGTTCCGGCGCACCTTTGCGAGAGGTGTGGAACGGCGGATTCATGACGACCGCATCATAAGGGCTGTCGCTGCGAAACCGCGTGGCGTCCGCCCAATGGGCGGTGGCGCGCGGGTCGTCGATTTTTTCCCTCAGGCAGTCCAGCGCCAATCCCTCGGCCTCGACCATGTCCAAATGGCTGACGTCCGGGTGCCGCAGGACCGCCGCCGACAGATAGCCCCATCCGGCCCCAAGGTCGGCCACGCGACCGGCAAGCGGCGGCAGCGCCTCGGCCAGCAGTCGCGAGCCTGGGTCGATCCGACCCTCGGAGAAAACGCCCGGCTGGGTGCGGAACCCCTCGACAACCTGGTCGGGCACGTCCCAATCCGGTGCGCCCTCGGGCGCGAACCAGAACAGCCGGCCATGTCCCTTGGTCAGGGTGCCCGCGATCGGCGCCCACCCCCGGCACGCCTTGTAGAGACTGTCCACGCCGTCAGTCTTGGCCCCGTCCACGATCACCATCTCCGTGGCCTCGGCGAGCGCCCGCAGCACCAACCGCCGGGCCAGCGCCTTGGACCGGGGCACGACAACCACAACGGTCGGCACAGGATCAGTTCTGGCCGCGGCATAGCCACGCGCCTTCCAGGTGTCGTGATCGGGCTTGAAGTCATGGGAAATCTCGACCCGGCCCTTGTCGATGGCGGACAGGTCATACTCCGCCGGCGGACGCAGGACACGCACGAGTCCGTCAGGCAAGGCCGGGGCGTCTGCCTCCAGAGCGAGGGTCAATCGGGAATGAGCCATTGTGCAGGGAACGGGCGGCGACTGCCTATTCCTTCTCCATGGTGCATTGCAGGGGGTGCTGGTGGCGCTGCGCCAGGTCCATCACCAAGGCGACCTTGGTCTCGGCGATCTCGTGGCTGAAGACGCCTGCCACGGCCACACCTTTCTGATGAACGGTCAGCATGAGTTCCACGGCCTGCGCATGGGTCATGCCGAAATATCGTTCCAGCACATGGACGACGAATTCCATCGGCGTGTAATCGTCGTTCAGGATCAATACCTTATAAAGCGGCGGCCGCTTGGTCTTGGGGCGCGTCTCGACCTTGACGCCGACGTCGCCGTCGTCATCCTGATCCTTGCCGGACATCATCAGTGTCTTGTGCAACATGGCGTTCCCGTTTTCCGAACCGAGTTCTGGTTCCAGTCGCTTAATATAACTTTGATCGCCCCGGTGAAAAGGGGGGCATCTCCCGGACCGCTCCAGTCGATCCAAGCCCGACGACAACCGGCACGTGCCCGCATCTAGAGGCGAGGAGAGTCGCACCCCCAACATGTGCCGAAAAGTGCATGAAAGGCACAGTGAAAACCATTGAAAATAAGGTATTTTCGAGACCCGAAACCCGTGCTAGGCTGTCATTACAAATGAGGGACAACAAAATCAGTCCCCGTGAGGCAGATAAAGGGCAGTGACGTGAGACGTCGTATGAACAACCCCGTATTCTCGCGGCTACTCATCCTATCCGTGATGCTGTTTGCCGCACTGGCGCCGATTGCCGGGCGTGCGGCCCCCTACGCGGCCATGGTGATGGACGCGCGCACCGGCGAGGTGCTGCATTCCCGCAATGCCGATACCCAGTTGCACCCGGCTTCGCTGACCAAGATGATGACCCTCTACATCGCCTTCCAGGCGGTCGAGCGTGGTGAAATCGGCCTGGACGATCTGGTTCGCATCACACCTCTGGCCGCCAATGAACCGCCCTCGAAACTGGGATTGCGCGCCGGCCAGCAGATCCGGTTCCGCTACCTGATCCGGGCGGCCGCGATCAAATCCGCCAATGACGCGGCCACGGCCATCGGCATCGCGCTGGAAGGCAACGAAGCCGCCTTTGCCCGACGCATGAACGCCACCGCCCGCGCCATGGGCATGACCCGCACGACTTTCCGCAACGCCCATGGGCTGACCGAGGCGGGGCACATGTCCACCGCCCGCGACATGACCATCCTGGGGCGCCATGTGATTTACGATTTCCCCCAATATTACAATTTGTTCTCGCGCATCGAAGCGGATGCGGGCGTGCGGCGCGTGGCCCATACCAACCGCCGGTTCCTGAGGGACTACCGCGGCGCCGACGGGATCAAGACTGGCTATACCCGTGCCGCGGGCTTCAATCTGACCGCATCCGCGGAACGCGGCCAGGAACGGATCATTGTGACGATGTTCGGCGGCTCCTCTACCTCGGCGCGCAATGCCCGCGTGGCCGAACTGATGGATATGGGCTTTGCCCGTGCGCCGAGCCGGGCACGGTTGGCCCGCCCCGCCCCGGCCCCGGCCTTTGCCGGTGGAACGAGCGGCGCGCGCAACGTTCGAGTCAGCGGGCTGGTCAGCCGATCGCTGCGGCCCCGCCTGCGGCCGACACCGGAAGCCGCCCCGGCAGAAGAGCTGATTCTGGTCGATGCCGACGTGATCGAGAACGCCCTGACCGAGGTGCTCCAGACCGCCACCGCGCAGGCCCCGGCCTCGGCCCCCGTGCCTCCCTCGCGCCCCGACGACGTGGTGCTGGCCGCAGCCAAGGCCCCTGCCACGGCCCCATCGGAACCCGAAGTCATCACCCGCATCTCGACCTCGGGAGGACGGCACTGGGGGATCAACGTAGGGCGCTACTCCTCGCGCTACCAGGCCGAGCGCGTCTTGCTGCGCGTCGCGCTCAACGAAATGAGCACACTTGACGGATCGCTTCGCCGGGTGCTCCAGAGCCCACGCGGCTTCGATGCCAATTTCATGGGGCTGACCCGTGACGGGGCGGAACTGGCCTGTGCCCGGCTGCAAGCCCGCGGCACATCCTGTTTCATGATCGGGCCATCCTGAGGCCCGCCATGCCCAGATTCGCGGTCCAGCCGCCCACCCCGCGCAGCTTCGCCACGGATCAGACCGACACGGTTGTCAGCCTGCACCGAGTCTTCTGCGTCGGGCGAAACTACGCCGATCATGCCCGCGAGATGGGCAATGATCCCGACCGTGATCCCCCCTTCTTCTTCATGTAACCGGCCAGCGCCGTGGTCGCATCGGGCGCAACAATCCCCTACCCCCCCGCCACACAAGACCTGCACCACGAGGCCGAGCTGGCGGTTCTGATCGGCACTGGCGGCACCGATATCCCACCCGGTGACGCCGTGTCTCATGTCTGGGGCTACGCAACGGCCAACGACCTGACCCGTCGTGACCTGCAAGCGCAAGCCAAGGCGATGCGTCGGCCTTGGGACATGGCAAAGGGGTTCGACAATTCGGCCATACTGGGCACCGTTCACAAGGCCAATGGCGATCTGGACGACAGGGAACTGCGCTGCACGGTCGACGGCGACATCCGGCAGCGCTCCTCGCTCTCGGCGATGATCTGGCCGGTGCCCGACATCCTCGCCTACCTGTCGCGCCTTGTGACCCTGCAGCCCGGCGACCTTATCCTGACCGGCACACCCGCCGGAGTCGGGCCCATCGCGCGTGGTCAGACCTGCACCGTGGAAATCGACGGGCTGGACCCGGCAACCGTCACCGTCGCCTGACGCCGGAGCAGGTTTTCGCAATTCTGCGTCTAGCCCAGCGCGGCCGCCATCAATTCGCGGGTATAGTCTGTCTCTGGCGCGTCGAAGACCCGGTCAACCGGGCCTGCCTCGACCACGTCGCCCTGCTTCATCACGATGATCTTGTGAGACAGCGCCCGAACCACCTTGAGGTCATGTGAAATGAACAGGTAGGCCAGCTGGTATTTCTTCTGAAGGTCTCGCAGCAGATCCACGATCTGGACCTGGACGGTCATGTCCAGCGCGCTGGTCGGTTCGTCCAGCACCAGAAGCTTGGGTCGCAGGATCATCGCCCGGGCGATGGCGACGCGCTGGCGCTGCCCCCCCGAGAATTCATGCGGGTAGCGGTCCATCGTGGCTGGGTCTAGCCCCACCTCGGCCATGATCTCGGCCACCAGAGCGCGCTGCTCGCTTTCCTTGGCAACACCATGGATGCTCAGCCCTTCGGCGATGATCTGTTCCACGGTCATGCGCGGACTCAGGCTGCCATAAGGGTCCTGGAACACGATCTGCATGTCACCGCGCAGCGGGCGCATCCGGTTTTCGCGTAAATGCTGGATCTCGCGGCCCTGGAAGACGATCCGGCCCTCCGATCCAAGCAGCTTCATCATGGCCAGCGCGAGCGTGGTCTTGCCCGATCCGCTTTCACCGACGATGCCCAGTGTCTCGCCGGCCCGCACCGTGAAGGTCGCGTCATTCACGGCCTTGACGTGACCCACCGTGCGCTTGAGCAGCCCTTGGTGGATCGGGAACCAGATCTTCAGGTTCTCCGCCTCGGCCACCACCGGCGCGTCCTCGGGCACCGGGGTCGGGTCACCGGTGCTTTCGGCGGCCAGAAGCATCTGGGTATAAGGGTGCTGCGGTGCGCGGAAAATCTCCTCGGTCGGGCCCTGCTCGACGATCTCACCATCTTTCATGACGCAGACCCGGTCGGCGATCCGGCGCACGATGCCAAGGTCATGGGTGATGAACAGCATGGACATGTTCATGTCCCGCTTGAGCCGGTCCAGCAGGTCGAGGATCTGCGCCTGGATCGTCACGTCCAGCGCCGTGGTCGGTTCGTCGGCCACAAGCAATTCCGGCCCGTTGGCCAGCGCCATGGCGATCATCACCCGTTGTCGCTGACCGCCTGACAGCTGGTGCGGATACGCGTTCAGCCGGTTCGCGGCCTCGCGGATGCCGACCTTTTCCAGAAGCTCGACGATCTTGGCGCGCACCGCGTCGCCGCGCAGGCCCTGGTGCAGCTCGATGGATTCGCGCAGCTGCTTTTCGATCGTGTGCAGCGGGTTCAGCGAGGTCATCGGTTCCTGGAAGATGAAGCTGATATCGTTGCCCCGAACCTGGCGCAGCTTGGCCTCGTCCGCGGTGACCATCTCTTCGCCCTCGTAGCGGATCGAGCCGCTGACGGTCGCGCTGTCACCCAGCAGGCGCACGGTGGACAGGGCGGTGACGGATTTGCCCGAGCCGCTTTCCCCCACCAGCGCCACGGTCTCGCCGCGGTTGACGTGATAGCTGACCCCACGCACCGCCTGGGTCGTCATCCCGTCCTGCCGGAAGCTGACTGACAGATCGCGCACGTCCAGCACCCGGGTCATGAGAACGTCTTTCTGGGGTCGAACGCATCGCGCACCCCTTCGAAAATGAACACCAGAAGCGACAGCATGATCGCGAAGGTGAAGAAGGCGGTGAAGCCAAGCCAGGGCGCTTGCAGGTTCTGCTTGGCCTGCAAGGTCAATTCCCCCAAAGACGGTGCCGAGGACGGCAGCCCGAAGCCCAGGAAGTCGAGGCTGGCCAGCGTGGCGATGGTGCCGGTGATGATGAAGGGCAGCATGGTCAGCGTGGCGACCATTGCATTGGGCAGCATATGGCGGAACATGATGGTGCGGTTGGAGACCCCCAGCGCCCGCGCCGCGCGGACATATTCGAAGTTCCGCGCCCGCAGGAATTCGGCCCGCACCACGCCCACCAGCGCCGGCCAGCCAAAAAGCACGGTCAGCAGGACCAGCAACCAGAAACTTCGGCCGAGGATCGCGAAGAGGATGATGATGACGTAGATCGAGGGCGTCGAGGCCCAGATTTCCAGGATCCGCTGGAAAATCAGGTCGGTCCAGCCGCCGAAATAGCCCTGGATCGCCCCCGCGATGATCCCGATGATCGACGCGCAGGTGGTGACGATCAGCGTGAACAGGATCGACAGGCGGAACCCGTGGATCACCCGCGCCAGAACGTCACGCTTGGTGTCGTCCGTTCCCAGAAGGTTGTTGCCATCCGGCGGCGAAGGCGCCACGCCGGGCACGTCCACGATGGTATCATAGGAATAGGGGATAGGCGGCCAAAGAACCCAGCCCTTCTGGAAACCCGGATCGTCGATCGTGCCGGCCTCGGCGGCGGCGATCATGTCCTCCGGCTCGTAAAAGCAATCTTCCAACCCGCCGGTGATGATCAGGCATTCGACTTCGATGTCGCGATAGGGCGCCTCGGTCGGGAAATCGCCGCCGAACTCCTGTTCGGAGTAGAATGTGAAGACGGGCATGCGCAGCTCGCCGCGATAGTTCACCATGATCGGTTTGTCATTTGCGATGAACTCGGCAAAGAGGCTCAGCCCGAACAGCACCAGGAAGATCCACAGCGACCAGAAGGCCCGGCGATTACGGGTGAAATTGCGCCAGCGCCGCTTGTTGAGCGGCGACAGCTCGAAGCGCCCGCGCCGGGGCGGCTGGCTGTAGTCGGGGGTGATGTCGGGGGCGGTCTCGGCCATCTATCCGCGCCTCTCGAAATCGATACGCGGGTCGATCATGACGTATGTCAGGTCGGTGATGATCCCCACGACCAGCCCAAGCAGCGAAAAGGTGAACAGCGTGCCGAACATCACCGGATAGTCGCGCGCCAGCGTTGCCTCGAAGCCCAGCCGGCCCAGGCCGTCCAGCGAGAACAGGGTCTCGATAATCAGGCTGCCGCCGAAGAAGACGCCGATGAACAGGGCCGGAAAACCCGAGATCACGATCAGCATCGCGTTGCGGAAAACATGGCCATAAAGCACACGGCGGTCGGACACACCCTTGGCCTTGGCGGTGATGACGTAGTGTTTCTTGATCTCGTCGAGAAAGGAATTCTTGGTCAGCAAGGTCAGCGTCGCGAAGGCCCCGATGGTCGAGGCCAGCACCGGCAGGGCGATATGGTGCAGGTAGTCCAGCACCTTGCCGACGGCGGACAGCTCTTCCCAGTTGCTGCTGGTCAGGCCGCGCAGGGGGAACAGCCTGTGACAGGTCGGATTCCAGTCGTGGAGCCACCACAGAACCGGGTTGCCGTCCAGCCACCCGGACAAGCCCGGTATTCGGAAACAGTTGTTCGACGCGAACAGCACGATCAGCAGGATCGCGAACAGGAATCCGGGGATGGCATAGCCCACGATGATCGCGCCGCTGGTCCAGGTGTCGAAGGGGGTGCCATCGCGCACCGCTTTCTTGATGCCCAGCGGGATCGAGATCAGGTAGGCGATGAGCGTGGACCACAGCCCCAAAGTGATCGAGACCGGCATCTTCTCGACGACCAGTTCCATCACGCCCACGGACCGGAAGTAGCTCTCCCCGAAATCGAAGCGGATATAATCCCACATCATCAGGAAAAACCGTTCAAGCGCGGGCACCGGGACCGCCTCGCAGCCCTCGGCGCGCAGGCTGGGTTCTCCGCTGAACCCGTCCTCGCAGACGATGCGGGCGAAATTGAATTCGACCTGCAATTCGTCAAGGAAATCCTGCGGCAGACCGCGCGCTCCGGCATAGCTGCCTTCTTCGGCATCGAGCGTCTCACTGCCCCCGCCCGAGATCGTCTCGAAAACATCGCCCGAGCCTTCCATGCGGGCGATGATCTGTTCGATCGGACCACCCGGCACGAATTGCACCAGGGAGAAGTTGATGATCATGATCCCCAGCAGCGTGGGGATCACGAGCAGCAAACGTCTGAGAATATAGGCGCCCATGCGGCCTGCCCTGCCCTTCCCTGTTCTTAGAGGGCGCCTGCTTCGCGCAGGTCTTCCGCCCGGTCCGCGTCATACCACCAGAAGCTCAGCTCGCCCAGCGCAAAGGGCGGCAGGGTCTCGGGGTGGCGATACATGTCGTAATAGGCGACCGTGTGCACATCCTTGAACCATTGCGGCACCCAGAAGCCGTAAGCGCGCAGGGCGCGGTCGAGGGCATGGCTGGCGGTGGTCATGTCCTCGAGCGTCTGTGCCTCGATGACATGGTCGATCAGGCGGTCGATGGCCGGATCACGCAGCCGCATCAGGTTGCGCGAACTGTCATCCGCGGTCGAGCTGTGGAACCATTGCTTCAGTCCGATCCCCGGTTCGAACCCTTGGGTCATGGTGTGGTTGACCATGTCGAAATCGCCGGTGCGGCGGCGGTCGATATACTGGGCCGTATCCACCCGTTCCAGCTTCGCATCGACACCCAGACGCGCCAGGTTCTCGATATAGGGGTTCACGATCCGGTCGAAGGCGGGCGAGAACTGCAGGATGGTCAGTGACAGGGTCTGGCCGTCCTTGCTGCGGATGCCTTGATCGCCGACGGTCCACCCCGCCTCGTCCAGAAGCGCCGAGGCCCGGCGCAGGTTGCCCCTGTCGGTCGATCGTTCGGGGCGCGACTCCGGTGGCAAAACGGCCTCGTCCGTCAGGATCGACGCATCCAGCAACCCTTCATCGACCAAAGGCTGCAACAGCGCCAATTCGCCTTCAGACGGTGTGCCCCGCGCTTGCAGGTCGGAATTTTGCCAGAAGGATTCGACCCGCGCATAGAGTCCGTAGAACAGGGTTTCGTTCGACCATTCGAAATTGAACATCAGCCGGATCGCCTCGCGGACGCGGGGATCTTGCCATTTCGGGTCGTCGAGGTTGAACACGAAGGCCTGCGCGGAGCCGATGGATCCATCGGGAAGTTCGGTCTTGGTCACCCAGCCATTGTCCACTGCCGGGAAATCGTAGGACGTCGCCCATTCCTTGGACGAGTTCTCGGTCCGGAACGTGTATTCGCCCACCTTGAAGGCCTCGAAGGCCGCGGCGCTGTCGGCGAAATACTCCACCCGGATCGTGTCGAAATTGTTCTGACCCACATTCATCGGGTGATCCGCCCCCCAATGGTCCGGGTCGCGGGTGTAGATCAGGCGCTGGTTGGTCTCGTAGCTGTCCAGCACATAGGCGCCGGTGCCAAGGAACGGTGTGTCGGTGCTCTCGTCGATGCGCGCGCCGGTTTCTTCGAACCAGGACTTGGAAAAGACGGTCGTGCCGCCCGCAAAGCTGATCACGTCGCGGCGCGGTGCGTCTTCGGTGAACGTGAACTTGATGCGGTGATCATCCAGAACTTCGACTTCCGAGACGAAGCCCGAGACCACGTTGCGATACTCGGCGATGCCTTGTTCCATGAAGAGGTTGAAGGTGAACGCCACGTCCTCGGCCGTCATCGGGCGTCCGTCCGAAAAGGTCACATCGTCACGCAGGTTGAAAATGACCCAGTCGCGGCTTTCGGGGTATTCCAGCGTCTCGCAAAGGTAGCAATAGACGCCGTAGGGATCGTCGGCGGTGCTGACCAGGATGCTCTCGTACATGATTGCCGTCAACGCCGCCGAAACGCCCTCGCGGGTGTAGTTGTTGAAACTGTCGAAGGTGCCCTGGGCCCACTGGCTGATCTCGCCACCCTTAGGGGCATCGGGGTTGACGTAGTCGAGATGGGCCATGTCGGCGGGATACTTGAGTTCCCCGAAATTCGTGTAGCCATGGCTGACCGTCACAGTCTCCTCGGTTTCCGCCCATGCCGCGAAGGCAGCGCCCAATGCCAACAATGCACCGCCCGCCCAAGCCGTCCAGTAGGGCGCGGTTTGAACGGTTGTCGCCACCGGGGCGGTCGCGTTTCGGTCTTGGCTGCGGCGCATGGTCGATCCTCCTGCGACATTTTTCCTGAAAATGAAGCTAACGGGCGAAACGTCCAGCCTTCAAGTTGAGAATGCGTGAGAGCGTCGTGAATTGCCCGGCGAAACGCAAAAGGCCGCCCAGTGGGCGGCCCAATACGACGCATTGCCGGACGATCAGTTGTCGAGGCTGTCCAGGTAGGCGATCAGGTCCGCCCTGTCTTCGATATTGCGCATACCATTGTAGGACATCGACGTGCCCGGTGCGTAGCCGCGCGGATTCTCGAGGAAGGCATTCAGGTTCTCCGGGGTCCAGACATCGGCCACGGCCGAAAGGCTGCCGGAGTAGTTGAACCCGTCGACCGAGCCGACGTCACGGCCCACGACACCATAAAGCGACGGGCCGGTCATGTTCTGGCCCGGTTCAAGCGCATGGCAGGCCCGGCAGGCACGCCACTGGGATTCGCCTGCACCGGCGTCGGCGCTGGCAAAGACCTCGGTGAAGTCGGGGCCCTCTTCCTCGACCACCTCTTCAGCGGCACCGTCTTCGTCCGCGACCTCGATCACGTAGGCCTGTTTCGGGCCATCTCCGTAGCCGTGATCCCCACCCACATGGTAGATCGTTTCAGCTGCCCAGCCGCCAAGCATGAAGACCAGAAGCGTGCCGCAAAAGGCGCCCAGGACTTTGGTCATTGTCATTGTGTCGAACATGTCGCGTTCCATCTGGTTCCTGATTCAAACGCCATGTATCCGCTTCCACATGGTTTGTTCAAGGTGTAGCACCGCGACGAAATGCCCATTCGACGATCCTTTGGGGGGATTATCCGACAATGACCCAGCGCATCGCCTTCCAGGGGGAGCCCGGCGCCTATGGCCATCAGGCCTGCAAAGAGGCCCGTCCGAACCATGAACCCCTGCCCTGCGCAACCTTCGAGGATGCCATCGAGTCCGTGCGCAAGGGCGATGCGGAACTGGGCATGATCGCCGTCGAAAACTCGATTTATGGCCGGGTAGGCGATGTCCACCACCTGCTGCCCGAAAGCGGGTTGCATATCGTGGACGAGGTTTTCATCCGGGTTCATATCAACCTGCTGGGCCTGCCGGGCACGCGCCTGTCGCAAGTCCGAACCGCCCTCGGGCATGTGGTTATCCTGCCGCAATGCGCCGGCTTCCTGCGGGAAAACGGGATCGCGACGAAAGTCAGCTCGGACAATGCCCGCGCGGCGCGCGATGTCGCCAGGGGCGATGATCCGTCGGTCGGAGCGCTGGCCTCGGAACTGGCGGCGGACATCTACGGGCTGGACGTGGTCGCCCGCCACATCGAGGATCACGAACGGAATACGACACGCTTTCTGATCATGGCCCGCGACCCCGACTTCAAGCGGCGCGGCAAGCACGGCATGATGACCAGCTTCATCTTCCGCGTCCGCAACATCCCGGCGGCGCTCTACAAGGCGATGGGTGGTTTCGCCACAAATGGCGTCAACATGACCAAGCTCGAAAGCTACATGGTCGGCGGCGATTTCCATGCCACCCAGTTCTATGCCGAGATCGAAGGCCACCCCGATGATCGCAGTGTCCAGTTGGCCATGGAAGAGCTGGATTATTTCACCGACCACATCAAGCTGATGGGCGTCTACCCGGCAGCCCCGCGCCGACACGAGCGGGCCTGAAACGCGGCCTCAGGCGGTGGCCCGATAGCGCGCTTCGACATCCTCGGCATAGGTCGTCACCATCGTCTTGAACCGCCGGGTCATCCGGTGCTTTCCGAACCTGAGGGACTGCGCGACCAGCTTGGCCGCGATCGATACAGGCTTGACGGACACCACGATGTTCAACCGCGTCCGGCTGGGCGACAAGGGCACCAGGTCCACGACGCAGTCTCCCTTGATATTGGGGGACTCGAAGGCGATGGACATGCCCTGCGCCGGATCCAACTTGTCCAGCATAGCCTCGATCCGGCGGTCCTTGCCTCGAAATCTGAACCGGACCTCCCAGCGCGCGCCGCGTTCGGGCGGCACAGGTCCGGGAAGCACCGCCACATCACCACCGCGCCGCATGATGGCACGCTCGAAGGCCGGGAAGTCCGAAATCTCCCGAAAGACATGGTCGAGTGGGGCCTCGATATCCTCTCGCGCGCGAAATTCCATGGGGTCTCTGCCTGTTACATTTGCCTCGAAACGGGTCTCTTGCCCGCCGCGCCCACTATGCGCGTCAATCCAGCCGGTCCGCAAGCCAGTTGGACAGCAGAAACTGCGCAATCGCCCCCCTGCGTGCAGGCAGCAGACCCGGACGATCCCCGGCAAAGGCGGCAGCCAATTCTTCGCGCGTGACCCACTGCGCCTCTTGCAGCTCCGCAGGGTCCAGCGTGATTGCATCGCTGTGCGCCTCGGCGCGGCACCCAATCATCAGCGAACTGGGAAACGCCCAAGGTTGGCTGGCAAGGTAGTCCACGCGGCCGACACGCACACCGGTTTCCTCCAGCACCTCGCGGCGCACGGCGGCTTCGACAGTCTCACCCGGCTCCATGAACCCGGCCAGGCAGGAAAACATGCCCTCGGGCCAGCCGACGCCTCGACCCAGCAAGGTGCGGTTGCCTCGGGTCACCAGCATGATCACCACCGGATCGGTGCGCGGAAAATGCGGGGCGCCGCAGTCGGGGCATAGCCGCTGCCAACCGGCCTGCACCATGCAGCTTTCCCGGCCGCAGCAGGCGCAGAACCTGTGGGACAGATGCCAGGCGAATAGACTGCGGCCAGTCGCCGCCAGCTCGGCATCTCGTGGGGACAGGCGTGTCATGCACGCCTTGAGGTCTGTGAACCCGTCACATTCCGGGGCCAGGGGATGACGCTGCACCGAATTGTCGAAAAAGCTGCCATCCGGCAAAGCCTCGCCATCTCCGACTGGGTCCCAGTCGGACAGGTCGATCCCGAAAACCGCCTCTTCACCTTCGCACCCCAGCGGGATTTCCGGCCTGGAACAGGCCGTGACGAGGGCATGATCGGGCCGAAGCCGAACCACGTTATCTCGGGAAATCAGAACTTTACCCTGCCAGAATGCGATGAAACGCGCCCCGGGCGACGCACGCAGCCGCCGCATGGCATCGTGGTCGCCACGCAAATGCGCCGCCCGATCCAGACCGGACCCCCCGAATGTCACCGTTTCCGCGCGCTTCATGGAGTGTCGTTGCCATGCGGACCGGTGGCATTCAATCCGGAT
This sequence comes from Salibaculum griseiflavum, assembly GCF_003129565.1. Classification (GTDB taxonomy): domain Bacteria; phylum Pseudomonadota; class Alphaproteobacteria; order Rhodobacterales; family Rhodobacteraceae; genus Salibaculum; species Salibaculum griseiflavum. Next base: position 83,010 of record NZ_QETF01000009.1, read on the forward strand.
ATTTGACTTGCTCTCGCAAAACAACACCTTAAAGTTGTGTGTTGTGAAGGGCAGGGGTGTAAAAGGTTGAATTTTCGTGTCACGTCAAAGACGGGTTCCGATCAGGCCCGGCTTCGAATCATGGCGACGAGCGACGTGCACGGCAACCTACTGCCCCATGACTATTTCCATGACCACGAAACGGAGAAAAGCGGGCTGGCGGGTCTGGCCACGCTGATTGAGCAAGCCCGGCTGCCGGGCGTGCCGTGTCTACTGGTCGACAATGGAGATTTTCTGCAGGGCACCCCGCTGGCCGAGGTTGTCCACGACAGGTTGCGCGCGAACCCCGCCACCGACAACGCCATTATCTCGGCAATGAACGCCATGGGATATGACGCAGCCAGCCTCGGCAATCATGAGTTTGATTGGGGGCTGGACTATGTGCTGGACGCCGCGAAGCAGGCGCGCTTTCCGCTGTTGGCCGCCAACGCCTTTCGCAAGGACGGCGCGGGGCGCGCGCGCGTCCTCACCGAAGGTTCGAAGATCGTGACTCGCCGCTTTGATATGGGGGATGGAAACGGCATCGACCTGCGCATCGGCCTGCTTGGCCTGACCCCGTTTCAGACCGCACAATGGGATGCACGCCAGGTCGGCGAGGCGGTCACCACCACCGACATGGTCGTCGCCGCCCGTCGGGTCGTGCCCCAGCTGCGCGAGGCCGGGGCGGATATCGTGATCGCATTGGCGCATACCGGTGTCGAAACAGCCGCGGATGCGACCGGCGACGAAAATGTCGGCGCAGCGCTGGCGCGGCTGGACGGGCTCGATGCCCTGGTCCTGGGCCATACGCATGTGCCCTTTCCCGATCCGGCGCACCCGACCGCACCGGGGATTTGCCCCCGTTTCGGCACGATCCACGGAAAACCAGCGGTCAACCCCGGTGCGGAGGGGACATATCTGGGCCTGATCGACCTGGCGCTGGCCCCACGCGGCAATCGCTGGGAAATCGTCGGCCATGATACCCGGCTCGTTCCCGTGGCCGAGACCCTGTCGCGCGAGGGCCTCGAGCCGAGCCGTGAGATCGCCGAATTGCTCGACCAGACACACCGCAAGACGCTGGCCCATATCCGGCGCCCCATCGGACGAAGCGAGGTTCCCATCAACACCTTCTTCAGCCGGGTGGTCCCGGACGCGGCCATGCAACTGGTCAACGCGGCTCAGGCGCGGACCTTGGCCGAGGCGCTGGCCGGCACCGATCATGCGGACCGTCCGATCCTGTCAGCGGCCTCGCCGTTCAAGTCGGGCGGGCGGGGCGGGTCCGGAGATTTCGTCAATATTCCGCCCGGCCCCCTGGCCCTGCGCCATGCTGCGGACCTCTACCCCTATCCGAACAGGATCTGCGCCATCGAGATCACCGGCAGGCAATTGCGCAATTGGCTCGAGCGCTCGGCGTCGGTGTTTGCGCGGATCGAACCAGGCCGTCGCAAGCAGTCACTGCTCGACACGCGTTTCCCGAGTTACTTCTACGATGTATTCGCGGGGATAGACTACCAGTTCGATCTTTCGCAGCCCGCGCGGTTCAGCCCATTCGGCAACTGCATCGCACCGAAGGCCTGCCGCCTGCGCAATCTGCGGCATGCCGGCCGACCGGTGGCGGACGATCAGCGTTTCGTGCTGGCCACCAATTCCTACCGTCTCGGCGGGGGAGGTTATTTCGACGAGCCAGCCCGCGCGCCCCTTCTGTTCGAAAGCACCGCGACCGCAAGCCAGATCATCGCAGCATATTTCTCGGAGAACTCTCCATTGACGCTGCACGTCACCCCGAACTGGGGGTTCGCGGCAATCCCGGGGGCCAGCGCCACATTCACCACCGCCGCGCCTGCGGCGTCCAGCCTGCCCCGCCCCGGCCTGCGCGCCTTGAAGCATGATGACCAGGGGTTCCTTCTCTGCGAGATAGAACTGGACGGCACGGCCCCAGGCTGATCAAACGGGACGAGAACCAGACCCGGAGATGCAATGTTCCGTTTGCTGCTTGTCATCATCGTGCTCGGAGGGCTTGCGGCTTTCCTGACCCGCCCGACCGAAGCCGAGATCCGAGGCAAGGCGCGGGCCATTGTGAAGGACAGCATCGAACAGGGCGCGTTCGACGATGTGTCGGACCCTGCTCTTGCCCTACTGGTTGCGGGCTGCAGGGCCGATGTGGCCGCCTGCGCCGATGTCCTCGTTCGGGCCATCGACATAACCTATGACGATCGACGCCTCTACGCCCGTGTCGATGTGCGCGGTTTCGGGCGCAGCGCCACCTGCTACGCCGCCTTCACGAAACTCTTCTGCCCGGACGGGCTGGTACGCTAGCCGCCCCTTGAAAGAGACGCCGCGCAAGCGTATATGCCGGCGCGAGAGGTTGGCGCGGGCAAGCGCCTCGCCAACCCGGTCAGGTCCGGAAGGAAGCAGCCGTAACGAGCCCCGCTTGGGTCGTTGTCCAGCCTCTCACCTATCGCGCCGTCGCGCTTATGGGTTGCGCTTAGATTGTCCAGACGCGACCCGGATGAAACAGGCCCGACCGGCCCCGATGCAAGGAGGATGATCATGATTGTGCGCTTCACCCTCCGCGCGGGGCATCTCTGAACATTTCAGGCCCCGGCTGCCGTAACCGCCACCCGCACGGGTGGCATGGTTCACATGCATGCAAGGGGCCGAAGCCTTGACCACGTATTCTCTTAAATCGCTGGGATGGACCCAGCATTTCGTCCGTCAACTTGACGCGGACACCATCGCCACCGCGAAACCCGTGCGCCTGAGCGCCATTCACCGGACCCGGCTCGACGGGCTGTCCGAGGACGGCCCGGTCTCTCTGAATCCCTCCGTTCTGACCAGTGAATACGCGGTCGGCGACTGGGTGCTGGCCGATGGGCACATGGCCTCGGCCCCGCTGGAGCGCGCCACCGAGATCACCCGCCGCGCTGCGGGCCACGAGGCGCGCCCGCAACTGATCGCGGCCAACGTGGACACGCTGGCGATCGTCAGCAGCTGCAACGAGGATTTCAACATCGCGCGGCTGGAACGTTACCTGGCCCTGGCGGGCATGTCCGGCTGCCTTCCGCTGCTTGTGCTGACCAAGGCGGACCAGGTGGAAGACGCCGATGATTTTGCCCAGCGCGCGCAGGCGCTGTCGCCGGCTCTTCCGGTCTTGGTCGTCAACGCCAAGGACCCCGATGAGGCCACAAAGCTCGCGCCCTGGTGTTCGGACGGGCAGACACTGGCGCTGGTGGGATCGTCCGGGGTTGGCAAGACCACACTGCAGAACCACCTGACCGGCACCGATGAGGCAACCCGTGACATCCGCGATGACGACGCCAAGGGCCGCCATACCACCACGGGCCGCGCCCTGCGCCCGACCCTGCATGGCGGCTGGCTGATCGACACGCCGGGCATGCGCGAATTGCGCCTGCTGGAGGCAGAGGAAGGGATCGAAGAGGTGTTTTCGGACATCCTGGAGATCGCAGCGGGCTGCAAGTTCCGGGATTGTGCCCACGAGAGCGAACCGGGCTGCGCCGTACGCGCGGCCATCGCGGACGGCACGCTCGATCCCGCCCGCCTGTCCCGCTGGCGCAAGCTGGAGGCCGAGAACCGCCACAACAGCGAAACGGTCGCGCAATCTCGTGCCCGCGGCAAGCAGCTCAACAAGCTTTACCGCGAGGGAAAGGCACGGGCGCGGCTCAAGCGCGGGGAAGACTAGCCCAGGCCAGTTGCGCGTCGGTCTCCACGGCACAGGGGCGCACCGCCCGCAGCCGCGTCAAGGCCGATCCGGGCGGCTCGCCCGCCTCGACCATCAGGCGCAGGCAGGCCATGCCCGACCGACCGCAACCGCCAAAGCAATGGACCAGCACCCGGCGACCTTCGGCCAGCATCGCGCGTGCGGTTGCCGATGTTTCAGGCCAGGCGGCTTCGACCTCGGGCCCCGGCGCGCCGAAATCCTCGACCGGCAGATGTCGCCATGCGATTCCATACGCGGCCAGATCCCCGCCCAGGCCACCGGATCCCTTGCGGTCCAACTCGGCCTGGGTGGTCATGGTGATGACCATGGCAGGCCCCCAGGCCAGCAACCTGTCGCGGTCGGTGCCATAATGCCGCGTCCGGCCAGGGATGGGCGACAGCGCCAGCGTCCCCGCCAGAAGCGGCAGTTCATAAATGACGAATTCGGACATGGCCCCACCGTTTCAGACCCCCAGATTGGTCAAATGCATCCCCGATGGCAATCTACCTCGTCGCGGTGGACCTCGTCCCCGGCCCCGCTTAACCTGTGCCGACCACCCGAATCCCAAGGCCGCCATGACCGACCAACCCGCCTACCAGGTGCTTGCCCGCAAATACCGCCCCGAGACCTTCGCCGATCTCGTTGGGCAGGACGCCATGGTGCGCACGCTCAAGAATGCCTTTGCCGCCGACCGGATCGCGCAGGCCTTCATCATGACCGGCATTCGCGGCACCGGGAAGACCACCACCGCCCGGATCATCGCAAAGGGGATGAATTGCACCGGCGTGGACGGCACAGGCGGCCCCACCACCGACCCTTGCGGGCAATGCGAACATTGCGTGGCGATCATGGAAGGCCGCCATGTCGACGTCATGGAAATGGACGCGGCCAGCCGCACCGGCGTGGGGGACATCCGCGAGATCATCGAAAGCGTCCACTACCGGGCCGCCTCCGCGCGCTACAAGATCTACATCATCGACGAGGTTCACATGCTCTCGACCAGCGCGTTCAACGCGTTGCTCAAGACGCTGGAGGAACCCCCCGCCCATGTGAAGTTCATCTTCGCGACCACGGAAATCCGCAAGGTGCCCGTCACCGTCCTGTCGCGGTGCCAGCGCTTTGACCTGCGCCGCATCGAACCCGAGGACCAGATCGCCCTGCTGCGCCGCATCGCAGATGCGGAAGGCGCGGAAATCACCGACGATGCACTGGCCCTTATCACCCGCGCCGCCGAGGGATCGGCACGGGATGCAACCTCGCTTCTGGATCAGGCGATTTCCCATGGCGCAGGCGAAACCACCGCAGACCAGGTGCGCGCCATGCTGGGCCTTGCCGACCGGGGCCGGGTGCTGGACCTGTTCGACATGGTCCTGAAAGGCGAGGCCGCCGCCGCTCTGACGGAATTGTCGGCGCAATATGCGGACGGGGCGGACCCGATGGCGATCCTGCGCGACCTGGCCGAGATTGCGCACTGGGTCAGCATCATCAAGGTCACGCCCGAGGCCGCCGAGGACCCCACCGTCGGCCCTGATGAACGCGCCCGCGGCCTGGCCATGGCCGAGGCGCTGCCGATGCGGGTGCTGACCCGGCTCTGGCAGATGCTGCTCAAGGCGCTGGAAGAGGTGGCCCATGCCCCCAACGGCATGATGGCGGCGGAGATGGCGGTGATCCGGCTGACCCATGTGGCGGACCTGCCGACGCCCGAGGATCTTGTGCGCAAGTTGCAGGACACCCCGCCGCCACCCGGCCCGGGCGGTGGCAGTGGCGATGCACCGCGGGCTGCGCCCCCGGCAGCAACCGAGGCGCGCGGCGGGGCAACGGCCCCCACCCATCCCGGCCCCTCCGGCCCGTCCGCCCACCAGGGCAGCGCCGTTCGGGCCGTTGCGACCGAGGCCGCGCTGGCCCACTATCCCAGCTTCGAGCATGTGGTCGAGCTGATCCGCAGCCACCGCGACGTGAAACTTCTGGTCGACGTGGAAAGCTGCGTGCGCCTTGTGGCATACCAACCGGGCCGGATCGAGTTCCAGCCCACCGATGACGCCCCGCGTGACCTGGCCGCGAAACTGGGCAGCCGCTTGCAGGCCTGGACCGGCAATCGTTGGGCCATTACCGTCGTCGGCTCGGGCGGTGGCAAGACCATTGCCGAAGACCGCGACGCCGAAGAAGCCGCCTTGCGCGAACAGGCCGCCGAACACCCGCTGGTCAAGGCAGTGCTGACGCAGTTTCCAAAGGCCCGGATCACGGACATCCGCACCCCGAAGGCGCTGGAGGTCGAGGCCGAACTGGAGGCCCTGCCGGAGGTCGAGGACGAATGGGACCCGTTCGAGGAAGACTGATCCGGGCTTGAGGCCGCGCCGCTGCGGCCATATCTGACAACACGAGACACGCATTCGACAGGAGATACGGGAATGTTCAAGGGACTGGGCCAGATGGGCGACATGGCCAAGATGATGAAATCGGCCCAGGAGCTGCAGCAGAAAATGGAGCAGCTTCAGGAGGACATGCACAACATGATGGTGACGGGCGAGAGCGGCGCCGGCCTCGTCAAGGCCACCGCGACCGCCAAGGGCGAACTCAAGGGCCTGGACATCGACCCCTCGATCTTCAATGGCGATGACAAGGAAGTGGTCGAGGACCTGATCCTTGCCGCGATCAAGGACGCCCAGTCGCGCGCCAGCGATCGCGCCGCCGAAGAGATGCAGAAGATCCAGGAAGAGCTGGGCCTGCCCGCCGGGATGAAGCTGCCGTTCTAGGCCAGTGCACACAGCGACCTGGCCCGGCGGGATCAAGTGGAAGCGCCAAAGGCTTTTCGGCAGCGTTCCCCGCAGGAGATTGTCTTGACCAAAGCCACAAGCGATATCGAGGACCTGATCGACCTGATGGCCCGCCTGCCCGGCCTTGGGCCGCGCTCGGCCCGGCGCGCCGTTCTGCACCTGATCAAGAAGCGCGGTCCGTTGCTCACCCCGCTGGCCGAGGCCATGGCTCGGGTCGGAACGACGGCGCGTGAATGCCTCAATTGCGGCAATGTCGGCACCGCGGATATCTGCGATATCTGCAACAGCGAGAAACGCGCCAACGGCCAGATCTGCGTGGTCGAGGATGTGGCCGACCTCTGGGCGATGGAACGCGCGGCCGTGTTCAAGGGGCGCTATCACGTGCTGGGCGGCACGCTGTCCGCGCTGGACGATATCGGGCCCGAGGACCTGCGTATTCCAAAGCTGAAATCACGCGTCGCCTCCGAAGGTGTAACCGAGGTCATCCTGGCCCTCGGCGCCACCGTCGACGGCCAGACCACGGCCCATTACATCGCCGATGAACTTGCCGGCGTCTCGGTCACGTCCCTGGCTCAGGGCGTCCCCGTGGGCGGAGAGCTGGACTACCTCGACGACGGCACCATCACCGCCGCCCTGAACGCCCGGAAACAATTCTGAACGGCCTCGGATATTCCGTAGGTCGTGTGGTGGGGCGAACCGGGGCATCGAGATGGAAAACTTGGAAGCGGAACCTTTCGGCCCGGAGCGGACACTCGGGCCGGCCCCGCGATGCGGCCGGCGGATTTTACACTCCCGACATTCGCCGCAACTGCGCCACCCTTGATGGCATCGAATTCACACATTGCAGGACATTTCGGACTCTCAATGAAATTGGGGCAAGAAGGCGGCTCTGGCCATAAGCTAGCTTTGCGGCTCATTCGGGGTTTCTTGGGGACCGCAGCCTGCTTCTCCATCAGTCGCTGAGACCATGAAATCCAGACCGGCCCGACCTCATAGTCGAAGTCGCCTGGCAGCCATCCGCGGTTTGAACAGTGCCAATCCCGGGTTACGCCGTAATATTCACGTGAACCGCATCATGGTCTGACAGGGGGTGCCCGGATGTACCAAGCGACGATAAAATGCCCGGGGCTGACGGCGTTGCGCCCCTGACGCAAATCCAGTCCAGTTTCATTTGTCGAGCAGGGTGGTTCGTGATCAGGCTTGGACGGGTGGTGAAGCCATCTACGTTTGCTGACCAGTCATAGCCCCGTGCCTCTGCCCGCGCGAAAAGCGGTTCTTCTTGCCAATCGTAGTGAGGGGGCATGTGGTTGCCGGTATTCAGATCGCCACCAATGACGATCGGAAGATTTGGCGCGAAAGTGTCCACCGCGTCCATCAGCCGGTCGAACTGCCCGGCCCGATGCACGCCGTCCGCGTTGCTTTCCAGATGTGTCGAAACGAAGCAGAGTGGCCCTGTGGCGCCGGGAAGGATTGCGGCAATTGCATTGCGGCCCCCAACGCGCGGCTGGCCGGGATCGGCGCCCGTCTCGGCGGAGAACCAGTGACCATGGTCGTCAAGCCGGATCAGGACTGCATCTTGTATCGGCACCGCCGAAAGCACCGCATTGCCGTGCCAACCGCGCGCGTTGAAGTCGTCCTCGCAAAATGTGCGTTCCGTCTCGCCGCCCAAATCCATCTCGTAGAATTCGACGCCGAAAACATATGACATGCCGAGCGCGGCTGCCATCTCCTCGGTGGTGTGGCGCTGCGCGGTCCGGGCCATTCCATGATCCATTTCCGACAGCAGAACGACATGGGGCGCGACGGGGTGCAGATGCGCGGCGCTTGCGCCGGGGAAAAGGCAGCGTTCGAGGTTCCATGCAACTACGGTCGTCTCGGCGGGCAGAACATCCAGTGTCGTCTGACCGCCCGCCTGAAGGGCGTTCATTGCCGGTAAGGACCGAAGCAGGGTCCGGTGCGCTGCGCTTGTGCGCGGGGCCCTAAGAATTGCGTCCCGCTGAGAGGCGTTGACGAGTGGCAGTTCCCGCAGCAGCCCGGTCATAGCCTTTGACCTGATTTACGGTCGAAAAGACACGCCGCGCCTGGCTTGATTGAAAGCTTGATCGGACCGACCCCTGCGCCGTTCTCGTTATTGACCTGCACAGTGACAGACGTATCGCCCAAGGTGCCGTGCAACAGGCGATGCGCGCCCAGCTCTTCGATGATCTCAACGTTCATCATCAACGTGCCCTCAGGGTCGGGGAGAAAATCCTCTGGTCTGACGCCCGCCCGGACATCGCCGGTATGTGTGGTTTCTCCGATCGTGGCCCCGAACAGACGGACCTGCCCGCCATCCAGCTCGGCCGGCATGAGGTTCATCGGCGGCGCACCCATGAAGGACGCGACGAATTCCGTAGCAGGGCTGTGATAGACTTCGGATGGCGTGCCGATTTGCTCGATGCGGCCTTCATTCATGACGATGATCCTGTCGGCCATGGTCATCGCCTCGACCTGGTCATGGGTCACATAGATCGAGGTCACGCCAAGGCGCCGTTGCAGTGCCTTGATCTCGATCCGCATCTGGTTGCGCAACTTGGCATCCAGGTTCGAAAGCGGTTCGTCGAACAGGAACAGGGCCGGGTCGCGAACGATTGCACGGCCCATGGCCACCCGTTGGCGCTGGCCTCCGGACAATTGGCTGGGCTTGCGATCCAGGTAATCGCGCAGGTTCAGAAGGCTGGCGGCCTCGTCGACCTTGGCCGCGATCTCTTGTTTGGAGGTACCGCGGTTCTTGAGCCCGTAACCTATATTCCTGCGCACGGTCATGTGCGGATAGAGCGCGTAGTTCTGGAACACCATTGCGATGTCCCGGTCTGCCGGGTCCACATCGTTGACGACGCGCCCGGCAATGGACAGCTCGCCCGAGGTGATCTCTTCCAGCCCCGCGACCATACGCAGCAACGTGGATTTGCCGCACCCCGAGGGGCCCACGAGGACGGCGAACTCGCCCGGCTCGATGCCGAAGCTTGTCGGTTTGAGTGCCTCAAACCCGTTGGGGTATGTTTTGCCGATTGTGTCGAAGGTAACCTGTGCCATTTCCTTGCCTTCTTGTGTCCTGCCGCTTCGCGGCCCGAGGACGGTTACTTGTCGGATTCCGTGAGGCCCTTGACGAACCAGCTTTGGAAAAACACCACCACGAGGACCGGGGGAATGACCGCGATCAGTGCCAGAACATTTGAACGACCGAATTCCGGAACGACGGCCCCTTCGAGGACCTGCACGATCTGCTTGATTCCGCGCACAAGCGTGTACATGTCCTCGTCCGTGGTGATCATCGTGGGCCAGAGGTATTGGTTCCAGCCATAGACGAACATGATGATGAACATCGCCGCGATCATCGTGCGGCTGAGCGGCACCAGAATGTCGATGAAGAATTTGACCGGGCCTGCACCGTCGATCCGCGCGGCCTCGACCAGTTCTTCCGGTACGGAGCGGAAGAATTGCCGGAAGAAGAATGTCGCCGTGGCCGAAGCAATAAGCGGGATGATCAAGCCCTGATATGTGTTCAGCATACCCAGCCATTGGACGACCTCATACGAGGGCAGGATGCGCACTTCGAGCGGCAAGAGAAGCGTTGTGAAAATGAGCCAGAAGGCAAAAGTCGCGAACCGCAGGCGGAAATAGACAATCGCGTAGGCGGCCATCATGCCGATCACGATCTTGCCGACGGCAAACCCGATCCCGAGGATGAAGCTGTTCTTCAGCATCGACAGGCCCGTGTTCTCGCCGGAAAAACCTGACGCCTCGAACATGGCCTTGTTGAAGTTGTCGTCAAACTGATCGCCGACGGTCAGGGATGGGCCGGTACGGATGATCTCGGTGTCCGGGATCGTCGTCATCTGCAAAAGCATGAGCAATGGCAGCATCATGAAAAGACTGCCAAGGATCAGGACACCGTGGTCGATCACGGCCGAGAGTTTGACCTTGCGCATGTTGTCCCCCCTCAAGTGTAATGAATGCGCCGCTCGATCAGGCGGAACTGGAAGATGGTGAGAGCCAGGACGAGCACCATCAGGATCACCGATTGCGCCGAAGACCCGCCGAGGTCGTTGCCTCGAAACCCGTCGACATAGACCTTGTAGACCAAGGTCATCGGGTTGTTACCCGGCTCGCCCTTCACGACGGTGTCGACGATGCCGAACGTGTCGAACAGGGAGTAGGTGATGTTGATGATCAACAGAAAGAACCCTGTCGGTGCGAGCAACGGGAAGGTCACATCCCAGAAACGGCTGGTGGCGCTGCGGTTGTCGATCATGGCTGCCTCGCGCACCGAACGGGGGATCGACTGAAGCCCGGACAGGAAGAAGATGAAATTGACAGGCACCTGCTTCCAGACCGAGGCGAGGATCATCGCAAAGGCGGTGTCGTTGAAATTGACGCCGACCATGTAGGTATGGCCGAACAAGCCAAAGAATTCGGTCAACGGCCCCCAGCTCTGGTTGAACATGATCACAGCGATGAAGCCCGCCACCGGCGGCGCGACGGCATAGACCCACATCAAGAGCGTGCGGTAGGTCTTGGCCCCGCGCAGAACCTTGTCAGCCTTCACGGCCAGCACGAGTGCGATCGCCAGCGAAAAAAAGGTTACGAGAATCGAGAAGGTTACCGTGAACCAAGCGATCTTGCGGTACTCGCGGCTTGAGAACAGGTCGGCGTAGTTCTGCAAGCCGACGAAGGTCGAACCGAACCCGAACGGGTCTTGCAGGTAGAAGGACGACTGCAGCGCCACGATGGTCGGCCAGTAGAAAAACACGGCGATGATCACGAGCTGCGGCAAGAGCAGCAGAACAGGCAGCGATAGGGTATCGAATCCGGCGCGCTTCATGAGTGTCCCTTGGCATGGTCGTGAGCGGCCGCAAGGCTGCGGCCGCCCGGAATGTTTGAGAGGTTGGGCGTCAGCCCTGGGTCTGGGCGAAACGGGCCAGCAACTGGTTGGCTTCTTCTTCGATGGTAGCGAAGGCGTCATCGACCGAAGTTTCGCCGGTCAGGATGCGGCCGTATTCGCGGTTCATCACGTCACGGATTTGCACGTAGAAGCCCATGCGGTAGCCGCGAGTGTTGTCACCCGCGTCCAGAGACAGCTGCTGGATGCCGACTTCAGCGGCGGGCTGCTCTTCGTAGTAGCCTTCTGCCTTGGCGGCTGCATAGGCGGCTTCGGTGATCGGAACGTAGCCCGTTTCCTTGTGCCAGAAGACCTGGGTCTCGGTAGAGGCCAGATAATCGAAGAACTTTGCCGTTGCGGCGTTTTCTTCGTCGGACTTGCCAGACATGGCGAAAAGAGCTGCGCCGCCGATGAAGGTCTGCTTGGGCTCCGTTGTCACGGCTTCCCAATAGGGCAGGTAGGTGGCGGAAAAATCGAAGCCCAGGTCTTTCTGAGCCAGGCCGCCGAAAGAGCCGGACGAGCCCAGCCAGATAGCCACCTTACCTTCTTCAAAGGGGGTCTGGTTGTCACCCCAGCCGGTGCCATACCATTCAAAATAGCCGCGCTCCTGCCATTCGGTCACGGCCGTGAAATGCGCCTTGATCGCGTCGTTGTTCACAAGGATCTGCGTATCCAAACCATCATAGCCGTTGTTGTTGGTCGCAAACGGCAGATTGTGACGAGACATAAAGTTCTCGGTGAAGATCCACGGCAGGTGGGACTGCGCAAGCGGGATGTAGCCCGCCTCTGCCAGGGCCGGCGCGGTCGTTTCCTGGAATTCTTCCCAGGTCGCCGGTGGCGTCACACCCGCGGCCTCGAGCGCATCCACATTATAGTACATGATGGGCGAAGAAGAGTTGAACGGCATACCGATCATCTTGCCATCACTGTCGGCATAGAAGTAGCGCACGCCGGAAATATAGTCTTCGATATCGAAGGCAACGCCGTTGTCAGCCAGCAGATCCTGCACCGGGATCGTTGCGCCTTCGGCACCGATCACGGTGGCGGCGCCGGCGTCGAATACCTGAATGATGTTCGGCTGTTCACCAGCGCGGAAAGCCGCGATGCCTGCGGTCAGGGTCTCTTCATACGTGCCTTTGAAGACGGGTGTCAGAACAACATCGTCCTGAGAAGCGTTGAAGTCCTCTGCGATCTGGTTGACGGTCTCGCCAAGGGCGCCGCCCATGGCGTGCCAGAGTTCAATTTCGGTCTGCGCATAGGCCGGCGCGCTCATTGCCAGTGCAGCGGCAACGCCAGCAAGTTTGATACGGGGCATTCCTGTTCCTTCCGTTGATCCGGGATATGCCGATCTCGTGAATCGGCGGGAGCATTGGGTCGACGGGCACCTGGACAAACCCGGCAGCAAGACGAGGAGTGCTTGGCACCACGAAGCGGCACCGCCGACACATGCCGCGTCTGCATCAAGGACCAGTGCAACACATGCCCAACAGAAATCTGAAACTTTGATGAACGATCATCGTTGCGGGCCATGCTGGCAGTTCGGATTCAAGGCCGCTGTCGCATAGTCGTTAGGTTGGGTTTGTACGCTTTGGCTGTTCCAGAGAAGTCCTTTTGCCACCGCAGCGAACGTCTGCTTTTGCGCCCACCTTCCCCTTGCCCCAATCATTCCCCAAAGAAAAACCCCCGGTCCTCGCGGGCCGGGGGCTTGGTTGTCGAATGGGGAAGGGATCAATCTTCGTCGTCTTCGCCGTTGTCTTCGGGCAGGTTGAAGAAGCTGTCCGCGTCGGGCACGTCGTCGCCCTTGTCGTCCGCGCTGTCATCCTCGGACAGCGTGAATGTCTCCAGTCCCTCGATGGCCGTGGGCATCCGAGGCTCGGGGTCGGATGACAGGCTCTGTTCGGTCGAGACCAGCTTGCGACGCTCGTCGTCCGACATGACCTCGCCGTCCTTGGCGCGCTTGGCGTTGGCCTTCTGAACGGCGGCATCCAGCTCGGTCTGCTTGCACAGGCCCAGCGCGACCGGGTCGATCGGCTCCATGTTCGAGATGTTCCAGTGTGTGCGCTCGCGGATCGACTGGATCGTCGGCTTGGTGGTGCCCACCAGCTTGGAGATCTGGCCATCGCTCAGCTCGGGGTGGAACTTGACCAACCAGAGGATCGAATTCGGGCGGTCCTGCCGCTTGGACAGCGGCGTGTAGCGCGGGCCGCGGCGCTTTTCCTCGCCCACGGCGGCGGCGTTGTACTTGAGCTTGAGCTTGTGCAGCGGGTTCTTCTCGGCCGCGTCGATCTCGTCCTGGGTCAGCTGGTTGTTGGCGATCGGATCGAAGCCCTTGACGCCCGCAGCCACGTCGCCATCGGCGATGCCCTGCACTTCCAGCTCGTGCAAGCCGACGAAATCCGCGATCTGCTTGAAGCTGATCGTCGTGTTGTCCACCAGCCAGACGGCGGTGGCCTTGGCCATGATCGGTTTGTCACCCATGTTCTCGGCTCCTTAGCGAATACATCTTTCCCCTGCCCTGGATGGGGCGACCCGGGTTGCGGATCAGGTTCTCGTTGTCGGGGAACTCTCGGGCTATATAGTCGCGCCGACGCTACATGGAAAGCCCGAAATGCGACGCCTGTTCACTGTTTTGCTGCTTCTTGCCACCCCTCTGCGCGCCGAGAACGTGGCCGGCGATTTCGACTATTTCCTCCTGGCGCTCAGCTGGTCGCCCAACTGGTGTGCAATAGAGGGCGATGCGCGCGAGTCGCCGCAATGCGATCCATCGGCTGGGTTCGGCTGGGTGCTGCATGGGCTCTGGCCGCAATACGACCGGGGCTGGCCGGATTATTGCCGCACCGACCACCGCAACCCGACCCGGTCCGACACGGCGGCGCAGGCCGGACTGTTCGGGTCCGCCGGGTCGGCCTGGCATCAATGGAACAAGCATGGCCGTTGTTCGGGGTTGCCTGCCGACGCCTATTACGACCTGTCGGCCGAGGCCTATGGCCGCATCACCCGCCCCGAGGTGTTTCGCAAGCTGGACAACCCGGTGCGGCTGCCCGCTGCCGTGGTCGAAGAGGCGTTCCTGCGGGACAACCCGGCGCTGTCCGCCGATCAGATCACGATAACCTGCCGGTCGGGTCGCATCCAAGAGGCTCGCATCTGCCTGACGCGCGACCTGGAATTCCGCGATTGCGGCGCGGACGTGGTGCGCGATTGCACGCTGGAGGACGCGTTGTTCGACCCGATCCGCTAGACCCCAAGGGTCACGAACGCGGCGTCGAAAGCTTTCCGCTGGCATCCACGTTATAGCCCGTCTCGGGCGGTTCGTTGCTGGCAATCCAAGCCGCGGCGGCGTCCTTCTCGGCCAGCGGGAAGGCCTTGACCGGCGCCTTGACCAGCGGACCGAAGAGGCTGACCGCACCGCGAATCCAGCCGACATCCGTGACCACGGCGATCCGGGCGAAATCATGCAGGTGTTGCAGGCCCAGACGCGCGTCGTCCCAAGCAGCGCCGGCGGTGAAGCCCTCGAAGTCGTCGCCCAGCAGATAGAACAGCTTGGCCTTGCCTTCTTTCGCGACCATCGCCTCCAGCGCGGGCTCAAGCGTCTTGTCGTAGCTGTCACCGTCGATCCGCCCGTGGGCGGCAACGGCCAGCACGTCGTCCGGGTAACCGGACAGAATTTCGAATGATCCGGACATGTGATCCTCCTTCGCTGCATTGTTCAAGCCTAAGGGATCACGTGGGGGGCGCCTTGATCTGTCGCAAGGCCCAAGCCGGATCAGATCCTGAGAACGATCTTGCCAATATGGGCGCTGCTTTCCATGCGGGCATGGGCGGCGGCGGCCTGGTCCAGCGGGAATTCCTGGTCCATGACCGGCGCGATACGGCCGGCCTCCAGCAGGGGCCAGACCTTCTCACGCAGGGCACGGGCGATCTCGGCCTTGGCATGGTCGGATTGCGGGCGCAACGTGCTGCCGGTGATGGTCAGGCGCCGCATCATGAGCTGGGCAAAGTTCAATTCGACCTTTGGCCCCTGCAGAAAGGCGATCTGAACCAGCCGCCCGTCGTCGGCCAAGGCCTTGACGTTGCGCGGCAGGTAATCGCCGCCGACCATGTCAAGGATCAGGTTCGCGCCGCCCTCGGCCTTCAGGACCTCCACGAAATCCTCGCTGCGGTAGTTGATGGCTCGTTCCGCGCCCAGATCGACACAGGCCGCGCATTTTTCGTCCGTTCCGGCCGTGGCAAAGACACGCGCGCCCATCACATGCGCCAACTGAATTGCCGTGGTGCCGATGCCCGAGGACCCGCCATGAACCAGAAACCGCTCACCTGCCTGAAGTCCGCCGCGCTGAAAGACGTTGGACCAGACGGTGAAGAAGGTTTCGGGCAGGCAGGCCGCCTGCTTCAAGGTCATCCCAGCCGGCACGGGCAGGCAGTGTGCGGCGGGCGTCACCACCTCTTCGGCATAGCCGCCACCGGGCAGAAGGCCGCAGACCTTGTCACCGACCTGCCATTCCGCGACCCCCTCGCCCAGAGCGCTGACCTCGCCCGCGGCCTCCAGACCCGGCAGGTCGGAGGCGCCGGGCGGCGGGTTGTAGAGGCCTGCGCGTTGCAGCGCGTCGGGCCGGTTCACCCCGGCATAGGCAACCTTGATCCGCACCTCGCCCGGGCCGGGTCGGGGCAGGTCACGGGTGGCGGGGGTCAGAACCTCGGGTCCGCCGGGTTCATGGATTTCTATAACGCGCATGGGGCCTCCTGTCGGTTGGCCCCAGACTTACCGCAGCCTCGGCGGTGTGCAAGGTCAGGGCCGGGTCCAGCGACCCGGCACATCCTCCGGGCGGGACCGGCCGGGCGCCTTGATCTGACCGGCGAGCTTGCCCAGGGGCACGGTGAACGGCTTCAGCAGCGGGTTGTCATTGACCGCCGACTTGAACTTTTCAAAGCGCATCACGTCTTCGATCCGGCGGTCGATGAAGGCGTCGGTCGCGGAGTGATCCGGCGTTGTATCGCCCAGCCAATAGAGCACGACCGCCCCGTAGACCGCCGACAGGGTCGCTCGTTTCGTGTACCAGTTGGCATCGTCCGACGTATCGCCCAGCGCGGTCCAAATCGCATCCGCCGTGCCCCAGATCAGGGCTGATCCCTCGGGCGCCATATGCGGCAGCGCGAACAGGGTGGTCCCGCGACGGACCGCTTCCTTGTCCCCGGACGCTTGCAGGCGCAGGCGGATCGCATGGCCCACCTTGTCCCGAAATCGCATGTCGGACAGGTCTGCCGTGTCCAGCATCTCGATCATGCGCTGATCGCCTTCGCGGTGGAACAGGATGGCCAGGTCGATGGCACCACGAGGACAATGCAGGCGGGCCTCATCGGGCGCGATCCCCGACTCTTCGCAGGCGGCGCGAAAGGCCTCCTCCGACCAGCCGTCGAAGGCCACATGGGGCCCGATCGCGTCCAGCAGTTTCCGTTGAGTGGCGTCCGGCGCGGGATGGTGCATTGGGACCTCCTGTTGGTTTCGTCCACCCTAGACAAGATAGGGGGCCTTTGCTATACGGCCACCTCCTGCAAATCCTTGCAACACGAACTCTAGAAAGGTGGTGACAACCACATGCAGGTAAGCGTACGCGATAACAACGTCGATCAGGCTCTCCGTGCCCTGAAGAAAAAGCTTCAGCGCGAAGGCGTCTTCCGTGAAATGAAGCTGCGTCAGCACTTCGAGAAGCCGTCCGAGAAGAAAGCACGCGAGAAGGCCGAGGCGATTCGCCGTCAGCGCAAGCTCGCTCGCAAGAAGGCCCAGCGCGAAGGTCTGCTTTAAGCAGCCGCCGGCCTTACGACGAGAAGAATTGACGACCCCCGTGGCCCGGCCCCGGGGGTTTGTCGTTTCTGGGCCTCAGCTTCCGATCGTCGTCAGCACATAAGCCGGGATCAGGGCACCCAACGCCATGAAGCCCGCCCCGAGGAATACGAAAAGGCCGTCTCGCGCGATAAAGGCGACCGAACAACTCAGCACCGCCATGCCGAGGATCGACGACGAGAACGGCACCAGCTCCAGCAGCGGCATGGACCCGCCCGAGACCACGCACATGGCCTGTGGCAGGCGGTTGCCCGGCGGATAGACCAGCACCCGGAAACGATCCCGTGCTATCCGATCAAGCCGGTCGGCCAGCCCGTGCATGCGGCGCAGCGCCGATTGCAGCCGCGCCCGGTGCACCCGGCGCTTGAGCAGCACCCGCGGCAGCCAGACGAAGCGACGGGCAAAGACCATCTGCAACGCGATCAGTGCAATCGAGAGGCCGCAGATCGTCGAAAACAATGGAATGCCCGACAGGGGCGACACAACAAGGATCGCAGGCACCATGAGCGCCGGAACGAAAGACGTCGGACCGAACGCTTCGATCATCATGCCGAGCGTAATCGTGTCCTCGTTGCCAAGGTTTTCCAGGCGCTCGATCGTGTCGCGCACCGGATGGATATGGTCCGCCTCCGACATCTCAGATCGGCAGGGCAGTGGTCTGGCGAACCGTGCGCAGAGCAAACGAGGATTGCATGCCCTGGACCCCGGGCAGGCTGGCCAAGGCCCGGCGATGCAGGCGGGCGAAATCCTCGGCATCCTCTGCCACGACCTTGAGAAGGTAATCCGCCGCCCCCGCCATGAGGTGGCACTCCAGAACCTCGGGCACCCGGGCCACCGCCTTTTCGAAGGCATCGAGAACCTCATCAGCCTGTGCCGATAGGGTGATTTCCACGTAGACGATTGTACGGCGATTGACCTTGCGCGGGTCTACAAGCGCCACATATCCGCTAATATAGCCATCCTTTTCCAGGCGCTGAACGCGGCGGTGACAGGCCGAAGGCGACAGATTGACCGCCTCGGACAATTCAGCATTGGACAACCTCCCGCGCCGTTGTAGCGCGTTGAGCAGGCGTCGATCAGTATCATCCAATTGCATGAGGTATGTTTTCCCGTCGATTCCATAAATTGCGCAAAATTCTCGATACCTTTTTGCCAAAGATCAGAGAATATTCCAAGCAATTGCACAAAAAGAGCGCGATCCTGCGATGACAGAACAGGAGGAAGCAACATGCTCATCGGATGCCCAACCGAGATCAAACCACAGGAGTTTCGCGTCGGGCTCACCCCCAACGCGGCGCGTGAGGCTGTTTCACATGGCCATGAAGTGACCGTGCAGGCCGGTGCCGGCCTTGGCGCAGGCTTCACCGACGAGGACTACCACGCGGCCGGGGCCCGCACCGTCGACACGGCCGAAGAGATTTTCGCCAGCGCCGACATGATCGTGAAGGTCAAGGAACCCCAGGCGGGCGAACGCAAGATGCTGCGCGAAGGCCAGCTGCTGTTCACCTACCTGCATCTTGCCCCGGACCCGGACCAGACCCATGACCTGCTGGAAAGCGGCTGCACCGCCATCGCCTATGAAACGGTGACCGACCGCAATGGCGGCCTGCCCCTTCTGGCACCGATGTCCGAGGTGGCCGGCAAGCTGGCGCCGCAGGTCGGCAGCTGGACCCTGCAAAAGGCCAATGGCGGGCGCGGGGTGCTGATGGGCGGTGTGCCCGGCGTCGGGCCAGCGAAAGTCGTGGTTATCGGTGGTGGCGTCGTTGGCACCCAGGCCGCCCGCGTCGCGGCAGGCATGGGGGCGGATGTAACGGTCCTGGATATGTCCCTGCCCCGCCTGCGCTATCTCGACGATACGTTGCGTGGTGAATTCAAGACCGCTTATGCCTCCAAGGGCAACACCGCCGATCTGGTGGCCGAGGCCGACATGGTGATCGGCGCCGTTCTGATCCCCGGCGCCGCGGCGCCCAAGCTGATCAGCCGCGAGCAACTGTCGACCATGAAGCCCGGCGCGGTGCTGGTTGACGTCGCCATCGACCAGGGCGGCTGTTTCGAAACGTCCAAGGCGACCACCCATGCCGACCCGATCTACGAGGTCGACGGGATCATGCATTATTGCGTGGCCAACATGCCCGGCGCCGTGGCGCGCACTTCGACCATCGCTTTGGGCAATGCGACCATGCCGTTCATGCTGGCACTGGCCGACAAGGGCTGGCGGCAAGCCTGCGCAGACGATGAACACCTTCTGAACGGGCTGAACGTCCATGCGGGGCAACTGACCTATTATGCTGTGGGCAAGGCCTTGGGCATCGACGTCATTTCCCCACAGAAGGTTGTGCGCGGGTGAGGCTTGCATCGGGGTCGTGGGCGATTAGGGTCGCCCACGACCCCGAATGACAGGAGCTTCAGATGTCCGACGTCTATACACCGCCCAAGGTCTGGAAATGGGACCGAGAGAATGGCGGACAGTTTTCCAAGACCAACCGCCCGATTGCCGGTCCGACCCACGACAAGGAGCTGCCAGTCGGCGAGCATCCTTTCCAGCTCTATTCCCTGGCCACGCCAAACGGCGTCAAGGTCACAGTCATGTTCGAAGAGCTTCTGGCCGCAGGGCATACGGAGGCAGAATACGATGCCTGGCTGATCAATATCGGCGAGGGCGACCAGTTCGGATCGGGCTTTGTCGACATCAATCCGAATTCCAAGATCCCGGCGCTTGAGGATCGAACTGGCGCGGACCCATTGCGCGTCTTCGAAAGCGGCTCGATCCTCATCCACCTGGCCGAAAAGTTCGGCGCCTTCCTGCCCGCCAGCGGATCGGCGCGGACCGAGGTGCTGAACTGGCTGATGTGGCAGATGGGCAGCGCGCCCTATCTCGGCGGCGGCTTTGGGCATTTCTACGCCTATGCGCCGGAAAAATGGGAATACCCGATCGACCGTTTCGCCATGGAGGCGAAGCGCCAGTTGGACGTTCTGGACAGGGAACTGGCCACGAAACCTTATATCGCGGGGGACGACTACTCCATCGCGGACATCGCCATCTGGCCCTGGTATGGCCAGTTGGCCCTTGGGCGGCTCTACGATGCGGCCGAATTCCTTGACGTGACCAGCTACGAAAACGTCATGCGCTGGGCCAAGGCGATCGACGCCCGCCCGGCGGTGCAGCGCGGCCGAATGGTCAACCGCGCCTTCGGAGAGCCCGAAACACAGCTGCATGAACGGCACGACGCCAGCGATTTCGAGACGAAAACGCAGGACAAGATCGGCGGCTGATGCGTGCGGGCGCGGACAACCGCGCCCGCTGCACGCATCATCCGGGCAATTGCCCGGTCAGGACATAGCGCAGGATCTGCACCACCTGGGAGGGCTCGCGCGCAACGGCAAGGGCGGCGGCGTCCACCTCTTTGAGGGCGTGGTCGTGTTCGGCCTGTTGCAGGATGATCAGCGACTTGCCCAGGGCTGCGGCATAGCCCGCATCGAAGGCCGCGTTCCATTGCTTGTATTTCTCGCCGAACCGCACGACCACCACATCGGCATCGGCAATTCCCTTGCGGGTGCGGATCGCGTTGACCATGGCCCCCTTGTGATCGTGCCAATACTTGCTGTCCTCGGCACCCAGGATCGCAACGCCGCAATCATCCGATGCGCCGTGATCCGTGACCGGGCTGTCAAAGACGATTTCCAGCCCCTTGGCCCCGTCGATGATCTGCTCGCGCCAGTCGGTATGGATTTCGCCGGATAGGTAGACTTTCAGCATATCGTTCTCCCTTCGTGATTTGCCGGGAGTGTTACCAGCCTCAGACCTTGCGTGCCACGATATAGCGGCTCATCACGGGGCCGGTGCTCGTCTCGATCACCTCGAAGCCCGCCGCCTCGATGGATTTTTCCAGCCCGTCGAACCGAAAGGATCGCACGAAGGGCGCCAGCCTAACCAACCGCATCAGCGGGATCATGGCGCGAAACGCGAAGCGCCGCAGACCGATCGAGGGCTCGGCAAGACACACGGTCTTCGAGATGAAATAGCCACCTTGCGGCAAGGCACCGTGGATGGCGTCGAAGACATCTTCCACATCGCGCAAAAGATGCAAGAGGTTCAATGCCAGAACCACATCGACCGGTCCCGCCTCGGCGATGCCATCTTCGGCAGTTGCTGCGGAAAACGTGATGTTATCCACGTTGTCACTCGCTGCCTTGTCCCGGGCGATGCGGATCATCTCCGGCGAAATGTCGGTGCCGTGGTAATGCGCGACGGCCCCGGCCAGGAGCAGCCCGGTGGAGCCGGTGCCGCAACCCAGTTCCAGGACGCGGTCGGTCGATTTCAGATAGGACCGCGTGCGGTCCAGCGTGTATTCATAGGCCGGCATGTCCTTGATCGGCGAAGCCGCGTATTTCTCGGCGGCGCGGTCCCAGAAACGGGTCGGGTTTGTCATGTCTGTTCTCCTTTGAGGAGCACAATACAGACGAATAGGTCATCGGGAAATTGACGAAATCCAAAGGGTTTCTATACAAGAATGCATGGATAGACTGCAACGCCTCGACTGGAACCACCTGCGCGCATTTCTTGCAACGGCCGAGCAAGGATCGCTTTCCGCCGCAGCCAAGCACCTTGGCCTGACCCAGCCGACATTGTCGCGCCAGGTGTCGGCACTGGAAGACGAGCTATCGCTCTTGTTGTTCGAACGTGTCGGGCGCGGCCTTTCGCTGACCAGTGCCGGGCATGATCTGCTGACCCATGCACGGGCGATGGGCGCGGCGGCAGAGCGGCTGACCTTCAGCGCGATCGGGCAGCAATCCGAAATCTCAGGCCGCGTCAGTATCTCGGCGAGCGATATCCTGTCCCACAACATCCTGCCGGACGTCGTTGCGGACCTGCGCCGCCTCGCGCCGCAACTGGCCATCGAGGTGGTGGCAACCAACCAGCTATCCGACCTTCTGCGGCGCGAGGCCGACATCGCCATCCGTCACGTCCGCCCAGAGCAATCCAACCTGGTGGCGCGACGGGTCAGAGAGGGGCACGGCCTGTTCTATGCCGCAACCGATTACCTCGACCGCCGCGGGCGTCCGACCACGCCCGAGGCCATGGCGGCGCTGGACTGGGTGGCCTTCGGCGACCCCGAAATGATGTGCGGCCACATCCGAGCCATGGGTGTGCCGGTTACGCCGGACAGCTTCGTCGTCCAATCGGAGAACGGTATCGTCGCCTGGGAAATGGCCTGTCGGGGCATGGGTGTCTGTCCCATGGACCATATGATCGCCGCGCGTGATCCCCGGGTCGAGCCGGTGCTCGCCGATCAATTGGAAGTCGATTTCCCGGTCTGGCTGGTCACCCACCGGGAAATTCACAACAGCCCGCGTATCCGGCTCGTCTTCGACCACCTGGCCAAGGTGCTGTCGGCCCCCGTCGCGGTTTAGCCGCGCAGCTGGCCGCCCGTGGCCTTTTCGACCTTCTCGACGATCCGCCCACCGACAGCCTCGATATCCTTCTCGGTCAAAGTCTTTTCGCTGGGCTGCATCCGCACGGTAATGGCCAGGGATTTCTTGCCCTCGCCGAGCGATCCGCCAATGAATTCGTCGAAGACCCGCACGCTTTCGATCAGGGCCTTGTCGGCCCCCGCGGCGGCGTTCACCAGTGTCAAAGCCTCGACATCGGCATCCACCACGAAGGCAAAGTCCCGTTCGACCGCCTGAAGGTCCGGCACATGAAGGGCGCCCCGGTTCGGGTCCGCCTTGCGCGGCAGGGGAATTTCCTCGGGCCAGAGGGTGAAGCCCACAGCGGGGCCTTTCACATCCAATGCGCGCAAGACCTTGGGGTGAATCTCGCCGAAAACGCCCAGCACCTTTTTCGGGCCAAGGCAGATCTTGCCGTGACGGCCCGGATGCCACCATTCCTCGGCACCGCGCAGGATCTGCACCTTGGCAGGCGCGCCCATGGCGGCCAGCACCGCCTCGGCATCGGCCTTGGCGTCGTAAATATCCACCGGGCGCGAGGCGCCATGCACGTCCTTCGGCGTCGTGCGCCCCACCAGCAAACCGGTCACGACCGTCTTCTGTTCCCCCGGCTCACCCCCGAAAAAGGCATCTCCCACTTCGAAAAGAGCCATGTCGGGCATGCCCCGCGCCTGGTTGCGGGCGGCGGCCTGCAACAGGCCCGGCAGAAGCGCCGGACGCATATGGGACATCTCGCTGGAAATGGGATTTTCCAGCATGGTCGCATCATCACCACCGCCAAAAAGTGTCGCTGCCTTCTTGTCGATGAAGCTGTAGGTCACGCACTCGTTATACCCCAGCGCCGCCGTGGTCCGCCGCGCCATCTGAACACGCTTCTGCATCGGCGTCAGCACCGGCGCGGGCACACCGGGACGGGGGCGCGGCATGGGCGTACCCTGCAACTTCGTCAGCGAGGCGATACGTGCCACCTCTTCGACCAAGTCGGCCTCGCCCTGCACGTCGGGGCGCCAGCTCGGCACATGTGCCATGTCGCCCTCCATGACGAAGCCCAGCGCCTCAAGCGTGGCGCGTTGGGTTTCTGCCGGGATGTCCATGCCAACAAGCGACGAACACCGGTCGGTATCCAGCTTGTAGGCCCGCGACACATCCGGCACCGCGCCGGCCTGAACCACCTCGGACGCCTCGCCCCCGGCATGATCCACGATCATCCGCACCGCGTGTTCCATGCCATCGGCGGTGAAGGCCGGGTCGATGCCGCGCTCGAACCGGTAGCGGGCGTCGGAATTGATCTTCATCGCGCGGCCCGTATAGGCGGTGCGGATCGGGTCGAAATAGGCGGCCTCGACGAAAACATTCACGGTCTCGTCGCTGCACCCGGTGCGCAGCCCGCCCATGACACCGGCAATGCTTTCGGGGCCTTCGGCATCGGCGATCACGGTCGCGCCCTCGGGGAAGGTGTAGTCCTTCTCGTCCAGCCCGGTCAGGGTTTCGTCGCCCTTGGCCCGGTAAAGGCGCAGGGCGTTCCCGGTGATCTTGTCGGCATCGAACACGTGTAGCGGGCGGTTCAGGTCGTAGGTGAACCAGTTGGTCACATCGACGAGGAAGGAAATCGGCCGCAGCCCGATGGCCTTGAGCCGTTGTTGCAGCCAGGCGGGGCTTGGGCCGTTCTTCACGCCCTTGATCAGGCGCCCGTAGAAGACCGGGGCCTGTTCCAGCGTGTCCCTGTCGATGGTCACGGAGACCGGGCACGGGAAGGACGCCGGAACCGGATCGACCGAAAGCGGCTTCAACGTGCCAAGCCCGCGCGCGGCGAGGTCACGGGCGATGCCATGCACGCCCAGCGCATCGGGGCGGTTCGGGGTGATCGCGATCTCGATCACCGGGTCGACCTTTTCCGGCGCGTTCTCGGCCAGCCAATCGGTGAATTTCTGACCCACCTCGCCGGAGGGCAACTCGATGATCCCGTCATGTTCCTCGGACAGCTCCAATTCGCGCTCCGAGGCCATCATGCCGTGGCTTTCGACGCCCCGGATCTTGCCCACCGACAGGGTCACGTCGATCCCGGGCACATAATCCCCCGGCTTGGCCAGAACCACGGTGATGCCTTCGCGCGCATTGGGGGCGCCACAGACGATCTGCTTTTCGCCCTCATCCGTTTCGACCATGCAGACCCGCAGCCGGTCGGCATCGGGATGCTGCTCGGCCGACTTAACCTTGGCAAGCGTGAAACGTTCCAGCTTTTCAGCGGGGTTCTCGACCCCCTCGACCTCCAGCCCGAGATCGGTCAGCGCCTCGCAGATCTCGTTGACGGAGGCGGTGGTTTCGAGATGCTCTTTCAGCCAGGACAGCGTGAATTTCATGGGGTTCCCCGGGGGCATTTGCAATTTGTCCCGCGCGGTTTAGCGCATCCCCCCGCCGGGGAAAAGCGCCCTATGGCCCAAAGCGCCGCCCTAGTGAGTGAGGCGGCTGCGCACCGGGGCGGCCAGATGCAGACCGACCGCGGCCCGCTCGGTCACAAGCTGCAGCCAGGCCAGCAATTCCGCCGCCCGCGCCTGGGGCTGCATCGCCTCGGGCGTGGTGCCCAACCGCGCCGCCGCGAGGCAGTCACCGGCCGCACAGGTCAGGTCCGCAACCAGACCCGCATGATCGGCAAAGATCGACCCGCTCGCGGTCAGGTAGTCGGCCAGTCCAGCCAGCGACAATTCCGGGTGATATTGCGTGGCCCAGATGCAGGTGCCGTCCCCCTCGAAGGCAAAGGCCTGGATCGGCGTATGCGCGTTGCCCGCCATCAGGATCGCGCCGGGGGGCAGCTCCGCCACCTCATCCCGGTGCACGCAGGGCGCACCGAACAGCGCCGGGCGCTGCGCCATCATCGGATGCGCCCGCCCCTCGACCGTCAATGCCATGTCGCGGGCGATGCCCACTTCCAGCCCGTTGGGGTTTTCGCGCACCGTGCCGCCCAGCGCCAGCGCCGCCAGGTGCATGCCGTTGCAACTGCCCCAGATCGGCTTGCCACTGGCCATCGCCCCCTCCATCGCCGCCCAAAGCGGCGTCGCCTCCGGGTCGGACACCGCCCATGCCTCGCCCGAGCCGGTAAAGACAATCCCGTCCGCGGCCAGATCCTCGGCCGTCAAAGGCGCGGCATAGGGGTTGGCAATTGTCGTCGTCACATGGGGCGCAAGGGACGCGAAGGTCTCAACAAAGGCCTGCGCCCCCGACAGGCCGCGGGCGACGGTTTCAGGCGTATTGCCTTCGACGATAAGGATATGGGGCATGGCGCACTCCATCGCTGGGGATGGAGAAAGACTGCGCCCGGTTCAGAAGATTCGCGGCGTCATGGGCGACATCGGCGGGTGGAAAGCGGCACGCGGGACATCAGGGCTGGCGTCACCCCCCATGCACGGTCGGCACCTGCAACGCGCTGAACCCGTAATGCCGCAGCCAGCGCAGGTCGCTTTCGAAGAACGCCCGCAAATCCGGAATCCCGTATTTCAGCATGGCCAGACGGTCGATCCCGATGCCGAAAGCAAAGCCCTGCCATTCGTCCGGGTCGATCCCGCCCGCCTGCAGCACCTTGGGGTGGACCATGCCCGACCCCAGCACTTCCAGCCAGTCGTCGCCTTCGCCGACCTTCACCGTGCCCCCTTCAAAGGAACACTGGATATCCACCTCGGCCGAAGGTTCCGTGAACGGGAAATGCGAGGCGCGGAAGCGGGTTTCCACGTGGGTGCCGAAAAAGGCGCTGAAGAATTCCTCCAGCACCCATTTCAGGTTCGCCATGGAAATGTCCTTGTCGATGGCCAGCCCCTCGACCTGGTGGAACATCGGCGTATGGGTCTGGTCGTAATCGGCCCGATAGACACGGCCGGGGCAGATGATGCGAATGGGCGCACCCTGCGCCTCCATCGACCGGATCTGAACCGGGCTGGTATGGGTGCGCAGCACATGGGGCGGGCGATTGTCGCCCTCGGCCCGGTGCGTGTAGAACGTGTCCATCTCGGCCCGGGCCGGATGGTGGCCGGGAATGTTCAGCGCGTCGAAATTGTACCAGTCGCTTTCGATCTGCGGTCCCTCGGCCACGGCGAAACCCATATCGGCGAAGATCGCCGTCACCTCTTCCCAGACCTGGGACACGGGGTGAATGCTGCCCACCCGGCGGTCGCGCGCGGGCAGGGTCACGTCCAGCCACTCGGCCTTCAGCCGCTCGTCCAGCGCCGCATCTTCCAGCGCCACCTTCTTGGCCGCCAGCGCGGCGTTGATCTCGTCCTTGAGCGCATTCAGCGCCGGGCCCATCACCTGCCGCTCTTCCGGGGTCATCTTGCCCAGCTCGCGCATCTTCAGGCTCACTTCGCCCTTCTTGCCGACGGCCGAAACGCGGATCTCCTCCAGCGTCGCCTCGTCGGCGGCCTTTGCAATCAGGTCAAGATATTTGGACTTCAGCTCATCCATGACGGGCCCCTTGAATTGGTCACGGCTCGTTACCCCGGCCCCGCCCCGGTTTCAAGCGACCCCCGCTTCTTTGGGTTCCAAATACCGCGGGGGACGGCGCGCCCCGCGCGCCGGGGGGCAGAGCCCCCACCAAACAGACCTGCGTGCGCAGCACACTATCTGGCAACGGCTCCACAACGAAAAAGGCCGCCCAGAAAGGACGGCCCAATTCGATTTGCAATGCAGCGTGGCTTTACAGCGCGGCCTTTGCCTTTTCCACGATCGCGCCGAACGCGTCGGGCTCGTGCACGGCCAGGTCGGCCAGAACCTTGCGGTCCACTTCGATCCCGGCCTTCGTCAGGCCGTTGATGAAGCGCGAATAGGTCAGGTTCTCATCCGCGGCGCGGACGGCGGCGTTGATACGCTGGATCCACAGGGCGCGGAAGTTGCGCTTGCGGTTGTGACGGTCACGGGTCGCATACTGGTTGGCCTTGTCGACGGCCTGGGTTGCGACCTTGAAGGTGCTCTTGCGACGGCCATAGTAACCTTTGGCCTTGTCGGTGATCTTCTTGTGACGACGATGGGTGACGGTTCCGCCTTTGACTCGCATATCCGATCCTCCTTAGCGCGCGTAGGGCATCATGGGCTTGATGATCTGCTCATCAGCCTTGCTGAGGGTCGTGGTGCCACGAGCATCACGGATGAATTTGTTGGTGCGCTTGATCATGCCATGGCGCTTGCCGGCCTGACCCGCCTTGATGCGGCCCTTGGCCGTCACCTTGAACCGCTTCTTGCAGCTCGACTTGGTCTTCATCTTGGGCATTTCCGTCTCCTTGAACGTAACGGTGACACGCGACTCGGCATGCCACTTCGGGCCGGACGCGCGGTAGAGCGGGCCGTATAGGCCCCGTTCGCCCCTTTGGCAAGGGTCTCAGTTGATATAGCGGCCCACCACCTCGACAAAGACCGAGGGGATATCCTCGATCTTGTAGCCGATGGGGTTCTGATTGACGGCCAAGGCGATCAGCCCGCCCCCGACCAGCACCGCGATCGACGCCGCTCGCGGCACGCGCCCATCTGCCAGCGCCCCCATGATCGACGGGATCGAGAATCCCGCCACCACGAGGCCGACGACGAGCATCAGGTCAGGATCCATGGGCCAATCTCGCAACTGGGGCTGTTGCGAGAGGCTACTCCGTTTCCGCAGCGTAAATCAAACGTTCCTCGCAGGGCGCGACCCGAAGGATGTTGGTGGAGCCCGGCGTGTTGAATGGAACCCCGGCCGTGACCACCACCATGTCCTCCTTGCTGGCGATACCGGTCTTGAGCGCGGCGCGCACCGCTTCGACCACGGCGATCTTGAAGCGGTTCACCTCGGTCGTGGTGCGCACGCAATTGGTGCCCCAGGACAGGCAGAGCCGCCGGGCGGTCTCGATCCGGGTGGACAGCACGATGATCGGCACGCGGGGCCGTTCCCGCGCGGTCAGAAGGCCTGTCGTGCCGCTTTCGGAATAGCAGCAGATCGCCTTGATATCCGTGGTTTCGGCGATCTCGCGCGCCGCCGCGACGATCCCGTCGGCGACGCTTGTGCGATCGGCGGTGCGGCTGGATTCGATGATGGCCGTATAGTTTTCGTCGCTTTCGACTTCGAAGGCCACGTTGTCCATGGTCGTGACCGCCTCGACCGGGTAGTCGCCTGCCGCGGATTCCGCGCTCAGCATGATCGCATCGGCGCCCTCGTAGATGGCCGTTGCCACGTCCGAGACCTCGGCGCGGGTGGGCATGGGGCTTTCGATCATGCTTTCCAGCATCTGGGTGGCGACGATCACCGGCTTGGCGGCGGTGCGGCATTTGCGGACCAGGCGTTTCTGGATCGGCGGCACGTTCTGGACGGGCAGTTCCACCCCGAGATCGCCGCGCGCCACCATGATCCCGTCAGACGCCTCGATGATGTCATCGAAATTCTTCACCGCGGCGGGTTTCTCGATCTTCGACAGGATCGCAGCACGCCCTTTGGACATTGCCCGCGCCTCTTCCACGTCCGATGGGCGCTGCACGAAAGACAACGCCAACCAGTCCACGCCCAGGTCACAGACGAATTCGAGGTCCTTGCGGTCCTTGTCCGACAGCGCCGCCAGAGGCAGCACCACGTCGGGTACGTTCACGCCCTTGCGGTTCGAGATGGTGCCGCCGACGACGACTTCGCAATCGGCGAAGTCGCGGCCACAGTCCTTGACCCGCAGCTTGATCTTGCCGTCATTGATCAGCAGGTGCGCGCCCGGTTCCAGCGCGTCGAAGATTTCCTTGTGCGGCAGTTGCACACGGGTGGCGTCGCCCGGCGTCTCATCCAGGTCCAGCCGGAAGGCCTGGCCTTCCTCCAGTTCTTCGCCCTCGTCATTGGCGAAGGTGCCAACCCGCAGCTTCGGACCCTGCAGGTCGGCCAGGATGGCGATGGGGTTGCCCACGTCCTCTTCGACCTTGCGAATGATCGCGTGTCGCTCGCGAATCTCGTCATGGCTGCCGTGGCTCATGTTCAGGCGAAACACGTCGGCCCCGGCCTCGTGAAGGGCACGGATCATCTTGTAGTCGCTCGACGCCGGCCCGAGGGTGGCGACGATCTTGACGTTGCGGTGGCGTCTCATAATCGAATCTTTCGTCGGCTGCGGGGCGCTCGGCCCCTTGTTATCGCTAACGGCTCGCCGCCCTTATTGCGCATTTCACTTCCGGCCTCAACTGTCCTAAGTCAGGTGTCATGAAGATGACAGCCTGTGTGTCCGCCCGATGACCTATCAACCCTATCACCTGCACGGTGCGGATCGCCGCTCGCGCTGGGTGATCTCATGTGACCACGCCACCAATACCGTGCCCCCCAGCGTGGGCGGCGGCGACCTGGGTCTGAACCCGCCCGACATGGAACGCCATATCGCCTATGACGTCGGCGCCGCGGGGGTGACGCGGGCACTGGCCGATCTTCTGGATGCCCCGGCGGTCCTGTCCAATTTCTCGCGCCTGGTGATCGACCCGAACCGGGGCACCGACGACCCCACCCTGTTGATGAAACTGTATGACGGCACGGTCATCCCCACCAACCGCACCGCCGATGACGCCGAAAAGCAGCGCCGTATCGACGCCTTTTATGAACCCTATCATAATGCGCTGGAAGAGGTCGCAGGCCGCTACGACGATACCGTTCTGGTGGCTATTCATTCCTTCACACCCAAGCTGAACGGTCGGCATCCGCGCCCCTGGCATGTCGGCATCCTGCACGAGCAGGACCGCCGACTTTCCGATCCCTTGCTGGCCTTGCTGCGCGCCGAGCCCGACCTGTGCATCGGGGACAACGAACCCTATGCCGGACACCTGCCTGGGGATTCGGTGGACCGCCATGCCCTGCAGCCCGGCCGACCCAACGCATTGATCGAGCTGCGCAACGATCTTATCGTGACCCCCGAACAACAGGCGCACTGGGCCGAAAGGCTGGCCCCGATCCTGACGCAGGCCTTGCACCTGATGGACCAGCAAGAAACGAGGACCGCATGACCCAGATCGACGACCAGACCCGCCTTGAACTGGAAGCCGCCGCGTTTCGCCGGCTGCAAAAGCACCTGATGGAAGATCGCCCCGACGTGCAGAATATCGACCTGATGAACCTGGCCGGGTTCTGCCGCAACTGCCTGTCCCGCTGGTATCAAGAGGCCGCCAACGCGCGCGGCATCGAGATGACCAAGGAAGAGGGACGCGAGGTGTTCTACGGCATGCCCTATAACGACTGGAAGGCCCAGAGCCAGACCGAGGCCAGCCCCGAAAAACAGGCGGCCTTCGAGAAGGCGTTCAAGGAGAATGTGGGGGAGTAGGGCAGATTCCAAGGATGATCGGACGCGCGCCCGTCCGGCATAGGGTATCAAAAGCACCACGGCATGGCGGGCCGTCCTCGCGCCACGTCGCTCAAGTTCAGACAATGCGCAGGTTAAGCCGTGCTCCGACCGTCACTGAAATACTCTCTGGTCTCGGCCTTCACGAAACAGCCCGATCTGCCCGCGTTCGAGGGCGAGGCGCTGGTCTTCGGCTCGGCGCCGGACCCGATACTGCCACGCGAAACAGAGCCCGAGACAAAGCTCGTTTCTGTCAATGCCTCGCAGGCCTCGCTTGACCGGTTTTTCGACGACCCGCCAGATTTCACCTTCATGCGGTCGAATTTCGTCCGAAACCGGCAGGTCGATACTGAAATGGTTTCAGCCCTCGCCAACAGGCGGACCAAGCGGCTCTTGTTGGTCTGCACCGAGGGTTTGAACAAGACCCAGGAAGAACTCAGTGCGCAACTGGCCCCCAACCTCAAAATTCTTGGCGAGGCCGGCTATCTTTTCGACGCTTGCACACTGCTGAGCAATGCGCAGCGGCACCTTGTGATCAACCAAGCGGTTGAAGGACGTCGCCGGGCTCTGAAATCGCGCAAAGTCACTTCAATGGGCGTTTTTGCTGCAGCGGCCTGCCTGCATATGGGTGCCAGACGAGTGACAATCGCCGGGATCTCGCTGAATCAATCGGGGCATTCCTACTCCGGTTCCGCCTTGCCTCGCGCCCATGTCACCCGGGATCAACAGGTGCTCAGGCTCTTGGCCAAACGATACGGAAATCGCATAGTATCCACCGATGCGTCACTATGCGAATTGACCGGGGTTCAGCCATATGACGGACCGGTGCGGACGGACTGAGGACGCAGATACTTTGACGACCGGCCTCAGGGCAGCCCGTTCTCCTTCAGGAAAGCCTCGACCTTGCCCACGTCATCGAAGGTATCGACAGCCAGGCTACGGCCGGACAGTTCCACCATCTGAATGTCATACCCCAACTCGGCAAAGCGCAGGATCTCGATATCCTCGATCTCTTCAAGAGGCGTCTTTCGGCCCTGCTCACCAAAGGCTCTCAGCTTTTCTACAGGAAAGCTGTAGATACATATCTGCTTCCACCCGCCCATGAATGTGTCGGCCTTATTACCGGGGATCGGAGCGCGCGACATGTACTTCATTTTCTTGTCCTGATCGAAGACGACCTTCGGAACCGCCCGCGATCTCCATTCCGCCTCGTCCGCAATGCGCGCGTAGCCGTTAAGGATAGTATCGGGATCTGCACAGGCGCGGCTGACCATGGTCCGAATATCGTCGGGGTCGATGATCGGTTCATCGCCTTGCACATTGATTACGATATCGACATCGGCATGTTGCAGTGCGAATTCGTATAGACGGTCCGTTCCCGTCAGGCACGCCTCACCCGTCATCGCGACCTGTGCACCGGCGCGTTCGGCGACCTCCTTGATGCGCTCGTCTTCGGTGGCAACCCAAACCCTCTCAGGATTGACGGCCTCCACCGTTCTCTCCCAGGTTCGGACGATCATCTCCTTGTCGCGAATCTTGAGCAACGGCTTGCCCGGAAGCCGGGTGGACTTGTACCGCGCCGGGATCACAACCGCATAATTCGGCGACATTCTCTAAGCTCCGATCCTTTGCCACGACCGGCATGCCGTGGTGCTCCGTAAGCAGGTTCCAAGCAATCTTGCTGGAATGCAACCGCATGGGCGAAAAGAAATCAGTGGCGTATCCTGTCCGCTCAAATCGCCGCCTTGCGGCTTTCCTCCAGGTAGATTTCGCGCAGGCGTTTGGACACAGGGCCCGGCGTGCCGTCGCCCAGCACCGCCTCGTCCACCTGCACGACCGGCATCACGAAGGTCGAGGCCGAGGTGACGAAGGCCTCGTCCGCATCCTTTGCCTCATCAATCGTGAAATGGCGTTCCTCGACCTTCATCTGCGCCTCGCGGGCGAAGCGCAGCACGGCGGCGCGGGTGATCCCGTGCAGGATATCGTTGGACAGCTGGCGCGTAATGATCGTGTCGCCCTTGACGATATAGGCGTTGTTGCTGGTGCCCTCGGTCACGTGGCCATCCTCGATCATCCAGGCATCGTCGGCCCCGGCCTTCTTGGCCATCATCTTGCCCATGGACGGGTAGAGCAGCTGCACCGTCTTGATGTCGCGCCGGCCCCAGCGGATATCCTCGATCGAGATGACCTTGATGCCCTTCTTCGACGCGGGGCTGTCTGCCAGGCCGGGCTTGGACTGGGTGAACAGAACCACGGTGGGCTTGACCTCCTCCGGATCGGGAAAGACGAAATCCCGGTCTTCGGCGGCACCGCGCGTGACCTGAAGATAGACCATCCCATCGGTAATCCCGTTTACCCGCACCAGTTCTCGGTGAATTTCCAGCAGGTCGTCGAAACAGTCGGGTTTCTGGATATCCAGTTCTGACAGCGACCGCTCAAGCCGCGCCAGGTGCCCGTCGAAGTCGATCAGCTTGCCGTCCAGCACGCTGGTGACCTCGTAGACGCCATCGGCCATCAGGAAGGCCCGGTCGAAAATCGAGACCTTGGCGTCGCCCTCGGGCAGATACTGGCCATTCACATAGACGGTGCGGGACATGGGCGGTTCCTTTGTTCTTATTCGGGCAATTGGCGCACGGCGCCCTTGGCAGCACTGGTGGTCAGCATGGCATAGGCCTTGAGCGCGGTGGACACCTTGCGCTTGCGCGGCTCGGCCGGTTTCCAGCCCTTTTCCTCCTGCGCGGCGCGGCGGGCGGCCAGGGTCGCTTCGTCCACGGCCAGGTTGATGGTCCGGTTGGGGATGTCGATCTCGATCAGATCGCCCTGTTCGACCAGCCCGATCGTGCCGCCCTCGGCCGCCTCGGGCGAGACATGGCCGATGGACAGACCCGAGGTGCCACCGGAAAAGCGCCCGTCGGTGACCAGAGCGCAGGCCGCGCCAAGACCCTTCGATTTGAGGTAGGAGGTCGGGTAGAGCATTTCCTGCATCCCCGGCCCGCCTCGTGGCCCCTCGTAGCGGATGATGACCACGTCGCCTTCCTTGACCTTGCCGGTCAGGATGTCGTTGACGGCCTCGTCCTGCCCTTCGACCACGTAAGCCGGACCGCTGAATTTCAGGATACTGTCATCGACACCGGCGGTCTTCACGATGCAGCCTTCTTCGGCCAGGTTGCCGAACAGAACCGCCAATCCGCCATCCTGGCTGAAGGCATGCTCCTTGCTGCGGATCACGCCGTTTTCGCGGTCGGTATCGAGGCTGGGATAGCGGCGTTCCTGGCTGAAGGCCTGGGTGGTACGCACCCCGCCGGGCGCGGCGGAATAGAAACTGCGCGCCACCTCGGACTCGGTCGTGGCGATGTCCCAGCGGGCAATCGCCTCGCCCATGGTGGGGCTGTGAACCGTTGGCAGGTCCGCATGCAACAGCCCCGCGCGGTCCAGCTCACCAAGGATGGCCATGATGCCACCCGCGCGGTGCACGTCTTCCATATGCACGTCGGACTTGGCCGGGGCCACCTTGCACAGGCAGGGCACCTTGCGGCTGAGCCGGTCGATATCTTCCATGGTAAAGCCGATCTCGCCCTCGTGGCTTGCCGCCAGAAGGTGCAGGACCGTGTTGGTGGAGCCGCCCATGGCGATATCCAGCGACATGGCGTTCTCGAAGGCCTGGAAATTGGCAATGGAGCGCGGCAGGACAGAATAGTCGTCCTGTTCATAGTGTCGCTTGGCCAGGTCCACGATCAGGTGGCCGGCCTCGATGAACAACCGCTTGCGGTCGGCATGGGTGGCCAGGGTCGAGCCATTACCCGGCAGGGACAGGCCCAGCGCCTCGGTCAGACAGTTCATGGAATTGGCGGTGAACATGCCCGAACACGATCCACAGGTCGGACAGGCCGCTTCCTCGATGGCATGCACCTGTTCGTCGCTATAGCTGTCATCGGCCGCCGCGACCATCGCATCGACAAGGTCGAGCGCCTTTTCCCCGTCACCCCATTCGACCTTGCCGGCCTCCATCGGGCCACCCGAAACGAAAACCGTGGGAATGTTCAGCCGCATGGCGGCCATCAGCATGCCTGGCGTGATCTTGTCGCAATTCGAGATGCAGACCATCGCGTCGGCGCAATGGGCGTTGACCATGTATTCCGCCGCGTCCGCGATCACCTCGCGGCTGGGAAGGGAATAGAGCATCCCGTCATGGCCCATGGCGATTCCGTCATCCACGGCGATGGTGTTGAATTCCTTTGCCACGCCGCCGGCCTTTTCGACCTCGCGCGCGACCATCTGGCCCAGATCCTTCAGGTGAACATGTCCCGGCACGAACTGGGTGAAGGAATTGACGATGGCGATGATCGGCTTGCCGAAATCGCCCTCTTTCATCCCCGTCGCGCGCCAAAGGCCACGGGCACCGGCCATGTTGCGGCCATGGGTCGTCGTGCGGGAACGGTATCTGGGCATGCGGGATCCTCCTGAAACGCCAGCGGTTCTTAGCGCAGCCCCGGGGCGAGGAAAATAGCGATTGGGCCGAATTCTGCGCGGCACAATCGCGCCCCGATCGCGGCTCCGCCCGTTCGCACCTTGCATCGTCCACTGGACGATGCACCGGCTACGCCGGACCGGTGCTCACCCCCAAAGATCCGGGGGCGCGGGATGCACCCCCGCTTTACCATAATCCAGCGGCGGGTCGCGATCCTCGGCCAAAAGGAGCGGTCCGTCCAGGTCCACGATCTCGGCCCCCTGCGCGACCAGAACGGCAGGCGCCATGGCCAGCGAAGAGCCGACCATGCAGCCCACCATGACGGCATAGCCAGCCTCTCGTGCGGCATCGCGCAGGGCAAGGGCCTCGGTCAGGCCGCCGGTCTTGTCCAGCTTGATGTTCACCATGTCATACTTGCCCGCCAGCCCCGGCAGGCTGGCCCTGTCATGACAGCTTTCATCGGCGCAGACCGGCAAGGGACGCTCGATCTCGGCCAGCATGTCATCGGCCCCGGCGGGCAAGGGCTGCTCCACCATCTGCACCCCCAGCCGCAAAAGATGGGGGGCCAGATCTGCATAGACCTCGGCGGTCCATCCCTCGTTGGCATCCACGATGATCCGTGCCTCCGGCGCCCCGCGTCGCACCGCCTCCAGCCGAGCCATGTCATCCGGCGTGCCCAGCTTGATCTTGAGCAAGGGCCGGTCCGCGTGCCGCCTTGCTGCCGCCTGCATGTTCTCCGGCGTATCCAGCGACAAGGTAAAGGCGGTGACGCAGGGTTTCGGCTTCGGCAAAGCGGCCAATTGCCAGACCGGCGCGCCGGTGCGCTTGGATTGCCAGTCCCACAGCGCGCAATCCACCGCATTGCGCGCCGCGCCGGCGGGCAGGGCATCCTGCAGGTCGTGGCGGTTGATATCCTCGGGCAGGCCCGCGATCTGGGCTTCGACACTGTCCAGGGTTTCGTCATAACGGGCATAGGGCACGCATTCGCCCTGCCCCTGCACGCCCTCACGCGTGACCCGCACGGTCAGCACCTGCGCCTCGGTCCGACTGCCCCGGGCGATGGTAAAAACCTCCGCCAGCCGGAATCGGTCGCGCGTGACACTCAGGGGCATGACATGTCCTTCATCTTGGCAAATAAACTCACCGGCCCGACACCGGCCACGGGGCCGACCCTAAAGGTCTTGCAGCGCATCCACCAGCCGCCCGGCCCCCTGCCGGAACGGATCTGCAGCCGGCAGCCCCATGCGGTCCTCGACCTCGGCCAGGTAATCCAGCGCTTCCTGTTCGGACATGGCCGCTGTGTTGACAGAGATGCCCGCGACCGTGCAGGCCGGGTTCGCGACCTGGGCCAGCGGCAGGGCGGTATCGCGGAGCTGTTCCAGCGAGGGCAGCGCATAACCCGGAAGGCCGCGCATATGTTTGCGCGTCGGCTCATGGGCAAGGATCAGGGCGTCGGGCTGGCCACCATGGATCAGGGCCATGGTCACCCCGGAATAGGAGACATGGAACAGGCTGCCCTGCCCCTCGATATGATCCCAGTGATCGGCGTCGTTGTCCGGCGTCAGGTATTCCACCGACCCGGCCATGAAATCGGCCACGACCGCATCCAGCGGCACGCCGCGCCCGGTGATCAGGATACCGGTCTGGCCGGTGGCCCGGAAACTGGATTTCAGGCCGCGCTTGCGCATCTCGGCGTCCATGGCCAGACCGGTATACATCTTGCCCACGGAACAATCCGTGCCGACGGCCAGACACCGCTTGCCCGTCCGCTTTTCCCCAGTGGCGATCGGGTAGCTGACGGACGGCACCCGCACATCGTGCAATTCCTGCCCCGCGCGACCGGCGGCGGCCACCAGTTCGGGATCGTCACGCAGCAGGTTGTGCAGCCCGCTGGCGATGTCGAAGCCCATATCGAGCGCCTCGATCAGCACCTTCTTCCAGGTCTCGCTGATCACGCCCCCACGATTGGCCACCCCGATCACCAGGGTTTGCGCACCTGCGGTGCGGGCCTCCTCAAGCGTCATGTCGGAGAGGCCAAGGTCGGCCTTGCAGCCAGGCAGGCGCAACTGGCCCACCGCATTTTCCGGGCGCCAGTCCTTGATGCCGATCGCGACCTTCGCGGCCAGCTGATCCGGCGCGTCGCCCAGGAAAAGAAGATATGGGGTGGGAATCATGTGAAAGCCTCCTGAAGGTGCAGCCTATACAAGCATGAACGAACCCCAACCCGATTCGAAAACACAGCGGAATGGTCGTTATTGCGCAAAAAATCTCCGGGTGATCCCCTATATGCAGGAAAATCTTGCATATCAGTTCAAAAACCGGGCCAATCCCCGCAATGCTGCGACTGCAAATTCGCCCTTGCAGCATGGCGCGCAAGAATATACCCACTCGACCAACCAGAACGAAATATCCTTACCGAGGGGAGCCACTCATGTCCTTCCGCCTGCAACCCGCCCCGGTCGCCCGCCCGAACCGCTGCCAGCTCTTCGGCCCCGGCTCCAACACCAAGCTGTTCGAGAAGATGGCCGCCAGTGCCGCCGATGTCATCAATCTCGACCTCGAGGATTCGGTCAGCCCCGGGGACAAGGATATGGCCCGCGCCAACGTGATCCAGGCGATCAGTGACGTGGATTGGGGCAGCAAGACCCTCTCGGTGCGCATCAACGGGCTGGACACCCCCTGGTGGTATCGCGACGTGGTCGACCTGTTGGAACAGGCGGGGGACCGGTTGGATCAGATCATGATCCCCAAGGTCGGCAATGCCTCTGACATCTACGCGGTCGATGCGCTGGTCACGGCGATCGAAACCGCCAAGGGCCGCCAGAAGCCCATCGGCTTCGAGGTCATCATCGAAAGCGCCGCCGGCATCGCCCATGTCGAGGAAATCGCGGCCGCCAGTCCGCGCATGCAGGCGATGTCCCTTGGCGCCGCGGATTTCGCGGCCTCCATGGGCATGGCCACGACCGGCATCGGCGGCACGCAGGAAAACTACTACATGCTACATGGCGGCCAGAAGCACTGGTCCGATCCCTGGCATTGGGCCCAGGCCGCCATCGTCGCCGCCTGCCGCACCCATGGCGTTCTGCCGGTGGATGGGCCGTTCGGCGATTTCTCGGATGATGAGGGCTATATCGCTCAGGCCCGTCGCTCGGCCACGCTGGGCATGGTGGGCAAGTGGGCCATCCACCCCAAGCAGATCGCGCTTGCCAACCAGGTCTTCACCCCGTCCGACGAGGCCGTCGCCGAGGCGCGCGAGATCCTCGCCGCCATGGAAGAGGCCAAGGCCCGCGGCGAAGGCGCGACCGTCTACAAGGGCCGGCTTGTCGATATCGCAAGCATCAAGCAGGCCGAGGTCATCGTGCGCCAGTCCGAGATGATCGCGGGCTGATGCCAGGGCACAGGCCCGCCGCGAAAAATACAGCGAAACGTCTTGTTGTTTTGATTTGAATCAAGGAGTGGGCGGTGTTCCCGCCTCAATCCTTCGCGGGTAACAAACCTGAATGAAGGATACAGGAATGAAACGCTTCGTGCTTTCCGCCGCCGCGCTCGCCATCGCCCTGCCAGTCACCGGCCTTGCCCAGCAGAACGGCCCGGACAGGACCGCTCTGTCGCAGCCAGTCATCGCACTGACCGGCGTTCTGAACAAGAATGCCGATGCCGTAGGACTCGACGAGGACCAGCGCGCAATCCTTGCCGACTGGATCGCCACCATGCCCGCGCAGCGCAAGGCGCTGGAGGATGAGACATTGGCCCTGCGGGCCGACCTTCGAGCCGCGATCATCTCGAATGCGCCGAAAGAAGAACGGGAAGCGATCGCTGCCCGGATCGGCGAAAACGAAACCGCGCTGGTGATGATGCGGTCGAATTGCGCCGATCATTGGCGCAACGTGCTGACTCCCGACCAATTCGCCATGTTGCTTGAATTGGCCGGCGCAGCCTGATCTGCGTGCGGGCCCGTCCGCGTGTCGGGCGGGCCTCGATTCGCGGTTCAGTATTCCCGGAGGGCGACCGCACCGTAGAAACACAGCCGCGAGCAATCCGAAGCATCGCGGCGGATGTCATCCGGCGTCAGCACATGGGCCACGGCCATGCCCTCGAACCGGGCATCGTCACATTCCCCGTCATTGGGAAAGCCGCCGCTGTCATCGCCGAAATCGATCGCGGCGCATTGCGTCGCGGCCAAGGCCTCCTGCATGTTCCAAAGGCTGACCCGGCCTGCCTCATAGGCGGAACGGCAGTCGGTCGCGTCTTGTCCGACATATTGCCAAGTCACGCTCAGCGCCATGCCCGGCCCAAAAAAGCGCCGGTCATCGCATTCGCCATCGCGCGCCCATTCGCTGCTGTCGTCGCCGAAATTGATGTCCTGCGCCATCGCCGGCGCGGCCACCAATGCCAGAAGAATCGCTGCAATCTTGCCCTTCATGTTCACAAATCCCATGCTTCAGATGTCGATCACCACCAATGACCCGACCCTGCCCGGCAAAGCCCCGTTTGGCAACAAGGCCAGGCAAAGCCCCGTTGCATCCCTCCGCCATGCCCCCCTATATGGGCAGCAGTTTGGCGAAAGGTGTTCCATGACCAACTATCTCGACTTCGAGAAACCGCTGGCCGAAATCGAGGGCAAGGCGGCAGAATTGCGCGCCATGGCCCGGGCGAACGAGGAAATGGATGTCGAAACCGAGGCCCAGGCGCTCGACAAGAAGGCCGCCGACCTGCTGGAAAGCCTCTATGCAGATCTGACCCCTTGGCGCAAATGCCAGGTGGCGCGGCATCCTGAACGGCCCCATTGCCAGGACTATATCGAGGCGCTGTTCACCGAGTATACGCCGCTGGCAGGCGACCGGAACTTCGCCGACGATCACGCCGTCATGGGCGGCCTGGCCCGCCTGGACGACAAGCCGGTCATGGTGATCGGCCACGAAAAGGGCAACGACACCAAATCGCGGATCGAACGCAATTTCGGCATGGCCCGCCCCGAGGGCTATCGCAAGGCGATCCGCCTGATGGACCTGGCTGACCGGTTCGGCATCCCCGTCATCACCCTTGTGGACACGCCCGGCGCCTATCCCGGCAAGGGCGCCGAGGAACGCGGCCAGTCAGAGGCCATCGCCCGCTCGACCGAGAAATGCCTCGACCTGCGCGTGCCGCTGGTCAGCGTGGTGATCGGAGAGGGTGGGTCCGGGGGCGCCGTTGCCTTTGCCACAGGCAACCGCATCGCGATGCTGGAACATTCGGTCTATTCCGTGATCTCGCCTGAAGGCTGCGCCAGCATCCTGTGGAAGGACGCCGAGAAGATGCGCGAAGCCGCCGAGGCCCTGCGCCTGACCGCGCAGAACCTGCATGAGCTGGGGATCTGCGACCGGATCATCCGCGAACCTCTTGGCGGGGCTCACCGTGCCAAGGCCAAGACCATCGAGAGCGTCGGCAAGGCGATCAAGGTCATGCTGGCCGAACTGGACGGCAAGACCGGCGACGAGCTACGCGACGCACGGCGCAAGAAATACCTCGGGCTGGGGCAGAAAGGCCTCGCCGCTTGAGGGCGGCACTGCTCGCGCTTGCCCTGCTCGGCCCGGCCGGCCCTGTCTCGGCCGAGGGCC
This sequence comes from Salibaculum griseiflavum, assembly GCF_003129565.1. GTDB lineage: Bacteria > Pseudomonadota > Alphaproteobacteria > Rhodobacterales > Rhodobacteraceae > Salibaculum > Salibaculum griseiflavum. The sequence goes on from NZ_QETF01000009.1 coordinate 124,093, forward strand.
TGATGGACCGAAATGTCAGCTTCGGCGCCTTGGCCTACGAGGACCGCGCGGCACCGATCTTCGTCGGCCAGCGCCACCCGGCCAAGGTTTCGGATGGGGTGGAATACGGGCTTGGGCCCGAAGGGCCTCAGAACGGCTGGGACATCATCCCCGCCATCATCGACATCCGGGCCGACCGGATCGTCATCACCTATCCCGATATTCCACCGGACAGCTTCCCGGTGCTGGAATTCAACGGCTACGTCCTGGACTTCCTGACAGAATGCGTCCTGTTCAACAGCGCCGCGCAGAACGTCGAGCTGTCCACCGAGGCTCTGTCCGAAGACGCGGTCTTCTCCGAGATCAGCCAGCTGTTCATCGACATGAGCGGCGTGACCTTCGGCCCCGACACCTTCATCGTGATCGATGTCGACGTGGCGCCCTGCCCCCTCGGCTAGGGCCGCGTCAACGCGTCGATCATCGCATCGGCCAGCTCATCGGCCCCATGTTTGAGCGGGTCATCCACCGCCTCGGCAAGCCCCTGCATCATCATCAGACCCAGCACCGCCGCGTGCAGGGCCAGCGCCTTGGGCCTTGCCGCGTCGGGATCTGCCGGATCAAGATGCCGCGCCAGCGCGCCATACAGACCGTCTGTGACAGTATGCACATGGTCGAGCATGCCCGTGCCGGGCCGGCCCCGGCTGGTCTGCGGCAAAAGATACATCAGGCGAAACCGGTCCAGGTCCTGGCTATGAAACGCGACCAGGCCCTGCACGAACCGGGCGATCGCCGCGGGCCGGTCCTCGGCACCGTCCAGCGCCACCGTCACCGCCTCGGCCTCGGCTTGCAGGGCCGGAAGGAACAGTGCCGCCAACAGGTCCTGCCGGGTCGGAAACCAGTAGAGCACGGCCTGTTTAGACCGCCCCAACCGGCGGGCGATCGCATCGAAGGAGAGTGCGGACAGCCCCTCGGCCACCAGAAGGCGGTGCGCGATGGACAGGATCTGGTCACGGGTTTCGGTGGCTGGCATCCGGATCTCTTGACTTGCTTACCAACGGTAAGCTACAAAACCTACCATCGGTAAGTCAAGGCCCTTGGAACAGGATTTTCCCATGCCCGAAATCAGCTTCGAAAACCCGGTCCTTGCCGCCTACGCGATCGCGGCGGCGATCATGGCGATCAAGATCATGGGGCAGGGCTGGATGACGGTGGCGCGAATGATGCGTGTCAGCGCCGGATGGGCCAGCCCCGAAGACCTGCGCCCGGGACCGCTCAACAGGTCTCCCGATCCGTCGCAACTGGCCCCGAACGATTACGTGGACCGGTCTCGGCGACTTCATCGCAACGATCTCGAGAACATTCCCGCCTTCTGGGTCGCCGGGGCGCTGTTCGTCCTGACCGATCCACCGCTGATCCTGGCGCAAGGGCTGTTCTTCGGCTTCGTGGCGGCGCGGCTGGCGCATTTCCTGGCCTATGCCACGCAGCGCAGCCACGAGCTGCGCGCGACCTTTTACACAATCGGATCTCTGATCGTCATTTACATGTCATTCCATGTCCTCTGGGCATTGCTGACCTGACAGGCCGGCCCGGCAGAGGGGCACCAAGGCACTGGCAACCAGAGGGCGATTCGCCCCTGCTTTCGTCGAATCTCGCCAAGCTTGACAATTTGACGCACCGGGCCTGAGGGCGTGTTAGCGCTCTCTTGTATGCACTCGTATACCGGCGCATAGCCGCAGCCTTGACTCCGCACTGGCCAGGGCCTCGCAAAACAAGGCGAAATCGGGGCCTGCAAATAAATTTGCAGACTTGACAGGCCAGAATAGAAATTTTTTGACAATAAATACCAACAAAACGGTATCACAAGCCCACCCCTTTACAGATTTGTGTATCAAACGACCTCGAAAGCTCCGCGTTTCGTCAAAATGGAACATGTCGCGCAGCCAGAAGAGGAGGACCCCCCATGCCCGCTGATGATCAGTTGAAACAATCCTACCCGCCGTCGTCCGAGACTGTATCGCGTGCGCATGTTGATGCGTCTCGGTATGAGGAGATGTATGCGGCGTCTGTTTCGGATCCGGAGGGGTTCTGGGCCGAGCATGGGCGTCGTGTCGACTGG